>JBFWVM010000003.1:0-410031 GCA_050246735.1 Parvibaculaceae bacterium | reverse complement strand
GCCGCCCACGACACCGCCGACATCGATGAACTTGGCCTTATCGAAATTCCCGTGCTGTACGCCCTTGAACTTCGCCTCGGTGAAGGCGACACCGCCGGTGGCGTAGAAGAGTATTTCATCCATCGCATAACCCGCCCGCGCCCTGATGCTGGCAAGATAGTCCACATCACCGAGAATGCGATCGCTGCCGCCGCCTGCTTCATTGACCGTATCGTCGAAACCCATCCAGGTGAAATCGGCTTCGATGCCCAGAACCAGCGAATCCATCTGGATATTGTAGCCAAGATGGCCGCCGCCTACAAAATCACTCAGATCCAGTTCACCCGCATCCAAATCGTCGCCACAATCGACGCATCCGTCGAAGGAAGCTTCGCCATAGCCGACATGGGCGCCGAAATAGAGACCGCTCCAGTCATGAGCCATTGGCTCGGCGAGGACATCCGCGGCGCGGGCGCCGGTCATGGCAAAACCCGTGATCATGGCAGCCGCTGCCACGGTCGAGAGCAACCTGAGCTTGAGATTCATCTAACCGTTCCCCTTGGAAATCCTCACCGCCAGCTCTTTAAGTATCATCGAGTTCCACGCTAGGGAAGTATGGCCCGCCGCGCCGGAATCTCACGCGGTGTTTCTTCTTTATAAAATACACTGTAATATCATGTACTTGACTATAGGCACCCGTATGACGGAACTGTCACAAATATACAACACATCCGGAAAATTATGACCCAGCGGAGAGCTTAGAGCAGACGGGTTGGCTTCGACCATCGCAGCGGCCTTTCCGGGGCAGGATGCCTGTGGCAATTATCGCCTGGCTGGACGACGGAAAACAAAGAGTAGCCGATGGCCCATCCGGATGACCCCTTATTCGCCGCGGCGGACAAGCTCAAGATCGCCGACGCTCATCGGCGCGCCCGCAACCATGGTGAAGCCAGAAGACTATGCGAGGAGATCCTCGCATCCCATCCGGATTACGTCGCGGCCCTGCACACGCTCGGCCTGGTGCTGGCGGAGCAAAATAACCACGCCGCCGCCCTGGCACCCCTGAGCAAGGCCACCATGCTGTGCCCGGTGGACTGGCGACTCCTCACCGCCCTGAGCGCCACGAATCTGAAGCTCCGCAACACCGGCGCCGCGATGGTCCATCTCGACCTCGCCCGGAAACTCAGTCCCGGTGATCCTCATATTCTGCTCCTGCTGGGCGAGGCGCACCGGCAGGAGCGCGATTATGAAGCCGCCGTCGCCGCCTTTCGGCAATGCCTTGCCGCCGATCCCTCGGTTGTCGAGGCGAAGCGGCTTCTGGCGGAATGCCTGAACCAGATGGGCGAGTCCGGCGAGGCGGCGGCGCTGCTTGGGCAAATGGTGAGCGAGGGAAAGGCCGGTATCACCACGCTCTCCCTTCTGATCAGTCTGCCTTACCGCCTGATCGACTTCGACGTTCTCGCCGCTCTGGACAAGATAGAACATCAGAAGACCTCCCTCAGCCCGCAGAGAGTACGCTATCTGGCGGCGTTTGTGCGCGGCTGGGCCTTCGACGGCAGGGCGAGCCACGCGGAGGCCTGGGAGCAGCTCGTCCTCGCCAACAGCCTGAAGCGGCCGCAGGGAGAATATGCGGCCGACGCCGCCAACCGGAAGCGTCTGCTTGCCATGGCCAGATCGATCGACGGCCATCCTGTGCAGTCTGGTGATCCAGGCCTGCCTGTTTCACTTTTCATCACCGGGCCGTCACGCACCGGCAAAACCACTCTCGAGAGGTTGGTGGCCCTCCTGCCGGACACAAGGCGCGGTTACGAGAACGGCATCGTCGAAAAGGCCGTCCGCGAGACGACGCAGCTCGCCGGGACCATCACCAGGATGGCGATCAACTCGTTGCCGCCGGACCTCGATGGGCTGTTTGCCGAGCGCTACGCCAAGGCGCTGGCGCACAAGGCGCAAGGCGCGCGCCTTTTCACCAATACCCATCCCGGCGGGCTCAAGGACGTCATCCGCCTCTCGGCGGCGGTGCCGAATTGCCGGTTCGTTTTCATGCGGCGGCGCCACGACGACCTGGCCTTCCGGATCTATCAGAAGAACTATTTTGAGGGCAATCCCCACGCCTATGACCTCGGCAGCATCGGTGAATATATCGATTGGGCCTTCGAGTTCATCGAGTTCCTGCATTCCCGCTATCCCCGCACCACGCTGATCGTGGATTACGAAGACATGATCGAAGACCCGGGCTCCATCCTGGCTTCTGTCGCGGCCCTCTGCGGCCTGGCCGTCCCTGAGGGGGATATGCCCCGGCCCGGCGACGATCGCGATTGCAGCCGGCCCTATCTCGCCCGGATGCAGGCCGCTCTTCGCGCTGATCCCCTGCGCTCTAAAATGTGATCACGCTGATGCCGGTGCCGGCAAAGCCGTCCATCGCCATCAGGGCGGACGGCGCATCGGCGAGCCCGATCGTCTTGCCGATGAGCTTTTCCGGCTCGAGCCTGCCGCTGCGGATCATGTCGAGCATCGCCGGATAGCGGTGCGCCTGCATGCCGTGGCTGCCGCGGATTTCGATCTCGTGGGCGATGACCTTGTCCATCGGGATCGCGGCGCGCGCATGCTCGCCGAGCATCAGGCCGACTTGCAGGTGCCGCCCGCGCCGGCGCAGGCAGGCGATCGAGTTGAAGCTGGTCACGGGCGAGCCGAGCGCGTCGAGCGACACGTGAGCGCCGCCTTTGGTGATCTCCTTCACCGCGCCGACGACGTCCCGGCTCTCGGCCGCATCGATGCACCGGTCGGCGCCGACGCGTCGCGCCAGGTCGAGCTTGTCGGCGGCGATATCGATGGCGATGACCCGGGCGCCCAGCGCTTCGGCGATCATGATCGCCGAGAGGCCGACTCCACCGGCGCCATGGACCGCCACCCATTCTCCGGGTCCGACGCGCCCCTGATCGACAATGGCGCGGAACGAGGTGGCGAACCGGCAGCCGAGGCTCGCCGCGGTGACCGAGGAAAGCTCGTCCGGCAGGCCGACCAGATTGGTGTCGGCGAAGTCGATGGCGACGAGATCGGCGAAGGATCCCCAGGCGGTGAAGCCCGGCTGGAATTGCCGCTCGCACACCTGGTGATTGCCGCTGGCGCATTCCAGGCACGTCCCGCAGCCGCCGCCGAAGGGTACGGTCACGCGCATCCCCGGGCGCCAGGCTCTGACGTTCTTTCCCGTCGCCACGACGGTCCCGGCGAGCTCGTGGCCCGGCACATGCGGCAGCCTGATGTCGGGATCATGTCCCATCCAGCCATGCCAGTCGCTGCGGCAGAGGCCGGTCGCCTCCACCTTGACGACGGCGCCGTCGGCGCCGGGTGTGGGATCTTCGAGCCGGGCGATGACGGGCGGCTGTCCGAAGGCTTCGTAATAGACGGCTTCCATGCAGCCGACGATAGGTGCGAAGCGCGCTCAAGGCAATGCGTCGCGCGTCACGTGATCCAATCCTCGCTCCGGCAGGACGTTTCGTGGGCAAGCGGCTCGTGCCGCCTCAGATGCCGAAGGTCACATAGCCTTCCGGGCTCATGCGCCAATCCGGATTCCACGCGATCTCCCAGGCATGGCCGTCGGGATCGGCGACATAGCCGCGCAATCCGCCATGCGCCGGGGCTTCCGCCGGCCTGAGCAGCCTGGCGCCGAAGCGCACCAGCCTTTCGATCGCGGGCGCCACGTCTTCGGCCGCCGGCACATTATGCGCAAGCGCGAAGGCGCCCGACTGCGAAGGATCCTGCCGCCGCATGTCGTCGGCAAGCCGATGTGTCAGCCAGGTTCCGAAGACGAATCCATTGACCTGGTAGAACGTGACCTCGTCGTTCTGGAAGGCCGGCCGCCAGCCGAAGCCTTCCCCATAGAAGCGCCGCGAGCGCGCGACGTCCGCGATGCCGAGAGTGATGAGGGAGATATGTTGCTTCATGTTCACACGTCCTTTCATGCACCGGGCTGGCTGGTCCGGCGTTGCAGGTCGTGGGACTCCATGGCCGGCAGAGCCGGGCCGTCGGGTCAGAACCTCCCGGGCGGGGCCGGGAAGCATCGGGCAAACCTACCGACACGTCTTTTTCGACAAATGGAGGCTACCGCCGGCATCCCGTCGGAGCAAGATCGGACTTGCGATCATCCTGCCAGGAGGCGGCAGCAGCCGATGCGGCAAGGCTCATTCCGGCCGGTGGCAGACGGCTTCGATATTGTTGCCGTCGGGATCGAGGACGAAGGCGCCGTAATAGTCGGCGTGGTAATGCGGCCTGAGGCCGGGCGCGCCATTGTCGCGGCCGCCGGCGGCGATCGCCGCTACATGGAACGCATCGACCGCCTCGCGGTTGTCGGCGGCGAAGGCGACATGCTGGCCGCCTTTCGGCTTGTCGCCGGTGCCGATCCAGAAATAGGGCTTCCGGTCCTCGCCGAAGCCGGCATGGGCGTCGCCCGCGGCCTGCTCCGGCGCGATCTCCATCACGAGACCGATGCCGAGAGGCTCGAGCGCCCTCTCGTAGAACGCCTTGGCTTTCCGATAGTCCGCAACCGCAAATCCGACGTGATCGAGCATCTCGTTCTCCTATTCCGGCAACCGGGCGCCCGGCTTGGCGAGCTTGCGCAGGCTGTCCATGGCGAAGTCGCATTTATACGATCCTTCCGCATAGGAGCCGATCGAATAGGCGTCGAAGGTGACCGCCGCCTTGTCTTTCCAGAAGCTCCAGCGGTCGAGGGCGTTCAGATGCTCGACCACGGTCTGCTCGCTGTAGATGGGGTCATTCGCCGGATCGAAATCCTCGCCCGCGAGCTTCTCCTTCTTCTGCGCCAGGATCTGCTTGACGCATTCGCCCTTCAGCGACTGGACCGCCTTGCCGTCGAACAGGTCGGCGGCTTTCAGCGCGGCGCCGCGGGCGAGATCGATGGTGAGCCCCCACGTGCCGCCATTGCCATGCGCGCCGCCGCTGAACGTCCAGCCCTCGATCTGCGCCGACAGCAGTTTCGGCGAAGCATAGGTGAGCGCCAGGGACATGTGGGCCATGTAGGTCATGCCCTCCGGCGCCGCGTCCTTCTCGCGCGCCAGCGGCGCGTCCTTGATCAGCTTGCCGACTTCCGCGTTGAACAGGCTTTCGCCGCGCGCCTTCGGCTTGACGAATTTGAGCAGCGTATAGTCGACATCGTAGTGATGCGCGTCACCGTCCTGCTGGACGAAGACCGGCATGAGCCGGGAACCGGTGCCCGGTCCGCTTTCGGGCTCCGCGGCGAGCAGGCGGCGGCGCTCCACCGTGCGGCTCAGGATGCAGTCCCTGAGCTCGGCCCCCTGCTGATAGCCGCAACCGTCCTCGCGCGCCTTCAGCCATTTGCTCTGCGCGGCGCCGAGCACCTTGCGGTCGGGACCGGTGATGGAATTGCGCAGCTCCACATAGGCTTTCGCCATCGCGTCGTCCGCCGCCTTGAGCGCGGCATCGGCGCAGATCGCCTTTTCGACGGTGCTGCGCGCCTTGGCGCAGTCGAAGGCGGCCGCCGGCTGGACGGCGAAAGCCGCCAGCAGGAGAGCGCAGGACATGAAGGGCTTCAGGATGTTCATCGGGCTTGTCTCTGTCTTTCGCTAATGGCCGGGCCGCGGATCGATCGGGGTGATCCGGCCGAGCCCGAGCAGGTCCTCCAGAAGCTTCGCAGCGGCGAGCAGGCGGGCTTCGCCGCGGCAGGGTGCCGCGATCTGGATGCCGACCGGCAGCTTCTCCCTGGTGAAGCCCGCCGGGATCGAGATCGCTGGTGAAGCGACGTTGGTGAACGCATAGACGATGGCCAGCCAGTCGATATAGGTCGCGAATGCATGGCCGGCGCACTCGCCGACATAGCGCTGCTCGACCGGGAACGGCGCCACGATCGTCGCCGGGCACAGGATCAGGTCGTACCGCCCGAAGAACTCGCGCATGCGCCGGAACATCGCGCCCCTCTGCATCTCGGCGCGCGCGATCTCCGCCACGCCGAGCGCCAGGCCCTTCTCGATGTTCCAGACGACCTCGGGCTTGAGCTTGTCGCGATGGTTGTCGTAGAGCGGCTTGAGGCCGGTGGCGAAGGCGAGCGCGCGCAGCACCTGGAAACAGTCATGCGCTTCCCTGAGATCGGGCTGCGCCTCCTCGACGGCGACGCCGGCCTCCGCGAGCTTGCAGGCGGCGCGCTCGACGATCTCCGCGACTTCCGGATCGACCGGCGTGATGCCGAGATCGCGGCTGAAGGCGACACGCTTCGGCCTTTCGCCCGATCGTGCCGCGGCGAGATAGGAGACGTCCTCGCGCGGCAGCGACAGGGGATCGGCCGGATCGGCGCCGGTCATGGCGTCGAACAGCAGCGCCAAGTCTTCGACGTTGCGCGCCATCGGCCCTTCGGCGCCGAGCGTGCCGTCGATCTTGCCGTGGACGCTGGCCGCCACTCGCCCGGGCGACGGGCGCATGCCGGCGACGCCGCAGAAGCTCGCCGGATTGCGCAGCGAACCGCCCATGTCCGAGCCATGCGCCACCCAGGCCATGCCGGTGGCGAGCGCCGCCGCCGCGCCGCCCGACGATCCGGCCGCCGAGCGCGACAGGTTCCACGGATTGAGCGTGCGTCCGAAGACTTCGTTGAAGGTGTGGGCGCCGGCGCCGAATTCGGGCGTGTTCGACATCGCATAGACGATGCCGCCCTCGGCCTCGAGATGGGAGACCAGAATGTCCGATTCCCCGGCGATGCGATTGGCGAAGATCGGCGAGCCCTGGGTCGAGCGCACGCCCTCGACGTCGTTGAGGTCCTTGATCGGTATGGGCAGACCCGAGAGCCGCCCGCGCTCGCCGACCGGCCTCTTCATCAGGGTTCTGGCGTGATCGCGCGCCCGTTCGAAGCACAAGGTCGGCAGCGCGTTCACCGTCTTGTCGACCACCGCGATGCGCGTCTCGAGCGCGTCGAGACAGTCGAGCGGCGTGATCTCTCCGCGTCTCAGGCGCGACACGATTTCATTGGCGGTCAGATGGATAAGGTCGGTCATGAGCACCCCGGCATGGCCCGGATTGAATCCATTTGCCGCCCCCCGGTCAATGGAGGTAGAACGCCGCAGCATTGCCCGTGAGGAGATCAGAACATGAACGTCAAGGCGTCGGCCAAGGGCCTCAACGAAGCTTGGATCGAACGGCGCAGCAAGGCTGTCTCGCGCGGCGTTGGCATGGCCGCGCCGGTGATCGCGGCGCGCGCCGAGGATTCCGAATTGTGGGACATCGAAGGCCGCCGCTATATCGATTTCGGCGGCGGCATCGCCGTGCTCAATACCGGCCATCGCCATCCCGCCGTGATGAAGCGCGTGCAGGAGCAGCTCGACGCGTTCACCCATACCTGCTTCATGGTGGCGCCTTACGCGCCCTTCATCGAGCTTGCCGAGAAGCTCAACGCCATCGCGCCCATCTCGGGCGAGAAGAAGAGCCTGTTCGTCACCACCGGCGCCGAGGCGGTGGAGAACGCCGTCAAGATCGCGCGCGCTCATACCGGCCGCAGCGACATCATCTGCTTCCAGGGCGGCTTCCACGGCCGCACCCTCCTGACCATGGCGATGACCGGCAAGGTCGTTCCCTACAAGACGAAGTTCGGTCCCTTCCCGGGCGGCGTGTGGCACGTGCCCTTCCCGGTCGCCCACAAGGGCGTGACGGTCGAGGACACGATCCACGCCATCGAATGGCTGTTCAAGTCGGATGTCGAGCCCGCGCGCGTCGCGGCCATCGTGATCGAGCCGGTGCAGGGCGAAGGCGGCTTCTATATCGCGCCCCGGGAGCTGATGAAGGCCTTGCGCAGGATCTGCGACGACCACGGCATCGTGTTCATCGCCGACGAGATCCAGTCGGGCTTCGGGCGCACCGGCAAATGGTTCGCCATGGAGCATATGGGGGTCGAGCCCGACCTCATGACGGTGGCCAAGTCGCTGGCCGGCGGCTTCCCGCTCGCCGGCGTCGTGGGCCGCGCCGGAATGATGGACGCGCCCGAGCCCGGCGGCCTCGGCGGCACCTATGCCGGCAATCCGGTCGCCTGCGCGGCGGCGCTCGGCGTGTTCGAGGCGTTCGAGCAGGACAAGCTCCTCGAGAAGGCGGAAAGCCAGGGCCGGCTCATCGTCGAGCGCCTGAAGGCGATCAAGGCGAAGGGCAAGGGCATGCCGATGGGCGATATCCGGGCGCTCGGCGCCATGTGCGCCTTCGAGCTCGTCACCGAGCGCGGCGGCGACAAGCCGGACGCGGCGGCGGCCAAGGCGCTGGTGACGAAGTGCCTCGAGCGCGGCCTCCTGATCCTGAGCTGCGGCGTCTATGGCGACACCATTCGCCTCCTGACTCCCCTCACCGCCTCGCAGGCCATTCTCACGGAGGGCCTCGACATCCTCGAATCCGCCATTTTGGGGAACTAGCGAACGAAGCTGCATGAGGCGGCGACGGAGTTTCCGTCCTCGCCCGTCTTGCCGTCAGAAGCTTCGGGAGACCCAGTGCATGCATCGTCGGCTGTTTCTGTCCGCTCTGGCCTCGGCTCTGGCGGCGCCCGCCTTTCCGGGCCCTGCCCGGGCGGCGGCGAAACAGAATCGCCGCCGTCCCTATCGGGGCGCCGAACTGGTCTATCTCGACACCTATGAGCAGCCCGGCACGGTGATCGTCGATACCCATGCCCGCGCCCTCTATCACCTGCGCGGAGACGGCGAGGCGATGCGCTACGGCGTCGCCGTCGGCAGGGACGGCTTCTCCTGGGCCGGCATCGCCCGGATCGGGCGCAAGACCGAATGGCCGCGCTGGACGCCGCCCGTCTCGATGATCAGGCGCAAGCCCGAGCTCGCCAAATTCGCCAACGGCATGCCGGGCGGGCCTGACAATCCCCTCGGCGCCCGCGCTCTCTATCTCTTCGCCGATGGCCGCGACACGCTGTTCCGCATCCACGGCACCAACGAGCCGCAATCGATCGGCACGGCCGCCTCCTCGGGCTGCATCAGGATGCTGAACGAGGAGGTGATCGAGCTCTATGACCGGGTCCGGATCGGCACCAAGGTCATCGTGCTCTGAGCGCGGCGCGCCGCCTCTGGACGTCGGCGCGCCGACTGCCCACATGATGGAAGGATTGCCTCGGAGCCTGCGATGCGAAAAACCTGGAAGCCGCAGCCCGCCGCCGACCTGCCGGACGGCCTCCTGCTGTTCGACGGCTATTGCCATGTCTGCTCGGGCGGCGTGCGCTTCCTGCTGGCTCGCGATGAGGCGCAGCGGTTCACTTACGTGCCCTGCCAGTCGCCATGGGGAGAAGAGATCATGGCGCGCTACGGCATCGACCGCGACTTCGCCGAGAGCTTCGCCTTTGTCGACAAGGGACGGATCCTGTTCAAATCGGATGCCGCCATTGCGTCGGCGATCCGGCTGCCCGGCTGGCGGTGGGTGGGCGTTTTCCGGTTCCTGCCGCAAAGCTTGCGCGACTGGGCCTATGATGTCCTGGCGCGCAACCGCTACAAGTGGTTCGGCAAGCGCGACACCTGCCTCGTCCTGCCGGCCGGTGTCCGCGCCCGCTTCCGCACCGAGGCGCCCTGAAGCAAGGATCCAACGACTGAACGGCTGGCGCGAGACCTCGCGCGTAAAGCCGGGGAAAACGTCACGACGGCGACGCGCCGGGCGCTGGAGGAGCATCTGCGTCGTATCTCCAGCCTCACGCGGCAGATGAGCCGGAAGCTGCTCTTTTCGAACGGCGCATTGCCGACGATCCCGTACGGTTGATGTCTACGGCGACCATGCTGGAGATTTCCATGGTGATCGAGACGCGCCTCGGCGAAGCCGCAGGCCGCGAGTTCGATTTGTGGCTTCACAAGGCCGGTGTCGATCTCGTCCCGTGGATGCCGATCAGCTCGATGCCGCGCGACGAGCTTGGCGGCGCTTCGGAAAAGGACGTCATCCCGCCGGGCTCGACTATGGCGATTGCTTTTTCCTATGCGCTCGCATGCGGCAATCGCGCACCGACCGGATCACGTCTTCACACCCCATGCCTGGAAGATGCGGGGCAGCGAGACGATCGTGTCCGGGCGCCGGTTGAATTCCGCGAGCTCACGGGCGATGCGCGCGATCTCGTCGGCGCTGGCGATGCCTTCGGCCTCGAGCCCGTCGGCGATGGCGGCGAAGGTCAGGACCGCCACGTCCTTCGCCCCGCCGTGACGCGAGAAGGGCTGGACCACGGTCGTCTCCACCTTCTCGAACCCCGCCGTCTCGAGCAGCAGGCCGAGGCTGCGGCCGATGAGGGGATTGCCGCCGCGCCGGCGCGACAGCGCCATGTAAAGCTCGGCATAGGCCACGACGCCCGGACATTCGGGATGGGAGAAATGCCCGGCGATATCGATGTCCTCCACCAGGATCGTCCCGCCCGGCTTCAGCGCTGCCATCGCCTGGGCGAGCAGAGTCCGGGGCTCGGCGAGATGGGTCAGGATGAAGCGCGCATAGACGATGTCGGCATTCGCGACCGGCCAGGCCTTGGTGACGTCGGCGGCCTCGAAGGCGACATGGGCGATGCCTTGCGCCTGGGCGCCGGCGCGCGCCCAGGCCAGCTTCTCCAGGTCGAGATCCATGCCGAGGACCCGCCCATCCGGGCCGACGCGGCGCGCCAGCGCGAACGTGACGTCGCCGCCGCCGCAGCCGACATCCACGGCCGTGCATCCGCGGAGTGGACCGGCCCGGTCCAGGTGCCGCTCGGTGGTCGGCGCCAGCACGGCTGCCAGCACCGCCAGACGCGCGCGCCCTGTCTCTCCACCCTTGATCGGATATGACTTCAGAGCATCTGTGGTCATGGCGGCCTCCCCTTGCGCGGTTCGGTTTACGCTACATCTGCTTCTGGTAGTCCTTCACATCGGCAAAGGCGATCCTGGGCCAGCGGTCCTGCTCATATTGAAGCAGGAACGGGCTGCCCGCCAGGAATACCGGCGCCCGGTCGAGGTCATGCGCCATGCCGGAACGGTTCGCCTCGATGAAGCGCTCGAGCTCTTCGGGATCCTCCGACGATATCCAGCGGCACACCGAGAAGCGCGGCGTCTCATAGGCGATCGGCAGGCCATATTCGCCGTGCAGCCTTTCCGCGAGCACGTCGAGCTGCAGGGCGCCGACCACGCCGACCATGGCGTTCGAGCCGTCCAGGGGAAGGAAAAGCTGCACCACGCCCTCTTCCGCCATCTGCTGCAAGGCCTCGCGCAGCTTCTTCGCTTTCATGGCATCCTGCAGCTTGATGCGGCGTAGGATCTCCGGCGCGAAGCTCGGCACGCCGCGGAACACCAGGTTCTCGCCCTCGGTCAGCGTGTCGCCGATGCGCAAGGTGCCGTGATTGGGAATGCCGACGACGTCGCCGGCATAGGCTTCGTCCGCCACGGCGCGGTCCTGGGCGAAGAAGAACTGGGGCGCCGACAGGCTCATCGGCTTGCCCGTGCGCACCAGCTTCACCTTCATGCCGCGCTCGAGCTTGCCGGAGCAGACGCGCAGGAAAGCGATGCGGTCGCGATGATTGGGATCCATATTGGCCTGGATTTTGAAAACGAAGCCCGTCATCGCGGGCTCGCCCGCCTCGACCATGCGGGTCGCCGCCTGCTGGCTGCGCGGCGATGGCGCATAGGCGCCGAGCCCGTTGATGAGGTCGCGCACGCCGTAGTTCCTGAGCGCCGAGCCCCAGAAGACCGGCGTCAGATGGCCCTCGCGGAAGGCGGCGAGATCGAACGGCTTCGCGGCCTCGCGCGCCAGCAGCACCTCCTCCTGGAAGGCCCCGGCCTCGCCGGCGGGCAGGAGGCCGGCGATCGCCGGATCGTCCGGACCCGATACCGCTCGCGGCGTCTCCTCCTCGTCGAGGCCCCGCACCGTGTTGCGGGCGAGATCATAGGTCGCGACGAAGCTGCGCGCCCGGCCGACCGGCCAGGTCATCGGCGCCGCGTCGAGCGCCAGCGTCTTCTCGATCTCGTCGATGAGGTCGAAGGGATCGCGCGCCTCGCGGTCCATCTTGTTGATGAAGGTGACGATCGGGATGTCGCGCAGCCGGCAGACCTCGAACAGCTTGCGGGTGCGCGCCTCGATGCCCTTCGCCGCGTCGATCACCATGATCGCCGAATCGACCGCGGTCAGGGTGCGGTAGGTGTCCTCGGAGAAGTCGGCATGGCCCGGCGTGTCGAGCAGGTTGAAGACGTGGCCGCCATATTCGAAGGTCATGACCGAGGTCACGACCGATATGCCGCGCTGGCGCTCGATCGCCATCCAGTCGGAACGGGTCGAGATGCGGTTCTTCTTGGCCTTGACCTCGCCCGCCAGCTGGATGGCGCCGCCGAACAGCAGGAGCTTCTCGGTCAAGGTGGTCTTGCCGGCATCGGGATGCGAGATGACCGCGAAGGTGCGGCGCCGCGCCGCTTCCGTCGACACGGTGGACTTTTGTGAAATATCCATGATTTGGGGCTCTTTCGGCGCGCCTCCTAGCATCTCAGGGCTGTCATGTCACCCCTGCCTATTCCGATCATTGCAGTGCAGCATGGACCGGGTTAATAAGGTTCCAGCGTGAGACCAAACAAGACCAATGGCTGAGACACATACCGACAAGCGGCCCTTGTCGCCGCATCTGCAGATCTACCGGCCGATGCTGAGCATGATGATGTCCATCGTGCATCGCATTACCGGCGCCGGACTTTATTTCGGCATGATCCTTCTCGTCTGGTGGCTGCTCGCGGCGGCGATCTCGCCCGATTACTTCGCCATGGTGCAAGGCTTCTTCGGCCACTGGTTCGGCAAGCTTCTCCTTCTCGGCTTCACCTGGGCCCTGCTCCATCACATCCTTGGCGGTCTGCGCCATCTCCTGTGGGATACCGGCCGCGGCTTCGGTCTCGGCACGATCGAGTGGCTGGTCCGCGCCAACCTCGCTCTTTCCATTCTGGGCACGATCGCCCTCTGGCTCGGCGTCTATCTGGCGAGGGGCTCGCTGTGAAGACGCCCCTCGGCAAGGCGCGCGGCCTCGGCTCGGCCAAGACCGGCACCGCACATTGGTGGCTGCAGCGCGTCACGTCCGTCGCCGCCGTGCCGCTCGTCGTCTTCCTCATCGTCTTCATCCTCTGGCATCTCGGCGCCGACCGGCCCGCATTGGCGGCGAGCGTCAGGCATCCGCTGATCGCCATTGGTCTCGCCCTGTCGCTGCTGACCGTCCTTTGGCACATGCAGCTCGGCATGCAGGTCATCATCGAGGACTATGTGCATGGCGCCATGCGCGTCCTCTGCCTTCTCGCCAACAGCTTCTTCACGATCGTGCTGGGGGCCGCCGGCCTCTATGCGGTCCTCGCCTTGAGCTTCGGAGCCTGAGCGCATGGCCGCGCCAAAAACCAGCGGATCAGCCGCACCCAAATCCTTCTCGATCGGCGGCCGCGCCTATCCCGTGACCGATCACGGTTTCGACGTCCTCGTCGTCGGCGCCGGAGGCTCGGGGCTCAGGGCCACGCTCGGCGCCTCGCAATCGGGCCTCAGGACCGCCTGCATCTCCAAGGTCTTCCCCACCCGCTCGCATACCGTGGCGGCGCAGGGCGGCATCGCCGCCTCGCTCGGCAATATGGGCCCCGACGACTGGCGCTGGCACATGTATGACACGGTCAAGGGCGCCGACTGGCTGGGCGACCAGGATGCCATCGAATACATGTGCCGCCACGCGCCGGTCGCCGTCTATGAGCTCGAGCATTTCGGCATGCCCTTCTCGCGCACCGAGGACGGCAAGATCTATCAGCGCCCCTTCGGCGGCATGATGATGAATTTCGGCGAGGGTCCGCCGGTGCAGCGCACCTGCGCCGTGGCCGACCGCACCGGCCATGCCATGCTGCATACGCTGTACGGCCAGGCGCTGCGCTATTCGGCCGAGTTCTTCATCGAGTATTTCGCCCTCGACCTCATCATGGAGGACGGCGCCTGCCGCGGCGTGACGGCGCTCTGCCTGGAGGACGGCTCGATCCATCGCTTCCGCGCCCATCGCACCATTCTCGCCACCGGCGGCTATGGCCGCGCCTATTTCTCCGCCACCTCCGCCCATACCTGCACCGGCGACGGCAACGCCATGGTGCTGCGCGCCGGTCTGCCGCTGCAGGACATGGAATTCGTCCAGTTCCATCCGACCGGGGTCTATGGCGCCGGCGTCCTCATCACCGAGGGCGCGCGCGGCGAAGGCGGCTATCTCACCAATTCGGAAGGCGAGCGCTTCATGGAGCGCTATGCGCCTTCGGCCAAGGACCTGGCCTCGCGCGACGTCGTCTCGCGCTCGATGACGATCGAGATCCGCGAAGGCCGCGGCGTCGGGCCTGAGAAGGATCATATCCATCTCCATCTCGAGCATCTCGACCCGAAGATCCTGGACGAACGACTGCCGGGCATCAGCGAATCGGCCAAGATCTTCGCCAATGTCGACGTCACCCGCGACCCGATCCCGATCGTGCCGACGGTCCACTACAATATGGGCGGCGTTCCCACCAACTATCACGGCCAGGCGCTCGCCGGAGATCCTCAGGATCCCGAGAAGGTCGTCCCCGGACTCTACGCCGTCGGCGAGGCGGCCTCCGTCTCGGTCCATGGCGCCAATCGCCTGGGCTCCAACTCGCTCATCGACCTCGTCGTCTTCGGCCGCGCCGCGGCGCTCAAATGCGCCGAGGAGATCGCGTCCGACACGCCGCATGCCGAGCTGCCGAAGGACGCGGGCGAGGCCTCGCTCGCCCGGCTCGACCGCTATCGCTTCGCCGCCGGCGGCACGCCCACGGCCCGTCTGCGCGATCGCATGCAGCGCGCCATGCAGAGCAATTGCGCCGTTTTCCGCACCGGCGATATCCTGAAGGAAGGAGCGCGGCTCATCGAAGACGTATGGCGGGCGACCGACGACATCCATGTCTCCGACCGCTCTCTGATCTGGAATTCCGATCTCGTCGAGACGCTCGAATACGACAATCTCATCGCGCAGGCGGCGGTGACGGTCGGGGGCGCGCTCGCCCGCGCCGAGAGCCGCGGCGCCCATGCGCGCGAAGACTTCCCCGAGCGCGACGACAAGGACTGGATGAAGCACACGCTTTCCTGGACCGACGCCGCCACGCGCCGGGTGCGCCTCGGCTATCGCCCGGTGCACGATTACACGCTGTCCGACGATATCGCCTATATCAAGCCGAAGGCGCGGGTCTATTAGGAGTCACGGATCAGATGGTCGCCCTCAGCCTCCCGCAGAATTCCAAGGTCGACGCCGGCAAGGCCTGGCCCAGGCCGCAAGGCGGCGACCTCAAGGAATTCCGCATCTACCGCTGGTCGCCGGACGATCACCGCAATCCGCGCCTCGACACCTATCATGTCGATCTCGAGACCTGCGGGCCGATGGTCCTCGACGCGCTGATCAAGATCAAGAACGAGCAGGACGCGACGCTGACCTTCAGGCGCTCCTGCCGGGAGGGCATCTGCGGCTCCTGCGCCATGAATATCGACGGCACCAATACGCTCGCCTGCCTGAAGTCGATCGCGGACGTGAAAGGGCCGGTCAAGATCTATCCCCTGCCGCATATGCCGGTGGTCAAGGATCTCGTTCCCGATCTGACCCGCTTCTACGCCCAGCACCGCTCGATCGAGCCCTGGCTCAAGACCGAGACGCCGACGCCGCAAGCCGAGTGGCGGCAGTCGCGCGCCGACCGCGAGAAGCTGGACGGGCTTTATGAATGCATCCTGTGCGCCTGCTGCTCGACCGCATGTCCGAGCTACTGGTGGAACGGCGACCGCTATCTGGGGCCCGCCGTCCTGCTCCAGGCCTATCGCTGGCTGATCGACAGCCGCGACGAGGCGACGGGCGAAAGGCTCGACAATCTGGAGGACCCGTTCAGGCTCTATCGCTGCCACACGATCATGAATTGCACCAAGGCGTGCCCCAAGCACCTGAACCCGGCCAAGGCCATCGCCGAGATCAAGAAGCTGATGGTCGAGCGGCGGCTGTAGGCCGGGTACGCGCGTCCCGGGCTATCCGACGACGCGCCAGCTGCCGTCGCGCATCTCGCAGGCCGTGCCTTCGATGAGCTCCGGCTCGCCATCGACCCAGATCGTATGCTCGAAATCCCGGCACATGCGGTCGTCGTCGTCGCGATAGGAACGGCGCGGGCGGAAGCGGCCGCGATGGCCCGAGCGCGGATTGTCCCAATAGGTCTCACGCCCGCTCTCGAAGGACCGCTGGGCGGCATGATAGGCGCGTTCGCGGTCGTCGTCGTCGAGGCGGCGGCCGACGGCCCCGCCGACCACAGCACCCAGCGCGGCGCCGAGGATGGTCGCGGCCGCCCTGCCGCGTCCATGACCGATGGTGCTGCCGAGAAGGCCGCCCGCGACGCCACCGACGACGGCGCCGCCGGTTTCCTTGGGCCCCGCATCGGCGGCACAGCCGGCCAGCAGGAGGCCGGCAATGGTGATGATGGCGACAGACTTGGATTGCATTCGACTTCCCCAGCATTCTAAAACGTGCCCATCCCGTTGGGCGCATGCCTGCTTAAGGTCGGGCGATGGCGGCAACAGGGGCGAAATGTGGTAAGTCTTAGGCATAGTCAGGCAAAGTTAACCAAATGTCACTGAGCGACCTGCCCACCCTCATGGCGGCCCAGGGCTTCACCGAGCGCGAGGAGCCGATCTCGCTGTTCGAGGAATGGCTCGGGGATGCCGGCAAGAGCGAGCCCAACGACCCCAATGCCATGGCGCTCGCCACCGTGGACGAGGAAGGTCTTCCCAATGTGCGCATGGTGCTGCTCAAGGCGGTGGACGGCCGGGGCTTCGTCTTCTACACCAATTACGAGAGCCAGAAGGGACAGGAGCTCCTGTCGGCACGCAAGGCGGCGCTGTGCTTCCACTGGAAGTCGCTGCGCCGCCAGGTGAGGGTCCGCGGACCCGTCGAGACGGTGAGCGACGCCGAGGCCGACGCCTATTTCGCCTCGCGGCCGCGCGACAGCCGCATCGGTGCCTGGGCCTCGCAGCAGTCGCGGCCGCTCAAGGGCCGCTTCGAGCTCGAGACGGCGGTGGCCATGCATGCGGCGCGCTATGCGATCGGCGAGGTGCCGCGTCCGCCTTACTGGTCGGGCTTCCGCGTCAGGCCCGTCTCCATCGAGTTCTGGCACGACCGGCCCTTCCGCCTTCACGACCGCGTCGTGTTCCGCCGCGAGACTCCGCAGAGCGGCTGGACGAAGACCCGCCTCTATCCATGAGCACGCCCCCGTCATGACGACGCCTCCCGACAGCGAACGCAAGACCCTGATCCTGACCGGCGCGTCGCGCGGCATCGGCCATGCGACGGCGAAGCGCTTTTCGACCGCCGGCTGGCGGGCGATCACCGTGTCGCGCCACCCCTTTCCGGAAGACTGTCCCTGGGATGCGGGGCCAGAGGATCATATCCAGGTCGACCTCGCCGATCCCAAGGCGCTCGCCCATGCCATCGTCCAGATGAAGGAGCGCCTGAAGGCGCAGGGCTCGCGTCTCAATGCCCTCATCAACAATGCCGCCATCTCGCCGAAACAGCCGGGCGGCGCCAGGCTCAACTCCATCGAGACGATGGAAGAGGACTGGAAGACCGTCTTCCAGGTCAATTTCTACGCGCCCATCATGCTCGCGCGGGGCCTGATCGACGAATTGGCGAAGGCCCGCGGCGCCGTCGTCAACGTCACCTCGATCGCGGGCTCGCGCGTCCATCCCTTTGCCGGCGCCGCCTATGCCACGTCGAAAGCCGCTCTCGCCGCGCTCACCCGCGAGATGGCCGCAGATTTCGGCCCCTTCGGCGTGCGCGTCAACGCCATCTCGCCCGGCGAGATCGAAACCTCCATCCTCTCGCCCGGCACCGAGAAGATCGTCGCCCAGATTCCGCTGCATCGCCTCGGCCAGCCCGAGGAAGTGGCGAAGTCGATCTATTTCCTGTGCACCGACGCCTCGAGCTACGTGACCGGCGCCGAACTGCACATCAATGGTGGCCAGCATGTCTAGTTCGGAGCAACGACGCAACGCCCCGCGGCCGGAAACGGTGGCGGCGCACACGCTCAAGGCCGTCGACGAGGCCACCGGCTCGATCACGCCGCCGCTCTATATGTCCTCGACCTATGCGCGCGATGCGGGCTACCGCCCGAAGCTCAGGGAGAACTATATCCGCAACGGCAATCCCACCCTGTGGCATGCCGAGGCGGCCGTGGCGGCCCTCGAGGACGGCGAGGAGGCGCTGCTCTTCGCGTCCGGCATGGCGGCGATCACCACCTTGCTCGAGAACGTGCCCGCGGGACATCATGTCGCCGCGCCCGACGTCATGTATTACGGCACCCGCGACTGGCTGAAGCGGCTCGAGGCCAAGGGCCGGATCGCCCTCACCTTGTTCGATGCCACGGATGCCGACGCCATCGCGCGGGCGGTCCGCAAGGACAAGACCGATCTCGTCTGGATCGAGACGCCGCTCAACCCGACCTGGGACGTGATCGACATCGCCCGGACCGCGAGGCTCGCCCATGAGGCGGGCGCCATTCTCGCCGTCGACGCCACCGCGAGCGCCGCGGTGACCACCAGGCCTTTGACCCTCGGCGCCGACATCGTCTTCCATTCGGCGACCAAATATCTCAACGGCCATTCCGACGTGCTCGCCGGCGCTCTCGTCACCCGCGCGAGCGACGCGCGCTGGCGGGAGATCGCGAGCCTGCGCACCAGGATCGGGGCGCCGCTGGCGCCTTTCGAATGCTGGCTCCTCATCCGCGGCCTGCGCACGCTCTTCGTGCGCTATCGCCAGTCTTCCGCCAATGCGCTGAGCCTCGCCCGCCATTTCGAGAAGCACCCGAAGATCGAGCGCGTGCTCTATCCCGGCCTCGCCGCGCATCCCGGCCACGACGTCGCCAGGCGCCAGATGACGGATGGCTTCGGCGGCATGCTCTCGCTCCTGGTCAAGGGTGGTGCTGCCGACGCGCTGCGCGTCTGCACGCGCCTCAAGGTCATCCTGCCCGCCACCTCGCTCGGCGGCGTCGAAAGCCTGGCCGAGCATCGCAAGACGGTGGAAGGACCGGCGAGCCCGGTGCCCGACAACCTCGTTCGCCTGTCCATCGGCATCGAGCATGCCGACGATCTCATAGCAGACCTCGAACAGGCGCTGGACTGAGGGGAGCTCCCGCCTCCACCCCACTGGTAACCCTTTTCAGGCCTCCCCATATGCCTGGGCGGAGAACTCTCATGCTCGATTTCGATGGACAGGGCCAGGCCCTGCCGGAGGCCGCTCCCGCGGCCGACGGCGAGTTGCTCGACGCCTATTCGACGGCGGTGACCGGTGCGGTCGACACGGCCGGACCGTCCGTCGTCCATATTGCGGTGAAGAACGGCCAGGGCCGCCAGGGCGGCGGCTCGGGCTTCGTCGTGTCGTCCGACGGCCTCGTCTTCACCAACAGCCATGTCGTCTCGGGTGCCAGATCGATCATGGTCGGCACGGCCGACGGGCAGCGCGCCGCGGCCCGCATCATCGGCGAGGATCCCGACAGCGACATCGCCGTCATCCGCACCGACGAGAATCTGAGCGCGGCACCGCTGGTCATGCACGATTCCAAGGCGATCAGGCGCGGTCAGCTGGCCATCGCCATCGGCAACCCCCTGGGCTTCGAGCAGACGGTGACCACCGGCGTGATCAGCGCCATCGGCCGCTCCCTGCGGGCCAGCACCGGGCGCCTGATCGACGACGTGATCCAGACCGACGCGGCGCTCAACCCCGGCAATTCCGGCGGCCCGCTGGTCGATTCGCGAGGCCGGGTCATCGGCGTCAACACCGCCGTCATCCTCGGCGCCCAGGGCATCTGCTTCTCGGTCGCCAGCAACACCGCGCTTTACGTGTTGAGCCAGATCCTGCAGCATGGCCGGGTGCGCCGGGCGGCGATCGGCATCGAAGGCCAGCAGAGCGTGGTGCCGCGTCACGTCGCGCGCCATTCCGGCGTCGCCCAGGAGACCGGCGTGCGGGTGATGAAGGTGATCGAGAAGAGTCCGGCCGCTGCGGGCGGCCTCAAATCGGGCGATCTCATCATCGCCATCGACGGCCACGCCGTGTCGGGCGTCGACGATCTGCTGCGACTCCTCGATCACGAGCGTGTCGGCCACGAGACGCGGATCACCGTGCTGCGCCGCGGCGAGCTGCGCGAGCGCTTCATCGTGCCGGTGGAGAGACGGTAGTCTCGATCCCTCAGAGGACGATCAGGACGACCGCCACGATCACGCAGACGATCGTTACGGCCGCCCAGATGGCCGGCCAATAGCTCCCCTCGTCCTTCTTGACGGAAACGCTCGCCATCGGATCGGAGCCCTCCTGATCGGGGCCGTAGGTCTTGTCGCGCACCTGCTTCAGCGCAGGATTGAGGGGCGCGTCCTCAAGGGCCGGATCCGGCCCGGACGGCGGAACGGTGCTCATGATCTTTCCTCGTCGAAAGTGTCGGAAGCATGGTCCTCGCAGGCCGGAGCGGCCATTCGCCAGCGCACCATGGCCCTGAGGCAGGCCATTGCCGGATCGTCGCTGTCGCGCACGCTCCGGCAGAGCCCCGCCCAGGCCTCTTCGTCGGCGAAGCGGCTGAAATCGGCGACGGCCATGCGGACGTAGCCGCTCCAGGAACCGTTCTCGGCGGCGGCGGCCGCCCTCACCGTCTCGGCAAGTCCGGGATCGGCGGACGCCGCCCATTTCTCGAATTCCCCCGCCGAGCGCTTCGCCGAGCCCAATATGTCGCCGAGCGTCGCCATCAGCTCTGCTCGATCGAATCCGGATCGATCGCGACGCCTTCGATGTCCGCCGTCCGTGCCAGCTGCGCCGCGTAGCGCGCACCGGCGATCATCCAGGCGCGCGCGTCGAGCATGTCGGCGATCCTCGGCCTGACGGCATCGAACGGCAGCGTCCGCCCCTCGATCCTGCGCTGCAGGCGCAGGACGTGCCAGCCGAAGCGGGAGCGGACCGGTTCGCGGGCGGTCGTGCCTTCGGCCAGGGATTCGAGCGCCTCCTGGACGGCCGGGACCAGTTCGCCCCGCCTCACCTGGCCGAGCGACCCGCCCTGGTGGGCGGTCGGGCACTTCGAAAACTCGCGCGCCGCCGCGGCGAAGGCCTCGGGATCGTCGCCCAGTTCGGCGGCGATGGCCCCGGCCTCGGCCTCCGCCGCCGCCCAGGCGGCGGCGTCCTGCCCGTCCGGCTCGATGAGGATGTGCGAGGCTTCGAACAGATCGGGCGTGCGGAAGCGGGCGATCCGGCCTTCATAGTAGCGCCGGCACTCCTCAGCTCCGGCCTTGGCGGCCTCGACCTGCCGCTCCAGCAGCGCGCGGATGAGGGAATCGTCGTCCATCTCGCTGCGGCCGCCTTCGTCCTTTTCTGGCTCCGGCTGAAGATGCAGCCGGCGCGCCTCCTGAAGGAGAAGCTCGCGGAGCACCAGCGCCCTGGCCGCTTCCTTCCAGGCCGTCTCGCCGTCGGGCGCGGGATGATGCTGGATTTCCCGCGCGATCGCCTCGGGCTCGATCTCGACGCCGTTGACGAGGACGGTCCCGAAACTCGGCGGCGCCGGTCGCAGCCGCCGATCCGGCGAGGGAGCGCCGCAGCCTCCGCTCTGGCAGGCGCTGGGCATCGCGGGAGCCGTCCGGGCGTCTGGCGGGCTTGCGGACGCCCGCCTGTCGAGAACGGTATGGGTCATTGCACGCTCTCGCTGTGGGAGCGGGTGATGGCGTCGCCGCCGAAGCTCGGGGCGAGCCCGGCGGGACCGCGCGTCGGGGTCGTGCTGCCGCCGGCCTTCGCGCGCGAGCGCACGATCTGGTAGCCCGGCCGCAGCAGATACCAGATCGGCGCGCTCCAGATATGGACCAGCCGCGTGAACGGCGTGATCAGGAAAAGGGTCAGCCCGAGGACGATGTGCATCTTGTAGACGAGGGCGGTATCGATGATCAGCGCCGATGCGCCGGGATCGAGCTGGGTAAGTCCGCTCGCCCAGCCCATGAAGAGCACCATCTCATGTCCGTCGAGCGCATTCATGGTCCACAGGGTCGTCGAGAGTCCGAGGAAAAGCTGCAGCCAGAGCAGGACGAGGACGAGGATGTCTCCGATCGACGACGAGCGCCGGATGCGGGAATCGAACAGCCGCCGATGCAGGAGCAGGGAGCAGCCGATGAAGGCGGAAATGCCGGCAATGCCTCCGACAGTCAGGGCCGTGACCTGCTTGAAGCCATGCGTGACGCCGACGAAGCTGAAGACGGCCGCCGGGGTGAGCAGGCCGACGAAATGCCCGGCGAAGAGGATCAGGACGCCGAGATGGAACAGGTTGGAGCCGAGGATCATCTGCCTGCGGCGCAGGAACTGCGAGGACTGCGAGCGCCAGGTATACTGTCCCTTGTCGAAACGCAGGATGCTGCCGACGACGAGGACCGTGATGGCGATGTACGGATACCAGCCGAAGAGCATGTAGTTGAGGAATTCACGCATGGCTTTTTCCTTCAGCTCCGGAGCCTCTGCCCGCCGAGCGCCTGGCCGCCCGGATCTTGGCGACGATGCCGGTGGGGCCGCCGCCATCCTGGACCGGCGCGCCGAAATTGACCGGTGCCTCTTCCCATTCCTCGTCTATGGACTTGCCTTCCTCCGGGTCCGTGCGCTTGCGCAGCTCGGCGACCGCGGCCGCATCCGGCCTGGCGCCGGGCAGGACGACGAGCGCATGGAAAATCGCGGCATAGGGCGAGCCGCGCTCAGCCAGGCGCTGCTCGAGGACGGCCAGGACATGGGCGGGCTCGCCCAGCCATTCGCGCACCTCGCGGTCGGGCGAGCAGGACAGGAATTCGAGGAACACCGGGAGGAAGTCGGGCAGTTCCGCCGCCTGCATGATGAAGCCGCGGTCGATATACTGCCGGCCGAGGTCAATCATGGCCTGCCCGCGTTCCCGGCTGTCGCCATGGACGTGCTCGAACAGGTGCAGCGACAAGGCGCGCGAGCGGTCGAAAAGCTCGCTATAGGCGGCTTGGAGATCGAGCAGGTCCTCGGTCTCGAGCGCGGTCAGCAGCGGCTCGAGCCGCGCCAGGGCTTCGGCGGGCAGCGCCGCTTCGGAGCGAAGCGCGGCCCGCACCTGGGTCACATTCTCCTTCAGCTCGGCCGAGGGATAGCCCAGCAGAGCCGACATCGCGCGCAAGGTCAGCTTCATGTCGGGATGTCCATGTAGGGCTTGCGCGGGGTGCGCTTGGCGCCCCCGAACAGATTGAGCTTGCTCGAGCCGTCGGTCGGCTCCCGGAAGCCGAAGCCCGCCGATCCGCGAAGCATGTAGGCGTCCTCGTTCACCTCGCGATGCGTCGTCGGGATGACGTAGCGGTCCTCATAGGCGGCAAGCGCCATGTAGCGGTACATCTCCTCGATCACCGGACGCGTGAGGCCGACGCCCCGGGCGATGCCCTCGTCGATGCGGCCTTCGATGCTCTTCGCCCGCATATAGGCGCGCATGGCGAGCATGCGTTCCAGGGCGGCGACGATCGGCTCCTCGGCGCCGGCGGTGAGTAGGTTGGCGAGATAGCGCACCGGGATGCGCAGCGAACGCACGTCGGGCATGCCGTTGTTGACCGACATCTTGCCCGCCTCCGCCGCCGACTGGATCGGCGAAAGCGGCGGCACGTACCAGACCATCGGCAGCGTGCGGTATTCCGGATGAAGCGGGAAGGCGACCTTCCATTCCACCGCCATCTTGTAGACAGGCGATCGGGTCGCCGCCTCCAGCCATGCTTCCGGCACGCCGTCGCGCCGCGCCTGGTCCTGCACGTCGGGCTTGTGGGGATCGAGGAAGACGCCGAGCTGTGCCGGATAGAGGTCTTTCGGATCTTCGACGGAAGCGGCCGCCTCGATGCGGTCGGCATCGTAGAGAACGACGCCCAGATAGCGGATGCGGCCGACGCAGGTTTCGGAGCACACCGTCGGCTGCCCCGTCTCGATGCGCGGATAGCAGAAGATGCACTTCTCGGATTTGCCGGTCGACCAGTTGTAGTAGATCTTCTTGTAAGGGCAGCCCGAGACGCACATGCGCCAGCCGCGGCACTTCTCCTGGTCGATCAGGACGATGCCGTCCTCCTCGCGCTTGTAGATGGCGCCGGACGGGCAGGACGCGAGGCAGGACGGATTGAGGCAATGCTCGCACAGTCGCGGCAGGTACATCAGGAACGTCTGCTCGAACTGGCCGTAGATTTCCTTCTCGACTCCCTCGAAATTGTAGTCCCGGGAGCGCTTCGAGAATTCGCCGCCGAGGTCGTCCTCCCAGTTGCCGCTCCATTCGATCTTCTTCAGCACGTCTCCGGTGACGAGGGAGCGCGGCTTGGCCGAAGGCTGCGCTTCCACCTCGGGCGCTTTCTGCAGCCACTCGTACTCGAAGGTGTAGGGTTCGTAGAAATCGTCGATCTCCGGCAGGTCGGGATTTGCGAAGATCTTGGACAGTATGCGCCATTTGGAGCCCTGGCGCGGCTCTATCCTGCCGTTCTTCCTGCGGATCCAGCCGCCCTTCCAGCGGTTCTGGTTCTCCCAGTCTTTCGGATAGCCGATGCCCGGCTTGGATTCGACGTTGTTGAACCAGACATATTCGACGCCTTCCCGGTTGGTCCAGACGTTCTTGCAGGTGATCGAGCAGGTGTGGCAGCCGATGCACTTGTCGAGGTTCAGCACCATGGCGATCTGGGCGCGGACCTTCATCGTGCCGCCTCCCTTCGTTCCGCCCGCATGGCGCCGGTGCCCCAATCCGCGGTGGCATGGCCGCTGGCGCTGTCGTCGACCGCCTTGTCGAACCAGTTGATCTCGCTCATCTTGCGGATGATCACGAACTGGTCGCGATTGGCGCCGACCGTGCCGTAATAGTTGAAGCCGTAGGCGAACTGGACGTAGCCGCCGATCATGTGGGTCGGCTTCATGTTCACCCGCGTGACCGAGTTGTGGACGCCGCCGCGCTGGCCGGTTATCTCCGAGCCCACCGTGTTCACCATCTTCTCCTGCGCGTGGTACATGATCGCGGAGCCCGGCATGATGCGCTGGGACACGATGGCGCGGGCGGTGAGCGCGCCGTTGACGTTGAACGCCTCGATCCAGTCGTTGTCCTGGATGCCGGCTTCTCTCGCATCGATCTCGCTGATCCACACCGTCGGGCCGCCCCGGTTGAGGCTGAGCATGATGAGGTTTTCGGTATAGGTCGAGTGGATGCCCCATTTCTGGTGCGGCGTCAGGATGTTGAGCTGGATTTCCGGATTGCCGTTCGGAAGCTTGCCGAGCACCTGCTTGACCGAGCGCGTGTCGATCGGCGGCCGCCAGGTCGCAAATCCCTCGCCGAAGGCTAGCATCCAGCGATGGTCCATGTAGAGCTGCTGGCGTCCGGTCAGCGTGCGCCAGGGAATGAGCTCGTGGACATTGGTGTAGCCGGCATTGTAGCAGACATGCTCGCTTTCCAGGCCCGACCAGATCGGCGAGGATATGATCTTGCGCGGCTGCGCGACGACGTCGCGGAAGCGGATCTTCTCCTCTTCCTTCCCCTCGGCGAGATGGTCATGGCGGCGGCCGGTCGCCTTCGACAGGGTCCGCCACGCCTTCACCGCCACCTCGCCGTTGGTCTCGGGGGCGAGCATGAGGATGGTCTCGCAGGCGTCGATGTCGGTATCGATCCGCGGGCGGCCCGCCGCGGGACCGTCCTGCACGATCCCGTTGAGCGCCGCCAGCGAGCCGACCTCCTCGCCGGCGCCCCAGTTGAGGCCCTTGGCGCCGTTGCCGAGCTTCTCGAGCAGCGGCCCGAGCGAGGTGAAACGGGCATAGGTCGCCGGATAGTCGCGCTCGACGAGCGCGACG
The DNA here is from genome assembly GCA_050246735.1 of Parvibaculaceae bacterium. Lineage (GTDB taxonomy): Bacteria > Pseudomonadota > Alphaproteobacteria > Rhizobiales > Aestuariivirgaceae > Taklimakanibacter. The sequence continues at coordinate 384,230 of JBFWVM010000003.1, read as the reverse complement.
CTGCTCATCGTCCTGCCCGGAACCGGCTCGCATTCGCCCTTTTTCCAGTCGAGCGGCCCGTATGGCTGGGCGAGTTCGGATCTCGTGTCGTGCATGATCGGCGTCATCACCAGGTCGTGCTCGACGCCGAGCGCTTCGGGCGCCACCTCCGAGAACTTCTTCGCGATCGCCCGGAAGATGTTCCAGTCGCTCTTGCATTCCCAGGCCGGATCCACCGCCGCGGTGAGCGGATGGATGAAGGGATGCATGTCTGACGTATTGAGGTCGTGCTTCTCGTACCAGGTGGCGGTGGGTAGCACGATGTCGGCATAGAGGCTCGTGGTCGACATGCGGAAATCGATATTGACCATGAGGTCCAGCTTGCCGGCAGGAGCCTTCTCGCGCCAGACAACCTCGTCGGGTTTCTGAATGCCGCCACGCTCGTCGTCGGTCCCGATGACGCCGTGCAGGGAGCCGATCAGGTGCTTCAGGAAATATTCATGACCCTTGCCGCTGGCGCCCAGCACGTTGGAGCGCCAGAAGAACATGTTGCGCGGCCAGTTTCTGGGATTGTCGGGGTCGTGGCAGGCGAGCCTGATCTCGCCCGACTTGAGACCCTCGGGCACCACCGTGTCCGGATCGGCGCCGCTTTCGGCGATCCGGCGGCCGACGTCGAGCGGATTGCTCTCGATCTGCGGGGCCGATGGAAGCCAGCCCATGCGCTCGGCCCGGACGTTGTAGTCGATCATCGTCCCGCTCCAGTCGCCGGACGGCGCGGTGGGAGACAGGATGTCGGAGATCTTCATCGTCTCGTAGCGCCATTGATCGCTGTGCGCGTAGAAGAAGGAGGTGCCGTTCATCTGCCGGACCGGCCGCAGCCAGTCGGTCGCGAAGGCCAGCGGCAGCCAGCCGGTCTGCGGCCGCAGCTTCTCCTGCCCGACATAATGCGACCATCCGCCGCCCGACTTGCCGACGCAGCCGCACATCGCGAGGAGCGCGATGATGCCGCGATAGCTCATGTCCATGTGGTACCAGTGGTTGAGGCCGGCGCCCAGGATGACCATGGAGCGGCCTTCCGTCTTTTCGGCATTGGTCGCGAACTCGCGCGCCACCTGGATGATCGCGGCGCGCGGCACGCCGCACACCTTTTCCGCCCAGGCGGGCGTGAACGGCACGTCCTCCTCGTAGCTCGAAGCGACGCTCTCGCCGCCGAAGCCGCGGTCGATGCCGTAATTCGCCAGGAAGAGGTCGAAGGTCGAGGCGACGTAGGCCCTGCCTTCCGCCAGTTCCATTTCCTTCACCGGCACGTTGCGCACCAGGATCTCGCCATGGCCGGTGGTGGCGAAAGTCTCGGGCGCGACCCTTCCGAAATACGGAAACGCGACCGGCTGGACCGAGTCCCGTATGTCCGCCAGGCTCAGCCGCAGGCGAACCTCGTTGCCGGCGCCGTCCTTCTCCTCGAGGCTCCACTTGCCGGGATCGCCCCAGCGGAAGCCGGCCGAGCCGCGCGGGCAGACTATTTGTCCGCCGATCTCGTCGAACGCCACCGGTTTCCAGTCGGGATTGCTCGCCTCGCCCAGCCCGCCTTCGAAATCGGCCGCCCGCACGAGCCGGTCGGGCACCAGCCGCCCGTCCCGCTCGACCAGCTTCACCAGGAACGGAAAATCCGTGTAGCGGCGGGCATAGTCGGTGAAATAGGGCACCTGGCGCTCGACATGATATTCCCGCAGGATCACGTGGCCGAGCGCCAGGGCCAGGGCCGCGTCGGTGCCCTGCTTGGGGTGCAGCCACAGATCGGCGAACTTGCACGCTTCGTTGTAGTCGGGCGAGATGACGACGCTCTTCGTTCCGCGATAGCGGCTTTCGGTATAGAAATGGGCGTCGGGCGAGCGGGTCTGCGGGATGTTTGAGCCCCAGACGAGCAGGAAGCCTGAATTGTACCAGTCGGCGCTTTCCGGCACGTCCGTCTGCTCGCCCCAGGTCTGGGGAGACGACGGCGGGAGATCGCAATACCAGTCGTAGAAGCTGAGCAGGCTGGCGCCGAGCAGCGAGAGATATCTGCTGCCGGCGGCATAGGAGATCATCGACATGGCGGGGATCGGCGAGAAGCCGGCGATGCGGTCCGGGCCGTATTCCCGGATCGTGTAGGCATTGGCGGCCGCGATGATCTCCGTCACCTCGTCCCATCCCGCGCGGACGAAGCCGCCGCGGCCGCGGCGCGTCACCCAGCTTGCCCGCTTCGCGGCGTCCTGGACGATCGAGCGCCAGGCGGCCACCGGCGGCAGGCCGGCGCGCGCTTCCCGCCACGCCCGCAGCAGCCGCGCCCGGATCAGCGGGTATTTGATGCGCGTTCCCGAATAGAGATACCAGCTGTAGCTCGCCCCGCGCGGGCAGCCGCGCGGCTCGTGGTTCGGGAGGTCGGGACGCGTGCGCGGATAGTCGGTCTGCTGGGTCTCCCAGGTGACGATGCCGCCCTTCACATAGATCTTCCACGAGCAGGAGCCGGTGCAGTTCACGCCATGCGTGGAGCGCACGATCTTGTCCGCCGCCCAGCGCTTCCGGTAGGCATCTTCCCAGTCGCGGCTCTCGTCCGTCGTGATGCCGTGACGATTCGAAAAAGGATCCTGACGCCTGCGGAAATAGGTGAGGCGATCGAGAAAATGACTCACGCGATCCTCCTGCGATGGCATGGCGCGTCAAGCTGCCGTCCGAGAACAGCTTAGGGCCTGGCCTGCTTTTGGCAACCCTCCGAAGATATACCGGCGCGTGCCCACGATGTCGCACAAGGAGTTCCGGCGGCTTCGGACGACGGCGCGCGGCCTCGAGCGTCCGCGCGGGAGGCCGATGGTCAAAGCCGAAGCCTGGAAAAATCCCGTCTTGTCACGGCTGCTTGGTTCTGGATAGACTGGCTTGCAAAGGTCGGACGTCTGCCGCTCTGGATTCAGCCGTCAACTCGCGATTCCACCTGTCGGATGCTACAGGCATGTGATGCCCGGAGTTCGAAGCGTTATCGTCCTGCTCGCCACCACCTGGGCGTTCACCATCTGCTTTGCGGTATGGATGATGTTCGGCGTGACCGGTATCCCGATCCGCGAGCAGCTTGGCCTCAGCTCGGTCGAATTCGGCCTGCTCACCGCCACCCCGGTTCTGACCGGCGCGCTGTTCCGCCTGCCGCTCGGCATCTGGACCGACCGGCTGGGCGGCCGCCGCCTGATGCTGGCGCTGCTCGTCGGCTGCGCCGTTCCGGTCTGGCTGTCCTCCTATGCCACCGCGATGTGGCATTTCATCCTGCTCGGCCTCGCGCTCGGCCTGGTGGGCGCCTCCTTCTCCGTGGGCACGCCTTACGTCGCGCGTTTCTTCCCGAAGGAGAAGCGCGGCTTCGCCATGGGCTTCTTCGGCGCCGGCACGGCGGGCGCGGCGCTCAACATGTTCGTGGCGCCGTGGCTGATCGGCGCCTATGGCTGGCAGATGGTGCCCAAGGTCTATGCGGCGGCGCTGATCGTCACGGCGGTGATCTTCTGGGTCTTTTCCGCACCCGATCCCGCACGCGCCGCAACCTCGCCCTCGATGCTCTCGCAGCTCGCGGTGCTGCGCGAGCCGCGGGTGTGGAAATACTGCCAGTATTATTCGATCGTCTTCGGCGGCTTCACCGCGCTGTCGATCTGGATGCCGCAGTACTTCAAGTCCGAATACGGACTCTCAATCGCCCAGGCGTCGCTGCTCGCCATATGCTTCGCGCTGCCGGCCGGCGTCTTTCGCGCCCTCGGCGGCTGGCTCTCCGACCGCTTCGGCGCCCACAACGTCACCTGGTGGGTGCTGTGGATCGCCTGGATCTGCCTGTTCCTGCTCTCCTATCCGAAGACCGATCTGACCATCCATACCATCCGCGAGCCGATCAGCTTCGGCATAGCCCTGCCGGCCTGGTTCTTCACCGTGCTTCTCTTCGCCCTCGGCATCGCCTTTGCGTGCGGCATGGCCTCGACCTTCAAATATATCGGCGACGATTTTCCCGAGAACATGGGCACGGTGTCCGGCATCGTCGGCATGATGGGCGGCCTCGGCGGTTTCCTGCTGCCGATCATGTTCGGCGCCATCCTCGACCTGCTCGGCTTCAATTCGACCTGCTTCATGCTGCTTTACGGCATCGTCTGGGTGTCGCTGATCCTGAATTACCTGACCGAGGTGCGGCGGGCGCCGGTGATGGGGGAAGGACCGGTGGACAAGCGGGCGGAATCGCAGGCCTGAGGACAGGCCGGGTCAATAAAGCCCGGTCCGGTATTCTTCCTGGATCTCCTCTTCCACCTTGTCGGACTCCCGGCGGTCGACCTCACAGGCGCGCGCCTGCTCCATCACCATATGGGCAAGCCCGGGCAGGAAGCCGCGATCCTGCCTGGCCGCGGGATCCCACAGCCTTGAGCGGCGGAACGCCTTGGCGCAATGGAAGAACACCTCTTCCACCTTCACCTTGATGCCGAGCCTGGGCGGGCGGCCATTGACGGCGCATGGCGCGAGCTCGGCCGGATCGTCGATGATCTCCGCCTTGCCGTTCACGCGCAGCGTGTCGTCGATGCCGGGGATGAGGAACAGGAGGCCTATCTGCGGATTGGCCACGATGTTCTGCATCGTGTCGACCCTGTTGTTGCCGGGCCGGTCCGGAATGATGATCGTCCGGTCGTCGACGATGCGCACGAAGCCCGGCGGGTCGCCGCGCGGCGAGACGTCGGCATGGCCGTTCTCGTCGGCCGTGCCGATGCACAGGAAAGGCGAGCGCTCGATATAGGTCCTGGCATATTTGTCGAGCCGGAGTAGCGTCTTCTTGGCGGCGAGCTCGCTCACCTCGCCCATCTTCGCCCTGAGAGCGGTCTTCTCTTCGATCCGGCTCATCGCTTCCTCCTAGCCGCGCAGATTTTCCTTGAGCACGCGCTCCTCCAGGATGCGCAGGCCCTTGCCGACGATGTCGAACATCTCGTTGATCTCGTCTTCGCGGATGATGAGCGGCGGGCAGAAGGCGATCGAATCGCCCATCGAGCGCACGATCAGCCCGTTCTCCTGCATGATCTCGGTGGCAAGCGCGCCGACGCCCTTCTTCGGATCGAAGGCGCGTTTCGTCTTCTTGTCGGCGACGAGCTCGATCGCGCCGATCAGGCCCTTGGCCCGGGTCTCGCCCACCAGCGGATGATCGGCGAACTGGGCGATGCGCTTCTCGAAGACGGGCGCCATCTTGCGGACATGCTCGATCGTCTTGTCGCGCTCATATATCTCGATCGTCTTGAGCGCCACCGCGCAGCCCACCGGATGCGCCGTATAGGTGAAGCCATGGCCGAAGGTGCCGATCTTGCGGCTTTCATCGAGCATCGCCTGATAAAGCTCCTCCTCGATGGTGATGGCGCCCATCGGGAAATAGGCCGAGGTGATGGCCTTGGCCATCGAGATCGACGACGGTTTCATGCCCATGGTGGTGGTGCCGAACCAGTTGCCGGTGCGTCCGAAGCCGCAGATCACCTCGTCGGCGATGTAGCGCACGTCATATTTGGCGAGCACCTCCTCGATCCGGGCAAAATAGCCCGCGGGCGGCAGGATGACGCCGCCCGCCCCCATGATCGGCTCGGCGATGAAGGCCGCGACCGTCTCCGGTCCCTCTTTCTGGATGAGATCGTCGAGATCCTTGGCGAGGCGCTCGGCGAACTGCTCTTCCGTCTCTCCGGGCTCGGCGAAACGGTAATGATGCGGGCACGAGGCATGCACCACATTGGCGATCGGCAGGTCGAAGTCGTTGTGCACCCAGGGCAGGCCGGTCAGCGAGGCGCTGGCGATGGTGACGCCGTGATAGGCGCGCTGGCGCGAGATGATCTTCTTCTTTTTCGGCCGTCCCCTGGCGTTGTTCATGTACCAGGTGAGCTTGATCTGCATGTCGTTGGCTTCCGAGCCGGAGCAGCCGAACAGCACCTTGGAGGCGGGGCACGGCGCGATCTCCTTCAGCTTCTCGGACAGCTCGATCGCGCTGTCGTGCGATTTGCCGGTGAAGACCGAGGTATAGGAGAGCTTGCGCATGGATTGCGCCGCGGCTTCGACGAGCTCTTCGTTGCCGTAGCCGAGCGACGTGCACCACAGGCCGGCCAGGCCCTCGATATAGCGCTTGCCGGTATCGTCATAGAGATGAATGCCGCGCCCCTCGTTGAGGATAAGCGGGCCGGTCTCGCGGTGGCGGGCGAGGTTGGTGTAGGGATGGATGACCGTCTCGATGTCGCGGACGGCCATATTCGACAGGCGGGCCATGGGAATCCTTGCGTGAGCTGCGGCAATAGAAGCGCCGCACTCTGCCACGCCCGCCCCTCGCTCGGCAATGGGACGGCTGTACGGCCTTGAGCAATGCCGCATCGGACGCGATCCGGCATCGAAGGCCCCGGCGGCGTCGATCCCTTTCGGTGAAGCGGGCGCGCTTCGCCGCTATGGACGCCTGTTCTGCCGGTTGGCGATGAGTTCCTCGACCACCGACGGGTCGGCGAGTGTGGACGTGTCGCCGAGATTGCCGAACTCGTCCTCGGCGATCTTGCGCAGGATGCGCCGCATGATCTTGCCCGAGCGGGTCTTGGGCAGGCTGGGCGAGAACTGCAGCAGGTCGGGCGAGGCGATCGGACCGATCTCCTTTCGCACGTGCTGGACGAGCTCCTGGCGCAGACTGTCGGACCCTTTCTCGCCGGTCATCAAGGTGACGTAGCAATAGATGCCGGTGCCCTTGATGTTGTGTGGATAGCCGACCACCGCGGCCTCCGACACCTTCGGATGCGAGACGAGCGCCGATTCCACTTCCGCCGTCCCCAGCCTGTGGCCCGAGACGTTGAGCACGTCGTCGACGCGGCCGGTGATCCAGTAATAGCCGTCCTTGTCGCGCCGGCAGCCGTCGCCGGTGAAATACATGCCCTTGTAGGCGGAGAAATAGGTCTGCACGAAGCGCTCGTGGTCGCCATAGACGGTGCGCATCTGGCCGGGCCAGGAGTCCAGCATCACGAGATTGCCGGAACCCGCACCCTTGAGGAGGGTGCCCTTGTCGTCGACCAGTGCTGGCTGGCAGCCGAAGAACGGCCGCGTCGCCGAGCCCGGCTTGAGCTTGGTGGCGCCCGGCAGCGGCGTGATCAATATGCCGCCGGTCTCCGTCTGCCACCAGGTGTCGACGATCGGACAGCGCCCGTCGCCCACCACCCGGTGATACCATTCCCAGGCTTCCGGATTGATCGGCTCGCCGACGCTGCCGAGGAGGCGCAGCGACTTGCGCGACGCGCGCTTCACGAAGTCTTCCCCGGCGCCCATCAGGGCGCGGATGGCGGTCGGCGCGGTATAGAAGATGTTGACGCCGTGCTTGTCGACCACTTCCCAGAATCGCGAGGCGGTCGGATAATTGGGCACGCCTTCGAACATCAAGGTGATGGCGCCGTTGGCGAGCGGTCCGTAGAGGATATAGGTGTGCCCGGTCACCCAGCCCACGTCCGCGGTGCACCAGTAGACGTCGCCGTCATGATAGTCGAAGACGTATTTGTGGGTTATCGCCGAGAACAGGAGATAGCCGCCGGTCGTGTGCAGCACGCCCTTGGGCTTGCCGGTCGAGCCAGAGGTGTAGAGGATGAACAGCGGATCCTCCGCTTTCATCTTCTCCGGCTTGCATTCGGCCGGGACCTTCCCCGCCTCCTCGTGATACCAGAAGTCGCGGCCCTGCTGCATCGTGACGCCGCCGCCGGTGCGCCGCACCACCAGCACCTTCTCGCCGCCCTCGCATTTCTTGAGCGCCTCGTCGGTATTCGCCTTGAGCGGTATCTTCCTGCCGCCGCGCAGGCCCTCGTCGGCGGTGACGATGAATTTCGATCTGGCGTCGTTGATGCGTCCGGCGAGCGAATCGGGCGAGAAGCCGCCGAACACCACCGAATGCACCGCCCCGATCCGGGTGCAGGCCAGCATGGCATAGGCCGCCTCCGGGATCATCGGCATGTAGATCGTGACCCTGTCGCCCTTCCTGACACCTTGCGCCTTCAGCACATTGGCGAAACGGCAGACCTGCTCGTAGAGCTCGCGATAGGTGATCTTCTTGTCGTAATAGGGATCGTCGCCCTCCCAGATGATCGCCGTCTGGTCGGCGCGCTTCTTGAGATGCCGGTCGATGCAGTTGACCGACACGTTGAGCACGCCGTCCTCGAACCATTTGATCGACACATCGTCATGGGCGAAGCTCGTATTCTTGATCTTCTTCGGCGCCTTGAACCAGTCCAGCGTCCTGGCCTGCCTGGCCCAGAACTTGTCCGGCGCCGCGACCGATTCCGCGTACATCTTCTTGTATTGGGCGTCGTTGACGAGAGCCCGCTTCTTCCACTGGGCCGGAACCGGATAGACCTTGTCGGACATAAGCAAAATCCTCCTCTCATGCCGCGCTGGGGCGAGTATTATCCGTGCTCAGTCCTATCGCGCAATCCGCCAGGTGTCTAAGAAAAACAGGCCAGGAGGGGTGCGGGAAATCAGCGCTTCGCGGGCGCGGCGCCGGCCGCTTCCGGCTCCCGATTGACCGGTCCGGAGCCCTCGTGATCTAAGGCCGCATGCCCGTCCATCTCTTCTGGTTTCTCGTCCTCGGCTGCTTCTGGGGGCTGACGCCCTCGCTCTACAAGCTCATGGGCGAGAACGGCCTGCCGGTCACCCATATCATCGTCTATACCGGGCTGATCGTCGGCGCGGCGCTGGCGGTCCCGCCCATGGCCCGCGGCCGCTTCGTGATGAGCCGGGAGGTCGTGCTCTATGGCCTGGGCTGTGCCGCCCTTCTCAACGTCCCTTTCGCCATGAGCCTGTTCTTCTCGCGCCAGGTGGCCGCCACCGAATATGCGCTCATCGTCTCGACCGCCCCCTTCTGGAACTACCTTCTGGCGCTCTCCACCGGACGCGAGATTGCCCGTCCGCGCCGCATCGGCGGGCTTCTGGCCGGCTTTTTGTCGAGCGCCGTCCTCATTCTGTCGCGCGGCGGGACGGACGACGGCGAGATGTCCCTATGGGTCGTCGCCGCCTTCGCCGTACCCATCGTCTATAGCGCCTATAACTGGTTCGCCGCCGCCTATTGGCCCAAGAATGCCGACATCATGGTGGTCGGTGCCGCCGAGTCGATCTTTTCCGGCCTGCTCGCAATCCCCTTCATGCTGGTGCTGGCGCCGCCCTGGGGCGAGACCGCCCCGGCGCTTTTCGCCTATTGGACCGCGGGCCTTGCCTCGCTCCTGTGGATCGTCGAGCGCATCGCCTTCTTCACCCTCATCCGCGAGAAAGGCGCGTTCTACACCATCCAGGCCATCTATGTGTCGACACCCGCCGCGGTCCTGTGGGCGATCCTCATCTTCGCCAGGCCCCCAGATCCCTGGATCTGGGTGAGCCTGGCGATCCTGATGGTCGCCCTGTGGCTTAACAACAGCCGTCGGCGCGCCGGCATCTAGATCCGCCACACCGACGTGCGCTTGATTTCGGCGTCCTCGAGCTCGCGCGTCACCGGCACATGGTAGTCGGCGACATGGCGCAGGACCGGCTTGGGCAGATAGGACCGGCCCGGATCGCCGATCAATATGTCGGCGCCCTTGGTCTTGGCAGCGACCAGCCAGCCATGAACGCGCTCCGCCAACGCCTTCTCGTAGAAGAGATCGCCGACCAGGACGAGGTCGAAACACCGCGGAACGTTCTCCAGGAGATCCTCGCCGCTGACCGCGATCGCGACGCCGTTCACCTGCGCATTGAGGCGCGCGGCGGCGCAGGCGAAAGGATCGATATCGGCGGCGAGCACCGAGCGGGCGCCCGCCTTCGCAGCGGCGATGGCGACGAGACCCGAGCCCGTCGCCAGGTCGAGAACGCTCCTGCCCTCGACCAGCCGGGGACGATCGAGCACGTGGCGCGAAAGCGCCTGGCCGCCGGCCCAGGCGAAGGCCCAGAAAGGCGGCGGCAGGCCGATCTCGCCGAGCTCCTCCTCGGTCTTCCGCCAGACCGGCACCGCCTCATGCGCCAGATGCAGGCGGATTTCCGGCACCAGCGGCGGAGACAGGATGGCGGTGTTGTCGGCGACGAACTTCGCGTGATCGACGGCCTTCAGCACGTCACGGCTTCTTCACGCCGCCCATGGCGCAGACCATCTTCCATTCCTCAGGCGTGACCGGCTGCACCGAGAGCCGCGAGTTGTTGACCAGCACCATGTCCTTGAGCCTCTTGTCGGCCTTGCACTGGGCGAGCGTCACCGGCTTCGGCACGTCCTCGACCGCGCGGATGTCGACGCATTCCCATGGACCTTCCTTGGCTGTCGAATCCGGATGCGCCGGCTTCGACACCTCGACGATCCCCACGATCGCCTTGCTCTCGCCCGAGTGGTAGAAGAAGCCCTTGTCGCCGAGCTTCATCTCCTTCATGTTCTTGCGCGCCTGGAAATTGCGCACGCCGGTCCATTCCTCGCCGGCCTTGCCCTTTGCCTTCTGCTGCTCCCACGACCAGGTTTCCGGCTCGGACTTGAACAACCAATAGGCCATCATTTCACCTCCGGGTTCTTGAGGCCCCATTTCCATGCGCGGATCTCGACCGCCGCGAAAAGTCCGGCCTTGGCGTAAGGATCGTTTCCGGCGATCTCCTCGGCGCCCGCCCGGTCCTTCGCCTCGACGATGACCAGCGAGCCGATCGGGCTCCCGGCCTCGTCGGTGAACGGACCCGCCGCCTTGAGCCGGTCGCCAAGGCCGTTGAGATAGTCGATATGGCCGGGCCGCTCCTTCATGCGCAGGTCGAGCGATTGGGGCTTGTCCGTGCAGATCAAGGCGTAGAGCATGTCGTTTTCCTTCAGGCGCGATGAAATTCAGGATTGATGGGACGGGCCAGGAGCCGCGCTATCTCTTCCTCGGGTTTCGAGCCCGCGTCAATGATCGCGTGGACGGCGTTGGAGATCGGCATTTCGATGTTCTGCACCCTGGCGAGATGGGCGACGACCTTCGCCGTGGCGATGCCCTCGATCGTGCCTCGGGATGCGGCCTTGGCTTCGCCGGCGCTTTTGCCCTCGCCGAGGGCGAGCCCGAAGGAGAAGTTGCGCGATTGCCGGCTCGAGCAGGTGAGGAGGAGATCGCCGAGGCCGGAAAGCCCGGTCAGGGTCTCGGGTCTTCCGCCCAGCGCCTTGCCGAAGCGCGTGAGCTCGGCGAAGGCCCGCGTGGTGAGAGCGGCGCCGGCGCTGTCGCCGAGGTTCTTCCCGGCCGCGATGCCGCAGGCGATCGCCAATACGTTCTTGACGGCGCCGCCCAGCGCCACGCCGCGCAGGTCGTCCGACGGATAGACACGGAAGGTCGTGAGGCTCAGGGCGCCGGCCCATTCCTTGGCGAGCCTCAGTTGGGACGCCGCCAGGGTCAACGCAGTCGGCCGGCCCAGCGCCACGTCGGCGGCGAAGCTCGGACCCGAGAGCACGAGGCCCGGACAATGCGGCAAGGAGCCCGCCAGGACGTCCGGCATGAGCTCGCCGCTGTCGGCCTCGATGCCCTTGGCGCACAGGATGACGGGCGCTCTCAGATCCCGGAACCGGCCGAGGATCTCGCGCAGATGCTGTGCCGGGACCGCGGCCAGAACCATGTCCGATTGCATGAGATCGCCGGCGGCGGTCGTGGCGGACACAGCCTTGCCGAAAACGACGCCCGGCAGCCGCTGGGCGAGGGTCCGTTTGGCGTCGATCTCCTGCGCCGCCTCCGGCCGGCGCGCCCAGATCGTCACCTGATGTCCGGCGCGCTCTGCGACGGCGGCGAGCGCCAGGCCCCAAGCGCCGGCGCCGATCACGCCGATGCGGCTCACGCCTTCACTCCGGCACCCGTCATGTGCCGGGCCCCGGGATCGAGCGGCCAGCGCGCCTTGGCTTCCGCGGCGAGCGGATCGGTGAGGCCGAGGGCCAGGCGCTCGGCGCCGGCCCAGGCCACCATGGCGGCATTGTCCGTGCACAGATGAGCCGGCGGAACGGTGAGGCCGAAACCGTGCCGCGCGCACAGCGCTTCGAACACGGATTTGAGCCTGCGGTTGGCGGCGACGCCGCCCGCCACCACCAGCACCGGCCGGCGGACGTCCGGGAAGCTCGCCGTGAACAGCCTGAGCGCGCGCGAAAGCCGGTCGCGCATCGTGTCGGCGATCGCCGCTTCGAAGCCGGCACAGACGTCGGCCTTGTCGGCGGAGCTCGGCGGACCCAGCTCTTCCACCGTCTCGCGGATCGCGGTCTTGAGGCCGGAGAAGGAGAAATCGCAGCCCTCGCGGCCCTTGAGCGGACGCGGGAAGTCGAAGCGCCCGGCATCGCCCCGGCGCGCCAGGGCCTCGACCTCGGGCCCGCCCGGATAGGGGAGGCCCAGGAGCTTGGCGGTCTTGTCGAAGGCCTCGCCCAGCGCGTCGTCGATGGTGGTGCCGATGCGGCGATAGCGTCCAACCCCTTCGACGATCTGCAGCTGCGTGTGGCCGCCCGAGATCAGCAGCAGCAGATAGGGAAAGGCGAGGGGGCCCAGGAGCCGCGGCGTCAGCGCATGCGCTTCCAGATGGTTGACGGCGAGAAGCGGCTTGCCCCTGGCGAGCGCGATGGCCTTCGCGGTGGTGAGACCCACCAGGAGGCCGCCGATCAGGCCCGGTCCCGCGGTCGCCGCGACGCCGTCGATGTCGTCGAGAGTGAGACGGGCGTCCCCGAGGGCGCGCCGGATCAGCCGGTCGAGATGGCTCGCATGGGCACGCGCCGCGATCTCGGGCACGACGCCGCCATAGGGCGCATGATCCTTGATCTGCGACAGGACGACATTGGCCAGGATCTCGCCGGTGCCGTCTTCATGCCGGCGCACCACGGCCGCCGCGGTCTCGTCGCAGGAGGTTTCGATGCCGAGAATGGTCAGGTGCGGTGCGGCCATGAATGTCGATGACGCCTGCGGCGTAAGCTATTAAGAGGACCGGCAGTGATTAGCATCCCGTGGAGTCGACTTGCAAACGCCCCGCCTTAAGATCGGAAGCCGCGGATCGCGCCTGGCGCTCGCCCAGGCCGAGGAGACGAGACGGCGGCTCTCTGCCGCCCATGGCCTCGATCCCGCCGCGATCGAGATCGTCGCCATCACCACGACGGGCGACAAGGTGCGCGACCGGCCGCTGAGCGAGATCGGCGGCAAAGGCCTGTTCACCAAGGAGATCGAGGACGCGCTGCTCTCCGGCGCGATCGACCTCGCCGTCCATTCGATGAAGGACATGCCGGCGCAATTGCCGGACGGGCTGGCGATCGCCGCCCTGCTGCCGCGCGAGGACGCGCGCGACGCCCTGATCAGCCCGCATTGCGCGGCCATCCGCGACCTCCCCGTCGCTTGCGTCGTCGGCTCGGCCTCGGTGCGCCGCTCGGCCCAGCTCAAGCGCATCCGGCCCGATATTTCGGTGGTCAGCCTGCGCGGCAATGTCGAGACCCGTCTCGCCAGGCTCGACCGGGGCGACGTGGCCGCGACCTTCCTCGCCTGCGCCGGTCTCAACCGCCTGGGCCTTGCTCATCGCATCGCCGCGCCCGTTCCGGAAGCTGACATGCTGCCGGCGGTGGCGCAAGGCGCCATCGGCATCGAGATCCGCGCCGGCGACGCGGCGGCGCGCGAGCTGCTCGCGGCTGTCAATCATGGGCCGACCGAGACAGCGGTCGCCTGCGAGCGCGCCTTCCTCGCCGCCCTCGACGGCTCGTGCCGCACGCCGATCGCCGGCCATGCCGTGATCAGGGACAACCGTCTGGAGTTCCGCGGCGAGGCGCTGACCCTCGATGGCCGGATGACCTTCGCCGCCGGGCGCGACGGCGGCCTCGCCGATGCGGCGCGTCTCGGCCGCGACGCCGGCGAAGAGGTCAGGACAAAGGGCGGCCGGCATCTGCTCGATCTCGCCACCTGACATGCGCCTCCTCGTCACCAGGCCGCGCCGGGACGCGGACGTCCTCGAGCCCAGGCTGGCGCGGCTCGGCCATGAGGTGATCGTCTCGCCCCTGCTCGAGATCGTGCCGCGTCCGGAGATCGACATTCCGGCTGCCCGCTATCAGCTCATCGCCGTGACCAGCGCCAATGCGTTGCGCTGCCTTTCCGACGATGATCGCCTCGATAGGCTGCGTCGCCTGCCGGTCATGGCGGTCGGCCCGCAGTCGGCGGCGGCCGCGCGCCAGGCCGGATTCGCGTGTATCGTCGAGGCGGGCGGCGACGGCGCGGGACTTGCCGAGCACATCATCGAACACTCGCGGCCCGAAGCAGGTGCGGTCCTTTATTTGTCGGGCCTCGACACGGCGAGCGATTTTTCCGGGCGGCTCGAGCGTGCGGGCTTCACCGTGACCCGCATCATCGTCTATGAGGCGCGTGCCGCCGCGGCGCTGGCGCCCGATGCCGCAAGCGCCGACGGTGTCCTGCTCTATTCGCCGCGCTCGGCCCGGCTGTGGCTCGATCTCGCCGGCAGGCAGGGCATCAGGGCCCGCGCCATCATGCATTTCTGCCTGTCGCCGAACATTGCCGCGATTTTGCCCGACGGCTTTGCGAGACGGGTCGCGGCGCGGCCCGACGAGGACGCGCTTCTGGAAATCATTGGCCGGGCCTGATTTTTCAGGCAGACTGCGCAGAGGGATGAACGTTGGCGATGACCCATATCGAAGACGAATCGCAGAACTCCGAGAAAAGGCGCCCGGTCATCGATCTCGAAGCGGAAGATATTTCGCCCGCCGCCGACAGCATCCCTGGCCCGGATGATGCTGCGCCCCAGAGCGAACGTTCGATTCCGGGAGGCCCCTCGGAAGAGGAAGCGGGTTCGCCGCCGCCACCACCGCCTGCACAACCGTCCTTCTGGACCAGGGGCCGCGTCGCGGGCTTCGCCGCGGTCATCGCCGCTCTTGTCGGCGCCTGGGCCTACCGCGAGTTCGGCGCCTATTGGTGGCCTCCTTCCTCCATGTCGGCCATGGAAGAGAAGCTCGCGACGCTCGAGGCCGGCAACCGCACGCTCAATGAGCAGCTTGTCGCGCTGTCGGGCGCTTTTGACGAGTTCAGGTCCGCCGCTGCCCGCGATGCCGACGCGCAGGCCGGGAAGACGACGGCTCTCGAGGCCAGGCTCGGCGAGCTGGACAAGGCTTTGGGTGAATTGCGCCGCTCGGTGGCGGAATTGGGTTCGGGCAGCGGCGGCGCGGCCGATCCCGGCGCCCTCGCCGACATCACCCGGCGCATCGAGCAGCTCGAGCAGCAGGTGTCGGCCTTGCGCGACGGTGGAACGCCCCCTTCCCCGACCGGCGGCGAGGATTTCGCCGGGTTGACGCAGGCGCTCTCCGACCTCAAGGCCAAGTTCCAGGCCGGCGTGGCGTTCAAGGACGAGCTCGACCGCATCGCCGTCTATGTCCCGGGCAATGCCGATCTCGCCGGTCTCGCGCCTTACGCGGCCTCCGGCATCGCCAATCCGCAGGCGCTGGGCAGCGCTCTCGAAGCGCTCGCGCCGAGCCTCGCCGGTCCGGGTACGGACGAGCCGGCCGCCGCCGAGGCGAGCGGCTTCTGGGCTTGGTTCGGCACGGTGGTCAAGATCCGCGATCTGGACACGCTGGACTGGAGCGGCCTTGCGCAAGTCGCGGCGGCGGATGCGAAAGCCGGCGACCTCAGGGCGGCGATCGCAAGGCTCGAGGAGCCGGGCGGCGAACTGCCCGCGGAGCTTGCCGAATGGCGCGACCGGGCGCGCCAGCGTCTCAGGGCCGAAGCGGCGATGACGCAATTGGCGGCGGCCGTGACCCGGATCATCATGGGCCAGCCATGATTCGCCTTCTCGCTCGTTTCCTGCTGCTCGCCGCCGCCGCGGCGGGATTCGCCTGGATTGCCGACCGGCCGGGCACCATCGTCATCCGCTGGCTCGACCGCGAGATCGAGACCTCGGTGCTGGCGGGACTGGCCGGCCTCGTCTTCGCCGTGCTCGGCTTGTGGTTCCTGTTCTCGCTGCTGCGCCGGCTGATCGGCACGCCCGGCGCCATCGGCGGCTATCTGCGCTTCCGCAAGGCGCGCCGCGGCTATGAGAGCCTGTCGCGCGGCATCGTCGCGGCGGGTGCCGGCGACGGCCGCAGCGCCGACCGCTTCGCGGCGGTCGCCGCTCGCTCCCTCACCGACGAGCCGCTGCTGAAGCTTCTCGAAGTTCAGGCGGCGCAGCTCAGGGGCGACCACACGAAGGTGCGGCGCGGATTCGAGGAGATGTTGAAGGCGCCGGAGACCGAGGCGCTGGGCCTGCGCGGCCTCTTCGCCGAAGCGCGCCAGTCGGGCGATCTCGCCGCTGCGCGCGGTTTCGCCGAGCGGGCGCTGAAGCTCAACCCGGCGCTCGGCTGGGCTTCCTCGGCCATGCTCGCCATCCAGTCGCAGGGGCGCGACTGGGATGCGGCGCTCGTGACGCTCGAGGCGCAGCGCAAGACCGGCCAGGCGGATGCCGGTCAGGCCCGGCGCATGAAGGCGGTGCTGCTCGCCGCCAAGGCGCTCGCCGGCGAGACCAGGGATCCCGGGGGCGCGCTCGGCTGGGCGCTCGAGGCGCACCGGCTCGATCCGTCCCTGGTGCCCGCCGCCTGTGTCGCGGCGCGGCTCTATGCGGCGCAGGGAGCGCAGCGCCGCGTGTGGCGCGTGATCGTCAAGAGCTGGGATGCCGCCCCGCACCCAGATCTCGCCGAGGCCTATGCCTATGCGCGCCTCACCGATTCGCCGCAGGATCGTTACGACCGCGTGCGTCGGCTGATCGGATCCTTTCATGGCGGCGTCGAAGGGGCCTATTCCCTCGGACGCGCCGCGGCCCAGGCGCGCCAATGGGACGATGCGGTCAAGGCTCTTTCTCCTCTTGTCGCCTCCGACCCGCAGGCTCGCGTCTGCGCCCTGATGGCGGAGATCGAGGAGGGCCGCGGCGACAAGGGCCGGGCGCGCGAATGGCTCGCCCGCGCGGTCAGGGCGCCGAGCGATCCCATGTGGGTGATCGACGGCGCGGCCTCCCCTTACTGGACACCGGTCTCGCCGGTGACCGGCGAGATTGCCTTCGCCGAATGGAAACCGCCCTTCGAGGCCTTGCCGCGCCAGGCCGCTCCCGAGCCCGAACCGGCGCCGGTCGTCGAGGAAGCGCTGCCGCAGCCGGAAGCCGCCAAGCCGGCCGCGCCTGCGGTGGAGTCCGCCCCGCCGCCGTCTCCTCCTGCCGCCAAGATCCGGCCCAGGCCGCGCATCGTCCAGCCGGTCCGCCCGCCGGACGATCCAGGCCTTCCCGAGGACGATCCGGATCGGCCGGGACGCGTTTCCGCCGATGGTTGAAATCGCCAGGCGAACCCTGTATCAGTCCGCCCGGCACTGGATCGAGCCCGGAGCCGCCTTAGCTCAGTCGGTAGAGCGGCGCATTCGTAATGCGTAGGTCGCGTGTTCGAGTCACGCAGGCGGCACCATTTAGCTGTCATGCCATAACCCGGTTGAGATGACGTGCCGCCATCTATAGTCGTAGGGCGGCAGGCAAGACACCCGCTCAGGCCTCTGGAGAGGCCTGCTTCAGCGCGGCCTTGAACGATCCTTGCGCGTCCGGGCTGGTTTCGACCTCCACGTCCATCCAAAGGACATCCGCCACCAGGAACTCGTGGCTGCGCGCGTCGAAGATGCGGTTGTAGAAGAGCGAGCCATCCTCGTTCAGGAAGCGGTTGAGATAGCCCTTCGCCAGCGAGTGGCGCGCGACGGCCCGGGCGGCGATAGCCTCGATGGCGGCGGCCGCCGCTTCGTCCGCGACGCCGGCCGGCAGGTAGAGCGCGAACGACAGCCGGGAGTGCGCTCCGAGCTTGCGATAGGGCGTCCATCTCAGAAAGACGCTCTCCAGGCCGATCTGCGCGATGAAGTCCCGGCCGATGCTGCGGGCGGCCGCCTCCGTCTCCGCATCGACGATCAGGTTCAGCCGGGCGGCCAATCGCTCCATGTCACATCCTCCGACGGATCCGGCGGATTCTTCGTCGGCACCGCCGACCGTCACCGCGGCGCTTCGATTGCGGCTTGCTGCCCGACCCCTGCCATACGAGGCCGCTGCAGGGAGCGCTAATCTTTCGTTGACCTGAAGTCTCGATGCATTGACTCAGGATGAGCAATGATCTTGTTTGGCGGCATATCCTTGGTAGAATTTCCCATCCTTGAAGCAGAGACGATTCTACATGTCACATCCTTCGATATGCGGCGTCCTGATCGCCGTTATTGGAGTCACTATCCATGCGGCTTCGACGGCCATGGCACTGGACGATCGCCGCGCCAAACACGAGCTGCTCGAGCTCGATCCGCAGTCCAGGCTCGAACAAACCTGCGATACCGAAGTGATGCTGAGGATTACCCGGGATTCGAATCCCTTCAACGTTGATAAGGTCATAGCCTACACTTTCGGCGAGCCGATCATGGGAGAGAACTCCATAAAGGCGCCCGGCGCGGTCTTTCGCAGCTCCGGAAACTGGTATCATCTCTCTTATGTTTGCGTGACCGGGCCGAAACATCTCGATGCGCATTTTCTCCGTTATCGGATCGGAGCCAAGATCCCTCGGGCGCAATGGGCGATGCACGACTTGTACGACTGATCAGGCACCGATGGCCTGGCCTCGCATTGTAACCCAATCTGCCAATTGCCCACACGCTGGCGAAGAAGTCGGCCAGCGGCAAGGACGCCCTTGACGTCTGGGGCGGCTACGATCGACGCCAGGACCAGCGAGAAAAGCCTTCCCGCCGTGAATCCGGCTCCGGTCCGAAAAGCTGCTAGCGAAGCCCTCCGGCAGCCGATGCCGAGCTGAAGAACTCAGGCAGCTTCTCGTGGAAAACGCTGGTATTGTCGATCGTGCCGGTGCGCTGGCGCTCGATCAGAGTACCGTCATGGCCGAAGTAGAACTTGATGCCGGCGAAGACCTGGAAGTCTTCGATCTCGATACCTTCGTCGCCGTCATCCGCTTCGCGATCGGCATAGCGGGCGCCACCGAAGAGCGACAATCCCCGGTCCCAGACCAGATATTCGGCATCGCCGGTGATCGCGAAGCCGTCGATGTCGCCGTCATCCCCGCCGACGTCGTCGAAATCGAAGTCGCCCCACATGAAGTCGCCGCGCAGCGTCAGGGCCAGATCCGGCGTCGCATAGAACCTGCCCCAGGCGGCCAGCTCGAAACCATCCTCGTCTTTCCCTTCGGGCCAGTCCGTATTGTAGTAATGGGCGGAAGCACCGAGCGTGAATACGTCGTCCAGGTAGAATTCGCCGAACAGGCCGACACGGAAGACGTCGATATCCTTGCCGAAAATGTCCTGCCCTATCCATGACGCGCCGACACCGCCGGCCCAGGAAGCCGGATCGCGGTAGAAAAGCGCCCCACCGATATGCGTGTTGGTCTGGTCAAGATCGACGTCGCTGAAATCGAGATCCGCCGAATGCGCATAATAGGCGACGTCGGCCTGGACGTTGAGGCCGCCGCAGGTCACGAGGCCGGCGCCCTCGCCGAAGGGAGTGTTCCAATCGACATCCTTGGCATCGATGTCTTCGCTGCCGCTGTCGAAGTCGAAATCCGCGTTCTGCCAGTCATACATGTAGCCGGCCATGACGGAGCCCGACAAGGTGCAGCCGGGATCCTCATAGTCCGCGGCCAGGACACTGTTTCCACCTGCTGCAAGCAGCAGCGCCAGGGCGGCGGTGCTCACGGACAGTCCAAGCTTGTTTTTCACGATAGATTCCCCAGAGTTAACCCCGTGCCGGAAAATTACCTTAAAGGACTGTCGGATCAAACAGGAATGCTTTCTTCTGAAGAAAAAAACACCGGCTGTGTCCTCGAAGTCACACATGATCCTTCATGGGACCGCCGGATACAAATGCCTCGGTCTCAACTACCGGCTTCGATCGCGACCCCCTCGGCAATTCCCGACAGGTTTCGGCATGACAGGCCGCTGCTGCGTCTTTGCTTTGCCTGCGTCTTGTCCTGTCGCTATGGAAGAGCATCGGCGCGGCATCGAGGCGGGACCTTCGTGAGTTCGGAAACATGATCGGCAATCTCCTCCGCACCCTCCCGGCGGTCCGATGGCGATGATCGGGATCCGGGCGAAATGATCGATCTTGACGGCAAGACAATCCTGGTGACGGGAGGGTCGCGCGGCATCGGCGCGGCCATCGTGCGCGCCGCGGCGGGCGCCGGCGCGACGGTGCTTCTCCACTACGCCAGGAGCCGCGCGGCCGCCGAGGCGATCCGCGACGAGATCGGATCCGCCTCCTGCCGCCTCCTCGCGGCCGATCTCGCCGAGGCCGACGCCGCGAGCGCCCTGTGGCGCGCCGCCGAAGCTCACGTCCCGCGCATCGATGTCCTGGTCAACAATGCCGGCATCTTCGCCCCGGCCCCGATCGCGGCACCCATGGCCGACTGGCGGAAGACGTTCGCGCGGGTGATGCAGGTGAACCTCACCGCGCCCGCCGAGCTGTGCAAGCTGGCGGTGGCTCATTTCCGCGAGCGGGACGGCGGCAAGATCGTCAACATCGCCAGCCGTGCCGCGCATCGCGGCGACGCGCCCGATCAATGGCCCTATGCCGCCTCGAAGGCGGCGCTGGTGGCGCTCACCAAGACGATCGCGCGCGGCTACGCGGCGGAGAACGTCCTGGCCTTCGCCGTGGCGCCGGGCTTCACCGAGACGGACATGGCCTATGCCGGCGCGACGCCGGCCGATATCGGCCGCATCCTGTCGGAGATCCCGCTCGGCAGCATGGCGGCTCCCGACGAAGTGGGCGCGCTCGTCGCCTTCCTCTGTTCCGACAAGGCGCGTCACATGACCGGCGCCACCTTCGATGTCAACGGCGCCAGCTATGTCCGGTAGGGTCACGCCGTCTCCCTCGATCGTCGACGAGTTGCGCCGCGCGCTCGGCGACGACGCCGTGCTCACCGGCAAGGATATCGCAGAGCGCCATCGCGGCGATGCGAGCCGGACCGGCAGGCACCTGCCCCGGGCGGTGCTGCGCCCGGCGAGCGTCGCGGCGGTGGCCGCGGCACTGCGCATCTGCAATGCTCATCGCCAGGCCGTGGTGCCGCAAGGCGGCCTTACCGGCCTTGCCGGCGCCGCCAATCCCGCCGCCGCCGATATCGCCCTGTCGCTCGAACGCTTCTCCGGCGTCGAGGAGATCGACCCGGCCGCCCAGACCATGACGGTCAGGGCCGGCACGCCGCTCGAAGCGGCGCAGAACGCCGCCGCGGCGCAAGGCTTCCTGCTGCCGATCGATCTCGGCGCCCGCGGCAGCTGCCAGATCGGCGGCAATCTCTCGACCAATGCCGGCGGCATCCGGGTGATCCGCCATGGTGTCACGCGTGACAATGTCCTGGGCCTCGAGGTCGTGCTCGCCGACGGCACCGTGCTGACCATGCTGAACAAGATGGCCAAGAACAACACCGGCTACGATCTTCGCCAGCTCTTCATCGGCGCGGAAGGGACGCTCGGCGTCGTTACCCGCGCGGTGCTGCGTCTCAAGCCCCTGCCCGAAGGCCGGTCGACCGCGCTTCTGGCGCTCGCGGCCTATGACGACGTCGTCGCCTTGCTCAACCGGGCACGCGGCGGGCTCGCCGGCCTTTCGGCCTTCGAGGCCATGTGGCACAGCTACTATCGCTTCAACAGCGAAGCCGAAGGCCTTCGCCTGTTCGAGCGCGAGCCCGCTTTCGCCGTCATCGTCGAGGCGGAAGGCGCCGGCCACGCCGCAGCCCTCGAAGCCTTTCTCGAAAGCGCTCTCGCCGACGGGCTGATCGCCGATGCGCTCGTCGCCCAGTCGGAAAAGGAGCGGCGCTCCTTCTGGACCTTGCGCGAAGGTCTCGCCATGGACCGCCTTCTGCCGTCGCTCGTCAATCTCGACGTCGGCATGGCGATCGGCGGCCTGGACGGGTTCGCCGCGGCCTGCGCCGAGGCGCTCGACCGGCGCTTTCCCGGCTGTCATGTCTCCTTCTATGGCCATATCGGCGACAGCAACCTGCACATCTCCGTCTCGGTCGCGGGAGCAAGCGAAGCCGATCTGCATGACATCGACGAGACCGTCTATCGGCTCGTCGCCCGGCATGGCGGCTCGATCTCGGCCGAACACGGCATCGGCACGCTCAAGCGGGATCATCTGGGCTGCTCGCGCACGCCCGAAGAGATCGCCGTGATGCGCCGGATCAAGTCGGCCCTCGATCCGAACGGCATCCTCAATCCCGGCAAGGTGCTGAAGCTCGTTTGACGGCGCGGACCGCGCCCCATAGGATGGGTTGCGATGGCCTTTCGCCCTGATCGGGCCGACCGTGTCGAGACTGCAAGATGTCCTTCCTGAAGGTGCTCGCCGGCTTCGTCATCGGCGCCATTTGCGGCGCCGCTCTCGCGCTGGCATTGTCCCTGGCCGCCGCCGAGATCTTCAGCATCTCGCAGAGGGAAGGGGCCTACGCCATGGGCGTCGTGTTCTTCCATATGCCGTTCGGCGCGCTCGTCGGCGGGATCATCGGCGCGACCTGGGCGGCGGTCAGGCTCAGGCGGAAAACCTGAACCGGAGCCTGTCCGGCTCCGGCAGATCTCTTGAAGACGTCCGTGCTCAGAAGGGAATGGATGCCTTGACGCTGCCCTGATAGACCTCGGTATCCTCTCCCAGCATGCCCATGCCGATAAGGCCGAGCACCGCGCCGCCTTGCGACAGGATGTCGATGCCCAGTTCGAACCGGCCGAGGGTGCTGTCGAAGCCCGCCTCGGCATAGAAGGGATCGACGTCGTCCGACGGGCCGATCAGGCCGGCATAGACGCTGGTGTCGGGATCGATGTACTGGACCAGCGACAGCCTCGACCAGGAACGGAGCAGCGCATTGCCGTCGTCGAGGTCCATCTCGCCGCCGAATTCCACGAAGGGCTGGATGAAGGCATTCACATTCTCATGATCGCGGACCGACAGATCTCCGAGTCCGCCGCCGCTCTCGCGGAAATCGTCCTGGAATATCACCGAAAGAACAGCGTCGGCGCCGAGCCGGAGATAGCTCTGATCCGACTCGAAAGCGTGAGCGATCTGGACGCGGCTCGAAGCGAAGGTCATTTCCTGCTTGCCTCGGGCGAGGCCGCCGAGATCGCCGAGCGCGACCACGCGATCGGTATCGAACCAGCCGTGCCCCACGACCACCGAACCGGCAGCGGTGGTGCCGCCGCTGCGTGCCTTGGCGACGATGCCGGCCTGGAAGCGCTCGCCCTCGACCTTGGCGAGATCCGACAGCTTTGCGTCGGTCGTTTCGTAGGAGAGGCCGAAGCCCACGAACTCATTGGCGCCGACCTTGCCCTGGACCCCGCCCGCGATCTGGAAGACGTCTTCGCTGTATCCGTTGTATTCGAATGACGAATCGTAGCTCGTCGTTCTTCCCGAGGCGCGCATCCATCCGCATTCGTCCTGGGCGACGAAGCGATATTCGCCGGCCACCTGCCGGCAGCTCATCAGGGCTTGGCTGAAGTCGTCCACCGCCATCAGGGTCGTCGCGACGTTGCTGGCATAGGCTTCGGGCGTCAGCATGGCATAAGCCGCCCTGAGGTCCTCGACCGTCGGCAGGAGGAACAGAAAGCCGACCAAAGGCGCCAGCCGCGTGTTGGAATCGGCGATCTGGAATCGGTTGATGTAGTCGCCGAACCGCGTCTGGTTGCGGTTCAGCCCGCCTGCGCCGGCGCCTGCGAAATCGATGTCATAGCTCAACACCACGTCTTCGGCCGTCGGATCGAGCTCGGCGGCGCGATAGAGAATGTCGTATGTGGCAACCGCCGAAGCCGGCGCCTGGAGGATGAGCGACTTGTCCGTGACGCCGGCATCGGCGCTCAGGATCGTCACCTCGTGATAGCCCGGCGAGACCTGCGAAGGGTTCACGATCTTCAGGTCCATCGTGCCCTTGAGCGCGGCTTCTCCGGTGACATTGATGCGATCGGCGTTGCCCGTCACGGCATTGCCGGCCACGAAATCGAGGTCGACTTCGTAGAAGCCCGAGGCGGACTGCTCAAGGCGCCCGTCCACCGCGGTCGTATAGACGGTATCGATGGCGTTGCTGCCGCCGGGCGCCATGAAGCCGTCGTTGAGGAGCAGGTTCTGGCCGCCATTGAGCTTGACATAGGACCCCATGTCGAAGCGCGCCGTCTGCGCATTGGTGAGGCTGTTCGACCCCAGCCCGAGATCGACATTGCCGGCCATATAGAGGTTGCTCACCACCGTCTCGCTGCCCCCAGTGCCGGTCACGGCCCGGCCCTCGATGCCATCGTCGGTGAAGACATAGCCGTTATTGGTGAGTTTGTTCGCGGCGCCGCCGTCGAAGGCAACCGCCGTGCCCTGCTCGCCGCCGACGATGTACTGGTCGGCCGCCAGCGTCACCTCGATATCCCCGCCCTGCTCGCCCACGCTCTGGGCGAAGACGGCGGTGGAGCGGGCGCCGTCGGCCATGACCGAGCCGTTGAGGTCGAGCACGATCGCCCCGCCATTGCCGGCGCCGCCCGCGCTTCCGACGAAAGACCCATAGATGAACCCACCGCCGCCGCCGGCGCTCTGCGCGATCACGCCGAAAGCATCGTCGCCCGTGGTGACGATGTTGCCGGTCTGGGTGAGGCTCACGCTGCCGCCGCTGCCTTCATTGTCCTTGCGCGGCGTGGTTGCGACGGCGCCGGCATCCGTCACCAGGAAGCCGCCGCCGCCGCCGATCGACTGCAGCACCACGCCATGCGCGCCCGCACCTGCCGTCTGAATGTCGCCGGTGTTGTCGACCGTCACATCGCCGCCGCTGCCGCTCGCGCCTCCCGTCCCGCCGAGCTTCACATCCACCGAATCGACGCCGACGATGACTTCGAGGCCGCCGCCGCCGCCGACGCTCTGCTTGAAAAGGCCGATGGCCAAGTCGTCCGTGGTCACCGTGTTGCCGGTCTTGGTGAAATCGACATCGCCGCCGTCGAGCAGGTTGCCCCCATCCGCGCCGAACGTCACGCTGGCGCTGGAGAGCGACGACACCGAGACCGATTGGCTGGAAGCGGCGGCAAAGGTCGCCGGCGGCCCCTGAAGGTTGAAGGTCGCGAAGCCGCCGCCGCCGCCGACCGACTGGACCAGGCTGCCGATCGATCCCCTGCCTTCCGTGTAGATGAGGCCGGATTGCACGAAAGCGATATCGCCTCCGGCCTCCTCGCTCCCGTCGGCGCCGCCGAGGACCAGTTGAATGTCGCCGATCATGCCTTGCGCCGAGGAGACCTGGATCGTCGAGCGACCACCGCCGCCGCCGACAGACTGAATGAAGAGTCCCGAGCTGAAGTCGCCGAATGCGCCGATCTCGCCGGTCAGATGGCTTTCATCGATGCTGCCGCCTTTGTTGTTCCGGCCTTTCGACCCGCCGAGCTGTCCGAGGATCTGCAGCGGATCCGTTTCGCTCTCGTCGTCCATCGCGAATTTGGCAAAGATGTTGCCGCCGCCGCCACCCACGCTCTGCACGCCGGCGCCGGTACCGTAATCGCCCATCGCATAGTTGTTGCCGGTGACGGTTATCGTGACCGCGCCGGCGGTGCTGTTGATGGCCTGATCGGCGCCGGCCAGCAGCGTCACGACGGGATCCTCGGTGATGCGGTCTTCCGAAGTGTCGTCTTCGACGCCGGGCAGGGCGGTGCCGCCGGCGACGCTCTTGATGCCGGTGAAATCCATGACGAAGTCGCCGCCGCCGCCATTGATGCTTTCCGCCCTGATGGCCTGCGCGCCTTCGCCGGAGACGGAGATCGTGCCGGAATTCTCGACGATCACCTGACCGCCCTGTCCGCCGGAAGAACATTCGAGCTCGACACAGGTGGTGCCGAGCGCGAATGACAGTGGATTGGCGATCAGCGTGGATCTGCCGCCAATGCCGATGCCGACATTGGCATTGCCGCCTCCGCCGCCGATCGACTGGGCGACGATGCCATGCGCGTTCTTACCGGTGGTCGTGATCGCGCCGCTGTTGACGACCTTCACCAGGCCGCCATCACCGCCATCTCCACCTTGACCGCCAAGGGCCAGGACCGGGGTGTTGGGATCTGTCGAGGTGATGAGATTGGCGGCGAGAGCGATGCCGCCATTGCCGCCACCGCCGCCGACCGACTGGGCAAAGATGCTATGGGCATCCTCTCCGCCCGTCGTGATCGTTCCTTCGTTGATGACGGTGACGGCGCCGCCGGTATTTCCCGTGCCGCCCTTGCCGCCGATGTTCAGGCCGATGAGCACGCTGTCCTGTGTGGCGCCGCCGGCGACGATGTTGAGCGAGACCACCGAACTGCCATTGCCGCCGCCGCCGCCGATCGACTGGGCAAAGATGCCATAGGCGTCCTTGCCTTCGGTGATGATGTCGCCGCCCTCTTCGTCATCGCCTAGCCGGTTCGTCACCTTCACTTCGCCGCCGGTGCCGGCATCGCCGCCCCGGCCGCCGATATTCTGCGTTATGCGCTTCGAGCTGTTCTCGCCGGTCGGAATGGTCAGCGACAAATTGGCGACGAGTCCGCCATCGCCGCCGCCGCCGCCGAGCGACATGGCCTTGATGCCTGCCGCGCCGTCGCCCTTGGTCCAGATCGTCCCTTCGTTGATGACCTCGGCCAGGCCGCCGACGCCACCCGTGCCGCCCTCGCCGCCCACGGCGAGATCGAGCGAATTGGCGTTGCCCTTGTAGGCAAGCGCCCCGACGAACACCAGCCCGCCATCGCCGCCGCCGCCGCCGACGGAGCGGGCCATGATGCCGAAGGAGTCCTTCCCTTCGGTGGTGATGGAGCCGGTATTGGTGACCTTGACATGCTTGCCGTCGCCACCATCGCCGCCGACGCCGCCGACATTGACCGCTCCGGTATTGTTGCTTTTTTCGTTGGTCCCGCCGCTCGCAAGGGTGACCTGGATCACCTGCCCGCCCGTGCCGCCGCCGCCGCCCGTCGATTGCGCCGAGATCCCGGCCGCCTTGTCTCCCGTGGTGGTGAGCGTCGCGCTGCTGGCCACGGTGACGTCGCCGCCATCGGATGCTTTGCCACCGTGTCCGCCGACCCCGACGCGGGCCGAGACATTCTCCTTGATGATGGGACTGAAGACGCCGCCGCCCATGCCGCCGCCGCCGCCGACCGACTGCGCGAAGATCGCGTGCGCGTCCCCGCCTTCTGTCGAGATCGAGCCCGAAGCTTCGACGAGGACGGCTCCGCCGATGCCCGCATCGCCGCCTTGCAGGCCGACCTGAAGGCCGACGCTGCCCGATTGCGCCTCGTCCCCGGAGCCCTGCGTGGCCTTGACGCCTATCGCGATGGTGCCGCTGATGCCGCCGCCGCCGCCGACACTTTGCGCGAGGATGCCGATCGAGTTCTCGCCCTTGGTGATCAGAGTGCCGTTCGATCTCACCGTGACGTCACCACCCTCGCCGCCGCTGCCGCCCTCGCGGCCGATGCCGATATTGATCGCGTTCTTCGACTTCACCGCGACCGCGGTGCTGGTCCGTGCACTGCCGCCGCCGCCGCCGACCGACTGGGCGAAGATCGCGGTCGAATCGTCACTGGTCGTGGTGATACCGCCGGTGTGATCGACCTTGACCTCGCCACCTATGCCGCCCTCGCCGGTCCCGCCGCCTATGGCGACGTTCACGCCGGTAGCGTCCTTGTTGATCCCGCCTGCGACGTTGATATTGGCATTCCCTCCGCCGCCGCCGATCGACTGCGCGAAAAGCCCGTCGGAACGATTGCCGAATGTCTCGATGTCGCCCTTGTGGGTCACGTCGACCAGGGCGCCGTCGCCCGCAGCACCACCGGCGCCGCCCACCGCTATGGAGACCTGCTTCGGATCGGTGTCGCCGGAGCTTCCATTGAGGGAGATGCCGATATTCACGCCGGCGGTGCCGCCGCCGCCGCCGATCGACTGGGCGGTGAGACCGTTCGACTCGTCTCCGATCGTCTTGATCAAGGCTACCGTCGTCAGTCCCCGGCGGATGGTGACTGTCCCGGCATTGCCGCCGGCGCCGCCGGTGCCGCCCACACCGACCAGGATGGGGTTTCCTTTCGGGGAAATGACGCCAGACACGTTGATGCCGCCGACGCCGCCGCCGCCGCCGATCGACTGCGCCAGGATGCCGCCGCCGCGCTCGCCGTATTTTTCCTTGGTGCGGTCGTAGTCTTCATCGTCAGGTGAAATGGCCACCGCGCTCGAGACGACGATCTGACCATCGCTATCGAGGATCACGTTACCTGCATCGGCACCGCTTCCGGCGTGTCCACCGATTCCAAGAGCCGTGCTGTAGCCCTGGCTCAAGGCGATGTTGCCGGCGACATTGAGCCCACCGCTGCCGCCACCGCCGGCGACCGACTGCGCCAGTATGCCGATCGAATCGGTCCCTTCGACGTCGATCTCGCCGATCTGCGTCACCTTGACGAGCGCACTCGTATTGCCAGCGCCGCCCGACCCGCCGAGGCCGAAGACGAGAGACGGCTTGGAGGGATCGGTGGTGAGGAGGAGGCCGCCGCTAATATTGATTCCACCATCGCCGCCGCCGCCGCCGATCGATTGCGCCAAGAGGCCGCGCGCCTGAACGCCACTCGCTTCGAGCTTGCCCTGGGCATCGACCGTCACCGCCCTGCCGAGACCGCCATCGCCGCCGAATCCGCCGACGCCCGCTGTCAGCTGCCCGTTCAGGGTGACGCTGCCGGAGACATTTATGGCGCCGTTGCCGCCACCGCCGCCGATCGACTGCGCCGTGATCGCCGATCGATAGTCGCCGGTGGAATGGAAGACGGCAGGGCTGTCGGCAGAGCCCTTGACCGTGAGATTGACGAATTCGGCGTCCCCGCCATTGCCGCCAAAGCCGCCCAGTCCCAGCGAAACCGCATAGGCCTTGTTGAAAACCACATTCGCCGAGATGGATCCCGAAATGTTCATGCCGCCGCTGCCGCCGCCGCCGCCGATCGACTGGGCGAGCACGCCGTTGGAGCCGGTCGCCCAGCGGTTGATACCGTCGATGACTTCGGGCTCACCGGCTCCCGCGCCCATGCTGCCATCGGCGATGACGCTGCCCGTCACGACCGAGGTGACACTGCCGGCATCGCCGGCCTTGCCGCCGAAGCCGCCGACACCCAGAGCGGCGCTGCCGGCGTCGCCGGCGAATGACAGGCCGAGATTGCCGGTCACGTTGAGCGCGCCGTTGCCGCCACCGCCGCCGATGCTCTGTATCGTCACGCCGTCGGCGAGATCGCCATGCGTCGTCACATCGCCGGTGACATTGAAATTGACTGCCGCGCTCTTGCCACCCTCGCCGCCGAAGCCGCCGAGGCCGAATCCGAACACGCCGCCATCGCTCACCGAAGCGCTGAGTCCGCCCGTCACATTGATGCCGCCATTGCCGCCGCCGCCGCCCACCGATTGCACCACGATGCCATCGGCGTCCTTGCCGTCCGTTTCGATGTCGCCGATGTGGCTGCCGGTGACGAAGCTGGCCGATCCGCCGTCGCCGCCGAAGCCGCCGACGCCGACGCCGACGGCGCCAGACTTGCCGCCCGTGAGTGACACATTGCCGGTGACATTGATCCCGCCATTGCCACCGCTGCCGCCGAGACTCTGGATTACGGCACCCTTGGCGCCCGCACCTTGCGTGGTGATGTCTCCCATGGAGTTGGAAAGGACTTCACCGCCCTTGCCGCCCGAGTCGCCGAAGCCGCCGATCCCTATTCCAAGCGTTCCGCCGTTCTTGGCCGAGCCGGAAAACCCGCCCGTCACGTTGAAGCCGCCATTGCCGCCGCCGCCGCCCAGACTCTGCACCAGGAGACCCGTTGCCCCGGCGCCCGCCGTTTCGATGTTTCCGTTGACGGTCGCCGTCACCTTGTCGAGGACGTCGCCGCCACCGCCGCCGAAACCGCCGACGCCGACACCGACCGTCCCGGCCGCCTCGCGCGAGAAGGCCACTTCGCCCGACACGTTGAAGCCGCCATTGCCACCGCCGCCGCCGATGCTCTGCACGACGACGCCGCGCGCCTGGTCGCCGCTCGTCTTGACATCGCCGGTCACCGTCGCGGTCACCTTCTGGGAATCGCCGCCATCACCGCCCATGCCGCCGACGCCGATGCTGACGGCCCCCGCTCCCTTCCCGGCGGCGCTGAGGCCGCCCGACACGTTGAAGCCCCCATTGCCGCCGCCGCCGCCGATCGATTGAGCGACGAAGCCGTCGGACTCCTTGCCTTCCGTCGTGATGTCGCCGGTCTGGTCCGCCGTCACGATATAGGCGTTGCCGCCTGTGCCGCCGGAGCCGCCGATGCCGACGGCGACGGCACCCGATCCTTCGCTTGCCAGGGCAATCCCGGCGGATACGTTGAAGCCGCCATTGCCGCCGCCGCCGCCCAGCGACTGCGCGAGATAGCCGACGGCCTTGTCGCCCGTTGTCTCGATGTCGCCGGCGACGCTCGCGTCGACTTCTCCTCCGGTCCCGCCATTGCCTGCGGATCCGCCCACGCCGACGGCCACCGAGCCGGCGCCCTTGCCGGTGGCGCTGATCGCGCCCGACACCGTGAAACCGCCATTGCCGCCGCCGCCGCCGAGGCTCTGCGCCGTGAAGCCCGTCGATCCCGCGCCGGTCGTCGTGATGTCTCCGGTGACGTCGGCCGTTACCTTCAAGGCATTGCCGCCCGCACCTGCCGAGCCGCCGACACCCACCGTGACGGCGCCGCCGCCTTGTCCCGCCACCGTGATCCCGCCGGCAACCGCGAAGCCGCCATTGCCGCCGCCGCCGCCCACGCTCTGGATGACGACCGCAGCCGCATCCCTGCCATGTGTCGTGGCATCACCGATGAGAGTGCCGGTGACAGCCTCGCCCTTGCCGCCGCCGTCGCCGGTGCCGCCGACGCCGACCGATACCGCGCCCGCACCGCTGTTGCTGCCGGTGATGGTGCCAGCCACGCTGAAGCCGCCATTGCCGCCGCCACCGCCGACCGACTGGACGACGAAGGCGTTTGAACCGCCTCCCTCCGTCGTGATATCGCCGATCACCTTGCCGGTGACGACGCCGCCGTCGCCGCCTTTGCCGCCGCTGCCGCCGACACCCACCGCGACGGCGCCCGCTCCCGATCCGGATCCGGAAACCGCGGCGGATACGGTGAAGCCGCCATTGCCGCCGCCGCCGCCGACCGATTGCATGATGACGCCGTCCGATTCGTCGCCTGCCGTCGTGACATTGCCCGTATAGGTCGCGGTCACGACGCCGCCCTTGCCACCGTCGCCGCCGCTGCCGCCGACCCCGACAGTGCCGGCTCCCGCGGTGACACCGGCGCCCGCGCCAGCGACTGTCACCGAATATCCGCCGGTGCCGCCGCCGCCGCCGACCGATTGCACGATCAGGCCTTCGGATTTGTCTCCCTTCGTATGGATCGATCCTCCGGCATTGACCGTCACGGTGTCGCCGATGCCGCCCTTGCCGCCCGCTCCGCCGATGCCGATCGCTCCGGCGATGGCTGCGCTTTCGCCGCCGGCGAGCGAGACGGAAATGGCATAGCCGCCATTGCCGCCGCCGCCGCCGACGCTCTGCACCAGGATGCCGTCGGCGTTGTCGCCCGATGTGTTCACGCTCGCCGTGCCGGTGAGCTCGGCCTGTCCGCCCTTGCCGCCGTCCCCGGCCTTGCCGCCGACGGCGAGGGAGAGGCTGCCCGAATAGCCGACGGTTGCTTGCACGGCGGCACCGCCATTGCCGCCGCCGCCACCGACCGACTGGACCGTCACGCCGTTCGAGCGATCGCCATGCGTCGTGATGATCGCGGGTTTCGACGAGTCGGACGACAGGTTGACGGTGGCTTTCATGCCTTCGCCGCCTTTGCCTCCCGTACCGCCCAGCGCAAAACCGGCGAACACCGAGCCTGAGAAGGATCCGCCGCCATTGCCGCCGCCGCCGCCGACGCTTTGCGCCATGAGGGCGGTGGAGTCGCTGCCGAAGGTCTCGAGGCTGCCCGAATTGTTGACGGTCACGGCGCTGGCATTGCCGCCGCCGCCGCCCATTCCACCGATGGGGACCAGGCCGCCGCTGGTGCCGCCATTGCCGCCGCCGCCGCCGATGGACTGTGCCAGGATCGCCTGCGAGGAAACGCCGTGCGTGACGATCGCGCCGGCATTGGTGACGTCGACCTCGCCGCCGGCGCCGCCTCCTGTACTGTTTCCGCCGATGCTCACCAGGCCGCCGCTGTTGCCGCCGTCGCCGCCACCGCCACCGACGGACTGCGCCAGGATCCCGATGGACCGCGCGCCGTCGGTGGTGATCGTTCCGGCTGACAGGTTGGAAACGGTGACGGTCGAACCCGCGCCGCCGAAGCCGCCGCTGCCGCCGAGGCTGACCACGCCGCCGCTCCAGCCGCCGGCCCCGCCGCCGCCGCCGACGCTCTGGGCGAAGATGCCGTGCGAGTCGCTGTTGCGGGTATGGACCGATCCCGAATTGCCGACCGTCACCGTCTTGCCGTTGCCGGCGCTGGCGCCCGACCCGCCGAAGGCGAATATGCCGGTGGCACTGCCGCCCGAGCCCGCATAGCCGCCGACGCTCTGAACGAAGACGCCGATGCCGCCTTCGCCCCTCGTATCGATGGCGGCGGCATTGCTCACATTCACCACGCCGCCGTCCTTGGGCGCGGCGCCGCTGCCGCCATTGCCGGAGATGGAAAGCCCGTTCAGCGAGCCGCCGTCGCCACCGACGCCCCCATTGCTCTGGGCAAAGATACCTGAAGCGCTTTTTCCTTGCGTCGTGATGCCGCCGCCGCTCGTCGTGACGGAGACAGAGCCGCCGGCGCCGCCCTGGCCGCCATCGCCGCCCTCGCCCCACACGCCGAGCACCGCCGTGACGTTGCCGCCATCGCCGCCATTGCCGCCATTGGCTTCGGCAAGTATCCCGTGGATCTTCTCACCTGAGGTCTGGAGGTTTCCATCGCTGTTGACGGTAACCGTGCCGCCGGTACCGCCGGTGCCGCCATGTCCGGCGTTTATGATGACCGGAGCGACAAAGGGCGGGAGCGGAATAGGGATTATGAAGGAGACGCCGGTTCCCCCCTCGCCGCCATTGCCGCCATTCGCCCGTGCGACGAGGCCCGCGCCGGTGTAAGGCGCACCGTCATAGTCCAAGACCGTCGTCGTGCCGTTTCCCCCGCCGTCGGCACTCTCTCCGATGCCGTCGGTGCCGTCGCTGCCGTTTCCGCCCGAGCCGTTGAGCGTGATCGAGCCGGCGTTGGTCGTGAGCGAGTGAACGTCGAGAGTCGTGTTGCCGCTGTTTTGGGTGACACCGCCCGACAAATCTCCGGTGCAGGTGATGGTGCCGCTGCCGGTGCAGCCCGCATTGGCGAGGGCTGTCATGCCGAGCCAGAACGCGCCCGATGCGGCAGAGCAGAGCACCAGGTGAGCCAAAGATTTGAGGAAACGGGATGGCGTCACGCCATCCCGCGCAGCCCCCGATAAGATTGCCATCCGTCCCGATTACCGAATGATCCTTCGGATCATTCGCGATCTTCCTGTCGTTATGTGTATATGCTTCGTGCAGGGCTTCCGCAAAGTCAATGTTTTTTGTCGCGTCATTCGGAGGATTTGTGGCGCTTGGACCATTTTGACGCAGTATTCCCACGAGATTGTTCCGTTGTATTGGAACCGAACACGATCAATAGTTGCAGACATTGGCCGATTGGGATCCACCATGAAATGTTTTGTCGCGGCAACAGACCTTGCCTGAGCAACGCACATCGCTCGGCATCCATCACATCACGCTGGTGACGGCGAACGCGCAGCGCAATGTCGATTTCTATGCGGGTTTCCTGGGCCTCAGGCTGGTGAAGCGGACGGCGGGCTTCGAGGACGCTGCCCAGCTACATCTCTTCTACGGCGACCGCCTGGGCTCGCCGGGCTCGCTGGTCACGGCCCTGGTCTGGCAGGACGGCGCGCCCGGCCGCCAGGGCCTCGGCCAGGCTCTGGAGATCGCCCTGGCGATACCCCGGCAAGCCATGGGCTTCTGGCTCACCCGGGCGATGACGGCGGGGCTGAAACCCGCATTGCCGACCCGCGAATTCGGCGAGCCTGTCCTGCGCCTCGCCGATCCGGATGGCGTGATCGTCAAGCTGGTCGGTGCCGACGACCTTGCAGCCACCGCGCCGTTCCATCCTCCGGACATCCCGGCCCCCATGGCCGTGCGCCGCATCCGCGGCGTCACCTGGCTTTCCGGGCACCCGGATGAGACGGGCGCCGTCCTGCCCCGGCACTATGGCTATCGCCAGGCGGCGCGCGAGGGCCCGGTGACGCGCTTCGTTTCCGCCGATGGCGATATCCTGGACCTGCGCGACGCGCCGGGTTTCTGGCCGGGAGCGCCGGGACCCGGCACGATCGATCACGTGGCCTTCCGCGTCGCGGGCATCACGGATCTCAACACCCTTCACGCCGCTTTCACCGCCGAGACACGCGCCACCAGCGAGATCAAGGACCGCCGCTATTTCACTTCCCTCTATGTCCGCGAGCCGGGCGGCATCCTCACCGAATTCGCGACCGACATGCCGGGGATGACGGTGGACGAAGCGGAGGCCGGACTCGGCACCCGGCTCTTCGTGCCGCCGCATGAAGCGGTACGGGAGAAGGAGATCGTCGCCATGCTGCCCGACTTTTCGTCGCCCGGAGCGCCGCGCGACCCCAGCCCCGACCTGCCTTTCGTCCATCGGCTGAAGCGTTCCGGGAATTCCGACGGCGCGACCCTGATCCTCTTTCACGGCACCGGCGGCCACGAGGCCGATCTCCTGCCGCTCGGCCGCGAGATCGCGGGTGAGGCCGATCTCCTGGGCTTCCGCGGCCGCAGCACGGAGGAAGGAAGCCTG
This sequence comes from Parvibaculaceae bacterium, assembly GCA_050246735.1. GTDB lineage: Bacteria > Pseudomonadota > Alphaproteobacteria > Rhizobiales > Aestuariivirgaceae > Taklimakanibacter. The sequence continues at coordinate 349,449 of JBFWVM010000003.1, read as the reverse complement.
CGCTGGTTCCGCCGCCACGGCATGGACCGCTTCGATCAGGCGGACATCGCGCGGGAAGCGGAGGCTTTCGCCGCGACCTTGCCGGAAGCCCTCGCGCGCTACGGCAACGATCCCGCGCGCGTGACCGCGCTCGGGCTTTCCAACGGCGCCAATTTCACTGCGGCCCTGATGCTGCTCCATCCCGGTCTGATCCGGCGCGCCATTCTCCTGCGCCCGATGCTGGTGCTCGAGAGCCCGCCCGATCCCGATCTTTCGCACACGCGCATTCTCGCCGTCGCCGGCCGCTCCGATCCTTATGGGCGCTATGCGCCGGCGCTCGTCGATCATCTGCGCCGCTGCGGCGCCGATGTCGCTGCCGAGACCATCGCCGCGGGGCATGGTCTTGAGCGCTCCGACGTCGTCCTGGCGCGCGAATGGTACGGGAGGACCGCTACTCCACGGCGAGGTTCTGGCTGATCGAGACGCTCGCCGATCCGCCCTCGCCGAAGAGCTTCGTCCAGAATTCCATGATCTTGTTCAGCCTTTCGATCGGCAGCGCCGTGCGCTCGGCGGTGCCGCCGCGTCCGACGCCGAACACGTGCACCCTGGCGCCGCGCAGGCTGGGGACGAGCCGGTTTTCCGCGATCCGCTTCAGGAGGTCATCGTTGGGCAGCATCAGGAACTCGCCGCCGGGCATGAAGGACGAGTTCTCGATCAGGTCGGAGAACAGGAATATCTCGGCGTCCTTCCCGGCGTTCAGCTCCTCGCGCGACACCAGGGCGACCGTGGTCACGATGTCGGAGAATTCGAGCTCCCGGAAACTGTCGAGCCTTGCGCGCGTCCTGTCGCGGATCTCCCTGATGAGAATGCGCTTGTGATTGAGGATGAGGCCGCCGGTGCAGTCTGACAGGAGATCCTCCCAGAAGCCTTTCGGCGGACAATAGGGGATGCAGCGGTCGATCAGGCGCTCGGAATGGGCGGCGCTGTCGCCGATGGTCCTGATGACGATGCGATCGCCCCCTTTGAGATCGCCGACGATGCGCTGCAGGCCGTCGACCAGGATGGTCTTGTCCTGCGCGTCGTAGGGCGTGGTGACGTCCAGGAAGAGCAGGACGTCGCGGCCGTCCGGCGCGCAATAGCGCTGCCAGTCGATCGCCTGCGCCAGCGCCGGCGGTGCCAGGCTCGCGCCGAGGAGAAAGAGAGCGGTCAGGAGGGAAAGAGCGAGCGCCGGTTTCAGGCGTTGGATCATCGCAACGGCCGGATATTGACGCCCTTGGTCACCTCGCTCGGCGGCAGGCGCGAGCCTGCGAGCTGCGAGGCGACATCGTTCTCCGCCGCCTCCTCGGCGAGCGTGTCGAGCTGGTCGAGGACGAACTTGTCCCACTCGTCGAGCGGCTCGCTCAGCAGGGTCTTCATCTCGATGATCTTGTTGTTGGCATCGGCGAAGTTCCGGCTGGCGCCGGTGAGATCCGGCGTGAACTTGCGGATCATCCTGGCGCGCGACTGGGCGTATTTGGCCTGCAGCTTGTTCAGCCGCCGCGTCGCCCTGCGCAACGCCGCCTCGGCGTGGTCGAAATCCTTGTCGGGATCATGGCTGAAGAAGCCGAGGAGCATGGCGATGATCACGCCGCCGAAATTGACGGTGAACAGGATGAGCGCGCTCACATCGCCGAAGGCGTTGAACAGGCTGGTGAAGAACCCGTGCTGGCTGACTTGCCCGCCGATGTCGCCGAACAGGCCGCCGAGGCCCGGATCGGCCGCGCCGGCCGAATAGCGCGCCCGCCCGATGGTGAGAATGGAGATGAGAACGGCGAGAACGGCGACCACCAGACAGGCGATGGCGAGATTGGACCACACGACGCGGCGGCGGTATTCCGACCACACCTGGCGGATGCAGCGGCCGCCGAGATGCGCGAGCAGCAGGAGCAGGATGGCGAAGGCGGTGGACACCAGATAGGAGGTGAGGTTCGTTCCCTGTATCGCATAGTCGAACAGGAACTTGTTGACCGGCGCCTCCAGGACGGCCAGGCCGATGGCCAGCACCCAGAAAATCCAGGGCGGGATGTTCAGATTGTTGATGGGCCGGCGCACCACCGCCTGCAGCCGGTCGAATTGCTGGTCGTGGCGCTCGAATTCGCGCAAAGCCGCCATATAGCTGTCCGAGCGCGGCCCGTGATCGAGCTCGATGTTCGAGATCTCGTTTTTCCGGTCGTTCAGCAGCTTGACATATTCGGAATGATGCTTCTGTCGCGCACCCATCCACTTGGCCAGCTCTTCGCGCGGATTGCTGGCGACGCGTCCTCGTGCCTGCAAGGCCATTTGTCATCTCCCTCGCTGCGCCCCAGATCAAAGCGGCAAAAAGGCGTTTCGGCAACAGGAACTTTGCCCAGGTGAGCCGCCCGGCATCGGCCGCCGCATGGTGCTCCTGACATTCGGGCCGGCGCCGTTCGCCGCCTGGCCCTGCCGGCGGAGGCGGCGCATGACTCTTTCCATGGGTCATGGACGAAGCCGCGCAAATCGGTAGAATGGTGGTCGGCTGGCCGTCCGGCCATTGGGGATTGACCGACTGCGAGGGAGAAGGTCCATGCGATTGAGGCTTGTGGCGGTCGCCGCCATGCTCCTGATGGTGCTCAGCGCCGGCAGCGCCATGGCTGCCAAGCATGTGCTCATCTCGATCAACAAGAACAGCCAGAAGATGACCGTGACGGTCGACGGCGAGAAGACCTATGTCTGGCCGGTGTCTACAGGCGCGCGCGGCTATTCGACGCCGAGCGGCACCTTCAGGCCGTTCCGCATGGAGCGCGATCATTTCTCCAAGGAATGGGACGACGCGCCGATGCCGCATTCCATCTTCTTCACCATGGAAGGCCATGCGATCCATGGCAGCCCCCATACCAAACGTCTCGGCACGCGGGCATCGCATGGCTGCGTGCGCCTGGCGCCCGCAAATGCCGCCAAGCTTTTCGCTCTCGTCAAGAATGCGGGGATGAAGAACACGCGTGTCGTCGTCAGGGGCGGCTTCGATTTCGACTTCGGCTTCTCCGACGATTTCGCCAGCGCTCTGCCGCGCAAACCGCGCTGGAAGAAGCGGCACAATCCCTTCGCCGACCTGTTCGACTGACCCGGTCCGCCCATCGCCGGGAGGCCGCTCGGCGGCCGTATGGCCGACCCTTGGACTTGACGGCAGCACAAGCCGTGGCGGGACCTCGCGGGTCTTTTCCAGAAAATCATGATACGCAGGCGCATGTCGCCCTATATTTCGGCCATGGCGGATGCGGATCTTCGAAAAGACTGAAGTGCAGGGCGAGAATCTCATGAGGCTGCCGGGCGCCGCATCCGGCGCGGCAGCGGGACGGTGATGGATGGCTTGGCTGGTCGCCGTGCTGGTTTTCCTGGTGCCGCTGGTATTTTTCCCGCGCGCGGCGGGCTACATCCTGCTGGCTGCGGTCGTCCTGCTGGGCGGCTGGGCTCTTTATGAATCGATGGCAAACCGCCGCACCCTGGCCGAGGAGGACAAGGTGACGATCGCCGCGAGTTTCGACCCCGCGGCCTGTCCGGCCGAGACGCCGGTGCTGGCGAAGGTTTCGAATGGCAGTTCGAGATTTGTCCAGTCGGTCAGATTCGATATCGCCGTCAAGCGGCGCGGATACGGCAACGAAATCGGGCGCCTGTCGCGGCTGCTCGACGACCAGCCCATGGCGGTCGGAACCGAGTCTCGCAACTGCTACGCGCTGCCCGTGCTGATCCCGCCGGTCGAGCCGCACGAGCTCGAATTCTCGGTACCGGTCAAATTCGTTACTTTTCAGTAAAGAGCAAATCCATTTGAAACCGCCGCCGCTTGCTGTAGACTTTGCAAGGGGGTCGGTAGGGTGGGGATGAATGCTGAGCTCTCTCAAAAAAAAGCGTCTTGCTTCTCGTTCGCCAGGAAAGAAGCGGGTAGCCCGGGTCGGGTCACCTGTCACTTTTGCCTGGTCGTCGGTCGCCGTCGAATTGAGGACCGCCAGGCTGGCGCGGAATTTCACGATCCGCGATCTCGCCCGCGAGGTCGGCTGCGATCATACGGTCATATTCCGGCTCGAGCGCTCGACGCCTGTTGCGGTCGAGCACCTGCTTTCGCTGCTGCTCTGGCTTGGGCGTGAGCCTTTCCAGTTCACATCGGTCGACCGCAGGTTCAAGGCCAAGCTGGCACCCGCGATCTCGAAAAAGATCGCGAACGGTCCGCAGGCGCGCAAGAGCGGACGGCGCTAGAGGGACGCGCCGCCGTTCCACCCCGAATCGGGCTTCCGGCTTGGGGCATGCGCAGCTTTGTTCGGAGGCTTGTCGCATTCGGCGATCTCGCGGGATCGACGAGCGGGTGGATCATGCCCGACGGCTGCATTGACCTTACGGCAGTCATACGGAGCTTGTTGCAGTCTTGGAGAGCACCCTGACCTGGGAATGCCGGCACGCATGGCCCCAACAGGAAAGCCCTCGCTTTTTAAGGCGAGGGCTCTCCCGGGGTGCGGATCCGGGGGCAATGTCACCGTCCCCGAATATGATTATAGCGGGCATGTTACAGTTTGTAACGGTGAATAAAGGTCACGCATCTATAGATATAATAATATCAAACCAACAACTTGAAGACGAATAAGCTTTTCATCGCCTCGGCCGGCCGCTGACCTAGCGACAATATCTTTCTTCATTGACCGGCGGTTGCAATCTCGCTGTCGGCTGGCCCATCATTGGACATGAGCAGGACACGACCTTTGCAGGATGCGCTGACGAGCCTCGACGTGGCGTTCGCCGACCTGCTCGACGGCCAGGCTCCGGTCCAGCCCATATCGATGCGTCTCGACAGGGCGAGCGGGCACATTGCCGCCGAAATGCCGGCCTTGAACATGCGCCTTCCAGCCCGGAACAGGGCCGCGCTCGATGGCTGGGCGCTCAATTCGCTCGATCTTGTCGGAGCCTCCTCCTACTCACCTGTCCCGTTGAGCCGGCGGCCGCAGTGGGTCGAAGCCGGCGAAGCCTTGCCGGAAGGCTGTGACTGCATTCTGAGACGCGATCTGGTCGAGCATCACGGTCCATTGATGCAAGCCCTCGCCGAAGCCAATCCCGGACAGGATGTGCGCCGCGCCGGCGGGGACATCGCCGTCGGCCGGCCTCCGGTCCTTGCCGGTCGAAGGTTTTGCGCCGCCGATCTTCTGGCCTTGCGCGCGACGGGTTCCGACGCGGTCATGGTCCGCGCGCCGGTCCTCAGCCTCATCGATCTGGCGCCTTCGGACGGCGTTGGACTGACCACCGGGTTCATCGCCGCTCTGGCGCGCGAGGCAGGCGCACGCGTCATGACCGGGACGGTCGCCCGCGATGTTCCGGCGATCACGACAGCGCTTGCCCGTGCCGGTGGCGACCTCGTCGTCCTGGTGGGCGGCACTGGCGCCGGACGCACGGACTGCGCGGCACGGGCCCTGGCGAAGGCCGGCACGCTGATCGCCCATGGTCTCGCCCTCAGGCCCGGCGAGACGACCGCAGCCGCAAGATGCGGGGCAGTGCCCGTCGTGGCGCTGCCAGGCCTGCCCGGCCATGCGATTGCCGGCTATCTCCTCCTGGTCCAGCCGCTTATCGACCGTCTGTCCGCCCGCCTGCCCCGGCAGGGCATGGCTTTGCCTCTTTCCCGCAAGATCGCCTCGGCCGTGGGCGTCGCCGAAATCGCGCTTCTGCGTCGCGAAGCGGACATGTGGCAAGTGCTTGCCGTGGGCGACTTCTCGCTCGACCATATCCGCATGGCCGACGCCTGGCTTGCGGTCGCAGGCGACAGCGAAGGCTATCCCGCCGGAACGTCCGTCGAAGCCTTCTCTCTGCGCGCGACCTGATATAAGGGCGCCGCCATGAAAAATTTGCCGCCCTCCGCTCCGCCTCACGCCCGGGAAGGCATAGGTCAGGATCAGTTCCTGACCATATTGTCGCGCGAGGAGGCGCTCGACCGCTTCCAGGCGGCCTTGTTTCCGCGCCCGGTGCCCAGCGAGACGCGGCTGCTCTCGGACGCCCTCGGTCTGGCGCTGTCAGGCGATATTGCAGCGCCGATCGACGTTCCGCCCTTTGACCGTTCGAATGTCGACGGCTTTGCCGTGCGTTCCGCCGACATCGCCGCGGCTTCTGAAGCCGGTCCGGTCCGGCTCCGGCTCACCGCCGAAACCATCCATTGCGGCACTGCTCCTGTGGAAACGGTCGAGACCGGCCTTGCGACCGTGATCGCCACCGGCGGACCCTTGCCGCGCGGTGCCGATACGGTCGTCATGGTCGAGCACACCCTGCCCGCAGGCGCCGACGCGATCGAGGTCCGTCGCAGCGCGGCACCCGGACAGTTCATCTCCTATGCCGGTTCCGACATCGCGCGCGGCGAAATGCTGTTGCGCGCCGGCACCCTGCTCGGCTCCCGTGAAATCGGCATGCTTGCCGCCTGCGGCATCGCCCGCGTTGCGGTGGCGCGCAGCCCGCGCGTGGCCGTGCTTTCGACCGGCGACGAGCTCGTCCAGCCCGGCGAGCCCCTGCGGCCGGCCGCCGTCTATGACACCAACGGCGCCATCGTCAGCGCGGCCATTGCGGAAAATGGTGGCGAAGCCGTTTTTTATGGCGCCGTAGCCGACGACGAAACCCGGCTCGAAAGGGCCATGCGCGAGGCCTTGGCGGCCTGCGACATGCTGATCCTTTCGGGCGGAACATCCAAGGGCGCCGGCGATGTCAGCCACCGCATCGTCGCCCGCCTGGGCAAGCCGGGCATCATCGCGCACGGCGTCGCGCTCAAGCCCGGCAAGCCGCTCTGCCTTGCCGTGTGCGACGGCAAGCCCGTTGTCATACTGCCGGGCTTTCCGACCTCGGCCATGTTCACCTTCCATGACATGATCGTGCCGGTGCTGCGCCGCATGGCCGGCCTGCCTGCGCGTGCCGACACCCATGTGACCGCGCGGGTGCCGTTACGCATCGCCTCCGAGCTCGGCCGCGCGGAATTCGTCATGGCATCGCTGGTCGAAGGTGACGACGGGCTGGTTGCCTATCCGACCGGCAAGGGCTCGGGAGCGATCACCTCCTTTGCGCAAGCCGACGGTTTCCTGCGCATCGACGCGCTGGCCGATCATCTGCCGGCGGAGACAGAGGCCGAGGTTACGCTGTTTTCGCCACATCTGCGCGTGCCGGAACTCGTCATCATCGGCAGCCATTGCACCGGGCTCGATCTCGCGCTGGAGCCGCTCGCCCGGGCCGGCCTCGCTACGCGCACGATCGCCGTCGGCAGCCTGGGTGGGCTGGCGGCAGCCCGCCGCGGCGAATGTGATCTGGCGCCGATCCACCTGCTCGACGAGAAGACCGGAACGTACAACGTCTCCTATCTCGGCGCGGGACTGGAGCTGGTGCCCGGCTGGCGGCGCATGCAGGGCATCGTCTATCGTCCCGGCGACGCCCGCTTCGAGCACCGTTCAATCGCGGATGCCGTCGCGACGGCCCTCGCCGATCCCGGCTGCCTGATGGTCAACCGCAATCAGGGCGCCGGCACGCGCATCCTCATCGACCGGCTGCTGGGCGGGACGAAACCCGACGGCTACTGGAACCAGCCGCGCTCGCACAATGCGGTGGCCGCGGCCGTGGCGCAAAGGCGCGCAGACTGGGGCGTCACCATCGCGCCCGTGGCACATGCGGCCGAGCTGGGATTCATTCCGCTCGCCGAGGAGCATTATGATTTCGCGCTGGTTTCGGCGCGCCGGGAACGGCCGGCGGTCCAGGCCTTTCTCCAGGCGCTGCGCTCGGCCGAGGTGCGTGACGCGCTGGAAAGAGCCGGCTTCCGCCCGGCCTGAACCTAAATACCCGCCGCTTTCGCCAGCCGCTCCGCCTCCGAAAGATCCTCGATCGTATTGGCGTTGAAGAACGGATCGACCGGCTCGGCCGCCCACGCGACCGTGGCCAATGGATGGCGCGCCGTCCAGCGATCGATCTTGCGCATGTCTTCTTCGATCAGCGCGTGCCGCAGATCGTCGCGCAAGGCGACTTTCCACAGCCCGATCACCGGATGCGTGCGTCCGCCGGAAGCGGCGACCGCAAGCTCGGCATTTTCGCGCAGCCGGGCTTCGTGCAGGCGGCCGACGAGATCGCGCGGCAGGAACGGGCAATCGCCCGCGACGCTGACCACCCAATGCGTTCCCGGGCGGTTTTGCGCCGTCCAATCGAGTGCGGCCAGCACGCCGGCCAGCGGGCCCGGATTGCCGGCGACCGCATCGGCCACCACCGGCAGGCCGAAGGCGGCAAAGCGGGAAGGATCGCCATTGGCGCTCAGAACCAGGACGTCGCATTGCGGCGCGAGCCTTTCGACGACATGATCGAGGATGCTCCGCCCGCCGATTTCGCGCATCGGCTTGTCGCCGCCGCCCATGCGCCGCGCCAGCCCGCCCGCCAGGATCACGCCGGCCGTCTTGACCTCTTCACTCGTCATGGCCCGCCCCCTTGCGCAGGTGCCGTGCCTGCTCGTCGTCGACGGCCGCGATGTCCTGGTCGAAGACGATGCGTTTCTCGCCGGAAAGAGCGGTAAAGCGCTTGCCGCGCGCCCTGCCGACCAGCGTCAGCCCGACCTCGCGCGCCAGCGACACGCCCCAGGCGGTGAAGCCCGAGCGCGAAACCAGGATGGGAATGCCCATGCGCACCGTCTTGATGGTCATTTCGGAGGTGAGTCTTCCCGTCGTGTAGAGGATCTTGTCGGCGGGATCGACGCCATGGCGATACATCCAGCCGGCGATCTTGTCGACGGCGTTGTGACGCCCGACATCCTCCATGTAGCAGATCGGCTCGCCCTGCCGGCACAGCGCGCAGCCATGAATGGCGCCGGCCTCGAGATAGAGCGAAGGGATGGTGTTGATGGTGCGGGTCAGCCGGTAGAGCCAGGAGGTGCGCAGCTCCGCCGCCGGCAGCTCGATACCCGCCACCGCGTCCATCAGATCGCCGAAGGCGGTGCCCTGCGCGCAGCCCGAGGTCAGCGTGCGCTTCTTCAGCTTCTGTTCGTAATTGGTGTTGCGCTCGGTGCGCACGACCACGACCTGAAGATCGTCGTCATATTCGACATCGTTCACCACGTCGTCGGGCTTGAGCATGTTCTGGTTGAGCAGATAGCCGAGCGCCAGATATTCCGGATAATCGTTGATCGTCATCATGGTGACGATCTCCTGCGCGTTGAGGTAGAGCGTCAGCGCGCGCTCGACCGGCACCGTGGTCTCGACGGCGGCCCCGGTCTGGTCGATGCCCGCAACGCGCTCGGTCAGCCGCGCGTCCCGCGGATCGGGCATGATGATGGCCGGGCCGGATTGATCCCTGATCTGGTCCATGTCGGTTTCGTCCATATGTTGACTGGCGGCCGGAATCCGTTTTTGAAGGTTTGCACGAAACGGCCCGCGCGTCAGCCTTATGTGCTTATGTAGTGATAGGTCGCCCGAATGTCGCGGGTGGCGAATGGTAGGAGAGCATGGCGCAACTGTCCGACGACTGCTTTGCCTTTGGCGGGCCATTGCTGCCGGTCGATGATGCCCTGGCGATATTGGCCGGCCGGCTGGGCGCGGTGGACGGGAGCGAAATCCTGGCGCTCGCCGAGGTCGACGGCCGTGTGCTGGCTCGCGATCTGGTCGCCCCGCTGCCGCTGCCGCCCTTCACCAATTCGGCGGTGGACGGCTATGCGCTTGACGGCGGCGTCATCCCGACCGACGCAGGCGAGGCCTTTGTGGTCGCGGGCCGCGTCCAGGCGGGCGCGGCCGCGAACGTACCGGCCGCCCCTCGCCAGACCGTACGCGTGTTCACCGGCGCGCCGATGCCGGCCGGCATGGACACGGCCTTCATGCAGGAGGACGTGCGCGTGCAGGATGATGGCAGCGTCATCCTGCCGCCCGGCCTGAGGCGCGGCGCCAATGTCCGCCCGGCCGGCGAGGACGTTCAGGCCGGGCAGGTCGTGCTCGAGGCGGGCCACCGCATGCGCCCGCAGGACGTCGCGCTGGCGGCGGCGCTGGGTCTCACCCATGTCGAGGCCCGCCGGCGTATCCGCGTCGCCGTCATGTCGACCGGCAACGAGATCGTGGCGCCCGGCGCGCCGCGCGGCCCGGCGCAGCTCTTCGATTCCAACCGCTTCATGCTGATCGCCATGCTGGCGCGGCTCGGCTGCGCGGTCGAGGATCTCGGCATCCTTGCCGACGACCGAAACGCCACCGCCTCGATGCTGGCGAAAGCGGCTGCCGGCAATGATCTCGTTCTGGCCTCGGGCGGAGTTTCGACGGGTGAGGCCGATTTCGTCAGGGCAGCGGTGGAGAGTGCCGGCACGCTCGTCTTCTGGCGCCTGGGCATCAAGCCCGGCCGTCCCGTCGCCATGGGCGTGATCGGCGGAACGACGCCCTTCATCGGCCTGCCCGGGAACCCGGTGGCGAGCTTCGTCACCTTCGTCCATGTCGCGCGCCCCGCCATATTGGCGCTGTCGGGCACGCCGCTGCGCCCGCCGGTCGCCGTTCCGCTGCGCGCGGCTTTTTCCTACCGGAAGAAGGCCGGCCGCCGTGAATATGTGCGGGCCAGCCTGAGGAAGGCCGGAGACGGCGCCATGGAGGCGGTAAAATTTCCACGCGAAGGCGCCGGTTTGTTGTCGTCGCTCGTCGAGACCGACGGCCTCGTCGAGCTCCGCGAAGAGACCACGAGCGTCGAGTTCGGCCAGACCGTCGCCTTCCTTCCCTACGCGAACCTGCTCTGAGCCGCTATCGCGCATGATCCCTGAGCGGACCGTTTGCGCTTGGTCTTGGGCGTGGAAAGCAATAGTTTCGCTCCATGACGACGACAAGGCTTGACCTCACCGGGTTGAAATGTCCGTTGCCGGCCTTGAAGACCCGCAAGGCGCTCAGGCCCCTCAAGCCCGGCGACCGGCTCGAAGTTCACTGCACGGACCCCCTGTCGGCGATCGACATCCCTCATCTCGTCGGCGAAACGGGAGATCGTATAGAGAGCACCGCACGCGACGGTGATCGGATAATATTCCTGATCGAGAAACATGTGGACTCCTGCGGCAATCCGCCATGATGCGGCCGAATGCGCCGGCCGAGAGTCGCGAATTTATGTGTGCACCCCAACGTCTTTTCCCTATATTTACATGATTATAGCTGGACCCGGCGGCTTGTCGGGATCGTTGAACGGAGTTGTCGTCAAGTGGTGAAGGCATGAATATTCAGGAACGCCGGCGCCGCGATCGTGGACCCAAGGGCCGTGCCTTGGATGATCGTGCGCTCGCCGATGTCAGGGCGCTTCTGGGCGCAAGGCCGCGCCGGCACGACCTCCTGATCGAGTTCCTGCATCTGATACAGGACGAATATGGTTGCCTTTCGGCCGGCCATCTGCGGGCGCTGGCCGAAGAGCTGCGGCTGGCGCAGGCCGAGGTCTACGAAGTTGCCTCGTTCTACGACCATTTCGACATCGTGAAGGAAGGCGAGGCACCGCCGGCGCCGCTGACGATAAGGGTTTGCGATTCCATCAGCTGCATGCTGGCGGGCGCCGAGAGCGTGGTCGCCGGCCTCGCCGCCACGGTCGACCCGCGCGCCATCCGGGTCATGCGCGCGCCCTGCATGGGCCGCTGCGCCGGCGCGCCGGCGGCACGCATCGGCGACCGCGAGGTCGATCATGCGACCGTCGAGGGTCTGATGGGCATGGCGAAGTCCGGCGACACGAAGGTCGTCGTTCCGGACTACACGGACCTCGATGCTTATCGCGAGGCTGGCGGCTATTCGCTGCTCCGGAAAGTCCGCGGCGGCGATCCCGCCGTTGCGGCGATCATCGCCACCATGCAAAGCGCCGGGCTGCGCGGCCTCGGCGGCGCGGGCTTCCCAGCCGGCAAGAAGTGGGAGATCGTACGCTCCTATCCCGGTCCGCGGCTGATGTCGATCAATGGCGACGAAGGCGAGCCCGGCACCTTCAAGGATCGGGCATATCTCGAGCGCGACCCGCATCGCACGCTGGAAGGCGCGCTGATCGCGGCGCACGCGGTCGCGGCCGAGCGCATCTATTTTTATGTCCGCGACGAATACCCGGCGGTGCTGCGGATCCTGCGCACCGAGATCGCTGCCCTGGAAAGGGCCGGCATCGCGAAGCCGGGCTTTGTCGAGCTTCGCCGCGGGGCCGGCGCCTATATTTGCGGCGAGGAAAGCGCGATGCTCGAGAGCATCGAGGGCAAACGCGGCCTGCCGCGCCATCGCCCTCCCTACATCGCCGAGGTCGGCCTGTTCGGCCGCCCGACGCTCAACCACAATGTCGAGACCCTGTGGTGGATCCGCGACATCCTCGAAAGGGGCGCGGAGTGGTTCGCGGCCCTCGGCAAGCCCGGTCATCCGGGCCTGCGCTCATGGTCGGTTTCCGGACGGGTGAGGAATCCCGGCGTCAAGCTGGCGCCGGCCGGCATCACCGTGCGCGAGCTGATCGAGGAGCATTGCGGCGGCATGGCCGACGGCCACACCTTCAAGGCCTATCTGCCGGGCGGTGCCTCCGGCGGCATATTGCCGGCCTCGATGGGCGACATTCCGCTCGATTTCGGCGGCGAGCTGGCCAGGCAGGGCGCCTTTGTCGGCTCGCATGCCATCGTCGTCTTCTCCGACAAGGACAGCGCCAGGGCGGCGACCCTCAACCTGCTGAAATTCTTCAAGCATGAGAGCTGCGGCCAATGCACGCCGTGCCGTGAGGGAACCGGCAAGATGGTTTCCCTGTTGCAGAAGGACGGTGCGCTCGACATGGCCGCGTTGCGCGACCTGGAAGCGGTGATGCGTGACGCTTCCATCTGCGGCCTCGGCCAGGCCGCGCCCAATCCGGTCAACCATCTATTGACGCATTTCCGCGAGGACCTCTGAAATGGCGGGCAAGATCGAATTCACCCTGAACGGAAAGCCCGTCACGGCGGCCGCGGAAGAGACCATCTGGCAGGTGGCCAGACGCGCAGGCATCGACATCCCGCATCTGTGCCATGTCGACCTGCCCGGCTACCGCACCGACGGCAATTGCCGCGCCTGCATGGTCGACATCGAGGGCGAGCGCGTGCTGGCGGCCTCCTGCATCCGCAAGCCGACAAAGGGCATGGCGGTCAGGACGAACACCGAGCGCGCCGAGAAATCGCGGCGGATGGTGTTCGAGCTGCTGGCCAGCAACATGCGGCCGGCCGGCGACGGTCCCGACAATCGCTCGGTGTTCTGGCAATGGGCCTCATCGATGGGAATTTCCGGCAGCGACCGGTTCGAGTCCAAGTTCGACGACGCCCATGCGGCCGGATTCGACGTTTCCAATCCGGCGATCGCCGTCAATCTCGACGCCTGCATCGCTTGCGGCGCCTGCGTGCGCGCCTGCCGCGAGGTCCAGGTCAACGACGTCATCGGCATGGCTGCGCGCGGCGACCACACCATCCCGGTGTTCGACATGCGTGACCCGATGGGGCTGTCGACCTGCGTGACCTGCGGCGAATGCGTGCAGGCCTGTCCGACCGGGGCGCTCTATGAAAAGACGCTGATGGATCCGGCTTGCAGGACCCGCGCCATCCAGGAATTCGACAGGGTCGTGGACTCGGTATGCCCGTTCTGCGGCGTCGGCTGCCAGACGAGGGTTGCGGTCAAGGACAACAGGATCGTCCAGATCGACGGCCGCAACGGCCCCGCCAACGAGAACCGCCTGTGCGTGAAGGGCCGTTTCGGCTACGACTATGCCATGTCGCCCGAGCGTCTGACCAGGCCGCTGATCCGCCGGGAGGATGCTCCCAAGGCCGCCGACATGGACCTGCGCGACGTCGACCCGCTGACCGTGTTCCGCGAGGCGACATGGGAAGAGGCGCTGGAGCGTGCCGCCGGCGGGCTGAAGTCGATCCTCGGCCGGCATGGCGGCAAGGCGCTGGCCGGTTTCGGCTCGGCCAAGGGCTCCAACGAGGAAGCCTATCTGTTCCAGAAATTCGTTCGCCAGGGCTTCGGCACCAACAATATCGACCACTGCACCAGGCTTTGCCATGCCTCCTCGGTCGCGGCGCTAATGGAAGGGGTCGGATCGGGGGCGGTGTCGGCGCCGTTCATGGATGCCATGAAGGCCGACTGCGTCATCATCATCGGCGCGCGTCCGACCACCAACCATCCGGTCGCAGCCACCTATTTCAAGCAGGCGGTCAAGCGCGGCACCAAGCTGATCATCATGGATCCGCGCGGCCAGGACATGATGCGGCACGCCACCCATTCGCTGCGCTTCCGGCCGGGCAGCGACGTCGCCATGCTGAACGCGCTTCTCCACGTCATCATCGAGGAGAAGCTCTATGACGAGCAGTACATCCAGGCCAATGTCACCGGCTTCGAGGCGCTGAAGGCCAAGGTCAGGGATTTCCCGCCCGAAGCGATGGCGGAGGTCTGCGGCATCGAGGCCCGGGTGCTGCGCGAGGTCGCGCGGACCTATGCCAAGTCGGAGCGCTCGATGATCTTCTGGGGCATGGGCGTCTCCCAGCACACCCACGGCACCGACAATTCCCGCTGCCTGATCGCGCTGGCGCTGATCACCGGCCATGTCGGACGCCCCGGCACCGGCCTGCACCCGCTGCGCGGCCAGAACAACGTCCAGGGCGCTTCCGATGCCGGCCTGATCCCGATGTACTATCCCGACTACAAGTCGGTGGAGAATATCGATATCCGCAGCCAGTACGAGAACTTCTGGGGCCAGCCGCTCGATCCCAAGCGCGGGCTGACCGTGGTCGAGATCGTCGACGCCATCCATGACGGCGAGATCAAGGGCATGTATATCATGGGCGAGAATCCGGCGATGTCGGATCCCGACCAGAGTCACGCCCGCGCGGCGCTCGCCAAGCTCGACCATCTGGTGGTGCAGGATATCTTCCTGACCGAAACCGCCTGGCATGCCGATGTGATCCTGCCGGCCTCGGCGCATGCCGAGAAGCTCGGTACCTATACCAACACCAACCGGCAGGTGCAGATCGGCCGGCCCGTGCTCGACCTGCCGGGCCAGGCGCGCCAGGATATCGACCTGATCATCGAGCTTGCCAGGCGCATGGGCCTCGACTGGGACTACAAGCACGTTTCTGACGTCTACGCCGAAATGGCGCGTGTCATGCCGTCGCTCAAGCACATCTCCTGGGAGCGCATCGAACGGGAGGAGTCGGTCATCTATCCCGCCGACGGTCCGGACGTGCCCGGTAACGAGATCGTCTTCACCTCGGGTTTCCCGACGTCCGACGGGCGCGGCCGCATCGTCCCGGCCGATCTGCTGCCGCCCGACGAGGTCCCCGACGAGGCCTATCCCCTGGTGCTGACCACCGGCCGCATGCTCGAGCATTGGCACACGGGCGCCATGACCAGGCGCGCCGGCGTGCTCAATGCCATCGAGCCCTACGGCATCGCCGCGATGAACCCCTACGAGATCAAGCGGTGCGGCCTGTCGGCAGGCGACGTCGTCCAGGTGGAGACCCGCCGCGGCACGGTGGAGGCGATCCTGCGCGCCGACCGGGAAGTCGCCGACGGCATGGTGTTCATGCCCTTCTGCTTCAATGAGAGCCCTGCCAACCGGCTGACGAACCCCATGCTCGACCCCTACGGCAAGATCCCGGAGTTCAAGTATTGCGCGGCGCGCATCGCACCGCTGGTGCGGCACGTCGAGGCTGCCGAATAAAGCCTGTCAAGGACCCCTCTTCATCGGACCGCCGTTGATCTGCTATCGGGGTTCATGGACATCCGTCAGCTCGCCTATCTGGCCGCGCTCGCCCGGGAGAGACACTTCACCCGGGCCGCCCAGGCCTGCAACATCTCGCAGCCGACCCTTTCCGGCCGCATCCGCCAGCTCGAGCAGGAGCTGGGCGTGCCGATCGTCGAGCGCGGCCAGCGCTTTCACGGGCTGACGCCGGAAGGCGAGAGAGTCCTCAAATGGGCCCATACGATCCTCGACAACTGGCAGGCGATGCAGCAGGAGCTCGCTTCCATCAAAGGGCGCATGGAGGAACTGACCGGGAAGCTGGTGATCGGCGCCGTGCCCTCGGCTCTGCCCATGGCGCCGCTCCTGACCCAGACCATGCAGGCCCAGCATCCGCGCGTCGATTTCGCCGTCTATTCGCTGGCCACCGCCGAGATCCTGCGCGGCCTCAACGATTTTTCCATCGACGTCGGCATAGCCTATCTCGACAATGAGCCGATCGACGGTCTTGTCGCCTCGCCGCTCTATCGCGAGCGCTATTGCCTGTTCATCGCCGAAAGCCATCCGCTGGCCAGGCGCGAGACGGTCACCTGGTTCGAGGCCGCGCAGGAGCCGCTCTGCCTGCTCACTCCCAACATGCAGAACCGGCGCATCATCGATCGCGCCTTCCGTGCGGCAAATTGCCAGCCGCAGCCGCGGCTCGAGACCAATTCGGTGATCAACCTGTGGTCGAACGTGCGTTTCACCGGCCTCGCCAGCATCATGCCTGAATATTTCCTCGACGCCCTGGGGCCGACGACCGGCATTTCCGCCGTCCCCCTGACCAGTCCCGATGTCGAGCATGCCGTCGGCCTCCTGGTGGTCGATCGCGAGCCTCTGGCCCCGATCATTGCTGCATTGCAGCACGTCGCCCTCGGCTTCGATCCCGCCGCTTTGCGGACCCCCGTCTTTCATCGGACCTGACAATCGACCTATCGGAACTACCGATTTGCCCGAACCGGCCTGTTCCAGCAAAACCGGGATGATCATCTACTCTTGTACCCGGCGCCGGTTCTCCGGCCAGGAAGGTGTGGCTCGATGTCGACGAAGCCTGGACTATCACGAGATCACGATGACCTTGGGCGGAGCCCGAGGTCATGAACGTGAGCGATCGTAAAGGGGCGCGGGATTCGCGCGAAAACCCGGACTCCACTTTTTCGCATCCCGCGTCACCACACGGCGAACGTGTCCGCGACGTCTGCAAGCGCCACGGCAACCGCCCCGACGAGCTGCTGGAGATCCTGCACGAGGTGCAGGAGGCGCTGGGCCACGTGTCCGAGAGCGTCCTGCCGGTGATCGCCCGGGCGCTCAATCTCTCGCGCGCCGAGGTGCACGGCGTCGTCACCTTCTATCACGATTTCCGCCGGGCGCCCGCCGGCCGCCATGTCGTGAAGATCTGCCGCGCCGAATCCTGCCAGTCGATGAACGGCGAGGCGCTGTGCAATCACGCCAGGACGAGCCTCAAGGCGGGCTTCGGCGAGACGACCGCTGACGGCACTGTCACGCTCGAAGCCGTCTACTGTCTCGGCAATTGCGCCCTGTCTCCGGCGATGATGGTCGATGGCCGCCTGCATGGCCGCGTCGACGCCCGGCGCTTCGACGAGATCATGGCGCAAACCCTGGGCGAGGCGGCGCAATGACCCGGCTGTTCGTTCCCGATGACGCCGCAGCCCTCTCGATGGGCGCCGACGAAGTCGCCGCCGCCATCAGGACGGAAGCGGACAAGCGTGGCCTCGAGCTCGACGTCGTCCGCACCGGCTCGCGCGGCCTGTTCTGGCTGGAGCCTCTGGTCGAGGTGGACACGGCGCAGGGCCGCATCGCCTACGGCCCGGTTGCCGCGCAGGATGTCGCTTCGCTCTTCGATGCCGGTTTCCTGGACGGCGGCCGCCATCGCCTGGCGCACGGCCTCACCGGGGACATCGATTACCTGAAAAGGCAGGAGCGTCTCACCTTCGCGCGCTGCGGCGTCATCGATCCCCTGTCGATCGAGGACTATGTGGCGCATGGCGGTTTCGCCGGCCTCACCGCGGCGCTCGCCAGATCGGGCGCCGACATCGTCAGGGAGGTCACCGAATCCGGCCTGCGCGGCCGCGGCGGCGCCGGCTTCCCGACCGGCATCAAATGGAAGACCGTCCACGACGCCAGGGCCGATCGGAAATATGTCTGCTGCAATGCCGATGAGGGCGACAGCGGCACCTTCGCCGACCGCATGCTGATGGAAGGCGATCCCTTCACCCTGATCGAGGGCATGGCCATCGCCGGCATCGCCACGGGCGCCACGGCGGGACTGATCTACATCCGCTCCGAATATCCCCATGCCATCGCCAAGATGAAGAAGGCGATCGCCCGGGCGGTCGCGGCGCGCTGGCTCGGCGACGATATCCAGGGCTCGGGCAGGACCTTTACCCTCGCGGTCCGCACCGGCGCCGGCGCCTATATCTGCGGCGAGGAGACCTCCATGCTCGACAGCCTCGAAGGCAAGCGCGGCATGGTGCGGCCGAAGCCGCCGATCCCGGCCCTCGAAGGCCTGTTCGGCAAGCCGACCGTCATCAACAACGTGCTGAGCTTCGCGGCGGTGCCGGACATCGTGGCTAAAGGGGCGGAATTCTACAAGAATTACGGCATGGGCCGCTCGCGCGGCACGCTGCCCTTCCAGCTCGCCGGCAACGTCAGGCGCGGCGGACTGGTCGAGAAGGCTTTCGGTGTCACCTTGCGCGAGCTTCTCGAGGATTTCGGCGGCGGCACGCATTCGGGCCGCCCCGCCCGCGCCGTCCAGGTCGGCGGGCCGCTCGGCTCCTATGTTCCGGCCTCGCAGTTCGACCTGCCGATGGATTACGAGACCTTCGCCGCCAATGGCGCGATGGTGGGTCATGGCGGCATCGTGGTGTTCGACGACACGGTCGACATGGCGCGCCAGGCGCGCTTCGCCATGGAGTTCTGCGCTAGCGAATCCTGCGGCAAGTGCACGCCCTGCCGCATCGGCTCGGTCCGCGGCGTCGAGGTGATCGACCGCATCATCGCCGGAATCGAGCGCGACAGGAATCTGGTCGTCCTCGACGATCTCTGCCGGACCATGATCGAGGGCTCGCTCTGCGCCATGGGCGGGCTGACGCCCATGCCGGTGCAGAGCGCCATCAGGCATTTTCCCGAAGACTTCGACCGTCCCACGGCGAAGGCCGCAGAATAGGAGAGCGAGAATGACGACGCTCATCAAGGAAATCGATTACGGCACGCCCAGGTCGCCGGCGGCCAGAATGGTCACGCTCGAGATCGACGGCCAGTCCGTGACGGTGCCGGAAGGCACCTCCATCATGCGCGCCGCGATGGAGCTCGGCACCAGGATCCCCAAGCTCTGCGCCACCGATTCGATGAAGAGCTTCGGTTCCTGCCGACTCTGCCTGGTGGAGATCGAGGGCCGCAAGGGAACTCCCGCCTCCTGCACCACACCGGTGGCCGAAGGCATCAAGGTCAGGACCCAGAACGACCATCTGGCGCAGTTGCGCCGCGGCGTGATGGAGCTCTACATCTCCGACCATCCGCTCGACTGCCTGACCTGCGCCGCCAATGGCGACTGCGAATTGCAGGACATGGCGGGAGCGGTCGGACTGCGCGAAGTGCGCTACGGCTATGACGGCGAAAATCACGTCTTCCCGACGCGGAACGGATCGGAGAACTTCCTCTACAAGCCCAAGGACGAGAGCAATCCCTATTTCACCTTCGATCCGTCCAAATGCATCGTCTGCTCGCGCTGCGTGCGCGCCTGCGAGGAGGTGCAGGGCACCTTCGCGCTGACCATCGACGGACGCGGCTTCGCCTCGCATGTCTCGGCCGGCATGGACGAGGATTTCCTCAGCTCCGAATGCGTCTCCTGCGGCGCCTGCGTGCAGGCCTGCCCGACCGCGACGCTGACCGAGAACTCGATCATCGACCGGGGCCAGCCCGATCATTCGGTGGTGACGACCTGCGCCTATTGCGGCGTCGGCTGCTCCTTCAAGGCCGAGATGAAGGGCGAGGAGGTCGTGCGCATGATGCCCTACAAGGACGGCGGCGCCAATGAGGGCCATTCCTGCGTGAAGGGCCGCTTCGCCTGGGGCTACGCCACCCATCGGGACCGCAAGCTCAAGCCGATGCTGCGCGAGAAGATCACCGATCCGTGGCGCGAGGTCTCCTGGGACGAGGCGATCGATTTCACCGCCAGGCGTTTCCTCGACATCCAGGCCCGGCACGGCGTTGGCGCGATCGGCGGCATCACCTCCTCGCGCTGCACCAACGAGGAAGTCTATGTGGTGCAGAAGATGGTCCGCGCCGCCTTCCACAACAACAATGTCGACACCTGCGCGCGCGTCTGCCACTCGCCGACCGGCTACGGCCTGAGCAAGACCTTCGGCACCTCCGCCGGCACCCAGGACTTCAAGTCGGTGGAGAAGGCCGACGTCATCATCGTCATCGGCGCCAATCCGACCGACGCCCACCCGGTCTTCGCCTCGCGCATGAAGAAGCGGCTGCGCGAGGGCGCCCGGCTCATCGTCGTCGACCCGCGCCGGATCGACCTGGTGCGCTCGCCGCACATAAAGGCCGACTATCACCTGCCGCTCCTGCCCGGCACCAATGTCGCGATGTTCAACGCCTTCGCCCATGTCGTGGTGACCGAAGGCCTGGTCAAGCGCGACTTCGTGGCCGAGCGCTGCGAGCCCGAGGACTTCGCGCGCTGGGAGAAATTCATCGCCGACCCCGAGAACTCGCCGGAAGCGCTCGAATCCGTCCTCGGCGTCGGCGCCGCCGACGTGCGCTCGGCGGCCCGCCTCTATGCGACGGGCGGCAATGGCGCCATCTACTACGGCCTCGGCGTCACCGAGCACAGCCAGGGCTCGACCATGGTCATGGCCATGGCCAATCTCGCAATGGCGACCGGCAATATCGGGCGGGAAGGCGTCGGCGTGAACCCGCTGCGCGGCCAGAACAATGTCCAGGGGTCCTGCGACATGGGGTCCTTCCCGCACGAGTTCACCGGCTACCGCCACATCGCCGACGACACGGTGCGCGGCCTCTTCGAGAAGGCATGGAATGTCGGGCTCGATCCGGAGCCCGGCCTGCGCATTCCCAACATGTTCAACGCCGCCGTCGAAGGCTCCTTCAAGGGCCTGTTCGTGCAGGGCGAGGACATCGCGCAGTCCGATCCCAACACCAGGCATGTGAATGCCGCCCTCGAATCGCTCGAATGCCTGGTGGTGCAGGATCTCTTCCTCAACGAGACGGCGGCCTTCGCGCATGTGTTCCTGCCCGGCACCTCCTTCCTCGAGAAGAACGGCACCTTCGTCAATGCCGAGCGCCGCGTCAACCGCGTGCGCCCGGTGATGGCGCCGAAGCAGGGCATGCAGGAATGGCAGGTCGTCGCGCGGATCTCCGCCGCCATGGGCTATCCGATGGACTACGCGTCGGAAGCGGAGATCATGGACGAGATCGCCCGCGTGACGCCGACCTTCGCGGGCGTGAGCTTCGACAAGCTCGACCGGCTGGGATCGGTGCAGTGGCCGTGCAACGACGCGGCACCCGAGGGCACCCCCGTCATGCATGTCGGCAGGTTCGTGCGCGGCAAGGGCCGCTTCATGGTGACCGAATTCGTGCCGACGGACGAGCGCACCAGCCGCTCCTTCCCGCTGATCCTCACCACCGGCCGTATCCTGAGCCAGTACAATGTCGGCGCCCAGACGCGGCGCACCGGCAACGTCGCCTGGCATCCGGAGGACGTCCTCGAGATCCATCCGCATGACGCGGAGCTGCGCGGCGTCAGGGACGGCTCGATGGTCTCGCTGTCGAGCCGCATGGGCGCCATAACCTTGCGGGCGATGATCTCCGAGCGCATGCCGCAGGGCGTCGTCTACACCACCTTCCACCATCCGATGACCGGCGCCAACGTGATCACCACCGACAATGCCGACTGGGCCACCGAATGCCCCGAATACAAGGTGACGGCGGTGCAGGTGACGCCGTCCAACCAGCCTTCCGACTGGCAGGTGGAAAGAGAGCATCGCGAAAGCGAGCACAAGCGCGTCGCCGTCAAGCCGCTGGTCGCGGCCGAGTGAGCGCGTGACCGCGCGGCCAGATCCCTCCTGGACGTCTGAGCCCGCGGCCTCGCGGCCGGCCGAGGGCCGGCTGCATCGCGTCGACGGCGGCGTCTCGGGCGTCGTCTGGCAGGTGGCGGAGGAAGTGCCGGTCGCGATCATGCACAATTCCGTCTCGACCGCGGTGATGATGGCGACGCCCGCCGATCTCGAGGATTTCGCCGTCGGCTTCTCGCTGTCCGAGGGCTTCGTGACCGATGCCGCCGCCATCCGCAACGTGATGGCGCTCACCGTCGTCAACGGTTTCTGCGTCGATATCGCCGTCGACGCGGCGGCGCTGAAGCCGCGTTCCGCCCGCGCCCTCGAAGGCCGCACCGGCTGCGGCCTGTGCGGCGTCGAGGACATCGCCGACGTCGTCAAACCGATAAGGCCGGTCCGCCCGGCCTTCACGCTCGATCCGGCCGCCGCGCTCAAGGCTTTCGCCGGATTTCCCGCGCATCAGCCGATGAACCGCCTCAATCATTCGGTCCATGCCGCGGCCTGGGTGAGCCCCACGGGCGGGATCCTGCTGGCGCGCGAGGATATCGGCCGTCATAACGCCCTCGACAAGCTGCTGGGCGCCGTGATCCGCCAGGGTCTCGACCGGCGGACGGGCTTCGTCGCCATGACCAGCCGCTGCAGCTTCGAGTTGGTGCAGAAATGCGCCCAGACGGGAATAGCCCATCTGGTCACGATCTCCGCGCCGACCGGCCTCGCCTTGCAGTTGGCCCGCGCCGCCGGCATCACGCTGGCGTGCCGCGCCGCCGACGGCATCGTGTGTTTTCATTGAGCAGGCAGACCCCGACCCCATGGATCAGTTCAAGGACATCAAGCGCATGGCCAACCAGATCGCCAGGGCCTTCGCGACCTATCCCGAAGACCAGGCCGTCGCGGAAACGGCAAACCATATCAAGTCTTTCTGGGATCCGCGCATGCGCAGGCAGCTGGCCGAGGTCATCGCCAGGGACGCCGGCGCGCTGAGCCCCGTGGCGCTCGCCGCCGGCAGGAAGCTGGGCCTCGGCTGACCTGCTCGTTGCCCGCGCAGCGCGGGCGAGGCGCGCGGAGTCACGGCGCATCTTTTCTCCGCCCCAATTGCCGTCTAGACAGAGGGTGATGGGCGAAAAATCTTCCCTACCGGAAGTTCTGATCACCGGCGCCTCGGGCGGCATCGGCGAAGCCTTCGCCCATGTGGCGGCCGGCGACGGCCATCCGCTAATCCTGGTGGCGCGCACCGAGGCCGAGCTGCATCGCGTGCGCGGCGTGGTGATCGCCCGCTATGCCGTGCCGGTCACCGTCATCGTGCTCGATCTGGGCAAGCCCGGCTCGGGCCAGACGCTGGCCGACGAGCTCGAGGCCCGCCGGCTCGAGGTCGGCGTCCTCGTCAACAATGCCGGCTACGGGCTGATCGGCAAGGCGGTGGAGATCGCGCGCGAGGACCAGCTGCAGATGATCGATCTCAATGTCCGCGCGCTGACCGATCTCACCTTGCGCTTCCTGCCCGGGATGATCGCCAGGGGCTCGGGCGGCGTCATCAACGTCGCCTCGACCGCGGGCTTCATGCCGGGTCCCAACATGGCCGTCTATTTCGCCAGCAAGGCCTTCGTGCTGTCCTTCACCGAGGCGCTCCATGAGGAGACGAAAGGGACGGGCGTCACGCTGACGGCCTTGAGCCCCGGCCCGGTCGACACCGGTTTTCAGCGCCGCGCCGGCATGAAGCAGGCGCGCGCCCTGAGCCGGGTGGTGCCGAAAGGCGCCATGGCCGTCGCCCAGGCCGGCTGGGCCGGCTTCAAGGCGGGCGAGCGGCTGGTGATGCCGGGGACGATGAACAAGCTCGCCGCCTATGCCATGCGCGGAGCGCCCCGCCGCGTGATCCTTCCCGTCATCAGGCGTGCAATGGGCGCAGCCAAGGCGCGCTGAGGGAGAAGGGCTCGCCTCTCGACCTCGGGCGGCACTTCATGCCACCCTCGCGAATCATGGCTTCCGGCAAGATCCTGATCATCCTCCATTCCGAGACCTCCTCCGCGGGACGTGTGGGCCATATGCTCGAGGAAAAAGGCTATGCGCTCGATATCCGCCGGCCCTGCCTGGGCGATGCCCTGCCCGAGACGCTGGCGGAGCATGCGGGAGCCGCGATCTTCGGCGGCCCGATGAGCGTCAATGACTGCGACGGCTTCATCCGCGCCGAGACCGACTGGATCGCCGTTCCTCTGAAGGAAAAGAAGCCCTTTCTCGGCATCTGCCTCGGCGCCCAGATGCTGTCGCGCCATCTCGGCGGCACGGTGGAACCGCATGCGGACGGGCTCGTCGAGATCGGCTATTACCCGCTCGCCGC
The DNA here is from genome assembly GCA_050246735.1 of Parvibaculaceae bacterium. Lineage (GTDB taxonomy): Bacteria > Pseudomonadota > Alphaproteobacteria > Rhizobiales > Aestuariivirgaceae > Taklimakanibacter. The sequence goes on along the minus strand of JBFWVM010000003.1, from coordinate 325,314 downwards.
CACCGACGCGGGACGAAGGCTCGGGGACTGGCCAGGCACCGTCTATCACTGGCATCGCGAGGGCTTCACGCTGACCCGGGGCTGCGAGCTTCTGGCGACCGGCGAGACCTTCGCCAACCAGGCCTTCCGCTATGGCGGCGTTGCCTATGGCCTGCAGTTCCACCCCGAGGTGACGCGGCTCATGATGCATCGCTGGGCGGTCACCGGCGCCCACCGCTTCACGCTCAAGGGCGCGCAGAACGGCGCCGAGCACTTGGCCGGCCAGATCCTTCATGACGCGCCGGTGCGCCGCTGGCTCGCCGGCTTCCTCGATCTGTGGCTTGCGCCCAAGGCGTCTTCCCTTGCGGCAGCTTGACTCTTCCCCTGAGGCAGGAGCAAGCTTCTTCATCAACTATTAACCAACTGAAAAGCTTCGATTTTTAGCTATTTGGAAACTTCGCTGAGCGATCATTGGGGACAAGGCTCGCGAGGGTGAAAGAAGCGGGGCCGCGGCCGGGATAGGGTATTGCGTACCCGGCGGAAATTGTGACGGGGAGGGCCGCAACCCTCCCCGTTTTCTCATCTCTCGCCGCGCAGCGTCTCGACGTCGGTGTCGCCGACATACCAGTCGCGCGCCGCCACTTCCTCGAAGACGACCCAGACGTCGTTCTTGCCGAGGCCGGTGGCCCGGGTGATTGCTTCCGTGACGGCCTTGCCGATCTCGGCTTTCTTGCCTTTGGGATCGGCGGCGATGACTTCCCTGACGATGCGGATATTGACGAAGGGCATGGGCGTTCACCTCAACAGGTCTTGATGCCGTTGACCATCAGGCGGACCGCATAGAGCGACGTCGTTGCGCAGATATAGAGCATGTTGCGCTTGGGCCCGCCCCAGGCGCAATTGGCCACGACTTCCGGCACCTTGACCTTGCCGGTCAGCGTGCCGTCGGGCTCGTAGCAGTGGATGCCGTCGGCGGCGCTCGTCCATATGCGCCCTTCGGTGTCGAGCCTGAAACCGTCGAACAGGCCGGCGGTGCAGTCGGCGAAGACGCCGCCGCCCGAGAGCCTGCCCTTGTTGCCGACCTTGAACACCCGGATATGGGCGGGGTTCTGCGCCCCGTGGGTGCGTCCGGTGTCGGCGACATAGAGGAGTTTCTCGTCGGGCGAGAAGGCGATGCCGTTCGGCCGCACCATGTCGGTGATCACCGCCTCGACCGCGCCGCTATGCGGGTCGATGCGGTAGACGTGGCAGGCGCCGATCTCGCTCTCGGCCTTGTTGCCTTCATAGTCGGTGTCGATGCCGTAGGCGGGATCGGTGAACCAGATGGAGCCGTCCGATTTCACCACCGCGTCGTTGGGCGAGTTGAGCCGCTTGTTCCGCCATTTGTCGGCAAGGGTGGTGATCGAGCCGTCATGCTCGGTGCGGCTCACGCGCCGACCGCCATGCTCGCAGGTGACGAGCCGGCCTTCGCGGTCGGTGGTGTTGCCGTTGCTGTTGCCGGCCGGCTGGCGGAACACGCTGACCGCGCCCGACGTCTCGTCATGGCGCAGCATGCGGTCGTTCGGGATGTCCGACCAGACGAGATAGCGTCCGGCGGCGAAATAGACCGGGCCTTCGGCCCAGCGGCAGCCGGTATGGAGCTTGTCGACCTGCGCGTTGCTGTTGAACAGCCGCGCGAAGCGCTGGTCGAAGATCTCGTAATGGTCCGAAGTCGCCATGGCACACCCTTCCGTCGTTTTGTATGACATATCGAGCCCGACATTCCCGCCGAATGCAAGCTGATTTGGGGTCATCTTCACGAAGCGGTCGGCATCGAAATCGAACATGGCCATCCGCTCTCCTCGGCGCTTCGTTCAGAACCTGATGTTCCGCCGGGCTTTCTGGAGCGATGCCTTGCCGTGCAGCACGACCTGCATCATCAGGGATTCGGCGGCGGCGGGATCGTTGCGGTTGATCGCTTCGTACACTTTCATGTGGTTTTCACAATCGTCCTCGATCGGATTGTCCCGCGTGTCGAGCGCCTCCTGCTGGATGGTGAAGCTGATCTGCAGGAAATTCGCGACGATATGGGCGAAGCGATGCAGCATCGCGTTCTGCGATGCGCGCAGCACGGCCATATGGAACTGCACGTCGGCCCTGGCATAGGCGGTCATGTCGTCCATCGACTGCCGCATGGTTTCCGCGCTGGCTTTGATGAGCAGGATGTCGTCGAGCGTGGCGCGCGTCGCCGCGAAGCGCGCCGCCGGCGGTTCGACCAGCTGGCGCATCTCGATCAGGTCCTTCAGGATGTCGGTATCGGGATTGTCGAACGGATGCCACAGCAGCACGTCGGCATCGAAGATGTTCCAGCTGCCGCGGTCCAGCACGCGCGTGCCGATCTTCTGGCGCGTCTCGACGAGGCCCTTGGCCGACAGGACCTTGATGACCTCGCGGATCGACGTCCGGCTCGCGTCATAGGACAGCATCAGCTCGCTTTCGCGCGGCAGCAGGCTGCCCGGCGGATAGATGCCGCGCACGATGCTCTCGCCCAGGCTGTTGATCACCCGGCCCTGAATGCCCTTGGGCTTCAGTCCCACGAGATCGCCGTGGGTCTTGCCGGGCTTTCTCGCCATGCGCGGTTCCGCGTCCGCCTGGCTCATCGCGCGGGCTCAGTCCAGCCCGGCGGAACGGAAGAGCGGCTTGCACCCAACGGATATTTCCACATCGACAAGGTATTTCCCGATCGCGGCCCTGTCGATGTCTATCCCGAGTCCGGGTCCATCGGGAACCGAAATCTCGCCATTGGCATCGGGAAGAATGGGATTTGCCGCGATTTCCCGGGCGAGCGCCTTGGGGGCGGCGGGATATTCGCAGATCCGGTGCTCGGCGAGGCCGGCATAGGGCTGCAGCGAGGCGGACAGCGCGAGGTGCGATGTGAATGTGTGGTTCACATAGGTGACCCCGCGCGCCACCGCATGATCGGCCACCGCCTTGGCCGGTCCGATGCCGCCGATCCTGCCGCAGTCGATCTGGATGAAGCTCACCTTGCCATAGTCGATCGTATGTCGCGCCATGTGGATATTGTGGGCCGCCTCGCCGCCGGCGAGCTTCACCTTTTGGCTGCGGGTAGCGAGCGCCGCATAGGCTTCATAGGCGCTGCCGTTGAAAGGCTCCTCGAGCCAGAGCACGTTCGCCTGTTCGAGATAGGGCAGGCGCGCCGCAGCGGCCTCGACGTCCTCTCCCCAGATCTGCCCCGCATCGACGAGCAGGATTCCTTCAGGCCCCAGGCCCTCGCGCGCCGCGGCGAACTGCGCGGCATCCTCGGCGACAGTGCCGCGCCCGATCGGCCCCCATCCGAATTTGGCCGCGCGGAAATTCGCCGCGCGGATGGCCTTGGCGTGTTTCAGCGTGTCTTCGGCCGTGTCGCCGAAAAGGACGGAGGCATAGGGCAGCTTCTTGGCGGCCTTCTCGTAGCCGAGCAGGCTCCACACCGGCGCGCCCGATGCCTTGCCGAGAATGTCCCAGAGCGCCATTTCGATGCCGGACCAGGTATGCGGCGCCTGGAGCAGGTCCATGCTGTCCCGTTCGATCGCCTGGGCGATCCGCGCGATATCCCGGGGGTCCCGGATATCCTGTCCTTCCACCGCCGCCCGCACGGGCCGGCAGGCGCCGTGCGACATGGGCGCCACATAGGCCGCTATGGAGACGAGGGGCGAAGCCTCGCACTCGCCCCACCCCACGATGCCGCCGGCGGCGACCCTGACCAGAAGCGCGTCCTGGCTGCCGTCTCCCTCGGTGGTGATGACGGGCATGGCGAGATAGAAGAAGTCGACGGCTTCGATCTTCACGGCTGGACCTTTCCTGAAATGCCGGGAGGCGTTCTCGCGCGCTCGCTGGGTAACCTCTGGCACGAACGGGCGCAAGCCATAAAATATGATAAATGAGGCAAGGCATAGGGAAAAATATGCCGTAGATTCATTGACGGAGAAGAAAAGTATGATAATTTTTGAGTGAGCGGCGCCCCCGGTCGTCCGCTTGACGACAATCACGACGGACAAAGAGCAAGCCTTTTAGGGAGAAAACGCATGAGAACCAGACGAGGCATTATCGCGGCGGTCCTTCTGATGATGGCCACGCCCGCTTTCGCGCAGCAGATCGAAGGCGTTCCCAATTTCAAGGACTGCGGCGACGGCTCGCTCGCCAAGGCGATGAGCGAGGGGATCACTCTCGGCATCAGCCCCAGCCCGCCCTATTCCAGTCTCGATCCTGGCACCAAGAAGGCCGAGGGCCTCGATGTCGAGATCAACGAGGCTGCGCTCCATTGGATCGGCATCGACAACATCAAATATGAGGTGGCGCCGTTCGGACAGCTCATCCCGATGCTCACCTCCAACCGCATCGACGTCGTCGCCTCGAACATTCATCAGACGCCTGATCGCCTGAAGGTCGTCACCTTCACCGGCCCCGCCTGGTGGTATGGTCCGGCGCTGGTGACGCCCAAGGGCAACCCGGCCGGCATCAAGTCCTTCGACGATCTGAAGGGCAAGAAGGTCGGCGCCATTGCCGGATCGGCGGCGGATGAATATCTGCGCACGATCGGGGTCGAGGTGACGCCTTTCCAGGAAGACGCGGCGGAGTTCGCCGGAATAAGCACCGGCAAGGTCGACGTCATTCTCGAGGACGACGTCAAGGTCCTCGACTACATGAAGGCCAATCCCGCCTCGCCGATCGAGATCGTGAGCGGCGTCGCGGTGCCGCAGGAACTGATCTTCAAATACGGCTATGGCTATGCGCGCTATGCCGTCCGTCCCGCCGATTGCCAGTTGCGCGTGGCTTACGGCGTCGCCCTGCACGAGCTCTGGGGTGCCGGCGTCGTATCGGCCCTTCTCAAGAAATATGGCCTCAGCAACCGCAACCTGACATATTTCCCGCTGAACTAGAGCAAATCCTTTTCGGCGAAGTGATCCCACTTCGCCGGGATGCGCGCTAAGCCATCGCGACAAGCGCGACCGGTTCCGGCCGGTCGCACCGTCAGGGAGGTCGGCCGGCCCATGCAGCTTTTCAACGTCGACGTCGTCAACCAGTATTGGCTGGCGCTGCTGCAGGGCTTGCTCCTCACCGTCACCCTGACCGTCATCGTCATCGTCCTCGCGCTGATCTTGGCCATTCCGGTGGCGCTTTGCCGGATGTCGGGAAGCCGGCTGGTGCGGGGCATGGCGGGCTTCTACGTCGAGGTCATTCGCGGCACGCCGCTGCTGCTGCAGCTCGTCTACATCTACTACGTGCTGCCGGCGATGGGCATCAATCTCAACGCCTTCGTCGCCGCCGTCGTGGGGCTGACGCTGAACTACACCGCCTATATGAGCGAGGTCTATCGCAGCGGCATCGTGGCCGTGCCGAAGAACCAGTGGGAAGCCGCCGCGACCATCGGCATGACGCGCGCCCGCGCCTTCTGGCGGATCATCCTGCCGCAGGCGCTGCGGATCGTGACGTCGACGCTCGGCAACTACTTCATCTCGCTGTTCAAGGACACGGCCCTTGCCTCGGTCGTCACCGTGCAGGAGCTGACCTTCACGGGCCAGATCATCTCGGCGCGGTCCTATCAGTATTTCACCATCTATACTGTGACCGGCATCCTTTATCTCTCCGTCGGCTATCCGGCGGCGCTCCTGGTGAAATGGCTCGAGAAGCGGATGCAGACGGGCCACGCGGCCCGCCGGGCCGCATGATCAGCCTCATCGGCATCACCAAGCGATTCGGCCGGATCGAGGTCCTGCGCGGCATCGATCATTCCTTCGCCAAGGGCGAGGTCACCTGCATCATCGGGCCTTCCGGTTCCGGAAAATCCACGCTTCTCAGATGCATCAATTTCCTCGAGCAGCCGACCTCCGGCGAAATCCGCATCGAGGGCGAAAGGGTCTTCTACGACGTCGAGAACGGGACCATGCGCCTTCATCCCGAGCGGCGCATCGTCGAGGTTCGCCGCAAGCTCGGCATGGTGTTCCAGGATTTCGCGCTGTTCCCGCATCTGACGGCGCTCGGCAATGTCACCGAGGGCCTCGTCTTCGGGCTTGCGATGGACAAGGCGGAGGCGACGGACATCGCCCGGCGCTTTCTCGACCGTGTCGGTCTTGCCGATCGCGCCACGCACTATCCCGACGAGCTTTCGGGCGGCCAGAAGCAGCGCGTCGCCATCGCGCGGGCGCTGGCCATGTCGCCCAGGGCCATGCTCTTCGACGAGCCCACCAGCGCCCTCGACCCCGAGCTCGTGGGCGAAGTCCTCGACGTGATGAAGGACCTGAGCCGGGAAGGCATGACGATGATCGTCGTCACCCACGAAATCAAGTTCGCGCGCGAGATCGCGGATCGCGTGATCTTCATGGACCAGGGCCTGATCGTCGAAGAGGGGCCGCCGCAGGCCGTTCTCGACGCGCCGGCAAACGAGCGCACCCGCACCTTCCTCAAGCGGGTCGTGCGCTGAGGCTTGTACGAACGGGAACGAGACGATGACTATGCAGGACATCAGGATACGCTCGATCGTCGCGGCACCCCTGCTGGGCGAAACGCCCAAGGGCGGCTGGTCGAACGAGATCCGTCCCGAGGATTCGGTGCACACATTGATTGCCGTCCATACGGATGCCGGCATCACCGGCTATGGCAGCGCCTTCACCAATGGCGGCCTGGTGGAGGCGGCGCTGCGCGTGCTCGAGCCGCTTTATCGCGGCGAGATCGCGATCGAGCCCGAGCGCGTCGGCGAGAAGCTCCATCAGCATACGTTCTGGATGGGGCGTGGCGGCACGCTGACCCACGCCATCAGCGGCATCGACATTGCCCTGTGGGACGTGCTCGGCAAGGCGCTGGGCCAGCCGGTCGCGCGGCTGCTCGGCGGCATCTATCGCAAGCGCGTGATGCCCTATTGCTCCATCCTGATGGAGGAGCCCGGTCGCATGCGCGACGAGGCCGCGCGCTGCCGGGCGATGGGCTTCAGGGCGCTGAAGATCGGCTGGGGTCCCTTCGGACGGCGCGACGATGCGAAGCTCGACGAGGCGATCGTCAGGGCGGCGCGCGAGGGGCTCGGCGAGGATGCCAAGCTGTTCGTCGATGCGGGCGCCAGCGACGCCTATTGGCCGCAGGGCCTGAAATGGGCGCTCCGCACCTCGCGCATGCTCAAGGACCACAATGTCGGCTGGTTCGAGGAAGCGCTGAAGCCGGATGCGATCGATGAGTTCGTCGAATTGCGCCGGCAGAGCCCGGTGCCGATCGCCGGCGGCGAGGTGCTCACGCGCCGGCAATCCTTCACGCCGTGGCTGGTGCGCGGCGCGCTCGATATCGTCCAGCCCGACGTGACCAAGGTCGGCGGCATCAGCGAGCAGCGGCGCATCGCCTGGATGGCGGAGGAATTCGGCGTCCGCTATGTCGGCCATGGCTGGAACACGGCCATCGGCGTCGCCGCGGATCTGCAGATCGCCGCCGCCATGCCGCAGACCGAAGTGGTCGAATTCATCGGCGGCAGCGCCTATGTCGACGGCATCCTGGCCGAGCCTTTCAGGCTCGACGCCGAAGGCTATCTGGAGATCCCGATGTCGCCCGGCATCGGCGTCACCCTCGATCCCGCCAAGGTGGCGAAATACGCACCCGCCTGGAAGGTCCTGTTCGACGCATGATCCGCGGCCCGCGCACTTTGCATGTTGACCGGCCGCCGGCCCAAATTATAGTATTTTTTGAAATCCCGATGAGCGGCAGGCGAGCGGCATGGGACTCCTAGAGGGCAGGATCTGCCTCGTGACCGGGGCGGGCCAGGGGCTTGGCCGGGCCGTTTCGCTGGAAATGGCTTCGGAGGGCGCGACGGTCGTCCTCGCCGAACGCAATCCCGAAACGATGGCGAAGGTCGCCGACGAGATCGCGCGGAAGGGCGGCCGGGCGGTGCCCTATGGCTTCGATGTCACCGACTACGACGTCTATGGCGGCACCGTGGCGGACGTCGTCGCCAGGCTCGGCCGCATCGACGTGCTGGTCAACAACGCCGCCGTCAATCCGCCCACCCGCACCATTCTCGACGACACGCTCGATACATGGCGCGAGACCATCGCCGTCAATCTCGAAGCCGTCTACATGGGAAGCAAGCTCGTCGCCCCGCATATGGTGAAGCAGGGCGGCGGACGCATCATCCACATCGCCTCCATTCAGGGCTTCGCGGCGAGCGGCGACTGCGGGCCCTACAACGCCGCCAAGGGCGGCATCATCGCCTACACCAGGTCGATGGCGGTCGAGCTCGGCCGCCACAACGTTCTGGTGAATGCCGTGGCGCCCGGCTTCATGGCGACGCCCATGTCGGTGGTGAACGGCGTCGACGAGACGACGACGCCCGACTTTGTCGAATGGTACGTGAACCGCCGCAAGATCCCGCTGGGACGCAGCGGAGTGCCCGAGGATGTCTCGGGGACCGTCGTGTTCCTGGCCTCCGACTACTGCCGCTACATGACCGGGCAGCTGCTGGTCGTCGACGGCGGATTGATGAGCACGTTCTGACCGGTTTCGAGGGACGCGACGATAAGGCACAAAGCGCAATGCGTGAGAGGAAGGAACGGTTGAGACCATGACCAAGGCAATCCCGAATGGCGGCATGAGCCGCCGCGACCTGATCAAGACGACCGCCGCGTTCGCCGGAGCTGCGGCGCTTGGCGCCCCCCTGTCCGCCGGGCATGCCGCCGCCCAGGGCAAGACGCTGACCATGTGGTGGTGGGGCCAGCAGGAGCTGCCGGGCCTTCAGGCCTTCGTCGATGAATCGGTCAAGACCTACACCGCCGCCACGGTGACGCCGATGCTGCAGGACACCGCCGTCGTCATTTCGCAGTTCCAGACGGCGGCCGCCGCCGGCAAGGCGCCCGACATCCAGTTCCTGTGGAACGGCATCTATCACATGGAGAGCGTATGGCTCGGCTATCTGAAGCCGCTGAACGGTCTCGTGAAGGACGATGTCCTCAAGGCGTCGTCGCCGACGGTGCTGAGCAATTTCGGCGGCAATACCTATCGCGTCGGCTGGTATCCGCTGCCGATGCTGTGGATCTACAACAAGGACGCCTTCGACAAGGCCGGCCTCGATGCCGACACCCCGCCCGCGACATGGGATGACTTCCTCGGCGCCTGCGACAAGCTGAAGACGAGCGGCGTGGCGCCGGTCGGCGGCGGCATCCAGGACGGCTATTGGGGCGAATGGTATTTCGGCCAGGCCCTGGCGCAGAACGTCGACAGCGTGAGCGAGGTCATAGACCTGTTCACCGGCGCCCGCGATTTCACCGACCCCAAATATCACGAGCACTGGGTGCGGCTCGAGGATCTGAAAAAGGCGGGTTTCCTCAATTCGGAGATGTCCTCGACGGAGCTTTATCCCGGCATCGACCTGATCGTCGCCGGGAAGGTCGGCGCGGGTCTTTCGATCGGTTCGCGGCTGCCCGCCGACAGCAAGCAGACGAAGGGACGCATCGGCATCATGATCATGCCGGTCTATGGCAAGGGCAAGCTCGCCGGAAAGCCGATCAATGACGCGCAGGGCCTCGGCATTTCAAGCGGCTGCAAGACGCCGGAGGACGCCGCGGCCTTCCTCGAATACCTGCAGTCTCCCGAGCGCCTCACGGCCATGCATGAGAAGACCGGCTGGATTCCGGCCAACACGACGTTCGACGTGTCGGTGATCACCGACGTAGCGGTGCGCGGCATGTGGCAGAAATGGGGATTGTCGCCGAACATCCCCTATGTCTCCAATCTCGTGCCCGGCCAGTTCTACGAGCAGGCCCTGCTGCCCACCGCCCAGCAGGTGGTGGCGGGCGAGATCACCGGCGCCGAGGCCGGCGAGCTTGCCTCGAAGGTCGCCGGGGAATGGCGGGACTTCAACCCCGACATGGTGGAAAACTACAGGAAATGGGCCGCCGATCTCGCCGGCTGACGCAATTCGGGCAAATGACGGGGCGATGAGCCAATCCCGCGCGGCGAAGGCCGTTCCCTACCTCTATGTCCTGCCGCTCGTCGCGCTGCTCGCCTTCGTTTTCGGCTATCCGCTCGTCCGCATCTTCGAATTCAGCTTCAAGATGGTGCGCGGCATCGACGGACCGTGGATCGGCTTGCGCAACTACCAGCTCATCCTTTCGCAATCGGTGTTCTGGGACTCGGTCCTGCACAATCTCCAGCTCGTGCTGGCCATTCCCGTCATGGTCGTCGCCTCGCTGATCGTGTCGGTTCTTCTTTACGAGCGCGTCGCCGGCTGGCGGTTCTACCGTGTCATCGTCTTCGTGCCCTATGTGCTCGCGGTCCCCATCATCGCCGTGGTGATGAAGCGGATGTTTCAGTTCAACGGGCCGGTGAACGAGATCCTCCGCTGGCTCAGCCTCGACTTCCTCGCCCTCGACTGGATCGGCTCCTCCGACGTGGCGCTGTGGACGGTGATGATCCTCATCATCTGGCGCGAATCCGCTCTGGGCATCATCCTCTTCCTGGCCCGCCTGCTGAGCCTCGATGAAGCGGTCATCGAGGCGGCCAGGCTCGACGGTGCCAACTGGTGGCAGCGCGTGTGGCACGTCATCCTGCCGCAGATGCGCGGCGTCATCGAATTCTATGTGGTCGTCAGCGTCATCACCATGCTCGCGGCGGTCTTCGCCTATGTCTATATCATCGGCGGCGGCCGCGGCGGTCCCGGAACCTCCACCATGGTGGTGGAGTTCTACATCTTCAACGCGCTGATCCGCTCCAGCCTGCCCGGCATCGCGGCGGCGGCCTCGGTCCTCCTGTTTCTCGTTTCGGTCCTCCTCATTTTTCCGTTGTTCCGGGCGCGCCGCCGGGCTCGCGAAGAGGAGGCGTGAGCGGTGGCCCGGACCTCTCTTTCAAGCTTTGCCGGCGATGCCCTCAGGCAGAGCGTGCTTGGGCTCGCCGCCTTTCTCGCTCTCGTGCCCACGCTTTTCATGATCATGACGGCGGTGAAGAGCGAGGGCGAGTATGCCGTCGACAAGCTCGGCCTGCCGCACGCGCCCGTGCTCGACAATTTCACCGCCGTCCTGGTGGACAGCCCGTTTCTCTCGTGGATGGGCAACAGCCTGATCATGGTGACGGGCTCCGTGCTTCTCAGCACCGCCGTTTCGTGCCTGGCGGCCTACGCCATCGCCCGCATGAGTTTCCGCGGGCGTGATGCGCTGCTGGCGCTCAGCACGTCGCTCATGGCCGTCCCGCCGGTGGTGATGATCGTTCCTCTGTTCGTGCTGTACACGCGGCTCGACATGATCAGCACCTATTACGGCGCCGTCATCATCTATGCCGGGCTCGTCACGCCCTTTTCGGTCTATCTGCTCGCCACGTTCTTCCGCGCCATGCCGGTCGAGCTCTTCGAATCGGCGCGCATCGACGGGGCCGGGCATTTCACCATCCTTCGCGAGATCGTGCTCCCCCTGTCGCTTCCCGCCATCACCACGCTGGTGATCGTCAACTCGCTCTATGTGTGGAACGACCTGCTGATCGCCATCATCTTCCTGCAGGACGACGCCAAGCGCACGCTCATGGCCGGCATCAGCGTCTTCCAGGGCCGCTACAACAACCAGGTACCGCTCACCATGGCGGGCATGGTGATCGCCAGCGCCCCGATGCTGATCCTGTACATTGCTTTCCAGAAATATTTCATCCGCGGCCTCATGTCGGGCGCCATCAAGTAGCTTGGAGGGCGAGACGATCCCGCAAGAGGATTGACGTTAGGGCACAACGCGCAGCGTTGCCGATTTCGCCTTGATTTCAATTATGTACAGGGATTGGTGGAGCAGAGGGGGATCGAACCCCTGACCTCGGCATTGCGAACGCCGCGCTCTCCCAACTGAGCTACTGCCCCTTCCGTCGAGACGGGGCTGTGTAGGGTCCGGAAACCACCCTGTCAAGCTGGTGTCCGCCTTGCGCCGGGCGCCTCGGGCCTCTAAATCTCACCGGAACCCCTTCAGAGGCCGTGCATGATCTCAATCCTCAACCTGATCGACCTCATTCTCAACATCTATACCTGGATCATCATCGCCGCGGTGGTCATGAGCTGGCTGATCGGCTTCAACATCATCAACGGCCATAACGACATCGTCCGCCAGATCCGCTATGCCCTCTACCGGCTGACCGAGCCGGTGCTGGGTCCGATCCGCCGCCTCCTCCCCGATCTCGGCGGCCTCGACATCTCGCCACTGATCGCGCTGATCGCCATCTGGTTCATCCGCAGCCTGCTGTGGGAATATGGGCCGCGGCTCCTGGCGTGAGCCTCCATCCCTTCAAGCCCGATGAGCGAGGTGTCCTTCTCTTCATCCGCGTCACGCCGGGGGCGGCGCGTCCAGGCATCGCCGGCCTCCGCGCCGGCGCCGACGGCAGACCGTCGCTTCAGCTCAAGGTCAGGGCGCCACCGGAAAAAGGCCGGGCCAACGAAGCCGCTATCGAGCTTCTGGCCGGGGCCCTGGACCTGCCCAAACGGGCCTTTGCCATCGTCGCCGGCGCCGGCGACCGTCTGAAGACGGTCAGGATCGCCGGAGACCCCGCCACCCTCAGCAGCAAACTCACCACTCTCATTCAGGACCGAAGCCCATGACCGCAAAGATCATCGATGGAAAAGCCTATGCCGCGGGCCTGCGCGCCCGCATCGCCAAAGCGGTGCAGGAGCTCGGGGCCAAACACGGGCTCAAGCCCGGCCTCGCCGTGGTGCTGGTCGGCGAGGATCCGGCGAGCAAGGTCTATGTCGCCAACAAGGCAAAGCAGACGGTCGAGGTCGGGATGAATTCCTGGGAGCACCGGCTCGACACGTCGACCTCCGAGACGGAGCTTCTCGCTCTCGTCGACAAGCTCAACCGCGATCCGGCCGTGCATGGCATCCTGGTGCAACTGCCACTGCCGAAGCAGATCGATTCGACCAAGGTGCTGAACGCCATCGATCCGGCGAAGGACGTCGACGGCTTCCATGTGGTGAATGCCGGCAAGCTGACGACCGGCCAGGACTCGCTCGTCCCCTGCACGCCGGTCGGCTCGGTGATGCTCGCCAGGGACGCCCTTGGCGGGAAGCTCGAAGGGCTCGAGGCCGTGGTCGTCGGCCGCTCCAACATCGTCGGCAAGCCGGTGGCCCAGCTCCTCCTCGCCGAGAACTGCACCGTCACCATCGCCCATTCGCGCACCAGGGACCTGCCCGCCGTCGTGCGCCGCGCCGATCTCGTGATCGCCGCCGTCGGCCGGCCGGAGATGGTGAAGGGCGACTGGATCAAGCCCGGCGCCTGCGTCATCGACGTCGGCATCAACCGCATCGAGCGCGACGGCAAGGCCAGGCTCGTCGGCGACTGCGACTATGCCTCCTGCGCCGCGGTGGCCGGCGCGATCACGCCGGTGCCGGGCGGCGTCGGCCCGATGACCATCGCCTGCCTCCTGCACAACACCGTACGCGCCGCCTGCGCCCAGAAGTCCATCCCCGTGCCGGAGATGTAGGCAAAGGGCACACCCTCGGGAGCCGGTGCCAGGCACTCCAGCCACTCCACCACGTCATGGCCGTCCCTGAGGTCCCTGAGGCGGCCGTCCACCTCTCTCCCAGGCGGCTGCTCGCCGGCACGGCTGGATGGCCGGCGTCAGCATCCGGCCATGACGAGTTGTGCGCGCGTCACCTTCGCTGTCCGGCCCGCTCGATCGCCTCGACGATGACATTGACTTCCTTCGGTGGATTCCGGCCGGCCGATATGGCATCGATGCGCATGAGCGGAATGCTCCGTGACAGGAACGATGGGACTACATGACATGAAAAGACTGGTCCTTCCAATAGGCCTGGCCCTGGCGCCGCTGCCCGCCGCGGCCGCCGAGATCACCAGCCTCTACAGCGACCTCGATCTGAAGACATGCGAGAAGCTGGCGCTGTTCGAGGACGAGGGCGAAGGTGCGGAATGGTCGTGTCCCGGCATCGCCGGCTATGACGTGCGCGTCTGGGAAGGCGATCTCAGGAGCTATGTCGGCTTCGGCAGGGAGGCCCCGGCGCAATGCGCCTCGATGCAGACCTTCGGCGCCTTCAATTCGCTCGGCCCCCGCGTCGAATGGCGCCTGCGGAACGGCAAGCCCTTTGCCACCATCCTGCGCTGGTTCACCGAAGCCGCCGGCGAAGGCCGGCCGGTGAAGCAGAACTGGCTCGTCGTCACGAAACTCGACGGCAGGGATGCCTGCCACATCGCCTATGTCGACACCAGATATGCCGACGCCAATGCGGTGGCGCGCCAGCGCGCCGACGAGACGGCGGCGGGTTTCGACTGCGCCCGCGACATGCCGCAGATCTTCTCGTCGCTGGGCGGCGTGGCGACCGACTATGCCAGCGGCATGCCCTGCCCCGGCGGGCCTTACCGGGAAGAATGACGATTACCGCCCGCGCTTCGTGTGGTCGAGCGTCTCGCGCAAGGCCCGCCTCAGCCCGTGGATCTGGTCGATGAGGCTGAGGATCACGTCGACCCCTTCGTCATTGACGCCGATATCGTGCTTGAGATCGCAGATGAGGTGGCAGCGCGCCTCGTCGGCTTCCGAGAGCGGCGCGCCGACCTCGCTTTCCCCGATGGAGATCCATCCCGCCGCCGCCCATTCGCGCAGCATCGTCTCGTCATAGCGCGCGGTGACGAAAACGGCGCTCTTCCTGGCCATGCTCACACCTCCATCGTCCGGCGCGGGTCATAGGCCTGAGCCTTGCTCCAGCGCGCGATGAATTCCTCGAGCTCCGCATCGGGCTTGTCCGGCAGCATCACCTTCAGCGTCACATACTGGTCGCCATGGCCGCCCTTCGCCCTGGCGACACCCTTGCCCTTGAGCCTGAGCACGGTGCCACTATTGGCCCCCTTGGGCACGCTCAGCATGACGGCGCCCGAAGGCGTGGGCGCCCTGACCTTGCCGCCCAGCACCGCTTCCGCGAGCGAGACCGGCAGCTCAACATGGATGTCGTCGTCCTTGCGGGTGAAGAACGGATGCGGCCTGACCTCGATCTCGATCAGGGCGTCGCCGGGCTCGCCGCCATTGTAGCCGGGACGGCCCTTGCCCTTGAGCCTCAGGACCTGTCCGTCGCGCGTGCCGGGCGGGATGGTGACGGCGATCTCGGATCCGTCGGGCAAGGCGAGCTGCGGTCTCGCGCCATTGACGGCGCTGAGGAAATCGACCGCCAGGTGGTAGCGCACGTCGCCGCCGCGCATCTTGAGGTTGGCGCCGCGCCGGCCGAAGATCTCCGAGAGGATGTCGGCATCGTTGAGGTCGGCGAAGCCCTGGTCGGAGGCGAACGGCCCCGCCTCGCCGCGCTCGGCGAAATCGCGGTAGTAGCGGCGCTGCGGCTTCTCGACGCCCTGCGCGTCGATCTCGCCGCGGTCGAAGCGGGCGCGCTTTTCCGGGTCGCCCAGGAGATCATAGGCCGCCGAGACGTCCTTGAACGTCTCCTCGGCACTCTTGTCGCCCGGATTGAGGTCGGGGTGATGTTTCTTGGCGAGGCGCCGATAGGCTTTCTGGATGTCCTCCGCCGAGGCGGTCCTGGCGACGCCCAGGGTTTCGTAAGGGTCGGTCATGTCGTCTCGTCATGCTGCGCATTCGAGCGGATTTTAACGGCGTCGCCATTCGGCGACAACCTGATGGCGCGGATTTTCGAGTATATAGCGGCTGCCGTCTGACAGACTTGACAAACATGACGAAAATGACTAGATAGTTGCCCAGGATGGCCGTCACCAGGAGAAAATTCAGCAAGTCGCGTGGGCCCCGGACCACAAAGCCTACCTTTCTGGGCTTGGTGCAGAGATTGGATCCGGGACCGTTCGAGACGACGCATTTTTTGCGGGATCTGGATCTGGCCGCCAGGAAGGCGGAAAGGTCCAACAAACCGGTCAGGATGACTGTCGTCATCGATCCGCGGCAACCTCAACCGAGGATAGCCGTCGCTTCGGCAGCTCCGGAGAGTTTCAACACGTCCGAGGCGGCCCTGCAAGCCGCCCGCAAGCGTGGTGCGGAGCGCATCGCCGATATCCTGGGCGGAGAGGACATGCTGTCGGCAGATGCCTTCGCTGATGAGATAGGCGCCACGCGCGAGACGGTGAACAACAAACGCAAGCGGCATGAAATCCTCGGGCTTGAAGGGCCAAAGCGTGGCATCCGCTTTCCGAAATGGCAGCTCTCCAGATCGGGCGAGCTGTTGCCGGGACTCCCCGAGCTGTTCGAGGCGCTGGGCGGACATCCGTGGTCCGTGTATCGGTTCTTGCTCGCCGAGCATCCTGAGTTCGATGGAAAACGTGGGCTCGACGCGCTGCGCAG
The DNA here is from genome assembly GCA_050246735.1 of Parvibaculaceae bacterium. GTDB lineage: Bacteria > Pseudomonadota > Alphaproteobacteria > Rhizobiales > Aestuariivirgaceae > Taklimakanibacter. Next base: position 309,060 of record JBFWVM010000003.1, on the reverse strand, counting down.
CGGCCCCGCTGCGGAGATCATTGCCGTCGCAAGATCGATCAGATCCGGCACTTTCTCATAATGCCGGGAGTGCGGCCGCCGCGAAACTTCGTTTCCAGGCCGCTTGTACTTGCGCAATTCCGCCCCGGTGAGCAATGGTTCCGGATATATGGGCGTCAGCACTCCGATCCTCTGGGATATGGTTACGGGCCCAGCCGCTTCAGCGACCCGCAGGTCATGCTGGACCCTCCGGCGCGCTACGCCGTCGTCTATCTTGGCAGCACAATCAAGGTCTGCTTCGCCGAGACGATCTTGCGTGATCAGGGCGATGGACGGTCTTACCCGCTGCCTGTCGATGGAAAGAGCTCGAATCCTGGATCTGTGCCGAATTGCGCGTCGAACAAGTCCTGAACCTTGTTGACTTGCGGGGTGACGGCTTGATCCGCATGGGCATCCCGACAGATGTTGTCCGCGCCCGGTCGCAATACCTGGCGCGCATCTGGGCCCGTGCGATATGGCGTCACGACATGCGGCCCGACGGCATGATCTACGATTCGCGACTCAATGGCGAAACGAATATCGTCGTGTTCGATCGCGGCTTGCCGAAACTGCATCCGGCGGAGCAAAAGCCATTGGTCGGCTATCGTTCGGAGCTCGCGGCAATCTTCGATGACTTCGATCTCGCCGTCGTCTGACCGGCAACGAGCCTACGCCGCGCTTTCGGCTTCCTTGGCGCGGCTGGCGCGCTTCCTCTCATGCGGATCGAGCAGCGTCTTGCGCAGGCGGATCGACCGCGGCGTCACCTCGACGAGCTCGTCCTCGCCGATATAGGCGAGCGCCTTCTCCAGCGTCATGCGGATCGGCGGCGTGAGCAGCACCGCGTCGTCCTTGCCGGCGGCCCGCACGTTGGTGAGCTTCTTGCCCTTGAGCACGTTGAGCTCGAGGTCGTTGCCGCGCGTATGCTCGCCGATGATCATGCCGGCATAGACCCTGGTGCCGGGATCGATGAACATCGCGCCCCTGTCCTGCAGGTTGAAGATCGCATAGGCGACCGCCTCGCCGTCGCCGTTCGAGATGAGGGCGCCGGTGTGGCGGCCCGGGATCTCGCCCACATAGGGCGCATAGGAATGGAAGATGCGGTTCATGATGGCGGTGCCGCGGCTGTCCGACAGGAGCTCCGACTGGTAGCCGATGAGGCCGCGGGTCGGGGCATGGAAGACGATGCGCTGGCGTCCGGCGCCCGACGGGCGCATGTCCTTCATCTCGGCGCGCCGCTCCGACAGCTTCTGCACCACGATGCCGGTGAAGGTCTCGTCGACGTCGACGGTCACCTCCTCGATCGGCTCGAGCCTCTGGCCGGTCGCCTCGTCGGTGCGGAACACCACCCGCGGCCGGCCGACGGTGAGCTCGAAGCCCTCGCGCCGCATCGTCTCGATGAGGATGCCGAGCTGCAGTTCGCCGCGCCCGGCCACTTCGAAGGCGTCGGTCTCGGTGGCCGACGGCGTGACCCGCAAGGCGACATTGCCTTCCGCCTCGCGCAGGAGGCGCTCGCGGATGACGCGGCTCTGCACCTTGTCGCCTTCCTTGCCGGCGAGCGGCCCGTCATTGATGCGGAAGGTCATGGTGAGGGTCGGCGGATCGATCGGCTGGGCGGCGATCGGCGCGCCGAGCGACGGATCGGCGATCGTGTCGGCCACCGTCGCCTGGGTGAGCCCGGCGATGGCGACGATGTCGCCGGCCTGGACCTCGTCCACCGGCTGGCGCTCGAGGCCGCGGAAGGCGAGCACCTTGGAGACGCGGCCCTGCTCGATCACCCGCCCGTCGCGCGAGAGCGCCCTGACCGGCTGGTTCGCCCTGACCGAGCCCGAGCGCACCCGGCCGGTGAGCACGCGGCCGAGGAACGGGTTGGCCTCGATCGTCGTCACCAGCATGCGGAACGGGCCGTCCTCGATCTCGGGCGGCGCCACATGGCGCACCACCATGTCGAACAGGGGCGCCATCGAATCCTGCGGGCCTTCCGGCTTCCCCGCCATCCAGCCCTGCTTGGCGGAGCCGTAGAGGATGGGGAAGTCGAGCTGCTCGTCGCTGGCGTCGAGCGCCGCGAAGAGATCGAACACCTCGTTGACGACTTCGACGTGGCGCTGGTCGGGCCGGTCGATCTTGTTGATGGCGACGATCGGCTTGAGGCCGATCTTGAGCGCCTTCTGCAGCACGAACTTCGTCTGCGGCATGGGGCCTTCGGCGGCGTCGACCAGGAGGACGGCGCCGTCGACCATGTTGAGGATACGCTCGACCTCGCCGCCGAAATCGGCATGGCCCGGCGTGTCGACGATGTTGATGCGGGTGTCCTTCCAGACGAGCGACGTCACCTTGGCGAGGATGGTGATGCCGCGCTCGCGCTCGAGGTCGTTCGAATCCATGGCGCGCTCGGCCACTTTCTGGTTGTCGCGGAAGGCGCCCGACTGGGCGAGCAGCCGGTCGATCAGGGTGGTCTTGCCATGGTCGACATGGGCGATGATGGCGATATTGCGCAGGTTCATTGTGCGCCGGTCTTTCCAGGTCGGGGTTGAGGAACAAGGGCCGGCCACCGGACCATCCGGAGCCTGGACCATCGGTCCAACAATAAGAGCGGGTCAAAGATGCGGCCGGTTCCCGGCCGCACGCCCGCTCTGGTTTCGGGCCTGCGCCTTAGCACAGCTCCACGGGCCAGGCGAGCCCCGGGTGCTCTGCGTCCCCGCGGAACGCGGGGCCGGTCCGCCGACTATCGTCTTGACAAGGAGAGCTGGATTGGATCCAATATCCGCATGGACACGGCCTCCGTCATCCGCGACTTCGCCGCGGATCGCCCCACGCCCAAGACGGCGTTCCAGTTCGCCCTGGAGACCATCCGGGGAGCCATCGCTTCGGGCGCCGTCAAGGAGGGGGAGCCGCTGCTCCAGAACGACATCGCCGCCGCCCTGGGTCTCAGCCGCATGCCGGTGCGCGAGGCGCTGCGGATGCTCGAGGCCGCGGGCTGGGTGGAGTTCCTGCCCTATAAGGGCGCGGTGGTGGCCAGGCTTTCGGTGGAGGAGATCATCGAAACCTTCGACATCAGGTTCGCTCTGGAATCGCTGGCGCTGCGCAAGTCGCTGCCCGCCATGCCTGATGATGCCCTGGCGCGCGCCGACGCCCTCATCTCGGCGCTCGACCGCGAACGCGACGTCGGCCGCTGGGTCGATCTCAATCGCCAGTTCCATCTCTGTCTCTATACGGGCGCCGGCAAGCGCCTGCTGGGCGCCATCGGCGAGCAGTACGATGCCGCCGACCGCTATCTGCGCATCGAGCTCGAGACGCTCCACAATGCCGAGGAATCCCAGTCCGAGCACCGCGCTTTGCTCGCCGCCTGCCGGCTTGGCGACATCGACGCGGCGCTGACCGTGTTCGAGCCCCACGTCGCCGAAGCGGGCCGCGACCTCGCCGCGGCCCTGACCCGGCGGCGGGGCGTGAAATCATGAGCCCCGTATCTCCGATCGACGTGGCGCGGGTCAGGGCCGAGACGCCCGGCGTCGATCATGTGCTCCACCTCAACAATGCCGGCGCGGCGCTGCCGCCCCGGGCGGTGACCGAGGCGGTCACCGCCCATCTCGAGCTCGAGGAGCGCATCGGCGGCTACGAGGCCTATGGGGAGCGTGTCGATGCGATCGAGAACACCTATGACGCGCTCGCCCGGCTGCTCAATGCGCGGGCGGACGAGATCGCGCTTCTGGATTGCGCGACGCGCGCCTGGGACATGGCCTTCTACAGCCTGCCGCTGCGCGCAGGCGACCGCATCCTGACCTCTCGCTCCGAATATTCGAGCAACTTCATCGCCTTCCTGCACCTTTCCCGGCGCGTCGGCGTCACCGTCGAGGCGGTGCCCGACGACGAGTCCGGCCAGCTTTCGCTGGCCGCCCTGGAGCGCGCCATCGGCCCCGACGTGAAGCTGATCGCCGTCACCCATGTGCCGACGTCGGGCGGCCTGGTGAACCCCGCCGCCGGGATCGGCCGGCTGGCGCGCGCGGCCGGCGTGCCCTTCCTGCTCGACGCCTGTCAGTCATGCGGACAGATGCCGCTCGACGTCGCCGAGATCCAGTGCGACATGCTCTCCGGCACCGGCCGCAAATATCTGCGAGGTCCGCGCGGAACCGGCTTTCTCTATGTGCGCAAGGCGCTGCTGGACAGGCTCGACCCGCCCTTTCTCGACGATCATGCCGCGACCTGGATCACCCCTGAGCGCTATGTGATGCGCGACGACGCCCGCCGCTTCGAGACCTGGGAAAGCTATGTCGCCGGCCGCATCGGTCTCGGCGTCGCGGTCGACTACGCGCTGGCGCAGGGCATCGAGGCGTCCTTTGCGCGCATCAGGCATCTGGCCGGGCGGTTGCGGGCACGCCTCGCCGGCATGGGGCGGATTTCGCTGCACGATCAGGGCCGGGAAAAATGCGGCATCGTGACCTTCTCCATCGCCGGGATGGAGGCCGACGCCGTGCGCGAGGCGCTGCGCGTCCGGGCGATCAACGTCACCGTTTCGACCAGGGAATCGACCTTGATCGACATGACCGCGCGCGGGCTCGACCGGATGGTGCGGGCCTCCGTGCATTATTACAACGACGAGGACGAGATCGACCGTTTCGTCGCCGCGCTGGAGCAGATCATGCCCCGCGCATCGCGGACCGGCTGGCAATATGAGATTCCGGTGAGATGAAACCGGCATCCGGTAACGACGACGAGAGAGGAGTAACGATCATGCTACGCAAGCCGCTTCTTGCCTGCGCCGGGTTTCTCCTGGCGGCCGCCATCGCCTTTTCAGGGCCGGTGGAGGCGAAGACCTTCCGCCTCAACGTGGTCGCCGATCCGGCGCAGATCGATCCGATCACCGTGTCGGAGATCGTCGCCGGCCGCATCCTGAAGAACGTCTATGAGGGCTTCACCGAAGTCGAGCCGGACGGCAGCGTCAAGAAGATGCTGGCCGAAAGCTGGGAGCCTCTCTCAGGCGAGCAGGGTTTCCGCTTCCACCTGCGCAAGGGAGTCAAATTCCACAGCGGCCGTCCCTTCACCGCCAAGGACGTCAAATACACGCTGGAGACATTGCTGGCGCCTGGATCGAAAGGCGGTCTGGCGGTGCCCTATCTCGCCAACATCCAGGGCGCCGACGACGTCAAGTCCGGCAAGACGGCCGAGCTCGCCGGCGCGAGGATCGTCGACGACCACACCATCGACATCGTCTTTTCCAAGCTCGACGTGCTGTTCCCGATCTATCCCATATTGTTCATGGACAGCGGCATAGTCGCCGAGCAGGGTCCCGACTGGTTCAACAAGGTCTCGGCGGGAACCGGACCCTTCACCTTCAAGGAATGGAAGCGCGGCGTCTCGGTCGATCTCGCCGCCAATCCCGATTATTGGGGCGGCGCGCCCAAGGTGGACGGCATCTCCTTCATGATCGTGCCGGACGGCGATACCGCGCTTGCCCAGTACGATGCCGGCGAGCTCGATTTCGTCGACGTCTATGAAGGCCTGTTCCGCAAGGTGCTGAAGGACGAGCGCTACACGGACCAGCTGATCGAGGTGCCGCGCGCCCAGGTCCGCTATCTCGGCATGAACCAGAACCTCTACGCGCCGTTCAAGGACATCCGCGTGCGCCAAGCGGTCTCCCTGGCCATCGACCGCGCCGGCATCATCAAGGGACTCTATGGCGGCGCCGCCTTCCCCGCCAACGGCTTCGTGACGCCCGGCATTCCCGGCCATCAGGAGGGGCTGCCCGAGCTCGCCTACGATCCCGAGGGCGCCAGGAAGCTGATGGCCGAGGCGGGCTTCGCCGACGGCAAGGGCCTGCCGCCGGTGGACATCACCACGACCGAGCCCAACAAGGCGGAAGCGACCTACTTCGCCGATCAGTTCAATCGCGTGCTCGGCATGCCGGTGAACGTCAGGATCGTCGAGCGCGCCACCCACATCAAGGCCATGAACGCCGGCGAGGTCGCCTTCTTCCCGTGGGCCTGGACGGCCGACTATCCCGACGCCATGAGCTATCTCGGCGACATGTGGTACGGCGCCAGCCCCTACAACCGGCCGAAATGGAAGAACGCCGACTATGACAGGCTGATCGACCAGGCGCGCGCCTCGACCGACGATGCCAGGCGTTACGACTTCTATCATCAGGCCGAGAAGGTGCTGCTCGCCGACTGGGGCTCGATCCCGCTGCCGACGACTGCGGTGCTGGCGCTGCGCAAGCCGAACGTCAAGAACGCGACGATCACGCCCTTCGGCTTCTCGAGCTTCCAGGGTGTGACGATCGAATAGCCGCGAAGGCCGCCGCCATGCTGCGCTTTGCCCTCAATCGGCTTCTGAGGCTCGTGCCGGTTCTGGCGGCGGCCATCGTGCTCGCCTTCCTGGTCACCAACGCACTGCCCGGCGATCCCGTCGGCGTGATGCTGAGCGACCACTCCGCCGACGTCGAGATGGCCGAGCGCCTGCGTCACGACTACGGCCTCGACAAGCCGCTGTGGCAGCAGTTCGTCGTCTATGTCTCGGGCCTCGCGCATGGCGACTTCGGCCTGTCCTACCGCTATGTGCGCCAGCCGGTGACCTCCGTGATCGCCGACAGCCTGATGATCAGCCCGGTTCTGGCCCTGGCCTCGATCCTGCTGGCGCTGCCGCTCGGCGCCTTTGCCGGCATCCAGGCGGCGATCCGCCGCAACAGCGCCGCCGACACCGGCATCATGGTGCTCATGGTCGCCGGCCTGTCGATCCCGAACTTCGCCGTCGCCACCTTCCTGGTCTACCTGCTGAGCATCGAGCTCAACCTGCTGCCGGTGGCGGGCTGGGGCACCTTCGCCCAGGCCGTGCTGCCGGTGGTCATCCTGGCCATCCCCAGCGCCGCCTACATCGCCCGCCTCACCCGCACCTTCATGCTCGAGGTGCTGCACCAGGATTTCATCCGCACCGCGCGCGCCAAGGGCCTGCGCGAGCGGCTGGTCATCTACCGTCACGCCTTCCGCAACACTCTGGTGCCGCTGATCACCTCGGCCGGCATCATCTTCGGCGGGCTGCTGAGCAACACCGTCGTCGTCGAGACGCTGTTCAACATACCCGGCCTCGGACGGCTGGCGATCGATTCGATCTTCGCCCGCGACTACCCGGTGGCGATGGCGGTTGTGCTCCTGTTCACCGCGTTCTTCGCGCTGATCAATCTCGCCGTCGATATCCTCTACGCCGTGATCGATCCGCGCATCCGCGCCCGGATGGCCGTGCGATGAGCGCCACGGCCTCGCCTTCCGCGATGACCGACGGCTCCGGCTTCTGGCGCCGGTTCGCGGCCCAGCGCAATGCCGTGATCGGCGGCGCCGTCGTGACGCTGGTCGTGCTCACCGCGGTGTTCGCGCCCCTGCTTGCGCCGCACTCCTATTCGGAGACCAGCCTGCTCAACACCTGGGCTCCGCCGGACGCGGTCAACCTGCTCGGCACCGACAATCTCGGCAGGGACATACTGAGCCGCCTGATCTACGGTGCGCGCATATCGCTGCTGGTCTCCTTCTCGGTGCTGATGATCACCCTGGCCCTGGGTGTCGTGCTCGGCACCGTCGCCGGCTATTTCGGCGGCTGGGTCGACGGCGTCATCATGCGCATCGTCGACATCGTGCTCGCCTTCCCCGAGATGGTGTTCGCGATCCTCATCGCCGCCATGCTGGGGCCTGGCGTGCTCACCGTCATCGTCACGCTGTCGCTGGTATGGTGGCCCGGCATAGCCAGGCTCACCCGCTCGCTGGTGCTGGTGCTGCGCAACGAGCTGTTCGTGGACGCCGCGATCGTCGCCGGCACGCCGACTCATGTCATCCTCTGGCGGCATCTGTGGCCGAACATGGTGGCGCCGATCCTGGTGCGCGCCTCGGTGGGCGTCGGCTTCATCGTCATGGCCGAGGCGACGCTCTCCTTCCTCGGCCTCGGCGTGCAGGAGCCGATCCCGAGCTGGGGCGGCATGATCCGCGACGGCCTGACCGAGCTGCGCAGCGATCCGATGCTCGCGGTCTCGGGCAGCATCGTGCTCGGCATCGCCATCATCGGCTTCAACCTGCTCGGCGACGGGCTCCGGGACGCTCTCGATCCGCGGCTGGAGGGTGGCCGATGAGCGGGCCGCTGCTTGCCCTCGACGACGTTCACGTCGCCTTTCACGGCGCGCGCGGCCGGCGCGAGGTGCTGTCGGGCGTCAGCCTCGAGGTCGGGCCCGGCGAGATCGTCGGCGTGGTCGGCGAGTCCGGATCGGGCAAGTCGGTGACCGCGCTCGCCGTCATGCGGCTGCTTGGCGCCCAGGGCGAGATCACCTCGGGCTCGATCCGCTTCGACGGCGCCGAGCTCACCACGCTCGCCGAAGCGGCGATGCGCGACCTGCGCGGCCGCCGCGTCGCCCTGATCTTCCAGGAGCCGATGACCAGCCTCAACCCGCTGCTCACCGTCGGCTTCCAGATCGCCGAGGTGCTGCGCGAGAAGCTCGCTCTGCCGCGCGCCGCCGCCCGCGACCGCGCCGTCGCCCTCATCGGCCGGGTCGGCATTCCAAGCCCGGCGGCGCGCTATCACGATTATCCCAACACGCTGTCGGGCGGCATGCGCCAGCGCGTGATGATCGCCATGGCGCTCGCTTGCGCGCCGCGGCTGCTGCTCGCCGACGAGCCGACCACCGCGCTCGACGTCACCATCCAGGCGCAGATTCTCGACCTCATGGCGACGCTGCGCCGCGAGGAAGGTGCGGCGATCCTGCTGATCACCCACGACATGGGCGTGATCGCCCGGATGGCCGACCGGGTGGTGGTGATGTATGCCGGCGAGGTGGTCGAGACGGCGCCGATCGCGCCGCTCTTCGCCGGGCCGGCCCATCCCTATACGCGGCTTCTGATGGCGGCGACGCCGACGGTGCGGCGCAAGGCGGCGGCGCTGCCCTCGATCCCCGGCGCCATGCCGGCGCCCGAGGCCGTGCCCGCCGGCTGCCGCTTCCATCCGCGCTGTCCTCTGGCCGTCGCTCGTTGCCGTGAGCGGCATCCGCGGCTGAGGGCGCTCGGCGAGCGCCGGCTTGCGCGCTGCCACCGCGCCGAGGACATGCTGGCGGGAGGGCTGCCATGACCGGCACCCCGACCGTGCTGTCGCTGCGGGGCGTCGCGCGCAATTTCGCCGCCGCCGGCGGCGTGCTGCGCGCCGTCGACGGCGTCAGCCTCGCTTTGCGCCACGGCGAGACTCTCGGCATCGTCGGCGAGTCGGGCTGCGGAAAGTCGACCCTGGCGCGGCTGATGCTGAAGCTGCTGCCCGTCTCGGCGGGCCGGATCGAGCTCCTCGGCACCGACGTCACCGATCTGCGCGAGCGCGCGATGCGCCCGCATCGCCGCGCCATCCAGGCGGTGTTCCAGGATCCGATGTCGTCGCTCAACCCGCGCATGCGCGTGGCCGACATCGTCGCCGAGCCCTTGCGCCCGCTCGGTCTGCGGCGCCCTGCCATCACCGAGCGGACCGCCGAGATGCTGGCGCTCGTCGGTCTCGATGCCGCCAGCGCCGGGCGCTATCCGCATGCATTTTCCGGCGGCCAGCGCCAGCGCATCGCCATCGCCAGGGCTCTGGCCGCCAGGCCGAAGATCGTGATCTGCGACGAGGCCACTTCGGCGCTCGACGTCTCGGTGCAGGCGCAGATCCTCAATCTGCTCGCCGAGCTCCAGCACCGGCTCTCGCTCAGCATCGTCTTCATCTCGCACAATCTCGGCGCCGTGCGCCATGTCAGCCGGCGCGTGGCGGTGATGTATCTCGGCCGTATCGTCGAGGAGGCGCCGGAGGCCGACCTGTTCGACCGCCCGCAGCATCCCTACACCCAGGCGCTGCTCGCCGCGGTCCCCGAGCCGGTGCTCGGCCAGCCGCGCGCCGCGGGCCTTTCCGGCGAGGTGCCGAGCGCCGTCGACCGTCCGCCCGCCTGCCATTTCCATCCGCGCTGCCCGCGCGCCGCCGCCCGGTGCCGCAGCGAGGATCCCGAGTTGCGACCACTGGAGCAGGACGGCGCCGGCCCGCGGCTGGTGCGCTGCCATTTTCCGGGATGAAAGAGATGATCGTCGAACGCACTCACTATTTCGCCGGCACGTCCAGGGACGAGGTATTGGCCATCCGCCGCCAGGCGAGCGCGGTGCGCGTGGCGATCGGCCTGCCGGCCGGCCGCATCTTCATCGGCGCGGGCGACGGACCCGATCAGCCCGACGTGATCTGGGAATGCGGCTTCGCCGACCGTGCCGCCCATCAGGCCGATCTCGACGCCCGCGCCGCGAGCCCCGATTTTTCGGCCGTCCGCGACAAGATGCGGGCGGCGACGCGCCGGTTCTCGCGCCAGGTGTTCGAGGATGACGCGGCGCCCCTGGCCAACGGCCTCGCCCATCTGAGCCTCGCCGGCCTGCCGGTGGCGCCGCGCGAGATCGGCTTTTCCAATGCCGGCTACGAGCTCAAGGGCTATCTGTTCCTGCCGCCGGGCGAGGGTCCGTTTCCGGCCATGATCTGCAACCACGGCAGCGGCATCGACAAGGGCACCTTCGACGTCTGCCGCCCCGGCGCGGCCGCGCTCCTGGCCTCGTGGGGCATCGCCTCGTTCCTGCCGCACCGGCGCGGCTACGGCAATTCCACGGGGCCGGGCTGGCGGGAAGAGGCGAGCGCCGAATTCGGCACGCCCGAATACGACGCGCAGGTCTCCGCCCGGCTCGACCGCGAGAGCGACGACGTCGTTGCGGCGCTTAGCGTGATCGCGGAAATGCCCGAGATACGCCAGGACCACATCGGGGTCATGGGCTCCTCCTTCGGCGGCATCAACACGCTGCTCTCGGCGGCGAAGGCGCCCCGCTTCCGCTGCGCCGTCGAATTCGCCGGGGCGGCGATGAACTGGGAGCGCACGCCGGCGCTCAGGCGGCTGATGACGGAAGCAGCGCTCAGGCTCACCCGGCCGATCTTCTTCATCCAGGCCGGGAACGACTACAGCACCCGCCCGACGAGCGAGCTTGCGGCGGCGCTCGCCCCGACCGGCAAGACGGTGTGGTCCAGGATCTATCCGGCTTTCGGCCTGACCCCGATGGAAGGGCATCTGTTCGAAAGCACCGGATCGCGGCTGTGGGCCGACGATGTGCGCGTGTTCCTGGAGCGCTTCCTGTGAAGGGCGAGTGGCTCGAGGATCTCACCTGGCCGGAGGCCGGGCGGCGGCTCGAGGAAGGCCGGCATGTCGTCGTGCCGATCGGCGCGCGCGCCAAGGAGCATGGGCATCATCTGCCGCTCAAGACGGATTTCATGCTGGCGCGGGCGCTCTGCGACGGCATTGCCGCCGAACTGCCGGTGCTCGTCGCGCCGGTCGTCGACTTCGGCTACTACCCGGCCTTCACCGCCTATCCCGGCAGCCAGCATCTCAAGGCCGAGACCTTCATGGCGCTGCTGACCGAGGTGATCGAGCCCTTCATCCTGCACGGCGCGCGCGCGATCTCCATCGTCAACACCGGCGTGTCCACTGAAGGGCCGGTCGAGATCGTGGTGCGCGAGCTGCAGGCCCGCCATGGCATGCGGATCGCCGTCGCCCATATCCGCCGCCTCGGCGCGGCCGGCGAGTCCCTGCTCGGTCAGAAGTTCGGCGGCCATGCCGACGAGCATGAGACGTCTCTCATCCTGGCCATCGACGCGGCCGCGGTGCGCATGGACCGGGCGCGGCAGGATTACGGCCATGCCGCCGAAGAGCCCGACACCGTCTTCTATCGGCCGACGCGCTTCAGCGGCGACCAGCAATCGCCCGGCTACAGCGAGACCGGGGCGCGCGGCGATCCGACGCTCGCCACCGCCGAGAAGGGCCGCGCCATTCTCGCCGCGCAGGTCTCCGACCTCGTTTCTGGACTGCGCAAGCTCGATCCGGTGCTGGCATGAGCGCCGCCCACGACGTCATCGTCGTCGGCTACGGCTTTGCCGGCGCCGTCAGCGCCATCGCCGCGAGCGACGCCGGCGCCCGCGTGCTCCTGATCGACAAGCAGCCGGATCCCGGCGGCATTTCAGTCTGCTCGGCCGGCGGCATCCGCGTCGCCGGCGACCCCGCCAGAGCCTTCGCCTATCTGAAGGCGACCAATGCCGGGACCACCCCGGACGATGTGCTCGAGCGGCTGGCCCGTGGCATGGCCGAAATGCCGGCCTATGTCGCAGCGCTCGGGCGCGCGGTCGGCATCACCACGGGAGTGAAGCCGCATGCCGGGAACTATCCGCTGCCCGGCCATGACGGCTTCGGCTTCGTCTATGTCGACGACATACCGGGCTTCGAGCCGCGGGCCGCCTTCCCGACGGTCAGGGGTTCGCCGGCGGGCGCGCGCCTGTTCAAGCTGGTCATGGACAATGTCGCCCTGCGGCCGGGCATCGAGGTGCGGCTAGGCCTCGCCGCCAACCGGCTGATCGTCGAGGCGGGCGAGGTCGCGGGCGTCGAGACGGCGCAGGGCCCCCTTCATGCCGAGAGGGCGGTCGTGCTCGCCTGCGGCGGTTTCGAGGCCGACGAGGGACTGAAGCGCCAGTTCTGGCCGCTGAAGCCGGTCATGTCCGCCGCCGTGCGCTCCAATACCGGGGACGGCCTGCGCATGGCCCAGGCGGCCGGCGCGTCGCTGTGGCATCTGTGGCACTATCACGGCTCCTACGGCTTCCGCCATCCCGACCCCTCCTATCCCTTCGGCATCCGCCTGAAGCGCCTGCCGGACTGGGTCCCCGGCACCCGCCCGCGCGAGGACGTGCGCATGAGCTGGATCCTCGTCGACGGCGGCGGCGAGCGCTTCGGCAACGAATATGAACCTTACATGCAGGACACCGGCCACCGGGCGATGGAGATGTTCGATCCCGCAAGCCAGTCCTTTCCGCGCGTGCCGGCCTATCTGATCGTCGATTCCGCCGGCCGGGCGCTCTATCCATTGTCGGCGCCGACCTGGCATGACGCGGAGGTTTCGGCGCGTTTCGGCAATGCGACGCCGGCCGGCCTCGACGACATGATCCTGACCGGAGCGCCGACCATTGCCGAGCTTGCCGGAAAGCTCGGCCTTCCCGCGGCGCGGCTGGAGCGCACCGTTGCCGGCTGGAACGGCATGTGCGCCTCGGGCGGCGATGAGCGCTTCGGCCGGCCCGCATCGAGCATGATGCGGATCGCGAAGCCGCCTTTCTACGCGGCGCCGATCTGGCCCATCGTCTCGAACACCCAGGGCGGTCCCGCCCATGACGCCGACCAGCGCGTGCTCGATGCCTTCGGCAGGCCGATACCGCGGCTCTACGAGGCGGGCGAGATCGGCAGCGTCTTCGGCCATCTCTATCTCTCCGGCGGCAACATCGCCGAGTGCTTCGTCGGCGGCCGCATCGCCGGCGCGGCGGCGGCCGCCCTTCCACCACGATCCCATTGAGGCCTCCCATGACCACCAGCCACATCCTCGAAGGCTTCCCGGCCGGCGATCCGCGCGCCAACAATCTCGGCTACTGGAATCATGTCGCCGCCCGCAACGCGCCCGACGCGATCGCCATGATCGATCTGTTCGGCGATCGGGTCCGCGAGGTCGCCTATCGGATGCTGGAGCAGCGGCTCGACCGCTTTGCCGCCCTTTGCCGGGCGAGCGGCCTCGAGCCGGGCGACCGCATGGCGATGGCGGTCGGCAACCGCTACGAGTTCGTCGAGATCATGTATGGCGCCATGCGCGCCGGCGTGGTCCCGGTGCCGCTCAACACCAAGCTCGGCGCCGACACGCTCGACTACATCATCCGCGACGCCGGATGCCGCGGCGCCGTGGTGGAGCCGCCGGTCAACGGCCATGTGGCGGAGATCGCCGAAGCGGCCGGCTGCCGCATGCGGCTCATGCTCGACGACCGCCGCGCGGGCTGGGCGGATTATGAGACGGCGCTCGAGGGGGCCCCTGCGGGTTTCGCGCCCGGGCCGATCGCCGACGATCATCCCTCCTTCCAGCCCTACACCTCGGGCTCGACCGGGCGGCCGAAGGGCGTGCTGCTGACCCATGCCGGCCAGCTCTGGTGGATCCGCGCCGTGCAGCGCTACTGGCCCTCGACCCCCGCCAGCCGCGTGCTGACCGCCGTGCCGCTCTACCACAAGAACGCCATGGCCGGCGCCGTCAAGCCGATGCTTCACTGCGGCGGTTCGGTGGTCATCCTGCCGAATTTCGAGCCGCGCCGGTTCCTGACCGCGCTGTCGCAGTACCGCTGCACCGCCACGGGCGGGGTTCCGGCCGTGTTCACGCTGCTTCTCCAGCATCGCGACCTGATCGATCGTCTCGACTTCTCGGCACTCCAGGGCCTGAAGATCGGATCGGCGCCGACGCCCAAGGAGCTGATGGACGAGGTGGAGGACGCCTTCGGCGTGCCGGTGAGCGAAAGCTACGGCCTGACCGAAGGCGGGCCGGTGATGATCGGACCCCCGCTCGACGGACGCCGCGCGCCGCATGGCAGCGCCGGCGTCGCCTGGCCGGAAGGCGAGATCCGGCTTGTCGGCGCCGACGGCGCCGACAGCGACAGCCATGGCGAGCTGTGGGTCAGGAATCCGGGCGTCACGCCGGGCTACTACCGGCTGCCGGACGTCAACGCCAGGCGGCTGCAGGACGGCTGGCTGAAGACCGGCGATCTGTTTTCGCGGGACGCCGAGGGCTTCTATTATTTCAGGGGGCGCACCGACGACATGTTCAACAGCGGCGGCGAGAACGTCTATCCGCTCGAGGTGGAGAACCTGCTGCTGCGCCATCCTTCCGTGGCCGACGTCTCGGTGGTGCCGGTGCCGCACGCCGTCAAGGGTCGGGTGCCGGCGGCGATGGTCGTGCTCGCGCCCGGCGCCGCGGCGGACGAGCAGGCGCTGAAGTCGTTCTGCCTCGCCAACGGACCCGCCTATGCCCATCCCCGCCGCATCGTCTTCGTCGCGGCGCTGCCGCTCAACGGTCCCGGCAAGATCGACCGCAAGATCGTGGCCGAACGCATGCAGGCGGCGCTTGCCGGCATGCCGGATGCCCCGTGACGACGTCGGGCCCGGCCGCTCCCGGCCTTCACAAGGGCATATAGCCGGTCGCCCAGAGCCAGAGGGCGGTGACGATGAGGCTCGCCAGGGTCATGGCGATGCCCGAGCGGGCGAAGTCGGCGAAGGCGAGGCCGGCGCCCGCGGCCCGTGCGCGCTCGGCGACGATGATGTTGCACAAGGAGCCGGTGAGCAGGAGGTTGCCGGCGAAGGTCGACAGCAGCGCCAGCCCCGAAAGGACGCCGTCCGAAAGATCCGGCAGAAGCCCCAGGACGAGGATGACCGACGGCACGTTGCCGATGGTGTTGGAGGAGACGAGCGTCAGGGGCAACATGACGGCGAGGCTCTCCGGCAGGAAGCCCAGCTGCGCCAGCGCGTGCAGGCCGTCCTGCGCCAGCCCGGTCTTGGCGAATGCCGCCGTCACCCCGAACAGGCAGGTGAACAGCAGCAGAAGGTGCCAGTCGACGGCGCCGATCATCTCGCGCGACGACAGGCGGCGCGACAGCAGCAGCATGCCGGCGACCGCGAGCGCGCCGAGCTCGCGCGGCAAGGGTGTCAGGAACAGCACGATCAGAGCCATGATCGCGGCAAGTCCCTTGGCGGTCTGGAAACGGTCGAGCGGTATGAAGTCGGAAGGCTCCGCCGTGCCCGGCGCCGCGAGCGCGCTTTTCCAGGTGAGGGCGACCGAGAGATAGACGCAGGCGAGCGAAAAGACCGCCGGCGGCGCCGCGACCGCGATATAGCGCCAGAAATCGAGGCCGCCCGCCTGGCCGATGAGGATGTTCTGCGGATTGCCGATGAGGGTGAGGGCCGATCCGGCGTTGGCGGCGCCCGCCAGCGCCACGAGATAGGGCCTGGGATCGAGCTTCTGCCGCAGGAGCCCGGCGCAGACCAGCGGCGTGAAGGCGAAGGCGATCACGTCGTTGGTGAGGACGGCGGAGAGCAGCCCGGTGACCGCGATGAGAAGGGCGAGGAGCGTCCGGGGGTTGCGGGCGGCCCGCGTCACATGCGCCGCCACGAAGCCGTAGAAGCCCGACTGCTCGAACTGGGCGGAGAGGATCATCAGCGCGAAGAGGAGTGCTATCGTCGGCATGTCGACGGCGCGGCCCGCCTCGTCGAGGCTGAGATCGCCGGAAGCGAGGAGCACGATGAGGCCGAGGAGCGCCACGCCGGTGCGGTCGACCGCGAGCCCCGGCACCCGGCCGAGCGCCATGCCGACATAGACGAGGATGAAGACGGCGACGGAGAGTGTGGTCACGGGATCACGACGCAAGGACGAGCGGATGTATCATGCCTTCCTTCGCCCGCAAACAAGGGGCCATTGCGGCGGCTTCCATTTTCGGCGGGGCCGGCCTATCCTTCGCGGGCCAGAACCATGATCCTGCGAGGGAGGGACATTGACGACAACGGCCTCAGCGTCCGGCGGCGACCCCATGGTCCGCTTCGTGAACGTGCAGAAGAGTTACGACGGCAGGACCCTGGTCGTTAAGAGCCTCAATCTGGACATCGCCAAGGGCGAGTTCATCACCATGCTGGGCCCCTCCGGTTCCGGCAAGACCACGACGCTCCTGATGCTCGCGGGCTTCGAGCCGGCCACCGACGGCGAGATCTTCCTCAACGGCCAGCCCATCAACCGGATGCCGCCGCACAGGCGCGGCATCGGCATGGTGTTCCAGAACTACGCCCTCTTCCCGCATATGACGGTCAACGAGAACCTGGCCTTTCCGCTCCAGGTCCGCCGCATGGACAAGGCCGAGATCGAACGGCGCGTGAAGACCGCCCTCGACATGGTGGAGCTGCCGGGCTTCGGCAACCGCCGGCCGGGCCAGCTCTCCGGCGGCCAGCAGCAGCGCATCGCCGTCGCCCGCGCACTGGTCTTCGATCCCGATCTCGTCCTCATGGACGAGCCCCTGGGCGCGCTCGACAAGCAGTTGCGCGAGCAGATGCAGTATGAGATCCGCCACCTGCATGAGCGCCTGGGGATAACGGTCGTCTATGTGACGCATGACCAAAGCGAGGCGCTGACCATGTCCGACCGCATCGCCGTCTTCAATGACGGCATCGTGCAGCAGCTCTCGACCCCGGCCGAGCTTTATGAGCGGCCGCAGAACTCCTTCGTCGCCCAGTTCATCGGCGAGAACAACCGGCTGCCGGGCGTCGTGCAGGACATCGGCGGCAACGGCTCGTGCACCGTGCGGCTGGATTCGGGCGATGTGGTCAATGCCTCGGCGGTCAAGGTCGCCAGGAAGGGCGAGCGCACCCTGCTCTCGCTGCGCCCCGAACGGGTGATGATCGATCCCGCCAACGGCATCGCAAACATCATCGACGGCGCCATCGAGGAGCTCATCTATCTCGGCGATCACGTCCGCACCAGGCTCACCGTGGCGGGGCAGTCCGATTTCATCGTCAAGATCCCCAACAGCACCGGGCGGCCGGCGCTCAAGGAGGGGATGAAGGTGAAGATCGGCTGGGCCCCCGAGGATTGCCGCGCCCTCGACGACGCCTGACGCCGGGATCGCCGGTCGTCTGCGCGACGATGCAGGCCTGCCGTCCCGCCCCTTTCAGCGCGGCGTCATGCCGCGCAGCCTCTCGGAGCGGCGGCGCAGCAGCTCGACCCCGACCAGCAGGCAGATCGACAGCGCCACCTGTATCGTCGCCGCGGCGGTGATCGTCGGGCTGATCATCTCGCGGATGCCGCTGAACATCTGCTTCGGCAGGGTGCGCTGCTCGGCGCTCGCCAGGAACAGCGCCACCACGACCTCGTCGAAGGAGGTGACGAAGGCGAAGAGCGCGCCGGTCACGACCCCGGGCAGGATGAGCGGCAGGACGACCTTGCGGAACACGGTGACGGGCGCGGCGCCCAGCCCCTGCGCGGCGCGCTGCAGCGACCAGTCGAAACTGGTGAGCGTCGAGGTCACGGCGATCACCACGAAGGGCGTGGCCAGCGCCGTATGGGCGAGCGCCAGGCCGGCGAAGGTGCCGATCAGGCCGAAATAGCCGAAAGCCATGAACACGGCGACCGCCACCACGATCACCGGAACGATCAGAGGCAGCAGCAATATGGCCAGGATCACGCTGCGGCCGGGCAGATGCGTCCGCGCCAGGCCGAGCGCCGCCATGGTGCCGAGCGCGGTCGCCGTGACCGTGACCGTGACCGCGAGCTTGAGGCTCAATATGAGGGAGCCGATCCAGCGCTCGTTGCCGAAGAAGTCGCGATACCACTGTAGCGACAGTCCCGGCATCGGATAGCTGAAATAGCGCTCGGCGTTGAAGGACAAGGGCACGATGGCGAGGATGGGGAGGATCAGGAACAGGAGCACCAGCCCGGTGAAGATCCAGCCGCCGTAGAACAGCGCCTTCTCGGCCGGCATGGCGTAGGGAGCGGGTTTGAGCATCATGTTCAGCCGAGCTTCACCTTGTCGATGCCGACGATGCGGTTGTAGACGAAGAACAGCGCCACGGTCGCGACGAGGAGGACGGCGCTCAGCGCGCTGGCCTTGCCCCAGTTGTTCTCCTGGTTCATCGCCGAGGCGATGACGCCGCTCACCATCTGGTCGGCGGCGCCGCCGACCAGCGCCGGCGTGATGTAGTAGCCGAGGCAGAGGATGAAGGTGAGCAGGCAGCCGGCGCCGATGCCCGGAAGCGTGAGCGGCAGGTAGACCCGGAGGAACGAATAGAACGGGCCGCCGCCGAGCGACCGCGCCGCGCGCATGTAGGAGGGCGATATGCCCTTCATCACGCCGTAGATCGGCAGCAGCGTGAAGGGCAGCTGGATGTGGACCATCGCGGTCACCGTGCCGAAGCGGCTGAAGATCAGCTTGAGCGGCCCCTCGGAGAGATCGAGGAACTGGATGAGGCCGTTGACCGGGCCGTTGTCCTGGAGCAGCACGAACCACGCCGTGGTCCGCACCAGGAGCGAGGTCCAGAACGGCACCAGGATGAAGATCAGGAGGATATTGGCCAGGCGCTCCGGGGCGTGCGCCAGCATGAAGGCGACCGGATAGGCGAGCGCCAGGGTGATGAGCGTCACCAGGCTGCTGATATAGAAGGTCCTGCCCAGCACGTTGACATAGACGGCCTGTGTCCTGGGAACCGGCACGATGGCGTTGTCGGCGTCGCGCTCGAGGTCGAGCGAGCGCAGCAGGTAGAAATCGGTGAACGATCTTCCCGCCTGCCTGATCTTGGCCCACACGAGCCGGTCGCCCCATATCTTGTTCATGGCGACGAACTGTTCCTTGTAGGGCGGGCCGGCGAATTCCTGCGACTTGTTCACCGAGGCGATGATCTTGCTGCGTATGCCCGAAATCTCGTAGTTCATGCGCTTGCCGACGAAGGCTGCGGTATTGTCCGCGGCGACCTTCCTGAAGTCCCGCGCCAGCGCCGCATAGACGGGCTCGCCCGGCAGGTCCTTGCCGTCCCAGCCCGCGAGGGCGGCGACGGTTTCGGGCAGCGTCTCGGCGATGCTCGGATCGTAGACGGCGCGGGTCAGGAGCAGCACGACCGGCGTCGCAAAGGTGACGATCACGAAGAGCAGCAGCGGCAGGACGAGCATGGCCGCGCGCAGATGCCCCCTTCTCTCGGCGGCGGCGAACTGCCACGGCAGTCTCGGTGCGGCTGTGAGGGCGGCCTCGGTCATGGCTTTGGGAGAGTACGAAAAATGGCGGGGGCCCGGACCCCCGCCACGGTCGCGGTCCTTACTGCGCTACCCAGACGTTGAAGCGTTCGCGCAGGGCGTCGAGATTGTCGCTCCAGAAGGTCGCATTGACGATGAAACCCTTCTCCAGGTTCTCGGGCGTCGTCGGCAACTCGGGCTTGATCTCGGGATTGGTGTTGGCGATCGCCTCCTTGTTGCCCGGACCATAGGAGATGTAGTTGGTCTGGTCGGCCTGGCGGTCGGCGCGGCCGGCGAAGGCGATGAACTTGTAGGCGGCGTCGCGGGCCGGCGATCCCTTGACCACGTTCCAGCCCTGCCAGTCGAGGGCCTGATCCTCCCACATGACCTTGAAGGGCTTCTTGTCGTCATGGGCGGCCGAGTAGATGCGGCCGTTCCAGGCGGAGGTCAGGATCACCTGGCCGTCGGCGAGGAGCTGTGGCGCCTGGGCGCCGGCTTCCCACCACACGACGTCCTTCTTGATCGTGTCGAGCTTGGCGAAGGCGCGGTCGACGCCTTCCGGCGTCGACAGCACGTCGTAGACGTCCTTCACCGGCACGCCGTCGGCGATGAGCGCCCATTCGAGGTTGATGAACGGGCTCTTCTGCAGGCCGCGCTTGCCGGGATATTTCTCGAGGTCGTAGAAGGCGGCGACCGAGGTCGGCGGCTCCTTCACCTTGGTGGTGTCGTAGGCGAGCACCGTCGAATAGAGGATGCTCGGCACCACGCATTCGCTGGCATCGGCGCTGATGAAGTCGTCACGCTTCAGGCCGAGCTTGTCCCAGTCGATCTTCTCGACGATGCCTTCGGCGCAGGCCGCCATGGTCGTCATCGCGTCGTTCTCGACCACGTCCCAGGTGATGTTCCCGGATTCGACCATGGCGCGGATCTTGGCGATCTCGCCGCCGAATTCCTCTTCGACGATTTTTTCTCCGGTCTCCTTCATATAGGGCTCGAAGAACGCCTTGCGCAGGCTGGCCTGATAGGCCCCGCCCCACGAGACGACGGTGACGCTGTCCGCCGCGGCGGCGGGCAGCGAGAGAACGGCGAGAAAGCATGCAGCAGAGAACAGTCTCGGTTTCATTTGCAATCTCCCTGGAGCGGGCGGATGCGCCGCTCTCTTCATTGGTTAAGGCAGGCACGCGCCAGTATTCATGACTGTACTGTGCGGGCCAGTCAATGATAACCTGGATTGCAAATAAAGCCAGAAGAATCAAAGCCTTGCCGGTTGGACGTCAGAATCTGTAGAAGCGGCACGCATTGTCGTGGAAAAGCGCTTTCTGCCCGGCTGCGGGGAGATGCGCCACGGCCGCTTTGAAATTCTCGTAGATCTGGGCATAGGTCATCTGCAGCGCCGCCACCGGATAGTCGGTGCCGAACATCGCGCGCTCGACGCCGAAGGCTTCGAGACAGTCATGGACGACGGCCGTGATGCTGCCGGGCGTCCAGTCGTGGTCATAGGCGCCGGGATTGGATATCTTGAGAGCCACATTGGGCCTCGCCGCCACCAGCTTCAGCGCGGCGCGCCATCTCTGCATCCCCGCGGCATCGCGGTCGATCGGGCTGCCGCAGTGATTGACGATGATCTGGAGCCTGGGAAATGCCTCGGCCAGGTCGGCGACCGCCTGCCCCTGATAGGGATACATCATGAGCTCGAGATGCAGCCCCGCTTCGCCGAGACGCCCGACGTCGCGCCGCCAGTCCTCGTCATAGGCGAGATCGGGGCGCGCGATGAAGCTTTTCTCGGGCTTCGTCGGATGGTGGCTCAATATGCCCCTGATGCCGACGACCCGCTCGACCGCGGCCTGCCGGGCGATCACGTCGCTGGCCTCCGGCCGGCCCAGAGGTGCCCGCGCCACATAGCGCCGGGCCACGCCTTGCGACTTGTCGAGGCCCTCGAGCCACGCCGTCTCGCCGAGCGCGTCGTCCTCCTGCCACAGCGCCTCGATATGGACGGTGCCCACGACGTTGTGGCCGGCCGCATCCTGGAGATAGTCGGCCACGAGATAGTTGCGCCTGAGAGCCTCGAGGCTGCCCAGCGCCTCGACCGCGCCCGGGGCGGGCATGAGCCAGCGATGCTTGCCCATGCCGTAGTCCCACAGATGATGATGCGCGTCGATGATCGGTCCGTCATACATTGTGAGCCATCTCCCTGTCCGAACAGCAATGTCGCAGCGCACTCCCTTTATCCGTCATGCCGGCGTGACGGATAAGGGACACGACGCCCCTAGATCTTGTTGTCGGTCGCAACCGCCTCCGAATAGGTCGGCCGCGACGCGATGCGATAGGGGAAGGCCTTGCGCAGGGCGACGAAGAAGACCGGGGTCAGGAACAGGCCGAAGACGGTGACGCCGAGCATGCCGGAGAACACGGCGGTGCCCAGCGATTCGCGCATCTCGGCGCCGGGCCCCGTCGCCAGCATCAGGGGCAGCACGCCCAGGATGAAGGCGAAGGCGGTCATCAGGATCGGCCGCAATCTGAGCCGGCAGGCTTCGACCACCGCGTCGACCGCGGCGAGCCCGCGCTCCTCTCCCTGGCGCGCGAATTCGACGATCAGGATGGCGTTCTTGGCCGCGAGCCCGATGAGCACGATGAGGCCGATCTGCGTCAGGATGTTGTTGTCGAGCCCGCGCAGATTGACCCCGATCAGGGCGGCGAGGATGCTCAGCGGCACGATCAGGATGATGGCGAAGGGCAGCACCCAGCTTTCATATTGCGCCGCCAGCGCCAGGAACACGAACAGCACCGAGAGGCCGAAGATGACGCTGGCGGTGTTGCCGGTCTGGCGCTCCTGGAAGGCGAGTTCGGTCCATTCGTAGGACGTGCCCTGCGGCAGGGTCCTGGCGGCGAGGCTCTCCATCAGGTCGAGCGCCGTCGTTGTCGACACGCCGGGCGCCGCATTGCCCTGGAGCGGCACCGAGACATACATGTTGTAGCGCTGGATCAGCGCCGGTCCGGTCACGTCGCGGATCTTGACCAGCGTGCCCAAGGGCACGAGCGCTCCCGCGGCGGACCTGACCTTGAGCCGGGTGATGTCCTCGCGTTCCATCCGGTGCAGCTGGTCGGCCTGCGCCCTGACCTGGTAGACCCGGCCGAAGGCGTTGAAGTCGTTCACATAGGACGTGCCGAGATTGATCGACAGCGTGTCGAAGATATTGGGGATCGGCACGTTCAGCATGCGCGCCTTGTCGCGGTCGATCTCCAGGAAGAGCTGCGGGCTCGAGGCCGAGAAGGTGGTGAACACGCCGGTGAGGCCCTCGGTCTGGTTGGCCTCCTGCATCATGGCATAGGCGAGGCCGAGGACGCGGCGCACGTCGGCCGTGTCGCGCTCCTGCAGCTGGATCTTGAAGCCGCCGGAATTACCGATGCCGCGGATGGGCGGCGGCGGGATGGCGATGATGAAGGCTTCCTGGATCTGCTGCAGGCTGGCATAGAGAACGCCGATGATCTGGTTGGCGCTGTGGCTCTGTTCGAGCCGGTTCTCGAAGGAATCGAAGCGCGCGAAGACGACGCCGGAATTCGACGCGTTGGTGAAGGTGGCGCCCGAGAAGCCGGCGAAGGCGATGGAATCGGTGACTCCCGGCGTCGCCGCGATGATCTTGGAGGCGCGCTGCACCACGGCGTCGGTGCGCGCCAGCGAGGCGCCTTCCGGCAGCTGGATCACCACGATGGCATAGCCCTGGTCCATGGTCGGAACGAAGCCGCGCGGCGTCGACTGCAGCGCATAGACGGTGCCGGCGATGAGGACGGCGAACACCGCCAGCATGCCGGCGAGCGCCGGCCAGCTCCTGACCAGGAAGCGCACCGCCTTGCCGTAATATTCCGACACGGCCTCGAAGCCGCCGTTGAAGGCTTCCGCGCCCGCCTTCAGCCAGCGGGTGAGGAAGAAGCGCGGCGGGGCGTGGCCGTGCGGCCGGAACAGCAGCGCCGCCAGCGCCGGCGACAGGGTGAGGGAATTGATCGCCGAGATCACCGTCGCCACCGCGATGGTGACCGCGAATTGCAGGTAGAACTGGCCGGAAATGCCGGGAATGAAGGCGGTGGGCACGAACACCGCGATGAGCACCAGCGAGATCGCGACCACCGCCGCGCCCACTTCGTTCATCGTGCGGTGCGCCGCCGTGGCCGGATCGAAGCCGAGCCTGATGTTGCGCTCGACGTTCTCGACCACGACGATCGCGTCGTCGACCACGATGCCGATGGCGAGCACCAGGCCGAACAGGGTCAGCATGTTGAGCGAGAAGCCGAAGGCGTAGAGGAAAGCGAATGTGCCGATGAGCGACACCGGTATGGCGACGATCGGCACGACGGCGGTGCGCCACGACTGCAGGAAGATGAGGACGACGATGACGACCAGGATCGCCGCCTCGAGAATCGTCTTGTAGACCTCGGAGATCGATTCCGAGATGAACTCGGTCGGATTGTAGATGATCTGGTAGGCGAGGCCGGGCGGGAAGTCGGCCTTGAGCCGCTCCATCGTCCCGATGATCTCGTCCGCCGTGGCGAGCGCATTGGTGCCGGGCCTCTGGAAGATGCCGAGCGCCACCGCGGGCTTGCCGGTGAGATAGCTGTTGGTCACATACTCCCTGGCGCCGAGCTCGATGCGCGCCACGTCCTGCAATTCGACGAGCCGTCCGTCCTCGGACGACTTGACGATGACATAGCGGAACTGGCGGGCGTTCTCGAAGCGCCCCTGCGTCGTCACCGTATATTCGAAGGCGTTGTCGCCCTGGTTGGGCGGCGCGCCGATCGAGCCGCCGGAGACCTGGACGTTCTGGTCCCTCAGCGCCTGGACGACGTCGCTTGCCGTCATGCCATAGGCGGTGAGCTTGTCGGGATCGAGCCAGATGCGCAGCGAATATTCGCGCTCGCCGAAGATGATGAGGTCGCCGACGCCGTCGAGGCGCAGCAGGACGTCGCGCACGCGTGAGCGCGCGTAGTTGGAGACATAGAGCTGGTCGTAGCTCTCGTCCGGCGACAGCATGTGCACGACCATCATCAGGTCGGGCGAGCTCTTGGCGGTGACGACGCCGAGGCGGCGCACTTCCTCGGGCAGCCGCGCTTCGGCGATCGCCACCCGGTTCTGCACCAGCACCTGCGCCTGGTCGAGGTCGGTGCCGAGCCTGAAGGTGATGGTGAGCTGCATCGAGCCGGTGGCGGTCGAATAGGACGACATGTAGAGCATCCCTTCGACGCCGTTCACCTCCTGCTCGATCGGCGTCGCCACCGTCTTGGCGACGGTGTCGGCATCGGCGCCCGGATAGTTCGCCCTGACCACGATGGTGGGCGGGGCGATTTCGGGATATTGCGCCACCGGCAGCTGCGTATAGGCGATGCCGCCGATGATCAGCAGCACCACCGACAGCACCGTCGCGAAGATCGGGCGGTCGACGAAGAAGTGCGAAAACCTCATTGACCGGCCCCGTCGGCGGCCTGCTCCGGCGGCAAGGTCACGAGCTCGGGCTTGACGGTGATGCCCGGCCTGACCCGCATCAGGCCGTTGATCACGATCGTCTCCTCGCCGGTGAGCCCGGAGCGCACCACGCGGTAGCCGTGGAGCTTGGGCCCGAGCCTGATCGGCTTGGTCGACACTTTTCCGGCGTCGTCCACCACATAGACGATGCGGCGGTCCTGGTCGGCCCCGATCGCCTCGTCGGGGACGAGGATGCCCTGATAGGGCAGCGAGCCCGGCATGTTGACGCGCCCGAACAGGCCCGGCTGCAGGATCAGGTCCTTGTTGGGGATCCGGGCGCGGATGCGCATCGTCCCGGTCGCCTCGTCGATCCGGTTCTCGGCGAAATCGAGCTTGCCGGTGACGGGCGATTCCATGTCGTCGGCGAGCCTGACCGTGACCTCGAGGCCGCCGGCACCTTCCTGAAGGCTTTCGTTGCGCGATCTCGCGTCGCGGGCATAGGCGAGGAACTCCCGCTCGTCGACGTCGAAATAGAAATTGATCGGATCGAGCGAGTTGATGGTGGTGAGCGCCGTCTGGTCGGCCTGGACGAGATTGCCGACCGAGACCAGGCGGCGGTCGATGCGGCCCGACAGCGGCGCCCTGATCTCGGTATATTCGAGATCGAGCTCGGCGCGCACGACGGCGGCCTCGGCCCCGTCGACCTGGGCCACGGCGGAGAGATATTCGCGCCGCCGGTCGTCCAGGGTGGCGACCGGGATGTTGCCGCTCTGCGACAGCTTTTCGGCGCGGTCGAACTGGACCTTGGTGAACTCGACCAGCGTCTTGGCCACGTTGAGGCTGGCTTTCGCCTGTTCCAGAGCCGCCTGGAACGGACGCTGGTCGATGGTGAACAGGAGATCGCCCGCCTTGACGATCGATCCGTCCTTGAAATGCACCTTGTCGAGATAGCCGCCGACGCGCGAGCGCACGCTTACCTGGTCGACCGCCTCGAAGCGGCCGATGAACTCGTCGTCCTCGACGATCTCGCGCACCACCGGCTTCGCCACCGTGACCGGCACCGGGCCGCTGGTCGCCTGGGCCAGCGCCTCGAGCGGCAGCGACAGGAGGAGAACTGCGGCGGCTGACCGCGCGAACGACGTGAGGCTCTTGCACATGACGACTGTGTCCAGGCTCGCCCGGGGCGGCGTGAAGGAAAATTGGAACAGGGATAAGTGTGCAGTCGCACAATCAATGTCAACAGCCGGACGGCGGACCGCTGGCCACCCGCCCGCTAACCCCCTGAAATGAAATGCTTCGACAATGTCAGAAATGACGTTGCGCCACACTCTTTCCGGCCTGACCGGGTTCTCCGGGCGGCCCTGTTTCTCTTCATTGAATGATCGGGATGGAAATGTTATCTAGATTGTAAATCTAGAAGGAAGCTGGCATGGCCTTGAGTATCAAGACCGAGGAAGCGGACCGGCTGGCGCGGGAGTTGTCCCGCCTGACCGGCGAGACCATGACGGACGCGATCACGCAGGCCATGCGCGAGCGGCTGGAACGGCTGCGTGCCGAGCAGGAGGCGCAGCGTGACTATGTTTCGCGCATGAAGGCTTTCGTCCGCGAGCGCGCCGGGCGCTATGATCGCCGCCCGGTCACGAAACAGGAATGGGATGAGGCCGTCGGCGACACGCCCGAAGATCTTGATATGTCCCGATGATGGTTGTCGATGCGTCCGCCATCATTGCGATCATGTTCGAGGAGGCGGAAGCGTCCGACTGCATGGCCGCTCTCCAGAAAGGCGCTTCGCGCCTCATATCGGCGGTGAACTATGTCGAAGCGGGCACCGTCATGGCAGGCAGAATCAGGAACGGGGACCGGTACGAAGCGATTGCCGATCTGGATGCGTTTCTGGCCGATTTCCGCATCGTGATTGCTCCTACAGATGAAAGCCTCGCGCGTGCGGCGATGAGGGCGCGTCTGGACTACGGCAAGGGGTTCGGAACACGGGGCGGCTTGAACTTCGGCGATTGTTTTGCCTATGCCCTCGCCAAACGGCATTCGGCCTCCCTCCTGTATGTCGGCGGCGACTTCGCCCTGACCGATGTTCAGTCCGCATTGTCGAGATAGTGGGCCGACAAGATAAAGAGGATTGAACCCCACGACCCGCGCAGTGGGAGATCGTCGGGATCAGCCGCGATCAGGCGGACGTGGCAAACCGACTGCGCTTCATAAAGGACCGCGGCACCATCGGATTGCGCGATCATCGACACCATCACTGCGGCATGGTGAATCTGCCGACGGCTTTCGTACGAATATGTTGGCATGGCAGGCGGGAAACGCCACATGACGTGAAATTAATTTGTCATCGCGGCGCAAGCTGCGAATAGTTGCGTGCCATCGCGTCAGGAAAGCATGTCCGGTGCGGACGAGCTCCCGGCATGCGGCCTGAGCAGAATACAGATCTGGGAAATTGACAATGAGCAAGTCCAACCGCTGGCTGCTTGTGGCGATATTCTTTGCCATTGCTGCCGTCCTACCGTTTTCATCCCGCGCTGTCCTGGCCGTCGAGCTGACCGGCTTCTGGCTGACGACGCCGCATCCGGAGCTCAGCATCAGGCCCGGCGAGACCGATTCGATCCCGCTCACCTTGCGCAACGCCAGCCTGCCGCCGCAGCGCGCGAGCCTCGAGGTCTCGGGCGTGCCGCAGGACTGGAAGTGGTCGCTCAAGGGCGGTGGCAGCGAGATCAGCGCCGTCATCGTCTCGCCGGACTCGACCGAGGACGTGAAGCTCGAGCTGACGCCGCCCGCCGGCGCCAAGGGCGAGCGCATCCCCATCACCGTCAGGGCGCGCTATGGCACCGAAACGGCCGAGCTGCCGCTGGCGATCAGCCTTTCGGATGCGCCCAAGGGCGGTTTCGAGCTCAAATCGGATCTGCCGGCGCTCAAGGGCACGGCGCGCTCGACCTTCAGCTTCAAGGTGACGGTGACCAACAAGGGCGCCCAGGAGAACCTCGTCAATCTCGCGGCCCAGGTGCCGGAAGGCTTCACGACGCGATTCAAGCGCGGCTACGGCTCCGAAGAGATCACCGGTCTGCCGATCAAGGCCGGCGAGAGCGAGAACATCACGCTCGAGGTGACCCCGGCCCGCGCCGCCGCCGCCGGCCGCTATCCGGTCGTGATGGCGGTCAAGGCTGGCGACGCCACCGCCCAGACCCAGCTCGCCATCGACATAGCCGGCGAGCCCGACATCGGCCTCTCCGGCCCGCAGCAGCGTCTGTCGGGCGAGGCGGTCGCCGGCAAGGAAGCGAGCTTCCCCTTCACCGTCACCAACACCGGCAGCGCTCCCGCCAACGGACTTGAGATATCGGCGTCGGCGCCCTCGGGCTGGAAGGCCGAGGTCGAGCCGAAGACGATCGAGACCCTGCCGCCCAACGGTACCGGCGAAGTGGCGGTCAAGATCACGCCGTCGGAGCGCGCCATCGCCGGCGACTACATGGTCACCGTGCGCGCATCGGGCGGCGGAGCGTCGGAATCGGCGCAGTTCCGCGTGACCGTCAATACCTCGACCGTATGGGGCATCGCCGGCCTCGGCATCATCGCTCTTGCCGCTCTCATTCTCGGCATGGCGGTGCTGCGCTACGGGCGGCGGTGATCCCATGGCCGTCATCGAAGCGACAGGCCTCACCAAGCGCTACGGGCGGACGGTGGCCGTCGACGGCATCGATCTCAGCGTCAACCGGGGCGAGGTCGTGGGCCTTCTCGGTCCCAACGGCGCCGGCAAGACGACGACCATCCTGATGCTGCTCGGGCTCACCGAGCCGAGCGCCGGAACGGTGAGCATCCTCGGCCGCAATCCTCTGCGCGAGCCGCTCGCGCTGAAGCGTGAGGTCGGCTATCTGCCGGACCAGGTCGGCTTCTACGATGCGATGACCGGGGTCGAGAACCTCCGCTATACCGCCCGGCTCAACATGATGTCGCGCCAGGAGACGGACGACCGGATCGACGCCGCTCTCGCCAAGGTGAGGCTGGCCGGCGTCGCCGACAAGCGCGTCGCCACCTATTCGCGCGGCATGCGCCAGCGTCTCGGCATCGCCGAGCTGCTCATGCGCGATTGCCGGGTCGCCATACTCGACGAGCCGACGTCGGGGCTCGATCCGCAATCGACCCAGGAGCTGCTCGACGTCATCCAGCTCCTGAGCCGCGACGGCATGACCATCCTGCTCTCCTCGCACATGCTCAACGTCGTGCAGTCGGTGTGTCACCGCATCGCGCTGTTCGGCAATGGCCGCATCGGCTTCTTCGGCACGATCGAGGACCTCGCGTCCAGGATCGGCGGCGGCGCCTATGTGGTGGAGGTCGAGGCGCAGGGAATAGATCTCGCCAAGGTGGCCGGCACGGCGGCGGGCGTCAAATCCGTCAGCGCCGGCCAGGACGGCCGGTGGATGGTGGAGGCCGAGCGCGACGTCAGGCCCGAGCTCGCCCGCCTCGTCGTCGAGCAGGGCGGCGCCCTGCGCAATCTCGATCTGCGCAGGGCCAGCCTCGATGAAGCCTATCGGCGCTATTTCGCGGAGGCCCGTCATGCTGCGTGAGGGCTCTCCTTTCAAAGGCGTCGCCGTCGTGGCGCTCAAGGAAGCGGCCGACCACATGACCAACGCCCGCTTCCATCTGATCATGCTGCTCGTTCTGCTGACGGCGCTCGGCGCGATCTATGGCGCCATCGGCCGCATCACCCAGACGACGGCCCAGGACGCCTTCCTGTTCCTCAAGCTCCTGACCGTCGCGCGCGAGCCTTTGCCGTCCTTCGTCGCCTTCCTGGGCTTCCTCCTGCCGCTGGTGGCGATCGCGCTCGGCTTCGACGCCGTGAACGGCGAATATGCGCGCCGCACCATGAGCCGGCTCCTCGCGCAGCCCATCTATCGCGACGCCGTCCTGTTCGGGAAATTCCTCGGCAGCCTGCTGGTCATGGCCATAGCGCTGCTGACGCTGTGGCTCCTGATGACCGGTCTCGGCATTCTGTTCCTCGGCCTGCCGCCCTCGCCCGCCGACATTCTGCGCGGCGTGATCTATCTGGTCGTGACCCTCGCCTATACCGGCGTGTGGCTGGCGCTCGCGATCATGTTCT
Source organism: Parvibaculaceae bacterium (assembly GCA_050246735.1). Lineage (GTDB taxonomy): Bacteria > Pseudomonadota > Alphaproteobacteria > Rhizobiales > Aestuariivirgaceae > Taklimakanibacter. Next base: position 278,882 of record JBFWVM010000003.1, on the reverse strand, counting down.
CGACCGTCATCCGCTCGCCGGCGACCTCGGCCCTTGCCGCCTTGTCGGTATGGCTGGTCCTCACCGTCTTCTGGGGCATGATCGCGCCGCTCGCGGCTTCCGTCCTGTCGCCCGTCGATCCCTTCCATCCGATGTCGATCGTGACCCAGTTCGAGACCCAGCAGGCGATCGCCCGGCTGTCGCCGCAGACGCTCTATGGCGAGGTGACGGCGATCCTGCTCGATCCTTCGGCGCGCTCGGTCGGTCCCTTGTTCTACGAGCAGATGCAGGGCGCCGTCATGGGAGCGCCCCTCCCGACGCTGCAGAGCATCATCATCGTCTGGCCGCAGATCGCCGGCCTCGTGTCGGCGATGATCCTGCTCTTCGCTTTCGGCTACGTCGTCTTCCAGCGCCAGGAAGTGCGGGCCTGAGCCGGGCGCCGTCATCCGCGCGACGGTGCAGGCTGGACCAACACCCCCATCCGCGCTTCGCGCACATCCCGCAAGCGCGGATCAGCCGTTCCGCTTCCTTGCCGCGAGCGTCCGCAGGCGCAGCGCGTTGAGCCGGATGAAGCCCGCCGCGTCCTTCTGGTCGTAGGCACCGCGGTCGTCCTCGAAGGTGACGAGCTCGTTCGAATAGAGCGATTTCGGCGACTTGCGCCCGGTCACGATGACGTTGCCCTTGTAGAGCTTGAGCCTGACCGTGCCCTCGACCTCGGCCTGCGACCTGTCGATCATCGCCTGCAGCATCTCGCGCTCGGGCGAGAACCAGAAGCCGTAATAGACGAGCTCGGCATAGCGCGGCATGAAGCTGTCCTTGAGATGCGCCGCCTCGCGGTCGAGCGTGATCGATTCGATGGCGCGGTGCGCGGCATGGAGGATGGTGCCGCCCGGCGTCTCGTAGACGCCGCGCGACTTCATGCCGACGAAGCGGTTCTCGACCAGGTCGAGCCGGCCGATGCCGTTGTCGCGGCCGAGATCGTTGAGAGCGGCGAAGAGCGTCGCCGGCGACATCGCCTTGCCGTCGAGCGCGACCGGATCGCCCTTCTCGAACCCGATCTCGATCGAGGTCGCCTTGTCGGGCGCCTCTTCCGGGGCGATCGTGCGCTGATAGACGTAGGGCGGCGGCTCGACCCATGGGTCTTCCAGCACCTTGCCCTCCGAGGAGGAGTGCAGGAGATTGGCGTCGACCGAGAACGGCGCCTCGCCGCGCTTGTCCTTCGTCACCTGGATCTGGTGCTTCTCGGCGAAGTCGATGAGGTCGGTGCGGCTCTTGAACCGCCATTCGCGCCAGGGTGCTATGACCTTGATGTCGGGATTGAGCGCATAGGCGGTCAGCTCGAAGCGCACCTGGTCGTTGCCCTTGCCGGTGGCGCCATGGGCGATGGCGTCGGCGCCGGTCTCGCGGGCGATCTCGATGAGCCGCTTGGCGATGAGGGGTCTGGCGATCGAGGTGCCGAGCAGATAGACGCCCTCATAGAGCGCGTTGGCGCGGAACATCGGGAAGACGAAGTCGCGGATGAACTCCTCGCGCACGTCCTCGACGAAGATCTCCCTGATGCCGAGCCTCTGGGCCTTCTGGCGCGCCGGCTCGATCTCGCCCCCCTGGCCCAGATCGGCGGTGAAGGTCACGACCTCCGCGCCATATTCGGTCTGCAGCCATTTGAGGATGATCGACGTGTCGAGGCCGCCGGAATAGGCGAGCACGACTTTCTTGACGCTGCCGCGTTGGGACATGATGGCTTATCCGCTGGTCTTTCGAGGAAAAATCGGGCGCACTATACTCAGGAGGCCGGCAAACACAATGAGGCCGAAAGTTCATTTCTGGTACGAGTTCGCCTCGACCTATTCCTATCCGGCGGCGCTCAGGATCGAGGCGCTGGCCCGCGAACGCGACATGGACGTGGCCTGGCGGCCGTTCCTTCTGGGTCCCGTCTTCAAGGCGCAGGGCTGGGACACCTCGCCCTTCAATCTCTTTCCGGCCAAGGGCGCCTATATGTGGCGCGACCTCGAGCGGCTGTGCGCCGCGCAGGGGCTTCGCTTCCGCAAGCCCGAGCCCTTCCCGCAATCGAGCCTGCTCGCGGCGCGTCTCGCCTTGACGCCCGAGGTCGCGCCGAGGCGCGCCGAGTTCTCGCGCCTGGTCTATCTGGCTCATTTCGGCGATGGCGCCCGGCTGGACGACGAGCCGGCCTTGCGCGGCATCGTCGAAGACCTGGGCGCCGACCCCGACGCCGCCCTGGCGCAGGCGAAGAGCGGCGCGGTGAAGCTCGATCTGCGCCGGGCCACCGAGGAAGCGATGCGGCTCGGGCTCTTCGGGGCGCCGAGCGTCGTGACGCCGAGGGGCGAGGTCTTCTGGGGCAATGACCGGCTGGAAGCCGCCTTGGACTGGACGGCGCGGGAAGGCTGACCGCCTGCATTTGCGGGCGTTTGTCGTTCAAGGCCGGATTTTTCTTCGATGAAAAATTTCGCGGGAAGATGACCCGCCATCGCGAGGCGCCGGGGACGGACAAAATTCCGCAATTCCCTGCTCTCTTTTCCTAACAGGCTAAGCCATTGATCTCCCGTGATCGGACCCGAAGCAAATTCCCTGTTATTCCCTGTTATTCCCTGTTCTGAAAATTCCCTGTCCTGGTGCCGATCCCGGATTCTCACGTGCTTATTTTCCGCAGCATGAGGAAGAAAGTCCTTGAGCCGTAGAACAGCTGGACCCTGGCCGTCAGGCGGGAGCGGAAGCGGCGTCGAGCGCCAGCCGCTCCTTGGCCCTGAGGCGCTGGCTTTCCGATTTGAGCTGGCCGCAGGCCGCCATGATGTCGCGCCCGCGCGGCGTCCTGACCGGCGAGGCATAGCCCGCCCGGTTCAGCACGTGGGCGAAGCGCTCGATCGTGTCCCAGTCCGAGCATTCATAATGAGTGCCTGGCCAGGGATTGAACGGGATGAGATTGACCTTGGCCGGAATGCCCTCGAGCAGCTTGACCAGCCGCCTGGCGTCGGCCGGCGTGTCGTTGACGCCCTTCAGCATCACATATTCGAAAGTGATGCGCCGCGCGTTGGAAAGGCCCGGATAGGCGCGGCAGGCGGCAAGCAGCTCGGCGATCGGATATTTCCTGTTGAGCGGCACCAGTCCGTCGCGGATCTCGTCCGTCGTCCCGTGCAGCGAGATGGCGAGCATGGTGCCGATCTCGGCGCCGGCGCGCGCGATCTCCGGCACGACGCCCGAGGTCGACAGCGTGATGCGCCGCTTCGACAGCGAGATGCCCTCGCCGTCGGAGACGATCTCCATCGCGGTCTTCACATTGTCGAAATTGTAGAGCGGCTCGCCCATGCCCATGAGCACGACATTGGTGACGAAGCGCCCGCCCAGGGGCGGCGTCGGATTGGCCTCGATCTGGTGCGGCCATTCCGCCAGCCGGTCGCGCGCCACGAGCACCTGGCCCACGATCTCAGCCGAGGTGAGATTGCGCACCAGCTTCTGCGTGCCGGTATGGCAGAAGCTGCAGGTCAGGGTGCAGCCGACCTGGCTCGAGATGCACAAGGTGCCGCGGTCTTCCTCGGGGATATAGACCATCTCGACCTCATGGCGCTGCCGGCGCCCGTCGGGAGGCAGCCTGAGCAGCCATTTGCGCGTGCCGTCGGTCGAGATCTGCTCGGTCACGACCTCCAGCCGGTCGATGGCGAACACCGCGTCGAGCTTCGCGCGCAGCTCCTTCGAGATGTCGCTCATCGCGGCGAAGGAGGTGGCGCCGCGATGATAGACCCAGCTCCAGATCTGGCGCATGCGCATGCGCCGCTGCTTCTCGGGGACGCCGGCGAGCCCCACGGCCTCGGTCAGCTGGGCGCGCGTCAGCCCGACGAGCGGCAGCCTGGCCGGTCCGGCGGAGAGAGGCTCCAGCGCCGGCGGGCGGCCGATATCGAGTGTGACGGCGGTCATGATTTCGGGCTCATACCAGAAAGCCCTGAAAATAGGAAATGGCGGGGCCTATTTACAGGCTTCGTCGATCTTGGCGAGCGCCTGGGTCACGCCTTTCAGCGAATAGGTGTCGACCGTCTCGGTGCCGCGCCACGAGGCGCCCTTGATGGTGAGCTTCTCGCCCTTCTTCATCGCCTCCACGATTTCCTTGTCCTTGGCCGAGGTGTCGGCCCAGGCGCCGTCGCCATTGGTGAACAGCTCATATCCGTGGGAGTCGATGGTGAGATCGACGGTGGCGTCCTTCTTGAAGGGATAGCCGATGATCGTCGACACCTCGTCATGCACGCTCTGGCTGGGCCGGTGGGTGACGAGCAGGAAGGCCGGGTCGCGCTTGGCGTTCTTCGGCGTCTGCGACTTGGGCTGGGAGGAGACGTAGCAGACCTTGCCGTTCTGGGTCTTGTAGGTATAGGCGGCCCAGTCGCCGAACTCGCCGAGCGACGTCGGCTGCGGCGTCTGGGCCGAGACCGGCGCGAACCCTGCCAGGACCGCCAGGGGCGCCAGAACCACAGCCCACGTCAAAGGCTTGAACGTCATGTCAGAAAACCTCATTCCACCGCCCCACAGTGCCCGAAAGACCGGGGACCCGCTTCGTTGCGCGCCCCTAACTGCTTGAACAATCTGACCGGAATTGGGCGGCTTTCCGGGCCGATTGGCCAGATTGCGCAATGATTTGCGCTCATGTAACGCATAATTCATAACGCCTGGAGCTTGCTGAATGGTTGCTGCCGCCGAAATGGCCGGGGATTGCCCGATCCTCGCGGATCTGACCCACCTTCTGGGCGACGCCCGGGACGCCGTCGAGAGCCTTTACGGCCAGGCCAGGGCGCGGATCGCGGCCAGGGTGACGGCCGAGGGCAAGCTTTCCGCCCGTCTCATCGAGCGCGAGCAGCATGCGGTCCATGGCCTCGCCTGGCTCGCCACCTATGCCGCGGTGCTCAGGGAGCTCTCGGCCTATGCGGAACGACTTACGCAGCGGCAGAAATTTGGCGAGATCGAGCAGCTCCTGGTGCAGATCGCGGCGGGCGAATATCTGGCCCAGGCGGCGGGCGGCATTCCGATGAACCAGGCGGAATTTGCGCGTCTCCCGGAGCTCGGCGTCACCCGCGCCGATCTGGCCGTCCTCGACCGGCCGGGGGTCCAGGCCCTCATGGCGCAAGGCAACAGCGCGCGCACCCGCGCCCGCCTGGTCGAGCTCATGATCGCGGCCAGGGGCGCCTCGACCTTCGGCGATTGCGGCCTGGACGACACGCTGGACGAGATGCGCACGAGCATGCGCCGCTTCGTCGGGGACAAGGTCGAGCCCCATGCCCATCGCTGGCATCTCGACAACGCCTATGTGCCGATGGAGATCGTCGAGGAGCTGGCCTCTCTCGGCGTCTTCGCCCTGACGCTGCCCGAGCGCTATGGCGGCCTGGAGCTCGGCAAGGAATCGATGTGCGTCGTCTCCGAGGAGCTGTCGCGCGGCTGGATCGCGGTAGGCTCGCTCGGCACCCGCGCCGAGATCGCCTGCGAGCTCATCATGAGCGGCGGCACCGATGCCCAGAAGGACCATTGGCTGCCCCGGATCGCGGCGGGCGAGATCCTGCCGGCGGCGGTCTTCACCGAGCCCGATACCGGCTCCGATCTCGGCAGCCTGCGCACCCGCGCGGTAAGGGACGGCGACGTCTACAGGATCACCGGCAACAAGACCTGGATCACCCATCCGGCGCGCGCCGACATCATGACGCTCCTCGCCCGCACCGACGCGCAGGAGGCCGGCTACAGGGGACTCTCGATGTTCATCGCCGAGAAGCCGCGCGGCGACGATGCCGATCCCTTTCCGGCCAAGGGCATGTCGGGCAGCGAGATCGAAGTCCTCGGCTATCGCGGCATGAAGGAATATGAGATCCGCTTCGAGGACTTCGAGGTCAGGGCGGAGAACCTGCTCGGCGGCGAGGAAGGCCAGGGCTTCAAGCAGCTGATGCAGACTTTCGAATCGGCCCGCATCCAGACCGCGGCGCGGGCGCTCGGCGTCGCGCAGAACGCGCTCGATGTCGGCCTCGATTATGCGATGGCGCGCATGCAGTTCGGCAAGCCGATCGTCTCCTTCCCGCGCATCGCCGACAAGCTCGCCTTGATGGCGGCCGAGATCATGGCGGCGCGCCAGCTCGTCTATCATTCGGCGCGCGAGAAGGATGCCGGCCGGCGCTGCGATCTCGAGGCCGGCATGGCCAAGCTGCTCGGCGCCCGCGTCGCCTGGGCCGCAGCCGACAACGCGCTGCAGATCCATGGCGGCAACGGCTTCGCCCTCGAATTCCACATCTCGCGCATCCTGTGCGATGCCCGCATCCTCAACATCTTCGAGGGCGCGGCCGAGATCCAGGCGCAGGTCATCGCGCGGCGCCTGCTCGAAGGTGGCAATTGAGCGCCGCCCGGACCATCCTGGTCACCGGCTGCTCCTCGGGCATCGGCTACGCTTGCGCGAAACTGCTCAAGGAGAGAGGCTGGCGCGTCTTCGCCACCGTGCGCAAGGACGCCGACCTCGTCCGTCTCGAGGCCGAGGGCTTCGAGGCCCTGCGCCTCGATTACACCGAGCCGGTGACCATATCGGAATGCGTGGCCGAGGTGGCCGGCCGCACCGGCGGCGGGCTCTTCGCGCTCTTCAACAACGGCGCCTACGGCCAGCCGGGCGCGCTCGAGGACATCTCGCGCGCGGCGCTCACCGCCCAGTTCGAGGCCAATGTCTTCGGCTGGCATGAGCTCACCCGCGACTGCCTGAAGCTGATGCGCGCCAATGGCGAAGGGCGCATCGTCAACAATTCCTCGGTCCTGGGGCTGACCGCCATGAAATGGCGCGGCGCCTATTGCGCGTCCAAATTCGCCATCGAGGCCATGTCGGACACGCTGCGCCTGGAGCTCGCCGGCTCGAACATCCATGTCTCGCTGATCGAGCCGGGCCCCATCGCCACGCGCTTCGTCGAGCATGCGCTCGCGGCCTTCGAGCGCAATGTCGACGAGGAGGCTTCGCATTATCGCGACGCCTATGCCCGCCAGCGCGGGAGGCTCGCCGGCGGCGGGACCAGGCGCTTCAAGCTGCCGCCGGAGGCGGTGGCGCGCAAGCTCCTGCATGCGCTGGAAAGCCGCAAGCCGCGGCGGCGCTATTATGTGACAGTGCCGACCTATGTCATGGCCTGGGCGCGGCGGCTCCTGCCGCCTCCGGCGCTCGACCGGCTTCTGCATAAGGCATCCGATCAATGAACATCTTCGACTACCTCGTTCCCGTCGCCATAGGTGCCGTCTTCCTGGTCCTGTGCCTCGGCCTGTGGAACATGATGCGCGGCGGCCCCGGCAACGTCTCGCAGCAGTTCATGCGCTGGCGCGTGCTCCTGCAGTTCGCCGCCATCATCATCATCATGGCGGCGATCTGGTTCGCCGGGCGGTAGGAGAATCCGCACCGATGCCGCCAGGTTCTCCCCTTCTCCCGCCCTGCGGGAGAAGGTGGCCGACAGGCCGGATGAGGGTGTGGCTCCGAACGCGCATGGCGTCGTTTCACCTGCGCGACAGTGCAAGCGGGACCGACACCCACATACGGCGCTTCGCGCCACCTTCTCCCGCAAGCGGGAGAAGGTGAGAACCTGCAAAAAATCTTGAAAAGAGCGGAAGCGACCACCATATTTTTCGCCGATTCCGTCAATGAGGGGAGCGATCTTCTTATGGTCCTGACCAGCAACGAACAGACGGTGCGCACAGGCTTCTGGCCCAAGCTCGCCCGGGTCTTCGCGGCCATTCCCTTCGCCGAGGATGCCCTCGCCGCCTATTACTGCGCCTTCGATCGCGCCACCCCCTTGAAGGTGAAGGGCGTGCTCCTGGGCGCTCTCGCCTATTTCGTACTGCCCCTCGACGCCGTCCCCGATTTCCTTCTGGGTCTCGGCTTCACCGACGACATGGCCGTCCTGTTGACGGCGATCGGCATGATCCGCGGCCATCTGCGCCCCGAGCACTACGAACGGGCACGCGCGACGCTCGAGCGCCTGAAGCGCGGCGAGAGATTTGCAGAATAGCTCGCCGGCAATCGCTCCGGATCACGCGCCGGCTTCAGCCGCGACCTCGGCCAGCACGGCCAGCGCGCGTTCCGCCAGCGCCGCCGGCACGAAGACATGGTCGTGATGATAGGCGGCGACCGCGTTGCAGGGAATGTCCGCCCGGGCGAGAGCGGCGGCGACGGCGGCGGTCAGCCCGACGCCATCGAGGGCGGAATGGACGCTTAGAACGATGCGGCGCATCGGCAGCGCATCGTCGAAGCCCAGCGTCTTCGCATCGTCCCGCGCCAGGATGAGGGTGGTGCCTTCCTCTTCCTTGAAGAGTCCGAGAGCCTTCGGCGCTGCGCATGCGGCAAGGGCGGAATCGGGCGTGGTGCAGAAGACATATTCGCCGTCGCAGAGCGTCGGCCGCATGCCCGCCAGCATGGCCTGCGTGTCGCGTATGGGCTCCGTCATCCGCCGTTCTCCGATCACGGCACCGCCTTCATGAGATCCTGGTCCTGGTGACGACGAGCACGCCCATGGCGCAGACCAGCATTCCCGCGATCTGGACCGGCGTCAATGTCTCGTCGAACAGGAGCCACGCCATGAGGGCGGCGACCCCCGGCACCAGGAAGATGAGCGCCGACACCTTGGCGACGTCGCCATGCCGGATGAGCGCCATCAGCAGCAGGATGGCGCCGATCGACAGCACGACGACCGACCAGCCGAGCGCGATCCAGGCGTCGCGCGCGCCATCGAAGTGGAAATGCTCGCTGAGGAGCGCCCCGAGGAAGACGATGATGAAGCCGCCGGCATATTGCCAGGCCGTGGCCGTGAGCAGGTTGGCCTGCGCCACATGGCGCTTCTGATAGATGCTGCCGAGCGTGATCGACAGCGCGCCGAAGGTCATCGCGAGGACGGTGACGGGCGTGATCCCGCGCGTGGTCGAGAGGTCGAGCTTGGGGGCGAGGACCAGGGTCACGCCGGCGAGCGCCACGGCGAGCCCCAGCCAATGGCGCGGTGTGACCCGCTCGCCGAGCAGCTTGCCGGCGAGGACCGCGGTGAGGATGGGCTGCAGCCCTGCGATGAGCGCCGCTATACCCGCAGGCAGGCCGTTGGCGACCGCCCAGTAGCACGTGCCGAGATAGCCGCCATGCAGCATTGCGCCCGCGGCCATGGCGTCGAGCGTCGCCCGGCGGCCGGGCCAATGCGCCTTGAAGACGATCGCCAGGGCGGCGAGGACGAGGCCGGCAATGCCGAACCTGACTGCGAGGAAGGTCAAAGGCTCGACATGGGGCGCCGACAGCCTTGCAACGATGAAACCGGTTGCCCATATCACGACGAACGACGCGGATGCCGCGGCGATCCAGTTGGGCGTTGTTTCCGCATTGGCGTTCACGTGGACGTCGCAGGGTGATTGAGGGGCGGGAAGTCTTTTGCCCGCCCTGTCATTGTTTGGCGAGCAAGACTTGAGAAGGGCAGATATGTTCGATCCGCAGAAGCTTCTTGATCAATTTCTCGGCGGCCCGCGCGGCGGCGAGAGCGCACCCGCCAAAAGCGGATCGGGATTTTCGCCCGACATGCTCAAAGGCCTGGCGGGCGGCGCCGCCGCCGGCGGTCTCGTCTCGATCCTTCTCGGATCGAAGGGCGGCAAGAAGCTCGCCGGCAATGCCTTGAAGCTCGGGGGCGCCGCGGTGCTGGGCGGCCTAGCCTATCGCGCCTGGCAGAATTACCAGTCGACCAGGGGCGCCCCGGCGACGGTGCCGGTCGAGCCCCTGAAGGACGTGACGCCCAGGGTCGAGGGCACGGTGTTCCTGCCGTCCGCCCCCGAGGAGCGCGACGAGCTGAGCTTGGTCCTCCTGCGTGCCATGATCGCCGCCGCCAAGGCCGACGGCCATATCGACGCGGATGAGCAGAACAGGATCTTCTCCCGGCTCGACGAGCTCGACCTCGACACCGAAGCGAAGGCCTTCGTCGTCGACGAACTGCGCAAGCCGCTCGATATCGACGCGGTGGTGCGGGGCGCCACCAGCCCCGAGCGGGCGGTCGAGATCTATGCCGCCTCGGTGCTCGCCATCGATCCCGACGATCCGGCCGAGCAGGCCTATCTCGCGATGCTGGCCTCGCGCCTCAAGCTCGATCCGGCGCTCAAGGCGAGCGTCGAGACCGAGGCGAGGAAGCTGCCGGTCCCGGCGGCCTGACCGCCGCGCCGATCTTTCATCGAATCCCCGGCGCTGATATGCGTTGGGCATGATGGAACAGCGGCCCTCCCTCACCCGGCTCCTGCTCGAAGCCGTAAGGCGGCTCTTCGCCGACGAGGCCATACCGCTCGCCGGCAATATCGCCTTCCGCATCCTGTTCTCGATCTTTCCGTTCCTCATCTTCCTGACCGCGCTCGCCGGCTTCTTCGGCAGCGCCGATCTGGCGGCGCGCATCGTGACCTATCTCCTGAGCGTGGCGCCCAAGGAGTTCGTCGGACCGATCGCGCCCGAGATCAATTCGCTGCTGACCCATCCGCGCACCGGCCTTTTAAGCGTGTCGGCCATCATCACCGTATGGAGCGCCATGGGCGGCGTCGACAGCGTGCGCGTGGCGCTCAACCGCGCCTATGGAATGACCGAGGACCGCAACCCCTTCCTGCTCTATGCCATCATGGCGCTGTTCGTCGTCGGCTCCGCCATCCTGCTGCTGGCGCTGGCGGTTCTGATCGTGCTGGCGCCGACCGCCATTCACTATATCGACGCCTATGCGCCCGGCTTCGACGATCTCATCGTCGTCTTCGACCGCTACCGCTACCCGCTCGCCATCGTCATCCTGGTCGCGGGTCTTTTCCTCGCGCATCTGGTCCTGCCGGCGCGGCGGGTGAAGATCTACTACCTGATGCCGGGCGTCTTCCTGACCGTCGTGGTCTGGCTCGTCCTCACCAGCGTCTATTCCTACTTCCTCGCCAATTTCGCCACCTTCGCCTCGACCTATGCCGGGCTGTCCGGCCTCTTCGCCGCGATGTTCCTGATCTATCTCTCCGCCTTGGCGCTCATCCTCGGCGGCGAGCTCAACCGCGTCATCGTGCTGGCGCGCAAATACCGCAAGCTTCCGGCCGACGAAGCGGATCTGAGCAAGGAGTGACTGGCGCGCATCCCGGCGAAGTGGAATCGCTTCGCCGAAATATCATGGAGCAAATCCTTATCGCCAAAGTCTGCAACTTTGGCGGGATTTGCTCTAGGACGCCGCCGCCTCGATCGCGTCCTCGAAGGTCTTGAGCCCGGTGCGCGGGGCCGACACCAGCACCGCCATGTTGCCCGGCCGGTGCTCGTTCTTCCACATCTTCATATGCGCCTTGGGGATGTCGGCCCAGGCATAGACCTCTGACATGCAGGGATCGATGCGCTGCGCCACGACCAGCTTGTTGGCGCTGGCGGCCTGCATGAGATTGGCGAAATGCGAGCCCTGCACGCGCTTCTGGTGCATCCACAGATAGCGCGCGTCCATGGTGAGATTGTAGCCGGTGGTGCCGGCGCAGATGACCACCATGCCGCCGCGCTTCACGACCAGCACCGAGACGGGAAAGGTGGATTCGCCCGGATGCTCGAACACCAGATCGACATTGTTGCCCTTGCCGGTGAAATTCCAGACCGCCTTGCCGAAGTCGCGCGCGCTCTTCAGCCAGGCGGCGTATTCGCTCGAGCCGACCTTCGGCATCTCGCCCCAGCAATTGAAGCTCTTGCGGTTGATGACGCCCTTGGCGCCGAGCGACAGGACGAAGTCGGCCTTGTCGTCGTCCGAGATCACGCCGATGGCGTTGCCGCCGGCGGTGGCGATCAGCTGCACCGCCATCGAGCCGAGGCCCCCGGAGGCGCCCCAGACCAGCACGTTCTGCCCGGGCTTCAGCGTATGCGGCCGATGGCCGAACAGCATGCGATAGGCGGTGGCGAGAGTGAGCGTATAGCAGGCCGACTCTTCCCAGGAGAGATGCCGCGGCCTGGGCAGGAGCTGGCGCGCCTGCACGCGGGCGAATTGCGCGAAGGAGCCGTCCGGCGTCTCATAGCCCCAGATGCGCTGCGAGGGCGAGAACATCGGATCGCCGCCATTGCATTCCTCGTCGTCGCCGTCGTCCTGGTTGCAATGGATGACGACCTCGTCGCCGACCGTCCAGCGCTTCACCTTCGAGCCGACGGCATAGACGATGCCGGACGCGTCCGAGCCGGCGATGTGATAGGGATTCTTGTGGCCGTCGATCGGCGAGATCGGCTTGCCGAGGGCGGCCCACACCCCGTTGTAGTTGACGCCCGCCGCCATCACCAGGACGAGCACTTCGTCCTCGCCGATCGTCCAAGTCGGCACGACCTCGACCTGCATGGCGCTGTCGGGCGGGCCGTGCCGCTCCTGGCGGATGGTCCAGGCATGCATCTTCGCCGGCACATGGCCGAGCGGCGGGATCTCGCCGATCTCGTAGAGGTCCTTGACCGGCTGGTTGGCATTGGCGGCGGTTTCGCCGACCGCGGTCGTGGCCTGGGCCTTCATGGCGTGATCCTCCGTTCCTCGAGACGCGGCGGAGAGGCTAACGCTCTTTGCGATGCAACAAAAGCGAATTGTGCATTTGCTAAGGCCGGGGTCCACATCAGACCGCAGATTTTGGGCAGTTTTCCTGACATTTGGGGATCAAGGAATTGTTGCACCGCACCATGACCCGTGCTTTCATGGGGCCATGGCGCGCGACCGACCCTGGATCTTCCGGACCTATGCCGGCCATTCGACGGCGGCGGAGAGCAACCGTCTGTTCCGCACCAACCTGGCCAAGGGCCAGACCGGCCTTTCCGTCGCCTTCGATCTTCCGACCCAGACCGGCTATGACAGCGACCATGCGCTGGCGCGCGGCGAGGTCGGCAAGGTCGGCGTGCCGGTCGCGCATCTGGGCGACATGAGGACCTTGTTCGAGGGCATCCCGCTCGACCGGATGAACACCTCGATGACCATCAACGCCACCGCCGCCTGGCTCCTGGCACTCTATGTCGCCGCGGCCGACGGGCAGGGATCGTCGCGGCGGGCTCTCTCCGGCACCACCCAGAACGACATCGTCAAGGAGTATCTGTCGCGCGGCACCTATGTGTTCCCGCCCAGGCCCTCGATGCGGCTCATCACGGACACGATCGCTTTCGCTTCCGCGCAGCTGCCCAGATGGAATCCGGTGAATGTCTGCTCCTACCATCTCCAGGAAGCGGGCGCGACGCCGGTGCAGGAGCTGAGCTTCGCGCTCGCCACCGCGATCGCGGTGCTCGACGGCGTCAAGGCGTCGGGCGCCATCGCCGCCGAGGAATTCCCGCAGGTGGTCGGGCGCATCTCCTTCTTCGTCAATGCCGGCATCCGCTTCGTCACCGAGATCTGCAAGATGCGGGCCTTCACCGAACTGTGGGACGGGATCTGCCGCGATCGCTACGGCGTCGCCGACGAGAAGCTGCGCCGCTTCCGCTATGGCGTGCAGGTGAATTCGCTGGGCCTCACCGAGCAGCAGCCCGAGAACAACGTCTATCGCATCCTGCTCGAGATGCTGGCGGTGGTCCTGTCCAGGAACGCCCGTGCCCGCGCCGTGCAGCTCCCCGCCTGGAACGAGGCCCTGGGCCTGCCGCGGCCCTGGGACCAGCAATGGTCGCTGCGCATGCAGCAGATCGTCGCCTATGAGAGCGACCTCCTCGACCATGGCGACATCTTCGAGGGCTCGCGGGAGATCGAGCGCAAGGTCGGGGAGCTGAAGGAGGCGGCCCGGACCGAGCTCGACCGCGTGCTCGCCATGGGCGGCGCCGTCGCCGCGGTCGATTCCGGCTACATGAAGAAGGCGCTGGTCGAGTCCAATGCCGAGCGCCTCAGGGCCATCGAGGCGGGCGAGACCACGGTCGTCGGCGTCAACGCCTTCACCACCTCCGAGCTCTCGCCGCTCGCGGCCGGGGACGGCGAGGCCATACTGACCGTTCCCGAGGCGGTCGAATATGAGGAGATCGAGAAGCTCAAGGCCTGGCGCGGCGCGCGCGATGGCAAGGCTGTGGCGGCGGCGCTCGCGGCGCTCGAGGCCGCGGCGCGCGAGGACCGCAATATCATGGAGCCGTCGATCGCCTGCGCCAAGGCAGGCGTCACGACCGGCGAATGGGGCGGGACCCTGCGCCGCGTCTTCGGCGAATATCGCGCGCCCACCGGCGTCACCCTGCTGATGCGCGGCGAGGCGTCGCAGCCGGTCGCCGAACTGCGCCAGGCGGTCGAGGCGCTCGCCCGCAAGCTCGGCATGAAGCCGAAATTCCTGGTCGGCAAGCCCGGTCTCGACGGCCATTCCAACGGCGCCGAGCAGATCGCCGTGCGCGCCGCCGATTGCGGCTTCGAGGTCTCCTATGAAGGCATCCGCCTGACGCCGGAGCAGATCGTCGCGGCCGCCATCGAGCAAAGCGTGCATGTCGTCGGCATCTCGATCCTCTCGGGCTCGCATGTGCCGCTGGTGCGCGAGGTGATGAACCGCATGCGCGCGGCGGGCCTCGGGCGCGTGCCGGTCGTCGCCGGCGGCATCATCCCGCCCGACGACGTGCTGGTGCTCGAGCAGCTGGGCGTCGCCCGGGTCTATACGCCCAAGGACTTCGATCTCAACCGCATCATGGCCGATCTGGTGCGCCTGGTCGATGCCCGGGAAGACGAGCGCGCGGCGTGAAGCGCTGCCGATTCGACAGCCACAACCGCATTTGATCTCGACATTCGCTGCTGTAGGGTGCCGCCGCCCGCATGTCCTCCATCCTCACCACCATCCTCCCGGTCTTCGGCCTGATCGCCCTGGGCTTCGTGTGCGCGCGCACCAGGTTCATCTCGAGCGCCGCCGGCCAGGGCCTGAGCCAGGTCGTGTTCAATCTCGCCATGCCGGCGCTCCTCTTCCGCACCGTGGCCATGATCGACCAGCAGAGCCTGTCGCCCTGGCCGCTCTGGGCGGCGCTGTTCGGCGGCATCGCCTGCGTCTGGGCCGTCGCCGCCATCGCCGCCGCCACCACCCGTCTCGTTCCCGCCGCTCCGGCTTCGGCTGCGATGGGCGCCACCTTCGGCAATCTCGCGATGCTCGGCCTGCCGCTGACGCTCGCCCATTTCGGCGACCGCGCCGCCCTGCCGGTCGGCTTCGTCCTGTCCATTCACGCGCCGGTCCTGTGGCTCGCCGCCGTGATCCAGGTCGAGGCATCCGGCCAGCGCCGCCTGCCCTCCATCCTCACCATCGCGCGCCAGCTCGCGGGACAGCTGATCCGCAACCCGATCGTCCTGGCCCTGCTCCTCGGCTCCCTGTGGCGGACGACCGGCCTCGGTCTTCATGCGGTGCCAGACCGCTTCCTCGAGCTCCTGGGCGAGGCCGGCATCCCGACGGCATTGGTGGCGCTGGGCCTGTCGCTCGCCGGCTACGGTCTCAAGGGCCAGTGGCGCGGCATCGTCACGCTCATGGTCTTGAAGATGCTGCTTCTGCCCGTCATCGTCTGGCTGATCGCGCGCTATGTCGTCGGCCTCGAGCCCTTCTGGACCGAGATCGTCCTGGTCCTCGCCGCCATGCCGACCGGCGCCAACGCCTATCTGTTCGCCGAGCGCTACGGTACGGGATCGGCGGCGGTCTCGGGCGCCATCGCTCTGGGCACGGTGCTCTCGCTCGTCACGCTGAGCGCCCTGTTCCTCGTCATGGACATGGGGCTGGTTTGAGTGCTTACATCTCAAGATTCGAGCTCGGTTCCCATGATCTCCCGGAAAAGAAAGAAGACGTCGACCCGCAAGAGCGCCGCGAAGCCGCGGCGGCGGCGCGTCGGAGAGACCGACAAGCGCGTCCATCGCGACCTCTATGCCGCGATCATCGATCACAGCCTGTCGCCGGGCACGGCGCTCCAGGAGGACGCGCTGGCGCAGGCCTTCGGCGTCAGCCGTACCGTCATCCGCAAGGTCCTCCAGCAGCTCGCCCTCGAAAGGCTCGTCGACATCGTGCCCAACCGGGGCGCCACCGTCGCCAAGCCGACGGCGGAGGAGGCCCGCCAGGTCTTCGAGGCGCGCCGGGTGGTGGAGCGCATCCTCGTCGAACGGGTGATCGCGCGCGCCGCCGATGCCGATTTCGCGCCGCTGATCGCCACGGCGCGATCGGAAGAGGCGGCTTTCGAGGCCGGCAACCGGCAGGAACGCGTCAAGCTCTCGGGCGATTTCCACCGCCAGCTCGCCCGCCTCGGCGGCAACGAGGTGCTGGGCGATTTCCTCAACGAGCTCGTCTCGCGCACCTCGCTGATCATCGCCCTCTACGAATCCCCGGGAGCGGTGCCCTGCTCGCACAGCGAGCATCTGGAGATCGCCGACGCGATGAAGCGCCGCGACGTCGCCAAGGCGGTGCAGTATATGGAGCACCATCTCCTTCACATCGAGGCGCAGACCGATCTCACCGATATCCATCAGAAGGTGGATTTCCGCGCGCTGTTCGGCGTGGCGGATTAGCCTCGCCAGAATTTCGGTGACAGCACTGTCACCGAAATAGGACGGCGCGATATCCTCGTTCGTGCAAGCGATACCAATTCAAGTGAAGATGCTATGCAAGTTCTCGACGAGAAACAACCATAAGGAGTTCCGGTGCATTTAATCGTCGGAATTTCGAGTTTCGGAGTTTCGGTGACAGGAGTTTCGGTGACAGTGCATTTAACTCGACAGATTAATTAAATGCACTGTCACCGAAATGGGACAGCGCCTCGGGGATGAAGGTGTAATTTTACCGGACCGGCGGAGCGTAGGCGGCGAGCGCGCCCCTGTAGGGTTTGTGCAGGGGGAAGGCGAGGTCGCCCTTCTTGCTGGTCCTGAGGCCGAGGCCGACCAGCGCTTCGGCGAACTTGACCGCCGCGGCGACGCCGTCGATGACCGGAACGCCGAGCCTGGCCTCGAGATGGCGCACGAGGTCGGCCATGCCGGCGCAGCCGAGCACGATGGCCCCGGACTTGTCCTCCGAGATCGCCCTTTCGCATTCCGCCAGGATCAGGGCGCCGGCGCCGGACGCCGGATTCTCGAGATCGAGCACGGCAATGTCGGTGGCGCGCACCTTGCGGCAATGATGCTCCATGCCGTAATTGCGCACCAGATGCTCGGCGATCACCCGGGTGCGCTCGAGCGTCGTCACCACCGAGAAGCCGGTGGCGACGAAGCTCGCCGCATGCATGGCGGCCTCGGCGATGCCGAGCACGGGCCCCCTGGCGATCTCGCGCGCCGCCAGGAGGCCGGGATCGCCGAAGCAGGCGATCACATAGGCATCGGCGTCCGGATCCTGGTTGATCGCATCGACAAGCCCGAGAACGCTCATCGCCTCGTCGTAATGCCCTTCGATCGACACGGCCCCGGCGGGCGAGGTGACGGCCGCGATCTCCGTGCCGGGAGCGGCGACCGCGCGCGCCGCGGCGGCGATCGTCGCGGTCATGGACTCGGTGGTGTTGGGATTGATGATCCTGATCCGCATCGCCGCCCCGGCTCTTCCCGCCCCGCTTGTTCCCATAACTGTATACACAGATGTTTTTCATTGCATATTCCGGCGATCGAGTCCAATTTGATGTTCGGCCAAGGCTCATGAACGAGACCGCGCTCAGCGCGGCGGCGAGCCCGGGCCGGGGAAATGAAACGCGCTCGTACCAGGAGGTTTCCATGACTCGATCGCAGATGACCCGCCGCGCCCTGCTGGGCGCCGCCGCCACCTTGGCCCTTGCCGCCGCCGCGGGACCCGCCGCGGCCGCCGACGCCAAGCTCAAGATCGGCTTCGTCGGCGTGACCAGCGGCCCCGCCGCCGCCTGGGGCACGTCCAATGTGCGCTCCATGCAGGCCCGCGCCGCCTGGCTCAACGAGGCGGGCGGAGTGAAGATCGGCGACAAGACCTACGAGATCGAGATCGTCACCTTCGACGACCAGAAGGATCCCAAGCGCGCCGTCGAAGGCATGGAGAAGATGGCCCAGGAAGGCATCCACTATGTCGTCGGCCCCAATGTCGACGACGGCGCCGCCGCGGTGCGCCCGGTCGCCGAGAAGAACAACATCATCTATTTCCCCTTCGCCTTCCCCAAGGCGCTCTACACCAAGCCCGCCTCGAACGCCGTCCTCGGCATGGTGGCCAATTACCAGTCGGGCCCGGCGATCTACAAATATCTGATGGACAACAAGGGCGTGAAGAAGGTGGCCTTCGTCGCCGCCAACGAATCCGATCCCTTGAGCCAGCGCGATTCGGGCGTCGCCGCCGCCAAGGCGCTGGGCCTCGAAATCGTCGCCGACAAGGACGTCTACCAGAACGACACGCGCGACTTCACCCCGGTGCTGACGCCGGTCGTAGCGCTCAAGCCCGATCTCCTGGTGCTGTCGGGCGTCGCTCCCGCCAATGCCCCGCTCCTCATCCGCTCCGCCCGCGAGCTCGGCTATGAAGGGCTGATCTCGGCCGAAACCGGGCAGGACGCCAAGGTGCTGGCCGAGAGCGCCGGCGAGCTCGCCAACGGCTTCATCTCGGTGGGCGGCGCCTCGACGCCCGAGATCGCGTCCGACACGATGAAGGAGTTCGTCGAGCGCTACACCAAGATGTTCGGCGAGTACAACGACGAGTCCAACACCAAGGTCTATGCGCTCGAATACATCATCGAAACCTTGAAGGCCAATCCGGCGGCGATCGACGACGTCGAAGAATACAAGAAGACGATGGACACCTTCTCGGCGCCCAATCCCTTCCTCAAGGGCGACGGCAAGCTTTCCTATGTCGGCATGACGTCCTTCGGTCAGAAACGCCAGCTTGCAGTCCCCCTGGTTGTGAACGAATATAGGGACGGGGCTTTCCAGACGCTCTTCGTCGGAACCGTGGACTAGACTTTCCTGACCTCTGACCCGCGCAGGAGAGCCGGACCGGTCCGGCTCTCTTCTTTCGAGGGAGGCCGATGGAACAGGTTGTCGCGAACGGACTTTATCTCGGCGCCCAATACGCCCTGGTGGCGCTTGGGCTCACCTTGATCTTCGGCCTGATGAACGTGCTGAATTTCGCCCATGGCCAGATGTACGTGCTGGGCGGCTTCATCACCTATGCGGTCTACGGTCAGCTGGGGCTGCCCTTCGTCGTCGCCGTCCTCGCCTCCGGCGCGACGCTGGCCGTCATCGGCGCGCTCATGGAGCGCTTCCTGTTCCGCACCGTCATCCGCCGCAGCCATCGCGAGGAGAGCACGATGCTGCTCGCCGCCGCCACCGCCTTCTTCTTCGATGCCGTCATCCTGCTGATCTTCGGCGAGAAGCAGCGCGGCGTGCCGAAGATCGTCAAGGGCGTGTTCAACGACTTCGGCATCATCCTGCCCTATGACCGCATCGTCGTCGCCGGCCTCGCCGCGGCGATCATCCTGGGCTTCATCCTGTTCATGAAATACACCAGGACCGGCCGCGCCATGCGCGCCCTGGCCCAGGACCGCATGGCGGCGCAGCTGATGGGCGTCGAGGTCGACCGCTACACCATGATCGGCTTCGCGCTCGGCGCCATGCTGGCCGGTGTCGTCGGCGGCCTGCTCGCCACCATCACCGGCATCAATTCCGGCATAGGCGGGCCGATCTCCATCAAGGCCTTCATGATGATCATGATCGGCGGCGCCGGCGTGGTGAGCGGCGCCATTGCCGGCGGCTTCATCCTCGGCATGATGGAATCGGTCGGCCTCACCGTGCTGCGCCAGTACGGCGATGTGACCTATCTGGTGATCTTCGCCGCCCTGATGGTGTTCCTCAGCATCAGGCCGAACGGCCTGATGGGCAAGCCGTGGGGGTGAGCCGGATGAGCACCTCCCTGCGGATCATCGCCGTCATCGCCTTCCTCGTCGTGGTCTTCGCCGTCGTCCCGGCGCTGATCGTCGTCACCGGCCGAAAGGACTTCTACTACACGCTCTCCTCGGTGGCGCTCCTGTCGATGGCGAGCGCCGGCGTGTGGCTCACCTTCTATATCGGCCGCATCAATATCGGACAGGGCGCCTATGCGCTGATGGGCGGCTATGTCTCGGCCATACTGATCACGCAGTATGGCGTGTCCTTCTGGTGGACCCTGCCCATGGCCGGCATCTTCTGCGCTTTGGCCAGCGTGCTGATCGGCCTGCCGATCCTGCGCCTGCGCGGCGTCTATTTCGCCATGGTGACCCTCGTCCTCACCGAGGTGGCGCGGCTCCTGGCGCTCGCTTTGCCGGTCACGCAGGGCGCCAAGGGCATCACCAGCATCCCGTTGCCCGGCGCCATCGAGCTCTTCGGCCTCACTCTCGTGCCGGATTTCGCCAGGATGGAGAATCCGCGCATCGCCTTCTACTTTCTCTCGGCGGTGCTGATGACGGCCTGCTTCGCCATGATGTACCGGCTGGTGAATTCGCGCATCGGGCATATCTGCATGTCGCTGCAGCAGAACGAGGAGCTGGCCTCGTCGATCGGCATCAACATCGCCAAGATCCGGGTGATCGCCTATGCCATCTCCTCCTTCCTCGGCGGCCTCGCCGGCGCCGTCTTCGTGGCCGCGACCCAGTCGGTCTATCCCTCGAGCTTCACCGTCGCCGACTCGATCAACTTCATGCTCAACTGCTTCCTCGGCGGCCTGGGCTACGTCTTCGGGCCGATGCTGGGCACGCTCGTGCTCTATTTCGGCTGGAACCTGCTGTTCGAGACCGGCCGGTTCCAGCTTCTCATCTATTCGGTGCTCATGATCGCCCTGATGCTGGCGCTGCCGAACGGCCTTCTCAGCCTGGGCTCGCTCAGGAAGGAGCGCTGAGCATGGTCTTCATCCTCGAAGCCAGGGCCATGACCAAGCGTTTCGGCGGCCTCGTCGCCGTCAACAATGTCTCCTTCGGCGTCGCCGAGAAGGAGATCCTTTCGGTGATCGGCCCCAATGGCGCCGGCAAGTCGACCCTGTTCAAGCTCATCTCGTCCTTCCTGCGCCCGACCTCCGGCGAGATCCTGTTCAAGGGCGCGCGCATATCCGGCCTCGCCCCTCATATCGCCGCGCGCAAGGGCGTGGTCAGGACGTTCCAGGAGACGACCATCTTCCGCAATATGAGCGTGCGCGACAATGTCGTCATCGCTCATCACCTGCGCGCCGGCGCCTCGCTGCTCGGCTATTTCCTCGCCACCCGCCAAGCCAGGCGCGACGAAGAGGCCTTCGGCGGCTCGGCCGACGAGATCCTGGCCTTCCTCGGCCTAGATTCCATCGCCCATGAGACCGCCAAGAACCTGCCGCATGGCCATCTGCGGGCGCTCGGCATCGCCATCGGTCTGGCTACCAACCCGGCGGTCCTGCTGCTCGACGAGCCCTTCGCCGGCATGAACCATGACGAGACCATGAAGGCGGTGGCGATGGTGCGCAAGCTGCGCGAGCGCGGTCTCACCATCCTCCTGGTCGAGCACGACATGCCGGCGGTGATGAAGATCTCCGACCGTATCGTCGTCCTCAATTTCGGCCAGAAGATCGCCGAGGGCACCCCCGCCGAGATCCAGCGCGACGAAAAGGTCATCGAGGCCTATCTCGGCGTCGAGGACGAGGCGATCGGTCTCTAGCCATGGCCCAGATCCTCAATTTCGCGAATGTCGAGCTCTATTACGACCGCGTCTACGCGCTGAAGGGCGTCTCGCTCACCGTGAGCGAAGGCGAGACGGTGGCGCTGATCGGCGCCAACGGCGCCGGCAAGTCCTCCATCCTCAGGGCCATCACCGGCTTGAGGAGGATCAAGTCGGGCGAGATCCATTATGACGGCCGGCGCATCGACGGGACGAACCCGGCCGAGCTGGTGCGCCGGGGCATCGCCATGGTGCCGGAAGGCCGCCATGTCTTTCCCTATATGACGGTGAAGGACAACCTGCTGATGGGCGCCTTCACGCGCAGCGACAAGGCCGGGATCGCGCGCTCGCTCGACATGGTGCTGACGCGCTTCCCGCGCCTCAGGGAGCG
Source organism: Parvibaculaceae bacterium (assembly GCA_050246735.1). Taxonomy (GTDB): domain Bacteria; phylum Pseudomonadota; class Alphaproteobacteria; order Rhizobiales; family Aestuariivirgaceae; genus Taklimakanibacter. The sequence goes on along the minus strand of JBFWVM010000003.1, from coordinate 256,997 downwards.
CTATTCCCAGGCCGCCGGCACCATGAGCGGCGGCGAGCAGCAGATGATGGTGATCGGGCGGGCGCTGATGGCGAAGCCCCGGCTCCTGCTCCTCGACGAGCCCTCGCTCGGCGTCGCCCCCAAGCTCGTCCAGGACATCGCCCGCTCGATCGTCGCCATCAATCGCGACGAGAAGGTCAGCGTGCTCCTGGTCGAGCAGAATTCCCGCATGGCCCTGCGCATCTCGCACCGCGCCTATGCGCTCGCCACCGGCAGCATCGCGCTCGAAGGCGCTTCCGCCGATCTCCTCAGGGACGACCGCGTCAAGGCGCTCTATCTGGGCGGCGAGCTGTAGCCGGCCGGGGACGGACGCCGGACCCGCTATCTCGGCAGCAGCGCCCAGTAGTCGAATTCGAGGATGACGCCCGGCTCTTCCGCCGTCGCCTCCCTGGTGGGGAAGTCCCCGCACGGCAGGTCGCGCGTGGCGCGGGTCACGATGCGCAGGGCCCCGAGATCGGACTGCGCCGGCACGTCGGCGGTGTCGACGATCTCCGACCAGGCATGGACCGTGCCGCCGGCGAAGAGCGGCGCCGCATGGCGCCCGCCATTGACGGCGGCCACATGGAAGGCGTTGCCGAGGCCGTTGAAGGAGAGGGCCCGCGCCAGCGAGATGACATGGCCGCCATAGACGAGCCGCCGGCCGAAGCGTCCCTGGGCTTCGCCGAGCTGGTCGAAATGGACCCTGGCGGTGTTCTGGTAGAGCCGCGTCGCCAGCATGTGCTCGGCCTCCTCGACCGTCATGCCGTCGACATGGTCGATGCGCTCGCCCTTGCGGTAATCCTTGAAGCGGTGCGGCGAGCCCGCCAGCGCGTCGTCCCACATCCTGCCGGCAATCTTGGGACAGCCGGCGCCGAGATCGGCGGCCAGCACCGCCTTGGGAAGGTCGGGGACCCTGGCGGCGGACCCAGCCTTTTTCCCATGGCGCTTCCTCACCATCACCCAGCGCACATAGCTGAGAACCGCTTCGCCCTCCTGGTTGAAGCCGGTCGAGCGCACATGGACCGTGCCGGTCTTGCCGTTGGAATTCTCCTTGAGGCCGATCACTTCCGATGTCGCGCTGAGCGTGTCGCCCGGATAGACGGGTTTCAGGAACCGGCCGTCGGCATAGCCCAGATTGGCGACGGCGTTCAGCGAGATGTCGGCCACCGTCTTGCCGAAGACGATGTGGAAGACGAGGAGATCGTCGGCCGGCGCGCGGCTATAGCCGACGGCGCGCGCGAAGGCGTCGGACGACTGGACGGCGAAGCGCGATCCATAAAGCGCGGTATAGAGCGCCTGGTCACCCGCCGTCACGGTGCGCGGGCTGGCATGGCGGATCACCTGGCCCAGGCGGAAGTCCTCGAAGAAGTTTCCATTATTGATTTTTGAGACGCTCAATGCGCTTTCTCCTCCTTCTTTCGACTCCCCCGTCATGCCTTTCTTTCACGACATGGAGATCTTCAAGGATCCTTTTCATGCAAAGCGCCGAAACACCGGCATCATTGGAGGTATAGAAGCTTTTCACATCATTTCCACAATGCGTGCCCAAATAGCCATTGGCAATAGCTATGATAAATCCTTTAGCCCAATCCAAACACCAATCAATGTCTTCTATCTTTACACCGGATTGCTCCTTGAGCACGACATCCTGCCTGTGGGCAACCCAAGTGTTGCGGTAGTTCGCTACACGTTGTAGGCGCTCAGAAGATTTGGTTGTTGGCCGTACTTGCTCAAGATAGGTCTGAGCTATCTTAGATAAATTAGTGGCCTGGACACTTTCCGGACAATCTTTGCCAAGATCCTTGAGATAATCAATGATTGCGGTCGGATTGAACAATCTAGCGGCTGGCAGTTCTCTTATAATCTCAGGTATACTTAGCTTGGGTTTATCTGTCTTGGTTGAATCAAAGATATTGTGTACTGCAAGAACCATACGATGAACAGCATAGTCCTGCACCGATGCAAAGAACGGTCCATAAGAGGATTCATTTATTGCTTGCGCATGATCTGATATCTTTAAGAAGATTATACGACATTCTTCGCCTCGAAATATCTCTTCGCACACAGCAAGATGTTGCTTATAGATTCTGTCGTTGATTTTATTGGCCTCGATCACGGAAGTATCGCCTCGGCTATGGCGACGACGCGCTCGGCCATCGCCAGATGCAACCTCTCCACCATTCGGCCCTCGACGGTGATGACGCCCTTGCCCCTGTGTTCCGACAGAGCGAAGGCTTCGATCACCTTGCGCGACCAGGACACTTCCTCATCCGAGGGCGAGAAGATCCGGTTGCAGGGCGCGATCTGCGAGGGATGGATGAGCGTCTTGCCGTCCATGCCGAGCGTGCGGCCCTGCTCGCACTCGGCTGCGAAGCCGGTCTCGTCCTTGAAGTCGTTATAGACGCCGTCGATCACGTCGAGGCCGAAGGCCCGGGCCGCGAGCACGCACATGGCGAGCCAGGGGACGATGGCGAAACGGCCGCCGAGCGCCCTGGCGCGCGATTCCTTGAGGAGATCGTTGGTGCCGAGCACCAGGCAGGAGAAGCGGAAGTCGGCATCGCCGCCGGCGCCGGCGATGTCGCGGGCATTGAGGATGGCGAGCGGCGTCTCCATCATCGCCCAGAGCCTCGTATGGGCGGGCGCCCCGTGGGCCTTGAGCAGCTTGGCGGCGCTCGCCATGTCGCCCGGCTGCGAGACCTTGGGCACCAGGACGGCGTCCGGCCCTGCCGCGGCGGCGGCCTTGAGGTCGCCGGCGCCCCAGGGCGTCTCGATCGCATTGACCCTGATCACGAGCTCGCGCGAGCCATAGCCGCCGCTCCTGACGGCGGCCATCACCTTGTCGCGGGCCTGCGCCTTGGCTTCGGGAGCGACCGAATCCTCGAGATCGAGGATGAGTGCATCGGCGGGAAGGCTCCTGGCCTTTTCGAGCGCCCGGTCGTTGGCGCCCGGCATATAGAGGACGCTGCGGCGAGGTCTGATCTTCATATCCGGTCCTGACAGATTCGCGGAAAACCCTATTCATTCCCGTCATGTCTGCCAAGCCTGACCCTGCCATGAAAGGCTTGAGAGTGCCTTCGTCTTTGGGCAGAGTGCCGCACCATGAAAGCCTATGATGTTGTGATCGTCGGCGGCGGCATCGTCGGAAGCAGCGCCGCCTATTTCCTGAAGAAGCAGGGGTTCACCGGCACGGTCGCGCTGATCGAGCGCGACACGAGCTATGCCAGAGGCTGCACCGCGCGCTCCTGCGGCGGCATCCGCCAGCAGTTCTCGACGCCCGAGAATATCCACCTGTCGAAATTCGGGCTCGATATCCTGCGCCGGCTCAAGGACGAGTTCGGACCCGAGGCCGACGTGAGCTTCCGTGAGCAGGGCTATCTGATCCTCGCTTCGGAGAACGGCAGGGCGATCCTCGAGGAGAACCACACCATCCAGGCTGCGAATGGCGCCGACAATGTGTTGCTCGGCCCGCCGGATCTGCAAAGGCGGTTCCCCTGGCTCGTCACCGACGGCCTGGCGCTCGGCTGCTTCGGCAGGAGCGGCGAAGGCTGGCTCGATCCCTATTCGCTGATGAGCCTCTTCCGCAAGGCGGCGGCGGCAAAGGGCGTCGACATCGTCCAGGGCGAGGTCGCCGCGGTGAAGACGGCAGCCGGACGCGTCTCCTCCCTGATCCTTGCCGACGGCGGCGAGATCGCCTGCGGCACGCTGGTCAATGCCGGCGGCACCGGGGCCGGCGCGCTCGCCCGCATGGCGGGGATCGAGCTGCCGGTCGGCCCGCGCAAGCGCTATGTCTATGTGCTCGATTGCCCGGACGCCGGCGAGGCGCTGCACGAGGCGCCGCTCACCGTCGATATTTCCGGCATCTACTTCCGTCCCGAGGGCCGGCAGTTCATTTGCGGCCTGTCGCCCGAGGAAGCGGACGAGCCGGTCGAGATGGACTGGGACGTCGACTACGGCTGGTTCGAGGAGCGTATCTGGGAGACGCTCGCCGCCCGGGTGCCCGCCTTCGAGGCGATCAAGGTCGTCAATGCCTGGGTCGGCCATTACGACTACAACGCGCTCGACCAGAACGCGGTCATCGGCCCCCATCCCGAGGTTGCGAACTTCCTGTTCGCCAACGGCTTCTCGGGCCACGGCCTGCAGCAGGGACCGGGCGCTGGCAACGCCATCGCCGAGCTGATCGTTCATGGCGCCTACCGCACCATGGATCTCGATCGTTTCGGCTTTGCGCGCATCGCCCGGAATGCGCCGCTCTTCGAGAAAAACGTGATCTGACGGACGCTGACAACGTCTGCCTGACCCGCCCCCCCTTCTCCCGCTTGCGCAGAGCTGTCCGCAGAAAATTGGGGCAGCTCGCCGGATCTCTCCGACTTTCCCCCTCGCCCGTTGCGAAGCAACGGGAGAGGGTGAAAAATCTGTGAGAGTGTCGCGCTTTTCTGAGTCCCGCATGGCGATGTCCGGCATACGCTCCTGCTTCTCGAGGTCTTTTGATCTTCCGCGAATCTTTCCCCGGACAGCCCTGCCGCTTGCGGGAGAAGGTACCCGACAGGGCGGATGAGGGTGTTGGTTCAGCGTCGCAACAAACCGACCAATAGGCACTGGAGCCACACCGGGCCTCCCGCCTTTGCGAAGCCGAGGCTTCGTTTCCGGCACTGCACAGATGCGCGATGCCGCCGCTTGCTCCTATTCGGGGGAGCCGGCTTTCGCCGGCATGACGGACAATATGCCGCCGTGACTGGCTGTCCTAGTCCACCCGCACCTGGACGCTCGCGGTGCGGCCGCGTGCGTCGATGACCGACAGCCGCGCGAAGCCCTTGGCGGGTTTCTCCCAGGCGGTCTCGCGGCGCGGCTCTCCGATCACGATCGGCACGCCGTCGGCGAACCAGGTGAAAGGCGGCGCGCCGCCCATGGCCTTGAGGGCGAGGCCGATGTCGCCGCCGGCGCCGGCAAGGTCGACCCGCGCTCCTTCGGGCGGAAAGGAGATCGTGAGCGGCGGATCGCCGGGCCCGGAAGCGGCGATCTCCGGCAGGCCGCCCGGGCGGAAACGCTGCAGCGCCGGCGGAAGCTCGGAGGTCCGGGCGAAGAGGACGCCTCCGGGTGCGGGGGCCAAGGGCGTGCGCCGGGCGCTGATGCGGGCAAAGGCGTCGAACAGGATCGGCGCCGCGGCGGCGCGGCCGATGAGACCGGAAACGGGCTCGTTGTCCGGCCGGCCGACCCACACGGCGACCGTGTCGGCGCCGTCGAAGCCGACCGCCCAGGCATCGCGATAGCCGTAGGACGTGCCGGTCTTGTAGGCGATCTTGCCGGGAAGCGCGTTGAGCGGCGCCGGCGCGTCGATCAGCACGTCCGCGACCTGCCAGGCCGCCGCCTTGTCGAAGAGGCGCCGTGGCGCCGGCGCAAGGTTTCTGTCCTGCGGGCGCCAGACGAGCGGCACGGCCTCGCCGCCGCGCGCCAGGGCGAGATAGAGCGTCGCCAGATCGGTGAGCCTGACGCCGGCGCCGCCGAGACCGACGGCCAGGCCCGGCGCCGCGTCGGCCGGCAATTGCGGCACCACGCCGGCATTCTTCATGCGCGCGATCAGCCGGTTGGGGCCGATCGCATGGAGCAGCATCACCGCAGGCACGTTGAGCGACTGTTGCAGCGCCCGGCGCATGGTCACCGTGCCCTGGAAGGCGTCGTCGAAATTCTCCGGTTTGTAGAGGCCGAACCGTATCGGCCGGTCGTCGACCAGCGTCTCGGGATGGGCGAGCCCGTCCTCGAAGGCGAGGCCATAGATGAAAGGCTTGAGCGTCGAGCCTGGCGAGCGCAGCGCTTGCGCGAGATCGATCTGCCCGGCACGCGCCTTGTCGAAATAGCCGACGCCGCCGACATGGGCGCGGACCTCGGCCGTCTTGTTGTCGACGGCGACGATGGCGACGGAAACCCCGCCGCCGAGCGCCGTGGCCCGTTCCCGCGCGAGGTTCTCGAGCTGCTGCTGCAGCGGCCGCGAGATCGTCGTCGTCTCGACGAGGCTACCTCTCGCATGCGGGCCGCGATTGCGCTTGACCAGGCGCTCTGCGACATGCGCGGCCAGCAGCGGGAAGGGCTTGCGCCCGTCCGGCGCCGGCTCGAGTCTCGCCAGCCTGGCCTGGTCGCCGTTGATGACGCCCTTGCCGGCAAGCAAGGCGAGGACGCGGTCGCGGGCAGCGCGCGCCCCGCGCGGGAAACGGTCGGGACGGCGCGTCTCGGGGGCCTGCGGCAAGGCCACCAGCATCGCCGCCTCCGCGGTGGACAGACGCGCGGGCTCCTTGCCGAAATAGGCGAGCGATGCCGCGCGCGCGCCTTCGAGATTGCCGCCATAGGGGGCGAGCGCCAGATAGAGGGCGAGGATGTCGTCCTTGCTCAACCGGTTCTCGAGCTGCACCGCCCGGATCATCTCGGCGAGCTTTGCCCCGAGCGTGCGCTCCGGCCGCGGCTCCAGCAGGCGGGCGACCTGCATCGTGATGGTCGAGCCGCCCGAGACGATGCGGCCGTGCCGCAGGACCTGCCAGGCTGCGCGCAGCATGGCGATCGGATCGACGCCATGATGCGCGTAGAAGCGCTTGTCCTCATAGGCGATCAGCATCGAGATGAAGCGCCGGTCGACATCTTGCGGCGCCGCGGGCAGGCGCCAATAGCCGTCCTCGGTCGTGAACGGCCGCAGCAGCTTGCCGTTGCGATCGACCACCAGCGGCGAATAGCTCAGCCTGCCGCCGAGCGGCACCGGGCCCAGCCGTTCGACCGCCTCCGACAGGACGAAGCCGCCGACGTTCACGAGAAGGACAGTCATGAAGAACACGGCGCAGAGGACATGGAAGCGCCGGGACCGGCGTCCCGCTGCGCTTGCGCTCTCCACGGCCATGCTCACTTCTCGACCACGCTCATCGTCGTGGTGGCGAGCGTCGCATTGCGCTCGGGCCGGTACATGTCCTCGACGGTGGCGCCCGGCAGCGCATAGCGGCCCGGCGCCACGGCACGCACGATATAGGCGAGCCTGGCGGTCTGGTCGGTGAAGGCTGCGACGAACCGGTCGTCGCGGAACTCGGCATGGCTCACCCCGGTGAGGTCGCCGAGCCACGACAGGCTGCCGGTGCTGCCGGTGGCCACGAGCTGCGGGTTCTCGATCTCGAGTCCGGCCGGCAGGCGGTCGACCAGCAGGAAATTGCCGGTCTGGTCGCCGCCGTCGCGGCTCGCGGTGAGCACCACGACGAGGCGCGTATTCTGCGCCACCTGCGCCGGATCGGCCGGCTTGCCGTCGAGGGTGTAGTAGGTGCGCGTCAGCGACATGCCGTTCGCCGAGGCGGGCTCCGGCACCACCGGCGCGCCCGACACCGCGACCACGGCCTGGAGCGGCGAGGGGCCGAGATTGGTGACCTTGTGCGCCTCGCCGAGAGCCTGATCCCGGTAGACCTTGTAGAAGGCGCCCTGATGGGCCGAGCCATCGACATCGAGCGCGACCGAGCGGGCCTGCTCGACGATGTTGCGCGCCGCCAGCACCATCCAGTTCATCTCCTGGGTGGACGCGTAGCGGGACTTGGCGCGCTGCTCGCCGATCACCTTGAGTGCCGCCTCGATCACCGGCCGGCCGGCATTGCCGTTCTCGGCCAGCGCGACGATGGCGGCGGCGTCGCGCAGGGGCGAGCCGTAATAGCCCCAGGCCGCGGGGATGACGCCTTGGGCCTCGCTCGCCAGGACGTCGGCTGCCGACTGGAAGGCCGCATTGGCCCTCTGCTTGTCGCCCAGCATGCCGAGGGCGGCCGCGATCTGCGCCCGCGCCATGGCGGTGCCGAAATCGCCGATCCTGGTGTCGGCGAAATATTTGAGATCGCCCGCCGGCGCCCGGCCGGCGCGCGCCAGCGTGTAGAGGGCATAGGCGACGTCCTCGCCCTTGCCCTGCTGCACATAGGGCGAGTTGCCCACCTGGTTGCGCAGGTAGTCGACCGCCTGGCCGAGAGCGGCTTCCGGAACCGCGAAGCCCTTTTCGCGGGCTCTGAGCAGGAAGTCGGTCACATAGGCCGAGAGCCACAGGTCGCCGCTGTAGGAATTCCACAGACCGAAGGCGCCGTTGGTGTCCTGGCGCGCGAGCAGCCGCTGCACCGTGTCGGAGAGGCGGTCCTTCACCGATCCGTCGAGGTCGAGATCGTTGCCGCCGAGCTCCGACAGATAGAGCAGCGGCATGGCCCGGCTGACCAGCTGCTCGGAGCAGCCATAGGGATAGCGGTCGAGGTCGCGCAGGAGGCCCGGAACGTCGAGCGCGCTGAGCGGGCCGACCGAAAGCGACACGGCGCCCGTGCCCGGCACCATCTCGGCAAGCAGGTCCCTGCCCACCGCCAAGCCGCCATTGGGCTCGATCATATGCACCATGCGCCGGGTCACCGGCGGGTTGGCAGGCTCGACTGCAAGGGTGAAGTCCTGATCGATCTGGACGTCGCCGGGACCGGCGAGCGCCGCGGTGAGCCGCGCCGTGCCGATGCCCGACGCGGTGATCGGGACGCTCACCGGCGTGCGCGAGCCTGCCGCGCCGATCGTCACGGTCTGCTGGAGAAGAGCCGGATCGGCGCCGACCGGTCCATCGATCGTGAGGGTCAGCGTATAGTCGCCCGGAACGGCCTCGGCATTGAGGAGATCGAGGCGCCAGCGCGACTGGTCGCCCACGCCGAGGAAGCGCGGCAGCGTGCCGGCGATCACCACCGGATCGCGCGCGACGACGTCGACCGAGGCGTGGCCGACCTTGCCCCGTGTCCATGCCACCGCCATCACGCGGATCGTGCCGTTGAAGGCCGGAATGTCGAAGGGCACTTCGGCGGTGCCGTCGCTCGCCACCTCGACGATCCCCGAGAACAGCGCCAGCGGCGCCTGGCTCGGCGGCGGGCTCTGGAAATTGCCGGCGCCGCTGTCACCGCCGGTGCGGATGGGACCGCGATTGGCGCCCATGCCGTCGATCAGTTGCCCATAGATGTCGTAGAGCTCGGCCGACAGCCGCTTCTGCCCGTAATAGTAGGTTTCAGGCTCGGGCGGCCTGTAGCCGGTGAGATTGAGGATGCCGACATCGACGGCGGCGACCGTCACATAGGCCTTCTCGCCGCCGAGCCCGTCGATCCTCACCGGCACCTTCAGGCCCTGCCGCGGCTTCATGACGGCGGGCGGCGTCAGCGAGACCGCGAGCGTGCGCTCGGCGCGGTCGATGCCGAACCAGGCGAGACCGATCGAGCGTGTCGGCATGCGCTTGGCGGCGACGTCCATCGGACGAAAGTGGGTGACGACGACATAGGCGCCGGTGCCCCAATCGCTGCCGACCTCGACAGGCACGGTGGTGCCGTTTTCCGGCACGTCGACCAGCTCCGAGGCGAACAGTCTCTCGCCCACCACCTGCACCGAGGCCTTGCCGGCGAAGCGCGCATCGATCTTGACCTGCACGGTGTCGCCGGATCTGACCGAGGTCCGGTCGAGAGCGACCGGCAGCATGTCGGGCGTATTGGCCTTCTCGGACGTGTAGTAGCCCGCATGGAAGCTGGTCGAGGACGGAGCCAGCCCGTCGCCCGTGATCTCCATGCGGTACTGGCCCCACTGCACCGCGACGCTCAGCTCGGCCGGCCGGTCGGCGGCGATATCCACCGTGCCGCCGGTCACCTTGCGGGCGGTGGTGACCGCTTCATAGCTCCAGCGGCCGTCGGTCTTGTACCACTGATAGGTGGTCGTCAGGCGCTTGAGCACCCAGTTCGCGCCCTTCGCCGCCACACGATTGCCTTGCGGATCGACGGCGAGCGCACTGAAGACGGCCTGCTGGCCTTCACCGACCGCACCTGCGTCGAATTCGGGCTTCAGCCCCAGCATGTCGCCGGGCGAGGCGATGGGGAGCGAGGCGGTGCGCACGACGCCGCGTCCGCCCGCTTCCTTCATGCGGATGGTGAAATTCGCCTTGAGAGGGCGCGACGTCGTCGGCAGCTGCGGCAAGGGCATGGCGATCTCGGCATGGCCCTTGTCGTCGGTCCGGGCGAGATCGCCGATGCTGTTCTGGACCGTGTCGACGGCTTCGTCCGACAGGCCGAAGACATAGCCCCGCCATTGCTCGAAGGGACGGCTGTCGGCGGCAACGGAGATATCGCCCTCGACGTCGAGACCGGCCGCCGGCGCGCCGAAGAGATAGCGTCCGTCCACGGTCAGGCTCGCCCCGGCGGCGCGGTCGACCCGGGTGCCGTTGGCCTTGAGATCGAACTCGATGCGGTCGGGGATATAGTCTTCGACCAGGAAGCTGGTCTCGCCGACCGAGGCGCCCTTGGGATCGGTATAGGCGGTGACCCGCCAGGTGCCGCCGGCGGCCGAGGCGATCAGCGGAATGTCGAGCGTGCGCCCGCCGGCCCCCTGGTCGGCGAGCACGGTGCGGGAATATTCGACGCCGTCGGGGCGCTGGACGACCAGCGTCAGCGGCACGTCGGCGAGCTGGTCGGCCTTGCCGTCGCGCAGCAGCACCGCGGCATGGACGGTCTCGCCGCGGCGATAGACGCCGCGCTCGACATAGACGAAGGCATCCGCCGCTCCCGGCGGATCGCGGCCGGCGACGCCACGGTCGCTGAGATCGAAAGCCGCCCGCGAAATGTCGATGAAGGCGTAGTCGTCCTTGTCGTCGGAGGCGACGACGAGGGCGGGCTCGAGCCCGTCCTCGCCCCGGGTGAGGCCGGTGGCGAAGAAGGCCGCACCCTGCGCATCCGTCATGGCGCTGCCGAGAATCTCGTTGTTGCGCGCGATGAGCCGCACGGTGACATTGGCCAGCGGGCTCGCCGTGGCGATGGAGCGCAAGGAAACATGCAGGCCGTCCTTGCCCTTGAGGGTCGACAGGCCGAGGTCGGAGACCACGAACCATTGCGTGGCGAGCTGGCTGTCCTCGTTCGCCACCCCGTCGGCCGGCTCCGCCGTCATCACATAGAGCCCGGGCTCGATCTTCCCCAGGGCCTCGTCGACCGGAAAGGCGGTCGTGACGTCCTCATTGGACTTGCTGACCAGGTCCATGGTGCCTTCCCAGACCTTCTTCCCCTTGCGGCGGGCGATATCGTCCGCCTGGAAGCTGTAGAGCTGGCCGAGGAAGGATGAACCGCCGACCGCCGAGAGCAGGCTGCGGTCGCCGATCCGATAGAGCTGCAGTTTGGCCTTGCCGGTATTGACGGAGACCAGCGGGATGCCGCTCTGGCCCATGCGCGGCAGCACATAGGACTTGCCGACGAAGTGCACCGAAGGCGTGCGGTCGCGCACATAGATCTCGTAGACGGCATCCTGCAGAAGGTCTTCTTCCACCGCCGAGGGCAGGCCCTGGCGCACGGTGACCTTGTAGCGTTCGCCGTGCTTCAGGCCCTCGATGCAGAGCTTGCTGCCGTCCACGGTGACGGCGGAGACGGGTCCTGGATCCAGCGCCAGATAGGGCGCGAAATCACTGACCGAATTGGCGAGCGGGTCGGAGAACTGGAAGCACAGGCGCGGCTGCGGAGCATCGCTTTCGACCGTATAGTCGGTGACGCGGAAGCCGTGGGTCTTGCGCAGCTCCTCGTAGGCTTTCCTGATATCGGCGTTCTCGGCGAGCTCGAGGCTGGCGCGATAGGCGTTGAGCGCCGGCCGCCAGTCCTCGCGCTTGACCAGCGCCTGGGCGATGGCGTTGAGCGCCGCCGCCTTCTCCGCGTCGGCTCCGGCGAGCTGATAGGCGCGGACCGAGGCGCCGAGCGCCTTGAACGGCAGGTCGTAGCCGTCCTGGGAGTTGAAGGGCTCGGCGACCAGCAGGAGATCGGCCAGCTTCTGCCAGCTGTCCTGCTTGCTGGAATCGAGGGCCAGCATCTGCTCGACCGCCACCGCGGCATTGCGGTCGTTGCCCTGGGCGATCGCCGCATCGAGCTCCTGCTGGAGCTCGGGCAGCGTCTTCTTGAGGGTCTTGCCGATCTTGGCGATCGTCTCCCGGTAGCTGTCGGCGGCATAGGAATAGGTGTCGACGGAGAAGAATGCCGCGGCCCGGGTCGGGGCGATCATGACGCCGAACAGTACCAGGACCATCACCAATCGGAACATCTGACGATGGATGCTGGCAACGGGAATGGCTCTTGGACTCATTCTTCTCCTCCCACGGCATGGGGTGCGGTGGCGTGGGCCGCGCCACCTATCGTGGTTGCATGTCGTTCTAACGGTGATGCCGTCTGGCCCTGCCTGAAGCTCCGGCTGGCAATGGTATGAGCGTTTCTTTCGTCCAGCAATCCAATGGCGGAATTTTGGCTGGGCTGCGGCCGTTCCCGGAAAATTTGCCGGCTCGTCTTTCGTTTGGACCGGCCGGATGGTAGAGGAGGCGTCCCCACTCACCCTTGTTTGGCGGAGCATATCTTCCGTGGCGCCGCGCCAGGTTCTCACGATCTCCTCACAGGTTGCGGCAGGACCGGTGGGCAATTCGGCGATCGTTCCGGCCCTTCTCGCCATGGGCGTGACACCTGTCGCATTGCCGACCGTCATGCTGTCCAACCATCCGGGCCATGGCGCGCCCGAAGGCCTCGCCATGCCGGCCGACAGGCTGGCCGCCATGCTCGAGCGCCTGGCCGCTCTGGGCTTCGTTCGGGAGGATGCCATCGTCCTTACCGGCTATTTCGCCAGTGCCGGGCAGATCGAGGCGGTCGCGGCGGTCATCGCCCGCCTGCCGAAGGTGCTTTATCTGTGCGATCCGGTTCTCGGCGACACACCCAAGGGCCTTTATGTGCGGGAGGATGTGGCGCTGGCGATCAGGGACAGGCTCGTGCCCCTGGCGCACGTCCTCACGCCCAATGCTTTCGAGCTCGGCTGGCTCACCGGCCGGGACGTGCGCGACCGGGAGACCGCGCGCGCCGCCTGCCGCACCCTGCCGGGCAAATCGGTCGTGGCGACGTCGCTTCGGGAAGATGGGCGGATCATGACGGCCTTGTTTGAAGGCGCCGCCGGCGCTTGGGTTTCGCGGCCGAAGCTACCCGACGTCCCGAACGGCACCGGCGACCTTCTTTCCGGGCTCATCGCCGCCCGCCTCGCCTTGGGCCTGCCGCTCGCCGACAGCATCGGCTTTGCCGTCGCCGCCGTCGAGCGCGTCGTCGCCCTGAGCGCCGGCGCGGCGGGGCTCGATCTCGCCGCCGGGCTCGATGACATCGCTTCGGTCGAGGATTTCGCCATTGTCCGCGACTGAGGAAACGCTCGTCGCCGGCGTCGACGGCTGTCCGGCCGGATGGATCGCGACGCTCTGGGACGGCGCCGGAGAGCTGAGCTCACGGCTCTGCGCGGACTTCGCCGAAGTCATGACGCTGCCGGCGGCGATCGTCGCAGTCGACATGCCGGTCGGGCTGCCGGAGCGCTCGGGCCGCCCGCCCGAGCGCGAAGTCAGGACGCGGCTCGGCGAGCGCCGGTCGAGCGTCTTCGCGGTGCCGGCCGGGAAGGCGGTCTACTGCACCGACTATCGCGATGCATGCGCGGTCAATCTGCTTCATTCGGATCCGCCGAGGAAAGTGTCCAAACAGTGCTTCCATCTCTTTCCCAGGATGCGCGAGATCGACGCGCTGATCGCGCCGGCGCATCAGTCGCGTATCTTCGAATCGCATCCCGAGCTCGCCTTCTGGGTGATGAACGGCGAGACGCCCCTGGCCTTGCCCAAGAAGCTTAAGGGCCGGCCTCACCCCGGCGGCCTTGCCTTGCGGCGCGAGCTCCTGCGCAAGCATGGCGTGCCGGTGGACACGCTCGCTCACCATTATCGCCGCCACGACGTCGGCCCCGACGATCTCCTCGATGCCTGCGCCTGCACTTTCGTGGCATGGCGCATCTTCAATCGCCGGTCTATCCGTTTCCCGGCCGACCCGCCGCTCAATGACAGGGGTCTGAGGATGGAAATCAATGCCTGACCGCATCAATCGCGCCGCCATCGAAGCAACGGCACGGAAGATCGCGCCCTATCTGCGCGAGACCCCGGTCCTGGACGTCGTGTTGTCCGGCGTCGCGAGACCGGTCGCCCTCAAGCTCGAGCTCTTTCAGCACACCGGCTCGTTCAAGGCGCGGGGCGCCTTCTCGACCGTGATCGGCAGCGAGATCCCGAAGGCGGGGCTGGCGGCGGCCTCGGGCGGCAATCACGGCGCGGCGGCGGCCTATGCCGCTCACGTGGCGGGCGTGCCGGCCCATATCTTCGTCCCGGCCATCGCCAGCCCGGCGAAGGTCGCCCGCATCAGGAGCTATGGCGCGGTCATCGAGCAGGATGGCGCCGCCTATTACGACGCGCTCGAGAACTGCGAGCGCTTCATCGCCGCGACCGGCGCATTGTCGGTGCATGCCTATGACGCGGTGCCGACGCTGCTGGGCCAGGGCACGCTGGGGCGCGAGATCGAACGGCAATTGCCCGATATCGACACGCTCCTGGTGGCGGTGGGCGGCGGCGGGCTGATCGGCGGGATCGCCGGCTGGTATCGCGGCGACGTCAGGATCGTCGGGGTCGAGCCCGAGACCTGCAGCACGCTTCACGCTTCGCTGGCGGCCGGTGAGCGGGTGACGGTCAGGCCATCGGGGCTCGCCGCCGATTCGCTCGGCGCGAGCATCGCCGGCGAGCTGATGTTCCCGCTGGCGAAGAAATTCATCGAGCGCGTGGCGCTTGTCGACGACGAGGAAATAAGGATGGCGCAGCGCTGGCTGTGGGACCACGCGCGGATCATAACCGAACCGGGCGGGGCCACGGCCTTCGCTGCGCTTCTCTCCGGCGCATACCGGCCGCGCAGGGACGAGCGCGTCTGCGTCGTCCTGTGCGGCGCCAATACCGATCCCGAGACCTTTTCGAAGGTCATGATCACATGACCTTGAAGCGGTAGCTGAGATCGAGGCTGGCGCGCTTCAGCTCGAGGTCGATGCGGAAACGCTCGATCTCGCGCGGATCGTGCGGGATGCGCTTTTCCCTCTTGTGACCCGAGAGGAGCCGGGCCACCGGAGCGGCGATGAGGCTGCGCGCCGGGCGTCTGAACCACGGCGTCGATTTCTGTGAGGCGAACATGACCTGTCCTTTCGCGGAACACGGCGTCGGACCGTGCGCGTTGAGTGAAGGAGAACTGAAAGTGCTGATGCGTGATGCTCCCGGGCATGCACGTCACGCGCATGAAACGAGAGTCACGTCCCGGTCAAATGGTCTTCAGACTTTACTTTGATGAAAACACAAGCTGGAAAGGCCAAGCCGGGATCCGAGCCCGGGGCCCGGAGATCACCAGAAGCGAAGCTCCTTATATATTGTCGTCATGACGATCTCCGTGAGTTGTGATTAGGGGAGCGCCTGATAGCACGAGTCTTTCTGCGGCAACAGGGGGACATGCGCAATTTCCGCATCAATGCTGACAGGATGTGACAATCTTGCCACGGGGAAACGCGCTCGCGACGGTCCATGGCGGGGTCTTGTCCCGGACGTCACGCCGGCATGCCGGCGGCCGCTCCCCCGGCGCGGGGCCGGCGCATGCCGTGCCGCTCGAGAAGCGTCATGGCGCCCGCATGGCACAATTTCACGATCAGGCAGGTGTAGAAGATCATCATGCCCATGGCCAGGGCGGAGGCCGGAATGCCCGAATCGTCGAGGTTGATGGCGGCTATCGCGGCCGTCTTGGTCTCCCCGGAATAGAGGAAGATCAGCGCGGCGACCGTGGTCATGCTGTTGACGAACAGGAAGACGGCGATGTCCAGTACCGCGGCCGCGCACAGGGGAAGGGTGACCCGCCTCATGGTGGTGAACCGCGACGCCTTGAGCGAATCGGAGACGAGCTCGATTTCGCGGTCCAGCTTCTTCAGGGCGGTCAGCGCCATCAGATGGGGCACGGTGTAGAAATGCGCGACCGTGTTGATCGCCATCAAAACGATGCCGCCGAACATGAAGGAGAGAGGATTGACCGGCGTATTGAAGAAGAAGATGTAGCCCAGGCCGAGGATCATGCCTGGCGTGGCGACCGGCGCCATCGCCAGCAGGTGGAAGAAACGGCCGGCCAGCGGGTGCTCCCCCGCCTTCTCGATCAGGAACGCCGCGAAGCAGATGAAGACCGTCCCGAGCGCGCTCACCACCACGGCAAGCCGCAGCGAATTCCAGTAGGAAGCCCAGCCGGTCATGTCGACCAGATCGAAGCGGTAGCTGTCGAGGGACAACGAAAGATCGTAGGGCCAGAATTTGATGAAGGACGCCCAGCCGGCCACGCCGATGACCAGGAGGATCATGGCCGAGATCAGCGCGCAGAACCCGAAGGCCGGCCAGTCCAGCGCCGAGGAACGCGGCCGATAGAGGACCGAACGGCTGGAGAAGGACGCCTGCGCCTTGCGCTGAAGCAGCCGGTCCAGTCCGAAGGCGATCAGCGTCGGGACCAGCAGCACCACGCCGACCACCGCGCCCATCTGGAAGTTCTGCTGCCCCACCACCTGCTTGTAGATGTCCGTCGACAGCACGCTGAAGTTTCCGCCGATGATCTTGGGCACGCCGAAATCCGTGGTCACGAGAGTGAACACCACGAAGCAGGCATTGAGGATCCCGTAGCGGCAGGCGGGCACGGTCACGCGCAAGAAGGTCCGCAGGCCCGACGCGCCGAGACTCTCCGACGCCTCGTACAGCCGCGCGTCGTTCATGCGCATGGACGCGGTCAGGATCATCACCGCGGCCGGAAAGCAGAAATAGACCTGCGCCAGGCAGATGCCCTGCGGCCCATAGATGTCGCCGCCGAAGAACCCGCCGCCGAAAAGCCCCTGGCGGCCGAAAAGATAGACGAGCGACATGGCCGGCAGCAGCGAGGGGGCCAGCAGCGGAACGATCGTGACGGCCGAGAAGAATGCCTTGCCGCGCATGCGGGTATGGGTGAGGCAATAGGAGAAGACGAAGGCGAGCGGCACGCAGATGACGGTGGTCACGGCCGCGATGAGGAGAGAGTTCAGCGCCGACACCCTGAGGGAGGGGCTGGCGAAATAAGTCACATAGTTGCCGAGGCCTATGGCGTTGCCGGCCGCATCCCGGGTGCTCTCCACCAGCACCAGCGCCAGCGGCAGAGCGAGAAACAGGATGGCGGACGCCAGCACGATCAGCAGCGACGCCTTGGCAATGACCGCGTCGCGAGAGATCGTCGCCAGGCGATGGCGGGTCGCGGCCGGCACGGTGTTCATGCGCGTGCAAAGACCCGGATGCGTTCGGGCGCGACTCTCACCGTGACCTTCGCCTGCTCGGCAAGGGCGAACCGGCGCACCACCTCGGCCGTGAGAGCGGCCTCGACGATGGTCTGCGGTGCATTTTCGGGCACGAGGTCGAGCGACCAGCTCGCTCCTCTGAACCGCATCCGCCTGACGGTGGCGCGTATCACGTTCTCCCCGCCGCCATCCGGCGAGGCCAGGCGGACGTCCTCCGGGCGGAACGAGATCCATACGGACGCGCCGGGCGCGCCCGCCGGGGCGGCGATCCGGAATTCGACGCCGCCGCAGGTGACGAGGTCCGGCAGCGAGACGGTCCCGGCGAGACAGGTCGAGGCGCCGACGAAGGTGGCGGCGAACCGCGTCGCGGGATGTTCGTAAAGCTCGATCGGCGTTCCGGTCTGCTCGATCACCCCGTCGCGCATGAGCACGACCCGGTCGGAGATGGCCAGCGCTTCCTCCTGGTCATGGGTGACGAGGATCGTGGTGATGCCGAGCCGCCGCTGCAGCGATCTGATCTCCTCGCGAAGATAGACCCGCACCTGCGCGTCGAGCGCGGAGAGCGGCTCGTCGAGGAGCAGAAGGTCGGGTGCCGGAGCCAGTGCGCGCGCCAGGGCGACCCGCTGCTGCTGGCCGCCAGACAGTTCCGCCGGATAGCGCTTGCCGAGATCCGGCAGGCCGACCAGGGCCAGGAGATCGGCGACGCGGTGCCGGATCCGCTCGCGCGGCCAGCGGCGCGCGACGAGGCCGTAGGCGACGTTCTCGAACACGTCGAGATTGGGGAACAGCGCATAGGACTGGAACAGGATGCCGAAATTGCGCTGCGCGGCGGGCGCGTGGGACACGTCGCGCCCTCCCATCGTGATGCGGCCGCTGGTCTGCAGGTCGAGGCCGGCGATCACGCGCAACAGGGTGGTCTTGCCGCAGCCGGAGGGGCCGAGAAGAGAGACCAGTTCTCCCTTCGCGGCGGACAGCGAAAGATCCCTCACGGCGTGAACGTCACCATAGCGCTTGGAGCAGTCGGTGACGACCAGATAGGGATCTTCCTTCCCTGCTTGCGTGATGGCCGCGGCGTTGCCGGCCACGGCAGTGTCCCGCTCGTCGAGATCCGCCACTTGGGCCGTCTATTTCGGGGCCGACTTGCCGTCGTAGCGCGCCGTCCACTCCTTCAGGATCCGCTCCAGATTGGCCGCCGACCATTCGAAATCGTTGTCGATCATGCCTTCCCGACCCTGGATGGGATAGTTCGGGGGCGGCTCGTTCTTCACGTCGGGATGAGCCACGATCGCATAGTATTTGGAGTAGAGCTCGTTCGCCTGTTTCGTCACGCTCCAGTCGACCAGCCGCTGTGCCGCTTCGAGCTTTTTCGTGCCCTTGACGATGCCGGTCGCCTCCATCTCCCAGCCGATGCCGTCGGAGGGGATGATGATATCGATCGGCGCGCCCTTGGTCTTCTCCGACGCCGCCCGCATGTCGAAACCGATGCCGACCACCCGCTCGCCGCGCGCCGCCTGGACGCAGGAGGCGGAACCCGAATGAGTGTAGACGGCGACGTTCTTGTGCAGGTCGTCCATATACTTCCAGCCGCCCTCCTCGCCGAAGAGCTGGAGCCATGCGGCGACGGTAAGGTATCCCGCTCCCGAGGACGCCGGGTTGGGCATGACCACCTCGTCCTTGTAGATGGGATCGAGCAGATCCTTCCAAGTCTTCGGCGCGGGGATGTTGCGTTTCTGGCCTTCCACAGTGTTGTAGCAGATGACGGACAGATAGGCGTCCATCCCGGTCCAGGCCATCGGATCGGCCTTGTCGCGGAAGGATGGGGCGAGCTTCTCCGCGCCCTTGGGCGTATAGGGCAGGATGGCATCGCGCTGCTTCAGCATGATCATGCTGGTCACTGCCAGGCCCCAGATCACGTCGGCGCGCGGGTTGTCTTTCTCGGCCAGGACGCGCGCGGCGACGACGCCGGTCCCTTCCTTCACCCAGGAGATGTCGATATCCGGCAGGTCGGCTTCGGCCGCCGACTTGAAGGCCGCGAGCTGATCCGTATCGAGCGCGGTATAGACGGTGACCTGCGTCTTCTGCTGGGCCGCGGCCGGAACGGCGCCGGCGAGCGCCAGGCCCGTGATGACAGCGCCGAGGAATCGGACGGCGGGTTTCCAGGCAGGACTCGGCATCGGCGGCTCTCCCCTCGTGCTTCTCGGATTTTTCGGAAGCATTCCAGAGCCCCTCTGCGATGGCAAATAACTTCTGGTGATCCCGCTCATAAGCGCGGATGAAGGTCCGCCATCGATGAAGGCAAAGGCGCGGCTTACGCCGCTTTCCTGAGGAGGCCGCGATTGACGATCGCCTCGGCGATCTGAACGGTGTTGAGGGCCGCACCCTTGCGCAGATTGTCCGAGACCACCCAGAGATTGAGGCCGTTCTCGATCGTGCCGTCCTCGCGGATGCGCGACACGAAGGTGGCGAAATCGCCGACACATTCGACCGGCGTCACATAGCCGCCGTCCTCGCGCTTGTCGACGACGAGCACGCCCGGAGCCTCGCGCAGCGTCTCGCGCGCCTCTTCCGCCGTGACCGGCCGCTCGAATTCGATATTGACCGCCTCGGAATGGCCGACGAAGACCGGCACGCGCACGCAGGTAGCGGTGAGCTTGATCTTGGGATCGAGGATCTTCTTGGTCTCGGCCGTCATCTTCCATTCCTCCTTGGTGACGCCGTCTTCCATGAAGACGTCGATATGGGGGATGACGTTGAAGGCTATCTGCTTGGTGAACTTGCGAGGTTCGGGCGCGTCGGTGACGAATACGCCCTTGGTCTGGTTCCACAGCTCGTCCATCGCCTCCTTGCCGGCGCCCGATACCGACTGATAGGTCGCGACCACGACCCGCCTGATGCGGGCGAGATCGTGCAGAGGCTTCAGCACCACCACGAGCTGGGCGGTCGAGCAGTTCGGATTGGCGATGATGTTGCGCCGGGTCTTGCGCCCCATGTAGTCCTCGAGCACATGCGCGTTCACTTCCGGCACGACCAGCGGCACCTCCGCGTCGTAGCGCCAGCAGGACGAGTTGTCGATGACCATCGGCCCGAGTGCGCCGATCCGCGGCGACCACTCCCTGGACACCGTCGAGCCCGCCGACATCAGCACGAAGTCGATCCCGCGGAAGTCGAACTGCTCGAGGTCCTGGCATTTGAGCGTGCCGTCGCCGAAGGAGACCTCGGTGCCGATCGACCGGCGCGAGGCGAGCGCGAAGACCTCGTCCACCGGGAACTGGCGTTCCTCGAGGATATTGAGCATCTCCCGGCCGACATTTCCGGTCGCGCCGACCACTGCAACCTTGTAACCCATGATTTATCCTCTATCCCTCGCCCTCTCCCGTGACCATTCGGTCCTGCCTGGGCGCATGCTGGTTCCGGCCGTCTCCCCCGCGGGAGACGAGACCGGGGGAGAAGGCTCAAACGGTTTTCGTCGTTTTGAGCATACCCAGGCCACGGCCGGAAGCGCCCGCCCGGAGCGGGTGGCAGTCGATGCTGTTAAGATTAATCGACATTGCGAGACCGTGGTTCGAGGTTCGGCAGGGTTCTAACAAATTGCGACTTCAAGTCAATCCGCCTTGAAGCAGGGCCCTGCCGATCCTATCTCGGTGAAGCGCGAGACCGGGGGGATGAAGCCTAACTCCCGGTCCCGCGCCAATAATTTGGACCAGGGAGGCGAAGGGGAGCCGATGTTCGACTGGCTGTTCACGATCGAAGGCTGGATGAGCCTTCTGACCCTGACCATACTGGAAATCGTCCTCGGCATCGACAATCTGGTCTTCCTCTCGATCGCCTCCCAGAAGCTGCCGCCCCGCCAGCGCCCGGTGGCCCAGAAAATCGGCCTTCTCGGCGCCCTCGGCCTGCGCATCCTCATGCTGGCGCTCCTGGTGTGGATCACCCGGCTCACCTATCCCGTCTTCTCGGTCGGCAGCTTCGCTTTCTCCTGGCGCGACATCATCCTGATCCTGGGCGGCCTGTTCCTCCTCTACAAGGGCACCGCCGAGATCCACGAGGAGATGGAGGGCGGCGAGGCGGAAGGGCCGCAGAAGAGCTATTCGGCGAGCTTCTTCGGCGTGATCGCCCTGATCATGGTCATCGATTTCGTCTTCGCGCTCGATTCGATCATCACCGCGGTCGGCATGACCACGTTCCTGCCGGTCATGATCGCCGCCAATGTCGTCGCCATCGCCGTCATGATGCTGGCGGCGAGGCCCATCGGCGACTTCATCGCCCGTCACCCGACGGTGAAGATGCTGGCGCTCGCCTTCATCCTGCTGATCGGCGTGGCGCTGGTCGCCGACGGCCTCGGCATGCACATACCGCGCGAATATGTCTATTTCGCCATCGCCTTCTCGCTCGCGGTCGAGACGCTCAACATCCTGGCCAAGTCCAAGCGCCAGCGCCTGAGCAGGATCGACAAGACGGACGTCGAGCAGCCGTAGAAGATCCTCATCCCCGCCGAGGCATCTTGATGTTTCAAGACATATCATGATAGGCTGAAAGCTGTCATGACAGCCAGGACTCGCGAGAAATTCGCCACACAAGTGAACTCGGAAATCCTCGCCACCGTGCGTGCCATCGCCCACAGCGAAGGACGTCAGCTTCAAGCCCTCGTCGACGAAGCGCTTGCGGACTTGATCGAGAAGCGCAAGCACGGGCGGCCGCGCGCCCACGTCATGTCGGCCTATCAGGCGAGCCATGAGAAGTTCGGCGCGCTTTACAAAAAGCTGGCTGAATGACGGACCACCTCACCGTCATTGAAGTCCTTGCCATCCATGAAGATCAGATCGAACGCTATGGCGGTTCGAGCGGCGTACGCGACCGGGGCTTGCTCGAAGCAGCACTTTTTCGTCCCCAGACCGGCTATTACGCCGACCTGATCGACGAAGCCGCGGCGCTATGGGAAAGCCTGTCGCAGAACCGCCCCTTCATCGACGGCAACAAGCGAACCGCCTTCGCCGTCGCCCATACCTTCCTTGTCATCAACGGCGCTCGTCTCGCGGCAGATGCCGGCAAAACGCAGGAATTCCTCCTCGGTCTCTATGCCGAAGGAGGCATGGATTTCGAGCATCTCAGCCAATGGCTGCGCCGCAACGTCATTCTTGCGACCGAACGCAAGTGATCACGCCGCCGCCTTGAGCTCGGCGAGGATCGCGGCACCCATCTCGCTCGTGCCGATGGACTTCTCCGACCCTTGCACGATGTCCCTGGTGCGCAGGCCATTGGCCAGCACTTGGGCGATCGCGCCGTCGACCTTGTCGGCCCAGGCGCCGAGGCCGAAGGAATAGCGCAGCGCCATGCCGAAGGACGCGATCATGGCGATCGGATTGGCGAGCCCCTTGCCTGCGATGTCGGGCGCCGAGCCGTGCACCGGCTCGTAGAGCGCCTTGCGCCGCTTGGTTACGGGATCGGGCGCGCCGAGCGAGGCCGACGGCAGCATTCCGAGTGAGCCGGTCAGCATCGCCGCCACGTCCGAGAGCACGTCACCGAACAGATTGTCGGTGACGATGACGTCATATTGCTTGGGCCAGCGCACCAGCTGCATGGCGCAATTGTCGGCGAGCACATGCTCGAGCGCCACGTCCTTGTAGCTCTCCTGATGCACCCGCGTCACCACCTCGTGCCACAGCACGCCGGTCTTCATCACGTTGCGCTTCTCGGCCGAGGCCACCTTGTTGCGCCGCGTACGGGCGAGATCGAAGGCGACGCGCGCGATGCGGTCGATCTCGAACGTGTCGTAGACCTGGGTGTCGATGCCGCGCTTCTGGCCGTTGCCGAGGTCGGTGATCGTCTTGGGCTCGCCGAAATACACGCCGCCCGTGAGCTCGCGCACGATCAGCATGTCGAGGCCCTCGACGACGTCGCGCTTGAGCGAGGAGGCCTCGGCCAGCGCCGGATAGCAGATCGCCGGCCGCAGATTGGCGAAGAGCCCCAGATCCTTGCGCAGGCGCAACAGCCCCGCTTCCGGGCGGACGTCATAGGGCACCTTGTCCCATTTGGGGCCGCCGACCGCGCCGAAGATCACCGCGTCGGCGGCCTGCGCCTTCGCCATGTCGTCTTCAGATATGGCCTTGCCATGGGCGTCATAGGCCGAGCCGCCGACGAGACCGCGCTCGATCTCGAATTTCGCGATGCCTTCCGCATTGAACCAGGCGATGATCTTCTCGACTTCGCCGGCGACTTCCGCGCCGATGCCGTCGCCCGGCAGGAGCATGAGATTGTAGGTGGCCATGAGATTCCCGTTTCGAGGTGGAGGACGGTCTGCTCCGCGAAGCGCGGCTAGAGCCAGGGCCGCGATTCTGCGGCCTTCTTCTCGAAGGCGTCGATCGACGTCTTCTTCTCCATGGTGAGGCCGATGTCGTCGAGGCCGTTCAGCAGGCAATGCTTGCGGAACGGATCGATCTCGAATCTGAGGCAGCCGCCGTCCGGCCCGCGGATCTCCTGCGCCTTGAGGTCGATCGAGATGGTCGCATTGGCGCCGCGCTCGGCGTCGTCCATGAGCTTCTTGAGGTCCTCCGGCGACACGCGGATCGGCAGGATGCCGTTCTTGAAGCAGTTGTTGTAGAAGATGTCGGCGAAGCTCGTGGAGATCACGCAGCGTATGCCGAAATCGAGCAGCGCCCAGGGCGCGTGCTCGCGCGAGGAGCCGCAGCCGAAATTGTCGCCGGCGACGAGGATCTGCGCCTTGCGGTAGGCCGGCTTGTTGAGCACGAAATCGGGCAGCTCCTTGCCGTCCTGGGTATAGCGCATCTCGAAGAACAGCGACTTGCCGAGACCGGTGCGCTTGATCGTCTTCAGGAACTGCTTGGGGATGATCATGTCGGTGTCGACATTGACGATATTGAGAGGGGCGGCGACGCCCGTCAGCGTCTCGAATTTCTGCATGGCCGGCTCCGCTGGAGGGCGGGATGTACCCTCGCGATCAGGATTGAAGAGGGCTTTCTGCGGTGGATGCACGGCCCCGTCAAGCCCCGGCGCGCATCCCTTGCGGATCCCGGCCGGCTTGCCGGTTCCTTGTCTTTGCCGGAGCCGCAACCTAGCATGGGTCGGTTGAGGTACATGCATGACGGCTCCCCATACGACCCACATGGCCGAAACGGCCGACAAGCGCCCGGTCACCGTCTTCGGTCCCGACTTTCCTTTCCCCTTCGACGACTGGATCAGGCATCCTCGCGGCCTGGCGCGCATCCCGGCCGCCCGCCACGGCGAGGAAGTGGCCATCGTCGGCGCCGGCATGTCGGGCATGCTGGCGGCCTACGAGCTCATGAAGATGGGGCTCAAGCCCGTCATCTACGAGGCGGGTCGCATCGGCGGGCGCCTGCGCTCGCAGAGCTTCGAAGGGGCGGACGGCATCATTGCCGAACTGGGCGGCATGCGCTTCCCGGTCTCCGGCACGGGCTTCTATCACTATGCCGACATGCTGGGGCTCGAATCGAAGCCCTTCCCCAATCCTCTCGTCGATGCCTCGCCCTCGACCGTCATCGATCTCGAGGGCGAGACCTATTATGCCGAGACGCAGGCCGACCTGCCGCCGATCTTCCAGGAGGTGGCGGAGGCCTGGTACGAGGCGCTGGAGGAAGGCGCGAGCTTCAGCCTCATGCAGAAGGCGATCCGGGCGCGTGACGCCAAGGCCCTGAAGGCGGTCTGGGACAGGCTCGTGCCCCTGTGGGACGACCGCAGCTTCTATGATTTCGTCGCCACCTCGCCCGCTTTCGCCAGGCGCTCCTTCCTTCATCGCGAGATATTCGGCCAGGTCGGCTTCGGCACCGGCGGCTGGGATTCGGATTACCCCAATTCCATGCTCGAGATCCTGCGCGTCGTCGCCACCAACTGCGACGAGAACCAGCGCTGGATCGTGGGCGGCGTCGAGCAGGTGCCGCGCGGCCTGTGGAAATGCCGGCCGGAGAGGATGGTGCACTGGCCCGAAGGCACCTCGATCGAGAAGCTGCATGCCGGGGCACCGCGCCCGGCCGTCGTCAGGATCGCGCGCTCTCCCTCTGGGCATCTGGCGGTGACCGACCGCTGGGGCCTCACCAAGTTCTTCGACGCGGTGCTCGTCACCTGCCACAGCTGGCTCCTCACCACCTATATGCAGGTCGAGGAACGCCTCTTCTCGCCGAAGCTGTGGATGGCGCTCGACCGCACCCGCTTCATGCAGTCGGCCAAGACCTTCGTCATGGTCGACCGGCCCTTCTGGAAGGACAAGGACCCGCGCACCGGCCGCAATCTGATGAGCATGACGCTCACCGACCGGCTGACGCGCGGCACCTATCTTTTCGACAATGGCGACGACAAACCGGGCGTCATCTGCCTGTCCTACTCATGGATGAGCGACGCGATGAAGATGCTGCCGCTGTCCATCGACAAGCGGGTAAGGCTGTCGCTCGACGCGCTGAAGCGCATCTATCCCACGCTCGATCTCGAGAGCCACATCATCGGCGACCCCATTTCCGTCTCCTGGGAATCGGACCCGAATTTCCTCGGCGCCTTCAAGGGAGCGCTGCCCGGGCACTATCGCTACAATCACCGCATGTATTGCCACTTCATGCAGGACGCCATGCCGCCAGATCAGAAGGGCATCTTCATGGCGGGCGACGGCGTGTCGTGGACGCCGGGCTGGGTCGAAGGCGCGGTGCAGACCGGCCTCAACGCGGTCTGGGGCATCGTCAGGCATCTGGGCGGCGAGACGCCGAAGGACAATCCTGGTCCCGGCGACCGTTTCGCCGAGCTCAAGCCGGTCGAGCTCCCCGATTGATCACTCGTCGATCTCGCCGGCCGCGGCGACGACCTCGGCTATGATCGCCCGGACATCGTCGCTCGTCGTCCGGTGATTGACGAAACAGGCGCGCAGGGCGAACCGGCTTCCGATCGTCGCGTTCGAAATATAGACCCG
Source organism: Parvibaculaceae bacterium (assembly GCA_050246735.1). Classification (GTDB taxonomy): domain Bacteria; phylum Pseudomonadota; class Alphaproteobacteria; order Rhizobiales; family Aestuariivirgaceae; genus Taklimakanibacter. The sequence goes on along the minus strand of JBFWVM010000003.1, from coordinate 230,881 downwards.
TCCGCGCGCGATCACGCGCTTGAGGATGGACGGGTTGTCCTTCGTCCGGTGCCGGAAACAGACGGCGCTGAGCGTGACCGGCGCCATGAGCTCGAGCTCCGGCCGCGACCGCACGAGGTCGGCCAGCAACCGTGCGTGGCTCAGGTCCCGCGCGACGGCGTCCCGGAAGGCGCGCCGCCCGTGATATCGCAACGACATCCACAGCTTGAGCGCGCGGAAGCGCCGCGTGAGCTCCATCGTCTCGTCGAAGAAGGCGAAGGCCTCGACGGGATCCTCGCTGAACACCTTCACATAGTCGCCGCTATGCGAGAAGGCTTTGCGCGCCGCGTGCCGGTCGCGATAGAGCAGGCAGCCGCAATCGATCGTCTGGTAGAGCCATTTATGCGGATCGAGCGACAGGGAATCGGCGCGGTCGAGACCGATGAACCTTTCCGGCGCCGCCAGCGCGGCGATCGCTCCATAGGCGCCGTCGACATGCAGCCACAGTTCTTCCCTTTGGGCGACATCCGCGATCTCGGTCAGCGGATCGATGGCGCCGGTATTCACGGTGCCGGCGGTTGCCACGATGGCCACCGGCTTGCGCCCGGCCCGGCGGTCTGCGGCGATGGCTTGCGCAAGCAAGTCGACGCGCATCCTGAAATCCTCATCGGCCGGAATCAGGCGGAGATTGTCGCGCCCGATGCCCAGCAGCGCCGCTGCCTTCGGGATCGACATATGCGCCTGCTCGGAGGCATAGATCGCGCCGGCGCCGGCCCCGGTTTCATTCGCCGGCAGCTTTGCCTCGCGCGCCATGGCGAGTCCCATCAGGTTGGCCGCCGAGCCGCCGCCGCACAGGCTGCCCTTGCAGCCGGCGCATCCGACCGCCTCCGCCAGCCAGTCGATGACGGTCTGCTCGATCGTTGCGGCCGCGGGCGCCGACCGCCACGAGGTGACGTTCTGGTTGAGGGCGGCCGCCAGCAATTCCGCGAGCGCGCCGACCGGTTCGCCGGAGCCGGCGACATAGCCGAAGAAGCGGCCGTTGGAAATCCGCGCCTGCGCGGCGATGGCCTCGAAGTCGTCGAGCACGCCGCGACCCATGCCTTCCTCGGTCCAGTCCCCGGTGAAGCGGTTCGTGATCGCTGTCGGATCGGTCACGGGATAGACCGGACGGCTCTCGACGGAAGCCCAGTAGGAGGTGACGAGGCCCGTCACCTCCTCCGCCAGGCGGGCCAGTTCGTCATTCGATATCTCGAGATCGCGCATGGGCACCAGGGATTGCGGCACTGAATGTTGCGGGTGAGGCCCCTGCTGTCAATCCATTGCGGTCCGGGCTTCGCCGCGCACGAAGCCGATGAAGGCGCGCAACGCCGCCGGCACATGCCGGCGGCTCGGATAATAGAGCGACGGGCCCGGGAAACAGGGGCACCAGAACGCCAGCGCCTCGACCAGCCGGCCGGCGGCGAGCGCCGGTCGGACGAAGTCCTCGAAAGTGGCGTACCAGCCGAGCCCGTCCTCGGCGGCGCGGATGCCGAGCTCAGGGCTCGTGGTGACGAGCGGACCCTCGGGATCGATCTTCACCGTCTCGCCGTCCTTCTCGAATTCCCAGGGCAGCATGGCCCCGCTCAGGAAACGGTGGCGGATGCAGGGCCGGCGCAGGAGATCTTCGGGCCGATCGGGCAGGCCGTGCTCGCCGGCGTGACCGGGCGAGGCGACGACGGCGTAGCGCTGCGGCCGGCCGAGCGGCACCGCGATCATGTCGAGGGCCAGGCTCTCGTCATAGCGGATGCCGGCATCGCAGCCCTGGGCGAAGACGTCGACGAAATTATTGTCGACGGTGATCTCGAGACGGATGCCTGGATAGGACCTGAGGAAGCGCGCGATCATCGGCGCGAGGATGGGCTGCGCCGCTCCCGGCACGTTGAGGCGGAGCGTCCCGGTCGGCGTTGCGCGAAAGCCGTTCACCTCGTCGAGCGCTTCCGTCATCTCCGCGAAGATCGGCGAGAGCCGCGCCGCCAGCCGGGCGCCGGCGTCGGTCGGAGTGACCGAGCGCGTCGTCCGATTGAGGAGGCGCACGCCCAGCCTCTGCTCCAGGTCGCGCACCGACTGGCTGAGCGTCGAGGCGGAGACTCCGCGCTCCCTGGCGGCCCGCCTGAAATTGCGGTGCCGGACCACGGCGGCGAAGGCATCGAGATCGGAAAAGGAAGGCTTCCTCATTGTCCGGATATCCGCACAGCTTATTCGGGATTGAGCGGATTATCGCATGAATTTGTCCGAGGCATAACATCGGGTGTTTTCCACGGCAGGAGAATTTCATGATCGAGCAGCGTTCCCTGGGGTCGACCGGCCCGCATGTTTCCGCCTTCGGCCTCGGCTGCATGGGCATGTCGGCCTTCTACGGCCCGGCGGACCGTTCCGAGAGCATCGCCACCCTGCATCGGGCGCTCGATGCCGGCGTCACGCTTCTCGACACCGGCGATTTCTACGGCATGGGCCATAACGAGCTCCTCATCGCGGAAGCGCTGAGGGACCGGCGCCGCGCGGACGTGCTGTTGAGCGTCAAATTCGGCGCCCAGCGCGATCCGGCGGGCGGCTGGATCGGCTTCGACTCGCGGCCGGCGGCGGTCAAGACCGCGCTCGCCTATTCCCTGGTCCGCATCGGTACCGATTACGTGGATATTTACCGCCCCGCACGGCTCGATCCCCAGGTGCCGGTCGAGGACACGGTCGGGGCCATCGCCGATCTGGTGAAAGCCGGCTATGTGCGTCATATCGGCCTTTCCGAGGTCGGCAGCGAGACGATCAGGCGGGCGGCCCGGGTCCATCCCATTTGCGACCTCCAGATCGAGTATTCGCTGATCTCGCGCGGCATCGAGGATGGCATCCTGTCCACCTGCCGCGAGCTCGGCATTGCCGTCACCGCCTATGGCGTCCTGTCGCGCGGCCTCATCAGCGGCCACTGGACAAGGGCCCGTTCCGCCGGCGCTTCCGATTTCCGCACGCTCAGTCCGCGCTTCCAGGACGGAAATGTCGAGCGCAACCTGGCCCTGGTCGAGGCCTTGCGCGGCGTGGCGGACCGGCTCGGCGCGACGGTGGCGCAGGTCGCCATAGCCTGGGTCGCCGCGCGGGGCGAGGACATCATCCCCCTGATCGGTGCGCGCCGGCGCGACCAACTGGCGGAATCCCTCGCCGCACTGAAGGTGCGTCTGACGGCCGCCGACATGGCGGCGATCGAGAAGGCGGTGCCGAAGGGAGCCGCTCTCGGCGGGCGCTATGCCGAGGCGCAGCTCGCCCATCTCGACAGCGAGCGTCACGCCGCGAGATAGATACGCCACAGATAGATGATGAGCCCCACCGCCAGGACCACCGACAGGATCCTGGCGATGCGCTTTCCCAGGATCTCGATCCTGTCGTCGGCGGATGTCTCGTCGGAACGGGCGCCGGTGATGATCTTCTCCGACTGCTGGTCGAGACGTTCGAGCGTCGCGCGCGCTTCTTCCTCGCGATCGCCGCTCACGCGACCTCGCTTTCCAGGCGCGCCATATCGTCGTCCGACAGTCCGAAATGATGGCCGATCTCGTGGATGAGCACATGGGCGACGATGGCGCCAAGGCTCTCCTTGTGCTCGGCCCAATAATCCAGGATGGGGCGGCGGTAGAGGAAGACCATGTTGGGCAGCGCCCCCGTATGCGCCAGCTCCTCGCCATGGGCGAGGCCCACGCCCTGGAACAGGCCGAGCAGGTCGAATTCGCTCTCGGCCTTCATGTCTCTCAGCACGTCGTCGTCGGGAAAGTCCTCGATCCGGATGATGACATTGCCGGTGAGCTCGTGAAACGCCCTCGGCAGGCGCGCATAGGCGTCTGCCGCCAGCGCGTCCAGATCCTCGAGCGAGGGCGCTTCGAGGCCGTTCAGTTCATGCAGAGAAAGCCGGTGGCTTGGCAGAAATCTAATCCTTCGGCGGTCATGGCATTCACGGTGGTATAGGCCGCAAGGCTGCCCGTAACCAGCGTGAGGATAACAAGGGCCATAAGCACACGGCGCAAGAACCGTGTATCTGCCGCATTCGTCGTGATCACTGGAAGCACTCCCCGCCACCGAACCAGGTTGACCGTGAATCAACCCTAGCGCCTTGCTGATGACATAACCCTTAATGCGACGTTCATCAACCGTTAATCGGCGGCAGCGTTAGCATTCCCCGACGTGGGCGAAATGCGCGCCGCGCCCGCGTGTCGCACGCCACAATCCTTAACGGGAACTCCGCCCTTCCGGTTCAATGCCAGCGCCGGATGTCGACGAAATGGCCGGCGATCGCCGCCGCCGCCGCCATTTGCGGCGACACCAGGTGGGTGCGGCCCTTGTAGCCCTGGCGGCCCTCGAAGTTCCGGTTGGAGGTCGAGGCGCAGCGCTCGCCGGCCTTGAGCTGGTCCGGGTTCATGCCCAGGCACATAGAGCAGCCCGGCTCGCGCCATTCGAAGCCGGCCGCGAGGAAGATCTTGTCGAGGCCTTCCTGCTCGGCCTGGATCTTGACCAGGCCCGAACCGGGAACGATCATGCCCTTGAGACGGTCATGGATCTTGCGGCCCTGGACGATCCTGGCCACCGCGCGCAGGTCCTCGATCCGCCCGTTGGTGCAGGAGCCGATCCAGATCATGTCGAGCGGGATGTCGGTGATGCGGGTGCCGGGCTTGAGGCCCATATAGTCGAGCGCCCGCCATTTCGACTGGCGCTTGCCCTCGTCCTCGATATCGTCGGGATTGGGCACCAGGCCTTCGACCGACACGACGTCCTCGGGCGACGTGCCCCACGAGACGATGGGCGGCAGCGCCGCAGCGTCGAGCTTGACGACACGGTCGAAATGGGCGCCGTCGTCGGTCCTGAGCGTGTCCCAGTAGCGGCGCGCCGCGTCCCAGGCCGCCCCCTTGGGCGATTTCGGCCGGTCCTTCAGATAGGCATAGGCCGTCTCGTCCGGCGCGATCATGCCGGCCCGCGCGCCGCCCTCGATCGACATGTTGCAGATCGTCATGCGGCCTTCCATCGAGAGGCCGCGCACCGCTTCGCCGGCATATTCGATGACCGATCCGGTGCCGCCGGCGGTGCCGATCTCGCCGATGATGGCGAGGATGATGTCCTTGGCGGTGGCGCCCTCGGCCAGCCTGCCGTCGACCTGGACCAGCATGTTCATGGCCTTCTTCTGGATCAGCGTCTGGGTGGCGAGCACATGCTCGACCTCCGACGTGCCGATGCCATGGGCGAGCGCCCCGAAGGCGCCGTGGGTCGAGGTGTGGCTGTCGCCACAGACGATGGTGGTGCCGGGCAGCGTGAAGCCCTGCTCGGGCCCGATCACATGGACGATGCCCTGCCGGCGGTCGTGCTCGTCGTAATATTCGATGCCGAAGTCCCTGGCATTCTGCGCCAGGGTCTCGACCTGGACGCGGCTCTCGGGCTCGGCGATGCCCTGGCTTCGGTCGGTGGTCGGCACGTTATGGTCGACCACGGCGAGCGTCTTCTCGGGATGGCGCACCTTGCGGCCGGTCATGCGCAGGCCTTCGAAGGCCTGGGGGCTCGTCACCTCGTGGACGAGGTGGCGGTCGATATAGAGGAGGCAGGTGCCGTCCGGCTGCTCATCCACCAGATGATCGTCCCAGATCTTGTCGTAAAGCGTGCGCGGTGCCATCGCGAAATTTCCTGTTGAAACATGCATGATCCGGAAGGATCATTCATGAAATCCAGCCTTTTAGCGGCATTGCATTCCAAGTCAAATCCGGCGCGCGCATCGCAAGACTGCCATGATGGCATGCGTTTGCCGCCCCCGCGACGACCCGCCGCTTCAGGCCTTGGCCGCCGCGAAGCTCTTCTGCATGAGCGAGCAGACGCAGCCGGTGAATTTCGCAGGGTCCGCGACCTGCTCGCCGTCCATCACCCGCGCCAGGTCGAGGAGCAGGCCAGCCGCCTCGCTGAGCTCGGGACAGGCGCCCCGCGCCTTGGCTGTCGCGGCCAGGGACCGGATCAGCGCGTGGCCGGCATTGAGCTCGAGCACCGGCTTCGAGACCTTGACATCCGTCGTGCCCTGCCGGGCGAGCAGTTTCTCCAGCGTGCGGTCGAGGGCCTGATCGCCGGCGACCAGGCAGACGGGGCTGTCGGTGAGCCTCGACGACTTGCGCACGTCGGCGACCTCATCGCCCAGCGTCTGCTTGACGACGGCGATGAGCGTCGCCGTGGCGCCCGCATCGGCATCGTCCTTGGGCGCTTCCTTTTCGAGCGGCACGAGGTCGAGATCGGCCGCCCCCTGGGTCACCGACTTGAACGGCTTGCCGTCGAAGCCCAGCGCCAGGCGCACCCAGAACGAATCGACCGCGTCGGTCAAGAGCAGGACCTCGATGCCGCGCGCCGTGAAGCCTTCGAGTTGCGGGCTCGCTTTGGCCTTCGCCTCGTCCTCGGCGGTCAGATAGTAGATGGCGGTCTGGTTGGCCTTGAGATCGGCGACATAGTCCCTGAGCGTGACGCTCCGGCGCCGCGTGGTGTTGAAGCGCACGATCTCGAACAGCTGGTCGCGCCGCTCCATGTCCTCATAGAGGCCTTCCTTGATGACCGGCCCGAAGACCTCCCAGATCTTCTGGGCCGTCTCTGGCTCGGCCTCGAAGCACTTCTTGAGCTCGCTCAGGACCTTGTTGGTCACCGCCTTGCGGATCGCCGCCACTTGCGGATTGTGCTGCAGCATCTCGCGCGAGATGTTGAGCGGCATGTCTTCGGAATCGATCACGCCGCGCACGAAACGCAGATATGGCGGCAGCAGTTCGGCGTCGTTGGTGATGAAGACGCGGCGCACATAGAGCCTCTGCCGGCCGCGCCGCTCCGGATCGTAGAGATCGAAGGGCTTCTCGCCCGGCACGAACAGCAGCACGGTATATTCGTGCCGGCCTTCCGCGCGATAGTGGATGGTGAGCGCCGGATCGGCATAGGCGCCGGTGACATGGCCGAAGAATTCCTTGTACTGGTCCGGCGTGATCTCGGATCTGGGCCTGGTCCAGATCGCCGAGGCCTCGTTGATCTGGCGCGTCGTCTCGGGCCCGGCGGCGAGCCGGATCGGATGCGCGATATGGTCGGAATAGGCGCGCACCACCTGCTCGATCTTCCAGTCCTCGAGGAATTCCTGCGCGTCCTCCTTCAAATGGAGGACGATGCCCGTGCCGCGCGAAGGCGCCCGGTCCGCGGGCGCGGGCTCGACCGTGAAGGTGCCGCTGCCGTCCGACGACCAGAGAAAGGCTTGCGCCTCGCCCGCCTTGCGCGAGATCACCTCGACCTTGTCCGCCACCATGAAGGACGAATAGAAGCCGACCCCGAACTGTCCGATGAGATGGACGTCGCTTTCGGCGGTCCTGGCCTGCTCCATGAAGGCCTGGGTTCCCGATTTCGCGATCGTGCCGAGATTGTCGATGAGCTCGCTTTCGCTCATGCCGATGCCGTTGTCGGCGATCGTGAGCGTCTTGGCCGCCTTGTCGGGAGAGATCGTGACGGCTAGGCCGGCGTCGCCGGCGATGAGGTCGGGCCTGGCGATCGCCTCATAGCGCAGCTTGTCGAGGGCATCGGCGGCGTTGGAGATAAGCTCGCGCAGAAAGACGTCGCGGTCCGAATAGACCGAATGCACCATGAGATGCAGGAGCTTTGCGACTTCCGCCTGGAAATTGTGGGAGCGAGTCTCTGTCGCCTGCGGCGTTCTCGCCTCAGCCTTGGCCATCTTGAGGGTACCCTTCTGCCAGTTTTTTGAGGCATTTGGGGAAAGGCGCAAGCCTCGTCAAGATGTTCGAGGCCGGTCAAAAAAGAAGCGGCCGGTTCTGACCGGCCGCGAACTCTCAATACGCCTCACTCACAGAAGGGGAGATGGTACTGGCCCGGCGGCACTTGGCTACGGGGGGCTGGGGGGCTGAGATTTCCGACGCTTCGCACCAGCCGGGCCATTGAGGCAACGGTTGAACTGTGCCTGCCCATGATGTCTCCCGAAGGGCCGGAATGCGGCGGCAATGTGAAACTTTCTTACCCGCGGGGAAGTCGCCCATTTCGGGCTTCCGAGCCGAATCTCATCGATTCCAAAGACTTGTGCGGCACGAGCGAAAAGCGAGCTTGCCAAGCCCGCGCTCTCGGTCCATGCTCCTGTTCTGTGAAGGAGGCGCGGAAATCCCGGTGAGCGATTTCGAGCCGATAGTTTCCTTCCGGCCGCGTCAGGCTGGTACGCGTCCGGAACCGAAAGATACCAGCCCGCCGGTGAAGAAGACCGCTTTCGACCGGAAGGAACTCAATATTATTCTCAATCTCTACGGTTCCAAGGTCGCCGAAGGAGAGTGGCGCGACTATGCGCTTGATTTCGGCAGCGACACCGCGGTCTTCTCGATCTACCGGCGCGCCAGCGAGATGCCGCTCTACCGGATCGTCAAGGACATGACGCTTGCCCGCCGCCAGGGCGCCTATTCGGTGGTGGCCCAGGGTGGGCTCATCCTCAGGCGCGGACATGACTTGGCCCAGGTCCTGCGCGTGCTCTTCGGCAAGCCCAAGCTGGTCGCCGTCTGAACGTCGGTCCGGCATCGATAAAAAAAAACCCGGATGTCGCCATCCGGGGTTCGAGTTTTCGCTTTTGCGCCGAGGCTTATTGGCGATTGCCGAACAGCCTGAGCAGCATGAGGAACAGGTTGATGAAGTCGAGATAGAGGTTGAGCGCGCCCATGAGCATCTTCTTGCTCATCGTCTCGCCGTCGTCGGCCTCGAAATACATTTCCTTGATCTTCTGCGTGTCATAGGCGGTGAGGCCGGCGAAGACCAGCACGCCAACGACCGAGATCACGAATTGCAGCGCCGTCGACGCCATGAACAGGTTGACGAGGCTCGCGATGATGATGCCGATGAGGCCCATGAACAGGAACGAGCCCCAGCCGGTCAGATCGCGCTTGGTCGTATAGCCCCACAGGCTCAGGGCGGCGAAGGTGGCCGCCGAGATGAAGAATACCCGGGTGATGCTGTTGCCCGAATAGACGAGGCCAAGGGTCGAGAAGGCGACGCCGTTGAGCGCGGCATAGACCCAGAACACCGCCTGGGCGGTGGCGGCCCGCATCGCATGGACGCGGAACGACAGGAAGAACACCAGCGCCACCGGCGCCAGCACGAACACCCACATCAGGGGCGACTGGAACAGCGTCTGGCCGAAGGGGGTGAGCTGGCCGTTCTGGACCGCCAGCATATAGGTTCCGGCAGCCACGGCGCCCGTCACCGCGAGGCCGGAAGCCATGTAGTTGTAGACGCCGAGCATATAGGACCTGAGGCCCTGATCTATCTCGGCCCGTGTGCCGGCGCGGGTCTGCGCCTGGGATTGGTATCTCACGTCAGCCATTTAGGTGCTCCCTCCAACTGTAACCATTCGAAACACGCGGACGCATATGGGGTGCCGAACCCCTGCCGTCAAGCAGTCAAGATATTGAACTCTCTCACATCTTTGCGAGAAGGTCCATCTCCCGGGCGAGTTTCACGTCGAGCTCGGTCAAGCCCCCGGCGCTGTGGGTCGAGAGCACGACGTCCACCTTGTTGTAGACATTGGTCCATTCCGGATGGTGGTCCATCTTCTCGGCCGCGAGCGCCGCCCGCGCCATGAAACCGAAGGCCTCGCTGAAAGTCTTGAACCTGAAGCTTTTGCCGATGGCATCACGGCCGGAGAGCTCGCTCCAGCCGGAAAGCCCGGCAAGCGCCTTGGCCCGATCCTCGGGGCTGAGTTTCCGGACGGCCATGGCTAGATCGCCGCTCCCAGGGCGTAGGCTTCCTCGACCGCATAGGGGCCTCCGCCGCGGGACGGCCTGGACGAGAACAGCACGAAGCGGTCCACTTCGAAGAAACGGCTGGCAAACAGGCTGTGCGCCGCGATGAAGCGATGGACATGGTCGGGCGTCGTGCCGCGCAGCCGCGCCAGCGTCACATGCGGGGTGAATTTGCGCTGCTCCGGCGGCAGGCCGAGCATCTGGCAGATGCGCTCATGCGTGTTCTGCAGCCGGCGAAGTTCCGGGCTCTCGGCGACGCTGGCATAGAGCGCGTGCGGCTTGTTTCCGCCGAAGGCGCCGATGCCCTTCAGCCTGAGCGTGAAGGGCTTGGCCGAGACGGCGTCGAGCTCGGCGGCGATTTCTCGGGCCAGTCCGTCATCGATGTCGCCGATGAAGCGCAGCGTGATGTGATAGGAGTCCCGGTCGATCCAGCGAGCCCCCCATATGCCGCCTTTCATGAGATCGAGCTCGAAGGCGACGTCGCTCGGGATTTCGACACCAGTGAACAAGCGCGGCATGGCGGGCCTCCTTTCGAAAGCGAAAGCTCGTTTGTCGCGTGAGCAGCCTTACGCTAACGCGATTCGTGAAGAAGAAAAGGGTTATTTGGAGGCGGCCTGCTCGAGCAGGTCTTCCGTGATCGGAAGGATTCGCTGAACGATCATATCCACTCCTTTGCTGTTGGGATGGAGTCCGTCGGGCTGGTTGAATGCCGGCTCGGCGGCGACGCCGTCGAGGAAGAAGGGATAGAACAGGACGCCATGCTTCGCAGCGAGGCGCGGGAAGATGGCGTCGAATCTCTTCCCATAGTCGGCTCCGAGATTGCGGGGGGCGAGCATGCCGGCGAAGAGCACCGGCAGCCGGCGCCGCCTGAGCTCGGCCAGTATGCCGTCGAGGGCCCTTTCTGTCGCTTCGGGAGCGATCCCGCGCAACGCGTCATTGGCGCCCAGCTCCACGATGACGCCGTCGATGTCCGGCGCCAGCGACCATTCGAGCCGCTCGGCGGCGGCGGTTGCGGTGTCGCCCGAGACCCCGGCGTTCGAGATCACAATGTCGTGACCGCGGGCCTCGAGGGCGGCTTCGAGGCGCGCCGGAAAAGCCTGCCCGGGCTCGAGGCCCAGGCCTGCCGTCAGGCTGTCGCCGAAGGCCAGAATATGGATGGTTTGCGCCCGGAGCGGCGAAGCGGCGAGAAAGACGCCCAGCAAGGCTGCGAATAACCCGAATCGCATGGATGGATAGGTAGTGACTGCGTATGACAACGGCAAGTCATGGGATCATATGGACAATCCCGAGCTTCCCTCCCATCTAGGCGCAATGCCCGCTCCGCTGATCTCCCTGGAAGACGTCCATCTGACCCTCGAGAGCCGCGCCGGCCCGGTCGATATCCTGCGTGGCGTCGACCTCACGGTCACGGCGGGCGAGGCTCTCGGCATTGTCGGCCCTTCGGGTTCCGGCAAGACCACCCTGCTCATGGTGATCGCCGGCCTCGAGCGCGTCAGTTCCGGCGTGATCACCGTCAACGGCATGCCGCTCGGAGGCAAGAGCGAGGACGCTCTCGCCCGCTTCCGCCGCGATCATATCGGCATCGTCTTCCAGTCCTTCCACCTGATCCCGACCATGACGGCGCTCGAGAACGTCGCCGTGCCGCTCGAGTTCAAGGGGCTGGCCGATGCGCTCACGCGCGCCGAGAAGCACCTCGAGCGCGTCGGTCTCGATCATCGCCTTGCGCATTATCCGGGCCAGCTCTCGGGCGGCGAGCAGCAGCGCGTCGCCATTGCCCGCGCACTCGCCTCCGGCGCCAGGATCATTCTCGCCGACGAGCCCACCGGCAATCTCGATCTCGACACCGGCGCGGCCATCATGGAGCTGTTGTTCGCGCTCAGGCGGGAGAACGGCGCCACGCTCCTCCTCATCACCCATGATCCGCTTCTCGCCGGGCGCTGCGACCGCATCGCCGGCGTGCGCGACGGACGCATCGTCTCGGGCGCCCATCCATGAGGCCCGGCCTGTGGCTGACCTATGCCTGGCGCGATCTGCGCTCGGGGCTGCAGGGCTTCTGGATATTCCTCACCTGCCTGTCGCTCGGCACCGCGGCGATCGCGATCGTCGGCTCCCTCGGTGCCGCCATCGATCGCGGCCTTATCGAGCAGGGACAGCCCTTGCTCGGCGGCGACGTCGAAGTGGCGCTCATTCACCGCGAGGCGACGCCCCAGGAGCTTGCCTTCCTGTCGGGCAAGGGCAGCGTGTCCAAGGTCGCCAGCCTCAGGGCCATGGCGAGCGGCAACGGCATGACCGCACTGGTCGAGATCAAGGCGGTCGACGATCACTATCCGCTCTATGGCACCCTGGAGCTCGGCGAGAAGGGCGATCTCCGATCGGCGCTCGCCGGCGACGGCGTCGCCGTCGATCCCATCCTGCTCGAGCGCCTGAATCTGCGGCTCGGCGACAGGATCCGCATCGGCGAGAAGGATTTCACCCTCAAGGCCCGTATCGCCAGGGAGCCCGACCGCATTTCGGACGGGCTGGCGCTCGGACCGCGGGTGATGATGAGCCAGGCTTCGCTGGGCCTGACCGGCCTCGTCCAGCCGGGCAGCCTCATCACCTGGAAATACCGGGTGAAGATGCCGGAAGGCGCAAGCCTTGCCGACATACGCGAGCTGGTGCGCGAGGCGCAGGAGGATCACCGCGATTCCGGCTGGCGGGTGCGCAACCGCGGCAGCGCCGCGCCGGGCGCCGGCCGGTATATCGAACGGTTTTCCTATTTCATGACCCTGGTCGGGCTGACCGCGCTCATCATCGGCGGCGCCGGCATCGCCAATGCGGCATCGGCCTTCGTCAACCGCCGCACGCAAGCGATCGCGACGCTCAAATGCCTGGGCGCCACCCGGTGCATCGTCACCGGCATCTATCTGACCGAGATCCTGCTCGTCGCCTTGCTCGCCATCGCCGTCGGCCTTGCGGCGGGCGCGCTGGCGCCGGCCGCGGCCAAGGCGACGGTCGGCGACCTCATCCCCCTGCCCTTGACGAGCGGGGTCGAATGGCGGCCGCTCCTTCTCGCTTCCGTCTTCGGCCTCCTGGTCACGCTCGCCTTCACCATGTGGCCGCTCGCCCGCACCCGCCACGTGCCGGCATCGGCTCTGTTCCGGCATCACGTCCAGGCCTTCGCCGGCGGGCCGGGCGCCGGCGCCCTCGTCACCATTGCCGTCTCGCTCGGCCTGATGGCGATCCTCGTCTACGCCAGCTTCGGCGATGCACGCATCACCACGATCTATCTCTCCGGCCTCGCCGGAAGCTTCGTCGTGCTTCTCGGCCTCGCCGCAGCCATCGTCCACCTCACCCGCAAGCTGCCGCGGCCCCGGAGCGCCATCTGGCGCTATGCCCTCTCCAATGTCCATCGCCCGGGATCGGCGGCGATCTCGGTGATCCTGGCGCTCGGCCTTGGCCTCACCCTCTTCGTCACCCTGGCGCTGACCGACCGCACCATCTCGACCGAGCTCACTTCCGGCATCCCCGATCGCGCCCCTTCCTTCTTCTTTCTCGACGTCCGCAACGACGAGAAGCAGGCCTTCCTGGATCTGCTGCGCAAGGAGCCCGGCGTGACCGCCGTCGAGACGGCGCCCATGCTCCGCGGACGGATCACCAGCCTCAAGGGCGTCGCCGCGGACAAGGTCGAGCCGTCACCCGATGCCGCCTGGGCCCTGCGCGGCGACCGCGGCCTCACCTATGCGAGCGAACTGCCCAAGGGCTCGACGATCACCGCGGGCGAGTGGTGGCCGGCGGATTATTCCGGACCGCCGCTCGTCTCCTTCGTCGACGAGGTCGCCAAGGGCTTGGGCGTCGGGCTCGGCGACGAGATCACCGTCAACGTGCTGGGCCGCGACGTGACGGCCAGGATCGCGAGCCTGCGCCAGGTCGACTGGCGCTCTCTCGACATCAATTTCCTGATGATCTTCACGCCGGACACGCTCATCCATGCGCCGCATCAGAACATCGTCACCGCCGAGATGACGGGAGGCGATGAAGGCCGGCTGCTCAACGCCGTGTCCCGCGCATTCCCGACGGTCACCGCCATCAGGGTCAAGGACGTCGTCGCCACCGTGACCGATCTCCTGACCCGGATGCTGGCGGCGATCCGGGGCGCCAATGCGCTGACCCTCGTCACCGGCATTCTCGTCCTCGCCGGCGCGCTCAGCGCCGGGTTGTCGGGAAGGCTCTATGACGCCGTCGTCCTCAAGACCCATGGTGCGACGCGTCTCGAGCTCATCCAGGCCTTCATCGTCGAATACGCCATACTGGGCCTCGCTTCCGCGGCCTTCGGCGTCACGGTGGGCGCGCTCGGCTCCTGGTTCCTGAGCTTCTGGATCCTCGAAATGCCCTGGGCCTTCTCCTGGAGCACGGCGGTCGTCACCGCCCTCCTCGCCATGGTCCTCGCCATCGCCGCGGGCCTCGCCGTGACCTGGCGCGCGCTCACCGCCAAGCCTGCGCCGATCCTGAGGGATGAGTGAGCAGCCCGGCCCGGGCGGAGTTTTATTGTATCGCCTATTCAATCCGTGGCCGCCAGCAGCTATGACTGGCGCCATGGTCGTTCTCAACCGCATCTACACGCGCACCGGCGACAAGGGTGACACGGCACTGGGCTCGGGCGAGCGGGTGCCCAAGACGCATTTGCGCATCCAGGCCTATGGCACGGTCGACGAGACCAATGCCGTCCTCGGCATCGCCCGGCTGCACACCACGGACGCGCGTTTCGCCAGGCTCGACGCCATGCTGGCCCGCATCCAGAACGATCTCTTCGATCTCGGCGCCGATCTGTGCGTGCCCGACACCGGCAAGGACCTGGGCTACCAGCCCTTGCGCATGACGGCTCACCAGACCGAGCGCCTGGAAGCCGAGATCGACGAGCTCAATGCCGCCCTTCAGCCGCTGCGCTCCTTCGTGCTGCCGGGCGGCCATCCGGCGGCGGCCCATCTCCATCTCTGCCGCACCGTGTGCCGGCGCGCCGAGCGCCTGATCGTCGAGCTTGCCGCCGAACCGGACGAGGATGTGAGCGACGGGGTGCTCACCTTCGTCAACCGGCTGTCGGACTTCTTCTTCGTGGCGAGCCGCTGGATCAACGCGCAAGGCGGCGGCGACGTGCTCTGGATCAAGGGAGCGAACCGCTGATGTTCGTGCCGATCCACGACAACACGCCCCTGCAGGTCATCCGCTTCCAGTATGTGACGGGTGCCTTGATCGCCGTCAATGTCGTCGTTTTCCTGATGACCGGCGCTTTCACCAGCGAGGACAATCTATGGACCTATGCCTCGGGCTACGGCATCGTTCCCGTCGAGCTCATCCATTTCGTCGACCCGGCCGATGCCTATAGTCCGGTGCCGGAGCCTCTTACCCTCGTCACCTATCAGTTCCTGCATGGCGGCTGGATGCATCTCATCACCAACATGCTGTTCATGTGGGTCTTCGCCGACAATATCGAGGACGCCTTCGGCCATGCGGGCTTCCTGATCTTCTACCTGCTCTGCGGTGCTGCCGCCGGGATGCTGCACACTCTCCTTCAGTCGCAGTCACCGGCACCGCTCATCGGCGCGTCGGGCGCCGTCTCGGGCGTTCTCGCCTCCTATCTCCTGCTCTATCCCAGGGCGCGCGTCTGGATCCTGCTCTTCCTGCGCATCCCGTTGCCGATCTCCGCCTTCTGGGCCTTGAGCGGCTGGTTCGTCCTTCAGCTTGTCAGCGCTGTCATCTCCACCCAGGACGATGTCCAGGTCGCCTGGTGGGCCCATATCGGCGGGTTCCTCGCCGGACTCCTTTTCACTTTCGTGCTGCGCTCGCGGCTCCTCGTCGGCAGACCCTCCTGACTTCATGCTACGCTTAAGCTTCGAAGGTCCGTTTCCTCTCGGGCTACGAGGGTGTTTGCCGGCGATATATTTGCCTCGCAAACCTTGCAGACGGCCGTGGCGACCATGAGGCCCGCACGTCGAGCACCGGCAATCTGGAGTGGTTGGCCAGACTGGCCGGCGGCAACCCGTGCGTCTCGAAGAACATCGATCGTCTCGCTCTGGCGCTCGGCGCCTGAGCCAGCTTCCCAAAAATGCAGCGACGGCTTCGCTAACCCCTTGATCTGCCTCACCCATCCATGAATCCGCGCAAGTTGGTCCAGCGTCCCCGCGATGACGGCAAATTGCGTTGAATTTACGTAGCGCGACGGATGCTGAATGCCTAGACTTTGCTCACATCCCCGGAAGAACGAACCGGGGATGGAAAAATGGCTCTCTGATTTCGACAAGGGGCTCGTCAATGAGAACAATTCTCACTTGGTGCTGCGCGTCGATCTCCCAACGCAGCCGGATCGGCACTTCCGCTTTGATGCTCGTCTTGGCGATCATTGCTTCCGCGAGTTCCCCGCAGGGTGCGGCAGGTCAGGGCCTGTCGCCGGCCGACGCAGAAGCAAAGGCGAAAGAGGTCGAAGCGCGGATGACCGACGACGAGCGGTTCTCTCTGCTCATCAGTGTCTTTGGCCCGGTTTCAGACATCGGCGTTCCGCGCGACCCGCGTATCCCGGCGGGAGTGATCAACACGAGCGCCGGCTACACGCCGGGCATTGCGCGGCTCGGCGTTCCCGCGCTGCAGAGCAGCGACGCCAGCATGGGCGTGACCAATCCCGGCTATCGCCCCGACGACAAGGGCGCCACCGCGTTCCCCGCACTGATTCTCGCCGGATCGACCTTCAATCCTGAACTTTCACGCGAGGGTGGCGCGGCCATCGCGCGTGAGGCGCGTTCGCGCGGCTTCAATGTCCTGCTCGCCGGCGGTATCAACCTGCAGCGCGACCCGCGCAACGGCCGCAATTTCGAGTACTACTCCGAGGATCCGTGGGTCAGCGCGGTGCTCGCCGCGGCGGCGGTGAACGGCATCCAGGGCGAAGGCGTGATCTCCACGCTGAAGCACTACACGCTCAACGACAACGAGACCAACCGCCACTGACTCGACGCGATCATCGACCCGGCGGCACACCGCGAGTCCGACCTGCTCGCGTTCCAGATCGCCATCGAGATGTCGCAGCCCGGCTCGATCATGTGCGGCTACAACAAAGTCAATGGCCAATACGCCTGCGGCAACTCCCACTTGCTCAACGATGTGCTCAAGGACACGTGGGGTTACAAGGGCTACGTGATGTCCGACTGGGGCGCGACGCCCTCGTGGGACTTCGCGGTCAAAGGGCTGGACCAGGAGTCGGGCGTCCAGCTCGACGTCGTGCAATGGGGCGGCGAGGCCTTCACCGACAAGTTGCGAAAGGCTTACGCCGATGGCGCGTTTCCGAAGGAACGGCTTTCGGACATGGTGCGCCGCTTGCTTTACGCGGCGTATTCGGTCGGTATCGACAAGTGGGGTCCGGCGCCGGAAGTCGACCTGGCGAAGCATAACGGGATGGCGCTCGAGATGGCGCGGCAGGGCATCGTGCTGCTCAAGAACGACGCAGCGCTGCCGATCGCCTCGGACAGCACACTGAAGATCGCGGTGATCGGCGGCTACGCGCAGACGGGAATCATCTCCGGCACCGGCTCGGGTGCGGTGAAGCCGGTGGGCGGCTATGCCGGCATGGTGAAGATCGGCGGCACGGGCGTCGGCCGCAACATGTTCCTGTTCGCGCCGTCGCCGGTGTCGGAACTGAAGAAGGCGCTGCCGAACGCGTCGATCGAATTCGATCCCGGGCTATCCCCGGCCGAGGCGGCATTGACGGCGAAGCGCGCGGATCTTGTCATAGCGTTCGGCATCCGCATCGAAGGCGAGGGCGTCGATAGCGCCGACCTGTCGCTGCCGTGGGGACAGGACCCCGTGATCGACGCCGTGGCGAGCGCCAACCCAAACACGATCGTCGTGCTCGAAACCGGCAATCCGGCGTCCATGCCGTGGCGCGGCAAGGTCAAGGCGATCGTGCAGGCGTGGTATCCCGGGCAGGCGGGCGCGCAGGCGATTGCGGAAATCCTCACCGGCAAGGTGAATCCGTCCGGCCGGCTGCCGATCACGTTCCCGCAGAGCCTCGACCAGACGCCGCGGCCGCAATTGTCGGGGCTCGGCACGCCTTGGGGTACGCCGACGACGATCCGCTACGATGAAGGCGCCGAGGCCGGTTACCGCTGGTACGCGCAAGAGGGGATCAAGCCGATGTATCCATTCGGCTACGGCCTCAGCTACACGAGCTTCTCCTATAGCGATCTCACGGTGACCGGCGGCGAGACGGTCGCGGCCACCTTCACGGTGGCGAACAAGGGCGAACGGGCCGGCGCCGACGTGCCCCAGCTCTATCTCACGGGCGCACCCGACGGCAACCGGATGCGGCTGCTCGGTTTCGAGCGTGTCGAGTTGAAGCCGGGCGAGAGCCGCCGGGTAACGCTGATGGCCGACCCTCGCCTGCTGGCACGGTTCGACGGCGGAGCGGGCCAATGGCGGATCGCAGGAGGTGAATATGCGATCACCCTTGGCAGATCGGCGGACGATCCGGTCCTGAACGGCATGGCGGAATTGGCAGGAAGGCTCTTCGGCAAGTGAAGCGTGGTTCGGGGGCGCCCGCACCAGATGGGTGCCCGCGGCGTCGCAGGCGGCATGGTTTTGCCGCTATCGGCGTTGACTCGCGCTGACGTGATCTCTAGTTTCCGGCGCGATTTGTGCACCGCCGCAAAGGCGGCAACCCCCATGAGGAGTGCCCATGAAGGTTCTGGTCGCGGTCAAGCGCGTCGTCGATTACAACGTCAAGATCAGGGTCAAGGCCGACGGCTCGGGCGTCGAGCTCGCCAACGTGAAAATGTCGATGAATCCCTTCGACGAGATCGGCGTCGAGGAGGCGGTCCGGCTGAAGGAGGCCGGCAAGGCGACCGAGATCGTCGCCGTGTCGGTGGGTCCCGCCCAGGCGCAGGAGACCATCCGCACCGCGCTCGCCATGGGCGCCGATCGCGGCATCCTGGTCAAGAGCGACGCCTATGTCGAGCCGCTCGGCATCGCCAAGATCCTCAAGGGCGTGATCGAGGCGGAGAAGCCCGATCTCGTGATCCTCGGCAAGCAGGCGATCGACGACGACTGCAACCAGACCGGCCAGATGCTCTCCGCCCTCCTGGGCTGGGCGCAGGCGACCTTCGCCTCCAAGCTCGAGATCGACGGCGGCGAAGCGACGGTGACGCGCGAGATCGACGGCGGCCTCCAGACCATCAAGGTCAAGATGCCGCTGATCATGACCACCGACCTGCGCCTCAACCAGCCGCGCTATGCCTCGCTGCCCAACATCATGAAGGCGAAGAAGAAGCCTCTCGAGGAGAAGACCCCGGCCGACTACGGCGCCGACGTGGCGCCGCGCCTCAAGGTCGTCAACACCGCCGAGCCGCCGAAGCGCCAGGCCGGCGTCAAGGTGAAGTCGGTGCCCGAGCTCGTGTCGAAGCTCAAGGAAGCGGGAGTGATCTGAGATGACTGTTCTTCTCATCGCCGAGCATGACAATGCTCATCTCAAGGACGCGACCCACAAGGCGCTGAGCGCCGCGGCCCAGCTGGGCGGCGACGTCCATGTGCTCGTCGCCGGCAACAACGCCGAAGCCGCCGCCGCCCATGCCGCGAAGCTCACGGGCGTCGCCAAGGTCGTGCATGTCGACGCGCCGCAATATGAGCGCCCGCTGGCCGAGCCGATGGCGGCCCTCATCGTCGCGCTGGCCGGACCCTATGACCACATCGTGGCGCCCGCCACCACCAACGGCAAGAATTACATGCCGCGCGCGGCCGCCCTCCTCGACGTCATGCAAATCTCCGATATATCGGAAGTGAAGGCGCCCGACACCTTCGTGCGCCTCATCTATGCCGGCAACGCCGTGCAGACGGTGCAGTCCGGCGACAGGAAGAAGCTCATCACCGTCAGGACCGCGGCCTTCCCGGCGGCGGAGGAAGGCGGCTCCGCGCCGATCGAGAAGGTGTCGGCGCCGGCCGATCCCGGCCTGTCCTCCTATCAGGGCGAGAACCTGTCGAAGTCCGACCGTCCCGAGCTCACCTCGGCCAGGATCATCATATCGGGCGGCCGCGGCATGCAGAATGGCGAGAACTTCCATATGCTCGACAAGGTGGCCGACAAGCTCGGCGCCGCCGTCGGCGCGTCGCGCGCCGCGGTCGATGCGGGCTTCGTGCCGAACGACTATCAGGTCGGCCAGACCGGCAAGGTCGTGGCGCCCGACCTCTATATCGCGGTCGGCATTTCCGGCGCCATCCAGCACCTGGCCGGCATGAAGGACTCGAAGGTGATCGTCGCCATCAACAAGGACGAGGAAGCGCCGATCTTCCAGGTCGCCGACTACGGCCTCGTGGCCGATCTCTTCCAGGCCGTGCCCGAGCTCGAAGCCGAGCTCGGCAAGCTCGGGAAGTAGGTCCGTTCAGCGGCGTCTCGTCCGCGCGCTGGCGAGAAGCGTGAGCCCGATCGCCGCCGCCACGAAAAGCGCGCCGGTCGGGCTGAGCCATGAGAGCGCATGGGCGGCGACGAGCCTGGCGCCGACCGCGGACCCGATCGCCTGGCCCAGATAGATGGTCGAGGTGTTGAGCGCGACGGATGCGGAAGCGAGGGCGGGCGCATGGGCGATGAGCCGGCTCTGCTGCAGGGAATTGGACGAGAATGTGCCGAGCCGCCAGACCGCGGTGCTCGCCACCACCCCGATCAGGAGGCCGGAAAGCGCCGAGAAGGCGAGCATTCCGGCGAGGAGCGCCGAGAGGGCGAAGAGGATCAGCGGATCGACCCCGGCGCGGGCGACGAAACGCGCCGCCAGCCAGTTGCCGACGACGCCCGCGAGACCGAAGCCCGCGAGCAGCGCGGCGATCAGGCCCGGCGAGGCGCCGAGCATTTCCTTGAACAGCAGCGCCAGGTAGCTGAACACCGTGAACTGGCCCGCCGCGCTGGCGAGCGTCACCAGGAGGACGACGACCAGCACCGGATCGAAGAGCACGTCGCGCCACGCCTTGAGCGACAGCCTTCCGGTATGCAGCCCCGCCGGCAGTGAGCGCCAGACGAGAGCCGCCGCCAGCAGCGACAGCAGCGCCATCAGCGCGAAGGCGAGACGCCAGCCGAGGAAAGCGCCGATCAGGCTGCCGGCCGGCAGGCCGGCGACTGAGGCGATCGACCAGCCGATGAAGATGAAGGCGACGGCGCCCGCCCGTCTCTCGGCCGGGACCAGGAGGCCGACCGCCGCCGCGGCCTGCGGCGTGAAGATGCCGGCCGCCACGACCAGGAGGCCCCTGGCGGCGAGCAGGCTCCAGAAGTCCGGCGCCAGCGCAGAAAGCGCATGCCCGACGGCGTAGTAGACGAGCGAGCCGGCGAGCAGCAGGCGGCGGTCGAGGCCGCTGGTCAGGGTGGCGAAGACGGGCGCCCCGAAGCCGATGACGATGCCGCCCGCCACCATCAGGAGGCCGGCGGCCGCCGGGCTGACCAGGAGGCCCGCCGCCAGGTCGTTGAGCATGCCTGCCGGCAGCAGGATGCCGGTGCCGATGATGAAATTCCCGGCGAACAGGATCCGGAGCGCCCCTTGCGCCGAGGCTGGCGGCACGGCCTGGCCGGAGCTGGCGGTGTCCCGGGTCATTCCCGACTATGGCCGATCCGCGCGGACGCCGTATATTGCTCTTGCGAGCATGCCAGACCTCATGATTTCGCACATGCGAAATGCCCTTGCCCCGCAAACTGGCCCGATATAGGCTCCCACGCCTTTACCAGATGGGTGTTAGACGGATATGCAGATAAAGAAAGTCGGCGTCATCGGCGCCGGTCAGATGGGCAACGGCATCGCCCATGTATGCGCCCTTTCGGGCTTCGAGGTTCTTCTCAACGATGTGAGCAAGGAGCGGATGGAGGCGGGGCTCGCCACCATCAACGGCAATCTCTCCCGTCAGGTCCGCTCCGGCAAGATCACCGAGGCGGAGCGCGACGAGGCTCTGAAGAACATCTCGCTCGGCCCTTCCTACGAGGATTTCGGCGCCTGCGATCTGGTGATCGAGAGCGCCGTCGAGGACGAGACCGTCAAGCGCAAGATCTTCACCGCCGTCTGCCCGCATCTGTCGGAGACGGCGGTGCTCGGCACCAACACCTCCTCGATCTCGATCACCCGCCTCGCCGCCTCGACCGACCGGCCGGAAAAATTCATGGGCATACATTTCATGAATCCGGTGCCGCTCATGGAGCTGGTCGAGCTCATCCGCGGCATCGCCACCGACGAGCAGACCTTCCAGTCGGTGAAGGAATTCTCGATCAAGCTCAACAAGACGATCGCGGTCGCCGAGGACTTCCCGGCCTTCATCGTCAACCGCATCCTGATGCCGATGATCAACGAGGCGGTCTATACGCTCTATGAAGGGGTCGGCAATGTCGAGGCCATCGATCTGTCGATGAAGCTCGGCGCGCATCATCCCATGGGCCCGCTCGAGCTCGCCGACTTCATCGGCCTCGACACCTGTCTGTCGATCATGCAGGTGCTCTATGAAGGCCTCGCCGATTCGAAATACCGCCCCTGCCCGCTGCTCGTGAAATATGTCGAGGCCGGCTGGCTCGGCCGCAAGACCAATCGCGGCTTCTACGACTACCGCGGCGAAAAGCCGGTGCCGACGCGGTAGTTCGCCGGAAAGTCGGAGGCTACTTCTCGTCCACCGCCGCGGTGATCAGCGCCTTCGCCTCCGGTGAATCCCATTCGGCGGGCCCGAGCAGGCGGCCGATCTCGCGGCCCTCGCGGTCGATGAGGATCGAGGCGGGCAGGCCCACCGCCTGGAATTTGCCCAACGCGTCGGCCGAAGGATCGGCATAGAGCTCGAGCGCGGTGGCGCCGACCTCCTTGAGGAACCGGCCCGAAACCTCGAGGCCCTTGCGGTCGACGCTGATGGCGACGACCTCGAAATCCTTGGAGCCCATTTCGGTCTGCAGCGCGGCGAGGGCGGGCATTTCCTTGCGGCAGGGCGCGCACCAGGTGGCCCACAGATTGACCAGCACGACGCGGCCCTTCCAGGCCGCGAGCGACGTCGCGGCGCCGCTCTGCGGCGTGAAGCTCACCTCCGGCACCGGCTTGCGGTCCGGCCTGACCACGAAGGCGGTCATGGCGCCGCGCGCCAGCGCCTTGCTGACGGCGCCCTGCGGCGGCGGCATGGAAGCCGGCGCGTCCTTGCCATCGCCTTCCCCCTTCAAGTAAACCCCTAGGCCTGCGGCGGCCAGAGCCAGGACGACGATCAGGATTGCGGGCTTTGGATTGCGGGCTTTTTCATTCATTCGGGATTACCATTTGCGAGGCGGGGAATGACCAACAAGATGTGGGGCGGACGGTTCGGTAGCGGACCTGACGCCATCATGGAAGAGATCAATGCCTCGATTTCCTTCGATCGGAGGCTGTTCGAGCAGGATATCAGGGGATCTCTCGCCCATGCCAGGATGCTCGCCGAAACCGGCATCGTCTCGAAGTCGGACGCGGCTGAAATAAGGCGGGGCCTCGAGAAGGTGCAAGCCGAAATCGAGGCCGGGGCCTTCACATTTTCGCGCGCGCTGGAGGACATCCACATGAATGTCGAGCAGCGCCTCAAGGACGTGATCGGCCCGGCGGCCGGACGGCTGCACACCGCGCGCTCGCGCAACGACCAGGTGGCCACCGATTTCCGCCTCTATATCCGCGAGGTCTGCGGCCATCTCGACGCCCAGCTGCGGGAGCTGCAGCTGGCGCTCGCCGCCAAGGCCGGGAAGCATTCGGGCACCATCATGCCGGGCTTCACCCATTTGCAGGTGGCCCAGCCGGTGACCTTCGGCCATCATCTCCTGGCCTATGTCGAGATGCTGGCGCGCGACCGCGGCCGCATCGCCGATGCGCGCCGTCGCATGAACGAATCGCCCCTGGGTGCTGCGGCTCTCGCCGGGACCTCCTTTCCCATAGACCGCGCCATGACGGCGAAGGAGCTGGGCTTCGACCGGCCGATGCGCAACTCGCTCGACGCCGTGGCCGACCGCGATTTCGTCCTCGAGCTGCTCGCCGCCGCCGCGGTCTCGGCGATGCATCTGTCGCGGCTCGCGGAGGAGATCGTCATCTGGTGCTCGGCCCAGTTCCGCTTCGTGACGCTTTCCGACAAGTTCACCACCGGCTCCTCGATCATGCCGCAGAAGCGCAACCCCGACGCGGCCGAGCTCGTCCGCGCCAAGCCGGGTCGCATCCTCGGCGCCTTCACCTCGCTGCTCGTGGTGATGAAGGGCCTGCCTTTGACCTATGCCAAGGACATGCAGGAGGACAAGGAGCCGGCCTTCGACGCGATCGACAATTTCTCGCTCGCCGTCGCCGCGATGACCGGCATGGTCAAGGACCTCGAGCCCAATGCCAAGGCGATGCGCGCCGCGGCGGCCCAGGGCTTCGCCACCGCGACCGACCTCGCCGACTGGCTGGTGCGGGCGCTCGGCCTGCCGTTCCGCGAGGCGCATCACGTGACTGGGGCGCTCGTCGCCCTGGCCGAGAAGAAGAACTGCGATCTCGCTTCCCTGAGCCTCGCCGACATGCACGGCGTCGACGACAGGATCACCACCGATGTCTACAAGGTGCTGTCGGTCGAGAACTCGGTCGCCTCGCGCACGAGCCTCGGCGGCACCGCGCCGAAGAACGTGGCGCGCGAGGCGGCGCGCTGGCTGAAGGCGCTGGCCAGGTAGCCGCCGGCGGGATTGCCCATGAACGACACCGACGTTGAACGGATATCCGCGGCGATCGTCGCGCGCGGCCTCGCCGGCCAGCCGGAGATCGCTCTTCTGCACGGCTTCTGCGCCGACTGCGCGGCGGCGGGGCTCGATTTCGCCGTCGCCGCCGCGGTCATCGACACGCTTCACCCCATTCATGAGGGCCGCGCCTTTCACTGGCGCGCCGATGGCGCCGTGGAGCAGGAGGTCTCGGAATATTCGAGCACGACCTATTCGGAGGAGAACTGGCGCCGGAGCGTGTTCTATCACCTCCTCAACCATGGCGGCGACGAGTTGCGGCGGCGCATCGGTGCCGGGCAGACGCGCGATTTCTCCAATCTCGACAAGCTCGCCGATGAGGGCATGACGGATTTCGTCGCCTTCCTGCAGCGCTTCGACCGCGAGGGCGTCATCGGCGAGATGGACTGCATCTTCACCCAATGGTCGACGGCGCGGCCTGGCGGCTTCACCGAGGCCGGGCTTTCCGCCTTGCGCCGCCTGGTGCCGCTTTTGGCGCTGGCTCTCAAATCGGCGTCCCTGGCGCGTGTCGCCGAGACCATCGCCGAGGTCTATCTCGGCCGCGATGCCGGCACGCGCGTCCTCAAGGGGCGCATCGCGCGCGGCGTCGCCGACCGCATCAATGCCGTCCTTTGGTATTCCGACCTCAAGGATTTCACCACGCTCGCCGATGCTTCTCCCCCCGACGAGATGATCCCGCTCCTCAACGACTATGCCGACGCGGTGGTCTCGGCCGTTCACGACAAGGGCGGCGACGTGCTGAAGCTGATCGGCGACGGGGTGCTGGCGATCTTCGGCGGCGCCGGACCGGAAGAGACCTGCCGCCGCGCGCTCCTGGCCGAGGCCAAGATGAGGAAGCGCGTGGCCGAGCTTTCCGCGGCGCGCCGGAAGGCCGGCCGCCCGGTGGCGGGCGTCAATCTGGGCCTTCATGTCGGCGACGTGTTCTACGGCAATATCGGCTCGAGGACGCGGCTCGATTTCACCGTCGTCGGTCCGGCCGTGAACGAGGTGAGCCGCATCGTCGCCATGTGCCGCTCGGTCGACCGCAACGTCCTGCTGTCGTCCGACTTCGCCGCCGCCACGCCCGCGCCCGAGCGCTCAGGCCTCGTCTCGGTCGGCCGCTTCGCGCTCAGAGGCGTCGGCCGCGCGCAGGATCTCTACACGATCGACCCGGAGCTGGTGCGGGAGTGAAACATCCTCTTCTGCGTTGGTCGGCATTCCAACGGTCAGCGACTTGTCTCCGGCACGAGAAAATCTATACTGCCGACAGCATTGGGACGGTACATCGATGGCTGTTGTCGAACCTGGGAAGGGCCGGGCAATCATAGAGCATGACGGGACGGGAATGCGCATCACCATCCCGGCCAGGACTCCGATCTTCATGACGTTGTTCATGACATTCTGGCTCGTTGGCTGGGCTGTCGGTGAGATCATGGTTTCCCGCCAGCTATTGTTCGGGGAGATGAATGGAAACGCCGCTGGTTCATTATTCATGAGGGCTTGGCTGGCTGCCTGGACATTGGGCGGTGCATGGGCTGCCACCCTCCTCCTGTGGAATCTCGCCGGTAAGGAGGTCATCGAACTCAATTCGACGATGCTGAGGCGCCGGAAGCAAGTTCCAGTCTTTGGCCGGAGCAGAGAGTATGCCGTTGCCAACATCGCCAATCTGCGCGCCGCGGCAGCGCAGCCATCGTTTCCTTGGAATTATCAATCGAGCTTTTCATTCCTGAGCTTCGGCGAGGGTACGATTTCCTTCGACTACGGTCGCGATACGCACCACTTGGGCACTGGCCTCGACGAAGCCGATGCACGATATGTGATTGACGAGATGTGCAAACGGGTGAAATCGCTCTGCTTGTAGACCCGGCTCCGCCAGATGCCCCTTCCCCCTCCGCCCGGCTTGGTCTAATCCTCTCCCGTCATGACCGCCCGCGCCCTCATTGCCGTCCTCCTGATTGCCGGCCTCGTCGCAGCCTGCGGCGTGCGCGGCAAGCCAGAGGCACCCCCGGGCGCGAAGTCCAACAAGGACGACCCCGTCGTGCTCGACCCGCTGATCGAGTGATGCGGCTGACGACCGGCATAGACCGCCCGACCCCCACCCCCGCCCTCCGGGCGGACCCTCCCCGCAAGGGGGAGGGAAGACAGACCTGAGCGTGAGAGCCGGCCGAGCCCATGCACCATTTCACCTACAAAGACGGGCATCTCCATGCCGAGGAGGTGAGCCTCCGGGTAGTCGCCGAGGAGGTCGGCACGCCCTTCTACTGCTATTCGACCGCGACGCTCGAACGCCATTACCGCGTCTATGACGAAGCCTTCCATGATCAGGACCACGCCATCTGCTATTCGATGAAGGCCAATTCCAACCAGGCGGTGGTGAAGACGCTGGTCGACCTGGGCTCGGGGATAGACGTCGTCTCGGAGGGTGAGTTGCGCCGCGCCCTGGCGCTCGGCGTTCCCGGCCGCAAGATCGTCTTCTCCGGCGTCGGCAAGACCGCGCGCGAGATGGCGCTGGCGCTGAAGGAGCGCATTGCCTGCTTCAACGTCGAATCCGAGCCCGAGCTCGAGCTCCTCGCCGGCGTCGCGGCCCGCCTGGGCACCAGGGCCAACGTCTCGCTGCGGGTCAATCCCGACGTCGACGCCAGGACCCATGCCAAGATCACCACCGGCAAGGCCGAGAACAAGTTCGGCATCGCCTATGCCGACGCCCGGCGCGTCTATGCCAGGGCGCGGGCGCTCGACGGCATCGAGGTGACCGGCATCGACACCCATATCGGCAGCCAGATCACCGGGCTCGCCCCCTTCGAGACGGCCTTCAGGCGCATCGCCGAGCTCACCCGCGAGCTCAAGAACGAAGGCCACGATATCCGCCATATCGATCTGGGCGGGGGGCTCGGCGTGCCCTATCGCGGCACCAACGACGTGCCGCCGCACCCGGACGAATATGCCGCCATGGTGAAGCGCACCCTGGGGCCATTGGGCTGCAAGCTGGTGCTCGAGCCCGGGCGCATGATCACCGGCAATGCCGGCATCCTGGTCTCCAGGGTCATCTATGTGAAGAAGGGCTCGGCCAAGAGCTTCGTCATCCAGGACGCGGCGATGAACGACCTCATCCGCCCGACCCTCTATGACGCCTGGCACGAGATCATCCCCGTGACCGAGCCGGCGGACGGCACGCCCGAGGTCGCCGCCGACGTCGTCGGCCCCATCTGCGAGACCGGCGATTATTTCGCCATCGACCGCAAGCTGCCGGAGATGGCGCAGGGCGATCTCCTGGCGGTGATGACGGCGGGCGCCTATGGCGCCGCCCAGTCCGGCACCTACAATTCGCGCCCGCTCATCGCCGAGGTCCTGGTCAAAGGCTCGAAGTTCGACATCGTGCGGCCGCGCCAGACCTATGAGGAGCTCATCGGCCTCGATCATCTCGCCGCCTGGCAGGCGAAGAAGCGACGGTAGCCGCAGGGTTCCGCCGGTGCCGGTCGGGATCCGGCTTCGGCGGGATGAGCAGAAGATCACATCTGCGAGAGGAACCTCGGGAACCCTGGGAGATTGCCCAAGTAACGGGTTTTTCCGTGCCCTTGCCCCCTCGCCTGCGCGAGGGCCTTATTTCGCCGTTTTATGCTAGGATCATCAGGGCATGAGCGCAAAACTTCGAAGAACCGTTTGGCGGGCGAGGCTTGCTCTCTATTGGGAGCGCCTGTGGTCGGCCGCCTACCTTCTGGTCATGGTGCTGGCCCTCTTCGCCATGGCCGTGCTCACCGGGCTTCTGGCTCATCTTCCCGATCTCGCCCGCTATGCGGCCCTTGCCGTCTTCGCCATCGCCTTCCTCGCCAGCCTGCGGCCGCTGTTCCGTCTCGCATTCCCGGCGCGCAGCGAAGCCCTGCGCCGGGTGGAGACCGCTTCCGCCCTCGACCACCGCCCGGCCTCGGCGAGCGAGGACAGGCCGGCCAATCCCTCGCCGGCGGCCTCCGCCATCTGGGAAGAGCATGTCGCCCGCCAGCTCGCCCGGCTGAAGCGGCTGCGTGCCGGCACGCCGCGCTCTGACCTCAAATGGCGCGACCCTTACGCCTTGCGCCTCGCCGCGCTTCTGGGCGTGCTCGCTGCGGCCTTCCTCTATCGCGGCGATCCGGTGTCGAACTTCGTCGATGCCGTGCGCATCGCCCCGTCACAGGCGCAGGCGGCGCTTTCCCTCGATGCCTGGGTCAGGCCGCCCGCTTATACCGCCAAGCCCCCGGTGCTCCTCACCAGTGCGGCGATCAAGGAGCGGCTCCGGCGCGACAGCGAGCTCCTGGTGCCGGAAGGAAGCCTCCTCGTTCTGCGCCTGGCGGGCGCGCAGGAGCCGCGGCTCGCCTTCTTCGACCTGATCGGCGGCGAAGAGCTGAAGGACGTGGCGCCCAGGACCGGCAGCGAGAGCGGCACGTTTACGGCACAGCTCCGTCTCGAGCGGCCGGCCGAGATCCGCGTCTATGACGGGGGAAGCGAGCTCGCGCAATGGCGCCTGTCGGTCATTCCCGACATGGCGCCCACCGCCGCCTTCACCGCCGACCCCGAAGCCGAAGCCTCGGGCGCCCTGGCGCTCGACTGGAAGGCGTCGGACGATTACGGCGTGGCCGGCGTCACCCCCAGGATCGTTCTCTCCGACACTCAGGCCGACGGGCCAGGGTTCGCCACCAACGGCGTGTTCCTGTTCGATCCGCCCGCTTTCCCGGTCACGCTCAAGAAATCGTCGCCGCGCGAGATCGACGACCGCACCGTCAACGACCTGACCGCCCATCCCTGGGCCGGGCTCAATGTCGACATCACGCTCGAGGCGAAGGACCAGGCGGGCAAGACCGGCAAGTCGCAGACCAAGACGGTGATGCTGCCGGAGCGGATGTTCATCAAGCCGCTCGCCAAGGCCCTGATCGAGCAGCGCAAGGCCCTGATCCTCGATCCCGACGACACCCGCAAGGTCCTGCTGATGCTGGATGCCCTGCTGATGTGGCCGGAAGGGCTCATCGAGCGCAGCGGCATCCATATCGCCATGCGCGCCATCCGCTCGCATATCGCCAACGCCAGGGACCAGGACGACATCAAGAGCGCGATCGACGAATTGTGGAAGCTCGCTCTCGCGGTCGAGGAGGGCGACCTGGCCGATGCCCGGGCCGAGCTCGATGCCGTCCGCAAGGAGCTGCAGAAGGCCCTGGCCGAGGGCGCGAGCCCCGAGCGTATCGCCAAGCTCATGGACAAGCTGCGCGAGGCGATGGACCGGTACCTGCAGTCGATGGCCGAAGAGACCCGCCGGCGCATGCAGCAGAATGGCGGCCAGCCGCAGACGGTCGATCCCTCCCGGCTCCTCAGCCAGGAGGACTTGCAGAAGATGCTGGACACGATCCAGAAGCTCGCCGAGTCGGGCGCCAATGAAGCCGCCCAGGAGATGCTGTCGCAGCTCGAGAGCCTGCTGCGCAACCTGCAGCCCGGCACGGCGCAGATGCCGCCCCAGGGCGACACGCCCCTGTCGGAAATGATGGGCGACCTCTCCGAATTGATGCGCCGCCAGCAGCAGCTGATGGACGAGACGATGCGCATGCCCGGCGAGGGCGGCGATCCGCAGGAAGGCCAGCCCGATGGCACGCCGCAGGAGGGCCAAGGCGGCGATCCGGGCAAGGGCTTGTCGCAGAAGCAGGGCGCCCTGCGCCAGATGCTGGAAGACCTGATGGGCCGCCTCGGCCAGCAGGGCATGGACGCGCCGCAGTCCTTCGGCCAGGCCGGCAAGTCGATGGAAGGGGCGACGGGCTCGCTGCGCGAAGGCCAGCGCGATCCGGCTCTCGAGCAGCAGAGCGAGGCGCTCAACGCGCTGCGTGACGGGGCGCAGTCGATGGCCCGCCAGATGATGCAGCAGGGCCAGGGCAATACCGGCAATGTCGGCCGCCATGGCCAGGCGCGTGGCGATGACCGCGACCCCTTGGGGCGCCCCCGCGCCAATCGCGGCGAGGACTATGGGCCCGAGCGGGACATGCTGCCGGGCGAGGCGGCGATCCGCCGCGCCCGCGAGATCCTCGATTTCCTGCGCAGCCGCGCCAACAATCCCGATCTGCCGCGCGTCGACCGCGACTATATCGAGCGTCTTCTGCGCGGCCTGTATTGACCGGTCCGCCGCTTCGGGGAAAGCCGGCGGAAATCGTCCAAGCCTTTGCTTTTGCTGGCCGGCTTGCCTATGAATAGCCTTGGTCATGGAACAGCCCTCCGCCCCCCAGGAAAGCCTTGGCGATATCCGCCGCGAGATCGACCGGATCGACGAGGACATCCTGCAGCTCATCGCCGCGCGGCTCGACGTCGTCGATCGGGTCAGGGCCTACAAGGCCAGGACCTCCGGCGCGGCCGCTTCGCCGATCAGGCCGGACCGCGAGGCCGAGATCCTGCGCCGCCTGATCGACAAGGGCCGCGGCCGGGTGCCGGCCGATCTCTGCTTCCGGATCTGGCGGGCGCTGATCTCGGCCGCCACCCTGAAGCAGGCGCCGGTGCGCATTCATGGCAGCGCCGCCGTCTTCGCGTCCGGCGCGGCCCAGACGCTGCTGCGCGAATATTTCGGCCCGTCCGCCTTGGCCGGCCACCGGGCCGATGCCGGCGCTTTCGAGGCGCTGGCCGGCAATCCGGGCGATCTCGCCGCCGTCGCCGTCGACGGGCCCTGGGCCAAGGCCTGGATGGAAGGTCATGCCGGCCCTGCTCGGGTGATCGGCGTGCTGCCCTTCCTCGCGGCGAAGGCCACGCCCCGGCTTCTGATCTTTGGCCATGTGGCGCCCGAGCAGACCGGCGCGGACGAGACGCTGGTCCTGACCGACGGACAGCTTCCGCGCGACTTCGCCCCGCAGCCTTTATGGCAGGTCAAGACCGGCGAAATGCAGCTTGCCGGCCTGCCGGGATTTCTCTCCGAGCACAGCATGCCGCTGGTCGGTCTCGCGCGTTCGAACGGCTCTCTTGCGCTCTCCGTCCTGGGGCGCTACCCCAGCCCCATCGAAATCGGGACTTAGCCCATGACCACCGCTGCCGCCGCCGTCCGGCCCATGCCGAAGCCGGGCATTCTGGATATTGCGCCCTATGTGCCGGGCAAGGCCGGGGCGAAGGGTCGGAAGGTCCACAAGCTCTCGGCCAATGAGAATCCGCTGGGCGCAAGCCCCGCCGCGATCGAAGCCTATCGCGGCGCCGCGGAGGTCCTCGAATTCTACCCTGACGGCGCGGCGCACGACTTGCGCGAGGCGATCGCCGGCCGCTACGGGCTCAAGCCGGAGAACATCGTCTGTGGCGCCGGCTCCGACGAGATCCTGCAGCTCCTCGCCCATGCCTATCTGGGTCCCGGCGACGAGGCGGTCTATTCGGAATTCGGCTTCCTCGTCTATCCGATCGCCATCGCCTCGAACGGCGCGACCGCAATGGTCGCGCGCGAGACCCGCCACACCGCCGACGTCGACCGGATGCTCTCCTGCGTCAATGCGAAGACGCGGATCGTTTTCCTCGCCAATCCCAACAATCCGACCGGCACCTATCTCCCGGTGTCGGAGGTGAAACGCCTGCATGCCGGCCTGCCCGGGAACTGCCTTCTGGTGCTCGACGCCGCCTATGCCGAATATGTGCGGCGCAACGACTATGAATCGGGCATCGAGCTCGTCTCGACCAACGACAATGTGGTCATGACGCGCACCTTCTCGAAGATCCATGGCCTGGCCTCCCTCCGCCTCGGCTGGGCCTATTGTCCGTCCCACGTCGCCGACGTCCTGAACCGCATCCGCGGCCCCTTCAATGTCGGCACTCCCGCTTTGCGCGCCGGCGCCGCGGCGATCGCCGACAAGGCGCATGTCGAGCGCGCCGTCGCGCATAACGACGAGTGGCTCGCCTGGCTGACCGGTGAGCTCACCGCGCTCGGCCTCGAGGTGACGCCGAGCGTCGGCAATTTCCTCCTGGTGCATTTTCCGGCGACGGCGCCGCACGCCGCCGCCAGGGCCGATGCCTTCCTCGCCGCGCGCGGTATCATCCTGCGCCGCATGGACGGCTATGGCCTGCCCGGAGCGCTGCGCCTCACCGTCGGCTCGCAAGAGGCGAACCGTGACGTCGTCGCCGCGCTGAAAGACTTCCTCGCATGACCGGGGTCATCTATGAGCGGGTGACGCTGATCGGTCTCGGCCTCATCGGCTCGTCGCTGGCTCATGTCATGCGCCGCGAGAAGCTGACGCGCCGTATTGCGGGCTATGCCAGGAGCGCGGAAACCCGCGCCACCGCCCTGCGCATCGGCCTCGTCGATGAAATTCACGAAACCGCGGCAGCCGGCGTCAGGGACGCCGATCTCGTGGTCCTGTGCACGCCGGTCGGAGCCTATGCCGGCCTGGCGGAGGAGATCTCGCCCCATCTGAAGGAGGGCGCCACGCTCAGCGACGTCGGCTCGGTCAAGAGCGCGGTCGTCCGTGATGTCGGTCCATATCTGCCCGCCCATGTGCATTTCATTCCGGGCCACCCGGTGGCGGGCACCGAGCAGTCGGGCCCGGAATCGGGCTTTGCCGAGCTCTTCGCCAATCGCTGGTGCATTCTCACGCCCTTGCCTGGAGCCGACGGGGCGGCGGTGGCGCGGCTCGAGGAATTCTGGCGCGCCTGCGGCTCCAATGTCGAGAAGATGGATCCCGCGCATCACGATGTCGTCCTCGCCATCACCAGCCATCTGCCGCATCTGATCGCCTACAATATCGTGGCGACGGCCGCCGATATCGAAGAGGTGACCAATTCCGAGGTGATCAAGTTCTCGGCCGGCGGCTTCCGCGACTTCACCCGCATCGCCGCTTCCGACCCCACGATGTGGCGCGACGTCTTCCTCAACAACAAGGACGCGGTGCTCGAGACCCTGGGCCGCTTCTCGGAGGATCTCTCGGTCCTCCAGCGCGCCATACGCTGGGGCGACGGCGAGACCCTGTTCAACCTGTTCACGCGCTCGCGCGAGATCCGGCGCAGCATCATCGCCGCGGGCCAGGAGACCGCCGCGCCCGATTTCGGCCGACGGCCCGGGACACCTCAGGATGCGGCTCGGCGAAAGCCGGGTTCGCGCTGAATGGCGCCAGGCACGGCTTACAGCACCGAGGGCAGTTCGGCGAGCTTAACCGGGCCCCAATAGAGCTTGCCGTCCTTGGCGATGAGATCGACCGTGACGTCGGTGGTCTTGCCGGGCTGCATGAGGCCGATCATGGTGCCGAGGGTCCGCGCGTCCTTGTCGCTGAGGCCGAAATCCTGCTCGAGCTCGGCCATCAGAAGATCGAGGCGGTTGGTCGTGGTCACGAGATGGCCGTCGAGCCGGCCCGCCGTGCTCAGCCCGATCTCGCCCTTGGCCGTCACGACGAGATCGCCTTTCTTCAGGCGCAGCGAGGAGATCCCGATCTTCCCGCCGCCCCTGGCCAGCGCCGCGAGGAGATCGCGGCCGATGACCTCGCGCGGCACGTTGCCGGCCAGCGAAACCTCGTCGAGCTTGAGCAGCAGGCCGCGGTCGAGCAGGATCTCGGCCGTCGCGGCATCGAGCGCGACATCGAGGCGGTCCTGGCCGGTGTCGCGGGCCGAGACGAGGAGGCGCTCGGCCGAGCCATAGGGCGGAGCCCTGAGCTTCGGCGCTTCGAGCGTGGCCTGCCAGCTGCGCAAGCCCGAGAAGCGGGCGCTCGCCATGGCGCGCTCATGAGTGATGGTCAGTCCGGACGCGGTGGTGACCGGCCCGTCGATCAGCGCGATGGCGCGGTTCGGCATATAGGCCTGCATGACGAGAAGCAGGTTCCCGGCCTGGATCGTCTCGCCGTCGGCCACGAGCGAGGGCGCGACGCAGTCGCGCTCGAAGCGGAACGGAAAGCCGCCCCAGTGCGCCGCCTTGCATTCGAGGGCGATGCCTCCCCGGGCGAGCCTGGCGCGCTCGCCTTCGAAACGCTCGCGCAGCATTCCCGAGGCGATGACCCAGTAGGCGCACCACAGCACGACGAGGAGCACGATGCCGGCGAGCGTCAGGATGATGGCCCAGGGCCGTCTCTGGCTATGAGCCATTGCGCATTCCGCCTCCTCGATTATAGACAGGCGCTCCATGCACGAAAACTGGGTGTTCGGCTACGGGTCTTTGATGTGGAATCCGGGCTTCCGCTTCAGCGAGCGGCGGCGGGCGGTGGTCCATGGCTATCACCGCAGCCTGTGCATGCTCTCCCACATGTATCGCGGCACGCCGGACCGGCCGGGGCTGGTTCTGGGCCTCGATGTCGGCGGCGCCTGCCACGGCATCGCCTTCAGGGTGGCGGATGAGGACTGGCCCGACGTGATGGACTATCTGCGCGCCCGCGAGCAGGTGACCAACATGTATCACGAGCTCACCAGGCCGGTGCGGCTGGCGGGTGCCGAGGCGCGCAAGCTGCCGGCGCTGTTCTTCGCCGTCAACCGCGCGCACCGGCAATATGCCGGCCGGCTCAGCCTCGAGGATCAGCTCCGCCATGTGCGCCAGGGCCACGGCCAGTCGGGCTCATGCGTCGACTATGTGCTGAACACGGTGCAGCATCTGCGCGAGTCGGGCATCCGCGATCATCCCCTGGAGAAGCTCGCTCACGCGCTCCTCAAGCTCGAGCCGTAAGGGGCGGTCGTCCGGATATCCGCACCGCCTCCCCGAAAAGAGAAGAGCGGGACGTGCACATCCCGCTCTTTTTGGAGCGTACGCAATACACGACTTACGCGGCCAGAGCACCCGGTGTCCTCGTCGCTCGGGTCCGGCATTCCGGCTCCTGTTTCTGTTCCGGCCGACCCTGCCTTTCGGAAGAGACCGTGACCATGGGGCTCTCCGCGAGCGCCGCCTCGAGATCGGCCACGATCCGGCGCGCTTCCGCCTCGTCGCGGCTCAGCAGATGGACATGGATCTCATTGGCGCCGAGGCTTGCCCAATGGGCGGCATTCCCGGCCGGGATGTTGACGTCCCAGAGCCCCGCGAAGCGCCCGGCGCCCAGGACGGTGCGCAGATTGCCGAGGCTCCTCACCGCCAGGAAGACGGCGCCCGGCAGGGGCGGACAGCTCTCCGGCCGGTAGACGGAATGGATGTAGCGGCGCCCGGATGCCCCATGCCAGTACCAGAAGCGGGGCTCGGCTTCGGTGCCGCCGGAGAACGGGATCTCCAGGGGTGTTCCATGAATCAACATGGAACATACATAGAACATCCAGACAGACGTGTCAACTGCATTTGGAATAGCCACAGCTCAGGCAGGTCGAGCACCCTTCCTGGAAGACGAGCGCCGCCTCGCCGCAGCGCGGACATTGCGCGGCGGGCGCCCCATCATTGACGGCGAGCGCCGGCGTGGGCCTCGCATCCGGCCTGAGGAAGCCCGTATCGATCATATGGCGCTCGATCACCCCGCCGATGGCGGCGAGGAGGCTCGGCACATAGCGTCCTTCCATCCATTGCCCGCCGCGCGGATCGAACACCGCTTTCAGCTCTTCGACCACGAAGGCGACGTCGCCGCCGCGCCGGAACACCGCCGAGATCATCCGCGTCAGCGCCACCGTCCAGGCGAAATGCTCCATGTTCTTCGAGTTGATGAAGATCTCGAAGGGCCGCCGGCGCCCGTCCTGCAGGATGTCGTTGATGGTGATGTAGATGGCGTGATCCGAGTCGGCCCATTTGAGCTTGTAGGTGAAGCCCGGCAGCACCTCATGGCGCGCCAGGGGCTGCTTCATGTAGACGACCTCGCCCTGGTCGCGCAGCAGGACCGGGTCGCGCGCCGCTTCGAGCGGCAGGGCGGCCTGCACCGGCTCCGGATTCGCACTCTCGCCCAGAGAGAGGACAGAGCCGGTGACGTCGTTGGGACGGAAGGTGGTGCAGCCCTTGAGCCCAAGCTCATAGGCCTCGAGATAGACCGCCTTGAAGGCCTCGAAGGAAAGATCGGGCGGGCAGTTGATCGTCTTGGAGATCGATGAATCGATATGGGGCTGGATCGCCGCCTGCATCACCAGATGCTCATGCGGCGTCAGGTCGCCGGTGGTGACGAAGGCGGGCGGCAGGGGCGAGTCCGGCCCTTCAAGCCCGCGCCAGGCGCGCGCCGCGTAGTCCTCGACCTTCTCGACGCGCCGCTCGCCGTCGGGCTGCAGCACCTTGCGCTCATAGGCGATGCTGAAGATGGGCTCGATGCCGCTCGACACATTGCCGGCGAAGAGCGAGATGGTGCCGGTCGGCGCGATCGAGGTGAGGAGCGCGTTGCGGATGCCGTGCTCCGCGATGGCGTCCCTGATGTCGGGAGCGAGCCGCCGCGCATGGCCGCTTTCGAGATAGGCCTGCCGGTCGAAGAGCGGGAACGGCCCCTTCTCCCGCGCGATTTCGGCGCTCGCGAGATAGGCGAGCCGCTCGATCCGCGCCATCCACTGCCCCGCCTTCCGCGCCGCCTCGTCCGAGCCATAGCGCAGGCCGCACATGGCGAGCGCATCGGCGAGCCCGGTGATGCCGAGCCCGATGCGGCGCTTGGCCAGCGCCTCGCGGCGCTGCTCGGGCAGGGGATAGTTGGAAATGTCGACGACGTCGTCCATGAAGCGCACGGCCAGGGGCACCATGCGCTCGAGCTCGTCCTCATCGAGCCGCGCTTCGTCCGTGAACGGATCGACGACCAGGGCCGCGAGATTGACCGAGCCCAGGAGGCAGGCGCCATAGGGCGGCAGCGGCTGCTCGCCGCAATTATGCGCCCAAAGGCCGTTGGCGTCGAAGGCATTGAGGCCCGGTATCGCGGCATCGAATACGTCCGCTTCGCCATCGGGCACGACGCTCTCGACCGTCGCCACGAAGCGTTCCCCGTCGAGCGCGCGCCTGTAGCCCGTGCAGAGCCGCGCGAGCCGCGCGCCCTTGTCATGATCGGCGAAGCCGATGTGCTCGGCATAGAGAGCAATGCTCTGTCCGGCGATGACGAGTTCGTGCTGCGCTCGCGTGACGTACTCCCTGCTGCCGCGTCTGCCGTCGGGCAGGGACCGCAAGGCCGCCGCGCGCCGGTCGCGATAGAGGCTGCTCACGATGCCGAGCCGCGCCAGCATGCGCTGCGCGGCGGCGAGGCCTGGCAGATCGCTTTGCGCCAGCCGGATGCTCACGCCTTTGGCCTGGCTGCCCTGCACGCTGCCGTCGGCATCGAACAGTCCACGCAGGAAACCGGCATGGAAGGCGCGGGACCGCTTCTCCATCTCGGGCGTGATCGTCTTGGCACCCGGAGCGAGGCCATGCGCAAGAGCAAGCTTCTTCAGAGCGGCGGTTGCGAGGCGCAGCTCGCCGCGGCCCGGAACCGTCGTCCAGCCCACGAAATCCACGCGATGCGGCAGCTCCTTTGCCGCGGCCAGCGCCGCCCTCATGACACCCTCGACACCCGGCCGCTCGAAGGTGCCGCCGACGGCTTGCTTGCCCGGCCAGACCGAAAGAACGGCCTTGTCGGCCTTGAGCACGCCATCCCCGATGAGCAGCCCCAGCAGATAGCCTTCGGCGTCGTCACGCCGACCATCGGCGGCCTTTCCCCAGACGGGCGCCTGGCGATGGTCGTGAAGCAGTATCTCATCGCCCGTCGTGAGCGACGAGGTCTCGGCCCAGGCCCAGTCGAGCGACCAGCGCGTTCTTCGCGTCACCTTGCGGATCAGATGATCGGGCGTGAGTCTGAGGCTGAACCCCTCGCCCGTCTGAAGCTTCACGACGGGCTTGATCCCACGCCGGAAGAAGCCGCGCTCGTCGCTCGGCCAGAACGCGCCATCGGCGACCGCGGTAAAAGGCCGGTCTTCGAGATCGGCGATCTGGCGGGGGCCTTCCGACGTCATGATCCAGCTGTCGGCGGTCAGGCAGGGATTGGTCGCCTGGATCGTCTCGCAATAGGAGAGATTGTTCTCGCTGTTGATGCGGTCGATGAAGATCACGCCGGGCTCGGCATAATCATAGGTCGAGCGCATGATCCGGTCCCACAAGGCGCGGGCGCGGACCGTCCTGTAGGTCTTGCCGCCGAAGACCAGCGGCCAGTCCCTGTCCTCTTTCACCGCCGCCATGAAGTCGCCGGTGACGAGGATCGAGAGGTTGAACATGCGCAGGCGCTTCGCGTCGGCCTTGGCGGCGATGAAGTCCTCGATGTCCGGGTGATCGCAGCGCAAGGTGCCCATCATGGCGCCGCGCCGCGAGCCTGCCGACATGATGGTGCGGCACATGGCGTCCCACACGTCCATGAAGCTCAACGGACCCGAGGCATCGGCGCCGACACCTTTCACGGCCGCGCCCTTGGGACGCAGCGTCGAGAAATCCATGCCGACGCCGCCTCCCTGCTGCATGGTGAGCGCGGCTTCCTTCAGCGCATCGAAGATGCCGGAAAGCGAATCGTCGATCCGGCCCATGACGAAGCAGTTGAACAACGTCACGTTGCGCGCCGTGCCGGCTCCCGACAGGATGCGCCCGGCGGGAAGGTAGCGGTAATCCTTGAGCAGGCCTTCGAATTTCCTGGCCCACGCGTCGCGCGACTCCGGCGCCTCGGCTTCCGCCACCGCCTCCGCCACGCGCCTCCAGCTCGCTTCCAGCGTCGCGTCGACGGCCACGCCGTCGGGACGCTTGAAGCGGTATTTCATGTCCCAGATCTCGGTCGAGATGGGATCGAGGAAATCGGACGCAGTTACGGACATGGCCTGCTCGCTCACGGACAATCTGCGCAATATATAGTATCGTTCGCTGTTTGTACATTCAAGGAAACAGGGGTCTGAACAAGACAGGTTTCGGCCCCTCCAGCCGGCTCTGCGGAACGGTCATCTTCTTCCGGCATTGCCACGCAGGGAGGCCCTCCATGCTCAATTCCATCGACACCCGGCTCCAGCAGGTCGAAGCCACCCTGTCTTGGATTCCGTCCTGGGCGATCAGCGCCGCGCTGCTGGTCCTGGCGCTGGTCGTCGCTCACGCCGTGCACTGGGCGCTCTTTCGCGTCGCGACCAGGATCGTGGCGACGAAGGATCTGTTCTGGCGCTCGCTGGTATCGCGCACCCGTGGCCCGACGCGGCTCGCCGCGATGATCGTCGCGGTGTCGGTCGCCGGCGAAATCGCCCCTCTGCCCGAAACCCAGCTCGCGGTCGTCCGCCACGTGCTCATCCTGGCCTCCATCGTGCTGATCGCCTGGGTGGCCCTGACGGCGCTGCACATCTGGATGACGGTCTATCTGCGCCGCTTCAAGCTGGAAGCCGCCGACAATCTGCTGGCGCGCAAGCATGTGACGCAGATCCGGATCCTCCAGCGGGTGGCGGATACGCTGATCGTGATCGTCGCCTTGTCCACCGCGCTCATGACCTTCGAGCAGGTCCGCCAATATGGCATCAGCCTGCTGGCCTCCGCCGGCGCCGCCGGACTGGTCATCGGCCTGGCGCTCCAGCCGGTGCTGAAGAACATCTTCGCCGGCATCCAGCTGGCGATGACCCAGCCCATCCGCATCGACGACGCCATACTGGTCGAGAACGAGTGGGGCAATGTCGAGGAGATCACCTCGACCTATGTGGTGGTCCGGCTGTGGGACTGGCGCCGCCTGGTGCTGCCGCTCACCTATTTCATCGAGCAGCCGTTCCAGAACTGGACGCGCGAAGGCTCGGCCTTGATCGGCACGGCCTTCCTCTACACGGACTATACCGCGCCGGTCGCGGAACTGCGCAGCAAGCTCGAAGAGATCGCCAAGGCGTCACCGCTGTGGGACGGTCAGGTCAGGGCCCTGCAAGTGACGGATCTGCGCGAGCGGACGATGGAGATCAGGATGCTGGTCAGCGCCCGGACTTCCGGCCAGACCTTCGATCTGCGCTGCGAGGTGCGCGAAAAGATGATTTCCTGGCTGCAGGACGAGCATCCCGGGGCCCTGCCCCGCTGGCGGGGCGAGATGGAACTCGAGCCGGAGGCACGAAAAGCTCCAGGAGCTGGAGAGGATGCACCATGAACGCAAAACCCCGAGCCGAGGCCCGGGGGTTGCTAGCGGCGTACCGCATTGCGTTGACGACATGATATATACCGGCTTTGCGATGAAAGGTCAAGGCTGTGTCCGGCATGCTGAAAGCGGCATTCTATTATGACGGATTCAATTTGTATCACGCTATCAATGACTTAAGAGAACCTTACCTCAAATGGTGCAATCTCTGGGAACTGGCCGAGCGCCTGATTCCGAAGCAGACCGAAGAGCTGGTCAAGGTCGTCTTCTGCACCGCCTTCTATCCCGGCGACGAGCGCAAGAAATGGCGGCACCAGCAATATCTGAACGCGCTGGCGAATGTCGGGGTGACGACGATCAGGGGCCACTATGTGCATGAGGAGATCACCTGCAGCCGCTGCCGCAAGGCCTGGGAACGGCCGACCGAGAAGGAGACCGACATCAACGTGGCCTTGAGCCTCATCACCGATGCCGAGGACGATGTTTTCGACCGGGCCTATCTGGTGACGGCCGACTCCGACCAGGCCGCGACCGCCCGCGTCTTCAGGGACCGGTTTCCCGGCAAGCAGCTCATCACCGTGGCGCCGCCCGGCCGGAACTTCTCGGTCGACATCGCCCGCCATACCGGCGGCAACAGGCTCGCCATCACCAGGGATCATCTCGACTGGACGGTATTCCCGGCCATCGTCATGAGCGGCACCAATCCGTCCGGAAGACGGCCGCGGGAATACGACCCGCCGGCCTGGTGGGTTCACCCTCGGGACCGTCAGCCTCCGGCGTGAGGACCCTGCTCGCGACCGCCTTCTCCGACCAGCTTCGCCGTCGCGGTCTCGATCGCGCTTTCCAGCCGTTGCGCGAAATCGCGCCGCTTCAATCCCGCCTCGATGGCGGGAAGGATCTCGACGACGATCGTGCCCGGATAGCGCAGGAACTTGCGGCGCGGCCAATAGAGGCCGGAGTTGAGAGCGACCGGCAGGCACGGCAGGCCGAGTTGGAGATAGAGCGCGGCGGCGCCCGGCTTGTAGTCGGCAGGCGCACCCGGCAGCCGCCTCGTGCCTTCCGGGAAGATCACGATCTGGCGGCCCATCGCCGCCGCGTCCCTGGCGCGCCTCACCATGATCTTGAGCGCCGCGGCGCCCGATGAGCGCTCGACCGGGATCATGCGGAATTTCGGGATGAACCAGCCGAAGAGCGGGATGAAGACGAGCTCGCGTTTCAGCACCATGGCGGGATCGTCGAACAGGGTCAGGAGCGCGAAGGTGTCCCAGGCCGACTGATGTTTCGAGGCCACCAGCACAGCACCTCCGGGGATGTTCTCGGCCCCCCTGACCTCGTAGCGCGTGCCGCAGATCACCTCGAGCCACCACAGGCTGGTCCTGGCCCAGGCCTGGAGCGCGCGGATCGACCATTTGCGCGGCGTCAGGTAGAAGGGCGTCCCCAGCACGAGGAACAGAACCAGGTTCACATAGAAGACGACGTTGTAGGCGAGCGAACGGAGCCAGATCACCGCAGGCTCTTCAGGATGCGCATCAGCGTCACGCGCGAGGTGATGAGGCAGATCAGAGTCGCGACCAAGGGCACCGCGGCGAGCACCAGATAGTTCTGGACGAGATGGGTGCGTGCCGGCGACAGGAATTCGCGCGAGATGGCGGCGAAGCTCTCCGGCGCCGCTCCCGCGGCAAGGAAGAAGGTGAGGATGCCGAGGACGAGGCCGATGATGCCCGCGGTAAGCCCGGTCTTGAGGAACCGGCCCCACACCTGACGGGCAATGAAGCCGTCGCGCGCGCCGACGAGATGCAGGACCTCGACCACCTCGCGATTGGCTTCGAGGGCGGCGCGCGTGGCGAAGATCACCATGGCGACGGCGCAGATGCCGATGAGCACCAGTATGGCGTAAGCGAGCGTCGTCAGCACACGCGCCATGCGGGTGAGCTCCGCCTGCCAGCGCTTGTGCGTGTCGAGGCTTACGCCCGGCACTTCGTTGCGCAAGGCGGTCTCGAGGGCGGCGAAGTCGGGCGGATGGTCGGGATCGATCTCGACCGCGATGAGGCGCGGCACCGGCAGGTCCTCGAGCCCGTCGATGCCGCCGATCCAGGGTTCGAGCAGATCGATGGCCGCCTGCTCGTCGAGCACCGTGACCTTCATGACGCCGGGTGCCGTCTTGATGATCGCCGCCGCCTTGGCGAGATCCTCCTCCATGTTGCGGCCGGGTATCTCGCGGATCTGCACGGTGATCTCGCGCGCGAGATCGCCGGTCCAGGCCTCGACCGAGCGGTTGATGAGGACGAGGCCGCCGGCGGCGAGGACGGCGAGATAGCACATCACCGCCATCGCCATGACCAGCGTGCGCAAGGGCGCCGCATGCGGCGGGATGATGGGCTCCGGCCGGTGCGAGGCCTGGTCGCTCATCCCACGCGCCCACGGCCAAATTCCCCGCCCTCTTGCGGCGAGGGGTCAGAAGTGGGGATCGGTCCACAGCGAAGCATCATGCGGCGAGCCTCAGCTGGCCCTGCTCGAGGGTCATCACCGGCATGCGGGCCTGGGCGATGAGCTGCGTGTCATGGGTCGCGATGAGCACCGTGGTGCCGAGGCGGTTGAGCTCGAGGAACAGCCGCAACAGTCTCTTGGCGAGAGCCGGGTCGACATTGCCCGTCGGCTCGTCGGCAAGCAGCAGCTGCGGCTTGGCGATGACCGCGCGCGCAATGGCGGCGCGCTGCTTCTCGCCGCCCGACAGCACTTGCGGCATGACCCGCGCCTGCTCGGCGAGCCCCACCCATTTGAGGAGCTCCATGACGTCGGCGCGATATTTCTCCTCCGCCAGCCCCACGACGCGCAGCGGCAAGGCGACGTTCTCGTAGGTCGTGAGGTGATCGAGCAGGCGGAATTCCTGGAACACGATGCCGATGCGCCGGCGCAGGAGCGGCAGGTCGCCGCGCCCGATCTGGGTCGTGTCCTGGCCGAAGACGCTCATGAACCCGCGGGTGGGGGCCAGCGACAGGAACAGGAGGCGCAGGAGCGACGTCTTGCCGGCGCCCGAAGGGCCGGTGAGGAAGCGGAACTCGCCCGGCGCCAGGACGAAGGAGATGTCCCG
Organism: Parvibaculaceae bacterium; assembly: GCA_050246735.1. Lineage (GTDB taxonomy): Bacteria > Pseudomonadota > Alphaproteobacteria > Rhizobiales > Aestuariivirgaceae > Taklimakanibacter. The sequence continues at coordinate 187,402 of JBFWVM010000003.1, read as the reverse complement.
CAGGACCTCCGGCCCGTGCCCGTAGCGAAGCCCCACATTCTCAAGCCGAACCATGCCCGTGTCCCGAAATTCGCGTCATCTCCGTTCTTTCAACAGCACGTTCCTTAACGCCGCATTAACCCTGCTCATCGTTAATCTTCAAGGCCATGCGCGAAGCCCGCTGGTTTCGAATCGTTCCGACGGCATGTTCAAATGATAGTCGCCTGCCCCGCCTGCGCAACACGCTATGACTTCCCCGGCTCCCGCTTCAGCGCCAGCGGCACCATGGTGCGCTGCGTCGAATGCGGCCATAACTGGATCGAGAGCCGGCCGGCGGAGGTCATCGATCTTTCCCCGCGCGCCTCGCCCGCCGCGGATCCGGTGCCGGCGGTCATCGCCGCTCCCGGGCCCGACGACGACCGCGAGATCCGCCGCCTGACCGAGGCGGCGCGGCTTGCGCAAGAGGAGTTCCGTATCGCACAGCGGCGGAGGCGCCGGCAGCTGTGCGGCTGGGCGGGATTCGCCGCCGTCGCGCTTGCCCCCTTCGCCGCGGCGCTGCTCGATCCCGAAGCGACGGTCCGGCTGTTTCCGGCCAGCATGCAGCTCTTCGACAGGCTCGGCATGGCGGTGAACATCTATGGACTCGAGGTCCGCCGCGTCGAGCAGCAGCACGTCGTCGTCGAGGGCACGCGCGTCATCTCGATCAAGGGCGAGATCGTCAATGTCAGCGACCGCGACCGCAAGGTGCCTTCGCTGCGCTTCACCCTGCAGAACAATGCCAAGAACGACGTCTATGCCTGGACGCTCGATTCCGGGATCAGGCCCTTGCGTCCGGGCGAGATGACGACTTTCACGACCCGCGTCGCCTCGCCCCCGCCAATGGCTGAAAACGTGCAGATTCGCTTTGCCCATGCCGATGAAATTGGCGTAAACCCCGGGGATGAGTCACATTGAAATCGACGGCCACCGCATCGCGGTGCTGTTCTCCGAAAAGGAAATCTCCGGGCGCATCGAAGCGATCGCCGGGGCGATCGCCGAAAGGCGCCCGCACCGTCTGCTGGTGGTGCCGGTGCTGAAGGGCAGCTTCGTCTTCGCCGCCGACCTCATCCGCGCCATGTACCGGGCCGGACTGTCGCCCGAGATCGATTTCATGATGCTGGCGAGCTACCGCGACAAGACGAGGTCGTCGGGCAAGGTCGAAGTCCTGCGCGACGTCGAATCGCCGGTCGCCGACCGCGATGTCCTGCTGATCGACGACATACTGGAATCGGGCCGGACCCTGGCCTACGCCAAGGATCTGCTCGCGGCGCGCGGCGCCCGCAGCGTCGCGACCGCGGTGCTGCTCGAGAAGCCGGGCCATCTCGCCGCCGATATCGAAGCCGATCACCGCGGTTTCATCTGCCCCGACAAGTTCGTCGTCGGCTACGGCATGGACATGGCGCACCAGTTCCGCGAATTGCCCTTCGTCGGCCATGTATTGACGGCACAGTGATGCAACCGCTCAATGCGGCGCCGCGAGCGCCGGCCTGAGCCTCGGCAGCATGCGCCGCAAGCGCTTGCGGGCCGAGACGGCATAGACCTGCTTCACCGCCTCGACGATGATGACGCCGGAAAAGGCGGGCGAGGTGCGCAAGCCCAGCCGCTCCCAGGCCGCCGCCGATTTGAGCATCAGGCTGCGCTCCGAAGGCGGCATGAACAAGGCTTGCGACCAGCCGACCGGCGAGAATCTCGCCTCCTTCAGGATCTGCTGCAATTGCGAGCGCGAATAGGGTTGGCCATAGCCGAACGGCGTGAGGTCGGAGCGCGCCCACAGGCCGCGGCGGTTCGGCACCACCATCACCAGCCGGCCCTGCGGCGACATTACCCGCCAAAGCTCGCGCAGCATCTCGGCGGGCTGGTCGGTGAGCTCGAGCCCATGCACGACGAGCGCGAAGTCGACGGTGCTTTCGAGCAGGGGCAATTCGCTTTCCTCGACCAGGGCCGCGGCATTGGGCTGGCCTTCCGGCCAATGCATGACGCCGCGCTGCGCCATCATGAAGACGAGGCTGCGCTCGGCGCAGTCGGCGGGCGAGGAGAGATAGGGCGCCGCGAAGCCGAGCCCCAGGACCGTGGCCCCGGTAAGATTGCCGAACCGGTCGCTGAGGCGATGCGCGATGATCCTCCGGCTGGCCTGGCCCAGCCGGCTCCCGTAAAATTCGCGTAGATCGGCAACATCCATTGTGGGAAAGATAAGCGCTCCGGACGTGAGGCGCCAAGACGAATCGTCTGGCGGTGACCTTATGCTCCAACTAAGATTGCGATGATGCCGGCAAAGATCGTCGTGACCGGGGCGCCGGTCGCCCGCGACGTTCAACCGAAGGAAGCCATCAATTGCCGAAGCTCGACCTCCATCATTTCATCTGCCGCCAGGACAATTACGGTGTTCTCCTGCATGACGGCGAGACCGGGCTCACCGCCTCGATCGACGCGCCCGAGGCTTCCGCCATCGAGCGCGAGCTTGCCGCCAGGGACTGGAAGCTCAGCCACATCCTCACCACCCACCATCATGTCGACCATGTCGAGGGCAATCTCGCCCTCAAGCGCAAATGGAACGCCAGGATCATCGGCCCCAAGGCGGAAGCGGGCCAGATTCCCGGCATCGACAGCGGGGTCGGCGATGGCGACAGCTATGACTTCGCCGGGCGCGAGGTGCAGGTGATCGCGACGCCGGGTCACACCAAGGGCCATATCGTTCTGCATCTGCCGCAAGAGCGGCTGCTCTTCGCCGGCGACACGCTCTTCGCCCTGGGCTGCGGCCGGGTCATCGAGGGCACGCTCGGCGAGATGTGGGCCTCGCTCGACAGATTGCGCAAGCTGCCGCCCGACACGGTGTTCCATTGCGGCCATGAATACACCGAAGCGAATGCCCGCTTCGCGCTCACCATCGAGCCCGGCAATGCGGCGCTCGCGGCGCGCGCCGGGAAGATCAGGGATCAGCGCGCCAGGGGCGAGATGACCTTGCCCGGAACCATCGGCGAAGAGCTCGCCACCAATGTCTTCCTGCGCCCAGAGAGCAAGGAGGTGCGTTCCGTGCTCGCCATGCCGCTGGCGAGCAGGGCCGATGTATTCGCCGAGATCCGGAAACGCAAAGATTCGTTCAGATGACGCGACCGCTCACCGCCGCGGACATCGTCCGCCTCCTCGACCTCGAGCCCCATCCCGAGGGCGGCCATTACCGCGAGACCTGGCGCGCCGATGCGGCGCTCGGCGAACGCGCGGCCGGCACCGCCATCTATTATCTCCTCGGCGAGGGCGAGATCAGCCATTGGCATCGCATCGATTCCGACGAGATCTGGCATTGGCATGCGGGCTCGGCGCTCGATCTCGGCCTGTCGCAGGACGGCCGCCATGTCGACACCCATCGGCTGGGGCCGGACCTCGCGCAGGGCGAGCGCCCGCAAGTGATCGTGCCGCGCTTCTGCTGGCAGACGGCGCGCCCGCTCGGAGCCTGGACGCTCGTCGGCTGCACCGTGTCTCCGGCTTTCGCCTTCGACGGCTTCGAGATGGCGCCCAAGGGCTGGCGGCCGGGCTGAGGCGTGAGTCTCGAAATCAGCGCCGCCTGAAGATCATGTCCTTGGCGGCGATCACGGCGCCGGTCGTGATGAAGATACAGGCGACGATCACCGACCAGTGGAACGGGGCGAAGCCGCAGGCGATGAGGACGAGCGTCGAGAGCAGCGGCGAAGCATAGGAGGAGGCGCCGAGCGCCATGATGTCGCCGCGCTTGACGCCGACATCCCAGCTGTAGAAGGCGGCGCCGACCGGCAGCACGCCGAGTCCCAGCACCGCCAGCCACTGGCCCGAGGTCTCGGGCCAGACCGTCGTCTCGAACAGGAGATGGCAGAGGAGCGCCAGCCCTGAAGTGACGAGGCAGAAGCCCGCCACCACGTCGGTCGCGACCTTGCCGAAGCGGCGCGACAGCACCGAATAGGACGCCCAGATGACGGCGCAGGCGAGGCCCAGCCCATGACCGGGGCCAAAATCCTGCGCGAGGGAAAGGCTTTGCCCGCGGGTGATGACGAGGACGGCGCCCATGAGGCCGATGACGACGCCGGCCATGTGGTTCCACCGGAGTCTCTCGCCCGGCAGCAGGGCCGAGAGCACGACGAGGAACAAGGGCCAGAGATAGGCGAGGAGGCTTACCTCGACCGGCGGCGCCGATCGGATGGCGGTGAAATAGACGAAGTGATAGCCGAAGAGGCCGCCGACGCCGAGCGCCCAGACCCGCCAGTCGGCCGGCAGGGCGCGCACCGCCTCGCGGCGGAACGGCCAGGTCGCGACGCCCAGGAGCCCGCCGACGAGGAAGGTCATGGCCGCGAGCTGGAAGGGCGGCACGTCGCCCGTCGCGGCCGTCAATGCGGCGAGCAGCGCCCACATGAGCACGGCCGTGAATCCGATGAGCGTCGCTGTGGCGCGGGACAAGAAGCCTCTATGCCTGGCGGGAGGAAGCGGCGCTCAATTGCGCGCCCGAGGGCCGAAGTCAGGCGTGAGGAGAGCTTCTGGACGCGGGTGTCTCACGCCATATATTGCCCGCCATTGGCGGTGAGCACCGAGCCCGTGATGAAGCCCGATTGGTCGGAGGCGAGAAAGATGACGCAGCGCGCCACTTCCTCCGGCTGGCCGAGGCGGCCCACCGGGATCTGCGGGATGACCGTCTTGTCGAGCACCTCCTTCGGCACCGCCATCACCATCTCGGTCGCGATATAGCCGGGGCAGACGCAGTTGACGGTGATGCCCTTCCTCGCATTCTCCTGGGCGAGCGCCTTGGTGAAGCCGATGTCGCCGGCTTTCGAGGCCGAATAGTTGACCTGCCCCGTCTGGCCCTTCTGGCCGTTGATCGAGGAGATGTTGATGATGCGCCCGAAGCTTCTCGCCCGCATGCCCTCGATCACCGGGCGACACATGTTGAAGAGCGAGTTCAGGTTGGTGTTGATCACCTGATACCACTGGTCGGGCGTCATCTTGTGGAACATGCCGTCCTTGGTGATGCCGGCATTGTTCACCAATATGTCGACCGGCCCGAGTTCCGCCTCGATGGCCTTGAGGTTGCCGGCGCAGGCCTCGTAATTGCCGACATCCCATTTGCGCACGGCAATGCCGGTCTCCGCCTTGAACTTCTGCGCCGCCTCGTCATTGCCGGCATAGCTCGCCACCACTCTGTGCCCTTCCTGCTTGAGCGCCTTGGCGATGGCAGCGCCTATGCCGCGTGTCCCTCCGGTTACGACAGCCACTCGTCCCATGTTTCCTCGCCCTGCTTCACTGCTGGTTTTTAGTTTCTGATCGTTACGGCCGCTCGACGCACATCGCGATGCCCATGCCGCCGCCGATGCACAGGGTCGCCAGGCCTCTGCGGGCTTTGCGCTTGCCCATCTCATGCAGCAGCGTGACGAGGACGCGCGCCCCCGACGCGCCGATCGGATGGCCTATGGCGATGGCGCCGCCATTGACGTTCACGATGTCGCCCGACCAGCCCATGTCCTTGTTGACGGCGCAGGCCTGGGCGGCAAAGGCTTCATTGGCCTCGACGAGATCGAGGTCCTCGGTCTTCCAGCCCGCCTTCTTGAGGGCGGCGCGCGAGGCCGGGATCGGCCCAGTGCCCATGATCGCCGGATCGACCCCGGCATGCGCCCAGGACACGATGCGGGCGAGCGGCTCGAGGCCGCGCTTCTCGGCGTTCCTGGCGCTCATCAGGATGACGGCGGCCGCGCCGTCATTGATGCCCGACGCGTTGCCGGGCGTCACCGTGCCGTCCTTCTGGAACGCCGCCCTGAGCTTGGCGACCTGCTCGATGGTCGCACCATGGCGGATATATTCGTCCTGGTCGACGACGATGTCGCCCTTGCGCGAAGCGACGGTGACGGGGACGATCTCGTCCTTGAACCGGCCGGCCTTCTGGGCGGCCTCGGCCTTGTTCTGCGACGCGACGGCGAACTGGTCCTGGATATCGCGGGTGATCTGCCATTGGCGCGCGACATTCTCGGCCGTATTGCCCATATGGTAGCCGTTGAAAGCGTCCCACAGGCCGTCCTTGATCATGGTGTCGATCATCTGGAAGTCGCCCATTTTCACGCCGTTGCGCAGATGCTGGCAATGGGGCGCCAGCGACATGGATTCCTGGCCCCCCGCCGCCACGATCTCGGCGTCGCCATTGGCGATCTGCTGGAGGCCGAGGGCCACCGCCCGCAGGCCCGAGCCGCAGAGCTGGTTGACGCCCCAGGCCGGACTCTCGACCGGGATGCCGGCAGCGATGGCGGCCTGGCGGGCCGGATTCTGGCCCTGACCGGCCGTCAGGATCTGGCCCATGATCGCTTCGCCGACCTCTTTGGCCTCGACCTTGGCGCGCGCCATGGCGGCCTTGAGAGCGACGGCGCCCAAGACATGGGCGGGAACGCTCGCAAGCGCTCCGTTGAACGATCCGACCGGGGTGCGCGCCGCCGAGACGATGACGACGGAATTCTCAGAATGAGCCATGAAATGGGCCTCCAGTAAACTTCTTTGCGGAACATTAAGCCCCAGTCCCGCGGGCGTTGCAATGCGCTTCGGACGCCGAGCCCGTCCCGGTCGGATGTGTCGCAGCCGGCCGGGATGAAAGGGCTCGCCGATATGGGCTTGGGCGCCTTCCTTTCGCCGACATCGAGCAATTCCGGCGAAGAGCGCTCCAGGCGGCGGTTTTCTTTTTGCACTTGCAATTGTGCACCGCACGGCGCACCCTTTCCGGGACATATTAAGATTGCCGGCAGGCAACATGGAGGACAAGGGAGACGGAGTTGACCGGCGAACAGACAGCCACCGCGAATGCGGTCGTCATCAAGAAATACGCGAACCGGCGTCTCTACAACACCGCGACCAGCACCTACGTCACCCTCGACGACCTCGCCGACATGGTCAAGAAGGGCACCGACTTCGTCGTCTATGACGCAAAGACCGGAGAGGACATCACCCGCTCCGTGCTGACCCAGATCATCTTCGAGGAGGAGGGCAAGGGCCAGAATCTCCTGCCGATCCGCTTCCTGCGCCAGCTCATCCGCTTCTATGGCGACAGCATGCAGGCCTTCGTGCCGGGTTACCTGGAAATGTCCCTGGAATCGCTGACCAAGGAACAGGACAAGCTGCGTCAGCAACTGGCCGAGATCTGGGGCGCCGATCCCATCAAGGCGATGCAGGAGCAGACCGAGCGCAACATGGCGATGTTCCACGACGCCATACGCATGTTCAATCCTTTCGCCGCCGCCATGGCCGGCCAGCAGCCATCGCCGCCGAAGCCGCAAGGACAGGCGCAGCCCCGGGAGCCGGCGCAGTCCCCGGCCGGCAAGGACGATCTTCAGGCGCTGAAGGACCAGCTTTCAGCCATGCAGCGCAAGATAGACGCCATCGCCGGCGGCAAGTGACGGCCTTTGTGCCGTCGCGGCGCAAGCCGCTGAATCGTCGGAGAAACTTACCCGCGCTTGCGGCGGAATTGCGCGTTGAGCGCGTCGATCGCCAGCCTGAGCCGCGACATGTCGGGTTCCTCGTCGGCCGGCGGCTCCGGCTGGGGCGCGCGAGCGACTTGCGGAATCGGATAGTCAACGGGCGGCGGGGAAGCCGTGCTCTCCTCCATGGCCTCCACATCGGCCCGGGCCTCCGCTTCGGGCGCCGGATGCGCCGGCGCCGTGCTGCCGTCGGCCGCCCAGGGGATATCGAGCGAGGCTCTGCCGAACAGATTGCCCTGCAGGTAGTCGGCACCCCATTTACGCAGGAACTCGGCGTCTTCCGGCGTCTCGACCCATTCGGCGATGGTCTTGATCTCGAATTTCCGCGCCATGTCGATCAGTGAGCGGACGAAATACTGGTTCTCCTGGTTCTCGGCCAGGTTGGCGCAGAAGGATCCGTCGAGCTTGAGGATATCGATGTTGAGCGCCTTGAGATTGCGGAACGAGGTGTAGCCGGCACCGAAATCGTCGATCGCCACCCGGCAGCCGAGATCGCGCAGCGCGCCGGTGAAGCGCACCGTCTCGTCGAGGTCGCTCAACGCCACCGTCTCGGTGATCTCGACGGCGAGCCTGGGCGTCACCTCGCGATGCTCCTTCAGGATTTCGGTCAGTTGCCCGAACCAGCGTGGATCGGTGGCGGTGACGCCGGAGACGTTGAAGGTGAGATGGGCTTGCGGATAGGCGAGCAGCGTCGCGACGGTGAGTTGCGCGACGGTCCGGTCGATCAGGCGCACGAGCCCGAGTTTCTCGGCGATCGGAATGAGATGCGCCGCGGCGATCATGTCGCCGCGCTCGTCCGCCATGCGCAACAGCGCTTCGTGCATCTTCACTTCGCGCGTCGTCGCATCGACGATCGGCTGGAAGGCGAGCTTGAAGCGATCCTCCTTGAGGCAGGCGACGATCTCATGCGCAGCCCGCGCATTGATGCTGCGCTCCGAGATCAGCTTCTGCGACGGCTTGTAGATGACGAAACCGTCGGACGGAACGCGCTTGGCCTCGGTCAGCGCCTCTTCGGTGCGCGCCATCGCCGTGTTGGCGTCGGCGGCGTGACCGGGAAGGATGATGGCGCCGATCGACAGCATGGCCCAGACCGGCCCATGCTCGGTCTCGATGACGCTCTCGCGGGCCACTTCGAGGAAACGTTCGGCGGCGTGGCGCAGATCCTCCTCGCCGCAGTTGTTGATGATGACGGCGAACTTGCTGCCCGAATAGCGCGCGATGGGATCGCCGGCGCGCACCACGTTCTTGAGTCTGCGGCCCACTGCGATGATGACTTCGTCCGCCACCTCGAAGCCATAGGCGTCGTTGACCACCGCCAGGTTGTTGATGCCGGCGATGACGAATGCGCGCGACACGCCCTCCCTGTCGGCCGCGGCGATCGCCTCCTCCAGCGCTTCCGCCATGCGGCCGCGGTTCATCATGCCGGTCAGGGGATCGCAATTGCCCAGGAAGTTGAGCTGCTGGTCGCGCGAATGGCGGTCGTCGATGCGCCGCACGATGCCGAAGGCCTCGGCCGGCCTGCCGTCGGCGCCCGCATACCAGCGCCCGGTGTCCTCGAGCCAGTAGGCTGTCCGTCCGTTCTTGCCGTCCGGGCGGAAAAGATACTCGATCTGATAGGGAATGCCTTCGCCCTCGTCCTTGTGGACGGCGCGCATCACCGCATCGTAGCGGGTGGTGAAATTGTCGCTGTCGAGCAGATCGGCATAAGCGCGTCCCGTGGCGAGTCGTCCGGCGGGACAATGCAGCACTTCTGGCGCATTGGCGCTCCAGAAGATCTCGTCCGACTCGATCACCCAGTGATAGGCGGCCTCGCCCACCGCCACCACCGCCTTGCGCACCCGTTCGAGTTCTTCGGCGCTGATGACGCGCTGCAGGGATTCGACCGGCGTCTGCTCATAGGCCGCCTCTCCGGGCCGCGCCGGCTCATGGGCGGGTGAGTTGGATGATTTCTCGCTCAATCGGCCTCCGGAGCGCCTTGTTTGCCACAACAATACTGACCGGCGGGCCGAATGCCAATCGCCATGGCCCGGTCCGCACACTACCGGGGAATTGGTAAACGTCCTAATAACCGAGCGCCAGGCCATCCTTGCGGAAGTCGGAGCCTCCGGCCAGCACGGCATGCTTCCGGTCGAACAGTATGGCCTGCCCGCCGCCCAGGGGTTCGATCAGGTCGGCGAGGACGTGGCCGCGCTCCGCAAGCCCGCGGCGCACTGTTGCATCAATGCCCGCCTCGACGTCGACGCGGCCCTCCTGCGGGAAGAGGCGCGGGAAATCGAGGGCGGTCTGGACATCCTGGCCATAGATGTAGCGGTTGATCATCACCGCCATATGGCCCATCGGCTGGTAGGCCCCGCCCATGACCCCGAAGGAGAGATCGATCCGGCCTTGCCTGCGCACCATGGCCGGGATGATCGTATGCAGCGGCCGCTTGCCCGGCCCGATGCAATTGGGATGGCCGGGCTCGGTCACGAAATTGGCGCCGCGATTTTGCAACGCGATACCGCTCCTCGGCGTGACGATGCCGGAGCCGAAGCTCCAGTAGATCGAATTGATGAAGGACACGGCGGTGCCGTCCTTGTCGGCGGTCGTCAGATAGACGGTGTCCGACCCCGGCATCGGCACCACGTTCTCGGGCGCGGTGACGGCCCTGTTCATGTCGATGCGCGACGCGAGTTCCTGTCCGAGCTTCTCGCCGAGGAGCGCGCCGGGCTTCAGCGTCATCGCCGCGGCGTCCGCGATGTGCCGGTTGCGCAGCACCCAGGCGAGCTTCAGGGCCTCGATCTGGAGATGGTGGCGCTCGGGACTTCCTTCGCCATACCTGGCCATATCGAATTGCTCGAGGATGTTGAGCGCGATGAGGGCTGTGAGCCCGGAACCGTTGGGCGGGATTTCCAGCACCTCGACGCCGGCGAATGACGTGGCGATCGGCTCGACCCAGGTCGCGCGCGTGGCTGCCAGGTCATCGCGCGAGATGAGGCTGCCGCGCGCCGCGAGCTCGGTCACGATCTCATCGGCGATCTCGCCCGCATAGAAGCCGTCGCGGCCTTTCTCGCCGATGAGCCGCAAGGTCCTGGCCAGCGCCGGATAGCGCATCACCTCGCCCGCTGCCGGGGCGCGCCCGTTGACGAGATAATGCCGTTTCACGCCTTCTTCATGCGCTATGTCCTTGACGTCTTCGGCCCAGTCGAAGGCGACGCGCGGTGTCGTTGGGACACCCTCTTCGGCGAGACGGATCGCCGGTTTCAGCGCCTCCTTGAGATCCGCCGTTCCGTGGCGCTCGAGCAGCGCCGCCCAGGCATCGACGGCTCCCGGCACCGTCACCGCATGCACGCTTCGAGGATCGATCGCGGCAAGCCGGGCCCGGGCGAGCCAGGCGGCATCGGCTTTCCGCGCCGCGCGCCCCGAGCCATTGATGCCTTCGATCGTGCCATCGCGTTTTCCGATCAAAGCGAAACAGTCGCCGCCGATTCCGGTCATGTGCGGTTCGGTGATGCACAGGACGGCGGAAGCGGTGACAGCCGCGTCGACGGCATTGCCGCCGTTTCTCATGACATCGAGGGCGGCGAGGGTGGCGAGCGGGGACGAGGTGGCCGCCATGCCGTTGACACCGTAGGCAATGGAGCGGCCGGGAAGCTGGAAATTGCGCATGTCTTCCTTTAGCCCGGCTTGTCGCTCTCATCTAGGCCAGAGTGTCGCAATCCGCCAAAGGATGCCGTTTCGCTATCGCCTTGTGAAAAGGGCCTGTCTATTGTGCGCTGCGCGTCGCAAACCGAAAGTGGGAGGAATTCAACGGCCATGGCAACTGTCAAGAGCGACATCGAGATCGCGCGAGAAGCCAAGACGAAACCGATCCTCGAGATCGGCAAGAAGCTCGGCATCCCGGCCGAGGACCTCATCCCTTATGGTCATACCAAGGCCAAGCTGTCCTTGGATTTCATCTCCGGGCTCGCCAAGAAGAAGGACGGCAAGCTCATCCTCGTCACCGCCATCAATCCTACTCCCGCGGGCGAGGGCAAGACGACCACCACGGTCGGCCTGGGCGACGGACTCAACCGCATCGGCAAGAAGGCGATGATCTGCCTGCGCGAGCCCTCGCTCGGTCCCTGCTTCGGCATGAAGGGCGGCGCCGCCGGCGGCGGCCATGCCCAGATCGTGCCGATGGAGGACATCAATCTCCATTTCACCGGCGATTTCCATGCCATCACCTCCGCGCACAACCTGCTTTCGGCGATGATCGACAACCACATCTACTGGGGCAACGAGGTCGGACTCGACACCCGCCGCGTCTCCTGGCGCCGCGTGATGGACATGAACGACCGCGCCCTGCGCGACATCGTCTGCTCGCTGGGCGGCGTCGCCAACGGCTTCCCGCGCGAGGCAGGCTTCGACATCACCGTCGCTTCCGAGATCATGGCGATCCTGTGCCTGTCGACCTCGATCGAGGATCTCGAGCGCCGCATCGGCCAGATCGTCATCGGCCAGAAGCGCGACAAGGGCCCGATCCTGGCCAAGGACATCAAGGCGGCGGGCGCCATGACGGTGCTGCTCAAGGACGCACTCCTCCCCAACCTGGTGCAGACGCTCGAGAACAATCCGGCCTTCGTGCATGGCGGGCCCTTCGCCAATATCGCCCATGGCTGCAATTCGGCCATGGCGACCAGGGCGGCGCTCAAGCTCTCCGACTACGTCGTCACCGAAGCGGGCTTCGGCGCCGATCTCGGCGCCGAGAAGTTCTTCGACATCAAATGCCGCAAGGCCGGGCTCCATCCCGATGCGACGGTCATCGTCGCCACCGTGCGCGCCCTCAAGATGCATGGCGGCGTCGGCAAGGACGACCTCAAGAAGGAGAATGTGGAGGCGGTGAGGAAGGGGCTCGCCAATCTCGGCCGCCATATCGAGAACGTGAAGAAGTTCGGCGTGCCGATCGCCGTCGCGGTCAATCACTTCGTCACCGACACCGATGCCGAGGTCGAGGCGGTCACCGATTTTTGCCGCGAGCATGGCGTCGAGGGCTTCAAATGCACCCACTGGGCCGACGGCGGCAAGGGCACCGAGGGGCTCGCCAGGCATGTGGCGGCGCTGGCCGACAAGGGCTCGAGCCAGTTCCATCCGATCTATGACGACGCCATGCCGCTGTGGGAGAAGGTCAGGACCATCGCGCGCGAGATCTATCGCGCCGACGATATCGTCGCCGACAAGGCCGTGCGCGACCAGTTCAAGACCTACGAGGCCCAGGGCTACGGCAGGTTCCCGATCTGCATGGCGAAGACGCAATATTCCTTCTCGACCGATCCCAATCTCAAGGGTGCGCCGTCGAACCACGTGGTGCCGATCCGCGAGGTGAGACTGTCCGCGGGAGCCGAATTCATCGTCGTCATCTGCGGTGACATCATGACCATGCCGGGGCTTCCCAGGACGCCGTCGGCCGAAACGATCGGCCTCGACGCCAAGGGCCAGATCGTGGGATTGTTCTGAGGCCAGGCGGACCGGTTGCTCCGGGCTACACCGCCTCGCCCTGCAGCAGCTTGGGCAGGCGGCCGGTCTCGCCGGCGGCCTCGCGCATGAAGATGCCCTTGAGCGCGCCGATGCCGCCCGCGGCCCGCAGGCCGAGGCCGCGGATCGCCCTCAGGCCCGTATTGTCGTTCGAGAACAGGCGCGTGAGGCCGTCGGTGGCCACCGCCGTCATCACCGTGTCGAAGCGCCGCCAGCGCGCATAGGTCTCGAGCACCGATGCCGAGCCGGGATCGATGCCGAGCTTCACCGCCTCCGATATGCTTTCGGCCAGCGCCGCCACGTCGCGCAGGCCCAGATTGAAGCCGAGCCCGGCGATCGGATGGATGACATGTGCCGCATCGCCGATGAGGGCGAGCCTCTCGCCGATGAATGATTTGGCGATCTGCATCGAGAGGGGATAGGCGTGGCGCGGCCCGGCCAGGGTCAGCGGACCCAGATGGTCGCCGAAGCGCCGCGACAATTCGGCGAGGAAGCCCTCATCGCTCAGCGCCATGATGTGTCCGGCATCCTCGCTGCGCTCGGTCCAGACCAGCGAGCTGCGGTTTCCGGTGAGCGGCAGGATGGCGAAGGGCCCCGAGGGCCGGAAGTGCTCCTCGGCGCGGCCATGATGCGCACGCTCATGCGCCACACTGGTGACGATGCCCGTCTGGTCATAGGACCAGCCATAGGTGTCGATCCGAGCCGCCTTGCGTGCAGGCGAGTCGCGTCCGTCGGCGGCGATGAGAAGCGACGCCTTCGCCTCGGCGCCCGGGACGGTCGTGACACGCACGCGGCCGGAATCGAATGCAAAAGCGCCGATACGCGCGTCGCCCCGGAGCCGGATCGTGGGCGATGCCAGAGCCGCATCGAGGAGCGCTCCATAGAGATGCCGGTTCTCCACCATGAAGGCGGAGGTCTGGCCGCCATGATCCTCTTCGCCGAAATGCAGGAGCGCCGGGCGCGACACCGCGCCGGGCCTTGCGTCGGTGACGATGATGTCGCGCATCGGCTCGGCATGGACCTTGATGTCGTCCCAGACGCCGAGCGCTTCCAGCATGCGGCGCGAGGAGGCGGTGATGGCCGAGGCACGCCCGTCGAAACTGTCGCGGGCGAATTTGCGCGGATCGGACCGGTCGAGGACGAGAACGTCGAGCGGCCGCAGGGCGCTGGGTCCCGCCAGTGCCACGGCGGCCGCTAGTCCGTTGAGCGCGGCGCCTGCGATCAGGATGTCCGCTTTGTCCATCGCCGCGAAAGGCCAGTTTTGTGTCCGATCGTCAAGGGGCGTATCTGCATAAAAACTCATCATCCCTGCCATCTTGCACGAATCTTAGGCACGTCAGGTCGGGCGAAATGGTGTGATAGTGTGAAAAATACTGGAATTTCAAAATATTAGACAAGCCGCGGAGTCTGGCACGAAACTTGTGTAGCTGCTGCGCTGCAACATCAGGGAGATGGGCGCGCATGAAATACGTCATTGCCATCGTCAAGCCGCACAGGCTGGACGAGGTTCGTGAGGCCTTGGCCGCCGTCGGTATACAGGGAATCACCGTCACGGAGGTGAAAGGCCACGGCCGGCAGGGTGGCCATACCGAGTTCTACCGCGGCGCCGAATATGCCGTGAGCTTCGTTCCCAAGGTGAAGATCGAGGTCGCCGTCGATTCGGCCCTCGCCCCACGCGTCGTCGAGACCATCCGCAAATCGGGCGAAACCGGCCAGATCGGCGACGGCAAGATCTTCGTGCTCCCGCTCGAGCAGGCGATGCGCATCAGGACCGGCGAGACCGGCGCCGACGCGCTCTGACGCATGATCCGGGAAGGAAGGATCATGCGCAAACAAAAGGACGAGAACCACCCAATGACAGGGATTTCAATGAGGGATGATGCGATGACATTTCATGACTTCAGGCGCCGCGCCGTTCTGCCGGGCCTCGCGCTGCTGCTGGCTTGCCTGTTGCCGCCCGGCGCGGCGCAGGCGGCGGCAACCGTAGATAAGGGCGATACGACCTGGATGCTCACCGCCACCATCCTCGTCATCCTGATGACGATACCGGGCCTTGCCCTGTTCTATGGCGGGCTGGTACGCGCCAAGAACGTCCTCTCCGTCCTGACCCAGGTGTTCGTCTGCTTTTCGCTCATCGGCATCCTCTGGGTGATCTACGGCTATTCGATCGCCTTCACCGGCGGCAGCGCCTTCTTCGGCGGCCTGTCGAAATTCTTCCTCGCCGGCGTCGACGTTTCGACGCTCGCGGCGACCTTCTCCAAAGGCATTTATCTGCCGGAGCTCAGCTATGTGATGTTCCAGCTTACCTTCGCGGCGATCACGCCGGCGCTCATCGTCGGCGCTTTCGCCGAGCGCATGAAATTCCCGGCCGTGCTGCTCTTCATCGTCCTGTGGTTCACCTTCGCTTATCTGCCGATGGCCCATATGGTGTGGTTCTGGGCAGGGCCCGACGCCTATACCCTGGCGCCCGGCAATATCGATGCGATCAAGGCGGCGGTCGGCGAGCCGGCGGCGGCCGACGTCCTGGCAAAGCTCGCCGCGGCGGCTGACGATGCGGCGAAGGCGGCGGTGCTCGCCGACTATGCGGACACGGTGAACGCCGGCAATGGCTGGCTCTTCAACTGGGGGGCCATCGACTTCGCCGGCGGCACCGTCGTTCACATCAATGCCGGCATGGCGGGCCTCGTCTGCGCCCTGGTCCTTGGCAAGCGGGTGGGCTATGGCAAGGACGCCATGGCGCCGCACAGCCTGCCGCTCACCCTGGTCGGCGCATCGCTGCTCTGGGTCGGCTGGTACGGCTTCAATGCCGGCTCCAATCTCGAGGCCAACGGCCTCACGGCTCTCGTCGTCCTCAACACAACCGTCGCCACCGGGGCCGCGGCACTTGCCTGGACCTTCGGCGAATGGGTGATGCGCGGCCATCCGAGCCTGCTCGGCGCCGCCTCGGGCGCGGTCGCCGGGCTCGTCGCCATCACTCCGGCCTGCGGCTGGGTCGGGCCGGGTGCGGCCATCCTCATCGGCCTCGTCGCCGGCCTCGTCTGCCTGTGGGCGGTGGTATGGATGAAGGCGCGCTTCGGCTATGACGATTCGCTGGACGTCTTCGGCATCCACGGCGTGGGCGGCATCGTCGGCGCCCTCCTGACCGGCATCTTCGTCAATCCGGCGCTGGGCGGCGTCGGCGTCACCGACTACCTTGCGACCGACACCTCCGCCAGGATCGCCGACTATGCTTTCGGCGCCCAGATGACCGCGCAGATCGTCGCCGTGCTCACCGCTCTCGTGGTATCGGGTGTCGTGAGCTATGTGGCGCTCATGATCTGCAGAGCCGTGACCGGCCTGCGGGTCTCCGCGCCGCAGGAGCGCGAGGGTCTCGACATCGCCTCGCACGGCGAGCGGGCCTACAGCTGACCGCCCGCTCTGCTGCCGGCAAGAAGGCGGAATCCCTGAAAGATTCCGCCTTTTCAAGAGGCTTCGGAGCCCGACTTAACCCCGCTTTAACCACGTCCCGCCAGACTCCGCGTTAACCATTTTTAGAGTGAGACGGGGTTGCCTCATGGCCGGTCGGCGCGTGGCTATCGATCATCCAATCGACACTGACGACGGCGCCGTGCCGGCGGCGATCCGCCGCTTCCTGCGCAACCGTCTGATGGAGCTCCTGGGTTTCATCTGCTTCGCCCTGTGCGTGGCGGTGGGTGCCGCGCTCGCCACCTGGTCGCCGTCCGATCCCTCGCTGAGCCGTGCCGTCGATGGTGTTCCCGGCAACCTTCTCGGCCATCCTGGCGCCATTGTCTCCGACCAGCTCATGCAGCTTTTCGGCCTGGGCGTCGTCGCCGTCATCGCTCTCCCGCTCCTCTGGAGCATGCGGCTCATGACGCATCATCCGGTGATCCGGCCGGTCAGGTCGTTCTTCGCCTGGATCCTGTTCGTCTTCGCGCTTTCGGCCTTCCTTGCCATGATCCCGCCACCCGAGGACTTCGCGCTCGAAGCGGGCCTGGGCGGCCAGGCTGGCGAGGTTCTGAAGTCGGCCCTGCTGGTGGTGCTGAACCTCGGCTTCAAGGGCTTCTTCGCGTCATTGGTGGCCGCCGCTCTTTTCGGCGCCGGTGCCGTCATGACGGCCGCCGCGGCAACGGGTTTCAGCCGTTCCGACGGCGCGCTCTCGACCGCGATAGGATATTACCTCCGGTGGGGTGCGGCCTGGCTGTGGAGCGTGCTGCGCATGCTCTTCCAGCGCTGGCGCATGCTGCGCCAGCTCAAGGCGCAGGACAAGGCTTTCCGGGCCCGCGAGGCCAATGCCACCCGCAAGGCGGGACGCGTCGAGCCGCGCCTCGAGCGCAACGCCAGGGGTTCGGGCCAGGACAATCCGCCCTGGCTCAAGCTGCCCTCTTCCGGTGAGGAAGAGATCGACGTCGAGATGGAGGGCGGGGAAGACGAGGAAGACGAGGACGTCGAGGACGAGGAAGCGCAAGCCGCGGCGCCGCGGCGTGTGAGCGCGCGCGCCAATCAGACGATCAAGCAGGCGAAGTCGGGCAGGAAACAGCGACAGAAGAGCGACTTCGAGCTTCCAGAGCTCACCCTTCTCGCCGAGCCGAAGAAGAACAACCGCGCCGTCGAGCTGTCGCCGGAAGTGCTCGAGCAGAATGCCCGGGCGCTTGAAGGCGTGCTCGAGGATTTCGGGGTCCGGGGCCAGATCGTCAATGTGCGCCCGGGACCCGTCGTGACGCTCTACGAGCTCGAACCTGCGCCCGGGATCAAGTCGTCGCGCGTCATCAGCCTCGCCGACGACATCGCCCGCTCGATGAGTGCCATCTCGGCGCGCGTCGCGGTGGTGTCGGGACGCAACGCCATCGGCATCGAATTGCCCAACCCCAAGCGCGAGACCGTCTATCTGCGCGAGCTTCTGGGCTCGGAGGCCTTCGAGAAGACCAATCAGAACCTGGCGCTGGCGCTCGGCAAGAATATCGGCGGCGAGCCGGTCTTCGCCGATCTCGCCCGTATGCCGCATCTGCTCATCGCCGGCACCACCGGCTCCGGCAAGTCGGTCGGCATCAATACGATGATCCTGTCGTTGCTCTACCGCCACACGCCGGATCGCTGCAAGCTCATCATGATCGACCCCAAGATGCTCGAGCTTTCGGTCTATGAAGGCATTCCGCACCTGCTGGCGCCGGTCGTCACGGATCCGCGCAAGGCGGTCGTGGCGCTCAAATGGGCGGTGCGCGAGATGGAGGACCGCTATCGCAAGATGTCGAAGGTCGGCGTGCGCAATATCGACGGCTTCAACGCCAGGCTCGAGCAGGCGCGCGAGAAGGGCGAAGCCATGTCGCGCACCGTGCAGACCGGCTTCGACCCGGAATCGGGCGAGCCGATCTTCGAGCGCGAGGAGATGGATCTCTCCGCGATGCCCTATATCGTGGTCATCATCGACGAGATGGCCGACCTCATGATGGTGGCGGGCAAGGATATCGAAGGCGCTGTGCAGCGCCTGGCGCAGATGGCGCGCGCCGCCGGCATCCATGTGGTGATGGCCACCCAGCGCCCGTCGGTCGACGTCATCACCGGCACCATCAAGGCCAACTTCCCGACGCGCATCTCCTTCCAGGTGACCTCCAAGATCGACAGCCGCACCATCCTGGGCGAGCAGGGCGCCGAGCAGCTGCTGGGCCAGGGCGACATGCTCTATATGGCGGGCGGCGGGCGCATCTCGCGCCTGCACGGTCCTTTCGTATCCGACGACGAGGTCGAGAAGATCGTGCGCTCATTGAAGAAGCAGGGCGCTCCCGAATATATCGAGGCGGTCACCGAGGAGCCGGAGGAAGGCTATGGCGAGCCGGGCGGCGGCTATGGCGAAGGCAGCGGCGGCGGCTCGGGCGATGAGCTCTACGACCAGGCGGTCGCCGTGGTGCTGCGTGACAAGAAGGTCTCGACGAGCTACATCCAGCGCCGCCTGCAAATCGGCTATAACAAGGCGGCGAGCCTTATCGAGCGGATGGAGAAGGAAGGCCTGATCTCGGCCGCCAATGCCACCGGCAAGCGCGAAATCCTGGTGCCGGGCGATAGCGCAAAGGATTGATGGGGATCCAGGCGATGCCGCAAAACCGCCCCCTTATTGGCGGATAGGCACAGCAACCAAAGTGAAGGGAACCAGACGTGACGAAGCTCTTCAGCACGAAATTCCGGACTCTCCTGGCCACGGCTTCCATTGCCGGCCTCCTCTCTCTCTCGGGTGCCGCCCAGGCTGCAAAATCGGTCGACCTCACGTCCGACCAGTCTGCCGCCGTCAAGGAAGTCGCCGATTATATCCAGGGCTTCCGCACGCTGCGGGGCGAATTCACCCAGGTGAGCTCCAAGGGCAATGTTTCCAAGGGCGTTTTCGTCCTGTCGAAGCCCGGCAAGATGCGCTTCGAATATGCCGCGCCCAACCCCTTCATCATCGTGTCGGACGGAACCTGGGTGACCATCAAGAACCGCGCCAAGGACAAGGCCGAGGAATACCCCTTGTCGCAGACGCCGCTCAGGCTCGTGCTCGACGACGACATCAACCTCCTCAAGGAGGCCAAGATCCTCGGCGTGGAGAGCAAGGACGGGCTCACCACCGTCACCCTGCAGGATCGCAAGAAGACCGTGCCGGGCCATCTGATCCTCGTCTATGACGAAGGCAGGAAGGCGCTCCAGCAATGGGTGGTGGTCGATGGCCAGGGCCGGCGCACGACGGTCTCGCTCGAGAATATCGTCGCCGGCGGCGGCAAGCCCGATCCCAAGCTGTTCAAGGTCGAAGTTCGTCGCCTGGGACAAAAAAGGCGCTAGCCGGGCATTTCGCCTTTGAAGCGACGCCCGGCAGGGAATCCGCGTCAATTCAAACCGTTAGCCGGATATGCGGTTTTCTGGGCGCGGTTTACCGCGGCGGGCCCCGGGAAATAGGCATATCTGCTCTCCTGAATGTGACTGGCTGGGCATTGAAATCCGGATACGGACTATCTAACTAATGGGACGTGCAGCGGGCAAAATCCCAGCCCACGCCCCCCCGCTTGTAGGCTGTGGATCTGCTGTACGCGCCGGTCTTCCCCTCCCGGCGCAATTGCGCACGAGGCGCCGGGCGCCCGGACCCCGAACCGGGCGCCCACTTTTTTGCCCTCTTGCCTGGACATGAATCGGCGGGCAATAGCCCTTTCATGAAGCTCAAGATCGCCACCTGGAACATCAATTCCGTCCGCTTGCGCATCGGTCTGGTCTGCCGCTTGCTCGAGGAGCACGCCCCCGACATTCTCTGCCTGCAGGAGACCAAATGCCCGCAAGGGCAGTTCCCGTCCTCGCCCCTCAAGGATCTGGGCTATACCCATATCGCCGAGTCCGGCCAGGCCGGCTATCACGGCGTCGCCATCGTCTCGCGCCTGCCGCTGAACCGGATCCAGGTGCGTTCATTCTGCGGGAAGCGGGATTGCCGTCATATCGCCGCCGTCGTCGGCGAGCGCGAGCCCATCATCCTGCACAATCTCTATGTGCCGGCCGGTGGAGATGAGCCCGACCGCGAGATCAACGAGAAATTCGGCCACAAGCTCGATTTCGTGGCCGAGCTCGAGCACTGGTTCGGCAACGGCTCGGTGCCGGAGAGGCATCACGGCATCGTCGTCGGTGATCTCAATATCGCCCCCCTCGAAAACGATGTCTGGTCTCACAAGCAGCTTTTGAAGATCGTGAGCCACACGCCGGTCGAGACCACCGGCCTCGTCCGGGCGCAGGCGGCGGGCGGCTGGATCGATCTCATCCGCCAGCACATACCGCCCGAGGAGAAGGCCTATACCTGGTGGAGCTACCGGGCCCGTGACTGGCGGTTGTCCGACCGCGGACGCAGGCTCGACCATATCTGGTCGACGCCCGATCTCGCCCGCAGGAGCCGGGGAATCGAAATCCTGCGTGAAGCGCGCGGCTGGCCGCAGCCTTCCGACCATGTGCCGGTGATGGCCAGTCTGCATTTGTGATTCAGTGGCGGAAGCGCTCACCCGCGCGGGAAGGACGGCGCGCTTTCCAGCATGTGGCGGATTCGGTCGAATTCGGTGACCGAGCCTGCAAGCTTGCGCGACAAGGCGGTCATCACCTTGGTCCCGAAATCGGGAAACTCGCCCACCACCCGCATGAAGATGTCGCGGCTGATGCGGGCGGCGGTGACCGGGGTTCTGGCGGTGACGTTCACCGAATAGGCGACGCCGGCGATCATGGCGAGCTCGCCCAGAAAGGCGCCGGGTCCCGCGACCGCCACCTCGAGGCGCTCATTGCCCTGGGCCTTCCACACCTGCGCTTCGCCGGTGAGCAGGAGATAGGCCGCCGAGCCGCTGCTGCCGGCCCTGAAGATATCGGCCCCCTGGGCGAAGGTCACTCTTTCGCTGGCGAAGGCCATGACCTGCAGATGAGCGGCGTCACACTCCGCGAAGAGCGGAATCTGCCGCAGGCTCTCGGCGCTCGTTCTGACGCTCATTGTCCGAGCCCGGAGCATCGGGGCGTTCCCATGGAAGCGACCCGGCGTCCTGTCCGTCCTTTTGCGCATCGGATGATCCGAAAACCGCTTCGCACTTCCCGGTCCGATGCCCTAGCCTTGAGACGCTGCACTCTGCTGGTCCCGTTCCCTCGCCAAAGGCCGTTTTCGCGAATCACCCCGGCATTCACCGCTTCCCCTGACTATCACGTCGGGCCAATGAAGGGAAAAGCACGGACGGACGGCTCAGGGGACGAGCTTGTAGCCGCCGGCCTCGGTCACCAGGATCTCGGCATGGGACGGGTCGCGCTCGATCTTCTGGCGCAGGCGGTAGATGTGTGTCTCCAGCGTATGGGTGGTGACTCCGGCATTGTAGCCCCAGACGTCGTGCAGGAGCGTGTCACGGCCGATCACCTGCTCGCCCGCCCGGTACAGGAATTTGATGATCGCCGTTTCCTTCTCGGTCAGACGGATTTTCTTGGCGTCGTCGCGCACCAGGAGCTTGGCTGAAGGCTTGAACGTATAAGGACCGACCCGGAACACCGCATCCTCGCTCTGCTCGTGCTGGCGCAGATGCGCCCTGATGCGGGCGAGAAGGACCCCGAAGCGGAACGGCTTGGTGACGTAGTCGTTGGCGCCGGCATCGAGGCCGAGGATGGTGTCCGAATCGGAGGTCTGGCCGGTCAGCATGATGACCGGTCCCTTATGGCCGTTGCGCCGCATCGCCTTGCAGGCTTCACGGCCGTCCATGTCGGGCAGGTTGACGTCGAGGATGACGACGTCGGCACCGTCGCTCTTGAGCGTCTTGATGCCCGCCGTGGCGTTCGCCGCCTCCGCGACGGCGAACTCCTCATGCAGAGCGAACTGTTCCTTCAGCGTTTCGCGCAATACCTCATCGTCGTCGATGATGAGAATGCGAATAGTCATGCTTGCACCTGCCATGCCGGTCTATTGCCCGCCCGCCCGATTGATGTTTTAAAAGGCCGCTTCCGCCTTGAAAAGCCCCGCGACACGTGCACCGGTTTCTCTCTCTCATCCATGTCCGCGCCCGCTCCGCCGCGGCGCGGGACGGCCTTCTGATCGCCGGCAGTCTCCGCCTTCCCTGCAAGCTCGGCCGGGCCGGGCGCCGGGCGCTGAAGCGCGAAGGCGACGGTGCGACGCCCGCGGGGGTATGGCCGATGCGGCGCGTCCTCGCGCGGCAAGGCCCATGCGGATGGCTGCGGACCGGGCTTCCCGTCCGTTTCATCGCGCCCGATGACGGCTGGTGCGACGATCCGGGCGACCGCAACTACAATCGCGCGGTGAGACTGCCCTACGCCGCCAGCCATGAGGAGATGTGGCGCAAGGACCATCTTTACGATGTCGTGGTCATCCTCGGTCATAATGACCGCCCGCGCGTCAGGGGCGCCGGCAGCGCGGTGTTCTTCCACCTTGCCGATCCCCGGGGCGGACCGACCGCCGGCTGCATCGCGGTCTCGGCCAAGGACATGCGCAAGGTGCTGGCCTTGTGCGGACCGCGGACCAGGATCAAGGTCTGGTAGGGGAGCGGTCAGGCGATCTTCTGGCGTCGTTCGCCGAAGATGGCGGAGCCGACGCGCACATGAGTCGCGCCGAAACGGATGGCGGTTTCGAAATCGGCGCTCATCCCCATGCTCAGGCCCTTGATGCCGTTGCGCTTTGCGATGGTTTCGAGCAGCGCGAAATGCAGCGCCGGCTCGTCATCGGCGGGCGGGATGCACATGAGCCCCTGGATGGCGAGCCCATAGGTCGAACGGCATGTCGCGATGAAACGATCGGCCTCGCGCGGGACGATTCCGGCCTTTTGCTCCTCCTCGCCGGTATTGATCTCGAGGAAGAGCTGGGGCTGCCGGGCCTGGCGCTGGATTTCGTCCGCCAGAACGCGCGCCAGCTTCTCCCGGTCGAGGCTCTGGATGCAATCGAACAGCGCTACCGCTTCCGCGGCCTTGTTGGACTGCAGCGGGCCGATGAGATGCAGGACGATTCCGCCATGGCGTGCCTTGAGATCCGGCCATTTGGCCTTGCTTTCCTGGACCCGGTTCTCGCCGAAGACGCGCTGGCCGGCCGCGATGACGGGTTCGATGGCGGCGGCTCCGAAGGTCTTGCTGACCGCGACCAGGGTGATGTCGGAAGCGGCGCGGCCGGCCTCGTCGGCAGCCTTGGCGATGCGCCGGCGTACGAGATCGAGACCCGGATGCGCGGTTTCGACGTCGAGATGGGCGGGATGGCGGCTCATGACGTCTGGCGTATACGCGGCTTGCGGGGCTTTGCAAGTGCGTCTAAACGCATCGTGGCCGGGCCTGGAGCCCGTTGACCGGATGGACCCGACGTGACGACCGACCGCTACAATCCGCGCGAAACCGAGCCGCGCTGGCAGAAAGCCTGGACCGACGGAAAGGTTTTCGAGGCGCGCCACGATCCCTCGCGGCCTAAATATTACGTGCTCGAAATGTTCCCCTATCCTTCGGGGCGCATTCATATGGGCCATGTGCGCAACTACACCATGGGTGACGTGATCGCCCGTTTTCGCCGCGCCATGGGCTACAACGTCCTCCATCCGATGGGCTGGGATGCCTTCGGCATGCCGGCCGAGAACGCCGCCATCGAGCGCGGCGTCCATCCCAAGGCCTGGACCTATGACAATATCGCCGCCATGCGCAGCCAGCTCAAGTCGCTGGGCCTCGCCTTCGACTGGAGCCGCGAATTCGCCACCTGCGATCCTTCCTATTACCGGCACGAGCAGGAGATGTTCGTCGACTTCATGACGGCCGGTCTGGTCGAGCGCAAGGTCTCCATGGTCAATTGGGATCCGGTCGACCAGACGGTGCTCGCCAACGAGCAGGTGATCGACGGCCGCGGCTGGCGCTCGGGCGCCGTCGTCGAGAAGCGCGAGCTTGCCCAATGGTTCCTGAAGATATCCGACTTCTCCGAGGAGCTGCTCGCCGCGCTCGGCGGCCTCACAAGCTGGCCCGAAAAGGTTCGCCTGATGCAGGCCAACTGGATCGGCCGTTCCGAAGGTCTGCGCTTTGACTTCACGCTGGAGGACGAGGCGGGCCGGACACTCGATGACCGGCTTTCCGTCTATACGACACGCCACGACACGATCTTCGGGGCGAGCTTCTGCGCGCTCTCGGCCGATCATCCGCTGTGCCGGGCGCTCGAGCCGAAGATCCCCGGCCTCGCCGAGTTCCGCCGCGAGGTGGCGGCTCTCGGCACCAGCGAGGAATCGATCGAGCGGGCCGAGAAGAAGGGTTTCCCGCTGAGGCTCTATGCCCGCCATCCGTTCCGGCAGAATGTCAGGCTCCCCGTCTATGCCGCCAATTTCGTCCTGATGGGCTATGGCGAGGGCGCCATTTTCGGCTGTCCGGCGCATGACCAGCGCGACCTCGATTTCGCCCGCAAGTATGGCCTGCCCGTCATGCCGGTGGTAGCGCCGAAAGGAACGGATCCGAATCGGTTTACGGTCGGCGACGAGGCTTTTCTTGAAAAGGAGGGTGACCAGACCGTCTTGATCAATTCCGGCTTCCTCGATGGGATGACCGTGCCGCAGGCCAAGGCGGAGATCGCCAGCCGCATGGAGGCGGCCGGGATCGGCGAGCGCAAGGTGAACTACCGTCTGCGCGACTGGGGGGTCTCGCGCCAGCGCTATTGGGGCTGCCCGATCCCGGTGATTCATTGCGCGATATGCGGCGTGGTGCCGGTGCCGAAGCAGGATCTGCCGGTGACGCTGCCCGAGGACGTCGCTTTCGACAAGCCCGGCAATCCTTTGGTCCATCATCCGACCTGGAAGTCGACGGCCTGCCCCGGTTGCGGTGGTGCGGCCCGGCGCGAGACCGACACGTTCGACACGTTCGTCGATTCGTCCTGGTATTTCGCGCGGTTCTGCTCGCCCCATGCCGCGGTGCCCGTCGATCGCGCCGAGGCCCGGTACTGGATGCCCGTCGATCAGTATATCGGCGGCGTCGAGCACGCCATCCTGCATCTGCTTTATTCACGCTTCTATGCCCGGGCGATGACGCTCACCGGCCATCTCGATCTCAAGGAGCCCTTCGCGAGCCTGTTCACCCAGGGCATGGTGGTGCACGAGACCTATCGTGCCGAAGACGGCGAATGGGTTCTGCCCGCCGAGGTCGAGCGCCACGGAGAGGGCTACGTGCATGTCAGGACCGGTGAGAAGATCACCACCGGCGGCATCGAGAAGATGTCGAAATCGAAGAAGAATGTCGTCGATCCGGAAGCCATCATCGAGCGTTACGGCGCCGATACGGCCCGCTGGTTCGTTCTCTCCGACACGCCGCCCGAGCGCGACATCGAATGGACCGAAACCGGCGTCGAGGGCGCATGGCGCTTTACCCAGCGCATCTGGCGCCTTGTTGCGGATGTCCAACTGAAAGGCGCCGGGCCGGGCGAGGGCTTTCCGGCCGGCGTTTCCGCCGACGCCCTCGAGCTGCGCCGCGCCGCCCACCGGGCCCTGGCGGCGGTGAGCGATGACCTCGCCGGTCTGCGCTTCAACCGCGGCATCGCGCGCATTTACGAACTCGCCAACGCGCTGACGGCGGCATTGCAGAAGGACGACCGCTCGGACGGCATGGCGGCGGCGATCAGGGAAGCGGGCGAAGTCTTCGTCGTCCTGATCGGGCCGATGATGCCGCATCTGGCCGAGGAGTGCTGGCATGCGCTGGGCCACCGGACGCTGCTGGTCGACCAGCCGTGGCCCAAGGCCGACCCTGCGCTCGTCAGCTCCGATGAGGTGACGATGGCCGTCCAGGTCGACGGCAAGCGGCGCGATGAAATTCGCTTGCCGAAAGGCTTGCCGCAAGCGAAAGTGGAGACGGCAGTCCTGGCGCTGGAGAATGTCAAGCGCGCGCTCGACGGCAGGCCGGTGAGGAAGGTCATCGTGGTGACGGATCGTATAGCCAATGTGCTGAGCGGCTGAGCCATGGGAAACTGGCGCGTCCTGGCCGTGGTTCCGCTGCTGCTTGTGGTTGCCGCCTGCGGCCTCCGTCCGCTCTACGGCAGCGGCGACAGCTCGTCGCCGGGCGTCGCTCAGGACCTGGCCTCGGTCGCCATCGCCGAGCCGACGACCCGCCTCGACCAGCTCATCCGCAACGACCTTCTCTCCACCATGCGCCCGGCCGGCACGGCCGTGGCCGACCGCTACCGCCTCGATATCCAGGCGAAATCGTCATATGACAAGGTGATCGAGGATTCATCGGATTCGCGCCGTTCGAGGCGTCTGTCGGTGCGGGTTACGGCGAGCTTCGCGCTCAAGGACCTCAATGGCGGCAAGACCGTCTATCAGGGCCGCACCTTCTCGAACGTCTCGTATGACGACGTCAATCAGTCCTTCGCCGACCTGCAGGCCCGCACCAATGCCATGGAGCGCGGCGCCCACGAGATCGCCCTCGACATCCGCACCAGGCTCGCGGCGCACTTCGCCTCCGCCCGCAGCGACTGATGGCCATCCTCAAGGGGACCGGCATCGACGGCTTTCTGCGCCGTGACGCCGACAAGGCCGTCGCAGTCCTGATCTACGGTCCCGACGGGGGCACGGTGCGCGAGCGGGCCCGCCAGTTCGTCGTCTCGGTCGCCGGCAGCCTCGACGACCCCTTTGCCGTCATGCGGCTCGACGATGCCGTGCTCGCCGGCGACCCGGCCCGGCTGGTGGACGAGGCGCAGGCCCTGTCTTTCGGCGGCGGACGCCGGGTGATCTGGGTGGAGAACGCGGCGGCTGGTTTCCTCAAGGCCGTGCCTCTCCTGGCCTCCGGCCCGGCCGGCAATCTCGTCGTCGCCGAGGCCGGCGCGCTCGCCAAATCGTCGGCCTTGCGCAAGTTGTTCGAACCGGCCGCCGATCTGTGGATCGTGCCGTGCTATGAGGATTCGGCCATGGACCTCGAGCGCCTCATCGCCGAGGAGCTCGATGCCAAGGGCCTTGCCACCGACATGGAGGTGCGCCAGGCGCTGGTTGGTCTTCTAGGCGCCGATCGCCGCCTGTCCCGCCAGGAGCTCGCCAAGCTCGCCCTCTACTGCCATGGCAGGGCCCAGGTGACTCTCGCCGATATCGAGGCCGTCTGCGGCGACGTCGCCGAGCTCTCGGCCGATGATCTCCTGAACGCGGTGTTCGACGGCGCCATCGGCGCCGCCGACGACGCCTATGTCCGCTTGCGCGATTCGGGGGTCTCGGGCGCCGGTCTCCTCGTCATGGCGGCGAACCACGCAGCGCGGCTCACGCGTCTGCGGATGGATGTCGAGCGCAACGGCCGCACTCCGGAAATGGCGGTGCGTCAGGCGCGCCCGCCGGTGTTCTTCAAGCAGCAGCCGGCGACGCAGCGGCAGGTGACGCTGTGGGACGGCGAAACGCTGCTTCAGGCCTCCGAGCTTCTGGGACGTGCGACGCGAGATACCCGCACCACCAGCCTGTCCGCGCTCAACGATCAACTGGCTCACCGCGCCTTCCTCTCGCTGGCGCGGCTGGCCCTGCAGCGCCGCCACACCGCCCGCGGCTGATCAGTATACAGATAATCTGCTCACGGATTATTAGGGCGATTTCACCAGACGGCCGCAGACGTCATCGAGCTGTTCGAGCGTCTTGTAGCGTACCGTCAGCGCGCCGCCGTTGCGGCCTTTGCTGACGATCTCGACCCTGAGGCCGAGCACTTCGCTCAGCTGCCGCTCGAGCGCCAGCGTATCCGCATCCTTCTGGCCCTTGGCCGCGGGCGGCCTGCCTTTCGCTTCCGCCTCGCTGCGCGACAGGCCTTCCGCTTCGCGCACCGTCATGCCGAGCTGGATGATCTTCTCGGCCAGCTCGTGCGGCGAATCGGTGGCGACCAGGGCGCGCGCATGGCCGGCGGTGAGCGCGCCATCCTCGATATGGCGGCGCACGCTTTCCGGCAATGTGAGCAGTCGGATCGTGTTGGCGATGTGGCTGCGGCTCTTGCCGACCGAATCGGCGAGCTGCTGCTGGGTGTAGTCGAACTGATCCATGAGCTGCTGGTAGGCGCGCGCTTCTTCGAGCGCGTTGAGATCGGCGCGCTGGATATTTTCGATGAGAGCGATCTCCAGCGCCTCGCCGTCGGAGAGATCGCGGATCAGCACCGGCACCTCGTGGATGCCGGCACGCTGTGCGGCCCGCCAGCGCCGCTCGCCGGCGACGATCTCGTATTCGCCGTTGCCGCGCTGGCGCACGACCAGGGGCTGCAGCAGACCCTTGTCGCGGATCGACCTGGTGAGATCCTCGAGATCGCTGTCGGCGAAGTGCTTGCGTGGATTGTTGGGATTGGCGTGCAGGAATTCAATCGGCACATGGCGCAGGCTGCGCGCGTCGTGGACCACCGCTTCTTCCGTCGTATCGTCTCCGATGAGGGCGGCAAGCCCGCGGCCGAGCCGCCGTTTCTGGGGTTGTGTCATCATTCCTCGCCGCCTCTCATATGCGCTCTTCCGCCCCTTAGCGCCAAGGCTCGATCGCGCGAATCAAACGTTAACAAGACCTTAACAGAATTTGTTGCGGCGGCGAATCGGTTAGGCGGCCCGCAGCTCGCGTTCCCGCCGGATGATTTCCGAGGCCAGCCTGATATAGGCCTGGGAGCCGGCGCATTCATGATCGTAGAGCAATACCGGCTTGCCGTGCGAAGGCGCCTCAGATACCCGGACATTGCGCGGTATGACCGTCTGGTAGACCTTGTCGCCGAGCACGCTGCGCACGTCCTGCGCCACCTGCTCCGACAGCGAATTGCGCCGGTCGAACATGGTAAGAACGACGCCCTGCACGGAAAGCCTGGGATTGAGGCTGGCCTTCACCCGTTCGACCGTCTTGAGCAGCTGGCTCAGGCCCTCCAGCGCGAAGAACTCGCATTGCAGCGGCACCAGGACGGCGTCCGCCGCCGAGAGCGCGTTGATGGTCAACAGATTGAGCGAGGGCGGGCAGTCGGCCAGAATATAGCTGTAGCGCCGGCCATGGCGAGGGTCGCTCTCCAGGCTCTGGATCGCGTCGGCCAGCCGGTAGGTCTTGCGGCTGATCTCCGACAGCTCGAGCTCGGCGCCGAGCAGGTCCATGGTCGAGGGCGCACAGTCGAGGCGCGGTATTCCGGAGCTGACGATGACGGAAGCGAGGTCGACCTCGCCCATGAGCACATGGTAGGTCGAGCGCTGCTGCGGGCGACGCTGGATGCCGAGCCCCGTCGAGGCATTTCCCTGGGGATCCAGATCGACGATCAGCACCGTCTCGCCCACCGCGGCAAGCGCCGTGCCGAGATTGATGGCGGTCGTCGTCTTGCCGACGCCGCCCTTCTGATTGGCAAGCGCCAGGATGCGCGATGCCGGCGACTGCGGCAGCAATTTCTCAGCAAAGGACACGATGGGCCTCCTTCACCACGAGTATCACGCCGCGGGAATCGGTCATGCTCGGGTGGCTCTCAAGCTTCATTTTCCAAGATTTGGTGGCATCGGTCAATTCCGCATCCACATCTTGTCCCTTATGAAAATAGCCAATGGCGCCATTTTCCAGGAAGGGAGCGGCATGGTCGAGGAGCCTGGGTAAGGGTGCAAGTGCTCTCGCGGTCACGGCCTGGGCTTTGATCGTCCGGGCCAGGTCCCGGGCCTCCTCGATCCTGATCGTGTGGATATGGGCGCGCGCCGCGACCTGGCGCGCCGCCTCGCGCAGGAAAGCGCCTTTCTTGTGGCTGCTTTCGAAGAGATGCACCTCGATCGGCCGGGCAATGGCGAGGACGAGGCCTGGTATGCCGGCCCCGCTGCCGAGATCGGCAAGCCTGCTGACATTTCCCGGCAGAATGGGGAGGAGTTGCAGCGCGTCGGCGATGTGGCGCATCCAGATGTCGTCGCGCGTCGAGGAGCCGATCAGGTTGATCCGTATCTGCCATTGCAGGACGAGGCTCACATAGGTCTCGAGCCGCTCGCGTGATTCACGTGAAACATGAAGCCGCTCGAGGATGTCTTTTCCGACATCCACGGGACTCACGCGCTCGCTCGGATCTGACCCCGGCGGAGATGGCCCAGTATGGCGGTGAGCGCCGCCGGTGTCATCCCGTCGATGCGCGCTGCTTGTCCCAGCGATACCGGCCTTATGCGCGCAAGCTTCTGCCGCAACTCCGCCGAGAGCGACGGGATGGCCATGTAGTCGAGGGTGACGGGCAAGGTCAGGCTCTCGTCCCGGCGCAGGGCAACGATATCGGCCTCCTGCCGTGCCAGATAGCCGGAATAGAGGGCATCGGCCTCCAAAGCTTCACGCGCATAGCGAGGCAGTGCGGCGAATTCCGGCCAAAGTACTGCGACGCGGTCATAGCCGATATCGGGCGCGGCGATGAGATCGAGGGCCGAGCGGTGCTTGCCGTCCTGATTGACCCTGAGGCCGGCCCTGAGCGCCTCTGCCGAGGTGAGTGTGAGGCTGCGGGCCTGCTCGCGCGCCCGGACGAGCAGCCGCGCGCGCGCGGCGAACAGGTCTGCGCGCTCACGGCCGACGAGTCCAAGCGCCAGGCCCTTGGGCGTGAGGCGCTCATCGGCATTGTCGGCCCTCAGGCTCAGGCGATATTCGGCGCGCGAGGTGAACATGCGGTAGGGTTCGGAAACGCCCTTGGTCACGAGGTCGTCGATCATCACGCCGAGATAGGCCTCGGCACGGTCGAAGATCACCGGCGGCTGGCCCCCAGCCGATCGGGCGGCATTGAGGCCCGCGACCAGACCTTGCGCCGCCGCTTCCTCATAGCCGGTCGTGCCGTTGATCTGACCGGCGAGGAAGAGGCCGGGCAGGGCCTTCACCTCGAGGGACGGCGAAAGCTCGCGCGGATCGACATGGTCGTATTCGATCGCATAGCCGGGGCGGAGCACCTTGACCTGCGCGAGCCCGGGAATGGTCTTGAGGAAGGCATGTTGCACGTCCTCGGGGAGCGAGGTGGAAATCCCGTTCGGATAGACCGTGTCGTCCTCGAGGCCTTCCGGCTCGAGAAAGATCTGATGCGAGCTTCGGTCCTTGAAGCGGTTGATCTTGTCTTCGATGGAGGGGCAATAGCGCGGGCCTATGCTTTCGATCTGGCCGGAATACATCGGGCTCAGATGGATGTTGTCGGCGATGATCCGGTGCGTCGCCGCCGTCGTCTGGGTGATATGGCAGGAGATCTGCGGCGTCGTGATGGCGCGAGTCATGATCGAGAAGGCCGCCGGATCCTCGTCGCCCTTCTGCTCTTCGAGGCTCGACCAGTCGATGCTGCTGCCCTGGAGACGCGCCGGCGTGCCGGTTTTGAGCCGGGCGAGCTTGAGGCCGGCCTCGCGCATCTGTTGCGACAGGCCGAGCGCCGGGGGTTCGCCGGCGCGGCCGGCGGGGATCTTCCTGGACCCGAGATGGATGAGACCGTTGAGGAACGTGCCGGCGGTGAGCACCACGGCCGGCGCGCCGAAGCGGCGACCATCCTCGCCGATAATCCCCCGTACCTTGCTTTCCGAGATGACGAGCCCCGAGACGCCGGCCTCGATCACCGTCAAATTCGTCTGTATACGGATCGCCTCCTGCATGGCCTGGCGATAGAGCCTGCGGTCGGCCTGGGCGCGCGGACCCCTGACCGCCGGACCCTTGGAACGATTGAGCAGGCGGAACTGGATGCCGGCCCGATCGGCGATGCGGCCCATCAGCCCGTCGAGAGCGTCGATCTCGCGGACCAGATGGCCCTTGCCGAGCCCGCCAATGGCGGGATTGCACGACATCTCGCCGATGGTCGCAAATCGATGCGTGACGAGCGCAGTCGCGGCACCGAGCCGAGCGGCGGCGGCGGCGGCTTCGCAGCCGGCATGGCCGCCGCCCACGACGATGACGTCGAAATGTCCGTTCATGCGTCCGCTCATACTTAATCCGCGTACGGACGTCAAAAGCCTAATCTGCCCGGGGCGCGGCCCGCTGACCGGTTTCACGTGAAACAGGTAAAGATCTATTTACCGATGCAGAACTCACGAAAGATCGCATCGAGAATCTCTTCGACGTCGATGCGCCCGGTAAGGCGGCCCAGATCATGGGCTGCGGCGCGCAGAGCTTCCGCCACCAGCTCCAGACGGTCAGCCGGCACCCCCGAGGCATGCAGGAGGTTCTCCACGCATGAGGCCGTGACCAGCTTATGACGGCTCCGAATCAACGTCGCCGACTCGCCGCTTGCCGCCATTCTCCTCGCCCGGTCCTCGAGACTGGTTAAGAATTCGGCCATGCCCTGCCCCGTCTTGACCGAAAGGCGGTGATCCGCCTGCCCGGCAGGGCTCCGTGGAGCCAGATCGCTCTTGTTCTCGATCCATAACGTGTCCGAATCGAGATCCTCCGGCGGGTCGGCGGTTGCGTCAGCGGCCGTCACCCAGACGATGATATCGGCTCCGCGCAACTCATGCGCGGTCCTGCCCATGCCGATGCGCTCGATCTCGTCGCCGCCATGCGCCCTCAGACCGGCGGTGTCGGTGAGGATCACCGGAATGCCCGACAGCTCCACGGCGACCTCGATCGCGTCACGGGTCGTACCCGGTATGGCGGAAACGATGGCCGCCTCGCGCCGGGCCAGCCGGTTGAGGAGGCTCGACTTGCCGGCATTGGGAGGGCCTGCGATCACGATCTTGACCCCCTCGCGCAGCGGCCCGGCGCGCTCGGCCTCCGCCAGAGCGGCGCACATCCTGCGGATCAGGTCGTCGATCCCGCGGCTGATACCGTCCATGGCTTGCCGCGCCACATCCGTTTCGTCGACAAAATCGACGGCCGCTTCCACCCGCCCCAGTATCGCGATGAGATCCCGACGCCAGCTTTCGATCGTTTCAGACGCATGACCCAGCGCGTGATGGAGGGCGAGCTTGCGCTGGCCTTCGGTCCTGGCCTGTATGAGATCGCCGATGCCCTCAGCCGCCACCAGGTCGAGCCGGCCGTTCCTGAAGGCCCGCCTGGTGAATTCGCCCGGCTCGGCGAGGCGGAGGTCCGCCATGCCGCCGAGCACGCCGATCAGGGCGCGTATGACCGCCAGGCTGCCATGAAGATGGAGTTCCGCGACATCCTCCCCCGTGAAACTATTGGGAGCCGGAAAGGTTAGCACCAGACCGTCGTCAAGCACGTCCTTGGTCCGGGGATGGCGGAAGACCCGGCGCGCGGCATAGCGCGGCTCCGGCAGGGCGCCGGCGAGGCTCCGGACCGCGGCGAAGGCATGGCGGCCGCTCAGCCTTATGACCGCTATGCCGGCCATTCCAGCTCCGGAAGAAAGTGCGAATATGGTACTACCTTCATTCATTACGGATTCGAATCGACACTATTCTTTCCTATCGGGTTGCCAGCCCGCGGGCAGGGCGTAGCATAGCTCCCATGACCTCATCATCCACCAACCTGCTCGGCCATGAAACCAGCCCCTATCTCCTGCAACACAAGAACAACCCCGTCCACTGGATGCCCTGGGGCGAAGAAGCCTTCGCCAGGGCAAGGGCCGAGAACAAGCCAGTTCTCCTCTCCATAGGCTATGCCGCCTGTCATTGGTGCCATGTCATGGCGCATGAGAGCTTCGAGGATGACCAGACCGCCCGACTCATGAACGAGCATTTCGTGGCGATCAAGGTCGACCGCGAAGAGCGTCCCGACGTCGACCGCCTCTACATGCAGGCCCTGCATTCGCTGGGCGAGCAGGGCGGCTGGCCGCTCACCATGTTCCTCACGCCCGAAGGCCATCCCTTCTGGGGCGGCACCTATTTCCCGAAAGAGCCGCTTTATGGCCGGCCGACCTTCCGCCACGTGCTCGAGGAGCTGGCCCGCATCTGGCGCGACGAGCGCGACAAGGTCACGACCAACGCCACCGCGCTCCTTGCGGCCCTGAAACGCGAGCCCGGCAAGGCTGACCGTGGCACAGTCCTTACCTTGGACCTCGTCGCGGAAGCCGCACGGGTCTTTCTCTCGGCTATCGACTTCGACCATGGTGGCCTGAAAGGCGCACCAAAATTTCCGCAGGTCCCGGTCTTCGCCTTTCTCTGGACCATGGCCGCGCGGACCGGCGAGCGGCGCCTCGCCGAAGCCGTCACGACCACTTTGACGCACATCTCGCAGGGCGGCATCTATGACCACCTCGGCGGCGGCTTCGCCCGCTATTCAGTCGATCATCTCTGGCTCGTCCCGCATTTCGAGAAGATGCTCTATGACAACGCTCAGCTCGTGAGCCTCATGGCACGCACCGCGGCACGCACCGGCGATACTTTATTACGGCTGCGAATCGAGGAGACGATCGCTTTTGTCCTAAGCGAGATGCGGACACCGATCGGCGCATTCGCCTCGAGCTACGATGCCGATTCGGAAGGCGAGGAAGGCAAGTTCTACGTCTGGACGGCGCAGGAGATCGCCGGTCTCCTCGATCCCGCCGACATGACCCTCTTCGCGCAGACCTATGATGTCTCCCCTGGCGGCAATTGGGAAGGCCACAACATCCTCAACCGCCTCAAAAGCCTGGCGCCCGGAGACGCGGAAACCGAGCGCCGGCTCGGCCAAGCACGCCAGATCCTTCTCGCCCGACGCCGTAAGCGTATAGCGCCGGGCTATGACGACAAGGTGCTGGCCGACTGGAACGGCCTGATGATCACAGGCCTCGCGGAAGCCGCCCTCCTGCTCGACCGTCCGGATTGGGCAGAAGCGGCGCGTGCCGCTTTCGCAGCCATCATGAGCCGTCATTGGCAGGGCGGGCGTCTGCGCCACTCATGGCGTGACGGGCGCTTGCGCCATGAGGCCACCGCCGAAGGCTATGCGCATCTGATCACGGCCGCTCTCAGCCTCTGCGCCGTGACGCCCGGCGGCGATCATCTGAGGCAGGCGGTGAAGCTCGCCGACACGATGATCGCCAAATTGTGGGACGAGGGGCGAGGCGCTTTCGCCTTCGCCACAGAAGAAGCGGGCCTCATCGTCCGCAACGCACAGGCGCATGACGATGCGACGCCCAACGCCAATGCCGTGATGATCCGCAATCTCGCGGCGCTCCACCACCTCACCGGAAAATCCGGTTATCTCGCCAAGGCCGACATCATACATAAAACCTTTGCCGCTGAAGCCGCGAGCAATCCCTTCGGTTATGCGACACTACTGCACAGCTTCACTGTGCTCGCCGATCCCGTCCAGATCGTGATCGCCGGCAAGGACGCCAACCCCTTCACCGACGAGCGCTTCCGCCGGCTGATCTCGGCAGTCGGAGCAAACGCCATTATCCAGTGGATCGATGATCCTCTCCGCCTGCCGGCGGACCACCCGGCGCGGGGCAAAGCGGCGGGAACCGCCTCGCGCGTCTATCTCTGCCGCGGGCAGGTCTGCGCCGCGCCGGCGGCAACGCTTGCCGAGGTCGAGGAGGCGCTCAGCCTCCTCGATCTTGCCACCGGCGCTGACCGGCGGCCCTAGGCGTTCATCGAATCGAAGAAGTCGCCATTGGTCTTGGTCTGCCGCAGCTTGTCGAGCAGGAACTCGATCGCATCGACCGTGCCCATCGGATTGAGAATACGCCTGAGCACATAGGTCTTCTTCAGGAGATCCGACTTGACCAGGAGCTCTTCCTTGCGTGTGCCCGAACGCAGTATGTCGATCGACGGGAAGACGCGCTTGTCCGCCACCTTGCGGTCGAGGATGATTTCCGAATTGCCGGTGCCTTTGAACTCTTCAAAGATGACCTCGTCCATGCGGCTGCCGGTATCGATGAGCGCAGTGGCGATGATGGTGAGCGACCCGCCTTCCTCGATATTGCGCGCGGCGCCGAAGAACCGCTTCGGCCGCTGCAAGGCATTGGCGTCGACACCGCCCGTCAGCACCTTGCCGGAAGACGGCACGACCGTGTTGTAGGCACGGCCCAGACGTGTGATCGAGTCGAGCAGGATCACGACGTCCCGCCCGTGCTCGACCAGGCGCTTGGCCTTCTCGATGACCATTTCTGCGACCTGCACGTGCCGTGTGGCCGGCTCGTCGAAAGTCGAGGAGATCACCTCGCCCTTGACCGAGCGCTGCATGTCGGTCACTTCCTCGGGCCGCTCGTCGATGAGCAGCACGATCAGATAGCACTCCGGGTGGTTCGAGGTGATCGACTGCGCGATGTTCTGCAGGAGCACGGTCTTGCCGGTGCGCGGCGGTGCCACGATGAGGCCGCGCTGGCCCTTCCCGATCGGTGCAACGATATCGATGACACGGGCGGAAAAATCTTTCCTGGTCGGGTCCTGGATCTCCATTTCCAGCCGCTCGTCGGGGTAGAGCGGCGTCAGATTGTCGAAATGAACCTTGTGGCGGGTCTTGTCCGGATCCTCGAAATTGATGGTGTTGACCTTGAGCAGCGCGAAATAGCGCTCGCCGTCCTTGGGGCTGCGGATCTGGCCTTCGACCGTATCGCCGGTGCGCAGGGTGAAACGCCGGATCTGGCTCGGGCTGACATAGATATCGTCGGGACCGGCAAGATAGTTCGCGTCGGGAGAGCGAAGGAAACCGAAACCATCCTGCAGGACCTCGACGACGCCTTCGCCGATGATTTCGACCTCGCGCGCCGCGAGGCTTTTCAGGATGGCGAACATCAGCTCCTGCTTGCGTAGCGCGCTGGCGTTCTCGACCTGCAGCTCTTCCGCGATCACCAGCAGTTCCGCCGGACTTTTTTCCTTGAGCGAGTGGAGCTTGATTTCCTTGAGTTCTGAAATGCTTGTCATGTGAGTTTTCGGTGGCGCCGGATGAAGCGGCGTTTGATCTTTGTAGGAGTTGAGTACCGGGTCACTAAAACAACGGCCCGGCGGGTGAGGGAGGGAGCTGATTCTCGAAAGGAATCCTGCCGGCCCTTTGAGGTGGGAGCCTTGAACCGGTCACTGCTTCAACGGAGCTTTAACAAAATCCACGAGCCTTGGAAACTGTTTTATTCATTAAAGCGGCTTAACCACGGCCATGACGACGATCACGATCAGAAGAATGGTCGGAATCTCGTTGATGATCCGGAAAAAGCGTTCGTCTCGCGGCCGCTCGTCCTCGGCAAAAGCCGTGACGAACCGCGCCAGCCAGAAATGGAAGCCGGTCATCGCCACCACCGCGACAAGCTTGATCACCAGCCACAGGCCGAGGCTCGCGAAGGCATCCGTGACCCAGATGAGGGCCAAGCCAAGCGCCCACGACAAGACCATGGCGGGCATCATGATCGCCCTGAGCAACCGCCTCTCCATGACCTTGAAGATCTCCGAGCTCTCGGCGCCGACGGGCGTCCTGCGGTGGTAGACCATGAGCCGGGGCAGATAGAACAGGCCCGCCATCCAGGCCGTGACGGCAATGATGTGGAAGGCCTTGAACCAGAGATAGTTCATGCATGGTCACTCATCGATGTTCCGCAAGTGGCGTATCAGCTGTTCGACATGCTGCGGGGGCGTCTTGGGACGCATGCCGTGACCCAGGTTGAAAATATGCCGGTCTCTCGGCAAGGCCCTGGCAATGAGCTCCGCGCCCCGCTCCAGAGCGACCCCGCCCTGCTCCACGATGAAAGGATCGAGATTTCCCTGCACGGCATGCGGCCCCGCCAGATGCTCACGCGCCCAGCTCAAAGGCAGGGACGCCTCGACGCCCAGCGCCTGGGCCCCGGTCATCTCGCCGATCCGCTGGTGGCCGGCACCCGCACCGCGGGCAAAGACGATGACGGGTACCTCCGGCCGTGCCGACCTCACCTTGTCCATGATCGCAGCGATCGGCCGGCCGACGAGCTCCTCCTGGAGATAGCCGGGCAGATCACCAGCCCAGGAATCGAAGATCTGCACGACGTCCACCCCCGCATCCACCTGCTGAATGAGATAGGACGCCGAAGCATCGATCAACCGGTCGATCAGCAGACCGAACCAATCCGATCCGCTGGTCGCGATGCCCCGTGCGGCCTCACGGCCGCGATCACCGC
The DNA here is from genome assembly GCA_050246735.1 of Parvibaculaceae bacterium. Lineage (GTDB taxonomy): Bacteria > Pseudomonadota > Alphaproteobacteria > Rhizobiales > Aestuariivirgaceae > Taklimakanibacter. Next base: position 149,057 of record JBFWVM010000003.1, on the reverse strand, counting down.
TACCGCCGACCATGTAGCTCGCCACCGTCCAGGGCGCGCCGCAGAAGCCGATAAGGGCCACATCCGCGGGAAGCCTCGCCTTGACGGCCTTGACCGTTTCACACACCAGGCGCACTTCCTCCGCCCCATCGAGCGGACGTAGGGCCCGTATTCCATGGTGCCCCGAAATCTTCTCGACGACCGGTCCCTCGCCGTCAGTGAAGGACAGCCCCAAGCCCATGGCCTGCGGCACGACCAATATATCCGCAAACAGGATCGCGGCATCAAGATCGAAGCGGCGCAGGGGTTGCAGGGTCACGTCCGCCGCAAGTTCCGGCGAGTAGCACAGATTGAGGAACGAACCCGCTTTCGCCCTGACCTCCAGATATTCCGGAAGGTAGCGTCCGGCCTGTCGCATGAACCATGCCGGCCGCCTTGCGGCTTTCCTGCCCCACAGGACGTCCAGTAGTGCCGAGCTGGCCATGAGCGCATACCAAATAAGAGAGAAGGAAAGAGACTGGTTTAGATGCTGGAGCGTGAGAGTCATGAATAGCGAGCTTGCCCGCATCTTGCCAACCGGGCTGTTTTGTCACGGTTCCCAGCCTGCCGCCAGGAGCCCGGCCTGGGGACAAATATGCTTTGTAATTCAATGTGCTACAGGATATTCGGCATGACTGTCCACAAATGATCGTGATTTCGTCAACACCCTCCCTCTGTCCACAGAATGAACCGCGATGATCCCGGCGGGCGAAACTGTGGATTATCCGACGAACAAAATGATAGAAGCTTTCCAAAAGCTTGACCGGCATCACCTTATCCACAACCGAGCAACTGGCTGTCCCGTGTCCGCCCCAAGATTTTTCCACATGCATCTGATCTCGGATGCAACCGGTGAGACACTGAACACCGTCGCGCGCGCCGCGATGGCCTACTATGCGGATTATCAGCCGGTCGAGCACATCTACGCGCTCGTGCGTACTTCCAAGCAGCTGACGCGCGCCTTGGTCGAGATCGAGAGCGAGCCCGGCGTCGTCCTTTTTACCCTGATCGACGCCGACCTTCGAGCTCAGCTCGAGAAGAGATGCGCCGAACTCGCCATCCCCTGCATTTCCATCCTCGACCCGGTGATTGCCAGTCTTGCGCAGTATCTCAATGCCCAGTCGAGGCCGCAGCTCGCCGGCCAACATGCGCTCAATGCCGAGTATTTCCGCCGCATCGACGCTCTCAACTTCACCATGATTCATGACGATGGTCAGCACACGAACGATCTCGACCAGGCCGATGTGATCCTCACCGGCATCAGCCGTTCGTCCAAGACTCCGACCAGCATCTATCTCGCCAATCGCGGCATCAAGACCGCCAATATCCCCATCGTGCCGAACATCCCTCCGCCGCGGGAGCTCGAGACCGTGACGAAGCCTTTGATCGTGGGCTTGATCGCCAGCGCCGAGCGCATCGCCCAGATCCGCCGGCATCGGCTCCTGGCCATCAACGAGCAGGGCGAGACGGACTATGTCGACCAGGACGCCATTGCCACAGAGCTCGCCCATATGCGTCGGCTGTGCTCGCGGCACAGTTGGCCGATCATCGACGTCACGCGGCGCTCGATCGAGGAGACGGCCGCCGCGGTGATCAATCTGCTCCGCGACCGCAACGAAGCCGGAGAGGCCGGAGCATGAGCGTCATCCTTGCCTCGACCAGCCGGATCCGGGGCGAACTCCTGACCAAGGCCGGCGTCGTCTTCGAGGTGCGGACCCCGGAGGTCGACGAAAGTGTGCTGAAGGCCGCCGCCGAAGGTCTCGAGCCTGGCGCGCTCGCCCAGTCTCTGGCCGCCGCCAAGGCTGTTTCGGTATCGAATCGATTCCCGGGACGTCTGGTGATCGGTGCCGACCAGATCCTCAACCTCCAGGGCAGAACCTTCGACAAGCCACGATCGCGGGAAGAAGCGCGCGGACATCTTCTGGAGTTGCGTGGACGAGCCCACATCCTCGAGACGGCCGTCTGTTGCGCAAGAGGGGAGAGCATTGTCTGGCGGCATCTGAGCCGGGCAACCCTGGCCATGCGGGCCTTTTCGGAAGCCTTTCTCGACAGCTACCTCGACCGGATGGGTGCCGAAGTCACCACCTCCGTCGGGGGCTACAAGCTGGAAGGGCTTGGCGCCCAGCTTTTCCAGGCCGTCGACGGCGATTATTTCACGATCCTCGGTCTGCCGCTCCTCCCGCTTCTCGATTTCCTCAGGCGCCAGGACGCTCTCGCCGCATGAGCCGCAAAGCCTGCGTCATCGGCTGGCCCATCGGCCATTCGCGCTCCCCTCTCATTCATGGTTACTGGCTGAGACACTATGGCATCGACGGCATTTACGAACGCGTTGCGGTGCCGCCGGGCGAATTGCCGGCATTTCTGAACACTCTTGCGGAAAGGGGCTATGCGGGATGCAATGTCACCTTGCCGCACAAGGAAGGGGCATTCGGGACTGTCCGCATTGCGGACCAGGCGACGGAGCGCCTCGGCGTCGTCAACACGGTGTTCTATCGCGACGGCGAGCTCTGGGGCACGAGCACCGATGGCGAAGGGTTCCTGGCCAATCTCGCATCTCATGCTCCCGATTGGCGGGTTGACGGCCGCAACATCGTCGTTCTGGGCGCCGGAGGCGCGGCGCGCGCGATCGTCGGAGCGTTGCTCGATGGCGGAAGCCGGCGCTTGTCGATCGTCAACCGCACTCTGGCGCGCGGCGAGGAGCTGCGGCGCGACTTCGATTCACGCGTCGAGCCGCACGATTGGAACGAAACCGGCAGGCTCCTTGAGGAGGCCGACCTGCTCGTCAACACCACATCGCTCGGCATGGCCGGACAGCCGCCGCTGACCATCGATCTCGCACCCTTGCCGGAATCGGCGATCGTGGCCGATATCGTTTATGCGCCGCTGGAGACGGATCTTCTCTTCCGCGCACGCAGCCGCGGCAATCGGGTGGTGCCGGGCCTGGGCATGCTTCTGCATCAGGCTGTGCGCGGCTTCGAACTATGGTTCGGCCGGCGGCCGGAAGTGACCTCCGAACTCCATGATCTCGTCGCGCGCGACATCGATCCGGGCTTTGGCCGATGATCGTCGTCGGCCTTACCGGCTCGATCGGCATGGGCAAGACCACGACGGCGCGCATGTTCGCCGAAGAAGGCGTCCCCGTCTCGGAATCGGATGCCATCGTGCATCGTCTCTATGACCGCAAGGGCGCCGCTGTAGGACCGCTCGCCGCCGTGTTTCCGGGAGTCGTGGTCGACGGGCGCATCGACCGGGTGAAACTCGCAAGACATCTGGCTGACCATCCCGACGATTTCGCCCGGCTGGAGGCGATCGTTCATCCCTTGGTGCGCGCCGAGCAGGAGACGTTCCTCGCCCGGGCGCGCCGGCAAAAGGCCCCTATCGCCGTGCTCGATGTTCCCTTGCTGTTCGAAACAGGCCGCGACCGCGACGTCGACAGGATCGTCGTCGTCTCGGCCCCGGCCGATGTCCAGCGCCGCCGCGTGCTGGCGCGGCCGGGGATGAGCGAGGAAAAATTCGCCGCCATCCTCGCTCGCCAGCTGCCCGATCCGGAGAAGCGCAGGCGCGCCGATTTCATTGTGGATAGCGACCGCGGACCGGACTACGCCCGAGCGCAGGTACGGCATATAATCGCGGTCCTGTCACGAGGTGATTCGTCATAATGCGCGAGATCGTTCTCGACACCGAGACTACGGGCATCGATCCTTCCAAAGGCCACCGCATCGTCGAGCTCGGTGCGGTCGAGCTCATCAATCACATTCCTAGCGGCAAGACTTTTCACGCCTATATCGACCCCGAGCGCGACATGCCGTCCGAAGCCGAGGCCATTCACGGCCTGACGACGCAATTCCTGAGGGGCAAACCGCTGTTCTCGGTGATCGCGGCGGACTTCCTCGCTTTCATTGGCGATGCGAGCCTCGTTATCCACAACGCCTCCTTCGACATCGGCTTCCTCAATGCCGAATTTACGCGCCTCGATGTGCCGGCCATTCTGCCGGAACGCGTCGTCGACACACTGATGCTCGCACGCCAGAAGCATCCGATGGGGCCGAACAGCCTCGATGCCCTGTGCAAGCGCTACGGCATCGACAATTCGAAGCGGGACAAGCACGGGGCGCTGCTCGATTCGGAATTGCTGGCGAACGTCTATCTGGAGCTGATCGGCGGACGTCAGGCGGCGCTCTCGCTCTCGACAATCACGGTCGCCAGCCGTGCCGTCGTTGCACCTTCCGGCATCGTGCGGCCGCGCCCGGTGCCTCTCGCCGCCAGGCTCACCGAGATGGAGATCCTGGCGCATCGGGCCTTGATCGCCGAGCTCGGCGACAAGGCCTTGTGGAACGAGCTTCTGAACTGAACGAGCTTTATGCGGTGGCCTGCGCCTGCGCCGCCATGCGCTTCTGGTACATGCTGGCGAAATCGATCGGATCGAGCATCAGAGGCGGGAAGCCGCCATTGCGGGTCGCATCGCTGAGGATCTGGCGGGCGAAGGGGAAAAGCATGCGCGGACATTCGATGAGGACCGCCGGGTGCAGCATGTTCTGCGGGAAGTTCTCGAGCCGGAAGACACCGGCATAGAGGATTTCCGCGGCGAAGACGATCTTGCTCTCAGATGTCGCCTTGGCGTCGATATGGAGTTCGACCTCGAAATCGGACGGCGCCAGGTTGCGGGCGTTCACGTTGATCGAAATGTTGATCTCGGGCTGCGCCTTTTGCGGGGCAAGTGACTGCGGGGCGTGCGGATTCTCGAAGCTCAGGTCTTTGAGATACTGGCCGAGAATGCGCATCGAAGGCTGAGCTCCGGGCTGCGGCGGTGCGGCCTCCAGCTCGGGCGCCGGGGACGCCGCCGGAGCCGCCAGCGCCTCTGGCTCGGAGCTGGCGCTGCCGTCGCCGTTCGGGGACTTGATGGCTTGCTTCTTCGGCGCCGGCTTGCTCGTCTTGGCCATGAGGATCGTGCCTTTCATCAAAACCGCGGGGGGAACCGTCGCGCACGCAGCTATCATGAATGATTGATGAGCCGCAAGCATTCCTGGACGCGCGGAGGTCCTAGCGGTTCCAGGGCGAGGCTTCGTTCTTTTCCTGCCCGGGCGGGGGTGTCAGTCTTTCCTCGTGGATTTCAACGGCTTCACCATCGATCACGACGCCACCCCGGCGCGCCGAAGGCCGGCCCATGCGGCGCTCGACGATTTGCCGCATGAAGGGCAGGAGCAAAAGGATGCCCGCGACGTCGGACAGCAGTCCCGGCAGGATGAACAGCACGCCGGCGAGGACGCCGAGCAGGCCCCCGATCGCGGCATGGGGCCCGATAAGACCGCTTTTGCTCGCTTCCCGGACTTCGTTGAGTGATTTGACCCCGGTATGGCGGATGGTAAGCCCGCCGGCGACGAAGCCCAGGATGACGGCGAGGATCGGGAACCAGGCGCCGAACCACTGCCCGGTCTTGACCAGCAGAAACAGCTCGAGGAGGCCGAGCGCAAAAAGGACAAAAATAATGGTTCTGATCACCTTAAGCCTGTAGGAACTGAAGCGGCACCAACCTTTGGACCGGACCCCGACCCTCCTATATAAGGAGGTTGAGACCCCGACTTCAATTTGCCAGACGAAAGACCCGCGGAATGATGAATCAGGCTTTTGATCCGCTGAACCTGCTGATCCTTGCGATTGCGGTGGTGGTCATCTTGCGCCTGCGCTCGGTCCTCGGGAAGCGCACCGGCAACGAGCGCCCGCCGGTCGATCCCTATGCCGCTCAGCGCCGGGCTGAGAAGCCGCAGGCGCCGGGCAATGTCATCAACCTGCCACAGCGCGAGAATGCGCCGGAGAACCCTGTCCTCCAGCCGCCGGCGGAGCCGGTCTGGTCGGGCTATGCCGAGGCCGGCACCAGCGTGGCGAAGGGTCTTGAGAAGATCGCCGCCGTCGACGGCCAGTTCACCGCGAAAACCTTCGTGGAAGGCGCCAAGCTCGCCTATGAGATGGTCGTGACCGCCTTTGCGCAAGGCGACCGCCAGGCGCTCAAGAACCTTCTTTCGCGCGATGTCTATGAGGGTTTCGCCCAAGCCATCGACGAGCGCGAGAAAGCCGGCCATATGCTCGAATCGCGTTTCGTCGGCATCGACAAGGCCGAGGTCACCGCTGCCGACATGAAGGGCAAGCGCGCCAACATCACCATCAGGTTCATCGCCGAATTCATCTCGGCGACGCTCGACAAGGCCGGCGAGGTCATCGAGGGCGATCCCAGGCAGGTGCGCGAGATCACCGACGTGTGGACCTTCGAGCGCGACACCTCCTCGCGCGATCCCAACTGGAAGCTGGTGGCAACCGACGAGCCGGGCTGATATCCTGAGGTGCGAAGCGGTCCTCCGATGCGCCTGCTCTTGAGTTTGGCCCTGTTTCTGGTGATGTGCCAAACCATGAGCGTTGCCGCCAAGCCGATATTCGCGGAAACGGATTTCGGGGCGATCGCCGGCTGGCGGGAAGCCGACCATGATGCGGCGCTCGCCGCCTTCAAGCGCTCTTGTGCCCAGATTGCGGCGAGCGGGCGCGCTTCCCCCCGCAAGGTGGCCTATGGCGGCAGGCGGCGTGACTGGCTTGCGGTCTGCGGCCGGCTGAAGGCCCGCGTCGATGCCCGCCGCTTCTTCGAGGAAGCTTTCGTGCCATTGGTCGTCCGTGATCCCGAGCGTCCGCAAGGACTGTTCACGGGCTATTACGAGCCGGAAGCGGCAGGCAGCCTCGAATCCGACGGCACCTACAGGGTTCCGCTCTATGCCAGGCCCGCCGATCTCATAGGCTTCGACGCCGGAACGGCCAAGCGCCTGGGAGTCGCCTACGGACGCAAGGTCGGCGGCAAGTCTGTGCCTTATTACACGAGGCGTGAAATCGAGGAGGGCGCGCTCGACGGCCGGGGGCTCGAACTCGTCTGGCTGAAGGACTGGGCCGACGCGTTCTTCATGCAAGTTCAGGGTTCGGGACGGGTCCGTCTGCGCAATGGCCGGGTGATGCGCCTCGGCTATGCCGCCAAGACCGGGCTGCCTTATACGGCCATTGGCGGCATTCTGGTCGAACGCGGCGTTCTTACGCGTGAGAACGTGTCTATGCAGACGATCAGGGCGTGGATGCGCGACAACCCGAAGCTCGCACGGGCGCTCATGTGGGAGAACAAGTCCTATGTCTTCTTCCGCAGGATCGAGGCGGGCGATCCCGGGCTCGGCCCGCCCGGCGCCCAGAAGGTTGCGCTCACGCCCCTCCATTCCCTCGCCGTCGACCGCTCGCTCTGGATGTTGGGCACGCCGGTCTGGCTCGACACGCAGGCTCCCAGGGGCGAAGACGGAAAGCTTGTGCCGTTCCGGGCGCTTCTGGTGGCCCAGGATACCGGCACCGCAATCAAGGGCCATGCGCGCGGTGATATCTTCTGGGGCGCGGGCGAGGATGCCGCCCTGACCGCCGGCCGCATGAAGAGTCCCGGTCTCATGATCGTGCTCTTGCCCAAGACGCTCGCGAAGAGACTGCTCGATCGGCAATGACCCGCAAGCTGCCAGCCGATTACGCCCTGTGGGAAGATGTCATGCGCGGCGTCAAGCCGCTCCACAAGGCCGGCGCGAGGAAGAGACCGCAGGCGAAAGCGCAGTCCGAAGCCCCTGGGCCCGTCGCCGGATCCGGAAGGCCGGGCAAAACCGTCCCGCGGGCGCCCGCGCCGCGCCTCGATCCTCCGCCGCTCACCGGCCTCGACCGGCGGAGCGAACGCCGCATGACCCGCGGCCAGGTGGAGATCGAGAACCGCATCGACCTGCACGGCACCGGCATCGAGCGCTCGCGCGAGCGGCTCCTGAGCTTCCTGGCGGCCTCGCGCGCCCGGGGGTTGCGCCTGGTGCTGGTGATCACCGGCAAGGGCGCTTCGCCCTTCACCCGCCACACGCTTCACGGTGCTGATCACTTTCATGCGCCGGAGCGTCAGGGCCGCTTGCGCCGTCTGGTGCCGGACTGGTTCCATGAAGGCGTGTTTCGCGAGCATATAGCCGGTTTCCAGCCGGCCCATCCGCGCCACGGCGGCGGCGGCGCCTTCTATGTGAGGCTCAGGAAGAAGGACCGGAAAGCGGGATGACGCCGTTCGGCGAGCGCATGCGCAAATTGCGCGCCGCGCGCAAGGTCACGCTGAAGGAGATGGCTGCCGAGATCGGCGTGTCGAGCGCCTATCTCTCGGCCCTCGAGCACGGCAAGCGCGGCCGGCCGGGCTGGCACCTGCTGCAGCGGATCATCAGCTATTTCAACATCATCTGGGACGAGGCCGAGGATGTGGTGCGCCTGGCGCGCATCTCGCATCCCCGCGTCGTCATCGACACCTCGGGCCTCGAGCCCTCCGCCACCGAACTCGCCAATCGTCTGGCCGACGGGATTTCCGAACTCGATCAGAAGGATCTCGCCGAGATGCTGGCCGTTCTCAATCGGCGCAAGCAGCGCAGGAAATGACCACGCCGGGAATGGACCCTGGTTTCAGTCGGCGTAGCTGCCGATGAGGATGAGATTGAGCCTGTCGGGCTGCACGCTGTTGCCGGGCTGCATGACGACCGACTGTGCCTGATAGACGGGATCGGTGCGCACCAGCGAATAGAGCTTCGCCGTCATGCGGGTCTCGTCGGTGAAGGTGAGCCGGTATTTGACGGTGACCAGGATGAAGGGCGAGATGACCGACAGGCCTTCATATTCCTCGACGCCCATGCCGGCCGTCTTGACCTCGCTGAACTGCTCGTTCTTGGACAGCGTGTGGCCGAGCCGTCCGACGGAGTTGAAATCGGCGGAGCGCCGCTTGATCACGTCCATGGCCTTGAACGGCTGCTTCTCCTGGCAGAAGATCACGGGATGAGCGACGACGGCGACCGCCGGGGTCGGACCGACATTCTCGGTGCCGATCTTGAGGGGGATGGAGGCGCCCGCGCCGTCGAACGCCAAAGTGCCGGCGAGTTCGACATTGAGCGTCACCCAGGGACGCTGCAGGGCGACGAGCACCTGCTCGGCGGTGCCGGCGGATTTCCTGGCGGCTTCCGCCGCGACCTGGGTGGCCTCGGCCAGCGACCGGTTCGTCGCGATGAGGCCGGCGCCGGCCTCGTGTGATTCGCGCACGAGCGCCCGGGTGGCTCGCCACATGAGCCAGATGGCTACAGCCAGGATGACGGTGAATGTGGCGAGAATCTCGGCGGCGTTCGCCCTTGTGTATTCGCCGAGGCAACGCCTTGATTCCAAAAGAGAGTCGTAAGAACCGGCGACCGCCGTCGTCCCCTGCAGACAGGTCTGCAGGTCCGACGACGTCCATACCAGCCAGGCGGCGACCGCCGCGATGACGAGCGCAACAATCCAGTGCCCCAACGTCCGCATCTCGAATGGCCCCTTATAGTCGGGAGCCATCTTGTAGCATTAGAGAATGAATTTCGACAGGTCCGTGTTGCGCGCCAGGTCGCCGATATTTTTCTCGACGAAGGCCTTGTCGATCCTGACGGTCTCACCCGACCGGTCGGTGGCCGAATAGCTTACTTCGTCGAGGACGCGCTCCATCACCGTCTGGAGGCGGCGGGCGCCGATATTCTCGATCGCCGCGTTGATCTCGGCCGCGATGTCGGCCAGCGCGTCGATGCCGTCCTCGTCGAAGTCGAGGGTGACGCCTTCGGTCCCGAGCAGCGCCTTGTACTGCTTGATCAGGCTCGCTTCCGGCTCGGTCAGGATGCGGCGGAAATCGTCGCGGGTGAGCGCCTTGAGCTCCACCCGGATCGGCAGGCGGCCCTGCAATTCGGGCAGGAGGTCGGACGGCTTGGCGATATGGAAGGCGCCCGACGCGATGAACAGAATGTGGTCGGTCTTCACCGGGCCGTATTTGGTTGATACTGTCGTACCTTCGATGAGGGGAAGGAGATCGCGCTGCACGCCTTCGCGGCTGACGTCGGCCCCGTGGCGTTCCGAGCGGGCGCAGATCTTGTCGACCTCGTCGAGAAAGACGATGCCGTTGTTCTCGGTGGCGTTGATCGCCTCCTGGGTGATCTGGTCCTGGTCGAGAAGCTTGTCGCTCTCTTCCGCCAGAAGCACCTCGTGGCTTGTCTTGACCGTCATGCGCTTCTGCTTGAGGCGATGGCCGAAGGCCTTGCCCAGCATGTCGGAGAGATTGATGACGCTCGCCGAGGATCCCGGCATGCCGGGGATGTCGAAGCTCGGCATGGCCGGCGCGTCGGTGACCTGGATCTCGATCTCCTTGGCGTCGAGGTCGCCGTTGCGCAGCTTCTTGCGGAAGCTCTCGCGCGTCGTCTCCGACGCATTGGCGCCGACCAGCGCGTCGAGCACGCGCCGCTCGGCATTGATATGGGCCTGCGCCTCGACGTCCTTGCGCCGCGCCGCCCGCACCATGCCGATCGCGGCCTCGACGAGGTCGCGGATCATCTGCTCGACATCGCGCCCGACATAGCCGACCTCGGTGAATTTCGTCGCCTCGACCTTGATGAAGGGCGCATTGGCGAGCTTGGCCAGGCGGCGCGCGATCTCGGTCTTGCCCACGCCGGTCGGACCGATCATCAGGATGTTCTTCGGCATCACCTCCTCGCGCAGCGGACCTTCGAGCTGCTTGCGCCGCCAGCGGTTGCGCAGGGCGATGGCGACGGCGCGCTTGGCCTCCTTCTGCCCGACGATATGACGGTCGAGCTCGGAAACGATTTCACGGGGAGAGAAGTCGGTCATGGAAAACTCATTCAGGCTCTGACGACCGGCAGGTGCCGGGCAAGGGAGGAGGGGATGAACTGCATGACGGCGCGGCGCGCGCGATGCCAGCCCACGCCGAGCAGGATCACGCTCGCACCCATGAGGAGAAGCGTGATCCATAAGGCGTTCTGCCCGCCGCCGAGCCGGGTGAAGGCATAGACCATGGCGCCGCCCAGATAGGCGAGCGAGGAGACGAGGAAGGCGCGCCGGTCGATGACGAGCGCGATCAGCGCGAAGAAGATCACGACGGCGATCGTCAGGAGACTGGACCGGGCGGTCGCGTCTCCTCCCGCGGAAATGAGGCCGGCGATCGGATGGACGATCAGCGGCGCGGCGATCAGCGTGAGCCAGAAGGCGCAATCGGACCGCCGCGTCAGGCGCTCGCGGTCCGACATATCGTACCATTGGGCGGCGATCAGCACGGCGAGGCCGGCGACGAGGAACAGCGCATATGTGAAGGGCTCGCTCGGGGCGCCGACGAGCGCTGTGACGACCGCGAACAGCGAGGCGACGCAGGCGCCGGCGAGCAGCAGCAACGCGAAAGGCAGGCGGAAGCGCCAGTAGAACAGGAGCGCCGACAATGCGGCCGACAGGCTGGCGATCAGCAGCGAGCCGGTGTCGGACAGGCGGTCCTTGAGAACGAAGGCCAGCGTCGAGACGATGAAGACGGCGAGCACGATGCTGGGCAAGGTGAGCTTGAGCTTGCGCGTCAGGAATTCCGCCAGGCCCCACATCACCACGATGAAGATCACCGGAAACACGCCGGCGACACCGGGAATGGCGCTTGCCGCCGCCCACAATCCGACGCCCAGCAGCACGACGCCGAGGGCGATGAAGAATTCATTGAAGTTCTTCATGAACACGAAGCGTTCGTCGCCCGCGGCACGGGCGTGCCGGACTTGCCGGCGCTTCTCCGGCAGGCTCTGGAGCTCGATGGATTGTTGCTCGGTGATGATGCCGCTTTTTACGGCCTCATCGAGATCGGCGCGCGTCAGCATGCGAGGCTTTCGACGATCACGTTGTTGTTGGTGTAGACGCAGATCTCGGCGGCGATGCCCATCGCCTTGCGGGCGATGGCCTCGGCATCCATGTCGCCGTCGATCAGGGCGCGCGCCGCGGCCAGCGCGTAGTTGCCGCCGGAACCGATGCCGACCAGGCTGCGCTCGGGCTCGAGCACGTCACCGGTGCCGGTCAGGACAAGGCTCACCTGCTTGTCGGCCACGATCATCATGGCTTCGAGGCGTCTCAGATAGCGGTCGGTGCGCCAGTCCTTGGCGAGCTCGACGCAGGCACGGGTGAGCTGGAGTGGATATTGCTCGAGCTTCGCTTCGAGCCTTTCGAACAGGGTCATCGCATCGGCGGTGGCCCCGGCGAAGCCCGATATGACGGACCCGCCCGCCAGCGGCCGTACCTTGCGGGCATTGGACTTGATCACCGTCTGGCCGATGGAGACCTGGCCGTCGCCCGCGATCACCACCCGGTTGTCCTTGCGGAGCGAGAGGATGGTCGTGCCGTGCCACTGCTGGGGATCGCTCATGGGTCTCCTGGTCGCAAAATGAAGCCGGGACGGCCCCGGCAGGGGTCATGTAGGCTCTGCCGGGGGCCAAGAAAAGGCTCGAAACCTGCCGGTGAGGTAACTCTGCGGCAGGTTAAGGGTGGCAAGGCTTTGCTGCACCTGCTAAGACACCCCGCCGCAACAGAAGGTTAGGCCCATGCGCAAGGCCAGAATCGAACGCCGGACGACTGAGACCGAGATCTCGGCCGCGGTCGATCTCGACGGGACGGGCGCCTATGAGGTGAGAACCGGTATAGGCTTCCTCGACCATATGCTCGAGCAGCTGGCCCGCCATTCGCTCATCGACATAAGGCTCGAGGCCAAGGGCGACCTCCATATCGATTTCCATCACACGGCCGAGGATTCGGGCATAGCACTCGGCCAGGCGGTGGCCGGAGCGCTGGGTGACCGCAAGGGGATAAGGCGCTATGCCAGCGTCCTCCTGCCCATGGACGAGGCCCTCACCCGGGCTGCGATCGATGTCTCCGGCCGGCCCTATCTCGTCTTCAACGTTGCTTTCACACGTCCCAAGATCGGTGATTTCGACACCGAACTGGTGCGCGAATGGTTCCAGGCCTTCGCCGTGAATGCCGGCGTGACGCTCCATGTCGAGACGCTCCATGGCGACAACAATCATCACATTGCCGAAAGCTGCTTCAAGGCCTTGGCGCGGAGCCTGCGCAAGGCGATCGAGATCGATCCCCGCCGGAAGGACAACATTCCCTCGACCAAGGGATCGTTGAAGGGCTGATGGCCTGGTGGACCGCCCATAAGAGACCGCGCGGTGGCGCCGACGACGTCGTCTTCGTGCGCGAGGGCTTCAACTGGTGGGCGCTTGTTTTCCCGCTGCTGTGGCTCGCGGCCAGGGGCATGTGGGTCGTCCTGCTCGTGGCGCTCGGCGCGCAATTTGCGATATGGGCGCTCGCCGAGGCTCTGGGCTTCGGCGAGTTCATGCGTTTCGTCCTTTCCTGCGCCATCAATCTCATCCTCGCCTTCGAGGGCAACGACCTGTTGCGCTGGACCTACGAGCGCCGCGGCTTCGCGACGCTCGGTCTGGTTCAGGGCGATGACCTCGACGAGGCGGAATATCGCTTTTTCACCGAGACCGGCATGCCGGCAGAAAGCGTGGTGGCGCCGGCGGAGCCCGCCAGGCCGATCCTGTCGTCGCGCTGGAGGCCCGACCAGCCGGACTTCATCTTTCCGGGCTTCGGCCGTTCATGAGGGTGGCCGTCATCGATTACGGCTCGGGCAATCTGCACTCCGTTGCCAAGGCGTTCGAACGGGCGGCCCGGGATTTGGGGCTGCCCGCCCTGATCGAGGTGACGGCGGATCCGGACCGGGTGCGCCAGTCCGAGCGCATCGTGCTTCCGGGCGTCGGCGCCTTCCGCGACTGTCGCGACGGTCTCGCGGCGGTTCCGGGCATGTGGGAGACGGTCGAGGCGGAAGTCGGGAGCGGCAAGCCGTTTCTCGGCATCTGCGTGGGCATGCAGCTGATGGCGGAACGCGGGCTCGAGCATGTCGAGACGAGAGGTTTCGGCTGGATCAAGGGCGATGTGAAGGCGATCCGGCCTGAGGATGCCGCCCTCAAGATCCCGCATATGGGCTGGAATACCCTTGATCCCGCCCGTCCGCATGCGCTCTTCGACGGCATCGCTCTGGGCGCAGGCGGGCTGCATGCCTATTTCGTCCATTCCTACCACCTGGCTCTCGGCGATCCTTCGGCCCTGGTCGCGACCACCGATCATGGCGGCGCGGTCACCGCCTTCGTCGCCCGCGACAACATGGCGGGCAGCCAGTTCCATCCGGAGAAGAGCCAGGCGCTGGGCCTGGCGCTCATCGGCAATTTCCTGAAGTGGCGGCCATGATCCTTTTTCCGGCCATCGATCTCAAAGGCGGCCGATGCGTCAGGCTCGAGCTCGGCGACATGGCGCGGGCGACGGTCTTCAACGACGATCCCGCGGCCCAGGCGCGGAGCTTCGCGGCGCAGGGCTTCGCCTGGCTGCATCTTGTCGATCTCGACGGCGCCTTCGCCGGCAGGCCGGTGAATGAAGAGGCTGTCGAAGCCGTCCTCGCAGCCGTCGCCGTTCCGGTGCAGCTCGGCGGCGGCATTCGCGATCTGGCACGGATCGAATCCTGGCTCGCGCGCGGCGTCCGCCGGGTGATCCTGGGCACCGCGGCCCTGCGCGATCCGGCGCTCGTGCGAAGCGCCTGCGCCAGATTTCCGGGCCGCATCGCCGTCGGCATCGATGCCAGGGACGGCAAGGTCGCAGTCGAAGGCTGGGCGGAGACGTCGCAGACGACGGCGGTCGAGCTGGCGCGCCGGTTCGAGGATGTGGGCGTCGCCGCCATCGTCTTCACCGATATCGGCCGTGACGGCGTGCTGAAGGGTCTCAATATCGAGGCGACGCTGGCCCTGGCGCGGACGACGAGCATCCCGGTCATCGCTTCGGGCGGCCTCGCCTCGCTCGCCGATATCCGCCGGCTGCTGGCGCCGGATTGCGCCGTTCTCGGAGGCGCCGTAGCGGGCCGTGCCCTCTATGACGGCCGCCTGGATGCGGCCGCGGCCTTGAAGCTCATCGCCGAGGCTGCATGAATGCTGAAAGCGCGCATCATCCCCTGTCTCGATGTGAAGGATGGCCGCGTCGTCAAGGGCGTCAATTTCGTCGATCTGCGCGATGCCGGCGATCCGGTCGAGATCGCCAAAGCCTATGACGAGGCCGGCGCCGATGAATTGTGCTTCCTCGACATCACGGCGACGCATGAGGGCCGCGGCATCATCTTCGACGTGGTGCGGAAGACCGCCGAAGCCTGCTTCATGCCCTTGACGGTGGGCGGCGGCGTCCGGACCACCGAGGACATCCGCAAGCTCCTGCTCGCCGGGGCGGACAAGGTTTCGATCAATACTGCGGCGGTGAGGAACCGTGCCTTGGTGCGCGAGGGGGCGGAGAAGTTCGGCAGCCAGTGCATCGTCGTCGCCATCGACGCCAAGCAGGTGAGCCGGGCCAGGTGGGAGATCTTCACCCATGGCGGCCGCAGCCCCACCGGCATCGATGCGGTCGATTTCGCGCGGGAAGTGGTCGCCCTCGGCGCCGGCGAATTGCTGGTGACCTCCATGGATCGCGACGGCACCGGCAGGGGCTTCGACATCGCGCTGACGCGCGCCATCGCCGACAGCGTCACGGTGCCGGTCATCGCCTCGGGCGGGGTCGGCTCGCTCGATCACCTGGTCGAAGGCATCAGCCAGGGCCACGCGGCGGCCGTCCTGGCCGCCTCGATCTTCCATTTCGGCACGTTCACCATTTCCGAAGCCAAGGCGCATATGGCGGAGCGGGGAATTCCCATGCGGCTGGCTTGAATGGTAAGAAGACCGACAGGGGCAGGACCATGACCGATATCGCGCGCCACAGGCTCGAGGCTCTGGCCGAGCTTGCCGACACCGTGACCGCCCGCAAGGGCGCGTCGCCCGACATCTCCTATACCGCCAAGCTCCTCTCCCAGGGCATCGAGAAATGCGCCAAGAAGGTGGGCGAGGAGGCGATCGAGGCGGCGCTGGCCGCGGTCAAGGGCGACCGCGACCATCTCAAGCTCGAGGCGGCGGATCTCTTCTATCATCTGATCGTCCTGCTCGAAGCTTCCGGGCTGCCGCTGGCCGAGGTCATGGGGGAGCTCGAAAAGCGGGTCGGCGTCTCCGGCATCGCCGAGAAGGCCGGCCGCAAGAGGGTATAGGTCCATGGATTCGCTGCGCGACGAGATCTCGCCCTATCGCCATTTCGAGCGCAACGCCTGGGCGAAACTGCGCGCCGACACGCCGATGACCCTCGACCAGGCGGACATCGACGAACTGCGCGGCCTCAACGACAGGATCGATCTCGCCGAAGTCGTGGCGATCTATCTGCCCTTGTCGCGCCTTCTCAATCTCTATGTCGCGGCGACCCAGGAGCTGTTCCGCGCCACCGACCGCTTCCTGCATGCCGAGGGCACCAAGGTGCCCTACATCATCGGCATGGCCGGCAGTGTCGCCGCCGGCAAGAGCACCACCGCGCGCATCCTGCAGCGCCTGCTCGCCCGCTGGCCGAACCATCCCAAGGTCGATCTGGTGACCACCGACGGCTTCCTTTTGCCCAACGAGATCCTCGAGCGCGAAGGCATCATGAACCGCAAGGGCTTTCCGGAGAGCTACGACCTGCCGTCGATGCTGCGCTTCCTGTCCGACGTCAAGGCCGGCAAGCGCAAGGTGACGGCGCCGGTCTATTCGCATCTCACCTACGACGTCATGCCGGACAAGCGCATCACCGTCGACCGTCCCGACATCCTGATCGTCGAGGGCCTCAATGTGCTCCAGACCGGACGCCCGCCGCGTGACGGCAAGATCATACCCTTCATCTCCGACTTCTTCGACTTCTCGATCTATCTCGACGCGGCCGAGGATGTGCTGCGCGACTGGTACGTGACGCGCTTCTTCTCGTTGCGCGACACCGCCTTCCGTGACCCCAAATCCTATTTCCACCGCTATGCCTCGCTGACCGACAGGGAAGCGAATGCCACGGCCAACCGCATCTGGGAGACGATCAATCTCGTGAATCTGCGCGAGAACGTGCTGCCTACCCGCCAGCGCGCCGATCTCATCCTGCGCAAGGGCGCCGATCACATCATCCATAGCGTGTGGCTGAGGAAGCTCTAAAATCCCGTCCATCTCGCCGAAAAGCCGGGATCAACGACGCGGCGACTTCGGCAGTTTTTTGCTTCCTGCGCCAAGGTTGTAACGGCATAGACCAGCTTGGCTTGCGTCCGTTGATAGAATTCGCGTACGGCCTCAGTGGTGCCGTCGTAGTCCTGGCACATGGCACAAATTCTGCGCAGTTCACGATACACATTCGCTTCGTCAGAGCGGATGTCGCGGATTATCTCGCGGAGTTCAGCAACCCGGTCGGCATTTTCGGGTTGCTTGAGGCGAGGGGCATCAAAATGCCGGTCGCCCACCTACGAAAGACGGTCGCATGCGCAGAGGAGACCCGATAGCCTACCGAGATTACTGCATCGAGATTGTAGTGCTCAATCTGACGCTCGACCTTGCGTGACCCCTCCTGCCGAACTTGTGCAATTTTTGCACTAGTTGCCTCGGCATCCAACTCACCCTCGGCATACACATTCGCGATATGCTTGGCGATGACCGATCCGTAGACTAGAAACCGGTCGCCGGTCTCCAGGTCTTCTACCTAGAAACTTCTATAGCTGGACGCCCGGATTTTCGCTGGGTTATTCGCAGGAGCGATACGGAGTTATGTCCTAAGCCGAGCATTCTCCGGATCGAACGAGCTTTCGACCGGAGGGAGGGGACGCCGACCAACTGGGAAGCTGCGTGACCGAAAAGCCAGCTCAACTCCTGGGCTTTAGATTTTCCGGATCGTAGAGCGGCTTGTAGCCGACGCCGGCCACCTCGACCGGATAGGTCTCGGCAAAGTACTCGACGGTCAGCTTTCGGCCTTCCCGGCAATAGGCCCAGGGCAGGTAGGCGAGCGCGATGTTCTTGCCGACCGTCGGACCGAAGGCGATCGAGGTCGTGTAGGAGCGGCGGCCGAGCTCATCGACCAGCACTTCGCCCGTTTCCGGGTCCATGACCGGCAGGTTGCCTACAGGATAGCGCGGAACACCGTTCTTGTCGGTGTTCTCCGTCATCACCAGCGTGCACAGCATGGCCGGCTGGTGCTCGCGCGCCCTGTGCTCGAGGTGTCTCGCCTTGCCGCGGAAGTCGGCGTCCTTGACCTTCGGGCGGGCGAGGTCGGCCTCGAGGAGATTGTATTGGGTGATGAGGTCCGCATTCTGCAGGCGCAGGCTCTTTTCCATCCGGCGCGAATTCGCATAGGTCTCGATGCCGAACACCATCACACCGCTCGCGCGCAGCGCGTCCCAGACGGCCAAGCCGTCCTCATATCTCATGTGCAGCTCCCAGCCCTGCTCGCCGACATATGAGATGCGAAAGGCGGTGACCGGCCTGCCGGCGATCTCGACCTGCCTGATCGCGGCGAAGGGGAAGTTTTCCCGGTCGAGGCCGGCCGGATCGGCGACGACCTTCTTCAGCGTCGCGCGGGCGTTCGGGCCCCAGATGCCGATGGTGACGTATTTTTCCGAGACGTCCACGATGCCGACATCGAGGCCGCGATCTTCCGCGACGCGGCGCATATAGTGAAAGTCGCGCGGACCGGCGTCGGCGCCGTTCACGAGGCGGCAGCGGTCGGCCATGCGGAAGACGGTGAAGTCGGCGCGCACCATGCCCTCGTCGTCGAGGAAGTGGGTGTAGATGCCCTTGCCGATATTGCCGTCGCCGCCGATCTTCGCGGCGCAGAGCCATTCCAGCAACTCGACATGGTCCGGCCCTTCGATATCCACCATGTGGAAGTGCGAGAGGTTCACGATGCCGCAATCCTCGCTCATCGCCAGATGCTCGGCGTTGGAGACGCGCCAGAAGTGGCGGCTGTCCCACTCGTTCGGGCGTTCGGGCACGAGGTTGCCGTATCTTTTCAGGAGATGCTCGTTGGCGGCATAGCCGTGCGCGCGCTCCCAGCCGCCGAGCTCCATGAAATAGCCGCCGAGCTCCTTTTCGCGCTCATAGAAGGGCGAATGCTTGACGTTGCGGCCCGTGGCATAGGGCTCGCGGCTATGCACGGCCGGAAAGTAGATCTTCTGGGCGGCCTCGCGGGTGCGGCCCTCGATGAATTTTTCCTCGAGCTGGTGCGGATAGAAGCGGGCGTAGTCGATCGAAGCGTGGTCGATCCCGGTGCGCCCGTCGGTCATCCAGTCGGCGATCAGCTTGCCGTAGCCGGGAGCGTCCTTCACCCAGATGGCGACGCAATACCACAGGCCGCGCACCTTCTGGCTTTCGCCGCAGGACGGGCCGCCGGCGGCCGACACCTGCAGCAGGCCGTTGAAGGAATGGCTTTCATTGTAGCCGAGCTCGCCGAGGATCGGCGTCAGCTCCATGGCGCGCTCGAGCGGCTCGAGGATCTGTTCCATGTCGAGATCGTGTTGCGAGGGCGACAGGCGCGCCTCGTGCTTTTCGAGGATGTCGCGCGGATGGCAGAGGCGGGGATTGGTCGTCTCGTAGTAGCCCCATTCGATCTGGCCGCCCTCGGCGGTCTTGGGATCCCCGGTGTCGCGCATATAGGCGGAGTTGCCCTGGTCGCGCAGCAGCGGATAGCCGATTTCCTTGGCCGTCCCTTCGAACCTGTCATACGGGCCGAAGAAGGACAACGGGTGCTCGACCGGCATTACCGGCAGGTCCTCGCCGGCCATCCCGGCGATCAGGCGGCCCCAGATGCCGGCGCAGACGACGACATGATCGGCCGTGATCGTGCCGCGATGGGTGACGACGCCCTTGATGCGGCCGTTCTCGATGACGAGCGAGATCGCCGGCGTATTGCCGAAGACCTTCAGCTTGCCGGATTTTTCACCCGCATCGACCAGCTTCCCGGCAACCGTCTGGGACCGCGGGATGACGAGGCCGGCATCGGGATCGAACATGCCGCCCATCACCCGGTCTTCCTCGATCAGGGGGAACAGCTTCTTGATTTCGGCGGGCGAGACATAGTGCGCGCGGGTGCCGAACGCCTTGGCGGAGGCGAGCTTGCGCTTGATCTCCTCCATCCAGAGGTCGTCGCCCGTGCGCGCGACTTCGAGGCCGCCGATGCGGGCGTAGTGCCCCATCTTCTCGTAGAAGTCGATCGAGTATTGCGTCGTCCAGACCGAAAGGTAGTCGTGGCTCGTCGTATAGCAGAAGTCGGAGGCATGCGCCGTCGAACCGATGTCGGTGGGCACGCCGGACTTGTCGATGCCGACAATGTCGTCCCAGCCGCGCTCGATCAGGTGATGGGCGACGGAGGCTCCGACGATGCCGCCCAGCCCTATGATGACAACCTTCGCCTTTTCGGGGAACGCTGACATGAGATACTCCTCGGTGTGCCCTTCGATCCGATTGCGCACATTAGTGAGGTGAATTCGACGGTCGTGAGATGGAACGACCAGAGGGGAGCGGATTCCGACACCGTCACGCACAGCGCGGGGCGCGGGGGGAGGGCTCTATCCCGCAAAGCCACCCGCGGCCAGGAAGGCCAGCTCCTCGGAGGTCGATTTGCGCCCCAATATCGCATTGCGATGCGGAAAGCGCCCGAAGCGGGCGATGATGTCGAGATGGAGCTTCGCCCAGTGGGTCATGCCGCCGGGATCGCGCACCGTGAACAGCGCCACGCAGCGCATCTGCGCGTCGAGATCCTCGGCATGCTCGAAGGGCATGATGATCCAGCGCGCGAGCGTTGCGGGCATCGCCAGATGATCCGCCCGCGCGATCGCCCTTTTGGCCAGCGCCAGCGCCTTCCTGTCGGCCGCGAAAGCGAGCGGTGAGCCGCGATGGATGTTGCGCGAGAACTGGTCGAGCAGCAGGATCAGGGCCAGCATGCCCGAGGGCGTCTCCGCCCAGTGATCGAAGACGCCCTCTCGCGCCTTGGCCAGCGCGTCCTTGAAGCGCACCGACAGCTCTCCGTCGAATGCCGCGTTGCGGGTGAACCAGCGGCTTTCTCCGGCGGCGAGCCAGAAATCGGTCACGGTGTCCGGTGTCATTTTTGCTCGAGCCTCATATGGGTGATGATGAAGCCGGCCAGACTCCCGACGTGATCGCGGTCGAAAACCGGCACTTCGGCATCGCCGACGGACCCGTTGGCGGCGATCGCCACGATCGTCGGGTCACGGCCGGCGAGTTTCGGATGATCGAGGCCGACATCGCGCACCTCGATCTTGTCGTGGCTTCCGTGCTTGTAGCCCTCGACGAGGACGAGGTCGCAGGCGCCGAGCTTCGCGAGGATGCCGGAGAGGGGCGGCTCCGCCTCGCCGCGCAGCTCATGGATGATGGCCCAGCGATGCCCCGAGATCACCGCGACTTCGCTGGCGCCGGCATGGCGATGACGGAAGCTGTCGCGGCCTTCGTGGTCGATGTCGAAGGAATGATGCGCATGCTTGACCGTCGAGACGCGGTAGCCGCGTCCGGTCAATTCGCGCACCAGCTTCTCGACGAGGGTGGTCTTGCCGGCGTTCTTGAAGCCGGCGACCCCGATCACCTTGAGCGTCATGGCGCCGGCTCCTCGACGATCTGCGATTGGCCGCCCGGCAAGACCGTCCCGGCAATGGCACCGCGCCCGCTCATTCAGGCGTCCACGCCGTAGAAGCGCTGCGGCGGGATCCAGATGACGATGGCATCGCCCGGAGCCACATCGCCCTCGCGCTCGACCCAGGCGGTGACGCCGCGCTTGTGCTTCGCCGCCTTGACGAAGCCGACTTTCTGCTCCGGATTGTGCCCGGCGATGATCTCGGCCGGGTAGCGGCAGGGCTCGTTCTCCATGTCGACGACGATGGTGGCGCCCGAGGGAAATTGCAGGCGCGAGGACGGCGGCAGCAGCGTCAGGTCGGGAATGCCGGAGGTGACCAGATTAGCGCCGACCCATTCCGGCTTCACCTCGGGGATCTCCATGATCCGGGCTATGTCGGCGAGCTCCTCGAGCGACAGCAGGCTGAGCTGGCGAACATTGCGGATCGGTGTGCCGCGCGGATATTGCCGCAATGTGCGGCTGTCGGAAGGGCGCGTGAGCCCGCTGTGACAATCGCCATCGATGCCCTCGAAGCGCAGCCTCACGCCGTCCACACGAGATTTTTCAAGGCCTGGCGCGCGGTCGCCGCTCTTGAGCAGCGCCTCGACGCGACCGGTGAGGCCGAGCCTGGTCAGAAGCGGCATGATCGTCTCCTTCGGGCGACCGCATAGCAGGTCGTCGGCGGGGCGGCTATAGTTCCCGGATGACGGAATGCGCGCTCGATGCCATGGGACTTCTGTGCCGCTGCCGGTGGTGAAGGCCGGCAGGCGCCTGGAAAGCCTCCAACCTTGCGAGCCCCCGAAGCTCATTGCCACGGCCCGGCTTCCGTCATAGACGTTCCCCGTTCCCCTCGCATGAGGCGGAGAGGCACATCTCCGGGAAAAGGCGCATGACGTTCGACTTCGGCAGTTTCAACAATTGGGGATCGCTCAAGCGGGTGGCGGTGCGCCGGCCCTCGGTCGCCTTCAAGAGCGATGCGAGGCTCGATGCCGAATGGCGGCCGCTCAACTATCATTCGCGGCCCGATCTCGCCGAGGCCAACCGCGAATTCGCCAGGGTCGAGGAGATCCTGAAAAGCGCCGGCGCCGAGGTCATCGACTTGCCTGACGGCGACGGGCTGACGCTCGATTCGCTCTATACCCATGACGCGCTCGTCGTCACGCCGCGCGGCCTGGTGCGGCCCTTCATGGGCAAGCCGCAGCGCCGCCGTGAGGCTGAGGTGAACGGCGCTCATCTCGAGGCCCTGGGCTTTCCCATCGCCGGCGAGATCGTGGGGCCGGGCTCGGTCGAGGGCGGCGATCTCGTCTGGATCGACCGCCACACCCTCCTGGCCGGGATCGGCTACCGCACCAATCGTGAAGGCGTCGCGCAGTTGCGCAAGCTTGCCGGATCCGAGGTCGAGATCCTGGAATTCGACCTGCCGCATTACAAGGGCAGGAGCGACGTCTTCCATCTGATGTCGGTCCTGAGCCCCCTCGATGAGGATCTGGCGGTGGTCTATTTGCCGCTGATGCCGGTCAGGCTCGTCCAGTTCCTCGAAGGCCGCGGCATCGCTTTCGTCGAGGTGCCGGAGGAGGAATTCGGCAGCATGGGCTGCAACGTCCTGGCGCTCGGGCCGCGCCATGCCATGATGGTGGCGGGAAATCCCGGGACCGAGGGGCGCATGAAGGCGCAAGCGGTCAGGGTCGAGGTCATCAAGGCGGACGAGATCTGCCGCAAGGGCGAGGGCGGCCCCACCTGCATGACGCGTCCGCTGGTGCGGGGATGACGGTCTGCCCGCCCCCCGCGGGGCGAATGAGCGGGATTACCCGATGAACCCCTTCACCTTGTCGGAGAACCCGACCGTCACCGAGCCGTCGCCATGCTCGATGAGGGGCCTGCGGATGAGCGACGGGTTGTTCACCGCCAGAGACACCGCTTTGGCCTCGGTGAGGTTCTCGGTCTCGGGCTTGGACAGGCCGCGCCAGGTATAGCCGGCCCGATTGATCATCTTTTCCCAGCCGCCCAGCGCCTTCGACCATTTGGCTACTTGCTCCTTCGACGGCTTGTCCTCCTTCACGTCGGTGAAGTCATAGGCTTTCTTCTTCTTGTCGAGATAGTCCATCGCCTTCTGGCAAGTGGTGCATTTGCGCAGGCCGAACAGTTTGAGCATGGGAAAGCTCCGGTTGGTGGGTTAAAGCGAGAGTGTCTTGTCGGTGTGGAAGGCGCCGGCGCCAGCGACCTCGTCGGTGAAGGCCTTGAACAGATCCTCGATCAGCCGCTTTTCTATATCCTTGACGATGAACACCATCCTCGTGCGCTCGTCGCGGTCGGGCCAATGGGCGAGGCGCACCGGCGGATGATAGATGTGCTGCACGCCATGCAGCACGACCGGCCGTTTCGGATCGTCCGCGACTTTGACGATCCCCTTCATGCGCAGCATGTTGGCGCCGTGATAGGACTGCAGCAGCCCGAGGAACATGTCGAGCCCCTGGGGGCTGATGGCGCGCGCGTCGGAAAAAGTGAAGGAGTGGATGTGATCGTCATGGCGCGAGACGTCATGATGATGCGCATGGCCGTGATCGGCCTCGGGCCCGTGATGATGGCGATGACGGCGCCGCTTCTCGCCCGCTTCATAAGCCTCGGCATTGAGCCATGCCCGCGCGTCGAGCGACTTGGTCGCGGGATTGTAGAGGCCGCTGTTGAAGAGCCGCGCCGCCGTGGCCTCGCCGCGATGGGTGGTGAGGAGGCGCGCCGAGGGATTGAGCGCCCTGAGCCTGCCGATCAGCGAATGCAGCGCATCCTCGCCCTCGCGACCGCTGAGGAGGTCGAGCTTGGTCAGCACCAGCCGGTCGGCGACCGCCGCCTGCTTCACCGCCTCCGCATGGGCGTCGAGCGTCGCTTCCCCCTGCGCGCCGTCGACGACGGTCACGACGCTTTCGAGGCGGCAGCGGCCGAGAAGCTCGGGCTCGCTCATGACGGTATGCAGCACGGGCGCCGGATCGGCGAGGCCGGTCGTCTCGACGACGATGCGGTCGAAGGCCTTGATCTCGCTCCGGTCGCGCTTGGCGATCAGTTTGAGCATGGTGTCGATGAGGTCGCCGCGTATGGTGCAGCACAGGCAGCCGGAGGCCATCTCGAACACATTCTCGTCAGAGCGCTCGACCAGGAGATGGTCGAGCCCGATCTCGCCGAACTCGTTGATGATGACCGCGGCGCCGGCGAGCATCGGATCCTTGAGCAGGCTGTTGAGCAAGGTGGTCTTGCCGGCGCCGAGGAAGCCGGTGATCACCGAGACGGGAATGATCTGGAGGTCGCTGCTCATAGGCCGTTGATATAGGCGATAGGCCGCCCGCCGTCAGCCCCTGGCGGGCTCGTTCCGCTCATGGGTCGCCCGAGCCCGCCGCATGAGCTCCCAGGCCCTATGTCGGCCAACAAGGGCCAGCGGCCGGCCGGCAGGAACAGACCTCCGCATTGGCGAGGCCCGCTGCCGGGCCGGCGTTCACTTCTTCTTTTTCCGGCGTGCCTTCTTTTTCTTCGGCGGGCCGACATCGCCTTGCGAGGCTGCGGGCTGGATGCGCTCTTCTGTGGCGCGCGCCAGGGCGGCGATCGAGGCGAAGCTTTCCGGCGTCATCACGTCGCAATAGCTGTTCTGCTTCTTGAATGCGGCGCAGACCGAGAGCGACGCCGCCTGGTCGAGGTTCCATACCATGGCGTTGAAGCCGTTGGCGCCCGGCACCTTCACGACGCCGCTGACCGACTCCTCGATCAGGTCGCGCACCCCGAGGAGACGGCCGCGCAGCGCCATGTCGGCGGTGGCGGGCTTGTCGTAGGAGCCGAAGGACACGCCCCAGCCGGTGAGGTTCGAGGCCTTGGCGACGGCGGTCGGCTTGCCCTTGCACACGATCTGGGTGAGATCGGCGGGCACGAGCGCGCCGAGCCGCGTGTTGGCGATCGCGCTCAGGCGCATATGTTGCGGCTGCGGCAGCTTGGCGAAGCCCGAGCTCAGCATCATCTCGGCGAGATCGGCGCGTTCGCGGCCGCTCGAGGCGCCGAGGACGATGGCGATGAGCTTGCGGCCGTTCTCGGTCGCCGACGCGACGAGGTTGTAGCCGGAGCTGCAGATGAAGCCGGTCTTCATGCCGTCAGCCGTCTTCATCTTGCGCAGCAGGCTATTGCGGTTGAGCAGTTTCCGCTTGCCCAGGCTTATCGCGGCCTGCGAGAAATAATGCGCGCGTTCGGGGAAGTCGCGCAAGAGCGCGCTCGCCAGTATGCCGATGTCGCGGGCGCTCGTCACCTGCCGCGGATCGAACAGCCCGTTGGGGTTGGCATAGTGCGTCGCCGTCATGCCGAGGCGGGCGGCTTCGGCATTCATCAGCTTCGCGAAATTCTGGTATGTGCCGCCGGCGCCCTCGGCCAGCACATAGGCCATGTCGTTGGCTGAATAGACCAGGAGCATCTGCAGCGCGAGATCAACCGTGATGTCCGTCCCGGCCTTCATGCCGATCTTGCTCGCCGGCTGGCTCGAGGCGAGGGCCGACACGGTGAGCTTCTGGTCGAGCCGCATCTCGCCGCGCCTGAGCTTCTGGAAGACGACATAGGCCGTCATCAGCTTGCTGAGGGAGGCGGGATACCAGGCCTCGCCGGCACGATCCTGCGAGATGACTTCGCCGGTGGCGGGATCGAAAAGCAGGGACGGACCGGCGAGCGCCGGTGTTGCGGCCAAGCTCGCCGCAAGGAACAAACTTATGGCTTTGAGACGTAACCGTACCGCCACAGTACCTTCCTTCTCGATTTCGAAAACGCCCCGTCTCTTGAGCCGGAGTACCGCACTCTGCGTTCAAGATCAATGGCGTAGCGGACACACACTCCCGCAGGCTGCACCCTAGGACGGAATTTTGTCGAGATTAGGCATTTTGTTGCAGGAGCCGCCCGGGCGCGCCCGATGTCTGCAGCCCGGATTCCCTATGGGCGTCGTCCGGCGCGTCGCGCTGCCGGCACATCCGGCGCCTGCGCGCCGAAAGCCAGCGGCCGGTCGCCTTCGGCGTCCCTGATCCGGGTCCGAAGCCCCATCTCGTCGAGAAGCGCCAGGAACGGTCGCGGCGGCAACTCCTCCACATTGGCCATCCGGCCGATGTTCCAGTCGCCCTTGGCGACCAGCAGGGCGGCGGCGGCCGCCGGAACGCCTGCCGTATAGGAAATCGCCTGGCTGCCGACCTCGCGATAGGCCTCGGCATGATCGGCGATATTGTAGATGAACATTTCGTGAGCCTTTCCGGCCCTGGTGCCTTTTATCAGGTCGCCGATGCAGGTCTTGCCGCTGTAGTCGGGGGCGAGCGATGCCGGATCGGGCAGGACCGCCTTCACCACTTTCAAGGGCACCACGTCGAGTCCTTCCGCGGTTCGCACCGGTTGTTCCGACAGGAGACCCAGCGATTTCAGCACGGTGAACACGGTGATGTAGCGCTCGCCGAACCCCATCCAGAAGCGCACATTCGGAATCCCGAGGATTTGCGAGAGCGAATGGATCTCGTCATGTCCGGTCATGAAGGTTGTCCGTCTGCCGACGACGGGCAGATCCCACTCCTTGCGGATCTCGAACATGCCGTTGGCTGTCCATTGCCGGTCCTGCCAGGACCACACTTGCCCGGTGAACTCCCGGAAATTGATCTCCGGATCGAAATTGGTCGCGAAATAGCGTCCGTGATCGCCGGCGTTCACGTCGATGATGTCGATCGACTCGATCCGGTCGAAATACGCCGCCTGCGCCAGGGCCGCATAGGCGTTGACCACGCCCGGATCGAAGCCGGCGCCGAGGATGGCGGTGACGCCCGCTTTCGCGCACTCGTCGCGGCGGCGCCATTCGTAGTTTGCATACCATGGGGGCGTCTCGCAGATCTTGCGCGGATCCTCGTGGATGGCGGTGTCGATATAGGCGGCGCCGGTTGCGAGACAGGCGGTCAGCACCGACATGTTGAGGAACGGCGAGCCGACATTGATGACGATCCGGCTTCTGGTCTCGCGGATGAGGCCGGCCGTCTTTCCGCTGTCGAGGGCGTCGAGGACATGGGCGGCGACACGCGAAGCCGCCGCTGCGCCGCGTTTCGCGCGGATCGAGCCGATGATCGTCTCGCATTTGCTCAAGGTTCGCGAGGCGATATGGATGGCGCCGAAGACGTCGTCATATTGCGCGCATTTATGCGCGACCACCTGGGCGACGCCGCCCGCTCCGACGATCAGGACGTTGTTCTTCATTTCTGCCGAAGGCCTCCTTCCTGTGAGTGAGCGCGGACTCACGAGAGACTCGCGAGATAGTCTTGATAGGAGAACCGGCGCACGGTCCGCAGGCTTCCGTCGAGCTCGCGCAGGACGATCGCCGGCATCTGCACGCCGTTGAACCAGTTCTTCTTCACCATCGTGTATCCGCCGGCATCCGCGAATGACAGGCGGTCGCCCGGCTGCAGTGGCCGGTCGAAGCGGAACTCGCCGAATATGTCGCCGGCGAGGCAGGATTTGCCGCAGATCATGTAGCTGCATGGTCCGGCATCGGGCGTGATCTTGGCGCTTTGCCGGTAGATCAGGAGATCGAGCATGTGCGCTTCGATGGAGCTGTCGACGACGGCGATGTGCTTGTCGTTGACGAGCGTGTCGAGCACCGTCACCTCGAGCGTGGTGCTCCCGGTCACCGCGGCCTCGCCCGGTTCCAGATAGACGTCGACGGCATGGCGCTCGGCGAAGGTCCGCAGCCGGTCGCAGAAGGCCTCGAGCGGATAGTCGGCGCCCGTGAAATGGATGCCGCCGCCCAGGCTCACCCAATCGACCTCGCGCAGAAGCAGGCCGAATTTCTCCTCGACATGCGAAAGCATCCGGTCGAACAGGGCAAAATCGCCGTTTTCGCAGTTGTTGTGGATCATGAGGCCGCTGATGCCGTCGATCACCGCGGCGATCCTTGCCGGGTCGCATTCGCCGAGCCGGCTGAACGGGCGGGCCGGGTCGGCCAGATCGAAGCTGGAGGAGCTGATGCCGGGATTGAGACGCAGGCCGCGACGCATGGCGGATGTCTTCTCGGCGAAACGCTGCAGCTGGCTTATCGAATTGAAGATGATCTTGTCGGCTGAGGCGACGACGGCGTCGATCTCATGCTCGGCGAAAGCGACGCTGTAGGCATGTGTCTCGCCGCCGAATTTCTCCGCGCCGAGCCGGATCTCGTTGAGCGACGACGAGGTCGTGCCGTCCATATGATCGCGCATGAGATCGAAGACCGCCCACGCGGCGAAGCATTTGAGCGCCAGGAGCACCTTGGCGCCCGAGCGCTCGCGGACCCTCCGGATGATCCGCAGATTGGCGAGGAGCTTGCTTTTGTCGATGAGATAGTAGGGAGTCTGGATCATGCTGTGTCCGTTCCGGATGCGAAAGCCGCGCTGCGGTTTGCGCGCTCGTCGCGGCGCGCGATCACGGGCATCCTCATGATGATGGCCTTGAGCTCGGTCTCTTCGACGCGGGCTGCGGCGTCGGGTATCGTGAACCAGACGCGCCGGCGCCGCCGCCTGTCCGGCCAGCTCTCCAGTTCGGCGGCGGCGCGCAGCGAAAACACCTCGACGCGACAGATGATGTCGCCTTGCGGGCGCTTCTTGCGATAATCATAGGCGCCGACCGCGGGGACGTCGGCCGCGCCGGCGATCCCCGCTTCCTCGAAAGCTTCGCGTCCGGCGGCGGCCGATCCGGCTTCTCCGGGCAGCGGCCAGCCTTTGGGAATGATCCAGCGTCCGGTGTCGCGGGAGGTGATCAGCAGGACGTCGATATGCCCGTTCCAGGACAGCCGGTAGGGCACGGCGGCATATTGCAGCCCGATCTCTTCGCCTTCGGCCTTCATGACGCTGCCTGCTGGAGTGCGTGGCGCCGGCGCGCGTAGCGGGAGGCCATGAGTCCGGCGGCGAGGCTCACGAGCATGCGGGCTTCGCGCGGGGTCTCGGCTGCACGCAGCCAGTGGACGAGGCTGGGCTCGCGCAGCAGGCGGCACAGCTTGGCAAGGCCGATCAGCGAATATCCCTGCGCATCGGCCGGCCACAGGGCGGCGAAAACCAGATCGACCGGATGTCCGTCGGGCGCATCGAAATCGACCGGCCGGGCAAGACGCAGGAAGACCGCCGCCGGCGCGCCGAGACCGTCGAGCCGCGCATGCGGGATCGCGATCCCCTTGTGAATGGTCGTCGGTCCCATGAGCTCGCGAGCTTCGAGCGCCTCACGGACGATGCCCGGCTCGAGGCCGGTGAAGGCGCCGAGCCGCCGGGAGAGAGTGTCGAAAACGCCCTGTTTGTCCGTAACCGGAATATCCAGGGCGATGGCCTCGGCCTGGAGGAGGTCGATGAGTTTCACCGTGTGCTCCTGAGCGGCCGGCGACTCTTGCAGGTCACGGCAGACGATCTGGCCGCGCAAGAACGCCGGATGATTTGAACGATCGGAAGGATGCCTTGACTGTCCCGGACGCGGGAGTTCGGTTACGCGCGTCCGGGCAACGAGCCGGCTTTGAGCGGCCGAACCTCGCGAATGAGATGATTGGCTGATATCGTCATGGCGGCGTGTAACTAGTTCATATCGGCAGGAAGTTCAAGCCACGAAGCCGTTACTCGGAAGTCCGCCGCGTCAAAACGGCCGCAGCAGGACCTGGTCGCTGAGCAGCGCCGGCTCGGATCTGACGATCGCGAACCGCGCCGCTTCGGCCAGCGGGCGGAAACCGGCAAGCCCGCGCGGGATCACCTTGAAGCCCGACATGGCGATCATCCGCCGCCTCGTCTCGTCGCCGCTCGTCACCGAGCCCGCGACGAAGCGCGCCGCGTCGTGCAGGAGACGCAGATTGGCGCTGATCGCGGCATCATCGCCATATTCGAACAGTCCGCCTTCGCTCGACGCCGCCACCACCCCGCCGGCGGTCCCGATCTCCTCGAGCAACTCTGCGAGCCCGGCAGGCGCGTTCCAGTCATAGTCGTGATGCCGGAAAGCGGCATCGACATCCGCGAGCGGATGTCCTTTCTCCCTGAGCACGGCGAGGGCATTGGCGCCGAAGAAGGCGCCGTCGGCATTGCGGTCGAGCACATGGATCACGATCGGGCGCCGCAGCAGCTCGGGCCGGCGGCGCTTCAGGATGAGCAGGCTGTTGATGGAATCGAGCGCCGGACCGCCGGCGATATTGACGAGATGCAGGGAAGCGGCATCGACGAAGGCGGCGTCTTCCGCGATCCCATGGGCGATGAGGGTCGCGGTCTGCTGGGTTCTGAGGCGCAGCAGTGTGATATGGGGCGAGGCTGCGAAGCGGCGGTCGGCCGGGCTGTCGAAAGGCGGCACCAGGTTGTCGGCGCCGAGCTTCATCACATAGGTGCTGAGGCCGTCGAGATAAGGGCTTTGGCGATCGACCATGGCGGCGGCGAGCCGCGACTTCCGCGCCAGGAGGCGCAGCAGGAAGCGCAAGAGGACGGCCGGGACGAACCGGCGCTGCCGCTCGTCCCGGAGAAAGGCCGACCGGCGGGCGGCGCGTGCCGCTTCGTCATCGGCCACCGCGAAGCGCGGATGCGTCACGTCGATGATCGGCAAGTCGTAGCCGGCGCGCGTGCGGGCGGACAGAACCGCGCCGGGCTCTCTCGGCGTCGTTTCGGCAGGCACGGAACGGGTTGATGGTGCCATGTCGATTGGTGCCCCTGGAGGGACTCGAACCCCCACGCCCTTGCAGGCAACAGATTTTGAGTCTGCCGCGTCTACCATTCCGCCACAGAGGCAATCGGGGCAGGGTGTAAAGGGAGGCCGGGCGTTCCGTCAACCTCAAAGCGACCCCGGCGCGACGGGTGGTTTGGACCGCCCTCGCGCGGGAAGGAGCCGGCTGCTAGATTGCGGCAATGATCCGGATCACGGCGAGCATTTCCATTCCCGAGGAGGCTCTCGGCGAGCGCTTCATCCGCGCTTCCGGACCCGGCGGCCAGAACGTCAACAAGGTCGCGACCGCGGTCGAGCTGCGCTGCGACCTGAAGCGTGCCGGCCTGCCGCTCGATATGATGCAGCGCGTGCAGCTCCTCGCCGGTCGCCAGCTCACCCTCGACAATGTACTCGTCATCACCGCCGACACGCACCGCTCCCAGGAGCGCAACCGCGCCGAGGCGCTGGGTCGCCTCACCGCGCTCCTGAAGCGGGCCGCGGTCAGGCCCAAGAAACGCATCGCCACCAGGCCGACCAAGGCGTCGCGCGAGCGCCGCCTCGAGGCCAAGTCGCGCAAATCCAGGATCAAGACCTTGCGGCGCGCCCGCCCCGCCGTCGATTGAGGAAACCATCTCCGTGCACATCACCATGGCGCCTGATGAATGGAGGACCTTTGAGGGCTTCGTCCGCTGCGCCGCGCGCTATATGGAGTTCGGCGCGGGCGCCAGCACCGTGCTGGCGGCGGCCTCGGTCAGGGACTGGGTCGTCGCCTTCGATTCGTCGCAAAGCTGGCTTGCGCGTGTGGAGCAAGCGTGCCGCGAGAGGAAGACGACGCTCACGCCGACCCTTTCCCACATCGACATAGGCGAGACCGGCGATTGGGGCTTTCCCAGAGGCGAGGCCTCTCGCGAGCGCTGGCCTCTCTATCATTCGAGCATGTGGGACGATGACCGTCTCTGCGCGGCCGATCTCTATCTGGTCGACGGCCGGTTCCGGCTTGCCTGTTTCGCGCAGGCGCTGCTCCATTGCGGCGACCACGCCTTCATCGCTTTCCACGACTATGCGTCGCGGCCCCATTATCACGCCGCCGCCGCCGTGGCCCGTGAGGTGGTCCGCGTCGATGACCTGTCGATTTTCATGCGCGCCCCGGGCTTCGACCGCGGGCTGGCGCGGCGCCTGGCCGATGAACATGCTCATGACCCGCGCTGAAAGATAAGCCTCGACGGAAAAGCGCGCCGCCGCTACACACCTCCCCTTCATGCTCCGCGCCCTGTATGACTGGACCTTGTCGCTCGCCGCCCGCAAGACGGCGGAAGTCTGGCTTGCCGTCATCGCTTTCGTCGAGAGCTCGGTCTTCCTCATCCCGGCCGATGTCCTTTACCTGCCCATGGCCCTGGCGCGTCCCAAACGCGCCTATCGCTATGCCCTCGTCGCCACCGTCGCCTCGACGCTCGGCGGCATCGCCGGCTATTTTCTCGGGCTGTTCGCCTATGACGCGCTGGCCCGCCCGGTGCTCGATTTCTACGGCAAGCTCGACGAGTTCGAGCAGCTGCGCCGATGCACCGGCGAAGACACGATCATGCTGCTCCTGGTGACGTCGGGCCTGGCGCACTTGCCGCCGATCAAGGTCGTCACCATCCTGTCGGGTGTCGTCCAGATCGGCTTCGGCTTCTTCGTTCTCTCCTGCATCATCGCGAGGGGCGCCCGCTTCCTGGCCCTCGCCTGGGCGATGCGCCGCTTCGGCGAGCCGATACGCCATTTCATCGAGAAGCGCCTGGGCGCCATTGCCGGCCTTGCCGCCGCCATACTCATCCTGCTTTATTTCGCCGCCAAGTATCTTGGAGGAGGCGCGCTTGCCGCCTGTTGAGATGTGCGCAGCGGCTTCGGATATGCCGATGCCGAAGAAGGGAGTTCGATGACCATTACCCAGCGCCGCGCCTTGCTGGCCGTCTTCATCGTCAGCCTGCTGACGATCATCGGCGCCTTCCTGTTCCAGTGGGCGGGGTATGAGCCCTGTCCGCTCTGCCTTCAGCAGCGCTGGGCCTACTATGCGGTGATTCCCCTCAGCCTCGTCTTCACCGGCATCGCCCGCAGCAATGCCGGCATTGCCCGCTGGGGGCTTCTCCTGATCGCCCTCATCCTTGTCGCCAACAGCGTCTTCGGCATCTATCACGCCGGGGCCGAGTGGAAATTCTGGCCGGGCCCCGACACCTGCGGCGGGACCTTGGGCGAAGGGCTGCCCAATCTTACCAACGACCCGGTGGTGCGCTGTGACGAGGCGGCGATCCGGATCCTGGGACTGTCGCTCGCCGGCTGGAATGCGGTGATCTGTGCAGCGCTGGCGGCCGTGGCCCTCAAAGGAGCGTCACGTCGCGGCTGAATCACGGCTCGAGCTCGGTATCCCAGTAGAGATAGTCCTGCCAGCTGTCGTGCAGGAAATTGGGCGGAAACATCCGCCCGTTCGCATGGAGCTGGCTGATGGTCGGCCGGATCGGTTTGTGAGCCGGCCACATATCCGCCTCGCGAGGCGACTGCCCGCCCTTCCGGAGGTTGCAGGGCGAGCAGGCGGTCACCACATTGTCCCAGGTCGTCTGGCCGCCCTTCGAGCGGGGGACGACATGGTCGAAGGTGAGATCGCGCCGGTCGCCGCAATACTGGCAGATGAAGCGGTCGCGCAGGAACAGGTTGAAGCGGGTGAAGGCCGGATCGCGGGCCGGCTTGACATAGGTTTTGAGCGAGACGACGGACGGGATGCGCATCTCGAAGGCAGGGCTTCGCACCACCCGCTCATATTCCGAGACGATATTCACGCGATCGAGAAACACCGCCTTGATGGCGTCCTGCCAGCTCCACAGCGACAGCGGATAATAGCTCAGGGGCCTGTAATCCGCGTTGAGCACCAATGCCGGACATGCTTCCGGAGATATGGTTGGATGGTGAGCTCCGGTACCGTCCTCCTGTAACATGGGTCGATATTCTACATCTTGTGTGTCAGGCCTGTGAAGGCCCTTTATGACAAGCGTTGAGAGGTGTCAGGTCACGGCCTGCGGCAGGCCCTTGAGACTGCGATAGTGGGCCCAGAGCAGCCTGGCGGCGACCGAGCGCCAGGGCCGCCAGCCTTCGGCCAGGCTCAGCATGGTGCGGTGATCGGGACGCTTCGCGAGCCCGAAGAGATCGGCGGCCGAGGCCTGGAGCGCCAGATCCCCGGTCGGCCAGGCATCGGCGCGGCCGAGGCAGGAAAGGGCATAGATGTCGGCGGTCCACGGCCCGATGCCGGGAAGGGCGACCAGCATCCCGATGACCTCGTCGTCGGAATGGAGATGGAGCATGTCCACCCTGAACTCGCCTTTATGGGCGGCCCGCGCCAGAGCACGGAAGGTCCGGCTCTTGGCGCCGGACAGGCCGAGCTTCATGAGCGTCGCATGCCGCCGCCGCAGGATCGCCGCAGCGTCGAGCGGCGCCAGCTCGCGCTCGATCCGCCGCCAGATCGCATCTGCCGCCTGGAGCGAGATCATCTGCTCGGTGACGATGCGCAACAGGCCGGGCAGCCCGCCCGGCGCGCGCCTGAGCGGCGGCAGTCCGGTCGCGGCGACGACCCGGGAAAACCGCGGCTCGCGCTCGGTGAGCCATTCGACCCCTCGGGCCAGGTCGACGTCGCTCTCGATGGTCTTGCGCATACCCATGTTATAGAGCATCGCCACGCCAGGAACAGTCATGAGTCCCGCCATCTTCCGTTTCGCGCCGAGCCCGAATGGCCGCCTGCATCTGGGCCATGCCTTCTCGGCCCTGCTCAACGAGAGGATGGCCAGCGAGGCGGGCGGGCGCTTTCTCCTGCGCATCGAGGACATCGACGCCGCGCGGTGCACGCCCGAGCTCACGCAGGCGATGCTTGCCGATCTCGCATGGCTCGGCCTCCATTGGGAGGAGCCGGTGCTGCGCCAGGGCGCGCATCCGGGACCTTACCGGGAAGCTCAGCAGGCGCTGCGCGACCGGGATCTCCTCTATCCCTGCTTCTGCTCGCGTCAGGACATTGCAAGGCGGGCCGGTCCGGATGCTGCGCGCGATCCCGAAGGCCGCCCGCTTTATCCCGGCACCTGCCGGCGCATGTCGGCGCAAGAGCGCGCCGCCCGCCTGGCGCGCGGCGATCCCGCCGCCTGGCGCATCGACATGACGCAAGCGCTCACGCTGCTCGGGGCGCCGCTCACATTCAGCGAGGAAGGCTCGGGCGCGGCCGTCGAAGAGACCGCTCGCCCGGAAGCCTGGGGCGACGTCGTCCTCGCGCGCAAGGATATAGGCACCAGCTACCATGTCGCGGTCGTCGTCGACGATGCGCGCCAGGGCGTCACCCATGTGGTGCGCGGACGCGATCTGTTTGAGGCGACCGCGATCCATCGCCTGCTGCAGCATCTCCTGGGGCTTCCGGCGCCGCGCTACTTCCACCACGCGCTTGTCGGCGACGCGGCGGGGCACAAATTGTCGAAGAGTCTCGGCAGCCGCTCCCTGCGCGACCTGCGGCAGGCGGGAGTGTCGCCCCGGGACGTCAGGAAGACGCTGGGATTTGAGTAGTCCCAGGTGGCGCAAGGATGCGGCAGGATCAAAAATCGCTGGCGATGCCCTTCACTTCCCAGTCGCCGAAACGCGTGGGCTCCGGTCCCTTGCGGCCGTTCACCTCCCGCGGAAGGTCCGGCGCTCGCGCGGTCTTGCGGCGGGCCGCGGCCTCGGCGAGCGCACGTTCCGCCGCCGCGGGAAGCGTCTTCCCGCTCTTGTCCTCGAGATCAGCCATACCCATCATATAGGGTCTGAATTGCACGGCGTGCAAGGCATGGAGGTTTTGCGGATGAACGTGATGCGGACCGGAATCCTGCTGGCGGGGCTCGTCGCCCTGTTCCTGGCCGTCGGCTATGTTATCGGCGGCCAGATGGGCATGCTGATCGCGCTCGTCCTGTCCATCGGCATGAACGCCTTCGCCTATTGGAATTCCGACAAGATGGTGCTGTCGATGCATGGCGCGCGCCCCATCGATCGCGCCGCCTCGCCCGACTTCTACGACATGATCGCGAGACTGTCCCGGAACGCCGGGCTGCCCATGCCCAAGATCTATGTCATGGACAACCCGCAGCCCAACGCCTTCGCCACCGGCCGCGATCCCGAGCATGCGGCGGTCGCCGCGACCACGGGCCTGCTTTCCAGCCTGAGCTATGACGAGATCGAGGGCGTGATGGCGCACGAGCTCGCCCATATCCGCAATCGCGACACGCTCATCATGACGGTGACGGCGACCATTGCCGGCGCCGTTTCCATGCTCGGCAATTTTGCGTTCTTCTTCGGCGGCGGCCGCGACCGCAACTCCGGCTTGGGCGTGATCGGCATGCTGCTGATGATCATCGTCGCCCCGCTCGCCGCCATGCTGGTGCAGATGGCGATCAGCCGCACCCGCGAATATTCCGCCGATCGCGGCGGCGCCGGGATTTCCGGCAAGCCTATGGCGCTGGCATCCGCGCTTGCGCGCATTTCCGACGCCGCGCATCATATCGAGAACGACACGGCCGAGGCCAATCCCGCGACGGCCCACCTGTTCATCGTCAACCCGCTTTCGGGTCACCGCATGGACAATCTGTTCTCGACTCACCCCGCGACCGAGAACAGGATCGCCGCCTTGAAGCAGATCGCCGGCGAGCGCGGCGCGAGCGCGGAACCCGGCACCGCGGGTCCCTGGTCGGGTGGCGCGGCGCGCAATAATAAAGGTCCATGGGGCTGAGCGCGGCAAATCGACCAGTGGAGGACAAGACCGGGCTGGCGGCACGCCGCGCCGCCCTGGCCATTTTGTCCGCTGTTCTCGACGGGGGGCGCCCCTTTGACGAAATCCTGATGCAGGACCATGCGGCCGGTCTCGAGTCGCGCGACCGCGCCTTCGTTACCGCGCTGGTGCAGGCCTGCCTGCGCCGCAAGGGCGAGAGCGAAGCCGCCATTGCGCGTTTCCTGACGAAGAAGCTGCCGCGCAAATCCGGCAGCGCTTCGCTGATCCTGCTGCTCGGCGCCGCGCAACTGCTCTATCTCGAAACGCCGGCGCATGCGGCGATCGACCTCTCCGTGACTCTGGCGCGCGATGATCGCGACGCGCGGCACTTCGCCAATCTCGTCAATGCGGTCCTGCGCAAGCTCACCGATGTGGAGCCGATCGACCGGCCGCGCCTCAATGTGCCGGACTGGCTGTGGCGGCGCTGGGCGACGGCCCATGGCGAGGGCACGGCCGAAGCGATCGCGCGCGCGCACCTCGATGAGCCGGCGCTCGACCTTTCGGTCAAATCCGCGCCAGCGGATTGGGCAAAGGCATTGAACGGCGTGGTCTTGCCGACGGGCACGGTGCGGCTCGCGCGGAGGTCGGGCGCGGTCGAGACTCTTCCGGGCTTCGACGGTGGGGCCTGGTGGGTGCAGGATGCCGCCGCTGCTCTGCCGGTGCGTCTTCTGGGCGATGTCGCAGGCAAGACGGTGCTCGACCTGTGCGCCGCGCCGGGCGGCAAGACGGCGCAGCTCGCCTCGCGCGGCGCCGTTGTGACGGCGGTGGATCGGTCGGCGCCGCGCATGGCGCGAGTCCGGCAGAATCTCGACCGCCTGAAGCTCACCGCCGAGCTTCACATTGCCGATGTCATGGCCTTTCCCGCCGATCACAGGTTCGATGCGGTGCTGCTCGATGCGCCCTGCTCGGCCACCGGCACCATCCGCCGCCATCCCGAATTGCCGTTCATCAAGACCGAGCCGCAGCTCGCCGAGCTGGCGGAGTTGCAGCGGCGCCTCCTGGCGCATGCCGCGACATTCGTGGCGCCGGGCGGCAGCCTCGTCTTCTGCACCTGTTCGCTCGAGCCCGAGGAAGGCGAGGCGCAGGTCGAAAACTTTCTCGAGCACCATCCCGATTACCGCCGCGTGCCTCTGACGGCGGACGATGTCGCGGGGCAAGGCGGGTTCATCACCCCCCGCGGTGACCTGCGCACCTTGCCGTCGATGAATATCGGGTCGGTTCAAGGGCTTGACGGCTTTTACGCGGCGCGCCTCGTCCGTCTCTGACGGCGCTTCCCGGCCCCCGCGAGAATGTCGTTAGCCAATCCTTAACCTTAACCTCCTCCAATGGCCGGGCCGCCCCATCCGCCACCCGTGATCGAGCCGTTGAACGACGCCCATGCTGCGTGCCCTGGAGACCCGTTTCGAATTGTTCGGCGCCCTCAGGGCGGCGCTCGGCGCGACCCTGCAACCCATTGAAAGGGCCCAAGATCTGGGAAGCCGGTTGCTGCGGCGCTGGCGCCCCTCGAAGCTCGTGCGGCCGATCGTCCCGCTGGTTCTCGGCAATCCGGATCTCGGTCGCCAGATCTATCGCAACCGTTTCGTCCTGGCGGGACAAGCGGTCTCGGGCGGGACCCAGAACATCTTCGCAAAGCCGGTGCTCGACCCGGCCTGGCTCATCGAGCTCCATGGCTTCTCCTGGCTCGCCCATCTCGAAGCGGCAGGCACGGCCATGCATCGCGCCTATGCCCGCACCCTCGTCCTCGACTGGATGGCCGAGGCGCGCAACGCGCCCAGGGAAGCGAGGCTGCCCGATGTGGCGGCGGTGCGGCTGATGGCCCTGGTGCGCCATGCGCCGTTCCTGCTCGAGGGCGCCGGATCCACGTTCGAGGACAAGTTCCTGCGTCTTGTCGCGCGGGAGACGGCGCAGATGGCGCATGAGCCCGGCCGTATCGAGCAGGCGCTGGCGCTCGCTTATGCGGTGACGGCCTTCGAATCCTCCCCCACATTCCGCGCCCACGCCTATGAGCGGCTTGAAACGGCGATGGCCGAGCATATCCTCCCCGATGGCGGCCATGCCTCGCGCAATCCGGCAACGCTCCTGAGGCTGCTCCTCGATCTCGTGCCCTTGCGCTCCGCCATCATTGCGGCGCGCGAGCCCTTGCCGCAGCGCCTCAATGCCGGGCTCGAGCGCATGCTGCCGATGCTGCGCTTCTTCTCGCATGGTGACGACGGCCTCGCCGTCATCCAGGGCGTCGCCGACCCTTCGGTGCGCGAGATGCGCGCCGTTTTCGGCCAGGACACGACGCTCGGCCGACCGGTCTCGCTTGCCGCCTATTCGGGCTTCAGCCGCATGGCGCATGGCGGCGCCGCCGTGATCACCGATTTCGGCCCCGACGCCGCCTGCATCGGCCCGCTCGCCTTCGAATTTTCCGACGGCCCTTCGCGCATCGTCGTCAATTGCGGCCTTCCGGCCGATGGCTCGAAGCGGTGGGTCTATGCCACGTCGGGGCCGGCGGCCCACAACACGCTGAGCCTCGATTCCTATGCGGTCGAGAGGGCGCAAGGCGTCTTGAGCTGGCTGACCGGCGGCTTGCGCATGGCCAGGGCAGAGCGGCGGGGTGTCAGCGAAACCGGCGGCTTCGGGACCTTCTTTCGCGGCGGCAATGTGCTTTGCGGCAATCTCCTGCACGAGCGCGACCTCTTTCTGTCGGTCGCGGGCGACGACTTCCGCGGCGAGGACCGGCTCGTCCGCGATGCCGCGAGCGATCCGGCCCTGATGGGTCTGCCCTATGTCCTGCGCTTCCATCTCCACCCGTCGGTGAAGGCGACCTTGTCCAAGGACGGTGAGACGGTGATGCTGGTGCTCGCCAACCGCAGCGCCTGGCGCTTCGCCGCCAAGGGCTGCGTCATCGATCTGACCGAGAGCGTCTATCTGGCGGGCCTGCCGCAGCCGCGGCGCACCCAGCAGATCGTGCTCAAGGGCGTCATCGGCCGCCACGACCGGGTCGTCTGGGCGTTCAAGCGCCTGGCCCGGCGCGGCAAGCGCGAAACTCAGCAGAGCTCCGCACCCCGGCTGCCCTTCTGAATCTTCGCTTCAATATTGTATCTGATCGCGCCTGTGCTAGAGCATCGGTTCTCAACATTCCTCACGCTGAGCGCCCTGCCTGCCTGAAGGCTCACCGATGTCGCCACCTGTTCGCCGCGCCTTGCTGTCCGTTTCCGACAAGACCGGGCTCATCGATCTCGCCCGCGCGCTCTCGGGCCGCGGCATCGAGCTGGTCTCGACCGGCGGCACCGCCAGGGCATTGAAAGCGGAAGGACTCTCGGTGACGGATGTCTCCGCCGTCACCGGATTTCCCGAGATCATGGATGGACGAGTCAAGACGCTCCACCCCAGGATCCATGGCGGACTCCTGGGCGACCGCGGCAATGCCGACCACATGCGGGCGCTGGACGCCCAGGCGATCGCGCCCTTCGAGCTCCTGGTCGTCAATCTCTATCCATTCGAGGCGGTGACGGCGAAAGGCGCCGCCTTCGACGAGGCGATCGAGAACATCGACATCGGCGGACCGGCGATGATCCGCGCCGCGGCCAAGAACCATTCGAGCCTCGCCGTCATCGTCGATCCGGCCGATTATGAAGAGGTGCTGGCGGAGCTCGATGCGCATCGGGGCGCCGTCGGCGAGGCGGCGCGCCGCCGCTTTGCGGCCAAGGCCTTCGCCCGCACCGCCGCCTATGATGCCGCGATCGCGCAATGGTTCGCGTGTCGGCTCCGGGATGAAGCGCCGGCCTATGCGGTGCTCGGCGGCCGGCTCGTCCAGCGCTTGCGCTATGGCGAGAATCCGCACCAATCGGCCGCCTTCTACAGAAGCGCCGAATTGCGCGAAGGTGTGGCGACGGCCGAGCAGCTCCAGGGCAAGGAGCTCTCCTACAACAACATCAACGACACCGATGCCGCCTTCGAATGCGTTGCCGAGTTTGCGGCCGACAAGCCGGCTTGCGCCATCGTGAAGCACGCCAATCCGTGCGGCGTCGCCTTGGGCGGCTCGCTCGCCGATGCCTATCGCCGGGCGCTCGCCTGCGATCCGGTCTCGGCCTTTGGCGGCATCATCGCCTTCAACCGCCCGATCGATGCGGAAACGGCGGAAGAGGTCGTGAAGATCTTCACGGAAGTCATCATCGCGCCGGGCGCCGGCGCCGCGGCGCGCAAGATCATCGCGGAGAAAAAGAACCTTCGTCTCCTTGTGACCCAGGGCCTGCCGGATCCGCGGGCGCCGGGCATCCAGGTCAAGACCGTGGCCGGCGGTTTCCTCCTGCAGTCGCGTGATGGCGGCCATGCCGGGCCTCATGACCTGAAGGTCGTCACCAGGAGGGCGCCGGCATCCCACGAGCTGGCGGATCTTCAATTCGCCTTCACCGTCGCCAAGCATGTGAAATCCAACGCCATCGTCTATGCGAAGCAGGGTGCGACCGTCGGCATCGGCGCCGGACAGATGTCGCGGGTCGATTCGACCCGCATCGCCGCGGCGAAGAGCGCCGAAGCGGCCAGGGCCTCGGGCCGCGCCGAGCCCCTGGCGAAAGGAGCGGTGGTCGCCTCGGACGCCTTCTTCCCCTTTGCCGACGGCCTCGTCACCGCGGCGGAAGCGGGCGTCACCGCCGTCATCCAGCCCGGCGGATCCCTGCGCGACGGCGAGGTGATCGCAGCGGCGGATGCATTGGGCTTGGCCATGGTCTTCACCGGCAGGCGCCATTTCCGGCATTGAGAACGACATTCCCGCGCGTCTTTGCTAAGACGAGACCATGATGATGGACGTGAACCTGGCCGGGACCGAGAGCGCGGGCCTCCTGCCCGGCCTGACCACCGGCGAGCCGGGCTTGCGCCTCAAGACCCTGGTGCGGCTGCGCTGGCTCGCCGTCGCGGGCCAGACGGCGGCGGTTGTCCTGGTGCATTGGGTGCTGGGCTTCGATCTTCCGGTCGGCTGGTGCCTGGCGGCGATCGCCCTCTCCGCCTGGCTCAATATCTTTCTCACCTTGCGCTGGCGCGGCAATCTGCTGACCGACCGCAATGCCGCACTTCTCCTCGGCTATGACATCCTGCAACTGGCGCTGCTGCTCTATCTCACCGGCGGCCTGCAAAACCCCTTCGCCTTCCTCTTCCTCGTTCCGGTCACCGTCTCGGCGACGTCCCTGCCGATCAAATGGACCCTGGTCCTCTCGGGCATAGCCTTCATCTGCGCGAGCTTTCTCGCCTTCGATCATTTTCCGCTGCCGTGGTTTGCCGAGGCTCCGCTCGAACTGCCGACGATCTATATCGTCGGCATGTGGACGGCGCTGGTG
Organism: Parvibaculaceae bacterium; assembly: GCA_050246735.1. Classification (GTDB taxonomy): domain Bacteria; phylum Pseudomonadota; class Alphaproteobacteria; order Rhizobiales; family Aestuariivirgaceae; genus Taklimakanibacter. The sequence goes on along the minus strand of JBFWVM010000003.1, from coordinate 106,853 downwards.
AGCGGTGCGGTCTTTTCCGCCATCTATGCGCGCCGCATCGCCGAGGAGGCGCGCCAGATGTCGGCGGCGCTGTCGGCCACCGAGCTGGTGCTCGCCCGCGAGCAGCGCCTTTCGGCGCTCGATGGTCTGGCCGCTGCGGCTGCCCATGAGCTCGGCACGCCGCTCGCCACCATCGCGCTCGTCGCCAAGGAATTGAAGCGCGAATTGCCGCAAGGCGGCCATACCGGCGAGGATATCGATCTGCTGATCAGCCAGGCGGCGCGCTGCCGCGAGATCCTGTCCCGCCTCGCCAATCGCGACACGCCGGCCGATGCCATCATGGCGCAGGCCAAGCTGCCGGTGATGCTGGAGGATATCGTGGCGCCGTTGCGCGGCTCCGACGTGACGATTGCCGTCGATGCCCGGCCCGCCGACGACGGCAGGCCGAGGACCGCCGGGGAGCCCGTCTTCGAGCGCAATCCCGCCATCACCTACGGGCTCGGCAATCTGATCGAGAATGCCGCCGACTTCGCCGCCACGCGTGTCGATGTCGAGGCGCGCTGGTCGTCCGCCGACGTCACCATCACCGTCCGCGACGACGGGCCGGGCTTCTCGCAGGACATTATCGATCGTCTCGGCGATCCCTTCGTCACCTCGCGGAAAGGCTATGGTCCGGGCGACCCCGGCGATGCGGCCGGGCGCCATGAGGGCATGGGACTCGGCTTTTTCATCGCCAAGACGCTGCTCGAGCGCTCCGGCGCCCAGGTGGCGCTGGCGAACCGCGCCTATCCCGATCACGGTGCCAGCGTGCGCATTTCCTGGCCGCGCCAGAGGATCGACATGGCGCTGCGTAACCTCGTTGCGGGCGGGTTGCGGCCGCTTCCGGCCGATTCCGATCCGGCGTGACGGGCATGATCGAATTCCTATATTTGGTGCTGCCCCGGACGGCTCGCCGGGACCTGCCTTGCCGGTCGCGCGCCAGGGTTTGAGATAGGAGAACTTACCCTTATAAGGGGGCGGAAAGGACGTGCATTGTGATGATGACCGACGCCAGCCTGCCGCAGGACATGACTCTTCTTCTGGTCGATGACGACAAGCCGTTCCTGACCCGGCTCGCGCGCGCCATGGAGACGCGCGGCTTTGCCGTACGCACGGCCGAAACGGTCGCCGAGGGTGTCGAGCAGGTCAAGAAGGAGCCGCCGGGCTATGCCGTGGTGGATCTCAGGCTTGGCGACGGCAATGGCCTCGACGTGATCGAGGCGCTGCATCGCTCGAGGCCCGATGCGCGCGCCGTGGTGCTGACCGGCTATGGCAATATCGCAACGGCGGTCACCGCGGTGAAGCTCGGCGCCATCGATTATCTGGCCAAGCCCGCCGATGCCGACGCAGTCTACAGCGCGCTGACCGGGTCGGGCGGCGCCCGCGCGGCCCTGCCGGAGAATCCGATGTCGGCGGACCGGGTGCGCTGGGAACACATTCAGCGCGTCTATGAATTGTGCAACCGCAATGTCTCGGAGACGGCACGCCGCCTCAATATGCACCGGCGCACTTTGCAGCGCATCCTCGCCAAGCGCGCTCCCAAGTGACGTCCAAGTGACGTCGTCCCGCGAGCCGGAAGCGATCGAAATGGCGAAGCGCTACATCGTTTCCGGATCATAGAGTCCATGCAGCCTGAGCGCTGCGGCGCGGGCGAAGGCGAGCGTCATCGCCTTGCGCCGCGAGCCATGGAGCAGATGCTCGGCTGGATTGCGAAGGATCTCGGCGCCCCACCCGTCGGCGATGATGAGGCCGGCTTCGGCCGGCATGAGCTCGGGGGCAAGCTCGATGGTGATGGCGAAATAGAGCCTGTCGCAGAAATCGCGGTATTCCGGCCATTTGAGATCGGCGCGGAAATCCTCGAGCGACGACTTGATCTCGACGATCCACAGCTGACCGGACGGCGACAGCGCCATCACGTCGACGCGCCGGCCTGAAGCGAGGGTGAATTCCGTGAGGGTGGCGAATCCCGCGGCGCGCAGGTGCCTGCACACGCCTTTCTGGATGGCGGCGGCGGTGGGCGATTGGCGCCCGTCGGGCTTGATCAAAGGTATCATGTGGCTGGTGCAATTCAGGCTTGTTGCCGGCCGAGCTTTGCCTCTAATGTTTCGCCTCAAATCACCGACCCGGTCAACCGGGCATGAGCAGGCTCCTGCTTGCTGCTGACAAAAGGGGAAATTGCCCTATGAGCGGATTGCTCAGGCTGAGCCGCTGGATCGACGCGGTAACCGCCTTCATTGGCCGTAGCGTCATCTGGCTGATCCTCGTCGCCATCCTCGTTTCGGCGATCAATGCGATCGTCCGCAAGGCCTTCGATATGAGCTCCAATGCCTGGCTCGAGCTGCAATGGTACCTGTTCGGCGCAGTCTTCATGGCGGCTGCCGCCTACACACTGCAGAAGAACGAGCACATCCGCATCGACATCCTTTCCGGCCGGCTGTCGCAGCGGGTCCGCAACTGGATCGACGTTTTCGGCCATGTGCTCATGCTCCTGCCCTTCGCAGGCCTGATGGTCTATGAGAGCGTGCCGTTCGCCTGGCGCGCCTGGCGTTCGGGCGAGATGTCCGGCTCTGCCGGCGGCCTCATCATCTGGCCGACCCGGGCCTTCATTCTGGCCGGCTTCTTCCTGCTCTTCGTCCAGGGCATTTCCGAATTGATCAAGCGCATCGCCGTGATGCGCGGGATCATTCCCGATCCGCATCCGCAGCACGGCCATCATGCACCGCTCGAGCCGCAATAGCCGAGGGATCCGCGTCGCATGACCGCCTTCCTGATCGAGAACATGGCGCCGATCATGTTCGCCGCGCTGGTAATCTTCCTCCTGTTCGGCTATCCGGTCGCCTTCTCGCTGGCCTTTGTCGGCCTGTCTTTCGGCGCGCTCGGGATCTATCTCGGCCTGTTCTCGCCGAACCTGCTGCAGGCGCTGCCCGACCGCATCTTCGGCATCATGGCGAACGAGACGCTCCTCGCCGTCCCCTTTTTCACCTTCATGGGGCTTGTTCTCGAACGCTCCGGCATGGCGGAGGAACTGCTCGACACGGCGGGCAAGCTCTTCGGGCCGGTCCGTGGCGGTGTCGCCTATGCGGTGGTCTTCGTCGGCGCCCTTCTCGCCGCGACCACCGGCGTCGTCGCCGCGTCGGTCATCGCCATGGGGCTGATCTCGCTGCCCATCATGCTGCGCTACGGCTATGACCGGCGCCTGGCCTCGGGCGTGATCACGGCCTCCGGCACGCTGGCGCAGATCATTCCGCCGAGCCTCGTTCTCATCATCCTCGCCGACCAGCTCGGCCGTTCGGTCGGCGACATGTACAAGGGCGCCATCATACCGGGCCTGGTGCTGACTGCGCTCTATATGAGCTACGTCTTCATCATGACGATGATCTTCCCCAGATCGGCGCCGGCGCTGCCCGCCGCGGCCCGCTCTTTCGGGGAAGGCGCCGAATATCGCGCCGTTCTCACCGCGGTCGCCTTTCCGCTGGTGCTGGTGCTGTGGGGCATGATCGTGCTCTTTGCGCCCAAGCTCGGCATCGACCTCATCGATGCCTTCGTGCCGGGAGTGAGCGGATCGATCGAGGCGCGCTTCGTCGGCGAAGGTTCGCGCATGCTGGCGATGCTCGGCGCTTTTGCCGTCGTCTATCTCGCCTATGTCGCGGCGCTCCGCTTCCTGCCCAGGCTTCTGTCGACGCTGCTCGGCGCGCTGCTCCTGCTCCTGGCCGTGGGTGCCCTGTGGAAGGCGGCCCAGGCTTTCCACGCCGGCTTCCTTGCCTTGCCGCTGGCCTCGGGGCCCGGCTTTCTTCTCGATCTCGTCGTCTGGATCGCCGGCGAATGGGTCTATCTGATCGCTCTTCTCGGCCTCATCGGCGGCGGCGTGTCGCTCCTCGGTGCGCCATCGCGGCCGGTTGCGGGGGCGGTGTGGAAGATCATCGCCGACCTTCTGCCGCCGCTCATCCTGATATTCCTGGTGCTCGGCACGATCTTTCAGGGCATAGCCACGCCGACCGAAGGCGGCGCCATGGGAGCGGCGGGCGCGCTGCTGCTGGCGCTGGCGCGCCGCCGGCTCGATTTCGGCCTGTTGCGCCAGGCGCTCGAGCAGACGACCAACCTCTCGGCCTTCGTCGTCTTCATCCTGATCGGTGCCCGCGTCTTCTCGCTTACCTTCTATGGCGTCGACGGACACGAATGGGTCGAACATCTGCTGGTGAGCCTGCCGGGCGGCCAGGTCGGCTTTCTCGTCTTCGTCAATCTGCTCGTCTTCTTCCTGGCCTTCTTCCTCGATTTCTTCGAGCTCGCCTTCATCATCGTGCCTTTGCTGGCGGCCCCCGCCGAAGCCCTGGGCGTCGATCTCATCTGGTTCGGCGTGCTGCTCGGCATCAACATGCAGACGAGCTTCATGCATCCGCCCTTCGGCTTCGCGCTGTTCTACCTGCGCTCGGTGGCGCCGCGGGCACCTTACAGGGACCGTGTCACGGGGGCGACGCTGCCGCCCGTGACCACCGGCCAGATCTACTGGGGCGCGGTGCCTTTCGTCGTCATCCAGCTGATCATGGTGGGGCTCGCCATCGCCTTCCCGGCGATGATCATGCATTACAAGGGCAGCGGCCCGGCGGTCGATCCCTCGACGATCGAGATCACCGTGCCGGTCGACGAGAACGGCGATCTCACTGGCCCGCCGTCATTCGACTGAGCGGGGTTTCGTCGGCCAGCCCCTGCCGCAAGGGCTGGCCGCATGTGCACGCGCTACAGCGCCTTCTTGCGCTGTTGCGCCATCATGAAGTTGTCGAAGGTCGCTTCCGAGACCTGCTGCCATAGATAAGCGTCGTTGCGATAGGCCATCATCGCGTCATGCATCTTCTTGAAAGCGGCGTTGGTGGCGTTGATCTCGGCATAGGTCTCGTTCGCCGCCGTGAAGCAGGCTTCGAGCACGGCGTTGGGGAATGGCCGGAGCTTGGCGCCGTCGGCGACGAGCTGCTTGATTGCCGGCGGATTGAGATAGTCGTATTTCGCCTGCATGCTGGTATTGGCGCGCGCCGCCGCCATGATGACGATCGCCTTGTAGCTCTTGGGGAGCTCTTCCCACTTCGCCTTGTTGATGAAGAAGTGCAGCATGGCGCCGCCTTCCCACCAGCCGGGATAATAGTAGTAAGGCGCAACCTTGTTGAAGCCGAGCTTCTGGTCGTCATAGGGACCGACCCATTCGGCGGCATCGATCGTGCCCTTTTCGAGCGAGGGATAGACGTCGCCGCCGGCGAGCTGCTGCGGCACCACGCCGAGCTTGGCGATCACCTTGCCGCCGAAGCCGCCGATGCGCATCTTGGTGCCCTTGAGATCTTCCGGCGTCTTGATCTCCTTCCTGAACCAGCCGCCCATCTGCGCGCCCGTATTGCCGCCGGGCAACGCATGGATGTTGTAGGCGGCGTAGAATTCGTTCATGAGGTCGATGCCGCCGCCATGGTACATCCAGGCATTCTGCTGGCGCGAATTGAGCCCGAAGGGCACCGCGGTGGCGAAAGCGAAGGCCGGATCCTTGCCCCAGTAATAATAGGAGGCGGTGTGGGCGATCTCCAGCGTGCCGTCGGTCACCTTGTCCGCGGCCTGGAGGCCGGGGACGATCTCGCCCGCCGGGAAGCACTGGATCTGGAACTTGCCGTCGGTCGCTTCGGAGATGTCCTTGGCGAAGACTTCCGCTTCGCCGTAGATCGTATCGAGGCTCTTGGGGAAGCTCGAGGTCAGCCGCCATTTGAGCTCCGGCGCAGATTGCGCGATGGCCGGCGCGGCGATGCTTGCCGTTGCGGCAACCGTTGTCCCGGCAGATGCGATGAATTTCCGGCGGTCCATTCGTCAACTCCTCCCTTGGCGCGTCCGCGCCGCAGCTGTTTCATGATCGAACGGCCCGTCTTGACGCGCGGGCTTGTCCATGCCGTCTGTTATAAAGGCGATGGCGGCACATTCAAAGACGTCTTGCGGGCATGATGAAAGCGCGAGGCTGGCGCGGGCTTCCCGGCTGGTGATGGAGAGAGGACCGGCGGCATGCCGGCTGCCTTCCTGCTTCCGCTCGCACGCCGAAGGATGCAAAGGCCGGCCTCCCATGGCATCATTGCCGCCGCCTTCTCTGGTTTGCCCGGAGCAGGCTGAAAGAGGTGGTCCGCCGGTGGCAGCCGGCGGACCATCGTCTCGGGTCATCCGGCATCACTTCCTGGGTGCTATCGTGCCGGGGAAGGTCAGTTGTCCCGATGCGATCTTGTGCACGCCGGTCACGCACAGCAGCGGCGTCTTGCCTTCCTTGTTCACCTGCAACTCGGCGGTGACCGCGTCGAAGGCGGCGTTCGCCTGATCCTTGAGCGGCACCGTGATCCTGACGGTCGAGCCTTGGAGCAGCGGCGACATGCCTGGACTGTCGAGAGCGATCGGCAGCCCGGGCGCGGTCGCGGGCAGCACGTCGCTTCCGGGCGAGACGTCCTTGACCTTGAGTCCGGCGCCGCAGGCCTCGTCCTCGCCGAGCACCACCCAATGCGAGTGCCAGCCCGCGCCGTCATTGGCGGGATCGCCGTCATTGTTCTCGTCATGGAGCGGCGTGTCGTCGAAATCGGGATGGGCGGTGACGGCCAGGGCTAATATCCCCGTGCCCGTGCCGAAGCCGACCGTGGCGGGATCTATTTTGGTCGGCCAGACATAGGCCTCCGCCTTGGCGCCGGCGAGCTTGCCGGTGGCCCGAGGCTTCACGCTGCCTGCTTCGCCAGAGACCTCCATGGCGAATTCGGCGAGCCGGCCGTCGGTCGTCGCCCGCGCCCTGGCGATATCGAAGGCCGCCGGCACCTTGCCGTCGCTCCTGGCGGTGATCTCATGCGCCGAGACGGCGATGGACAATGTCGCGCTCGCCAGCAGGCCGGCGCACAGGGAAAGGCTTTTCGTTCGATTCATTCGATTGTCTCCTCATGGTGATGTTGCCCGGAGCCCGGCATCTCGCCGATGAATGTCCGCCAGGTGGCAGCCTGGCGGTCGGAGGACGCCGCATCGTGGTCGCCGCAATCGATCTGCAGGTCGGCGGAGCCGAAAGCAGCGCGCACGAATTCGCAATAATGGGGTTTCGCCGATCCGGGGTCCGCCTGCGGACGGAAATGCCGGCAGGTGACGCACATGCGCTGCACCGGCATCGCCTCGTCCTGCAGGAGCGACCGGATCATCTTGATCATGATGTGGAGAAGGGCCGCCTGCTCCTTGCGGCTCAGGGCCGAAAGAGCCGTCTCCATGCGCGGCATCTGGCCCTGCGCCGCCTCGAGAGCCGTCTCGCCTGCCTCCGTCGGATGAACGAGAAGCGCGCGGCCGTCCTGGGGATCGCTCGGACGCGTGATCAAGCCCTTGCGCTCGAGCGCCAGGAGCGAATCGGTCACGGTCGGCTGCCTGAGGCCCAGTTCGCGCGCGATGGTCTTGACCCTGAAACCTGCCGCGCGATGCCTCAGCAGCCGCAGGATGGCGAGCTGCGTCGGGTTGAGTCCGTGCGGGCTCGCCGCTTGCCGCTGTTCCAGCCGATGCAGGCTGGCCAGCCGCGCGAGGCCGTCACGCAGCCGCTCCGGCAAGGGCGATAGCGGGAATTTGACCATGGCGAAAAATACATAGGAGTCCTATATTAATCAAGGTCCGTGGCGGCGAAAGCGGGAACCATTCACCCGCCCCCGCGTTATCGGGACATGCTTCGCCAGGCTGGACAAGCCGGCTGAAGCCGGCCCGCCCGCGAAGCTCCGTGGATTTCCCGGGCGGGCCGACGGCTCGAAAATCTGATCTTCGCAAGTTTCGAAAGCGGGAGGAGTCCATGACTCTGTCGGCGCACAAGGCTTTGTTTTCACTGATCGTCCTCGCGGCCCTCCTGGGTTTTGGCTGGATTCTGATCGTCTATGTCATGTCGTTCCATGCCGCCCAGTGGACGATCGACCGCATCGAGGCCGGTACGGCGCCGAGGCGGGCTGGCGTCGCCCGTCTGCCTGCGCGTCCCGTCCGCCGCGCCTATCACCACGTCTGACGCGCGACAGGGTGATCACAAGCAAGTGATGTTCCGGCCTGCGGGAACCGACCCGGCTTATGTCGCCGCGCCTTTCTGCACGGCCATCGCGATCAGCAGCAGGATCATCGCCGAAAGCGGCGCCGCCGTCCGCACCGTGTTCCAGAACGTCCAGTCGCTGAGATAGCGTCTCCATAAGGCGCCCCCTTCGCCGCCGGCCGAGGTGACGGCGGCGAGCGCTTTGTTGAGCGGCACGTTGAAGGCCATCGTCACCGCGAGCGATCCCACGATATGGACCAGGCAAGCAGCGAGGATGATGGCGGCATCGGGCTCGCTCCACCTCGGGAGCGCCATGACGGCAAGGATGCCGCAAATCATCGGCGTGCCGAAGAACACCGTGAAGAACCACGGGTTGATGACCGTGACGTTGATCGAATTCATCGCCGCGATTCCGTGCTCGGCGGGAATGCGCGCCAGGGCCTTCATGACGAAGGTCGAGAAGGCGAAGAAGATGCCGGCGGTAAGCCCGGTGCCGACGATGGCGAGGATCTCGAGAATGGTGAAGAGTGACATGCGTGCCTGCCGCGCGGACGTGGGGATGACTATTCCTTCGGATCCAGCGTCGTTCCATAAAGCTCGCGATTGCCGCGATCCATGAGCCTGACCGTCATCTGCCGGCTCCTGTGATCGATATCGACGATGCCGAAGAACTGCAGACCGGCCGAGGGCGGCAGGTTCTGTCCTTGTCCGGAGCTTGGCGCCTTCATGAATTTCACCTCGGGGCCGAAGGTCATGTCGAGCGCATTGGGCCCGAAGGTGCCGGCATGGAGAGGGCCCGATACGAATTCCCAGAACGGCGAGAAATCCTGAAACTGCGCCCTGTCCGGCGTGTAGAGATGTGCCGCGGTGTAGTGCACGTCAGCGGTGAGCCACACCAGATTGCCGATCTTTCCGCGCTTGATGAAGCGCAGGAGGTCGGCGATCTCGAGCTCGCGGCCGAGCGGTCCGCCGTGATCGCCGTTCGCCACGGCCTCGACGCCGGTCTTCGTCCGCCAGTCGTCCCACACGATGAGGCCGAGCGGCATGTCGCACGCGATCACCTTCCATGTCGCCCGTGACGTCCGCAGCGCCTGCTTGAGCCAGGCGAGCTGGCGGGCGCCGAGAATGCGCGAGGCGGGCGTCACCGCCTTCTCCAGCGACGCTCCATTGGCGCCGCGATAGCTCCTGAGATCGAGGAAGAACACGTCGAGCAGCGGACCATAGGAGATCTTGCGGTAGATGCGGCCGGGATCGCCCGGTGCCCGCCGGATCGGCATCATCTCGTGCAAGGCCCGGGCCGCTCTCCGGCTCAGCACGTCGATGGACTTTTCCGTATAGCGGTCATCGCCGCTCAGATCCTTGCCGCTCGACCAGTTGTCGACCACTTCGTGATCGTCCCACTGGCAGAAGGTGGGAATCTGCGCATTGAAGGCGCGAAGATTCGCATCGAGCAGATTGTATTTGAAGCGGCCGCGGAATTCGCCGAGCGTCTCGGCGACCTTGTCGACGCCTTCCGCCACGATGTTCTTCCACAGGCCGTTCGCGGTCCCGACTTCCGGCTTGATGGGACCGTCGGCATAGATGGTATCGCCGGAATGGAGGAAGAAATCGGGATCGTGCATCGCCATGGCCGCGTAGGTCCTCATGCCGCCGTCTTCCACGTTGATGCCGAAGCCTTGGCCCGCCGTGTCGGCGGACCAGACGAAGCGCACCGGCCGCCCGCTTTCGGGCGCGGTGCGGAAACGCCCGACCACCGGCTCGCTCACGCCGTTGACATCGCCGAGATCGGCGAAGCGCATGCGGTAGAAGATGGTCTGGCCGGACGGCAGACCGGTGAGGAGACGCTTCGCCGCGAAGTCGCAGGACGGCAGCGCGTCGACGGGCTCGAGTCTCGTCGCATCCGCGAAGCTCTCGGTGGTCGCGATCTCGATATGGAGCCGCGCCGGCCGGTCGCTGCGCGCCCAGACCACGCCCGAAGTGCCGTCGACGTCGCCCGACTGGACGCCATGGCTGACGATGGGCCGTGCCGCGGCCCGGCTCAGGCCCGGCATCCCGAGCCCGCCGGCGAGAAGCCCGGCGGCCGTTGTCAGGATCCTGCGGCGTGTGACGATCATCAGGCGGGTTTGAGTCCGAGCCGCTCGACGACGAGCCCGACGATGCTGCTGGCAAAGACGGCGAGCATCAGTCCCTTCTTCTGCAATGGCGTGTAGACGAGGAGGTCGGCCGTCTCCGACAGGAGGAAGGCCACGGCCGAGGCGGCGACCAGGGCCTTGGGCGCGAAGAGCGCCGAGAGGAGCGCGCCGAAGAGAATGCCTGCACCCGCGATCTTGATGCCGAGCCGGCGCTGGACGAGATCGCGCAGCACCAGGGCCAGACCTACCACGATCACGCCGCTCGGCGCCGCCACGCCAGGCGCCACGGGAATGAGGCAGGGCTCGCCCGGCAGGCAAGCCGTCCCGACATTGAGGATGAGCCAGTTGGCGGCCGGGATGCACAGGGCGAAACCCAGGAGGAAGATCAGGCCTTCGCGTCGGCGCAGTCCTTCGATCGTTTGAGTCATGATCCTGTCTAGAGCAAATCCCGCCAAAAGCCAGCCCCGGACCCGATCCGGGGTTGAAGACTTTGGCGATCAGGATTTGCTCCAACATATTGATTTGGCGCGAATCCTTTTCGGCGAAGCGATTTCACTTCGCCGGGATGCGCGCTAGCCGCGGCCGCGATAGCTTGCCACACCCTGCTCGGGAATCCACAGGCCCTCGGGCGGGTCGCCCGTCTGCCACAAGACGTCGATGGGGATGCCGCCGCGCGGATACCAGTAGCCGCCGATGCGCAGCCAGGCGGGCCTGGCGGCTTCGCAGACTCTTTTGGCGACATGGATTGTGCAGTCTTCGTGGAAGGCGCCGTGATTGCGGAAGCTGTGCAGGAAGAGCTTCAGCGACTTGGATTCGACCAGGAGGCGGTCGGGTGCGTAATCGATGACCAGGTGGCCGAAATCGGGCTGGCCGGTCACCGGACAGAGCGAGGTGAATTCAGGACAGGTGAAGCGGGCGAGATAGAGCGTCCCGGCCTGCGGGTTGGCCTTCTTGCGGCGACGCCGGGATGGCGGCGGGCCTGCCCAGCGCCGTGTGTTCGAAAGGATCGATCATGGTTCGCTCGAGTGGGGGGCTCGAAGGTCATGCTCCATGTGCGAGGATCGTCGAGGCGGCAGCCTTTGCGGCCGTCGTCGCATGGGGCACGCCCCTGCTATAGGCCTCGGTGACGGCACCGTCGAGCAGGATGACGGCCGGGTCGGCGGGCGGTCATGACGACGCGCTTTCCGGTTTATAGGTGCTCCTCGAGCCAGGCCTTCAGCGCCACGGCATTGTTGTGGCGCTCATCGCGCGCCGCATAGAGAAGCGTGACAGGTCCCTTGTGCAGACGGGCCTCGAGCTCCGCTAACGCCGCTTGCGCGGCATCGCTCTTGAGCTCCTTCTTGTAGGCGCTGACGAATGCCTTCCATTCGTCGGGATGACCATGGAAGGTCTTGCGCAATTCGTGGCTGGGGGCCAGGTCCTTGAGCCAGAGCTCCACGTCCGCCTTCTCCTTGGAGATGCCGCGCGGCCACAGGCGGTCGACCAGGATGCGGGTGCCGTCGCTCCCGGCCGGTGGATCATAGGCGCGCTTGAGAAGGATCTTTTTCTTCATCGGCCTTTCGATCATCTCATGAAAGCGAGGGTGATGCCACAGGGCGCTCCGTCGCGCCCTTGTGGGCATCGGACGTTCCACGGTATCCTAGCGTCATCCGTATCGTCGGACGGGTGCGGAAGACAGCGGCGGGCAGGGGGTCCATCATGGCAGGCATAATGGCGGCATCCCCCGGGGAGGTCCATCGCGGCCGCAGGCGCGTCGTCTGGGCCGGCATCGTCGGCAACGTGATGGAATGGTATGATTTCGCCATTTACGGCTTCTTCGCCCGCACCATCGGCAGCCTGTATTTCCCGGCCGACGATCCGCGCACTTCGCTCCTCGCCGCCTATGCGGTCTTCGCCGTCGGCTTCTTCATGCGGCCCCTGGGCGCCATTCTCTTCGGCCATATCGGCGACCGGGTCGGCCGCGGACCGGCGCTGCTCTGGTCGGTGGTGGCCATGGCGGTGCCGACCCTCGTCATGGGTCTTCTTCCGACCTATGGCCAGATCGGCATATGGGCCTCGATACTGATGCTCGCCTGCCGCATGATGCAGGGTCTGGCGGTGGGCGGCGAATATACGAGCTCGGCCGTCTTCCTTGCCGAGACCGCCCATCCGGAGCGGCGCGGCGCCGCCAGCGCCTGGGCGGTGTTCGGCGCCACCGGCGGCATCCTCCTCGGTTCCGCCGTAGGCGCGCTCGTCCTCAACGCCTTGCCGCTCGAGCAGGTCGTCGCCTGGGGCTGGCGCATTCCCTTCATTTTCGGCGTGCTGGTGGGCGTAGCGGGCTTCATCCTGAGACGGCGCATGCCCTTCGACAAGCCGGTGGCCAGGGAAGGCTCGCCGCTCCTCCAGGCGCTGCGCGAGCATCCAAAAGCCATGCTGCAGGCGGTGGCCATCAGCCTGGTCAATGCCGTCACCTTCTACCTCATCTATGTCTATATCATCGCCTGGCTGAAGCTCGCCGCCGACCTCGGCGCACGCACCGCACTGCAGATCAACTCGCTCAACATGGTGATTCTCATCGGCGTCGTCCTCGTCATGTCGCGCCTTTCCGACCGCATCGGCCGCAAGCCGATCCTGGTGAGCGCCGCGGTCGGCCTCCTGCTGTTCTCCTGGCCGCTGTTCGAGCTGATGCGCACCGGCGAGGCCTTCTATGTCTTCCTCGGCCAACTGGGCTTCACCCTGCTGATCGGATCCTATGGTTCGGTCAATCCGATCGTGCTCTGCGAGGTGTTCCCGCGCCATGTGCGCTGCTCCGCGGTCTCCGCGGCCTATAACCTGTCCTTCGGCCTCGCCGGCGGCACGGCGCCCGCGGTCGCGACCTGGCTGATCGAGACCACCGGCCATCCCGCGGTGCCGGCACTCTACATCATGGCTTGCGCCGCGATCTCGGCGGTGGCGGCATTCTCGCTGCGCGAGAGCGTCGGTCGGGAGTTTGCGGACGAGCCGGTCGCAGCCTGAAGGACTCTCGTACGTCGTAAGCTCGGCTCAGCCTCCGCCAGCGCGCAGAAGGGGTGAATGTCGCCGCGATTTCGGCGGACGGATAAGGAACCCGGTGCTGAGCTTCACGTTTGTGCCCCATCACGGGGACTTCACCCATGCAGCAGGAAGGAGAGTTCCATGGCAGGGCAGCGCCGATACGAGCGCCATCAGTTCCGCGACGAGGACCGGATGGAAGACCGGCAGGACTGGACTTATGGACATGGCCGCCGATCCTGGCAGGGCCGTGACGATGACGAACGCTATCAGCGCTCGATCTATGGTCGCGGCAGCGGAGCCTCTTACGGCGATGGAGATGCACATGGCGAAAGCCGTGGTCGTGGCCGCGACCGGCACTTTGGCGAACGCCTCGGCTTCGAAGGTGATGACCGCTCGCCCGGTTTGGCCGGAGAGCGGACCGCGCGCTATGGCTCGAGCCACGCCTCGGAAGCCTATGGTCCTTCCGAGCGCCGCGGCTGGCGCGGAGAGGCCTGGCGCCGCGAGCCCCGCTATGGCTATGGCGGCGAGCGCGACTGGAACGAGGAGCGTGACGTATGGGATCGCGCCACCGACGAGGTCTCTTCCTGGTTCGGCGACGAGGAAGCCGAGCACCGCCGCCGCATGGATAAATTCCGCGGCCGCGGCCCCAGGAATTATGCCCGCTCGGAGGACCGCATCCGCGAGGATGTCTGCGACCGGCTGACCGAGGATGGCGCCGTCGATGCGACGGACATCGAGGTCGAGGTGTCGGGCACCGAAGTGACGCTTTCCGGCACGGTGCCGAGCCGCGATCAGCGCCGCCGCGCCGAGATCTGCACCGAGCGGGTGTCGGGCGTCACCCATGTCCAGAACAACATGCGGGTTCAGGGGCGCAACGACTCGGGCTTCATCGCCGCCGGCAATAGCTGATGGGCCCGATGCGTCACCTTCTCTCGTTCTGCGGGTTGGGTGCAGAGTCCCTCGCTCTTGCGAAGACTGCATTTTCCTTGACTTTTTGCACATGACGTGATAGTTGGAAAATTCCAGAATCGGAAGATATGCGCCTCGCGGCGATCACTGCGGGGCGCATTGCTTTTAGGCCCGGACAATGGCCGCTCTCGATCTGTTGCGGTGCTGCTGCAGCTTTCCGGAACATTACAACCTTTGGATATTGTTCGAAAATCCTCGATTTTTTCCATTTGGAAAGCGGCGGCGGCCATAAAAGCTCCGGCGAAATCGGCGAAATAACCTAACGCTCTGATCCATCCATGAATTCGCCGATTTTTTCCAATTGGAAATGCCGCCTGCCTCATGCTCGAGGAGGAAGTCCCTGTGCGCACCATTCACGACGCGGGCGAAGCAGCCCTCCCTCCGATGCTGGGCTCTCCCGCCGTGAAACGATGAGCAGATCCGCGTATGTTGCGCATGGCAGGACAGCGGGCTCCTCGAAAATTCCCTGCTATTCCCTGTTATGCGAAAATTGTTTCTCGACCGCGACAGGCGCGTCAGCCGAAGGGGGGCGCGTTGCTCATGACGGCCCACATGGCGACGACGCCGGAGATCATCGTCGCCATGACCAGGCTGGCAAGCAGCCAAAGAAAGAACGACCGGTCAAAGCCGTCGATTGCATGGGTCCGGGCTGCGCGGCTGCGGGTCTTCCTTGTCATGCGTTTTCTCCTTCGCTTGCCGGATAAGGTTTTCGTCGTCGGCGGAACAACCGTCTCGGCGGCGCTCCGGTTCCTTCAAGTAATATGACGAGAAATTACCTCGGATGGCGGGGTTCGCCGCCGGTCCGGACGCGGCGGGAACAAGGCGGGCCGCCGGCCGGTTGACCGGCTGGAGATGAAAGACCGGTCCTCAGGATGAAATCCCGACGCCTGACCCCGACAAAGACCCGATCGGCCGCCGACTCGAGGCCCGGCCTGTTCGCGCCCAGGCTCTGGTGGGCGCTTCTGCGCGAGGCGGCAGCGGGTTGGCTTTCCCACGGCATGTCGACGCAAGGCGCTGCGCTGGCCTTCTATTCACTCTTCGCGCTGGGTCCGGTGATGTTGATCTCGATTTCGATCGCGGGCCTCGTTTTCGGCGCCGAGGCGGTTCGCGGAGAACTCGGCGCGCAACTTGCCGGCCTGGTGGGCGATGAGGGCGCCAGGGGCATCGAAAGCCTGCTCGCCGGCGCCGGAAAGCCAACCGAGGGCATCTTGATGAGCCTGCTCGGCGTCGTCACCATGCTCGTTGCCGCCGTGACCGTGGTGGTCCAGCTCAAGGACGCCCTGAACCTCGTCTGGAGCGCCACGGCGAGCCCGGCTTCGGGCCTTTGGGGCTTCGTGCGCAAATATGCGGTCTCGCTGGCCGGCGTGCTCGCCATGGGCTTTCTGCTTCTGGTGTCGCTGCTCATCACCACGGCCCTTTCCGCCATGGGGACGGCTTTGTCGTCCTATTTTCCTGAGGGGTTCTTCCAGGTGGTGACCTTCGCGGTGTCGCTTGTCGTCACGACGCTTCTCTTCGTCATGATGTTTAGATGGCTGCCCGACATCGACGTCGGTTGGCACGACGTGCTGCCGGGCGCCTTCGTCACGGCGCTGCTTTTCGAGGCTGGCCGCTTCCTGATCGGCGTCTATATCGGCAAGCAGGGTCTCGAATCGACCTATGGCGCGGCGGCCTCGCTCGTCGTCGTGCTGATCTGGGTGTATTATTCCGCACAGCTCGTCCTGTTCGGCGCCGAAGTCGCCCGCGCCTATGCCGAGCGGCGGCGCGGAAACGGGAGCGGACCGGGCGGCAGACAAGGGAGACGGACATGAGCGGCATGCGCTTTCCGAACGAAGGCTCCGAATATCGTGCGGCACGCAATGCGTTGCTGGAGGACGAGCAGGAACTCGTCGACAAGGTGAAGGCGGTGGCGGCCAAGCGCCGGATGCTGCCGCGCGGCGGCGAGCTGAAGGAGGATTACGTCTTCCAGTGGGCCAATGACGGCAAGGTCGGCAAGCCGGTGCGATTCTCCGAGCTCTTCGGCGACAAGGACACCTTGCTGCTCTATTCCTTCATGTTCGGGCCGGGCTGGGACAAGCCATGCATGTCCTGCACCTCGCTGATGGATGGCTTCGACCGCGCCTGGTATTCGGTCTCCCACAGCGCCGCCTTTGCCGCCATTGCAAAAGCTCCGCCCGAGAAGATCGATGCCTGGGCAAGGCACAGGGGTTGGTCGCAGATTCCACTTCTCTCGGGTCATGGCTCGACCTTCCAGGCCGATTACAAATGCCAGGGCGAAAACGATGATATGCAACTTCCGATGATGCACGTGTTCAGGCGTACCGATGGGCGGATCTTTCATTTCTGGGCCACCGAGCTGTCCTCGAACCATGTCGACACGGTATGGCCCTACTGGAACCTGCTCGATTTCACGCCGGACGGCCGCCCCGACATTTCCACACCGCCGCAGAACTTTCGTTCCGCGTTTCTGGAGAAGCATTACCTGAACAAGGAATAGGTCGGACGATGCCGAGAACCGGCAGGTGAGGCCTCGCGGCACATGTTGCGGGTCGATCATGCCCGAGAAAAGCGCCGCTCACCGAGGCGCAAAAGCTTCAGGCGGAATCGCTGTCACGATTCATCTTGTTTGCGTTTGCGCATGAGCTTTGTGGAAAACCTGTGCTCGCTTTTCCCGATCACGCTCAGGTCAGGATACGACGCTGCTGCCCATGATCAGGCCGAGGACGAGGCCGAGGGCGCTCCACAGCGCCACCCGACGGACCAGATCGCGAAGGCGCCTGCCGCTCCTCGGGCCGGGCTTGTCCCAACGCATCATGGTCTCTCCCTTTTTGCCGATACCGGCCAGCTTCCAGGGCTGGCGGTCGAACACCCCTCGGGGCCCGCAAGCGGAGACGGTGGGGGCTTGCGGGCCCCTCGGTGGAGCGCCGAAGAGGGCCACGGCGCGCCCGCGGGGATGCTTATGAAGTCGGCGGCGGGACGGATCTTGCCGATCTGTCAATGCCCGCGCGGATGATGGGTCCAGCTGTGGACCGCGCTCACCGCCAATCCTACGGCCATGCCGAACACGATCGTTCCGCCGAGGATCACGCCAAAATCCTGACCAATATTGAGGCCGGCAAATTCCCCCAGAACATATTCGGCGATCACCGAGAGGACGACGAACAGGAGGGTGCCGACGACGACCATCTGCACTTGATGCGGCGACTGCGCCGGCTTTGCCTCGGGCCCTCCCTGTCGCGCCGTTCCGGCATTCACCTGGTCATGGGATAGGTGGGTCATTGTGGTGACTCCTGCTCCGTTCCAAGGTGTCCCGAAGCTTGCATGCCGCATCCCGGGATTTGAATAGGTAGCATTACCCATGGATGGGCGGCGCTGCGGGGGTAGGCTCTGGCGCCACTGCTTCCCGCCTATTCGCCTCATCGCCGGTAAAGCGGTACAATCCGGGCCAACCCACGAGCGCGAGGAATTCTGGTTGCTGACGCGGCTCCCGAAAGAAAGCTGGTCGACCGCCCGCCTGTGGCAGCGGGTATCGGGAAACCTGGCCGGAAACACCGGGCCTGACGGCACGGACGCGCCGGCCAGGCGCCGGATCGTGCTGTCGCTCCTGTTCTGCCCATGCTTCGTCCTGCTTCACGGCGTCACGAACTTCTATCCCCTGGCGCGTCTCGCCGCCTCGCCCTGGAGTCCCGAGACCGGCCTCACCGTCGCGGCGAGCGCCCTGCTGGGCCCACCCATCGTCCTCCTCACGGTCATCAGCCACATCGTCGCCGACTGGACGACGCGGGCGGCGCCCTTCCTCACCGTCGAGCTGCCGGCCAGCCTGGGCTATGCGCTGGCCTATGCCGTGCCCGGCATGCTCATCCGCCGATGGCTCGACGATTTCGGCCATGACTCCATCCGCTTCCTGGTGCGCTTCATCCTCCTCACCGTGCTCACCGCTTTCCTCTTCGCCGGAACCCAGGCCGGCCTTGCCGTCCTGATCCGCCGCATCCCGCCCGAGGTGCTGCTGTCGCCCGCCTTCACCCTGGCGGTCGGCGACATCATCGGCATCCTGACCGTGACGCCGGTGTTCCTCTTCGCCCTCCACGACCGCAATCCTCTCGCCTATGCCCGCCGGCATGCGCTCGTGCTCGCCTCAGGCACGGTCGCGATCGTGCTCATCTCGCTTGCCGTTTTCGGCCTCGACGTCACCGACGACTTCAAGTTCTTCTATCTGCTGTTCGTGCCGGTCGTCGTTCTCTCGGTCATGCGGGGTCTGAGCGGCGCCATTTTCAGCGTGCTCATCACCGATACCAGCATGATGACCATTCTCTACTGGCGCGAGCAGTCGCTCTCCACCGCGACCGAGCTGCAGCTCCTGATGTCGTCGCTGTCGGTGACCGGTCTCGTCCTCGGCACCACGGTGCATGAGCGCGGCCTGTTCAAGGAGGCGCTGACGCTGAGCCAGGAGCAGTTGAACCAGAGCCAGTCGCTGCTTCTCCATTCCTCGCGCGTCGCCGTGGTGAGCGAGATGGCGGCGGCGCTCGCGCATGAGCTCAACCAGCCGCTTTCGGCCATCAAGGTCTATATGCGGGCCCTGCAGCGCGTCCTCTCCAGCCAAAAGGCCGACCCGGCCAAGGCGCAGCAGCTCTTCGACGAGACCGTGGCCCAGGTCGATCATGCCGCGGGCTTGATCCGCCGCACACGGAACTTCCTGCGCCGTGGCGAGAAGCGCATCCGCAAGGCCAACCTCCGTCACATCGTATCCACCAGCCTCGCCTTGATGGAGGCCGAGCTGCGCTCCGCCGGCATCCATCTGTCGGTCGAGCTGCCGCGCTCGATACCGGCGGTCTGGGCCAGCGAGATTCAGATACAGCAGGTCATGATCAACCTTCTGCGCAATGCCAAGGACGCGGTCATGGCGAGGCCGGCGGGGGAGCGCTGGATCGCGCTCTCGGTGAAGCGCGACCCGCCGCAGGGCGCTCATGTGACGGTCAGGATCGCCGATTCGGGCGGCGGCGTGCCGCGTGAGCTCCGGGGCCAGCTGTTTCAGCCTTTCGCCACCACCAAGGAGGACGGATTGGGATTGGGCCTGGCGCTGTGCCGCAGCATCATTTCCGCGCATGGCGGCGAGATAGGCCTCGACGAGAGTGCCGCCGATGCGACGTGCTTCGTCTTCACGCTGCGCGTGCACCAGCCGGCCGAAGCGAATGAGCGCTAGCCTTCGCATCGCCGTCGTGGACGACGTGGCGGCCATCCGCAATTCGCTGAAGGCGCTGCTCGAGACCTATGGCTATGAAGTGGAGCTCTGTGAGAGCGCCGAGGCCTTCTTCACCGGACTGAAGGACAGGAAGCTGAGCTGCGTGCTGTTCGATGTCCGGATGCCGGGCATGAACGGGCTCGAGGCGCAGCGCCTGCTCAAGACCAGGGCGCCGTGGCTCCCCGTCATCATCATCACCGGCCATGGCGACATCGACATGGCGGTGGGGGCCATGAAGGAGGGGGCCTTCGACTTCATCGAGAAGCCGATCGACGATGCGCGGCTGGTGTCGTCCATCGCCGCGGCGGTGAGCCTTGCCAGGGAGGCGAGGGCCGACGACAAGAGGCGCGCCGAGATCCGGCTCAAATATGACCGCCTGACCAACCGCGAACGCGACGTGATGCGGCTGGTGGCCGACGGCTATTCGACGCTGGCGATCGCCTCGATGCTGGCGATCAGCGTGAGGACCGTCGATCATCACCGTGCCAGCATCTACGCCAAGCTCGAAGTGACCAGCCTTTCGCAACTGATCAGGCTGGCGCTCGAGATCGACCGCAGCGCGTCCCCATGAGCCCCTTTGCGGCAGCAGTCGGCGGGTCAGCCGTTCGAGGCATTTGTCGTGGTCATGGCATTTGCCGGGGCCGGCGCCGGCGGCTTGTTGGCGAGCTTGTCGGCGCACAGGACTGCCGCCGCGGCGAGCGGCTCCTCCATGCCGGCGAGCGTGACCCATCCCTCGTTCTGCAGCATGGCGGTTCGCTTGAGCTCGCTGGCCTTCTTCAGCGCATCGAGGCGGATCTGGTAGCCGTAGGAATTGGCGAAGTTCGTGGCGCAGACCGTGGCGACGAGCTCCACCCGGGCCGCATTGGCGGCTTTCGCCGCCATCCTCTCCGCCGCGGCCCGGGTGGTCCACCCACCTGCGGTGAAGCCGACGGCAATGGTGAGAGCCGCCGACGCGATCGCCGCCCACAGCCAGAGCAGCCTGGGCTGCCGGTAGTCGTCCCATCGCCGCTGCTGGTTCTCCCAGAGCTGGGAAAAGGATCTGTCTTGGGACACTCTCGCAGTCTCCGCCGGTTCGCGGCGAGGACGCAGTCTCATCCCTGCGATCGCCGGAAGGATGAGGTTAGAGTCGCCGGCCCGCGCCTTGTATGGGCAATGATACCCATTGGCGTTGTTTCCGTTTGCCCGGAGAATGTTTCGCATCGGGCATGATCCGGAAACGGGATCGCGCCCAAAGGGATCTAGGGAGGTTGGCGCCGTGAGCGTCATAGGGCGTGGCCAATGGGAATCTCCACATCCCCCATGGGGCGGCTGGCCACGCCCACCAGTTTCAGTTTTCCGGTTCCCCTGTCAAGGGCGGCGACCGCGACGAGACCGCGCCATGCGCGGGTCTCCTCGCGAAAGGTGGGCCGCATTGTCACAGGATGCGGGAGAGAGGTGCAATGCGGCCCGCCTCTGCTGCACGAGGCAGTCCGACATTAGGTTCAAACCACGGCCCGGGAGAATAGGTAGCAATGCCCATCCCGCCCGCCGGACAGCCTGTTTCACCGCGTGAAAAAAGAAGACGCCTCCATTTCCAGCGCGAGGAACTTCCGGGTCATGGCCGCGCAGGCGAGGGCCCTGGCGGATTCGGCCCTCAACGCCACCTCGGCGCACAACTATCTCAGGCTGGCGGCGCGGCTGGAGGACGAGGCGCGCAAGGCGGAAGAGCTGGCGGCCGGCGCGGCGGAGAAAGATGAATGAGCCGCCCACGCTCTTCGTGCACTTCGGCTTTCACTTGAGCTTCGTCCTGGTCCTGGGAAAATCGCGCCGGTATTCGCCCGTGCCCTCGCGGATGACCTCGTCTTCCCCGGAGCTTCCAACGTTCGTCGGCTCCTGGGGCGGCGGTCGTGGCACGCAATCCGGTCTCCGTTTGCCCTTGGGCCCTATTCGTGGTTCACTGGCGCATGGTCCGGAAAAGTGGGTACCGGCTTTCCGAAAGATCATGCGCAAACAATGCGATGAAGCGTGATGACGATTCCGCTTGAGCCAACACGCTTTATCGGCAGGTTTGCGCGCAGGGAGCGGGCGGGGACGGATGCCGAAATCGATCTATATCATCAATCCGCGTGAGGCTGCCCCCTTCATTTTCAGCAGCGAGGTGCTCGCCGCGGCCAATATCGGCCGTTTTCCGATCCTCGCCGATCTCACGGTTCCCACCCTGGCGGGATTCGTTCCCGCCGGCTGGTCCATCGAAATCTGCGATGAGCGCAGCGACGATGCCGATTTCGAGACCAAGGCCGAAGTCATTGCGATAACAGCCAAAGTCTCGCAGCGGGCGCGCATGAAGACGCTGGCCGCGGAGTTCCGCAAGCGCGGCAAGCTGGTCCTGGTGGGCGGCCCCCATGTAAGCCTCTGGCCGCAGGACCTCCGGGGTCATGCCGATGTGCTGGTCATCGGCGAGATGGAGGACATCGCTGCCGGGATATTCGCCGATATCGAGGCGGGCTGCCCGAAGCCCGAATACCGGGGCGGCAAGCCGGACCTGCGAGCCAGCCCGGTCCCGCGATGGGATCTCTATCCGCTGAAGCAGGGCATGGCCGGCCAGGTGCAGACATCGCGCGGTTGTCCGTTCGAATGCGAGTTCTGCGACGTGATCCAGTATCTCGGCCGCAAGCAGCGCTGGAAGGAGCCGGGCCAGGTCATCGCCGAGCTGGACCAGCTCTATCGGCTCGGTTGTCGGGACGTTCTGCTCGCCGACGACAATTTCACCATCGTCCGGAAGCGGGCGCGCGCTTTGCTGGAAATGATCGGGGACTGGAACGGCAGGCAGCCGGATGGGCGCATGCGGCTGGTCACCCAGTTGTCGGTCGATGCCGCGCGCGATCTCGATCTCCTGAATCTGGCCGTGCAAGCGGGCCTGGATCGCTGCTTCATCGGTGTCGAAACGCCGAACGAGGCATCGCTCAAGGAAGTCCAGAAGCGCCAGAACATGCGGGTGGATCTGGCCGGGGAGATCAGGCGGATCGCCTCGACCGGCCTGATGCCCTTATGCGGGATGATCGTCGGCTTCGATCACGACGGGCAGGATATATTCGAGCGGCAGGCGAAATTCATCGCCGCCATTCCGGCGCCCGTCATCCAGGTCGGTCTCCTCGTCGCGCCTTATGGCACGCCTTTGTGGGATCGCATCAAAGCCGAGGGGAGGCTTGTGGAAGCGGGATATATCGGCGAGGGCAATCTCACGGATACGAATATCGCTCCCCTGCTCATGTCGCCTGAAGCCCTGCGCTCCGGCCTGCGCTGGCTGCTCAATGAGGTGTTTTCCCCCGAGAACTGGTTCAGGCGGCTTGAGCAATTCGCCGAACTGGCTCCGGCCAACATCAATCGCCGCGGCCTGCAGGTGTTCAGCCTGGTCGAAGCGCGCCTGGCCGGCGCCCTGGCCAGGCGCGGCGATGCGGAGAAATTGCTGCTGTCCCGGTTGGAGAAGCTCGTCCTCAGACGGCCGGACCTCATTTCGCAGATCGGCTATGCCTTGATCGTCTACTGCCAGACCCGGCATGTGCTGGATCATTTCGGCCTGTGGGAGGGACGCCGCGACCTTCACCGCTCCGCCGCTGTGGAACCTGTATCGTCCGTCGCCTGATGATGGTCCAAGCCGTCCGCGGAACGCCGATAGATGCCGAGACGCAGCGCTTCCTGGTCCGGAGCATGACCGAGCGCGATGCGACCGGCCTGTTTCGGGCATGGATCGGCAATCCGGAGCTCATGGCTGCGCTCAACATGCCGGCCAGACGGCTCTCGCCCAAGGATGTCGTGCGTTTCATGGCGGGCTTCGACGACAGGACGCGCTATCTGATCGGTGTGTTCGAGAAAAAATCGCGTGATCTCATCGGCCTGTTCCTCCTCGATGTGAACATGACGCACGCCCTGGCCAAGGCCGCGGGCTTCATCGGCGACCGCAACTGGCGCGGCAAATGCGTTTTCGAGGAGGTCGGCTCGGCGCTGTTCGACGAATTCTTCTTGCGCCGCGGTCTGGAGAAGGCCACGGCCCAGGTATGGGAGAAGAACTTCGCCGCCCTGGTGCCGTTGCGCCGCCTCGGCTTCAGGATCGAAGGCTATTTGCGCGACGAGATCCGCAGCTTCGACAGGAGCGGGCGGCGCAGCCAGTTTCTCCTCGGCCTTTTGCCCTCGGACAGGAAGACCTTCACCTATGACCGATAAGACCGTCGCCGACGTCATCGCCATGATCAACCGGGCTCTCGAGACGCCGGTCGCCGGTCTGACCGCGGAAAGCCGTTTGCTGGAGATCCAGGGCCTCGACAGCCTCGCCATAGAAAGGCTGGCGGCGGAGCTTGCAGAAGCGCGCGGCACCGAAATCAATCCCTTCGCCTTCGCTCATGTGGAAACCGTGGGCGATCTGGCGAGGCTGGCCGGGTCGGATCTTAAAGACGCAGGCTGATCCCGGCGCGGATCACGAACATCTCGGTGTCGATCTCGGTATCGACGTCGCCGAATTCGCCTGGCGACAGGTGGAAGTTCTCGGACCCGAAGTCCGCATAGAGCGCCTCGAGCCGCACCGTCCACGATTCCGACATCATATGCTCGATGCCGCCGCCCGCCGTCCAGCCGAAGAAGGTCACGTCTTCGTGGTCGCTCCCGTCGTCGAATCCGGCATTGAGCGCCGCGACGCCGCCGGTACCGTAGAGGAGGGTGCCGTCGAGATCGACGCCGGCCCGCAGGCGGCCGGTGGCGAACCAGTCATAGTCGACGTCGACACTGTCCTTCATGCTGAGCTGACCGTCATTGGTCACCATGCTGATGTCGCCTTCGAGGCCGAGGACGAGGCTGCCGAAGTCGTGATTGTAGCCGACGCCGGCACCGAAGATGCCGCCGCCGGATCCGTCGCTGTCCCTGTCGGTCTCCTCGACGGGTGGAAGGGTGGATTCCAGGTAGGTCTGTGAGCCGTCGGTCGAGATGTCGGAATAGCCGGCGGACAAGGTTCCATAGAAACCCGTCCAGTCGCTGTCGAATGTGGCGGGCAGGTCGCTCGCGCAGGCGGTGCCGAGCCCGGTCAGAAAGAAGGCGGCGCTGAAAAGCAGTCGATGGTTCATTGGTCCCTATTCCCCAAGGGAACAATTTCGACCATGGACCGGAAGAGGTCAATGGCGAAGGCTTGGTGGCGAGGCGCTTTTTCCTGCGGCTGTGGTCAAAAGGCCACAGTTCACGGTTCTGACTTCGATCGGCCGGAGGAGCAGTCCCGAAGCCTGGGTCCGCCCGGCGGCTCGGTCGCTGTCTTTGGAATTCGAGGAAAGTTCCGGCGCCGGAACATCTGCGTTCCCGCGTGAAACTGGTTCGCGCGCGCACTATTCACGTGACATTCAGGTTGATCTTGCTATCCAGCCCGCCGCCGCGCACTCCAGGGCGGCCCCGGAGGGAGATTCCGATCCGTGAGTCTTGTGGCCGCGCCAGGCGCGGCCGGGCGGAGACAGTGTCGAACAGGCAACGGCTGACATCAATGATCCCTTATCGCTTCCTTGCGTCTGTCGCGCCGGCAATACTGGTCGCCTTGGCGATTGGCGCAGCCCCGGCATCTGCCCGCGATTCATCGCTCTGCCCGGGCGGCGAGCCCGCGGCAGTGGAAGCGGGCGCCGCCGTCGCGGCCTGCGACGCGCGCGGGGAGCGCACGCAAGGCGCCTCGTCGCGCAAGGCGCCGCTGCGCGACAGCGGCGCCGCCAAGGCCACCGTCATTACCGAGCCGGTCACCCGGACCCGCCACTTCATCTATCGCCTCAAGCGTCCGGAAGAGCCGTCCGGCGAGACCATCGTCCTGCTGCATGGCTCGGGCGGCGACGAGGCGAGCCTGTTCAGGCTGGCGGCGCGGGTCGCGCCCGATGCGACGCTTCTCGGCGTGCGCGGCCGGGTGGTCCAGAAGGGAATCAAGCGCTGGTATGCGCGCCTCTCGGCCGTGGAGTTCGACCAGGCCGACATCCGCAAGGAGGCTCGCGCCTTTGCCGCCTTCCTCGAGGCGACGATGGCGGCCGAGAAGCTCGACCTCGATCGCACCGTCTTCATCGGCTATTCCAACGGCGCCAACCTGATCGCCGCGATGACGCTGTTCTATCCGGACCTTGTGCACCGCGCGGTTCTGCTGCGCGCCATGCCCGTCCTGCATGCCGTTCCCGCGGCCGATCTGCACGGGGCGCGCTTTCTCACCATCGCCGGCAAGCTCGACAGGATCTATGCGCCCTTCGCGCCGGCGCTCGAGGCCTTGCTGCGCAATCGCGGCGCCACGGTCGATGCGCGCCGCGTCGCTCGCGGCCATCTGCTCGGCGACGAGGACATCGAGGTCGTCGGCGACTGGCTTGCGGCGGCGAATGCGGTGGCGGGCGGCGCCGCGCCGCAATAGGGAGCGGTCTCCCTTTCACGCCTCGATTTCGTGGAAATGCACGATGGTGCCCGCCGCCTCGACCAGGATGACGGCGTAGCCCGGCCTTTCGGGTCCGAGCGTCCAGCCCATGCCGGACCGCAGCGCCGTCTGGTGGCTGGTGCTGCGCGTGACGCTGACCGGGATGTCGTGCCAGCTGCCGGCCACGAAGCGGTGCACATGGCCGGCATGGATATGGCGGACCCGGCCGTGCCGGGTGACGAGATCGCGCAATGCATCGGCGCCCGCGAGCGGCAGCGAATCGAATTCCGCCATGTGGAGCGGAAAGGGCGGATGGTGCATGAAGAGATGGACCGGCCGGCCTTGCGCCCCGGCGAGCGCCTCTTCGAGCCAGCGCAGCCGGACCGCATCGAGCCGGCCCGCGACGTGGCCGGGGTCGAGCGTGTCGAGAAGGATGATGCGGAGCCCGGGCAGGTCGATCGCGTCCTGGAGGAAGCCGCCGTCGCTCGCCGCGGTTTCAGGGAAGATCTCGCGGATCAGCGCGCGCTCGTCGTGATTGCCGGCCATCAGGCGGAAGGGTGGCGAGAGGCGGGCGAGAGCCTCGCGCAGCACGTCATAGGCGCCCCGCTCGCCGGCATCGGCGAGGTCGCCGCTCACCACGACCAGCGCCGCATCGCCGTGATGCGCGTTGACGTCGGCGATCGCGGCCGCGAGCTTCGCGAAGGGGTCGCCGCCATGCACCTTGCCGCCTCTCGGCACCAGATGCGGGTCGGAGATCTGGATGATCTTCACGGGGTTCGTCATCGGCTCATGGTTCCCGCGGTATGAAGCTGTCGCGCACCATGAGCGGTGCGGCGAAGCTTTCCTTGACCGGCGCGTGGCCGGGCGCGCTCTGCCGCCGGTCGAGCAGCCTGGCGACCTTCTGCGCGATGAGGGCGGGATCCTGCCGGAAGGTGGTGAGCCGGTAGTTGAGCCACTGCGCCTCGGGCACGTCGTCGAAGCCGATCACCTTGAGATCGCGCGGGATCGCCAGCCCGCGGCCGTGGCGGGCATGGTCCATCACGCCGAAGGCGAGCAGGTCGTTGACGCAGAAGATCGCCTGGGGGGCCTTGCCGCCGGCGAGCAGCTGGCGCGCCGCGGCGAGGCCGCCCTCATAGTCCGAATCGGCCCCCCGCGCCGTCACGACGTCCGCGCCGAGGCGGCGGGCCTCGGCGGCGAAGGCCGTCTCGCGCTCGATCATGACGGGCGTGCCCGACAGCGACCCGGCGAGGCCCAGCCGCGTGAGGCCGCTCGCCACGAAGAGCGCCGCCGCCTGGCGCGCCGCGCGCGCGCCGTCGCAGCGGATCTGGTCGGCATGGGGTTCGGAGCGGCCGAGCACGATCACGGGCTGGCCGTTGCGCCGCGCCAGCTCGGCGAAGGCGGAGGGCGGCGAGCCGGTGAGGATGATGGTCGCCTCGGCGCGGTGGCCGAGCAGCGTCTGCTGTGCGGCGGCGAGCTCGGCCGCGCTTTCGCCGATGGTGATCAGCACCGGCACATTGCCGCGCCGGATCAGCGCCTTGCTCAGCGCGCTGACCAGATGGGCGCGGAAGCCCACTTCCGGCCGTGTCGCGATGAGCCCGACGAGACGGCTCTGCCGCGCCAGGAGGCCGCGCGCCAGGTCGTTGACGTGGTAGCCGAGCTCGGCCGCCGCGCGGATCACCTTCTCGCGCGTTTCCTCGGCCACGCTGGCGCCGGGCGTGAAGCTGCGCGACACGGCCGAGCGCGACACGCCGGCCCGGCGCGCGACCTGGAGCGCGCTGACGAAGCCCGCTTGTGCGCGGCGTCTTTTCCTGCCGCTCATCGTCCCACCTTGGACAGCACATCCGCCTTGAGGAAGCGCTCCACCACCAGCATGAAGCCGATCGAGGGGATGAGGAGGAGAAGGGCGGTGATCGAGGCGATCTGGTAATTGCCGCCGGCGCCCGCCGAATAGAGGAGGAGCGGCAGCATGGCGACGTCGGGCGCGCCGACGAAATAGCTGCCGGTGAACTCGTCGAGCGATTCGAGGAAGACGAAGATGGCGCTCGCCATCAGCCCCGGCATGGCGAGCGGCAGCGTCACGTCGCGAAAGGCGCGCAAGCCCCCCGCCCCGACCGAGCGCGCCGCCTCCTCGAGCTCGGGCTCGACCGCGGCGAAGGCGGCGGTGGCGATCCACACCGCATAGACGAGGCCGTGCGTCACGTGCACCAGCACCACGCCGGGGATCGTGCCGTTGAGGCGGAATTCGTAGAAGAGCCGCGCCACGTTCACATAGACCGAGAGATTGGGGAAGGCCTGCGGGATGAGGAAGACGAGCAGGATGAGGGCGCGGAAGGGCAGCTTGAGCCTCGCCAGCGCATAGCCCGCCGGGATGGCGAGGAGGAGCGCGAAGACAACGGTGAGCAGCGCCACCAGGAGGCTGTTGCCGAGCGAATCGAGGGCGCCGCCGCGCGGCGAGAACACGCGCGCCCAGAAGCCGAAGCCATATTGCGAGGGCAGCGCATGCGGGAAATACCAGCGCTCCGCCACGGTCCACAGCAGGAGGTTGGCGAGCGGCCCGAAGATGGCGAAGGCGAGGAGGCCGATGGCGAGCGCCCGCGCCAGCCAGGCGATGGCGGTGCGCGCCTGGCTCATGCGCGCTCCCTGATCGAGAGCCTGAGATAGAGCCAGGCCACGGTCGAGGTGATGAGGAGCGAGATGAAGCCCAGAGCGTTGGCCACGCCGTAGTCGCCATAGGCGTTGATGCGGAAGGCGATGTCGGCGGTGATCATGGTGGGCGATTGCGCGTTGATCATCAGCGGCACCGACAGCACCGACATCATGATGACGAAGGAGAGGATGAGGCCGACGGCGAGCGTCGCCAGCACCTGCGGCACCACGATCTCGACCAGGATGCGCAGGCGCGACGCGCCGAGATTGCGCGCCGCCTCGATCGTGCCGCGGTCGAGCGCGGCCATGGCGCCGGCGACGAGCAGCGCCACGAAAGGCGTCTGCTTCCACACGAAGGCGATCACGATGCCGCGCCAGTCGAGGAAGGAGAGCGCCTGGTCGGGCGTGATGAGGCCCGAGCCCATGAGCATGTTGTTCATGAGTCCGTTCTTGGCGAGGAAGGTGCGCAGCGTCTGGGCGACGACGATGAAGGGAATGAACAGCGGCCAGCGATAGAGCCAGCGCAGGGCGGCGACGGCCCGGGCGTTCTCGCCGAGCGTCAGATAGCCGCCGATGGCGACGGCGAAGAGTCCGATGAGGACGGTCGAGAGAGTGACGATGAGGAGGCTGAACAGGATGTCTTCGCTGTAGAGTTCGCGCGCCTTGACGAAGTTGGCGAGGCCCATGCCGCCCTCCGTCTCGAACGCGCCGACGATCGAGACGGTGAGCGGCAGGATGAAGAACACGCCGATCATGGCGAGCGCCGGCAGCACCAGCATGAGGCCGAGCAGCCGCCGGTTCATGGCCGCCTACCCTCGCCCCGCATCGGCGGGGCGAGCGCAAAACCTCCGGTCACTGCGCGCTCTGGCGCTCATAGGCCTCGAGGATCGCATTGTTGTAGGGCGCGATCGGGAAAGGCTTGCCGTATTTGGCAAGATCCTCCGGCGAGATGTCGACGAAGAGCTTGTCCCAGGTCGCCTCGTCGAGCTTCGGCTTGACATATTGCGCATCGATGCCGGGATACCAGTTGAAGCGCTTGACGATGCCGTCGGCCTGCACCTCGGGGCTCGTCGCCAGCGCCACGAATTTCTCGGCGAGGTCGCGGTGCGCGGCCTTTTCCGGGATCACGTAGTGCATCGGCTGGCCGGGCATGCCGGGCGCGGGCAGGAAGAGCTTGAGCTCGGGCGGCAGCCTTCCGTCCGCCTGCCACGAATAGAACATGTCGACCCAGACCGGCCCCATGGCGATCTCGCCGCGCGACAGCATGTCGAGCGTGCCGGCATTGCCGGGGGTGAGCGTCGCGTTGGCGGTGAACTCCTTCAGGCTGGCGAAGGCCTTGTCCCATTTCTTCGTCTCGGCCTCCTCGAATGGGCCGTTCATCAGCTTGTCGGCGTCGCCCTCGCCGAAGGCATAGATCCAGCCCATGACGAAGCTCACCCCCGAGGCGCCGCCCTTGATGCCGTTATAGCCGAACTGCTTCGGGTGCTCCTTCGCCCATTGGGCGAGCTCTTCATAGGATCTGGGCGGATCGGGCAGGAGCGCCGGATTATAGGCAATGGCCGTCTGGCTGTTGAACATCGGCATGACATAGCCCTTGACCGGGCTGCCCAGCGCCATGTCGGCCTTGGGGCTCGACACCAGCTTGCCGGTGTCGATCTTGTCACGATAGGCCTCGAGATAGCCTTCCTTGACCATCGGCCCGATGAACTTCTCATGCGCCACGGCGACGTCGGTGTCCCATTTCTCCGCGCCCGCCTTGGCCTGCGCCTCGAAGCGCTCGATGATCTTCTGCGAGCCGGCATCGCCGGGCCCGGTGCCGACGGCGCGCACCGTGTCGCCGGGATTCTGCTTCTCGAACAGTGGCGCCAGGTAGTCGTTGACGTAATCGACCATGTTCTGGTCGCCGGCGGTGACGACGGTGAGCTCGGCCGCGCCGGCCGGCGCCGCGGCGAGGCAGATCGCCGCCAAGGCGGGAAGGATCGTGCGTTTCATGGAAGCCTCCTTTCGATGGTTGCAGGAACGGGTCTCTCGCTACTCTCACGCTGAGGCGACCCGCCGTCCGCCGCGTCGAACAGGAACAGGGCGGAAGGCGGGATGCGCAGCTTGACGTGATCGCCGGGTGTGAAGGCGGAGGACGCATCGGCCAGGATCGTCTCCCCGCCCACCTTGATCGAGTGCCGCCACAGGCCGCCCGGGTAGGAGGTGGAGACCACCTCGCCCCGCAGCTCGAGCGTGCCCTGCGGCGGCGCGCCGGGCGCGGAGCGCGGCAGGATCTCGACGGCCCCGGCGCGGAAGCGCGCCTCGATCGCGCCGGCGCGGAGCCCGTGCCGGGGCAGGCCGGCGACGCAGGCGGCATTGTGGGGCGAGGCTTCGATGGCGAAATGCTTCTGCCGGCGCTCGCCCATGAGCGCGATGCGGTTCTCCGCCCCCATGAAGGCGGCGACGAAGGCCGAGTCCGGCCGGTTGTAGACCTCTTCCGGGCGGCCCTGCTGGGCGATGCGGCCCCGGTCGAGGATGACGATGCGGTCGGCCATCACCATGGCCTCCTCGCGGTCGTGGGTGACATGGACGGCGGTGATGCCGAGGCGCTGCTGGATGTTGCGGATCTCGTGGCGCACGGTGAGGCGGATGCGCTGGTCGAGATTGGAGAGGGGCTCGTCGAGGAGCAGGATCTCGGGGTCGATGGCGAGCGCCCGGCCCAGCGCCACGCGCTGACGCTGGCCGCCCGAGAGCTGGGCGGGCTTGCGCCCCGACAGGCCCTCAAGGCCGAGGAGGCGCTCCATCTCGGCCACGCGCCGGGCGATCTCGGGCGCGGACCTGCGCCGGAGCTTGAGGCCGTAGCCGATGGTCTGCTTCACCGTCATATGCGGCCACAGCGCATAGGACTGGAAGACGAGCGCCATGCCCCTCCTGTCGGGCGGCAGCCGCGTCACGTCGCGGCCGCCGACGCTGATGCGCCCGGAAGACGGCGCCACGAACCCCGCGATGCAGCGCAGGAGCGTGGTCTTGCCGCAGCCCGAGGCGCCGAGCAGCGCCACGAATTCACCTTTGCCGATCGCAAGCTCGATGCCCGACAGCACCGGCGTCGCGCCATAGCGCGCCGCTATGCCCGAAAGCTCGAGGAAGCCTGGTCCGGTCGGGGCCTCTGTCATCGCAGTCATCTTTGCACAGCTGTGCATCACCGGTCAAAAACCATCGGGTTCGGGTGGGGTTCCGCTGATAGGCGGCGCATGCAACGGTGTGATGACGGGAGGGGCGAACGAGCCGACGCCCGCGGGAACGTCTAGCGGATCGACAGGCCGCGATGCTCGGCGACGACGGCCGCGACGAAATCCATCACCGCGCGCACCGCAGGGGCCTTTCGCAGGTCGCGATGGACCACGAGCCAGATGTCGCGCGAGAAAGAGGGGATGGCTTCCCGGATACGGACGAGGTCGTCCTCTCCATCGCCGAGGAAGCAGGGCAGGCCGGCTATGCCTATTCCGGCCCGCACGGCGCTCAGATGCTCGCTGATGTGGTTCAGCTCGCAGGCGATCGGCCGGTCGCCGGCAATGCCGAGCAGCCAGCGCTGCTGCGGCATGTCGGCATAGGTCTGGTCGAAGGCGATGAACTGCCATCTCCCGGGCGCCCGCAAGTGGGCGTAGGACCGGTTGGCGTAGAGTCCGAAGGGCATTCTCCCGATCTTGCGGGCGACGTTCCCCGCTTCGTCTGGCCTCACGAGGCGCACGGCGACATCCGCCTCGCGACGGCTCAGCGAAATCCGCCGGCTCTGCGCCGGAAGGGAAAGCCGGATGTCCGGATAGTCGGCCCGGAAGCGCGCCAGATGTCCGGCAAACAGATGCGCGACCAGCACGGGCGGCGCGCTGAGCGTCACCCGGCCGGCCAGCGGCGCATATGCCGCCTTGGCCAGCCGGCTGATGCCGTCTGCCGCGGATTCCATCTCGATCGCCCGCTGGAGCACTTCCTTTCCGATGGACGTGAGACGGCATGATCGCGGCAGGCGATCGACCAGCCGGACGTCGAGGGCGGCCTCGAGCGCGGCAAGCCGCCGACTCACGGTCGCATGGTCGACCTTCAGCTTGCGGGCGGCGCCGGAGAGTGTGCCGCTCTCCGCCACGGCGAGGAAATGCCGGATGTCTTCCCAATCGGCCATCTGTGCGAAATCCCGGGGATCGCTCGCGAATATAGGGAATTTCCGCATACCCCGCACGCGCTTATTTTCGAGGCGTCGTGACGCGAAGGAGCATGGTGAGCCAATGCCGAAACAGCGCCTTGGGGTCGGCATCGTCGGTGTGGAACCGGGCAGGAGCTGGGCCGCACGGGGCCATATTCCCGCCCTGCGCGCGCTGCCCGAAACATTCGAGATCGTCGGCGTCGCCAATACGAGCAAGGCCAGCGCCGAAGCGGCGGCCGCCGCCGGCGGACTGCGCCACGCGTTCGCCGACGTCGCCG
This sequence comes from Parvibaculaceae bacterium, assembly GCA_050246735.1. GTDB lineage: Bacteria > Pseudomonadota > Alphaproteobacteria > Rhizobiales > Aestuariivirgaceae > Taklimakanibacter. The sequence goes on along the minus strand of JBFWVM010000003.1, from coordinate 73,974 downwards.
AGCTGGCGGCGGCGCCGGAGGTCGACATCGTCACCGTCGCGGTGAAGGTGCCGCATCATCTGGAGATCGTGAAGGCAGCAATCGCGGCGGGCAAGCACGTCTATTGCGAATGGCCGCTGGGCCGAAGCCTGGCCGAGGTCGAGGAAATGGCCGCGCTGGCGCGGGCCAAAGGCGTGCTCGGCGTGGCCGGCACTCAGGCGCGGGTCGCGCCTGAGATCGAATATCTGAGACGTCTGATCGCGGACGGCTTCGTCGGCGACGTGTTGTCGACCACGCTGGTCGGGCGGGGTGGCCCCCTGCAGGGCGGCAGCGGGATCCCCGACAAGAAGACATGGGCCTATCTGCTCGACCGGTCGAACGGCGCCACGCTGCTGACGGTTCCGGTGGGCCACACGCTGGTGGCTCTGCGGGACATATTCGGCGAGCTTGCGGACGTTTCCGGGATGCTGGCCGTGCGGCGGCCGGTGGTGCGCGTGGCCGACACTGGAGAAGCACTCCCCGCGACGGCCCCGGACGAGGTTCTGGTCGGCGGGACCTTCGCCTCCGGCGTGCCTGTCTCGATCCACTATCGCGGCGGCGCGGCGAGAGACGGCGAGGGCCTGTTCTGGGAGATCCATGGCACGGAGGGCGACATCCGGGTCACGGGCCCGTCCGGGCATGTCCAGATGGTGCAGCTCTCCCTCGCCGGCGCGCGCGGAGGCGAGAAGACGTTCAGGCCGCTCGCGGTCCCCGCGTCATACCGCGCCGGCTGGCCCGAGGACGCCGGGTCCGGCAACGTCGCCCGCCTCTATGCCAGGATGGCCCGGGACCTGCGGGAAGGCACGCGCTCGGCGCCGAGCTTCGACGACGCCGTCGCGGTGCATCGGATCATCGCCGCGATCGAGAGCGCGGCTCGATCCGGATGCCGCACCGCGCTCGCTTAGGAAGAGGGTAGAAGTTCGAACGTCAGAATGCGATTGCCGCGCGCATCACCAACACGCGAATAGCGCATGACCCTGCATTGTGGCAGACCAGTATAGACAATAAGCAGGATGGCGCGCAGCGACGGGCAATGATGAGAACTACGTTTACGCCATAGCCCTAAAGCAAGCTCTATTTCGCGGTCCGATCAGGCTGCCCAACTGGCCGACAGAGCCTCGGCCTGACGGAGAACCGTCTGCACAGCGGCGTCCTGGAGGTCGGGCGGGTAGCCGTGCTTGCGCAGGATTCGCTTCACCAGCACCCGCATTCGGGCGCGGGCGCTCTCGCGGTGCGACCAATCCACGGTGACGCTGCCCCTGAGGCTTACGAGGAGTTCGTGCGCGATCACTTTGAGGGAGTCGTTGCCCATCAGTTCGATGGCGCTCTCGTTTTCGGCCAAGGCGTCGTAGAAGGCGATCTCATCCTCGGAAAGCCCTTCCTCTTCGCCGCGCCGACGGGCGGCCCGAACCTCCTTTGCCAGCTCGATGAGTTCCTGGAGCACCTCGACGGTGCTGATCGCATTCGTATGGTATCGGGCGATGGCGGCTTCCAGGCGCTCCGAGAAGCGTTTGGTTTCGACGACGTTCGTCTTGCTCCGCGAGCGGATTTCGTCGTTCAGAAGTTTGCGCAACGCCTCCAAGGCGAGGTTCTTCTTCTCAAGCTGCTGGACTTCGGCCAGAAACTCGTCGGACAGGATCGATATGTCGGGCGTCATGATCCCGGCGGCAGCAAGAATATCGACAATTTCGGTCGAAACGACGGCCCGATCCAAGATCTGTTGAATTGCGAATTCTCGATTGGCGGCGCCTGTTCCGGCGCCGTCAGCCGACTTGACAAGTGCAGCGCGAACCGCCTGGAAGAAGCCGACTTCATCCCGAAAGGCCCGCGCTTCATCGCTTGCGGAGGCCAGCGCGAATGCCTTGGATAGGGCGAGCACCGAGTCCTGATAGCGTCGGTTCTCACGCCGCTTTCCGTCGTCGCTGTTTTCCTTGGCCGAGGCTTCATGCTGGCGATCGAGTATCCACTCGATGGCTTCGGCCAGAACGACCAGGCGCTCATGCGGCGTACCGGACAAGCCGCGCGCATAGTCGAAGCCGTGATACATCGACTTTACGACTTCGTACTTCTCAACCAGGAGCGCAACCGCTTCCGCCTCGTCGATCCCGGCCTGGCGCTGATCCGAACCGGAATACTGACTTAGGGCATTCTTCAGGCTTTGCGCGATCCCGATGTAATCGACCACCAGGCCCGCCGGCTTGTCGCGGAACACGCGGTTCACGCGGGCGATAGCCTGCATCAGCCCGTGGCCTTTCATCGGCTTGTCGATGTACATGGTGTGCATCGACGGCGCGTCGAAGCCGGTCAGCCACATGTCCCGCACGATCACCAGCTTGAGTGGATCATCTGGGTTTTTCGCGCGCTTTGCCAGAAGGTCGCGGCGCGCCTTGGTTCCGATATGTGGCTGCCAAGTTTGGGGATCGGCGGCCGAGCCGGTCATCACAACCTTGATCGAGCCTGCCGCATCGTCGTCGCTGTGCCAATCGGGACGCAGGGCGACGATCTGATTGTAGAGCGCCACGCAGATGCGCCGGCTCATGCAAACCACCATCGCCTTGCCTTCCATGGCGGCGACGCGATCCTCAAAATGGCGAACCAGGTCCGCCGCAACCATAGCGAGTCGCTTCTCGGAGCCGACCAGGGCCTCCACGGTCGCCCATTTGCGCTTGATGCGTTCCTGCTCGGTTATCGCCTCATCTTCGGTCAGTTCCTCGATCTCGGCATCGATCTTCGGCTTTTCCTCCTCGGGAAGCTCGATACGCGCGAGGCGGCTTTCGTAGTAGATCGGGACGGTCGCACCATCTTCTACCGCCCGACTGATGTCGTAGACGTCGATGTACTCACCAAAGACGGCGGGCGTGTTCACATCGTCCTTCTCGATCGGCGTCCCGGTGAAGCCGATGAATGAGGCGTTCGGCAGAGCATCGCGAAGATACTTGGCGAAGCCATAGGAGATTTCGCCCGTTTTCTGCTCGACCTTGGCGCGGAAGCCATATTGGCTCCGATGGGCCTCGTCGGCGATGACAATGATATTCCGCCGGTCGGACAGCATCGGATAGGCGATTTCGCCCGCAACGGGTGAGAATTTCTGGATGGTGGTGAAGATCACACCCCCCGATGCGCGGTTGAGCGCGGATCGTAGATCGTCGCGGCTGTCGGCCTGAATCGGCGTCTGCCGGATCAGGTCGCGGCACATGGAAAACGTGCCAAACAACTGATCGTCCAGATCGTTTCGGTCGGTGATGACGACGATCGTGGGGTTTTCCATTTCCGGGAGACGGACAAGCTGCCCGGCATAGAAGGCCATCAGCAGGCTCTTGCCGGACCCCTGCGTGTGCCAGATGACACCGATCCGCTTGTCTCCCTTCGGGTAGTTCTTCACTCCCGGAAGGCCATAGGCCGAAGGCTCTTCGGCGAAGCCGCCATACTTGGAAGAGCTATCCGATCGCTCGTTGTTCAGGGCAAGCGCGCGGATGGTAGAGGCGACAGCGCGTTTGACCGCGTGAAACTGGTGATACCCCGCGAGAATCTTGCTGAGGCCCGAGCCTGTCTCGCCGAACACGGTGAAGTCGCGGATGAGATCGAGGAAGCGTTGCCGGTCAAAGATGCCCTCGACGAGCGTGGTCAGCTCCTCCTGACCCTTCGCGGCGATGATCTCGCCGTCGGTCGTGCGCCATGGCATGAATCGCTCTTGATCGGCGGTGAGCGACCCCACGCGCGCAGTGATGCCGTCCGATGTCACAAGGACGGCATTGCTCCGGAACAGTGACGCAATCTGCGCCTTGTAGGTTTGAAGCTGGTTATAGGCGCCGCCGATCGTGGCGTTTTCGTTACCTGGCGCCTTGAGTTCGATCACGCCCAGCGGCAGGCCGTTGACGAAGATGACGACATCGGGCCGCCGCTCGACGCCGCCCTCGATCACCGTGAACTGGCCGGTGGCGATCCAGTCATTCGCGGCAAAATCGTCGAAATCGATCAGCCGAACCTTGTCGCCACGGATCGTTCCGTCTTCGCTGAAGAACTCGACGTCGACGCCTTCGACCATCAGCCGATGGAGCCGGCGGTTTTCTTGCGTGAGCGAGGCGTGTTCCGTCGCCAGGATTTTCCGCAACGCATCGCCGTGCGCTTCCGTCGGGATAGACGGGTTCAGCTTCTCGATTGCGGCGATCAACCGTCTCTGTAAAAGGACATCCGAATAGGCCTCGCGCTCGGGCGCCTTGCCGTCCGGGCCGATTTCGGCGTCGCCGAGCACAGCATAGCCAAGCGCCGAAAAGCGATCGAGCACGAGTTGCTCAACATCAGCTTCGGAAAGCCAGGCCATCAGGCGACCTCCGCGTCTTGAGGCGCACATCCCGACATGCGTTCAGCACGAGCTTGTAGGCTTCACGATCAACCCCGAACAGCAGCCGCGAGGGCTCGATCGCCAGCGGAACCTCTTCGCCGCCAGGGAGGACGACGACGACAGTCAGGGAACCCTCGTCATCCAGCTCCGCCCGAAGCGAGGCAAATTCGTCGATGATCGCGTTGGATGACTCGAACCGCTCGTAAGGCTCGAACGTCCGCACCGGGTCGGGTTCGCGTTCGAGGTAGCATTGGTGGAGAAACGTCACGAGGGCGTCCGCAGCCAACATCGCCGCGCGTCGATGATGCACTGAGAGTTTGTGGCTCAACCCGTCCTTTCCGTGGCTGATCGTGCCGCAAATATCGCGGAAGTGACCTAGCGCCTCGGTCAGCTTGTAGTGCTGCGAGATGACTTTGCTGAAAGGGTCATCGCGGCTTTCGACCAGCGCCATCAGTCGAAATGCTGCGGAAACCCAGTTGCCGAAGCTGGGATGCGCGCCTTTGATTGGGCTGTCGGACCACTCTGCAATTGGATTGACCGGGTCGTCCAATTCAGCAATCAGCACCCGGCAGGCGCATTCGACAAGGCCCTTGGCAGCGTCAATGCAGGCATCGTTCTCATCGTTGAACTCGCGTTCCAGCGTCTCGAACGTCTGTTGCAACGTGGGCGCATGCTTCCAATGAGCGCAGAAGGCGCGGATGCCGGGATACCAATCGGCGCTCATGCTGCCCTCGGGGATGGCCCGAGCACGAACCGGGCGCGTTCGCGCCGGAGCATCTCATAAGGGCTGATGCAGGTCAGGCCCAGCCCGATGCAGGCGTTGGGTATCTTGATCTTGCGGGTCGAATCCGACGGAACCTCGTGCGTCACGACAACAAAGTCGTGCGCCAGAGCATGGGCGACCAGCCAGTAATCGGCGACCTGAAGAAAGGTCGCAATTGCCGCTGCCTCATAGGTCTGGTTCGTGGCCCAGGCACTGACGCGGGCAAGGGCTGGAACGACAGGATCGTCCGGTGGCAGAAAGAAGGCGCGACCACGCGCAGCCGCCCAATCGGTAAGATCATCACCGCCAGCCTGCAACTCGTCGCCGACCTTGTCGATACTGGCGACGCGACCGACCGCGTTCTGCGCGATGAGCCAATCCCAGAAGGCAGGACAGAAATCGAACCCGTAGTGCAGGTTCTTCGCCTGAATGAAGATGTTCGTATCGAGCAGGAAGCGGGTCAAAGCGGCATCCCCACTTCCCGGCCGATATTGTTAAACGTTTCCGTCTTCGACACGCCGAGCATGCGGAAGGCGTCGCGATAGAGCGTCTGTCCTTCCAGGGTGCTTTCGACGAGCGCGCGGGCAAAGCGGCGGCTGACCCGCGAGAGTGTCGTGCGATAGAAATCGCCGCCGCCCGCGCTGGCGCTGGCCAACTCGCGCAGGCGAGCGCGCTCGCTCGCCCAAGCGCGGTCGAAGGCCGGCCGACTAAGCGCGCCCGCGTCGAGCAGCCGTCGCAGGACGACAAGAGTGCTGACCTTGAACTGCCGGGCGAGCCGCGCCAGCGACAAGTCGAGCGCCTCGTCCGGCTGCAACGCGGGGCGCAGGGCCGCGAGAGGCACGAGGAGCTCGGCCGCGACCGCGTTGCACCACACCTCCTCGCGGCGATAGCCATTGAGGGGCGCAGCACTGGCATCCGACACCGCCGAAACCCCGAGCCAGAGATGCGCCAGCTCGTGCGCCAGGGTGAACATCTGGCCGGATTTCGTATCCGCCCCATTGATGAAGACCAGCGGGGCGCGCCTGTCGGCGAGCGCGAAGCCGCGGAATTCCTCGGGATCGAGGCTCCGGCGATTGTTGCTCAGCACAACGCCGCTCACCATGACCAGAACGCCGATCCCATCAGCCTTGCTGATGAACAGCCGCAACGCCTCTTCCCAGGTCCGGCAGGCGGCCCTTGCGACCAGATCGAACCCGAGCGTTTCCGCCATGCGCACGGCCACGTCTTCGGGCCTCTCACGAAGGTTGGCGCTGCCGACAAAGGCCGCCTCGGGCAGGCGCACGGTCAGGGCGAAATCGCGATACCAGCCCTGCCGTTCCTGGCAGGCATAGAGCATGTCGAGCAGATCGGGGCTGGCGCGCCGCACGCCCCGTCCGTCATGGGTGCGGAAATCCGGGATCGGCAGCGGCTCATCCGGCGGCGTCGGCAGGAAGAGATAGCCGATCGGCACGTGAACGGTCCGCGCGAAGGCTTCCAACTGCTTGAGCGTGGGTTGCGCCTCGCTGGCTTCCCATTCGGCGAGTTTCGGGAAGCGGCCGAGCAGCTCGCCCGTATCGACGATGCCGGCCCGCTCCCGCGCCCAGCGCAGCAGTTCGGGCTGGACCGCGGCGCGCGTCATGTCGCCTCCCCGACGATTTTCTCGGCGTCCTTCACACGCACTTCGCCCGACATCAGCTTCGGTAGAAGGAAGTCTCGCGTGGTGGCGAGGCTACGATTTTCCCTTTCATTCGACACGATCCGATCAAACAACGGCTTCGCGGTCTGGTCGAAAGCCTGAAGAAGGTCAGACGTGGCGACCGTCACCTCGATCGGCCGAAAGTTTGCTTTACTGATTTCCTGAAACGTCGATCCATTGGCATTTTGATGGACCGTTTCCATGTTGGCCTGCGTCCACAGCCAGACGAAAACGTTCGACAACCGCTTCTTGCAGATCATCGCTATGAACCCCTGGTTCACCGCAACCGGGATCTGGACGATCGCCAGGTAGCCAACCGGTGCGCGCGACGAGAGCAGCACGGTCCCAACCGGAAGCAAACCGGAACTGATCTGCGAGAGTCCGGCCGCGGTGATCTGACGCTCTGTGCTCAGTAGAACCGGAGTGCTCAGTGAGGAAAGGTCCTTGGGCGTTGTCCAGGAGATATCGCCACCCCAGAAGGCAGCTTCTTTGGTGCTTGGTGTCGATCCGCCGACGACTTCGACTTCATTTCCAATCGTGGAGACGATCCATCCCTCCGGTTTGCCGTCGCCATCAAGGCGGTCGGGGAAGAGCGACCAGACATCCGCCGCGAGATAGGGCACGACGCCCCCGATTTTGGCGCGGGTTGGGCCGAAATCGACGAACCAGTCCTTAAAGATCGCCCGTGCCGTCGCCTCCAGCGTCTCGTTCATTCGCCGGTTTAGTTCGATTTTATCGTCGAGCGCGCCAAGGACGGATGCGATGGCTCTTTGGTCCGCCTGCGAAGGGACTTCGACGGATATCCGCGAGAGATCCTTCACAGTTAGATAGGGCAATGCGCTTCCAGACGACATGAGGTTAAAATCAATAGTCGAAAGCAAGTAGTAAAACCAAGCTGGGTCGATATGTGCCGCACAGGTCGCCGACATCATATTGTTGTCAATAATTGTGGGCCGCGTTAGCCGGCGGCGGCGATTGTAAGTGAGCGCGATTCCGATTTTTGCAAATACGACAGCGTCTTTAGGGTGGAGTCGATACCGCCCGGCGTCTGCGTCCGAAATCCAATTGTTGGCCCGCGCTATATAAAGCTCATTGCCAACGAGGTTCATGTCGCTCACCTTGATGAAGGGGTGATCGCCGCTCGTTCGGCCCTGTTCGTCTTTTCCAAACGCGTCGCCGGCCTGGAAACGACAGATTTTTCCAAGGGCAGATTGCGCACGAGCTTCAGGCATCGGAAATCCGTCCAAGAACGGTCCGGATTTCAACGCTCAGGTGTTCCGACTTCACGAGTTGTTCGTCGAGAAGCGCGCGAAGGCCGACTAGGCGCTCCGCAAACGATATCTCGTCATCCTCCAAATCCGCTGCACCAACATACCGTCCTGGCGTCAGCACATATCCGTGGGCCTTGATCTCCTCTAGCGACGCTGCTTTGCAGAAACCCGGCACGTCCGCATAGGCGCCCGCCTCACCCTCGCCGCGCCAAGCGTGATAGGCGCGTGTGATCTTCTCGATGTCCGCGTCGGAGAATTCCTTGCGCGTCCGGTCCACCATATGGCCGAGCTTGCGCGCGTCGATGAACAGGATTTCGCCCCGCCGATCCCGCAGCTTGGCGTTGCGGGCGACGCCGTTCGATCTGTCGCGGGCGAGGAACCAGAGGCAGACCGGAATCTGTGTCGAATAGAAAAGCTGACCGGGCAACGCCACCATGCAATCGACAACGCCGGGCGCGCCGTTCACGCCCTCGATCAGCGCGCGGCGGATCGCATCCTCGCCGTTCTGCGTCGAAGACATCGAGCCATTGGCCAGCACCACGCCGGCGACGCCCGCCGGTGCGAGGTGATGCACGATATGCTGCACCCAGGCGAAGTTGGCGTTGCCGGCCGGCGGCGCGCCGTATTTCCAGCGCATGTCCTCGCGCAGCCGTTCGCCGCCCCAATCGGAGATGTTGAAGGGCGGATTGGCAAGGACGAAATCGGCCTTCAGGTCGCGCAGCTCGTCCTTGTGGAAGCTGCCGTCGCTGTTCCATTTGATGTCTGCGTCGATGCCGCGCACGGCGAGGTTCATCTTGCACAGCCGCCACGTCGTATAGTTCGACTCCTGACCATAGACGGCGATGTCGCCGATGCGCCCGCCATGTTCTTCGACGAAGCGTTCGGACTGCACGAACATGCCGCCCGAGCCGCAGCAGGGGTCATAGACGCGGCCCTTGAAGGGTTCGATCATACCGACCATCACGCGCACGACCGAACGCGGCGTGTAGAACTCGCCGCCGCGCTTGCCTTCCGAGCCGGCGAACTGGCCGAGGAAATATTCGTAGACACGGCCGAGCACGTCGCGCGCCTCGCCTCGTTCAGTGCCCAGCGCGATGCCGGAGATGAGGTCGATCAGCTCGCCCAGCATCACCGCATTGAGCGCGGGTCGGGCGTAGTCTTTCGGCAGCACGCTCTTCAGGTTCTCGTTGTCCCTCTCAATGGCGATCATCGCCTCGTCGATCATCTTGCCGATCGACGGCTGCTTGGCGTTCGCCTGAAGATGCGACCAACGCGCGGTCGGCGGCACCCAGAAGATGTTGTCGGCGGCGTATTCGTCGCGATCCTCGGCGCCGTCGGGATAGTCGGCCAGCAGCTCGGCGTGCTTCGCCTCGAAGCTGTCGGAGATGTGCTTGAGGAAGATCAGGCCGAGCGCGATATGCTTGTAGTCCGACGGCTCCATGTTGCCGCGCAGCTTGTCGGCTGCCTTGAACAGCTCCGCCTCGAAGCCGAGATCACCGCCCTTGCCGGCGCCGTTCGCGCGCGCAAGTAGGGCCGAAGTCCGAACCGGAGCCGGCGGCTTCGCCTGCACGGCTTCCGCCTTTTCGGCGCCGGCCAACGACACCGAGCCGCCGCGACCTCTGCCCGGCGTCACGACACTGTCGGCGATCAACTCCTCCTTGACGGCGTCATAGGTGGCTTCGGCCCAGCCGAGCGTTTCGCGCAGCCGGCCGTTGCCCGAGGAGCCGCCAAGCTCGGTCAAGACGGCGACGAACTTGTCGCGGAGCGCCTGCCTGGTCACTTTCTTCCCCCTCCATTCTTCGCCACCGGCTTGCGGCCATCTTGCGTTCGATCACTCGGTTGCCTAACCGAAAGCCGTTCATATTCTTCTACCGAGACGACCACCACAACGCCGCGCCCATGCTTTTCGATCAGCACCGGCTCTGCGCGCGCGGTGTCGATCATCAGCCCGAAGCCGTTCTTCGCTTCGCGCGCCGACATGGTTTTCATGGCCGAATTCCGTGGCGATCCATTGCGCCATTTAGGGCGAAGTGGCTCTTTTCGGCAATGGCGGTGTTAGTGGCTCGATTCGGATGCAGGAAGGCGCGTTTTGAAGTCGAGCGGCCCCGGAGAAGAGACGACCGATGAGGGCAAGATTAAAGGAAGCGGCACTACGTTGCCCCCGCCCCTGAAATTGTTGTTGTCTGCACACTGGTTAGGTGGTCCGCGAGCGGCATCTTCATTTTTTATGTGTGGTGCCAAGACCTACGTCATCTCTTTGATTCGTTGAGTCTTTCAGCGGCACTATAGCCGCTGGTCGCCCGCTGTTCCGCATCTCGGGCTGCCGGGGCGACGCGCTCGGAAGCGGCGACAAGACCGCAGTTTTTCGATGGCGAGATTTCGATGGCGAGATAAAGGGCGCACAGTGCTCGGCTGTCGGGCGGTTGTTTTCAATGAGTTAAGGGACGATTTCGCACCGTGCGGAGAATGGGCGCACAGTGCGATTTTCCCAGTTTCTACGTTCTTTCAACGACTTGATGCACATTGCAATTCGCCATGACGCGCTATGGCTCTCCTTCGAAGATTGGGTGAATATGGATATATGATCGGCGATTTGCGTCTGGAACAATCGGATGCAATCGGATATTCTAATGACATGACGCTCAACACCGCCACGCTCCGCATCACCCCGGAAATCCTGTCGCTCATCGCCGAGATCGACGAGTTCAAAGGGGCATGGCGGGCGATTGGCCGGATCGCACCGGAGCGGCTGTCCAGCCTGCGCCGTGTCGCCACCATCGAAAGCATCGGCTCCTCCACCCGTATCGAAGGCGCACGGCTCAGTGACCGGGAGGTCGAGAAACTGCTGGCCAATATCCAGATCGGCTCGTTCGCCACGCGCGATGAGCAGGAGGTCGCCGGTTATGCCGAGGTGATGGAGACGATCTTCAACGCTCATGACGCGATCCCCCTGACGGAGAATCATATCCGCCAGTTCCACCGCGACCTGCTGGCCCATTCGGCCAAGGACGAGCGGCATCGCGGCGCTTACAAGACACTCGCCAACCATGTCGAAGCCTTCGACGAAAGCGGCGCAAGCCTCGGCATCGTGTTCGAGACCGCCACGCCTTTCGACACGCCCCGCCGCATGGCTGAACTGGTCGAATGGGTGGCCGGGATGGAGAAGGAGCGGAGCCTTCATCCTCTGTTGGTCATCGCGGTCTTCGTGGTGGTGCTTCTGGAGATTCATCCCTTCCAGGACGGCAACGGTCGGCTGTCACGCGTCCTGACGACCTTGCTCCTGCTCCGCGCGGGCTATGCCTATGTGCCATACAGTTCGCTGGAGAGCGTGATCGAGCAGAGCAAGGAAGGCTATTATCTGTCGCTACGGCGGACGCAGGGGACGATCCGCACCGACGCGCCGGACTGGAACCCCTGGCTGGAGTTTTTCCTGCGGGCCTTGCAGAGCCAGAAGCAGCGGCTGGAAAAGAAGATGGAGCGCGAGCGGGTCATGCTCGCGGCCATGCCGGAACTGTCGGTGCTCATCCTCGAAGTGGCGCGCGAACATGGCCGGGTCACGGTGGCCGAGGCCGCGAGAGTGAGCGGCGCCAGCCGCAACACCGTCAAGGTCCACCTCAAGTCGCTGGTCGAGCAAGGCCATCTGAAATTGCACGGTGCTGGCCGGGGAGCCTGGTATGGCCTCGCCTGACGTACAGATGACCGACCGCCGGTGCGCCACGCTACGCCTGGTCGGGTCATTGCACGTCGCTATGCGAAGAGGGCTCTGGCGTGCAGAACGGCGCTTCCATTGACGACGAAGTTCGCACTGTGGCTCGCGAATATAAGCTGACGTTTGCTTTTTGCTTTCCATATGGACGCTGATATGCGACCGCGCCAACCGGGAAAGCGACAAGATCAGGCGCGACGGCCAATGCATTGATTGACCGCGACGCTACCCCGGCGCACCATATCGGCCCCGGAGCGAGCGCCAAGGCGGCATGTGCGGTCTGAGCACGGCGCGGAACGCGCGCTCGCGCGCGGAATGCGGGCTCGACGGGTCGTCGTATGCGTCGGTCCAGTCCCAGCTTAGATGCCAATAAAGTAGCAGCTTATCGATCGTGGGACTGGTGGCGAGGAGTTCTCGCGCTTGGCGAGCACCGTGTCGTGCTTCGCTTCTCCGGGTCTTGCGGGTGGGGTCCATGACGTCTCTCCATAGGCGCGCTCGCCTTTGCCCCGGCCTGATTGCCGGGGGATGCCGAGCGCGCACTATGTGCGGGGAGAGCGTCAGGTCATGGACCGCATAAGCGACGGTCTCGATGCAGTGGTCAAGCCTCAAATCAAATCGGGCTCGAAATCGTTCCGGATGCTTCCCCCATGCTTCCCCGAGCGCCGGGGGTTCAATGCCGGAAAGCAGGCCGATTTCTAACGAGCTGATTTTAAAAACTGGCGCACCCGACAGGATTCGAACCTGTGACCTCTGCCTTCGGAGGGCAGCACTCTATCCAGCTGAGCTACGGGTGCTTGCGCAAGGGTGACGGGACATATAGCCGAAGCCCGGGGCAGGTCGCAACCAGCCAATGTTTCGGCGGTTCGATGATTCCTCGCCAACGCTGTGGGCGATCACTTCATCGCGGTACGGGGACGACCAGCCCCCACGGAGGTCTCCTCCGTAGACGAGACCGCGCCTGCCGGCTCCTTCTTTGCCGGCGAGGCGAACTGGAGCGGGCTCTATGCCGGCCTCAAGGGTGGGGCCGGCGCCCTCCTCTCCGACGCACCCGAGGCCGATGCACGCTTTGCCGGCGATGGCGTCCTCGGCAGCCTCATGGCCGGCTTCGGCTGGCAGGCGGGCGAGAGCTGAGTGCTCGGACTCGAGGGCGAGGTCGGCCTCGCCGACATGGGCTGGAACACCGAGACGGCCATCCTCGGCACCACCCGGGATTTCGGTCTCGACCTCGACTGGTTCGCCTCCGCCTCGCTGCGGGCGGGCTGGCTCGTCGAGCCCGCCACGCTTCTCTATCTCATAGGCGGCTACAGCCATGCCGGGATGAAGGCCGAGTCCACCCTCGCGGCCGGCGGCTTCACGAGTTCCGACAGCGACCGGCAGGGCTTCGACGGCCGGCATGCCGGCGCCGGCATCGAGACGATGCTGACCGGCAATCTCACCGCGCGGGGTCGAATACCGCTATACCGATTACGGCTCCGGGACCTTCTCCTTCGCCGGTCCCGCAAGCGAGCTCGCGATCGATCCCGCCACCCATACGGGCACGGTCGGCCTGGCTTGGCTGTTCGACTGAGATCAGGCAGGATTGCCGGTCAGCTTCTCGATCGTCATATGCACGATCGAGTCCTGCGGCGTGACCTCGCTTCTGCACGCGAACTGGGCGCGGACGATCTCATCATAGCTGAAATCGTCCCGGCCGCGCCGGCGCACCAGGATCTGAGTGTAGCGCGCGGCGCGGTCGATGAGCTTGCCGTTCGAGGGATAGACCCAGGTCATCAGATTGCCCTCGAAGCGTCCGAGCCGGCCCATCACCAGGGTCGAATGCATGTTGAGCAGGAGCTTCAGCGTCAGGTGGTCGAAGAGCGCGCCCTCCTTTGGCAGGGCGAAATGCTCCTCGCGGCCCGCGAAACGGAAGCGCAGGCGCTCGCCGGCGGGATCGATCGCGAAGACCCGCAGCCGTCCCGGGATGGTTCGGCGGAAGGCGAGCGCGTTCCGTCCGAAGTCGAAGCTCAGCAGATAGTCTCTGGTCGTCTTGGGATGGATTCGGGGCCATTCGAGCGGTCTCGGGACCCGCGCCAGCAGATGCCGCCAGCTCTCTTCGGCCGTAGGCGCCGACGGGATCGTCAGATAGGTCAGGGAATGGCGGTCCGCCGGCGCTCCGGGCGCGTCGAAAGGCTGAAGGTTGAAGGTCGGCGCCCGCTCGGTCGTGTCGGTGAAGACGGTGATGGCGAAGTCGTCGGTGGCATAGATCGTGTGCCCGCCCTCGAGATAGGTCTCGGCCTCCCTGACGATGAAGGGTTCGAGAAGCGTCGTCTCCTGCCGCGCCAGGAAATCGATCCAGCGCTCGAGCGCCGCGAAGGCCCGGTCCACGTCGCGGCCGAAGTCGAGAGCAAGGCCGATCGCGAGCATGAGAACGGTCGCGGCCTGCATGCGGGTGCTGCCCGTCAGCGCCATCGGCCCCGTGTCGAGGCAGCAGGAGCGGATGCGCGGATCGCCCAGCACGCGCCGGGAGCGTTCCACCTTCTCCATCAGGATGCCGCGTGGGTTGCAGCACAGGAATTGCGGCGGCCGGCGCGAGATCTCCGCCGCCTTCTCGACGGCGCCGATCACATAGGGCGTCTCGCCGCCCTCCGTCGATCCGACGGCGAGGTCATGCGGGCCGAAGCCCATCTCGGCCAGATGACGCGCGCCATGGTCGGGGAAGTCCTCGAATCCTTCCAGCGAATGGACGAGCGCCACGTCGCCGCCCGCCATCAGCGAGCGCAACTGGTCCGATGCCGGATATTTCCGCCGCCACAGGGTGTCGAGCGACAGGGACAGCCTTCCCGTCGCGCCGCAGCCCACCAGGAAGATCCGGTCGCCCGCCGCCAGCGTCTCGGCCACCTCATGAAAGAAGGGTGTGAGCTCATGGCGCAAGTCCACGATGCGGCGCAATGCGTCCAGATCCACCTCGCGCAGGCGGCGAAGGCCCTGCGCCACATCCGCTTTCGCCCAGTCGGAGAGAGCAAGCGTCCCGGGATGCGGCGCTTCGGTCGGCAGATCGCCGAGCTGGAATTTCTCCTTCTGGGCCAGGAACTCGTCCGCCGCGCTCATGCCCCAGCTTTAGCGGAACGGCGGCAGGCTGACGAGGCCATCCCGCCGCGCGGCTATTTGCGGCCGCGCTTGCGCGAGCTCTTCTTGGTGCCTTTCTTCGCGCCTTTCTTCGGCGCGACCTTCTTGCCTTTGCGGCGGGCTTCCGACAGCCCGATCGCGATCGCCTGCGTCTTGCTCTTCACCTTCCTGCCGCTGCCGCTCTTGAGCGTGCCCTTCTTGCGCTTGTGCATCGCCCTCTTGACGTCCTTGGAAGCGCTTTTCGAAGTCTTGCGTGCCATGATTCCATCTCGCTCGCATATTGACGCTCATTGCCAACGCGAAACGCGGCGGCGAAGTTCCCCTTCGCGCACCCCGGGCTCGTCTCCTCCCATACGGGGGAGTCGAAGTCGGATGCTTTCTGCTGTACGATCCGGCCGGTCCGCATTCCGGGGTGAAGGTCATGGTTGTTCAGAACACTGTCGATCGCCGTCGTCTGCTGCGGGTCCTGGCGGCGGGTGCGATGCTGCCGGCCGTCCCGTCCGTCTTCGCGGCCGGCACGTCCATCGGCTCGGTCTCCGAAATCACGGGCGAGGTCTCGGCCGAGCTCGACGGCCGGAGCCGGAAGCTGAAGCGGAAATCCGCCCTGTTTCTCAACGAGACCGTGCGCACGGCGGCGCGGTCCAGGCTGCGGGCGCTGCTCGCCCGCAAGACGAGCTTGCGGCTGGGGGCCGAGACCACGGTCCGCATCGACCGCTTCATCGTCGACCAGGGCGGCGAGCTCGTGCTCGACAGCGGCGCGCTCCTGATCGACACGAGGGGCAAGCTCCTGAAGAGCCTCGAGGTCGAAAGCCCGTTCGCGCTCATCGCGGTGCGCGGCACGCGCTTCTTCGCCGGCCCGATCGACGGCATATTCGGCGTCTTCGTCGCCAGGGGTGCGGTCGATGTCACCGGCGGCGGCCGCACCGTCAGGCTCGCCGCCGGCCAGGGCACCGACATCCCCCGCGCCGGCGGTCCGCCGGGCCCGGTCAGGACATGGGGCGCGCCCAAGATCGCCAAGGCGATGGCCCTGGTGCAGTGACAAGGCGTCATGCCCGCCGCAAGGGGAGCGTCAGCGCGACGCCACGCTCTCCGGCTCGAACACCTCGATCTCCTCCTCGACGCCCCTGATCGCGATCCTGCCGCGGCTGCGCAAGGCGACGCGGCCGGCGAGCGCCGCCGCCGTTCCCGGACCGAGCAGGACCGACGTGCCGAGGCGCTTGTTCGCCTCGTCGAGGCGGGACGCCAGGTTCACCGCCCGCCCATAGGCCGTATAGTCGCGCCGCGTGCCGCGCCCGACGTCGCCCAGCACCGCCAGTCCCGTCTCTATGCCGATGCGGGTGCGTCCGAGCTGCACCGCGGCGAGGTCCGGTTCGCGCCGCAGCGCTTCCGTCGCCCGGATGATGGCCGCGGCGCAGG
The DNA here is from genome assembly GCA_050246735.1 of Parvibaculaceae bacterium. Taxonomy (GTDB): domain Bacteria; phylum Pseudomonadota; class Alphaproteobacteria; order Rhizobiales; family Aestuariivirgaceae; genus Taklimakanibacter. The sequence continues at coordinate 57,678 of JBFWVM010000003.1, read as the reverse complement.
CCACCGCCTTCTCGGCGTGATCCGGCAGGTCGAGCGGCGCGTTGAAGAAGCCATGCAGCGCGTCGCCGACGATCTTGTCCACCATGCCGCCATGGTCCACGATGATCCCGGCGACCATGTCGATATAGCGGTCGAGAATGGAAATGGTCGCTTCCGCGCCGACCCGCTCGGTCAGCGCCGTGAAGCCTTCGATGTCGGTGAAGAGCGCCGTAATCATCCGCTTCTCGCCGGCCAGCCTGATCTCGTCCGGATTGTCGACGATGCGGCGGATGATCTCCGGCGGCAGGTGGAGGGCGAAGCGTCTTTCGATGGCGTGCCTCTGGCGATAGGTGCGCGCGAACTGGGTGAGGGCGGCGCCCTGGAAGGCGATGAGCGCGATCAGCAGCGGGATCAGCGGATCGGTGAGGAGCAGGAGACCGCTGCTGAGCCCGGTCGCGGCGAGCGCCCAGGCGGCGCAGAGCGCCAGCACCGCGGTCGCGGCGCGGCTCGGCGCGAGATAGACGACGGCGAGGATGGCGATGAGCCCGATGAGGCTTCCGGCCGCCGCCTCGATCCAGCCCATGGCCTTCTGCCGCACGGGGACACGGCCGTTCAGCATCTGCTCGACCGCTTCCGCCTCGATCTCGACCGAGGGCATGAAGGGATCGGCCGGCGTCAGGCGCAATCCGCCGGCTTCCGGCGCGCTGGCGCCCAGCATCACGATCTTGCCGGCGAGCCTTTGCGGGTCGCCGCCGCCCGACAGCAGCGTCTCGGCGGCGAGGGTGCGCGCTTCCCGCTCCGCCTTGGGCGTGAAATGAAGCCGCATCGACCCGTCGGCGGGAAGCGGCACCGAATGGTCGCCGATGCGCAGCATCTGCGGCGGGGCGGAGGCGATGAGGGTGCTGCCGCCTTCCGCCACCCTCAGCGTCTCGACCGCGAAGCCGGCGAAGAGCGAGCTCGCCCCGGCGGCGAGCAGATAGACCGATCGCACCGGCCGGCCCTCGGCGGCGGGCAGCGAGATCACGCCCAGCCCCCTGGCGCCGGCGGCGAGCGCCGGCGCCGGCAGGACGACGCCCGGCATCTGGACGAGGTCCGGCACATCGACCGCGCCCTGGGTGGCGACCGGCGTCGGCGAGCTTATGGCGACGGCTGTGCCGGGCGCCGGATCGAGCACCATGGCGAGGACGGTCGGGATGCGCGCGATGGCCCGGGCGAGGCGCTCATCCGCCGCATCCGGTTCCGGCAGCTCACGGGCGGCAAGCAGGATATCGATGGCGAGGACCTTGGGGCCGGCATCGGCGATCCTGTCGATCAGCTCGGCCAGGCGGTCGCGCGGCCAGGGCCAGGGGCCGATGGCCTCGAGCGCGCCGCGGCCGATGTCGACCACCACCACCGGGCTTGTGGTGGAGGGACGCGGCGCCAGGAGCAGCAGCCGGTCGAAGACGTCCTCGCGCAGGTTGCGCACCGCCCTGCCCGGATCGAGCAGCGCCACGGCGAGCGCCGCGATGAGGCAGAGGCCGCCCGCCAGGGCCACGAGACGTGCGCTCGATCCTATCGGTTTCATGCCGCCTGCCTCTGCCGCAACGGGCGATCGCGGCGGCTTCCGGCCCGAAGGGAGAGCCGAAGCCGCCCCGTCTCATAGCGCATGAGCGGGAAAGGGGAATAGTCTCAGACGACCTTGACCTCGAGATCGCCGATGCCGTCGATATGGCCGTGCAGCCGGTCGCCGCGCTGCACCGGCCCGACGCCCGAAGGCGTGCCGGAGAAGATGAGGTCGCCCGGCTGCAGCACGAAGAGACCGGAGAGATAGCTGATCATCTCCGGCACCTTCCAGATCATCTGGTTGAGGTCGCCCGACTGCCTGCGCTCGCCATTGACGTGGAGCCAGATGGCGCCTCGTGAGGGATGGCCGATCTCGCTCGCCGGCACCAGGGCGCCGGCCGGCGCGGAGGATTCGAAGGCCTTGCCGACCTCCCAGGGCCGCCCCGCCTCCTTGGCCTTGCCCTGGAGGTCGCGGCGCGTCATGTCGAGGCCGACGCCATAGCCATAGACGCAGTCGAGCGCCTGGGCGAGCTGGATGTCCCGGCCCCCCGTCTTCAGCGCCACCACCAGCTCGATCTCGTGATGCACGTCGTTCGAGGCCGGCGGATAGGGGAATTCGCCGTTCTCGACCAGGTTGTCCGGGTTCTTCTGGAAGAAGAAGGGCGCCTCGCGGTCGGGGTCGTGGCCCATCTCGATCGCATGCGCGGCATAGTTGCGGCCCACGCAATAGATGCGGTGCACCGGGAATGAGGCTTTCGCGCCCTTCACCCTGAGGCTCGCCTGTCGCGGCTGGGCAATCACGAAGTCCATGAGGTTGTGCTCCTTGCTGGAATGGGGGTTCAGTTGCGCGATGAAGCGAAATACTCGAAGCGCCGCTCGAGCCAGGCCAGGGCTTCGTTGATCGCGAAGGCGAAGGCGAAGAGCACGAAGAGCAGCGCCCAGAAATGCTCCATCAGGAAGCGTGAGGAATAGAGCTCGAACAGGCGTCCGAAGCCGATGATCGACACGAGCAGCTGGCCGATGACCACGCCCTTGACGGCGCGGATGAGGCCGAGCCTGACGCCGGCCAGGATCTCGGGCAGCGCCGCCCATACATAGATCCTGGTGAAGGACTGCCAGCGCGTGGCGCCGAAGCTCTGCGCCATCTCGACGAGCGAGGGCGTGATGCCGCGCACGCCGGCGCGGGCGTCGAGCACGATGATCCAGACGGCGAACAGCACCACGGTGAGGACGATGGTGGTCTGCCCGGCGCCGAAGATCACCATGATGACCGGCACCAGCGCCGTGAGCGGCGCCGACAGGAACAGGTTCACCCAGGGCAGGAAGATGCGGTCGGCGATGGTCGAGCGTCCCATGAGCACGCCGAGCGGTATGCCGAAGACGACGGCGATGAGCGTGCCGATGAGGAACGCCTTGCCGGTGATCAGGAGGGCGTCGCCGAAGGCCGCCGTCGGCACGATCTCGACGATGCGTCCGGCGATGGCCGAGAGCGGCGGGATGACGAAGGAGGCTCCCGAGCGCCCGACGATCTCCCACAGGATCGCCCAGATGACGAGCGAGGTCATGACGGGCAGGCGGAACCGGCCGATGGTCATGACCGCCGCCCCTGAAATCCGCCGCGAAAGAACGTCATCCCGACGAAAGCCGAGACCCCCCGGATGGACCCGGACTTGCGTCGGGGTGAGGGATGGAGTTGCGGATGAGCGGTCATGGCGATCCTCAATCCAGATAGCGCTTGAGGCTCTGCCAGATCGTCTCGACCGTATCGAGATAGGCGGAGTCGCGGCGGATCCGGTCGGGATCGCGGCCGCGCGCGATCTTCGGCTCGACGATGGATGAGACCTGGCTCGGGCGCCGCGACAGGAGGACGATGCGGTCCGAAACATAGACCGCCTCCTCGATCGAATGGGTCACGAACAGGAAGGTCTTGCGCTCGCGCGCGATGAGCTCGAGCAGGTCCTCCTGGAACTTGCGCCGCGTCTGCTCGTCGACCGCCGAGAACGGCTCGTCCATCAGCAGCACCTTGGCGTCGACGGCGAGCGCGCGGGCAAGGCCGACGCGCTGGCGCATGCCGCCCGAGAGCTCGTGCGGGAAGGCGCGCTCGAAGCCCTTGAGGCCTACGCTCGCAATATGGGTCTCGGCCGCCGCCTCGCGCTCGCTCGCCGGCACGCCCTTGAGCTCGAGGCCGAAGGCGACGTTGCGCATCACGGTGGCCCACGGCATGAGCGCGAAATCCTGGAACACGAAAGCGCGCTCGGGGCCGGGTCCGGTCACCGCCTTGCCGTCGACCTCGACCCGCCCCGACGTCGCCGGGATGAGGCCGGCGATGATCTTGAGGAGCGTGGTCTTGCCGCAGCCCGACGGTCCGAGCAGCGAGGTGAGCTGGCCTTCCGGGAAGTCGACCGAGATGCCGGAGAGTGCCTCGACGCCGCCCGGATAGACTTTCGACACGCGGTGGACCTGGACCATCGGCCGCAGGCCAGGCTCGATCTTGCGGATGGCGGCCTGGGTCATGAGCGGACTCGCTTTTCGGGGCGGAAGAGGGCGGTCTCGGCGATCTCGAGCGTCGAGATGAACAGCACCGAGAGCGCGATGATGGCGAAGATCGCCGCATACATCTTCTCGTATTCGGCGACCGACTGGTTGTAGGTGATGATGTCGCCGATGCCGGTCGGCGTGATCAGGAGCTCGGCCAGGACGACGCCGACGAAGCCCGCGGCGCAGCCGAGCCTGAGGCCGGCGAAGATCACCGGGCTGGCGGCCGGCAGGACGATCTTGAAGACGATCTGGCGCGGCGAGGCGAGGAAGGCATGGCCCATGTCGAGCAGAGGTTGCGGCGTGTGGCGCACCGCGTTGAGCGAATTCAGCACGATCACCGGCATGGCCATGATGCAGACGGTGAGCACCTTGGCGGTGAGGCCGATGCCATAGGCGAAGGTGAGGATCGGGATGAGCGCGGCGAGCGGTGCCGACTGTGCGATGACGAAGACCGGCGAGCCCAGCCATTCGGCGAAACGGTTGAGGCCCATGAGCACGCCCAGGCCCACGCCGGCGATGATCGAGGCGAGGAGGCCGAGCACGAGAGGTTCGAGCGTGACGAGGAGCGCCTTGCCGAGCGAGCCGTCGGCGATGAGGCCGAGAAGGGCCGCCATGGTGTCGGAGAAGGGCGGGAAGGCCGGGCTGATCGGCCAGCGCCCGGCGATCTCCCAGGCGCCGAACACGACCGCCGCCGAAATGAGCCACAGCACCGCCGGCCGGGTGAGGACGTCTCCCCAGCCGGATCCGGTGCGGTGACAGGCCTTCGTTTCGGCGATGACGGTCATGCTGGCCCTTCGTCGCGCTTCGCTCTTCTTATCTCGCCCGGATTTCACCCTTCTCCCACAAGCAGGCGGAAGAAGGGAGAACGATCACCGGGCATTCGGCGTTCACCCGCCGAGCTTCTTCTTGGCGGCCTCGAGCGGTCCCAGATCCCAGTAGTCCTCCACCTTCAGCGTATCGGCCGGGCCCTGCATCATGCCGGCCTCGGTGTAGAAGAGGAAATCGATCTTGGCGACCTCGGCGGGGTTCTCGAGCGGCGCATAGACGCCCTCTTTCACCGCCTCGGTGTAGAAGGGCACCACTTCGTCGAGCAGTTCCTTGGGCTGGTCCGAGATCAGGTTGCGCTTGGCGCGCTCCTTCTCGATGATGGCGGGATCGGCCTTCATCTCGCGCCACAATCTGTGCAACTCCTCGACGATGATGTTCGCCGTCTCGCGATTGGCGTCGAGCCAGGCTTGGCTGGCGAAGACGAGTTCGTCGCTCGCCGGCTCGTCGAGGCCGGGCAGCACATGGAAGCGGTCGCCGGCCTTCGCCATCAGAGTGTTCTTGTTGGCGAGATCCACGACGGTCGCCTTGATCTGGCCGTTCATCATGGCGATGATGCGGTTCTCCGACCCCGGCACATAGCTGCGCTCGCCGAATTCGATGCCCTCGCGCTTGGCGATGATGTTGCCGATCGCCTCGGTGCCGGTGCCGCGGGCATGGAAGGTGATGGGCTGGCCGTCCATGTCCTTCCAGGTCTTGTACTCATTGGACGCCACGGGGAAGAAGACGAGGCGCGACATCTGATAGATGTTCTTGAGCGGCAGCTTGGATTTCTGGATCACGGCATAGGGCGTGCCGACGCCGAGATCCGACTGGCCGTTGATCATGGACTGGATGGAGAGCTCTTCCTTGGCGAAGGAGGTGAGCTCGTAATCGACGCCGCGCTCCTTGGCGCGCTCCATCGCCACCACGAAAGCGAGCGTCTCGACCGAGACGACGTCGCCGAGCGCCACGCGCACCTTTTCGGCGGCATCCGCCGTGGCCGCGACGGCGAGCATGAGGCCCGCCGCGGCGAGGCCGGACAGAAGTCTTGCAACCGGTTTCATCTGGTAATCCTCCCATGTGCTTCTCGACAAAGACTGTGAAGCGGCCCTTTGCGCCTTTCGGCGTCTTCCGGGCTTCAAGCGGGATCTAACCAATTTTGGATTGGTTTGACAAGAAAAGAAGATTGGTCAAGAATATTGACGGTAATGGATGAAGCTCTTAAGCGCATGGCCGACGAAGGATGGGACTTCAGGACCGGCAAGATGAGCGATGAGGTTGGGGGCGCCTTGACGCAGCTTCGGGCGTATCTCGCCCAGCACGACCTGCCGGCGAATGCGCAATTGCCGCCGGAGCGCGAGCTCTGCGACCTTCTCGGCGTGTCCAGGGGCGAGTTGCGCAAGGCGCTGGCGGTGCTCGAGGGCAATGGCGAGCTGTGGCGCCATGTCGGCAAGGGGACCTTCATCGGGGCGCGTCCGGTCGAGGAGTTCAAGAGCGTCGCCGATCTCGCCGCCGCCAGCAATCCGCGCGAGATCATGCAGGCGCGGCTCGCGGTCGAGCCGGTCCTTGCCCGCGAGGCGGCGCTCAACGCGACCTCCGCCGACATCGCCGAGATGCGCCAGTGCCTCGGCGCCTCGCGCCTCGCCGGGACCTGGCGGCAATATGAGAATTGCGACAACCGCCTGCACCGCCTCGTCGCCGAGGCCTCGCACAACACGGTGCTGATCGCGCTCTTCGACACGCTCAACGCCGTGCGCCGCGCCGTCGTCTGGGGGCGTCTGCGCCACAACGGCCTGCGCCCGCCGCCCGACCACCACAGCTTCCACGAGCACGAGGTGCTGGTCGCGGCCATCACCGAGCGCGATCTCAGGGCGGCGGCCTCCGCCATGGACCGGCACCTCCATTCCGTCGAGGCCAACCTCCTGCGCCAGCGCCAGGCGGCGGAATAGCCGTGCCGCAAATTACTGTTGAAACAGCGCTTTCGCCTTCGGCGAATAGCGCGCCACCTTGTCGGGATCGAGCGCGACGCCGAGTCCCGGTCCGTCCGGAATGGCGAGATAGCCGTTCTCGTCGAGCGCGAACGGTTGCGCCGAGATGCCGTCCACATAGGGGCTGCCGCCTATGAATTCGACGAGCTCCGTGTTCGGCATCGCGGCTGCGATCTGCAGATCCGCCGCCACGCCCAGCGCCGTGTTCCAGCCATGGCCGACATAGCGGATGCCGAACTCGTCCGCCATCCAGGCGATGCGCCGCTGCTCGCTGATGCCGCCGACCTTGGTCGCATCGGGTTGCACGATATCCAGGGCGCCGTTCACGAACCACGGCAGGAACGTCTGCCGCCGTGTCAGCACCTCGCCGCCGGCGATCGGCACCTTGCTGCGGCGGCGCAGCTCGCGGTGCCCCTCCAGGGCATCGGGCCTGAGAGCCTCCTCGAACCAGCCGACATTGTAGTCCGCCAGCATCTCCGCCGTGCGCACCGCCCAGTTTAGACTTTGCCGCCAATAGGCGTCGCTGCCGCCGGCATCGACGAAGAGTTCGGCCCTGTCGCCGATTCCGTCGCGCGCCGCCTTGACGATCGCCTCGTCGAGCTTCGCGTCGTCGCTGCGCCCGAACGGCCCCCAGCCGATCTTGAAGGCGCGGAAGCCCTGGGCGTAATAGCGCTGCACGACGTCCTTCATCCGGGCCGGCTCTTCCATCAGCAGCGAGCAATAGGGTTTCGCGCGCTTGCGATAGATGCCGCCCAGAAGCCGGCCCACCGGCTGTCCCAGCGCCTTGCCGAAAGCGTCCCACAGCGCGATGTCGATGCCGCTGATCGCATGGGTCAGCGTGCCGCCGCGTCCCATCCAGAAGGTGTTCTGGTTGAGCTTCTCCGTCACCCGCTCGGGCTCGAGAGCGTTCTCGTTCCTGTAGAGCGGTTCCAGCACCCTGAGCGCCGCCTCCACCAGCCCGCCATTGGTGAAGGCGCTGCCGAAGCCGGTTATCCCTTCCCGCGTATGGACGGCGATCAGCGTATGGATGCAATCCTCAGGGTGGATCTCATGCGACCAGCCGCCTTTCGGGCTCTCGCCGAGGAGTGGCGCCGCGACGATGTCGGTGATCTCGAGGGAAGAGGTCATGTTGGCCTTTCGCTGGATGTCAGAAAGTCGCCGACACGCCGCCATCGACCAGCAGCACCTGGCCCGTCACATAGGCTGCATCGTCGCTGACCAGGAAAAAAGCGGGGCCGGCAATGTCGCGAGGTGTCCCGGCGCGACCCGCCGGGATGCGGCGATATTTGAGATAGATGTCCTTGAACCAGTCCGTCTCATGCTCATGGCCGGTGCCGTCGGGGAGCAGCGCCATGCGGGTGTCGATGAAGCCGGGGCAGAGCGCATTGGCGGTGATGCGGTCGGGCGCCAGGTCGCAGGCGAGGCAGCGCGTAAGGTTGACGAGTCCGCCTTTGGCGGTCGAATAGGGGAGCGAGGAGACGGACCCGCGCACGCCCATGATGGAGGCGATATTGAGCACCCGTCCCCCGGTCGGGGACTTGCGCAGCAGCGGGACGCCGGCGAGGGTCACGGTGAGCGCGCCGTTGAGATTGACGTCCAGCACCCGGCGGAAACGGTGCAGGGTAAGCTCGTCGAAGCCGGTGGCATCGAGGATGGCGGCATTGTTGACCAGGATGTCGAGCCGGCCATGGGTCTCGGCGATCGACCGCATCAGCGCCGCGACCGAGGCCTCATCCGCAATGTCGGCGCGTTGCGCTTCCGCCCCGATCGCCTTCGCCGTCGCCGCCGCCTTCGCGTCGTCGATATCGGCGATCACCACTGCGGCGCCCTCCGCGGCGAGGCGGCGCGCGATCGCCTCGCCGATGCCTTGCGCCGCGCCCGTCACCAGCGCCACGCGGTCCGTCAGTCTTCGTCCGCCAGTCATCGTCACTCCTCCGTCTGTCCTTCCGGCCGCATGCGCCAGGCGACGACGCCGGCGAGCGCCAGCGAGATCAACAGCACCAGCGTCACCAGCGCGTTGATCTCGGGGCTGAAGCCGACCCGCATCATCGCCCACAGCCGCAGCGGCAGCGTCGTCGCATCGCCCGCCAGGAAAACGGTGATCAGCGTCTCGTCGAAGGAGAGCGTCAGCGCCAGCATCGCCCCGGTGACGATGGCCGAGACGAGATGCGGCAGGAGCACATGGCGGAAGGTCTGCAGCCGGGTGGCCCCGAGATCGGATGAGGCCTCGACCAGCGATGCCGGCATGGCCTCGAGCCGCGTCAACACCAGGCGATAGGCGACGGCGAGCACGAAGACGGTGTGGCCGACGATCACCGTCGTGAGGCCGCGCGCGATGCCGAATTGGGCGGAGGCGACGAGCAGGGACAGGCCGGTGACGATCGGCGGCAACAGGAAGGGAAGATAGATCGCTAGCTCGAGAAAGCGTCTGCCGAGAGCGCCTTCCCATTGCGTGTAGAGCGCCAGCAGCACCGCGAGCACCACGGCGGCGGCGACCGCCACGGCGGCGACGATCGCGGTGCTGGCGAGCGCCCCGATGATCGAGGGATTGTCCCACAAGGTCACATAGCGCGATAGCGAGAAGCTCGCCCAGTCGATCCGGCCGTTGTGGATATCGACGACCGAGAACAGCGCGCTGATGACGACGGGGGCATAGAGCACCGCCAGCACCAGGACGGTGACGAAGCCGGAGAGGCCGTCGGCAAGCCGTTCGCCGCGCGCCTTCATCACACGCGCCTCAAGGATGCGGCATAGCCGGCGAGCGCGATGACGCCGAGCGCGGTGGCCAGCAATATGCCGGCCATGGCGGCGCCGAACGGCCAGTTGTAGGCGAGGCCGAACTGCGACCAGATCACCCGGCCGAAGGTGAAGCCCGACGTGCCGCCCACCATTTGCGGCGTCACGAAATCGCCGAGCGCCAGGACGAAGACGAAGAGCGCGCCGGCGATCGTGCCGGGAAGCGACAGCGGCAGCACCACGCGCCGGAAGGTCGTGCCGGGTCCGGCGCCGAGATCGGAGGAGGCATGGAGCAGGTTGCGGGGGATGCGCTCCAGCGTCAGGAAGATCGGCAATATGGCGAAAGGCAGATAGATCACCACCATGGTGAGGAGCACGGCGCGCTGGTTGTAGAGGAAGAGCAGGCTCGGCCTTTCGAGAATGCCGAGGCCGAGCAGCGCCTGGTTGAGAAGGCCGTTGAGCCCCAGGATCGAGCGCAGCGTATAGAGCTTGACGATATAGCTCATGAACAGCGGCAGCACGGTGAGGAGCAGGAGGAAATAGCGCATCCGCCCCCTCCGCTTCCACACGAACCATGCCACCGGATAGCCGATGAGGACGGCGAAGAGCATCACTTCGAAGCACAGCCACAGCGTGCCGAGGAAGGTTCCCCAGTAGGTCGCGTTGCCGAAGAAGCCGGCGTAGTTGGCGAAGGTGAAGTCGCGGACGATCTGGTTGTCCTCGAGGCGGAAGAAGGAGAGGAGAAGGAAGGAGGCGATTGGCGCCAGTACCAGAAGGCAGGGAACCGCCGCGACGGCCGCGAAGATCGCTCCCCTGGCAAGAAGCCTCGACGTCATACCGCCACCACCACCGCATCGGCCGGATCATAGGTGAGGCGAACCTCGTCGCCGTGATCGAGCGGCATGTTGGCGTCGCTGGGGAGTCTCAGATCGAGCGTGAGGTCGTCGTGGCCGAGCGGCGTCAGGATGAGCCGCGTGGTGGCGCCGATGAAGACCTTCTCTTCGATGCGCGCCCGCAAGGCGGCATCCGTGCCCGAGGGCGCGATGCGCAGGCGCTCCGGCCGGACCGCCAGGAGCACGCTCTCACCCGCGGCGTGACCGGCCGCCTGCGCCTGGAGCGGACCGAGCGCCGTGTCGACGATGGTGCCGCGGGGATCGCTCGCCCGCACCCGGCCCGGAATGAGGTTGTTCTCGCCGAAGAACGAGGCGACGAAGCGCGTCTTCGGCGCGTAGTAGACGTCCTTCGGCGTGCCCGACTGCTCGATGCGGCCGTCCTTCATCACCACGATGCGGTCCGACATGGTGATCGCTTCTTCCTGGTCATGGGTGACGAAGACGAACGTCGTGCGGATCCGCCGTTGCAGCTGCTTGAGGAAGAGCTGCATCTGCTTGCGCAGATTGGCGTCGAGGGCCGCCAGCGGCTCATCGAGCAGAATGACCTTCGGCTCGCAGACGATGGCGCGGGCGAGCGCCACGCGCTGGCGCTGGCCGCCCGAAAGCTGGCTCGGATAACGGGCCTTGAGATCGGCGAGGCCGACCACGGACAGCGTCTCGTCGACGAGCTTGCGCGTCTGGCCGCTCCGCCGGCCCTGCACCATCGGCCCATAGGCGACATTGCCGAGGACGGTCATGTGCGGAAAGAGCGCATAGTCCTGGAAGACGGTGTTGAAGGGCCGCCGATGCGGCGGAAGCTTCGTCACGTCCGCTCCATTGTGGAGGACGCGTCCTCCCGTCACGTCGGTGAACCCGCCGATCAGGCGCAGCACCGTCGTCTTGCCCGAGCCCGATGGCCCGAGCAACGTCAGGAACTCGCCGTCCGCGATCACGAGCGAAAGCGGCCGCAGGACCTCCACCGGCCCATAGCGCTTCGAAAGTCCGATCAGCTCAAGGGGCATGGGCGGTCGCCTCCGGCATATGCTCCATCATGCCGCCTTGTAGCGTTTCACCACGTTCCAATCGATCTCGACGCCGAGGCCGGGCTTCGTCGGCAAGGGGATCGTGCCGTCGGGCCGCAGCTGCAGCTCCTCCTGCGCGAGCTCGCGGCGCAGCCTTTCGACGCAGAGCTGCGGCGGTAGGTATTCGATGAAGGCGCAATGGCCGGTGACGAAAGCCAGATGCGCCGTGGCCGAGATGGAGATGCCGGTCTTCCAGCAATGCGGCACGATGGTGACGCCGCGCTCCTTCGCCATGTCGCAGACGATCCTGGCCTCGCCGATGCCGCCGACCCGTCCGACGTCGGGCTGCGCCACCTGCACCTTGCCCCTGTCCATCAGGTCCTCGAATTCGAAGCGGGTGGCGAGCCATTCGCCGCAGGCGATCGGCATCGGCGCCTTCCCGGCGAGCTTCGCCATCTCGGCCACATTGTCCGACCAGATCGGCGTCTCGAGGAAATAGCAGTCGAACTCGGCCCAGTCCTTGATCACCGAGAGACAGGTCTCGGCGTCTTCCCAGAGATACTGCACGTCGACCATCAGCGTGATGTCGGGACCGATCGTCTTCCTCACCGCCGCCAGCACCTCGGTATGGCGGTCATAGCTCTCGCGCATGCCGCCGTGGGCATAGGGTCCGTTCATCGTCACTTCGCTTTTCAGCGCCTTGAAGCCGAGCGCCTTCGCCTTCTCGGCCGACAGGCAGAGCGCATCCCGGTAGTCCTCGAAGCGATGGCCGGCCGGCTGCAGCGAGGCGTAGGGGACGATATGGTCGCGCGCGCCGCCGCCCAGAAGCGCATGCACCGGCTTGTCCAGCGCCTTGCCGCACAGGTCCCACAGCGCCATGTCGACGGCGCTCATGGCATGGACGACCATGCCGCGCCTGCCGTTCATCGCGGTGCCGAGATAGATCCTGCGCCAGATGTCGCCGATCGCGAAAGGATCGGCGCCGAGCAGCATGTCGCGGATCGAAAGTCCCATCGTATGGGTGCCGGGCGCGTCGACGCAGGCTTTCGCCATCCAGGGATTGGCGTCGCATTCGCCGATGCCGGTCACGCCTTGATCGGTCCTGATCACGACGACGAAACTGTCCTGGGCGGACGAGGTGAATTTGGGGTCGTAGTCGGGCGCCAGCAGGACATGGCATTCGACGTCGGTGATCTTGAGCCTGGGGCGGGGGCCGGCGGTCACCGGCGACAAGGTCTCGAGCGGCATGATATTTCCGTTGTTCTCTTCAGTCGTTTTCCGCGGACGTCCGCTCTTTCCGTGCACTCCCCTTCAATCCGCCATCCCGGCGAAAGCCGGGAAGGCGGAAGCGGGGGATGTGCTAGCTCGCCTTGACCTCGTTCCACACGGCGACGCGCTTGCCGAAATTCTCGGGCGTCAGCAGCCAGGAGAGGCGGTCGCCATAGGTCATCTGCGCCGCCTTGTTGGCCTCGTCATCGGTGGTATTGCCGTAGGATTTCTTGGTGGTGAGGATGTTGCCCACCTTCTTGTCGAGGCAGGCATTGATCCATTGATGGGCGAGATCGACGTCCTTGGCGCCCGCGCTGACGACCCAGCAGTCGAGCCAGCCGATAGCACCCTCCTTCGGGATGGTGAGCGCGGCCTTCACCCCCTTGGCGGTGAGCGCCGGCACTTGCGGCTCGCCCATCGAGAACATGAGCTTGATCTTGTTCTGGGCGAAGATGTTCACCCCGTCGTCGAAGCCCGCATAGTAGGTGAGGAGCAGCTTCTTCTGGGCGATGAGCTTCTCCTTCACCTGGTCGAACTCCTCGTCGCTGAGATTGTAGGGATCCTTGAGGCCGAGGACGAGGGCCGCCAGCACGATCGAATTGTTGGCGTCGTCGAGCGCGATCATCTGCTGGATATACTGCTCGTCCCACATGACGGCCCAGCTCTCGGGCGGCGTCGGGAAGGCCTCGGTGTCGTAGACCAGCGGCAGCGAGCCCCAGGCGAAGGGCACGCCATAATGCTTGCCGTCGCGCATGATCGGCTCGACCTTCTGGAAGGCGGGCACGATCTGCTGCGCATTGGCGATCTTCGCCATGTCCAGCGGCTGGATGAGATTGCCGTCGATATAGCGGGCGAAGGACGAGGTGTCGAAGGCGACGACGTCGAAATCCGCCCCCTTGGAGCCCTGCATCTTGGCGAACATCTCGTCGACCGAGCCCGTATAGGCGACGCTCACTTGTGCGCCGGTCGCCGATTTGAAGGGCTCGAGCCAGTCGGGCTCGGCATAGCCTTCCCATGTGAGGATGCGCAGTTCCTTGCCTTGCGCGCGCAGGACGGAGGGCGCTGCGATGCTTGCGCCGGCGGCTGCGCTCGTCGCCAGGAATGCCCGGCGCGTGAATGATGTCTTCTTCATCTGATGTTTCCTCTCTTCCTTGCTCACGTGTCATTCAACCCTGCGCGGCGCCCCTGGCCTGTCCGCTCCAATGCCGCGCCGCGGCCTCTCGCGATTCGTGCGGTCCGACGATATGGATGACGACCTCGGCGGCGACGGCTTCGGGCGTGCCCTCTTCGAGAACCTGGCGCAATCGCCGATGCTCCTCGATGATGAAGTCGAAATCGGTGCGCCGGTAGGTGGTGATGCCGAACATGATCAGCACATGGCGCGCCATGGCTGCCCACAGTGTCTGAAGGAGCGGCGATCCCGAGAGCGCATAGATCTGGGTGTGCAGCGCGAGGTCGGCGCGATTGATCTCGGCGCGGTCCTGTTTCCTGGCCGCGGCCTCGATGGCCGCGACCGCCTGGTCGAGCTTCGCCTTGAGCTCGGGATTGCGGCGGATGTTCTGCGCGGCGCGCTGGCCGCCCACCGTCTCGAGCGCGCCGCGCGTGTCGTAGATCTCCATCGCCCAGCGCTCGTCGAGATCGATGACGTGGACGCCGCGGCGCGGCCGGGCGCGCACCAGGCCCTGGCTCTCGAGCACCCTCAGGGCTTCGCGCACCGGCACGCGGCTGACGCCGAGCTCGCCGGCGAGCTCGAGCTCGAAAATGCGCTGGCCCGACAGAATGCGCCGGTCGCCGATGGCTTCGACTATCTTGTCGGCCACGATCTGCGGCAGGCGCGGTGAATGGATCGGACCGAGGGTCTGGCCGGCGGTCTCGCCGGGCGGCAAGGTCAGGTCGCTGAGGGTCATTCATGTATTGTGTATACATAATCCATGGATGTCAAGACTTTGCTGGGTCTCCTCGTCGATCCTGCGGGAACCGCCCATCGCCATCCCGGCACGCTCCTTGCGAGTTGCGGCCAAAGTCCGTGCCGCAATGGCACAGGGAGAGGCGACATGACATCGGATATGAAGGGCGGGCGGGTCGACTGGGTCGATTACGCCAAGGGCATCTGCATCATTCTGGTGGTGATGATGCATTCGACGCTGGGCGTCGAGAAGGCGGCGGGCGCTTTCTCATGGCTCAACGGCTTCGTCGAATGGGCGCGGCCCTTCCGCATGCCGGACTTCTTCCTGATCTCGGGCCTGTTCCTGGCCAGCCGCATCGACCGGCCCTGGCGCCAGTATCTCGACACCAAGCTCGTCCACTTCGCCTATTTCTACATATTGTGGATGACCATCCAGTTCGGCATGAAGAGCACCGGGCTTTTGGCAGATGAAGGCGTGCTGGCGGCGCTCAAGGCCTATGGGCTGGGGCTCGTCCAGCCCTTCGGCACGCTGTGGTTCATCTATCTCCTCGCTCTCTTCTTCGTGGCGGCGAAGCTCCTGCGCGGCGTGCCGCCGCTTCTCGTCTTCGCCCTGGGTGCGGCGCTGCAGATGGCCTCGATCCATACGGGCTCGATCGTCGTCGACGAATTCGCCGGCCGCTTCGTCTATTTCTTCACCGGCTACTGGCTGGCGCGGCACGTCTTCGCCTATGCGCGGGAGGTCCGCAGCCTCAACCCGCTCGGCATATTGGGCGGCCTCGCCATCTGGGCGGTCATCAATGCGATCCTGGTGGACAATGGCGCGGCCAAGCTGCCGGGCATCGCGCTCGTCCTCGGCTTCATCGGCGCCGGCGCCGTCATCGCCATGGGCGTGTTCCTGTCGCGCTTCAGTTTCGCCTCGCCCATCCGCTATTGCGGCGAGAATTCCATCGTCATCTATCTCGCCTTCTTCATGTTCATGGCGGCGACCCGTACGCTTCTGCTCAAGACGGGCATGATCGCGGATCTGGGCCTCGTCTCGCTCATCGTGACGCTGGCAGGCGTCACAGGTCCGGTGCTCCTCTTCTGGGCGGTGCGCAGGACGCCGTTGAGCTTCCTGTTCCGCCGCCCCCAATGGGCCCGGATCCCGGCGACGCCGCGGCAGAGAGCGCTTCCCGCCAAGGCCGCCTGACCGGCGGCCGCGCCGGGAAAGCCGCGAAGCCGGAACCTGTCAGCAGCTTTCGGCGAACCGGCTCCCGCTTCACCCCTATGGGTGCGGGAAGGCTGGAAGCCTGAGGAAGAGGGTGGCATATAGGGGCATGTCCCGACATCGCCCCCTCAAATCCGGCGATCATGTCTATCTGATCGACGGTTCCGGCTATATTTTCCGCGCCTATCACGCCTTGCCGCCCTTGACGCGCAAGAGCGACGGGCTTCCCGTCGGCGCCGTCACCGGCTTCTGCAACATGCTGTGGAAGCTCATGAAGGAGATGAAGGCGGGCGAGAAGCCGACCCATCTCGCCGTCGTCTTCGACAAGTCGGAGCAGACTTTCCGCAAGCGCATCTATGCCGGCTACAAGGCGCACCGTCCCGAGCCGCCGGCCGATCTCATCCCGCAATTCGGCCTGATCCGCCAGGCGACGCGCGCCTTCAACGTCGCCTGCGTCGAGCAGGACGATTACGAGGCGGACGACCTCATCGCCACCTACGCGAAGCAGGCGGCGAAAGCCGGCGCCACGGTGCGCATCGTCTCGTCCGACAAGGACCTCATGCAGCTCGTCGGCAACGGCATCAGGCTTTACGACACGATGAAGGACCGCGAGATCGGCGAGGCCGAGGTGCTGGAGAAATTCGGCGTCGCTCCCGACAGGGTCGTCGACGTGCAGGCGCTCGCCGGTGATTCGATCGACAACGTGCCGGGCGTGCCCGGCATCGGCGTCAAGACCGGCGCCCAGCTCATCACCGAATATGGCGATCTCGAAACGCTGCTCGAGCGCGCCGGCGAGATCAAGCAGGTCAAGCGGCGCGAGAATCTCATCCAGTTCGCCGAGCAGGCGCGCATCTCCAAGAGACTGGTGACGCTCGAGAGCGACGTGCCGGTGGAGCACGAGCTCGACGGCTTCCTGGTGGAAGATCCCCGCGCCTCCGACCTCATCGGTTTCTGCAAGACGATGGAATTCTCCTCCCTGATGCGCCGCGTCGCCGCCGATCTCGCCGCCGACGCGGCGGCGATCGAGGCGGTCCCCGTCGAGATCAGGGGATGGCCGCCCGAAGGAGCGGCGATCGGCACGACGCCGGCACCTGCCGCGGCCGAGCCCGCGGCGCCGGCGCGCAACGAGAGAAGGAAGCCCGATCCGCAGCACGAATCCACCAGGCGGGTCTTTGCCGCGGCCGCGGAGGCGCCGAAGATCTCCGTGGCGGAAAAGCTGCGTACCGTTCCTTTCGAGTTTGACGGCTATCAGACCGTCACCGACAAGGACGGTCTCGAGCGCTGGGTTGCGCGCATCTATGAGGAAGGCCAGGTCGCGCTCGACGTCGAGACGACCGCCTTCGATCCGATGCGGGCCGGCCTCGCCGGCCTTGCCTTGTGCGTGGCGCCGGGCGAAGCCTGCTATGTCCCGGTCGATCACCGGCCGGGCGACGGCCTCGACTTCGGCGGTTCGCAGATCAGCCAGCTGCCGCTCGCCGATTTCATCACCTTGCTCACGCCGGTGCTCGAGGATCCGGCGATCCTCAAGATCGGGCAGAACCTCAAATACGACACCCTTGTCTTCCGCCGGCTCGGCATCGAGATCAGGGCGATCGAGGACACGATGCTCATGTCCTATGCGCTGGAAAGCGGCCTCAACGGCCACGGCAAGGACGATTTGGCGCAGAAGCATCTCGGCCACAAGCCGATCGCCTGGAAGGATATCGCCGGCACCGGCAGGTCGGCGGTCACCTTCGAGCGGGTGCCGCTCGACCGCGCCACCCACTATGCCGCCGAAGCGGCCGACGTCGCGCTGCGGCTCTGGCTCCTGTTCCGCGAGCGCCTGGCGCGCGAGCACAAGACCACCGTCTATCAGACGCTGGAGCGCCCGCTGGTGCCGGTGCTCGCCGCCATGGAGCGCGAGGGCATCCTCGTCGACCGCGCCGTGCTGGCGCGGCTCTCGGGCGAGTTCGCCACTACGGGTGCTGCGATCGAGAAGGAGATCCATGCGCTCGCCGGCGAGAATTTCAATATCGGCTCGCCCAAGCAGCTGGGCGACATTCTCTTCGGCCGCATGGGATTGCCGGGCGGGCGCAAGACCCAGACCGGCGCGTGGAGCACCGATTCCGATGTGCTCGAGGATCTCGCGGGCCAGGGCATCGATCTCGCCCGCAAGGTGCTCGACTGGCGCCAGCTGTCGAAGCTGCGCTCGACCTATACCGACGCGCTGCCGACCTTCATCAACCCCGACACCGGCCGCGTCCACACCTCTTACGCGCTCGCCGCGACCTCGACCGGTCGGCTCTCCTCGAACGAGCCCAATCTGCAGAACATCCCGGTGCGCACCGAAGAGGGCCGGCGCATCCGCACCGCCTTCATAGCGCCCAGGGGCGCGAAGCTGATCAGCGCCGACTACAGCCAGATCGAGCTGCGCGTGCTGGCGCATGTCGCCGACATCCCGCAATTGCGCAAGGCCTTCGCCGAGGGGCTCGACATCCATGCGATGACCGCGTCCGAGATGTTCGGCGTGCCGGTGAAGGGAATGGATCCCCTGATCCGGCGCCGCGCCAAGGCCATCAATTTCGGCATCATCTACGGCATCTCCGCCTTCGGCCTCGCCAACCAGCTCTCGATCTCGCGCGACGAGGCCGGCCAGTACATCAAGACCTATTTCCAGCGGTTTCCCGGCATCAGGGACTATATGGACGAGACCCGGAAGGCGGCGCGCGAGAAGGGCTATGTCGAGACGATCTTCGGGCGGCGCTGCCATTTCCCGCGCATCACCTCGCCCAATGCGTCGGAGCGCTCCTTCATGGAGCGCGCCGCGATCAATGCGCCGATCCAGGGTGCTGCCGCCGACATCATCCGCCGCGCCATGATCCGCATGCCCGGCGCGCTGGCGCAGGCCGGGCTCGGCGCCCGCATGCTGCTCCAGGTGCATGACGAGCTCATCTTCGAGAGCGTCGACGCCGAGGTCGAGGCGGTGAAGAAGGTGGTGAAGGAGGTTATGGAGAAGGCGCCCGAGCCCGCTGTCAGGCTGGTGGTGCCGCTCGCCGTCGACGCCCGCGCCGCCGCCAACTGGGAAGAGGCCCACTGACCGCTCCTTGTCGGCATCCGCGGGAGGCGGGGCCGGGCTTGCCGCCGCTCTTGCCATTCTCCGGCCTTTCGCTGTAACCAGCGGACAATCGTCATACAAATGGGAGCAGCCGATGACCGACGCCATCTATCCGAGTCTCGCGGGCAGGACGGTGTTCGTCACCGGCGGCGCCATGGGCATCGGCGAAGCGATCGTCGAGGCCTTCGCCAGACAGGGCGCCAGGGTGGCCTTTGTCGATATCGCGAAGGAGGCGGGCGAGACGCTGAAAGCCAGGCTCGCGGGCGATGTGTGGTTCGGCCATTGCGACGTCACCGACATCGCCGCCCTCCAAGCCTCGATCACCGCGGCCGCCGGGGTTTTGGGGCCGATCACCGTCCTGGTCAACAACGCCGCCCATGACGAGCGCCATGCCTGGGACCGGATGACGCCCGAATATTGGGACGAGCGCATCGCCGTCAACATCAAGCACCAGTTCTTCGCCGCCCAGGCCGTCATTCCGATGATGCAGAAGGCGGGCGGCGGCTCGATCGTCAATCTGGGCTCCTGCTCCTGGAAGATCGGCCAGGGCGGCATGGCCGCCTATACCGCGTCGAAGTCGGGCGTCACCGGCCTCACCCGCTCGCTCGCCCGCGATCTCGGCCCCGACAATATCCGCGTCAACACCATCTCGCCCGGCTGGATCATGACCGAGCGCCAGCTCAGGCTCTGGGTGACGCCCGAGGGCGAGAAGGAGATCATGAAGAACCAGTGCCTCAAGCGGAAGCTCGTTCCGGCCGACATCGCGCGCATGGCGCTGTTCCTGGCCTCGGATGAGTCCTCCGCCTGCACCAACCAGGATTTCACCGTCGACGGCGGGTGGGTGTAGATCCCTCATCCGCGGCGGGCCGTCGGATGCACGCAGCCTGTTGTCCGCGGGCGCCGTCTCTCACCTCGTCCTGAACCGCCATTCCATGCGATGGCGGTAGACCTCGCCGGGCCGCAGCTCCGCCGAGGGAAAGTCCGCATGGTTGGGGGCGTCGGGCCAGTTCTGGGGCTCGAGCGCCAGGGCGCCGAGGCGCCGCAAGGTCTCGCCCCGCTTGCCCTTGAGGTCGGGCCCGTGATGGTTTGCGGTGTAGAGCTGGAGGCCGGGCTCGGTGGTATAGAGATCGAAGGCGCGCCGTCCCGCCGCGACCGATGCTCCGTGATGGAGTTCGTGGCGCGGTCCTTCCAGGCAGAAATTGACGTCGAATCCCTTGTCGTCGGCAAGGACATCGTCGAGCAGCGTCGGCTCGCGGAAATCATAGTTGGTGCCGGAGACGAAGCTGACCGCGCCGGTGGGCACCAGCGCGCTGTCGGCCGGCGTATAGGTCTGGGCGGAGACCTGCAGCACGTGGTCGGCGACCGTGGTGGCGCTCGTCAGGTTCCAGTAGACGTGGTTGGTGAGATTGACGATGGTCGGCAGCCTCGTCCTCGCCTCGATGTCGAGGCTCAGCGTATCGTGGTCGAAGCGATAGGCGGCCCTTACCCGAAGCCTGCCCGGATAGCCTTCCTCGCGGCTCGGCGAGGTGAGCACGAAGACGAGCGCGTCGTCCTCGATCTTGGCCGTCCAGGTCTTGCGGTGGAAGCCGTTGACGCCGCCATGCAGATGATGGGGCGGCTCGTTCAGGCTGAGCCGGCGTTCCTTGCCGTTGAGCATGAAGCGGCCGTTCTCGATGCGGTTGGCGAAGCGCCCGCATATGGCTCCGGCATAGACGTCGCTGTCGAGGATGTCTTCGACGCGCTCGGGTCCCGCCACGACGTCGAAGCCGTCGGGATAGCGCAGCGCCATCAGCCGCGCGCCGATCGAATTGAAGGTGGCGCGGTAGCCGGCTTCGCTCACCATCTCGAAATTGCGCGCCGGCTCGCCCTCGAACGTCCCCGCGTCAAGCTCGGCGACGCGCGCCGCCATCAGTGATTGTCGCGCGGCAGGCCTTTCGTCTGCGCGATCTTCTGGTATTTGACGGCGGGCTTCAGCACCATGCCTTCCGACAGCTGCTCGACATTGGCGCGGAAGATCTCCTGCCAGGGCGTCTGGCTCTCCGGCACGTGATAGCCGCCATTGGACTTGAAGGCGCTGCGCCTCTTGTCGAGCTCCTCCTTCGCGATCAGGATGTCGGCGGTGCCCTTGTTGAGGTCGATGCGCACCTTGTCGCCGTCCCTGAGGAGGGCGAGACCGCCGCCGGCGGCGGCTTCCGGCGAGGCGTTGAGGATCGATGGCGATCCCGACGTGCCCGACTGCCGTCCGTCGCCGATGCAGGGCAGCGAGTGGACGCCCTTCTTCAGGAGATCGCCCGGCGCGCGCATGTTGACGACCTCGGCCGCGCCCGGATAGCCGAGCGGCCCGGTGCCGCGCATGAACAGGATCGTGTGCTCGTCGATGCCGAGCTTCGGATCGTCGATGCGCTTGTGATAGTCCTCCGGCCCGTCGAACACGACGGCCTTCGCCTCGAAGGCGTCGGGGTCCCTGGGATCGGACAGATAGCGCGCGCGGAACTCGTCCGAGATGACGCTCGTCTTCATGATCGCGGCATCGAAGAGATTGCCCTTCAGCATCTTGAAGCCGGCATGTTTCTTGATCGGCGCGTCATAGGCCTTGATCACCTCGCGGTTCTGCGAGAATTTGCCCTTGCAGTTCTCAGACAGCGTCTTGCCGTTGACGGTAAGCGCGTCCTCGTGGATGCGCTTCGCCTGGATGAGCTCGGCGACGACGGCGGGCACGCCGCCGGCGCGGTGGTAGTCCTCGCCCAGATATTCGCCGGCCGGCTGCAGGTTGACGAGGAGCGGTATGTCGTAGCCGTGCTTCTCCCAATCGGCGACCTCGAGCCCGACGCCGATGTGGCGGGCGATGGCGTTGAGATGGATCGGGCAGTTGGTCGACCCGCCGATCGCCGAATTGACGGCGATGGCGTTCTCGAAGGCCTTGCGGGTGAGGATCTTGGACGGGGTCAGGTCTTCCCTGACCATCTCGACGATGCGCCTGCCGGTCCGATAGGCGATCTGGCCGCGCTCGCGGTAGGGCGCCGGGATGGCGGCGTTGCCCGGCAGCGTCATGCCGAGCGCCTCGGCCAGAGAGTTCATCGAGGTCGCCGTGCCCATGGTGTTGCAGAAGCCGGTCGAGGGCGCCGACGAGGCGACGAGCTCGACGAAGCCTTCGTAGTCGATGTCGCCGGTCGCCAGGAGCTCGCGCGCCTTCCACAGTATGGTGCCGGAGCCGGTGCGCTCGCCATTGTGCCAGCCGTTGAGCATGGGGCCGGACGACAGGGCGATGGCCGGGATGTTGACGGTCGCCGCCGCCATCAGCGCCGCGGGTGTCGTCTTGTCGCAGCCGACGGTCAGCACCACGCCGTCGATCGGATAGCCGAACAGGATCTCGACCAGGCTGAGATAGGTGAGATTGCGGTCGAGCGACGCGGTCGGCCGCTTGCCGGTCTCCTGGATCGGGTGGGTGGGGAATTCGAGCGGCACGCCGCCCGCCGCGGTGATGCCGTCGCGCACCCGCTTGGCGAGCTCGAGATGGGCCCGGTTGCAGGGCGACAGGTCGGAGCCGGTCTGGGCGATGCCGATGATCGGCTTGCCCGACTGCAGCTCCTCGCGGGTGAAGCCGTAATTGAGATAGCGCTCGAGATAGAGCGCCGTCATGTCGATATTGTCCGGATTGTCGAACCAGGCCTGCGACCTGAGCTTTGGCGGGTTGTTTTTCATGTCAGACAAATAGCACGATCACCCCCGTTCGGGGCAAGTTTTCCGTGCGCTCCGGGGCCGGGTTGCGACCCCTTGGCGCGGCGGGTGGCGCCCGCTATGGGGGTTGTCATGAAGAGCCATGCCGACGACCTGGTCACCATTCGCGACGTGCTGCGCTTCGCGGCGAGCCGCTTCGGCGAGGCCGGGCTGGCCTTCGGCCAGGGCACGGCGAGCGCCGTCGACGAGGCGGCTTTCCTCATCCTCGAGACGCTTCATCTGCCGGTCGACGACATCAATCCCTGGGCCGAGGCGCGCCTCACACGGCCCGAGCGCGAGCTCCTGCTGGCCCGCATCGAGGAGCGCGTGACGGCGCGCCGGCCCGCGGCCTATCTCACCGGGCACGCCTATATCCAGGGCATCCCCTTCCATGTCGACGAGAGGGTGATCGTGCCGCGCTCCTTCATCGGCGAGCTTCTGTTCACCGACCTGTTCGGCGGCGAGGGCTTCGCCCTCGTTCCCGACGTCTCCGCGGTCGGGCGCGTGCTCGACCTGTGCACCGGCTCGGGATGCCTCGCCATCCTCGCCGCCCATGTCTTCCCCAATGCGGTGGTCGACGCCGTCGAGCTGTCGCCCCGGGCGCTCGAGGTGGCGCGGCTCAATTTCGCTGAATCGGGCCACGCCGAGCGCCTCAATCTCTTCGAGGGCGATCTCTTCCAGCCGGTGGCGGACGATCGCTACGATCTCGTCGTCGCCAACCCGCCCTATGTCGATGCCGCGGCGATGGAGGCGTTGCCGCCGGAATTCCGCCACGAGCCGGCGATGGCGCTCGACGGCGGCGAGGACGGGCTCGACGTCGTGCGCCGCATCCTGGCCGAGGCGCCGCGCCATCTCGAGCCCGAGGGCGGGCTTCTGTGCGAGATCGGCCGCGGCCGCGAGCTTCTCGAGGACGACTATCCCGAGCTCGATTTCTTCTGGCTCGACACGGCGGAGAGTACGGGCGAGGTCTTCTGGCTCACCGCCGACAAGTTCAGGCGCTGAGGCGGGAACGACGATTTCCCGGCCTCAGGAGCGGTGGTTCCTGGTCTCCTTTTTGAGGAAGCCCGAGATCGTCTGGTGAAAGGCCTGGCAGATGGGCGAGGGATCGCCCGGCAGCCAGGCGATTCCGATGTCCACGACGCGGGGAATCTCGGAAAGCGGCTTGAAGACGATGTTCGGCGTGGCGTAGTACTTGAGATATTCTGGCACGATGGCGACGCCGAAGCCGGCCGATACCAGCGCGACCACGGTATGCGTGTTGTCGACTTCGCAGGTCACGCGCGGCGTGAAGCCGGCGCGCTGGCAGTAGCTCAGGATGTGCTCCTGGAAGTCGACCCCGAGGATCGGCGAATATTGGATGAAGTCCTCTTTCGCCAGGTTTTCGAGACGGATTTTTCCTTTGCTCGCCAGCCCATGGTTCCTGGGCAGCGCCGCCACGAGTCCTTCGCGGCCGAGGCTGAGGGTTCTGAGACGCCGTGTATGGACGGGCAGGCGCAGGAATCCGAAATGCAGCTGGCCTTCGATGAGCTTCTGGACCTGCAGCGCCGTCCCCTCGCAGAAGAGGATGATGTCGATGTTCGGATGGTTCTTGCGCAATATCCGCAGCACCGAGGGCAGGACGTTGCGGGCGGCGGCATCGGTGAAGCCGATTCTCAGTTCGCCGCTGTGGCCCTGTGCGATGCGGCGCGCCGCTGCCGCCATCTGATCGATCTGCGCCAGCATGTATTTGCTGCGCTCCAGGAACTCGGCGCCGGCGCGGGTGAGCTTGACCGAGCGCGTCGTCCGGTCCAGCAGCCTCACGCCGAGCCGGCTTTCGAGATCCTTGATGTGATGGCTGAGATGAGGCTGCGCCAGCCTGAGGCGTTCGGCGGCGCGGCGGAAGTGCAGTTCTTCCCCGATGGCGAGGAAGAAGCGAAAATCGCGGACGTCCAGATGAGGGTCCATGCGGCGTTCCGGGAAGGGACCTGGCGATGACTTTCGGATATACCCGGAAACGCATCGGTCACCGATCGTTTTTGTGACAGGCGCTCAGATGGCCGGGAGATATTTCCTTGAGAGCGGGGCGCTCGGTCCGGCATCTGCCGGATGCGAAGGGGCATCTGGGGTGAAAATGGCAGCCGGCCGGCGGATCGAGTGGAGAAGGGATATCGCCGGTTATGGTCGCGAACGCCGTCTTGCGCGAATCGATCCGCGGAACGGCGGCGAGCAGTGAATGCGTATATGGATGGTTGGGCCGCGAGAACAGCTCCTGCGTCGGCGCCTGCTCCACTATCCTGCCCAGATACATGACCGCCACCCGGTCGCTCAGATGCTCGATCACGCCCAGGTCGTGGCTGATGAACAGATAGGTGAGGCCAAGCTCCTGCTTGAGCTTCATGAAGAGATTCAGGACCTGCGCCTGTATCGAGACGTCGAGCGCCGAGACCGATTCGTCGCACACCAGGAATTGCGGCCGCACCGCGAGCGCCCTCGCTATGCTGATGCGCTGGCGCTGTCCGCCGGAGAACTGGTGCGGATAGCGCCGCTTCAGGCGCGGATCGAAGCCGGCGCGCGTCAGCTGTTCATCGACATAGCGGTCGAGCTCGCGCCGGCCGACCAGCCCGTGCACCAGCGGGGCCTCGCCGACGATGTCGCTCACCCGCAGCCGCGGATTGAGCGACGACATCGGGTCCTGGAAGATCATCTGGGTCGAAAGCTTCATGTCGCGGGCGGCCGCGCCTTTGAGCTGGGCGAGGCTGCGGCCCTTCCAGCGGACCTCGCCTTCGGAAGGCGCCATGAGCCCCGCGGCGATCCTGCCCAGTGTCGACTTGCCGCATCCCGATTCGCCCACCAGCCCGAGCACTTCCCCCTGCATCAGCCGGAGATCGATTCCGTCGAGCGCATGCACCTGCCGGCCTGGTTTTGCCGATCCGGTCCAGCCCGGCAGCCTGACGGTCATCCCGCCGCCCGCGTCGAAGCGCTTCGCTACGCCGGTCATTTCGAGGAAGGGGGTTCCGCTCATGCCGCAGGCTCGCACAGGGGATGATGGCAGCGAATGGTTCTGCCGGCGGATACAGTGCGGACCGCGGGGACCGACCGGCAGGTTTCCGTGGCCTTGCCGCAGCGCGGTCGGAACGAGCATCCCTCCGGAAGGTTCGCCGACGGCGGCATCGCGCCGGGTATCTGGTGCAGGGGCGATCCCCGCCTGTTGCGGCTGGGGACGCTGGCGATCAGGCCGGCCGTATAGGGATGGAGGGGCCGGTCGAGCACGTCTGCGGCCGCTCCCTGCTCGACGATGCGGCCGGCATACATCACCGCGATATCGTCCGCCAGGGCGGCCACGACCGACAGGTCATGGGTGATCCATATGAGGCTGGTGCCGGTCTGGGTGATCAGCGTCTGCACCTGCGCGAGGATCTGTCCCTGGATGGTGACGTCGAGAGCGGTCGTCGGCTCGTCGGCGATGATGAGGTCGGGACGGTGCAGCATGGCGATGGCGATGGCCACGCGCTGGCGCATGCCGCCCGAAAACTGATGCGGGTAGGCGCTGAGCCTTTCTTCGGGACTGGCGACCCCGACGGCCGCGAGGGTGTCGCGCGCCCGCTGCCGGGCTTCTTCCCGGCCGACCCTCGCATGGGCGAGGACGGTCTCGATCATCTGCGTGCCGATCCGCAGCACGGGATTGAGGGTCATCATCGGGTCCTGAAAGATCATGGCGATGCGGTTGCCGCGCAGCCGCCGGATGTCGTCGACCGGCTTCGTCAGGAGGTCGCTTCCATGGAAGAGGATGTTTCCGCCGACGATCCTGCCGGGCGGATCGATCAGCCGCATGATCGAGAAGCCGGTCACCGACTTGCCGGACCCGCTCTCTCCCACGAGACCGAGCACCTTTCCTCTTCCGACGGCGAAGGATACGTCGTCGACCGCCCGGATCGGCTCCCGGCCGGTCAGGAAATAGGTCTGCAGGTTGCGCACCTCGAGCGTGTGGCCCATGGGCTATTTCTTCAGCCGCGGGTTGAGGATGTCGCGCAGGTGATCGCCGACGAGATTGATGGCGATGATGGTGACGAGGAGCGCCAGTCCCGGATAGAGGCTGAGCCAGTATTCGCCGGAATACATGAACTGGTAGCCGTTCGCGATCAGCAGCCCGAGCGAGGGCTGGGTTACCGGCACGCCGAGGCCGAGGAAGGACAGGGTGGCCTCGAGCGCGATCGCTCCCGCAACCTGCATCGTGCCGACGACGATGAGCGGCGGCAGGCAATTGGGCAACAGATGGCGGAACACGATCCGGTGAGTGGGAAGCGCCAGGCAGCGGGCCGCCTCGATGTATTCGCGGTTGCGCTCCACCAGCGCCGAGGCCCGGGCGGTGCGCGCGTAATAGGCCCATTCGACGACGATGAGGGCGAGGACGACGCTGGCGATCCCGGGACCGAGAAATGCGAGGATCATGAGCGCGACGAGGATGGCGGGGCAGGACAGCTGGAGATCGACCAGCCGCATGACCGCGGCATCGGCCTTGCCGCCGAGATAGGCGGCACTTATGCCGGCCGACGCTCCGATGACGAAGGCGATGAACGCCGAGCCGCCGCCGACGAGAAGGCTGATGCGCAGGCCGTACAGGATGGCCGAGAGCATGTCGCGGCCCTGATCGTCGGAGCCGAGCCAGTATACGAAGCCGTTCGCATTGACGCTGCCGGGCGCCAGCTTTCCGTCCATGATGTCGAGCTGCGCCAGGTCGTAGGGATTTTGCGGCGAGATCCACGGCGCGGCGACCGCCGCCAGCATGATCGTTGCGATGATGACGGCGCCCGCCACCGCGAGCCCGCTTGCCGTGAACTCGTCGAGGAACAGCCGCAGCGGGGCTGCTGAACGCCCGGGATCGACGTTGTCGGCCGCGGTCATTGGCCGTCCCGCAGACGCACCCGCGGATCGAGCAGGCAATAGGCCAGATCGACGGTGAGGTTGATCAGGATGAACAGCAGGACCATCAGCATCAGGTAGGAGACGATGACCGGGCGGTCGAGGACGCTGATGCTGTCGATGATCAGCTTTCCCATGCCCGGCCAGGCGAATATCGTTTCGGTGACCACGGCGAAGGCGATGATCGATCCCAGATTGAGGCCGACCACCGTCACGATCGGTATGAGGATGTTCTTGAAGACATGCACCGAGACGATCCTGCTCTCGCTCAGTCCCTTGGCGCGGGCGAACTTGACATAGTCGGAAAGGAGCGTCTCCGCCGTGCCCGAGCGGGTGAGCCGGACGACCATGCTGATCTGGAAGAGCGCCAGGTTGACGACCGGCAGCACCATGTGGGCGAGCCCGTCCGGCGTCAGGAAGGACCAGTTTGTGCCGAGGATCGAGCGTGTGGCGCCTCGCCCGCCGGCGGGAAGCCAGCCGAGGCCGACCGAGAACACCATGATGAGCATGATGCCGACCCAGAAGGTCGGCAGGGAGAAGCCGAGGATCGAGCCGGCCATGATCGTGGTGGACGCCGGTGATGCCGGCTTGAGGCCGGCATAGAGGCCGAGCGGCACGCCGATGACGACGGCGAGCAGCGTCGAGGCGATCGCCAGCTCGAAGGTCGCCGGGGCTCTTTCGACGATGAGCCTGAGCGCCGGCTCGTTGTAGACGAAGGAGCGTCCGAGGTCGCCTTGCACGGCGTTGATGAGGAAATACGCATATTGCCGCCAGATCGGCAGGTCGAGCCCGAGCGCCTTTATGGCGTTGTCACGCTCTATCTGGGTGGCTTGCGGATTGATGAGGATGTCGACGGGATTGCCTATCGCGTAAATGGCGATGAAGACGATCACCGACATGGCCAGCATGACGAAAAGAGCCTGTCCGGCGCGCCGCAGAAGATATGTCGCCATCGGATCTCCCCGGATTGAGGTGGCGGACCGGCCGCCCCGCCGCGATGTCGGCGGCAAGGTGGCCGGGCCCGTCGGGTGCCCAATTCTGGCACCCGCCGCTGCGTCAGGTCGAGGGGGATACTTCCATGGCCAGCGTGAACGCGTCGGAGCGCGGTCCGATCTTGAGCGGCTTGCGGGTGGCCCACGCGTTCACGCCGTAGAACAGCGGTATGAGCGCCGTGTCCTTGCCGATGGCGATGTCCGTCGCCTGCTGGAGCAGCAGGTTCCGCTTCTCGTCGCCAAGCTCGACCGAAGCCTGGTCGATCAGGGCGTCGACTTCCGGGTTGCCGTAGTGGCCGCGATTGCCTGCGCCCATGCCCGTCTCTGCGTTTCTCGAATGCAGGACGTATTTCGCCAGGCCGTAGGCGCCGGCGCCGATATCCGTGCTTGACCCGATCAGCTGGAAGCTGAACTCGAACTTGGCCACGCGGCTGAAATAGACGCTCTTCGGGAGAGTTTCGACCTTGGCTTCTATGCCTATGCGCGTCAGCATCTGCGCCACCGCCTGCACGATCCTGGCGTCGTTGAGATAGCGGTCGTTGGGGCCATGAACCGTAAGCCCGAAGCCGTCCGGATAGCCGGCCTCGGCCAGCAGTTTCCGCGCGCCCTCGACGTCCCACGGTTCCACCTTGAGCGTCTTGCTCGCTCCGTCGATGACGTCGGGCACCAGTTGCCCCGCCGGTTCGCCCAGGCCGTCCATGATCCGCTCCACCAGGAGTTCGCGGTTCATGGCCTTGGAGATCGCCAGCCGCACGCGCGCGTCGCGCAACGGGTTGCGTTCGAGCGGGTTTCCCGACTTGTCGGTGGCGAAGGGCGTTTTGTCCCGCTCCTGGTCCATGGCTATGTAGAACAGCCGCGGTTCGGCCATCTCCGCGATGCGCAGGTCCCCGTTCTGCTTGAGGCGGGCTATGTCGCCGCTCGGCACCTGATTGATCACTGCGACGTCGCCCGCGAGCAAGGCCGTCACCCGCGCGCCAGGGCTGGTGACCGGCTTGACCGTCACCCGCCGCCAGATCGGCTTGCGGCCCCAATAGTTGTCGTTCCGCTCATAGACCAGGCGGTCGCCGCGCACCCATTCGACCACCCGGTAGGGACCGGTGCCTATCGCCGCCTTGCCCGAATTGTAGTCCTCGGTCCTGGCGCCGGTGCCGACCTTTCGCGAGATGACGGCGATCTGGGTGAGGTCGGAGAGCAGATAGGGATGCACGTCCTTGGTGGTGATGCGCAGCTTGGCGGGGCTGATCGCTTCCGCTTTCGCGATCCGTGCCGTGTATTGGGCGAAGCTCGAGGGACTGTTGGGGACCTCGGACGCCCGGGCGATCGAGAACACGACGTCGTCGGCCGTGAACAGCGTGCCGTCATGGAAGGTCACGCCCTCGTGCAGGTCGAAGACCCATACGTCGGCTGCCGGCTTCGTCCAGGATTTGGCCAGCCCCGGTCCCATGATCTGCGCGCTGTCCCAGGACACCAGGCAATCATAGACGTGATAGGCTGCCTCGCTGTTCGGCGTGAGATTGTAGAAATGGGGGTCGAGGGTGGTGATCTCGCTGCCCACGCCGATGCGCAGCTCGCTCGTATCGGCTTCCTGCGCCAGTGCGGCGGATGGATGGCTTGCAAAGCCGCCGCCGGCCGCCGCAGCGGAGGCCGCGGCCAGAGCGGACGTGACGAAGGCACGTCGGTTCACAAGTCTGATGTTTCGCGTCATGTCGTCGCTACCTCCATGGATTTCCTGGTCCCTTGCATGTTCGGCCGGTTCGTCCGGCCTGGCTGCTTGCGCGTCTCACTTCCATACCTGCTCGGCGACGCGGATGAAGTTCTGGCCGAGGATGCCTCGGGTGTCCGCATCGCTGAAGCCGGAGGCGAGGAGCGCCTCGGCGAGAGCCGGCATTTGCTCCGGAGTGAAGTAGTGCCAGGGCGGTGGCGGATATCCCGTCGGCCAGGTGTCGGGATTCTGCGCCACGTTGCGGTAATGCTGGTCGAGATAGTAGACGTTGTCGATGCCGACAGCGACCCGTTCCGGCCCGATGAGCTCGGCGAAATGGAGGATGTGCGGCAGCAGGTCGCTTACTTCCGCCGTGCCTTTTTCCGACATGAACTTGCCGACCCCGGTCACCCCGACGATGCCGCCGGTGCGCGCGCAGGCCTGCGCCTGCTCGTCGGTGATGTTTCGTTCATGGTCCCATTTGGCGCGCGCATTCGAGTGGCTGAAGATGACCGGCGACCGCGAAGCCTCCATGATCTCCATGGTGGATCGGTATCCCGTATGCGTGCAGTCGACCAGCATGCCGACCCTGTTCATTTCGTCGACGAGACGAAGGCCGTACCGGCTGAGCCCGGCGTCCACGCGTTCATGGCAGCCGCATGCCGCGGCGTTGAGCTGGTTGTAGGCGAGCAGCATGTGCCGCACCCCAAGCTCGTAGAACAGTTCCACCAGGTTGGGATTGCGCTCGAGGGCGCCGCTTCCCTGAAAATGGAAGCCGACCGCGACTTTCCCCTGTGTCTTGGCGGCGCGGATGTCGTCGGCGCTGCGCACGAACGTGAAGCGATCGCTTCTGTCCCTGATCATCCGGCGTATGTTGGCGATATTGTGGATGGTGGGACCGGTCCCGCTGTCGTCCGTGCCGACGGTGAGGCTGACGAAGCTTATGCCGGCCTTGTGATAGCGTTCGATGATGTCTTCGCGCCCCGGCGTATGGTCCTCGAAGGGCAGGGTCAGGTCGCAGACGAGGGCTTGCTCGTATATGGCGCGGGCGTGGTCACTGATCGCGGGCATGGCGCAGGGGTTCCGTCGTGTTTCGGTTGTGCCGCCACCTAAGCCGCGCCCCCGCCGCGGTGTCCAATATGTAATCGCCGTCGATTGATCCACTCTTCCGTATCAATCAGCCGTCTCCTTCCATCCGGCGCGCTGGCCGATCGTCCGGGATCGATGCACTCGGTGTGCGCGGAATCGGGCCTCGCGGCAACCGGTTTACACAAATATTAGAAAGTCTAATGTGAGCCTCGCGGGAACGCTTACGATCGCGGCGGACGGCTGCCGGCTGCGTCGAAAGACGCTAGATCAGTAGTATTTGCGGAACCGGGCGGTGACGCGTCGAGGAACCGGCATGATCGATCTCAGAGCTCTCAATGTCTTCATGGAGGTGGCGACGACGTGCAGCATGACTGCGGCGGCGGCACGCATGGGTCTCACGCAGTCGGCCGTGTCGCAGACCATTCGCAAGCTCGAGGATGAGCTCGCCGTGACCTTGATAAGAAAGGACAAGCGGCCGATCGCCTTGACCAAGGCGGGGCAGGCCCTCAGGGAACACGGCAGGTCGCTGCTGATCGAGGCCAGCCGGCTGCCGCACCGGCTGATGGAAGCCGGCAGCGGGAAGCCCCGCGAGATCAGGATCGGGCTGGTGGACACCTTCGCTTCGACGGCGGGCCCCGAGCTGGCGTTGGAGTTGATGCGCTCGACGCCGCGCGTCGTGATGTGGTCGGGACTCTCTCCATCGCTGGGGGCGGCCCTGCTGCAGCGCGAGGTCGATGTGATCGTCACTTCGGATGCCCTGGATGGCGTCGACGGTCTCGACCGGCACGAGCTGTGGAGCGAGCCTTTCATGCTGCTTGTTCCGCATTTGCGCCGTCCCGAGCTTGAAGGTCTGCCGCTCAAGGCGTTGGCCGCGTGTCTGCCGATGATCCGCTACAGCTCGCGCTCCTATACCGGCATGCAGATCGACCGTCATCTGCGCCGGCTCAATATCGACATCGAGCGCCGGATAGAGGTCGACAGCTCGGATGCGCTTGTGGCGATGGTGGCGGCGGGGGTTGGCTGGGCGATTTCCACGCCGCTTTGCCTGATCCAGGGAGGCCCGCGCGCCGGAGAGGTGGCGGCCCTGCGACTTCCCAGCCCGGGCTTCAGCCGCACATTGAGCGTCGTATGCCGCACGGAAGGGCCGCGGCTCCTCGCGGCGGAGATCACCGTCATGGCGGCGAAGGTCTTGCGGCGGATCTGCGCGGCTCACCGCGATGCTCTCGATGCGGTGATTGCCGCCCAGATCGACATCCGGCGGCAGGAGATCGCGTGATGCGATGATCAGGCTTTCCTGGCCGTCGCTGTGGTTGGGAAGCTGCCGCAGATGCGATGAAATTCGCCGATGTCGGTAAAGACGGCGGCGGCGAACACCTCATTGGCCTGGTCCTCGGTCAGGACGTCGAGCTCGACGGCGGCCTTCTTTGCCGATCCGCCGTTTTTTTCGGCATGGCGGGCCACCGCGACCGCCTTCGGATAATCGTGGAGGGAGGCGATCACGGCCGCCAAGGCGAGCGACGCTTCGGCATGGGCGCGGCACACGGCGACGTTGGCTTCGATCCCGTTCAGGCATTTTTCGACGAAGATCGGTATGCTTCGGCTGAGCAGGGTGATCGCCTCCGAGATGGCGTTCATGATGGCGGATTCCCAGACGTTCAGATCGAGCTCGCCCTCGCAGGCCCTCGCTATCGTGGCGTCGTTGCCGAGGATCCTGAAATACACCTGCATCATCATCTCGGGAATGACCGGGTTGACCTTGCCGGGCATGATCGACGATCCCGGCTGGACGGCCGGCAGCTCGATTTCGCCGAGACCTGCCTTCGGGCCTGACGACAGCAGCCTGAGATCGTTGCTGATCTTGGACAGGAGAAGCCCGATCGCCTTCAAGGCGGCCGCCGCGCCGATCCATTGGTCGGCATTCTGCAGCCCGTCGAACAGGTTGCTTTCCGGCGTGATGTCGAGCCCGCTCAGCCGGCGCAGATGTGCGAGAGCGTTCACCCGGTAGCCGGCACGCGTGCCGAATCCGGTGCCGACCGCGGTCGCGCCGAGGGGAATGTGAAGGCACCTTCGCCGTATCGTCCTGGCCTCGTCGAGCAATCGCTCGCAGCCGCTGCGATAGCCCGAGAATTCCTGGCCCAGGGTTATCGGCAGCGCGTCCTGGAGACAGGTGCGGGCGATCTTCACCACATGCGAAAATTCCCCCTCCTTGCGCCCGAGCGCGTCTGTCAGGAGGATCATCGCGTCGTCCAGCGCGCCGAGCTGCATATGTGTCGCAAGCTTCATCGCCGAGGGTATGACGTCATTGGTGGATTGGGCCATGTTGACATGCGTATTGGGGTGCACGACGTCATAGCCCTTGTGGCCGGTCAGTATCTCGTTTGCCCGGTTAGCCAGGACTTCGTTTATGTTCATGTTCGCGGCGGTGCCGCCGCCGCCGTGATAGATGTCGACGCAGAACTGCGTGGCATCGCCGTGCGCCAGCCAATGTTCGCCGGCTTCGACGATGGCCGTCGCGACGTCCCGCCCGAGGGCTCCGGCGTCGAGATTCGCCAGCGCCGCGGCCTGCTTGATCCGGATCAGGCTGCTCACGAAGTGCGGAATGTCGGAAATGGTCTTGCCTGAAATCGAGAAGTTCTCCAGAGCGCGGCTCGTCTGGATTCCGTAATAGAGCCGGTCGTCGATCGATCGTGAGCCCAAGGCGTCATGCTCGGTTCGCATGGCCTTATTCGGAACGGGCGTCGTGTTCATGGATGCTGCGACCTCGCAGGTGGCTTCGGCAGGCCGGCAGTCATTTACCTGTTTTGCCCGCGAGTCCAATATTCGCGCCCAGTTGAAGCGACAATAATCGGCCGCATAAGTGCTGCTCATGATGCGGCTTTGCGGGACCGGCGGCTATTGCGGCCATGGCGGCTCATGCGGTACCCCCAAGTTCGATTGCTGGAGGTTTCATCATGGTAAACTCGACCAGGCGCGGGGAGATCGATCCGGAAATCCTCTCGTTGCATCGGCGCACGCTGGTGTTCGACTGTCTTGCGCTGAACTACGTGCTCGATGAGCCCTATCTGACGCGCATGCGCGACGGCGGCGTCGACGTCATCAACGTCACGATCGCATCGGAGGAGTCCTGGGACGAGACCTTGCGGACGACCGAGGAGTGCCTGGGCAAGATCGCCGGGAACCCTCAGCTCGTCCAGGCGGTCCGGTCTCAGGACATCACGGCCGCGAAGAGCGGTGGCAAGATTGCCGTCATACTCGGAACCCAGGGCGCCTCGATGCTGGAAACCAGCCTATGGCGTCTGGAGCTGCTCCATCGTCTCGGCTTTCGCTATTTCGGTCCCGCCTATACCGGCGCCACTGTTTTCGCGGATGGATGCGGCGAATTCCGCGACGCCGGCCTTTCCGTCCTGGGGCGGGAGCTGATAGAGCTGGCGAACGAGCTCGGCATCATCGTCGACATGTCGCATTGCGGTCACCGGTCGCGTCTCGAAATCGCCGGCTTGGCGAAATTCCCGGTCTGCACGCATTCCAATTCCTACACCGTCAACCCCAACGACCGCAACACCAGGGACGAGGTCGTCAGGCTCGTGGCGCAGAAGGGCGGCGTCATGGGGATTTGCGGCCTGGTAAAGTCGGTGTGGCCGGAACATGCCACCTTGGAGCACATGCTCGATCATCTCGATCACTATGTGAAGCTGGTCGGTCACGAGCATGTCGGACTGGGGCTGGATTTCACCGAAGCCTATCAGGAGGCATATCGTGCCGGCAATCGCAATCTCGCCGTCGTGCCGAAATGGCGTAGGCTGAGGCCGGACATCTTCGGCACGAGCGAGGAATTCTTCACGCTCAGCTATCCGGCGGGACTCGAAAGCATCGCGTTGCTTCCCGGCTTCACGCAGGGCATGAAGGACCGTGGATACGACGAAGCTGCGATCGCCGCCGTTCTCGGCGGCAACTGGCTGAGGCATTTCAAAGCCGCCAACGGCTGACAGGCGGCGGTGAAAGCGGCGGGCGCCTGCTCCGGATTCGCGGGATCACCTCTCGCCCCGGCGATAGGGGATCATCAGGGCGCGCGGATAGGAAGCGCGCCTGGACATCACGATGAGCGCCAGGATCGACAGCGCGTAGGGCAGCATCAGGAAGATCTGATAGGGCACGAAGGCGGAGGCGAGCTGCTGCAGGCGCAGCTGATAGGCGTCGAAGGCGGCGAAGAGGAGCGCGCCCAGGAGCGCCTTGCCGGGCCGCCAGGAGCCGAAGACGACGAGCGCGATGGCGATCCAGCCACGTCCGTTCACCATCTCGAAATAGAAGGAGTTGAAGGCGGAGAGCGTCAGGAAGGCGCCGCCCACGCCCATCAGCGCCGCACCCGCGACGACGGCGGCGACGCGCACCCTGGTGACGTCGATGCCCTGCGCCTCGACCGCTGCCGGATTCTCGCCGGCGGTGCGCACCGCAAGGCCGGCCGGCGTGCGGTAGAGGAACCAGCCGACGAGCCCCGCCGCGGCGAAGGCGAGATAGGTGAGCGGCGTCTGCCGGAACAGGGCGTCGCCGAGAAAGGGCAGGTCGGAGAGGATCGGAACGGGCCAGGGCTGAAACGGCTCGATCTTGGGCGGCGATGTCACTTCCGGGAAGGCGAGGCGGTAGGTGTAGTAGGTGAGGCTCGTGGCCAAAAGTGTGATGCCGATGCCGGTCACGTGCTGCGAGAGGCCGAGCGGCACCACCAGCACTGCATGGAGGAGGCCGAAGGCGGCCCCGGCGAGCGCCGCCATGAGGACGCCGAGCCACAGGTCGCCGCCCTGGTAGACGGCGAGCCAGCCGGCGAAGGCGCCGACCGTCATGATCCCCTCGATCCCGAGATTGAGCACGCCGGCCCGTTCCGAGATGAGCTCGCCCAGCGTGGCGAAGATCAGCGGCGAGGCGATGCGGATGGCGGCGGCCCACAGCGTGGCGGAGAACAGGATATCGAGCGCGTCCATGGCCTATTTCCAGCGCAGCCGGTAGCGGGTGAACATCACCGCGGTGACCATGGCGAGGAGCGCCGAGGCCACCATGACCTGCGCGATGTAGCTCGGCACCTGCGCCGAGCGGCTCATCGCGTCGGCGCCGACGAAGATGCCGGCCACGAAGATCGCCGCGGCGACGAC
Source organism: Parvibaculaceae bacterium (assembly GCA_050246735.1). Classification (GTDB taxonomy): domain Bacteria; phylum Pseudomonadota; class Alphaproteobacteria; order Rhizobiales; family Aestuariivirgaceae; genus Taklimakanibacter. Next base: position 21,178 of record JBFWVM010000003.1, on the reverse strand, counting down.
GCCCAGCGGGTGGAGGAGCGCCAGCATGGCGACGACGATGCCGGCATAGCCGAAGCCCGGCGACAGATCGAGGGTGAGATTGCCCTTGAGGCCCGCCACTTCCGAAAGCCCGGCGAGACCGGCGAGGCCGCCCGACAGCAGCGCCGTCTTGAGCATGATGCGGTCGACCTTCATGCCGGCGAAGCGCGCGGCCCTCGGATTGAATCCCACCGCCTTCATCTCGTAGCCGAGCGCCATGCGCGTGTTGACGATCCAGACGAGGAGGGCCGCGGCGAGCGCCAGGACGAAGCCGAAATGCAGCCGCTTGCCCTGGACGAGCCTCGGCAGCTGTGCCTCGGCGATGACCTTCTTGGTCTGCGGCCAGCCCATACCCATCGGGTCCTTGAGCGGGCCCTCGAGCAGGAGGCTCACGAACAGGATGACGATGAAATTGATGAGCAGCGTCGTCACCACCTCGTCGACCCCGAAGCGCACCTTGAGGAAGGCGGGGCCGAGCAGGGTCAGCGCGCCGGCGAGCGCCGAGACGACGAGCAGGACGGGGATCAGCAGCGGCGCCGGCAGGGGCAGAAGCCCGGTGCCGAAGACGATGGTGGCGACCGCCCCCATATAGAGCTGCGCCTCGGCCCCGATGTTCCACAGCTTGGCGCGGAAGGCGACCGCGGCGGCGAGGCCGGTGAAGATCAGGGGCGTGGCGCGGGTCAGCGTCTCGAGAAAGGCGAATTGCGATCCGGCGGCGCCCTTGAGGACGAGGGCGAAGACCGGGAAGGGATCGGCGCCGCTGAAGCTCACGAGGATGCCGGCGAAGACGAGCGTCGCGACGATCGCCAGCGCCGGATAGATCAATGTGACGGCGAGCGAGGGCTGCTCGCGCGGTTCAAGCCGCATGCGACTCTCCTTCGCCGAAGCCGTGTCCCGCCATCATCAGGCCGAGCGCCTGGATGCCGACCTCGTCGCGCGCCAGGGCCTTCGAGACGCGGCCGCGATACATGACGGCGATGCGGTCGGCGAGCCCCAGGATCTCGTCGAGATCGTCGGAGACGAGGAGCACCGAGGCGCCGCGCCGGCGCGCCTCGACCAGATGCTGGTGCACATAGGCGACGGCGCCTATGTCCAGCCCGCGCGAGGGCTGGCAGGCGAGGATGGAGCGCGGTTCGAGCGACAGCGTGCGCCCGAGGATCAGCTTCTGCATGTTGCCGCCGGAGAGGAGCCGTACCCGCGCCAGAGGCGAGGGGCATTTCACGTCGAACTTGTCGATGATCTCGCGGGCGAAGCCTTCCGCGGCGCGCCAGTCGAGGAAGCCGCGCCTGTTGAAGCGCTCGTCGCGATAGAGTTCCGCGATCACGTTCTCGGTGACCGACATGTCGGCGATGAGGCCTTCCGCATGGCGGTCCTCGGGGATGCGGGCGATGCCGCGCCGCACCGCGATGTCGGGCGTCCATCGGGCCGCGTCCTCGCCGAAGATGCGCAAGGAGCCGCTGTGCGCCCGGCCGAGGCCGCTCAGCAGGTTGGCCAGCGCCGTTTGGCCGTTGCCCGAAACGCCGGCAAGACCGAGGATCTCGCCGCCATGGAGCGTGAGGTCGGCACGGTCGAGCCCGTCCGGTGTCGAGACCGAGCGCAACTCGACATGGACCTCGCCCGGCGTCCGGGACTCGATCCTGGGCTCGGCGATCGGCCGGCCCACCATCAGCTCCGCGAGCTCCTGCCGGCTGGTCGCCGTCGTCCGCCGCTCGGCGACGAGCTTGCCGGCGCGCAGGACGAAGATACGGTCGGAGACGCTCAAGACCTCGTTGAGCTTGTGCGAGATGAAGATGATGGATAGGCCTTTTTGGGTAAGCTTCTTCAATGTCGCGAACAGGCCCTGGCTTTCCTGAGGGGTGAGCACCGCGGTGGGCTCGTCGAGGATGAGGATGCGCGCCTCGCGATAGAGGACCTTCAGGATCTCGACGCGCTGGCGCTCGCCGACCGAGAGATCCGCTACCGGCGTGTCGGCGTCGACGGCCAGTCCGAAATCCTCAGCCAGCCGGACAAGGCGCCGGCGCGCCTGGCCTTTGGCCGAAGAGAGGTGCCACAGCTTCTCGGTCCCGAGCACGACGTTGTCGAGCACGGTCAGGTTGTCGGCGAGAGTGAAGTGCTGATGCACCATGCCGATGCCGGCGGCGATGGCGGCATGGGGCAGGCCCGGCGGCAAGGTCTTGCCGAAGACGCTGATCGACCCCTCGTCGGCGACATAATGGCCGAACAGGATGTTCATCAGCGTCGTCTTGCCGGCGCCGTTCTCGCCGAGAAGGGCCGCGATCTCGCCGCGCTTCAGATCGAAGGTGATCGCGTCATTGGCGACGAGCGGCCCGAAGCGCTTGCAGATGCGCTCGAGCTCGAGGACGGTATCGGCCATCGGTTAGCCCCGCTCCACCCGGTTCGCGCAATATCGGGAGAGCCGCGGCAGGCTCACGATGATTTCGGTTCCGAATCGTCGATCGCGACGGTGAAGGCGCCGGACTTGATCGCCTCTTCCTTCGCCTTGACCTTGCCCATCACCTCGGCCGGCACCTTGCCTTCGAAGGTGCCGAGCGGCGCCAGGCTGCAGCCGCCGAACTTCATGAAGGAATATTGCCCGTAATCGTCCGCCTTGAAGCTCTTCTCCCGGATCGCCTTGATGGCGGCATCGAGCGTCGGCTCGAAATGCCACAGGGCCGTCGCCACCACCGTCTCGGGATAATCCGCCTGGGTGTCGATCACATTGCCGATGGCCAGCACCTTGCGTTCCTTGGCCGCGTCGGAGACGCCGAAGCGCTCGGCATAGAGGAGGTCGGCGCCGGCGTCGATCTGGGCGAAGGCCGTCTCCTTCGCCTTCGGCGGATCGAACCATGAGCCGATGAAGGCGACCTGGAACCTGGCGTCGGGCTTCGTCTCGGCGACCCCCGCCATGAAGGCATGCATCAGGCGGTTGACCTCGGGAATGGGATAGCCGCCCACCATGCCGATGACGCCCTTCTGCGTCATGGCGCCGGCGATCATGCCGGTGAGATAGGATGCGTCCTGGATGTAGTTGTCGAACACCGCGAAATTGGGATTGGCCGCGGCGTCGGGCTTGAAGCTCGAGCCGATGAGGAAGGCGCGGTCCGGATAATCCTTGGCGACGGCGCGCGCCGCATCCTCGACCGCGAAGGCCTCGCCGATGATGAGCTGATGGCCGGCCTCGCAATATTCGCGCATCACCCGCTCATAGTCGTTGTTGGCGACCTTCTCCGAGAAGGTGTAGGCGATGTCGCCGCGCTCCTTGGCGGTGAGCGCCGCCTTGTGGATCCGGCTCACCCATTGCTGCTCGACCGGGACCGTATAGATGGCCGCGATCTTGATCGGGTCGGCCGCATGGGCCGTTCCCGCGCCGAGGAGCGGCAGGACCGCCGCCGAGCCTGAATATCTGATGAGCTCCCGTCGTGACAGACGCATCGTTCCCTCCGTTGTTATGGTTTTTACCAGTTGATCAAAGCCCCTCGGCACTGTCAATTGGCGGGTCCGGCTTGTCAGCGGCAAAATGCCGTTTGGGGCCGGAGGATCGATGACGTTAGGAATGGAGCATGGCGAAGCTCAACCTTGTGGGCGATATCGGCGGCACGAATTCACGCTTCGGCCTGGTGGCCGAAGGCTCGGTCGAGGTCACGCGTATCGAGAAGCTCAAGAACGACGAGTTCGGCTCGCTCGAAGAGGTGGCGCGCGCCTATCTCGACCAGCAGGGCATTGACGGGCTTGCCGCCGCCGCCGTCGCCGTCGCCGGCATCGTCACGCAAGAGGACTTCCCGCTCACCAATCGCGACTGGATCATATCGCGCTCGAAGCTGAAAGCCCGGCTCAGGGCCGGACGGCTGGTCGTCCTCAATGATTTCGAGGCCCTGGCGCTGTCGCTGCCGCATCTGAAGGGGGCCGACCTCGTGCAGATCGGCGGCGCGGCGCGGCCGCCGCGCCGGCTGAAGATCGTTCTCGGCCCCGGCACCGGCCTCGGCATGGCGGCGCTGGCGCCCCTGCCGCAGGGCGGATGGATGGCGCTGCCGGGCGAGCTCGGCCATGTCAATCTGCCGGTGGCGACGCGCGAGGAGTTCGAGTTGCGCGAGGCGATGAGCGAGCCCGGCGCCGTCTTCGAATCGGAATTCGCCGTCACCGGCGGTGGTCTCCTGCTGATCTACCGGACCCTTGCCCGCCGCGCCGGCCGGCCGCCCCGCCTCGACACGCCGGAGGCGGTCCTGCAGGCGGCGCTTGCCGGCGGCGATCCCGACGCGGTGCGGACGCTCGGCTATTTCGTCACCTGGCTGGCGCGCCTCGCCGGCGATGCCGCGATGATGATGCAGGCGCAGGGCGGCGTCTACCTGGCCGGAGGCATCGCGCCCGCCATCGTGGACAGGCTGCGCGAGGGCCCGTTCCGCAAGGTCTTCGAGGAGAAGGGCCGGCTCGATCTCGATGCCGTGCCACTCTATGTCATCGTGGACGAATTTCCCGCCTTCAAGGGCTGCGCCGCCGCGCTGATCTAGACGCTCGCCGGCAGATTGTTCTTGCTTCGTTCGGGATAGGATTGCACATTGTAGCTTCGGTCTCAGGGATGCCCGGTGCGATCATGACTGACAAGCCTGCCCCGCGAGAGGGGGAAATCCTGCTCTACACGGGACCCAACGGCGATGTCCGGGTCGAAGTGCTGTTCGAGGAGGAGACCTTCTGGCTGACCCAGAAGCGCATGGCGGAGCTCTTCGAGGTGGATGTCCGCACAGTAAGTGAACATCTGCAAAATGTGTTCAGATCCGGCGAGTTGATCGAAAATTCAGTTATCCGGAAATTCCGGATGACTGCCGCAGATGGCAAGAGCTACATCACCAATTTTTACGATCTCGATGCCATCATCGCCGTCGGTTATCGCGTCAATGGCCGACAGGCGACGCAGTTTCGCATTTGGGCCACATCGGTCCTGCGGGAGTTCATCGTCAAGGGCTTCGTCCTCGATGACGAGCGGTTGAAGCTCGGCAAACGTTTCGCCAAGGACTACTTCGACGAGCTGCTCGAACGCATCCGCGAGATCCGGGCGAGCGAACGGCGTTTCTATCTCAAGATCACCGACATCTACGAACAGTGCAGCATCGACTACAGCCGGGACGCCGAAATCACCCAGACCTTCTTCAAGACCGTGCAAAACAAGCTGCATTGGGCCATCACCGGCAGGACGGCGGCTGAGATCATCAAGGAGCGCGCCGACGCCACGAAGCCGCACATGGGCCTCACGACGTGGAAGAACGCCCCCGCCGGCAAAATCCTCAAGGGTGATGTCGTGATTGCCAAGAACTATTTGACCGAAGATGAGATCAAAGGGCTGGAACGTGTCGTGGCGATGTATCTCGACTATGCCGAAAACCAGGCGGCGCGCCGGATTCCGATGCGCATGAAGGACTGGGCGACGAAGCTCGACGCCTTCCTGAAGTTCAACGAATATGAGGTTCTCAAGGACGCCGGCAGAGTGTCTCACGCCGTCGCCAAGGTTCTGGCCGAGAAAGAATACGACGTCTTCCGGGTGGAGCAGGATCGGACCTTCGAAAGCGACTTCGAGCGCGAGGCCAGACGTGTGACGGCGCGGGCAAAGCGCGGAAGGAAGCCCTAGGACGAAACCGGAAGCTGACAAGGCTGATGGACGCACGTCAAAAATTGACAAGATCGCCGCTCAGGGTCCAAGCTCGCGGGCGATGGGAAAGATCACGATCCTCGATGTCGCGCAGTCGGCCGGCGTCAGCGTCGCCACCGTCGACCGCGTGCTCAATCACCGCACCGGCGTGCGCAAGGTCACGGTCGAGCGCGTCGAGGCCGCCATCCGCCAGTTGAACTACCAGCCGGACCGGCTGGCCGCCAGGCTGGCGCGCTCGCGCGACTACCGCTTCTGCTTCGTGCTGCCGACCGGCAACAACACCTTCATGGTGCAGCTGGGCGAGGAGGTGCGCGCCGCCGCCGAGCGCATGGCGCCCGAGCGCGTCGTCATCGACATGCGCCTGACCGACATTTTCGACGGCAACGTGCTGGCCGCCACGCTCGACCAGATCGGCGACATCTATGACGGCGTCGCGGTCGTGGCGCTCGATCATCCGAGCGTGCGCGAGGCGATCGGCGGCTTGAGCCAGCGCGGCGTCACCGTCGTCACCCTGGTCTCCGACGTGCCGGGCTCGAAGCGCGTGCACTATGCCGGCATCGACAACACCTCCGCCGGCCGCACCGCCGCCAGCCTGATGGGCAAGTTCCTCGGCGGACGCAGGGGCGAGGTTGGCCTCATCGCCGGATCCCTGGCGCTGCGCGATCATATCGAGCGCCAGTTCGGCTTCGAGCAGATCATGACGCACGAATATCCGCATCTCTCGATCCTGCCGGTGCGCGAAGGCCGCGACGACTGGCAGCGGGTCGAGGAGGTGACCGCCCAGCTCATGAAGGAACATCCCGATCTCATCGGCATCTACAATGCCGGCGGCGGCACCCGCGGCATCATCGTGGCGCTCGAGAAGGCCAGGCGCGAGCGCGACATCGTCTTCATCGCCCATGAGCTCACCGATCATGCGCGCAAGGCGCTGATCAAGGGCACGGTCGATGCGATCATCAACCAGGATGCCGGCCACGAGGTGAGGAGTGCCGTGCGCGTGCTCCTCGCCAAGGCCGACAACGCGCCTTTGATCGAGGCGCAGGAGCGCATCCGCATCGACATATTCCTGCGCGACAACCTGCCATGAGGTGAGGGATGTATCTGGGGCTCGACATTGGGACCTCGTCGGTCAAGGGCGTGCTGATCGACGAGAAGCAGAAGATCGTGGCCTCGGCCTCGGCGGCGTTGAGCGTGTCGCGGCCCCATCCCGGCTGGTCCGAGCAGGCGCCCGAACACTGGTGGAAAGCCTGCGGCAAGGCGGTGAAGGACCTCGCGCGCCAGAAGCCCAAGGCCATCGCCGCCGTCCAGGGCATCGGCCTGTCCGGCCAGCAGCATGGCGCGACGCTGCTCGACCGCAGCGACAAGGTTTTGCGTCCGGCGATCCTCTGGAACGATGCCCGCTCCTTCGCCGAATGCCGCGACATCGAGGCGCGCGAACCCCGCGCCCGCCGGATCGCCGGCAATATCCCGCTCGCCGGCTTCACCGCGCCCAAGCTCGTCTGGGTGAAGAAGCACGAGCCGCGCATCTTCGACAGAGTGGCGAAGGTCCTGCTGCCCAAGGACTATGTGCGCTTGCGCATGACGGGCGACCATGCCTCCGACATGTCCGATTCCTCCGGCACCTTCTGGCTCGACATCGAGAAGCGCGCCTGGTCCGACGATCTCCTCGCGGCGAGCGACATGTCGCGTGACCAGATGCCGAAGCTCTACGAGGGGACCGACGCCACCGGACGGCTCACCGCGGCGGTCGCCAGGGCCTGGGGCATGTCCGGACGCCCGGTGGTGGCGGGCGGCGGCGGCGACAATCCGGCGGCGGCCTGCGGCATCGGCGCGGTGAAGCCCGGCGCCGCCTTCGTATCGCTCGGAACGTCGGGCGTGCTCTTCGTCTCCAATGAGCGCTTCATGCCCAACGCGGCGCGCGCCGTGCATGCCTTCTGCCATGCGGTGCCCGACACCTGGCACCAGATGGGCGTGATCCTGTCGGCCGCGGCGAGCCTCGAATGGCTGGCGGGACTTCTCCGGACGCCGGCGCCGAAGCTCACCGCCGCGCTCGGAGGCAAGCTCGAGGGTCCATCTCCGGTCCTGTTCCTGCCCTATCTCTCGGGCGAGCGCACGCCCGTCGCCGACGCGCAGATCCGCGGCGCGGCGATCGGCCTCGGCCACGAGACCGACGCCGGGACGATGACCCATGCGGTGCTCGACGGCGTCGCTTTCGCCTTCCGCGACAGCCTAGAGGCGTTGCGGGCGGCGGGCACTACCGTCGAGCGCGTCACCGCGGTGGGCGGCGGCTCGCGCTCGGAACTGTGGCTCAGGATCATCGCCACCGCCCTCGACCTGCCGGTCGACGTGCCGGCGGCGGGCGATTTCGGCGGCGCCTTCGGCGCGGCGCGGCTCGGCCTCATCGCCGCGACGGGCGAGAATTTCGCCCGCATCTGCACGCCGCCCCGGATCGCCAGGAGCATCAGGCCCGAGGCGAAGGCGCGGGACGCCTATGAGAAGGCCTATGCCCGCTATGTGCAACTCTATCCGGCCATCAGGGAGATCTGATCCATGACCTTCTATTCCGTGACCGAGCCGGTCAGGTTCGAGGGGCCGGACAGCGCCAATCCCCTGGCCTTCCGCTTCTACGACCCGAAGCGCAAGCTTCTCGGCAAGACCATGGCCGAGCATCTGCGCTTCGCCGTGTGCTACTGGCACACTTTGTGCTGGCCGGGCCTCGATCCTTTCGGCGGCGAGACCTTCCTCAGGCCCTGGCACCGGCCGGGCGACCAGATGGATCATGCGCGTCGCAAGGCCGACGTGATGTTCGAGACCCTGGCGCTCCTGGGCGTGCCTTTCTTCACCTTCCACGATCTCGACATCGCGCCCGAGGGCTCGTCGCTGAAGGAATTCAACCGCAATGTCTCGACCATCGCCGCCTATCTCCGCGAGAAGATGGACGCGACCGGCGTCCGGCTGCTGTGGGGGACGGCGAACATGTTCTCCAACCGCCGCTTCATGGCGGGTGCCGCCACCAATCCCGATCCCGACGTCTTCGCCTATTGCGCCGCCCAGGTGAAGCACTGCCTCGACGTGACGAAGGACCTCGGCGGCGAGAACTACGTCATGTGGGGCGGGCGCGAAGGCTATGAGACGCTGCTCAACACCGATCTCGGGCGCGAGCTCGCCCAGGCCGGCCGCTTCCTCAACCTCGTGGTCGAGTACAAGCACAAGATCGGCTTCAAGGGACCGGTCCTGATCGAGCCCAAGCCGCAGGAGCCGACCAAGCATCAATATGACCATGACGTCGCGACCGTCTACGGCTTCCTGAAGGCGAACGGCCTGGAGAAGGAGGTCAAGGTCAATATCGAGCAGAACCATGCGATCCTCGCTGGCCATACTTTCGAGCACGAGATCGCGCTGGCTTCGGCGCTCGGCATTTTCGGGTCGATCGATCTCAACCGCGGCGACTATCAGTCGGGCTGGGACACCGATCAGTTCGCCACCAATGTGCCCGAGCTGGCGCTGGCGCTCTACGAGATCCTGAAGGCCGGCGGCTTCACCACCGGCGGCATGAATTTCGACGCCAAGATCAGGCGTCAGTCGATCGACCCCGACGACCTGCTCCATGCCCATGTCGGCTCGATGGACGTCTGCGCCCGTGCCCTGATCGCGGCGGCGCGGATGATCGAGGACGGCAGGCTCAAGGCCGAGGTCGACAGGCGCTACGCCGGATGGGACGAGCCGCACAACAGGGCGATGCTCTCCGGCAAGGAAGACCTGGCCGGCATCGCGGCCCGCGTGCTCAGGGAGGGCATCGATCCCAGGCCCCGGTCGGGCCGGCAGGAAGCGCTCGAGAATCTGGTGAACACATATTTCTAGGGAGGCAGTCATGGCCAGGAACATCAAGGGACCGGCGATCTTTCTCGCCCAGTTCGCCGGCGACGAGAAGCCCTTCGACTCGTGGGACGCGATCTGCGGATGGGCGGCGGGCCTCGGCTACAAGGGCGTGCAGATCCCGAGCTGGGACGGGCGTCTCTTCGACATCAGGAAGGCGGCGGAGTCGAAGACCTATTGCGACGAGATCAAGGGCATCGCCGCGAAGCACGGCGTCGAGATCACCGAGCTCTCGACCCATTTGCAGGGCCAGCTCGTCGCGGTGCATCCGGCCTTCGACGAGGCCTTCGACAATTTTGCGCCGGCGGCCGTGCACGGCAAGCCGAAGGAGCGGCAGAAATGGGCGGTCGATCAGGTGATGGCCGGCGCCAGGGCCTCGCGCAATCTGGGCCTCGACGCGCATGTGACCTTCTCGGGCGCGCTCGCCTGGCCGTTCCTCTATCCCTGGCCGCAGCGGCCTCCCGGCATGATCGACATGGCCTTCGAGGAGCTGGCGAAGCGCTGGACGCCGATCCTCGACGAATATGACAGGCACGGCGTCGATGTCTGTTACGAGATCCATCCGGGCGAGGATATTTTCGACGGCGCCACCTTCGAGATGTTCCTGGCCCAGGTGAACGGCCATCAGCGCTGCTGCATCAATTACGACCCGTCGCATTTCGTTCTGCAGCATCTCGACTATCTGGCCTTCATCGACATCTATCACGAGCGCATCAAGGCCTTTCACGTGAAGGATGCCGAGCTCAACACCGACGGCCGCCAGGGCGTCTATTCGGGCTTCCAGCCCTGGGTGAGCCGCGCCGGCCGCTTCCGCTCCCTGGGCGACGGCCAGGTCGATTTCGGCGCGGTCTTCTCCAAGCTCGCCGGCTATGACTACGACAGCTGGGCGGTGCTCGAATGGGAATGCTGCCTGAAGGATTCGCGCCAGGGCGCCGCCGAGGGCGCCCCCTTCATCGCCAGCCACATCATCAAGGTGACGGAGAAGTCCTTCGACGATTTCACCGCCCGCGAGATCGACACGAAGCAGGTCCGGCGCATGCTGGGGATATAGCGGGCGCATGAGATTTTTCCCTTCTTCCGCTGGCGGGAGGGGGCCGCATCAAAGGGATCCGAAGAGGAGGAAGCACATGTCTATCGAAGGCCGCAGCGACGCCAGGCAGGGCGGACGCATCAGGCTCGGCATGGTGGGCGGCGGCCAGGGCGCCTTCATCGGCGCCGTGCACCGTCTGGCGGCGCGCATGGACGATCTCTACGAGTTCGTCGCCGGCGCCCTGTCCTCCTCGCCCGGGCGGTCGAAGGCTTCGGGCGAAGAGCTGGGCCTGGTGCCCGACCGCATCTACGCGGACTATCGCCGGATGGCGAAGGCCGAGGCTGGACGCAAGGACGGCATCGAGGCGGTCGCCATCGTCACTCCGAACAACGTCCATGTGCCCGCCGCCAAGGCCTTTATCGAAGCCGGCATCCATGTGATCTGCGACAAGCCCCTGGCGATCTCGCTCAAGGAGGCGAAGTCGCTCGAGGCCCTGCTCAGGCGGAAGAAGGACGTGATCTTCGCCTTCACCCACAATTATTCGGGCTATCCGATGGTCCGCCAGGCGCGCGAGATGGTGGCGCGGGGCGATCTCGGCCAGATCCGCCTGGTGCAGGCCGAATATCCGCAGGACTGGCTGACCGAGGACATCGAGAAGGGCGGCCAGAAGCAGGCCGCCTGGCGCACCGATCCCAAGCAGTCGGGCGGCGGCGCCATCGGCGATATCGGCACCCACGCCTATCAGCTCGCCGGTTTCGTCTCGGGCCTGGCACTCGACGAGGTCTCGGCCGACATGACGACCTTCGTCAAGGGCCGGAAGGTGGACGACAATGTCAACGTGCTGCTGCGCTTCCGGAACGGCGCGCGCGGCATGCTGTGGGCGAGCCAGGTGGCGCCCGGAAACGAGAATGGCCTCAGATTGCGCGTCTACGGCACCCGGGGCGGCCTCGACTGGACGCAGGCCGATCCCAACTATCTCTGGTTCACGCCCTTCGGCGGCGAGATGCGGCTCATCACCCGGGGCGGCGCCGGCTCGGGCGCGGCCGCGGCGCGGATGACGCGCGTGCCGCCCGGCCATCCGGAAGGCTATCTCGAGGGCTTCGCCAATATCTACAGCGAGGCCGCCCGCGCCATCATGGCCAAGAGGGCCGGCCGGAAGGTCGCGAGGGAAGTCATGTTCCCCGGCATCGAGGACGGTGTCGCCGGCATGGCCTTCATCGAGGCGTGCAAGAAATCTTCCGCCAGGAACGGCAAATGGACGAAGGTCTGACCGTCCTCGTCCATCCCCGGGCGCGTCCCTCTCGTCCGTGCCGGCCAAAGCCGGGCGCCCCCTGAAGGGCAAGCGGGCCAATGCCGCTCATGTTTTCAGCCTCTCGAGCATTGCGGTTTCGCGCGATCTGGCATAGAGCGAGGTCCCTTTCAGCAAGGAGGCGGAACCATGCGCGGCGGCGAAGTGCTCCTCGTCACCGACGTGCAGAATGATTTCTGCCCGGGCGGCCGGCTCGCCGTGTCGAAAGGCGACGAGGTGGTGCCGATCATCAACCGCTTGGCCTCCCGCTTCCGTCATGTCGTCCTGACCCAGGACTGGCATCCGGAAGGCCACCTCTCCTTCGCTTCGTGCCATCCGGGCAAGGCGCCCTTTTCGGAGATCGAGATGCCCTATGGCCTTCAGACTCTCTGGCCCGACCATTGCGTCTGGGAAACCGAGGGAGCCGCCTTTCACGCCGGACTCGATATCCCCCATGCCGAGCTCGTCATCCGCAAAGGGTTCCGCAGGGAGATCGACTCCTATTCGGCCTTCTTCGAGAACGATCGCAGGACGCCCACCGGGCTTGTCGGATATCTGCGCGAGCGCGGCCTCAGCCGCGTCACCTGCGTCGGCCTCGCTTTCGATTATTGCGTGCGCTATTCGGCGGAAGACGCCGCCGCTCATGGTTTTGACACGATCGTGATCGAAGAAGCCTGCCGCGCCATCGATCTCGCCGGCACAGCCGCCCAGACCCGCGCCTCCTTTCGCGACAGAGGGATAAAGCTCGCATGAATCTCCGCGAACGCGTCTATGACTATGTGGTCGATCTCGCCCCCGTCCCCACGGTGCCGGTCGTCGGCACGCGCCGCCTCTATCCGGCGCGCCGTCTCTATTGCGTCGGGCGCAACTATGCCGGGCATGTCCGCGAGATGGGCGGCGACCCTGAGCGCGAGAAGCCCTTCTTCTTCCAGAAGGCGCCCGATTCGATCGTCACCGACGGCGTCTTCCCCTATCCGCCGCTGTCCGCCGACGTGCATCACGAAGTCGAGCTCGTGGTCGCCTTGAAGGCGGGCGGCCAGAACATCCCCGCCGCCAAGGCGAAGGACATCATCTATGGCTATGCGGTCGGCCTCGACATGACGCGCCGCGATCTCCAGGCCGAGGCCAGGAAGCAGGGCCGGCCGTGGACCGCCGCCAAGGCTTTCGACCGCGCCGCACCCATGAGCGCCATCACGCCGGTCGAGCAGTCGGGCCTCCTGGTCAAGGGTGCCATCACCCTCGACGTCAATGGCGAGCGCCGCCAATCCGGCGATCTCGCCGACATGGTCTGGCCGGTCGCCGACATCATCGCCGAGCTTTCACAGCTCTTCCTCCTGCAGCCCGGCGACCTCGTCTTCACCGGCACGCCCGCCGGCGTCGGCGCCGTCAGCCGCGGCGACCGCCTGCACGGCGAGATCGCCAGGCTAGCCCCGCTCGACGTGACCGTGACGTGAGGGCGCGGCTCCTCGCCGGAGGGGCCTCCGGCGTTCAATAGGCAAGCTCGTGCAGCGCGCCGGCCAGGAGCCTGATGCCGTCGACGATGTCCGGGATGGACGAGAATTCTTCCGGCGTGTGGCTTCGCCCATCCTTGCTGCGCACGAACACCATGGCGACCTTCGACCGTTTCGCCATTTGCTGGGAGTCGTGTCCGGCACCGCTTGCCATGGTCATCGCATCCAGGCCCTGGTGCCGGGCGACGCGATCCAGGATCCGCAGCACCTCGGGAGCGCACGGGCACGGCTCCTTGTCCAGCATGATCTTGAACTCGACTTCCAGCCGGCGGCGTGCCGCCACCTCACGGACGAAGCGCTCATGCGTTTCATGCAGGGTCTTGTACGCGGCCGGATCGGGATGGCGCGCATCGATCACGAATTCGACCGACCGGGGGATGACCGCGGCCCCGCCCGGATCGACGGTGCAGGTCCCGATCGTCGTCACCGCCGGGCGGCCCATGCGATGCGCGGTGTCGATGAGGCCCGATGCGATCTCCGCGAAGCCGGCCATCGGGTCGGTTCGGAGATCCATCGGAAAGGCGCCCGCGTGGTTCTGGACCCCGATGAGCTTCACCCGGGTGTGACGGATGCCGGTGATGGCGTCGACGATCGCGGCCGAACGTCCGGCGTGCTCGAGGACGGGACCCTGCTCGATGTGAAGCTCGATGAAGACCTCGATATCGTCGCGCTGCGCCTTCGCCAGGGCGGCCGGATCGAGCCCGATCGCCCGCATGGCGTCGGCGATCGGCTTTCCCTCGAAATCCGTCACCGTCGTGGTTTCATTGGCGCCGATGCTGCCGGTGATCGCCCGCGATCCCCAGAAGCCCGCGGAGGGAAACCGGCTCCCCTCCTCTTCGCAAAGCGACACCACCTCGAGCGTCCTCCGGGGCTGGCCGAATTGCTCCTTGAGGGCCTTGACCGCAACGAACGCCGCGATGATCCCCAGCGCGCCATCATAGCGGCCGCCGGGTCTCTGCGTGTCGATATGCGAGCCCGACACGATGCTTTTTCCACTCGCCGCGCCTTCCAGTCTCGCCCAGCAATTGCCCGCCTCGTCCGTTCTCACCGCCAGGCCGGCGGCGCGCGACCAGTCGCGGAAGAGATCGTTGGCGCGCACCCATTCGGGCGAATAGGCCGTTCGCCACACGCCGGTGTCGCCATAGGCGCCGATCATGCCGAGATCCATGATCAGGCGCTCGACATGGTCGCCGTCGATGCGGATGTCGGGGAAGCCGGCCATGCCGCTCTCACAGCGGATTGATATAGGCGGTCTTGACCGAGGTGTAGAACTCGACCGCGTGGCGGCCCTGCTCGCGCGGGCCGTAGCTCGAGCCTTTGCGTCCGCCGAACGGCACGTGATAGTCGACGCCGGCCGTCGGCAGGTTGACCATCACCATGCCGGCCGCCGAATTCTTCCGGAAATGGGTGGCATGTCTGAGCGAGGAGGTGGCGATGCCGGAGGAGAGGCCGAAGCTCGTGTCGTTGGCGACCGCCAGGGCCTCCTCGTAGCTGTCGACCTTGATGACCGAAGCGACGGGGCCGAAGATCTCCTCGCGGTTGATCCGCATCCTGTTGTTGGTGCCGACGAACAGGGCCGGGCTCAGATAATGTCCCTTGGTGTCGCGGTTGAGCAGTTCGCCGCCCCAGGCGAGCTCGGCGCCCTCATGCCGGCCGATGTCGATATAGGAGAGGTCCTGCGCCAGCTGGTTCTCGTCCACCACCGGACCGATCTGGGTGCCGTCCTTCAGCGCGTGGTCCACCTTGAGCGCCTTCAGCGCGGCGATCGCCTTGTCGACGAAAGCGTCATGGATCTTGCTCTGCACGATGAGGCGCGACGAGGCGGTGCAGCGCTGGCCGGTCTGGTAGAAGGCGCCGTCGACGGCGGCCTGGACCGCGGCGTCGAGATTGGCGTCGTCGAGCACGATGAAGGGATTCTTGCCGCCCATCTCGAGCTGGAACTTGGCGCCGCGCGCCGCGCAGGCCTGCGCCACGCGCGCGCCCGTCGCGACCGAGCCGGTGAAGGAGATGGCGTTCACCCGGGGCGAGTCGAGCAGCTTCTGCCCGACCACCGATCCTTTGCCCATGACCAGGTTGACGACGCCCTTGGGCACGCCGGCACGCGCCAGGATGTCGACCAGCGCCCAGGCCGATGCCGGCACCAGGTCGGCCGGCTTCAGCACGGCCGTATTGCCGAAAGCGAGGGCCGGCGCGAGCTTCCAGGCCGGTATGGCGATCGGGAAGTTCCACGGGCAGATCAGCCCGACGACGCCCACGGGCTCGCGCGTTACCACGACGTCGATGCCGGGACGCACCGAGGGAACGGCAAGGCCTTCGAGGCGCAGGGTCTCCTGCGCGAAGAACTTGAAGATCTGGGCGGCGCGCACCGTCTCGGCGACGCCATTGGCCAGCGTCTTGCCTTCCTCGCGCGCCAGGAGCCTGCCGATCTCGTCCTTGCGGGCGAGGAGCTCGACGCCCGTGGCCTCCAGGATGTCGGCGCGCTGCTGCGGCGTGGTCTGGGCCCAGCCGGGGCCTGCGGCTTCGGCGGCGGCGACGGCGGCTTCGGCATCGGCCTCGCTCGCCTGCGCATAGGAGCCGATGACATCGGAGAGGTCGGATGGATTGATGTTGTCCCTGGCATGGTCGCTTCCGACCCATTCGCCGTTGATGAAATTCTTGTTCAGTGTCACAGCGTCAACCCTCTCGCGATTCAAGGCGGCGGAAGCTAGCATGTCGGACCTCGCGGGGAAAGGATGAGAAGATGAGGATTGGTTTCATCGGCCTGGGCCTGATGGGCTCCGGCATGGCCGGCCACCTGATGGCGGCCGGTCACGAATTGTGGCTCATGGCGCATCGCAACCGCAGCTCCATGGATCCGCTGCTCGCCCGGGGCGCGCATGAGGCGAAGGATGCGGGCGAGCTCGCGCGCCGAAGCGAGGTGATCATCCTGTGCCTCACCACCGCCGGGGTCGTCGAGGGCACGGTGGCGGCGCTCATGCCGCATCTGCGCCGCGGCCAGATCGTCGTCGACACCGGCACGAGCGCGCCCGGGACGACTCGCCGCCTCGCCCGCGAGCTCGAAGGGCTGGGCGTCGCCTATGCCGACGCGCCGATGGCGGGCGGGCCGGAGCAGGTGGCGAAGAAAGAGGTGGGCGCCCTCATCGGCGCCGACGAGGAAACCTATCGGGCGATAGCACCTCTGGTCTCCTGCTATTCGAGCCGGCTCAAGCATTTCGGCCCGCCGGGCTCCGGCCATGTGGCGAAGCTCATTTCGAACTACCTGGTGACCGGCATGATCGGCCTTGTCGCCGAGGCCTTCACCGCGGCGCGCCGGGCGCAAGTCGACTGGCGCGACCTCTATGAGGTCATGCTCAACGGCTCGGGCAATTCGGGCGTGTTGCGCAAGATGATGGAGGCGGCCCTCTCCGGCGATTTCGACGGCTACAGATTCTCGCTCGCCAATGCCGCCAAGGACATCGGCTATTATGCCGAGCTTGCGGGCGAGCTCGGCCGCTTGACGCCGCTCGCCGAGGCCGTGGAGCGGATCTTCGCCGAGGCGGTCGCCACGGGCCACGGCGGGCGCAATGTCAGCCACCTGCTCGACCCGGCGATAGACGATGTGACATAATCTGTTCCCCTCGCAAGTGAGGGCGTGCTCCGGAACGCGCATTTCTCAAACCGAACACAGGCTACGATGCTCAAGCTCAATCCCAATATCACCGTCATCGAAGAAGAAGGCGCCTTCGCCGTTCTCGACCGCGCTCTGGCGCTCAAGGCCAAGGGGGCGCCCGTCATCAATCTCGGCATCGGACAGCCCGACTTCTCGCCGCCCCGCCACATACTGGCGGCGGCCGAGAAGGCGGTGCGCGACGGGCCGCATGGCTATACGACGCCGATCGGCATCCTGCCTCTGCGCGAGGCGGTGGCGGCGCATGTCTCAGGGCGCTTCAAGGCCGACGTCTCGCCGGAGGAGGTCGTCATCGTGCCGGGCGGCAAGGTCACCTTCTATTTCGCCTGTCTTCTCTTCGGCGGGCCGGGGGCGGAGATCCTCTATCCCGACCCGGGCTTCCCGCCCTATCGCGAGGCCATCCGCTCCGGCGGCGCCACGGGCGTGCCCTATCCGATCCGCGAGGAGAAGGATTTCGGCTTCGATGCCGAGGAGGTGCTCTCGCTCATGACGCCGAGGACGCGGCTGGTCATGATCAACTCGCCCGCCAACCCGACCGGCGGCGTCGTCGCCGCCGAGGAGATCGAGAAGCTCGCCAGGGGCCTCATGCGCCATCCCGGCGTGGCGGTGCTGTCGGACGAGATCTACAGCCATCTCGTCTTCGCGGGCGCCCGGTTCACGAGCTTCCTCAATTTCGAAGGCTTGCGCGACCGCACGATCATCCTGGACGGCTGGTCGAAGACCTTCGCCATGACCGGCTGGCGGCTGGGCTTCGGCATCTGGCCGCGCGCCATGGTCGAGCATGTGCGCAAGCTCATCACCGTCGATCATTCCTGCGTCAATGTCGCGGCCCAGATGGCGGGGCTCGCGGCCATGACCGGGCCGATGGACGAGATCGAAGGCTTCCGCAGGAGCTTCGAGAAGCGCCGGCAGATCGTCGTCGACGGGCTCAACGCGCTTCCGGGCGTCTCCTGCCGCATGCCGGGCGGCGCCTTCTATGCCTTTCCCAATGTGAAGACGACGGGACGCAGCTCGCGCGATCTGGCGCGCGATCTCCTGAACGAGGCGCATGTGGCGCTGATCCCGGGCGAGAGCTTCGGCGACAACGGTGCGGGCTATCTGCGCCTCTCCTATGCCGCGAGCGAAGCCGAACTCAGGGAAGCGCTGGAGCGTATGCGGGCTTTCCTCGGCTGACGGGCGGAAGAAAAAAGGGCCATGCCGGGCGCGGACCTTGGGGCTGAGGATGAGAAGGGCGGCGCCGGCATGGCGGGCAGTCGGGTGATGCCAGGAAAAGGGAACGCGACTGACGCCTCCTGGTGCGCTTAACCTGGCCTTTATTTATGACACGCCGATGACGGGCCTCATGACATGCGCAGCGCCACGGCGCCGAGCACGATCAGCGTCGCGCCGAGGAGGCGCAGGCCCGTCACGCGTTCCTTGAGGACCAGCGCCGACATCGCCATGACGAAGAGGATGCTGGTCTCGCGCAGGGCCGCGACGGCGGCGATAGGGGCGAGGCTCATCGCCCAGATGACGATCCAGTAGGCGCCGGCCGACAGCATTGCGCCCGCCGTCCCGTTCTTCCAGGACGGCAGGATCCGGACGAAGGCTCCGGGTCCGCGGGTGAGGAGGGCGGCCGTGATCATGAACAGGGCGTCGAGCAGGAACAGCATGCCGGCATAGGCCGAGGCCGAGCCCGACAGCCGCGCCCCGAAGCCGTCGACGATCGTATAGGCGGCGATGAAGCCCGACGTGCCGAGCGCGAAGAACAGCGTCATGCCGTCGATCCGGATCGCCTGCGCCCCGGGCCGGGCGGTGAGCCAGATGCCGCAGACGAGAAGCAGGATGCCGAGCGCCCCCAGTCCCGCGACCGTCTCGCCCGCCAGCGCCCAGGCGCCGATGAAGGTGAGGAGCGGCGCCGTGCCGCGCGCGATCGGATAGACCTGGCTCAGATCGCCGGTGCGGTAGCTCCGGGCCAGGAACATGTTGTAGCCCGTATGGAGAAGGCCCGAGACGACGACATAGGGAGCGCTCGCCATGGCGGGCAGGGAGAAGACGATCAGCATCACGGTTCCCATGATGCCCATCACGCAGGAGATGAGGAGCAGCGCCAGGAAGCGGTCGAGGTCGAGCTTGACCAGGAGGTTCCAGCTCGCATGCAGCACGGCCGCGAGGAGCACGGCCAGGAATATATGAAGGTCCACTTAGCCTTTACGTCCCGGGTCGGTCAGGACCCCGATCGGAATCACCCAATGTCCGGCTCGATGACTACAGCATCCGGCCTGAAAGTGCGAAACGGTTTTCGGATGGACCACATCGAAATGGGAGTTCGCCTTCCCTCTCTCCCGCGGAGCGCCGCGAGGCGCTAGGCGCCGCAGTTGCTGCAGTCGAGCGTCTTGCCGAGGCGCGGGCGCATGCTGATTCTGTATTTCATGTCGATCGACCCATAGCCGAACATCTGCAGCGCGATGGGCGCGATCGTCGTGCATACCGATGCGATCACGATGTCGTTGCCGTCGGTCATCTCGCTGGAGCCGAGGGCCTGGAGCTCCGTCGCCGTGGGCGTGGCGCCGCAGCTAGAGCCGCCATTGGCCGAATAGCTCCACTGCTGCCTGACGGTCCCGTTCTTCTTGCGGAAGGCGCGCATCGTCATCCTGACGTCGGCGAGCCGCAGCGGAGCGATGATCCGGCCGATGCCGTTCCAGAAATCGTCGATGTCGGTCTTCGATATCTGCTCCTTGGTCTGGGTCGTGAGATCGGCGACGGTGCTGCCGGCCACCACCAGGCGGCGATGCGCCATGTACCAGTTGGCGAGATCGACCGTGCCGAAATAGAGCAGGAGCAGGAGCGGTGCCACGAGGGCGAGCTCGACGGCCGCGACCCCTTTGCGGTCGCGGATGAAGTTGCGGATCGTATCGGCGAGGCGGCGCGTCATGGCGTCAGTCGCTGTAGGGTTCGTTGCGGAACATGGCGCCGGCGACGAGCCGGCGCACACTGCTGTTCGCGCCCATGTTGGCGAGCCCGCTGATGCCCGGCACGGCAAGCTGCCAGTCGTAGCGCGCCTGCACCAGCACCCAGTCCATGGGTCCGCCGGTCTGCCAGGACTGGGCCGCGCCGTCCTGGACCGTCATCATGTCCGGGCCCGAGATCGGCAGCGTCGCCGATTTGGTGACGTCGACGCGGACCTTGCTGCAGTCGATGAAGGCGGCGATGTTGCCGCACAGCAGCTCCTTGAACCTGCTCGAGCTTATCCCCTGGGTCTGCGCCTGGCCGGTGCGGATGAGGCGCGCGGTCTCGCTGACGCCGTTCTGCAGAGCGATGTCGGTGAAGATGACGCCGGCGGTCTCGAAGATGACGAACAGGAGCCAGAGGAAAGGCAGGGCGACCAGCGCGAATTCGACCGCCGCGGCGCCGTCGCTCCTGCGGGCGAAGCAGGCGAGCATTCGTCCAGGGCCGTTGGTCTTGCAGCGTCTCATAAGCGGATCTCGTCTGCCGCGGTCATGCAGCTTCTGTACCAAATCGCTCTTGCGGCGATTTGAAAATATTCAGTAAAATTTGAACGAAAATGATCGCCGCGGCAGCGGTGCGGCGTCACTGGCCCTTGGCGGAGCCGCTGGCGAGGTCGCTCTTGGTCTGCATTTCCTTGGCCAGCGGGTCGAAGACCCTGACCAGGTCGTCGCCCACTTGCAGGGTCTGCTCGCAGACCGGGGCGCAGGCGAGGCTCATGCGCCCGCCGGCCTTGAAGACATGGACGGCGTTCTTGTCGGTGATCTGCACCGTGACGTCGAGGGCGGCGATCTGCTTGCCCTCGCGGTCGAGGATGATGACGTTGGTGACGCCGTAATTGCGGCCCATCAGCACCACCCGCTCGCCCTGCACGGTCACGTCGGCGATGTTGGGATTGCCCACCACCACGGTGCCGGGCTGGCCGTCGACCTGGATGATCTTGGCCTGGTCGGCGAGGATGGTCACGTCGTTCGCGGCGATGGCGGGGCCGGCGAGAGACAGGAGGGCCGTGGCGAAGGCGAGGCCCGGTAAGGAATTGTTAATCATCGCTCGGAAGGTCCCTCATTGCCGCATCGCGCCGGCGCGGCGCCGGCGAACTGTCGCTTCGCCAGTTTGATCCGGGAATGGTGAAGTTTCCCTTACAGGGGACCGAGCGCTCAAGCGC
>JBFWVM010000002.1:0-425993 GCA_050246735.1 Parvibaculaceae bacterium | reverse complement strand
TCCATCATGGGGGCGACACTAAACCTATGGGCGGAAGCCGGAATTTTCGCTTCCCTTGCAATTCTTCCTGACATGCAAAAGTTCTAGCCTTCCTGCACTTCCCTCTCAATTAGAAAAGGCAAGTAAATGCAGGTCGGCTAATCTAATCTAGCGATTTCAATAATTGGAATAACGGAAAGCCCGCCATGAAAAACGACCCGCGTTTCCAGCCCTTCGATGCCTCCAAGACTCCCGCTTTGCCGATGTCGCCACCTTCCTGCGCACGCGCCGGCTTCCCATCAGCCCTGAAATCGACATTGCCATTGCCGGCGTTCCCTTCGACATGGGCGTCAATTTCCGCTCGGGCGCGCGTCATGGCCCCGCCGCGGTGCGCGAAGCCTCGCGCATCATCCGCCAGATCCATCCGACGAGCGGTATCGCGCCCTTCCGCCTGTGCAATGTCGCCGATGTCGGTGACGCCACTGTGAATGCGCTCGATCCCACTGCCAGTATCGCCCTCATTGAGGCGTTCTTCCGCGACATCCACGAGGTCGGCGCCATTCCGATCGCAATTGGCGGTGATCACACGGTGCCCTTGCCGATCCTGCGCGTTATCGCACGCAGCAAGCCGGTCGGCGTCGTCCATTTCGATTCGCATGCCGATACGCTCGATGAGTTGCTCGGCACCAAGATCAATCACGCCACTACTTTCAGGCGCGCCGTCGATGAAGGCCTCATCGATCCCAAACGTATGATCCAGATCGGCCTGCGCGGCAGCCGCTTCAGCGAGAATGACGTGCAATGGGGTGCCGATGCCGGCTTCCGCCTCATCACCATGGATGAATATGAGAAGATCGGCCGCGAGCAGGTGATCCGCGAGATCGACCGCGTCACCGGCAAGGGGCCGACCTACATCACCTTCGACATCGACGGGCTCGATGCCGTTTACGCGATGGGCACCGGCGTGCCGGAGGTCGGCGGCTTCTCGGTGCGCGACGCGCAAGTGATGATCAGAAGCCTGCAAGGCAAGCATCTCGTCGGCGCCGATATCTGCGAAGTGGCGCCGGTCTTCGACCCGACCGGGCAGACGGCACTCAATGCCGCCAATCTGCTGTTCGAGATGCTGTGCGTCATCGCCGACAGCCGGGCCGAACATGCCTGACCGCCAGTACGGTATTCTTCGATGGCCATTCCCCTCTATAGGAGCCCCCGGTGCACCAGCTATGACATCGTCATTGTCGGCGGAGCGGTGATTGGCTCCTCCACCGCCTACTGGCTCAGCCAGGCGCTGGGAAGGGCCACCTCGATCCTCGTGGTCGAGCGCGACAGCAGTCAGAATTCTCCTCCACGGCGCGTTCCACCAGCGCAATTCGTCAGCAATATTCCAATCCGATCAACGTAAAGATCAGTCAGTTCGGCCGTCGGCCGTGCAGTCTCTGAGTTGATCGTTCACGGTGCCTTCCAGACGCTTGATCTGTCACCATTCTGCTACGAGCGGATTCCTCGTAACGAGCCGTTCCTCGAGGAGGCCGTGATCTGAGCGCTCAACGACACGATGGGACATACGACCCCCGCGATCGGCTCGAACAATCCTTACATTCCGATGGCGGCGATACGGCGGCAATGCTCCAGGGCCGAGGCGATGAGATTGTTGCTGGCCTCCGGAGTGCGGAAGGCTGAGTGAGCAGAGAGAAGTTTGATCTAAGACCCAAGCAAGGCCAGATCCGTGCTCCGACGATTAGACAAATACGAGCCCTCAATAAGCTGCATATCGCAATGCTTCGAGCAGCGGGCGCAACTTGTGTTTGCGGCGGTGGCGTTCGATGAGGTCCTCGAGATGCGCGCGCCATTCGTCGGATCGTCCGCCGACCGCATGGGCGCGCGCGGCGATGGCGAGCCACCCGGCGGCAATCTCGTAGTGTCCGGATCGCGCTTCGTTCATGACGGGATCGGCCATGCGGAAGGCGAGCGCGATCGCCCAGTCGGGATGATCGGCGTAAGCCTGTTCTGCAAGGCGCTCCAGCGTATTGTCATAAGGACTGAAGCGCGCTTCATGCGGATCGACGCAGGCGACGGCCTCGTCGATCATATCCTCCTCGAGCAGGATTTCGATCCGCTCGGACGCATGCGGCGCCGCCATGAGCACCGCGAGCAGCGTTTTGCGCAATTCAGGCCAATCCTTCGGGTCGACCAGCTTCTCGGCCGCACGGAAATCTTCCCGCGCGAGGCTTTTCTCAAAGGCAGCCCGCGCCGCCATGGTCATCATATCCCGCCTGCCCACCTCATGCGCCTTCTCACGCAGCCAGCGAGCCAGCGATGTCTTGCCCACTCCACGGCGCCAATCGTCTCCCGTATCGTCATGCTCCGGCAACGACACGCCCCAGGCGGCGAGAACAAGCGCTGCGCCCATTTGGCCCGCAGCGGCGACGGCCTCAGCCAGGCGCAAAATGTCGCTGGGCGCGGACAGCCACGCACGGGCGATCACGACTGCTTCATCGGCTCGCCCCGACTGCGCCAGCTTCACCGTGTGTTCGCAGTGAAACCCGGCGGCGCGGGAAAGGTTTAGATACGCCTCGGTCCGCCCCATTCCTTCGAGCGCCGCAAGCCTGGCCCGCGTCAGATCGCCTTCGAGCAAATCGCTTCTCCCCCCAGGCGGCCAGCCCTGCGCCCGCCCGGCGAGCACATCCTCGAGGCCCGGCTCCTCCCAGCCCCGCATGCAGGCCGCTATGGCGACAGCGAAAACATCGTCAGCGCCATATTCAGCAACCTCGTCCTGCCAATCACCCAGCTCGTCAGCAAGCTCGTCGCGTGTCTCCCGGGAGACCCCGTTCATGAGAACGGCCTGAGCAATCATTCTGTCGAGCTGCGGAAAGAATTCATGCAGGGTTTCATCGCGGTCGGCGCATTCAGGCCAATGTTCGGCCAGCGCCCCAGCCACCGGCATCAGGATCGCCAGCGCATCGGCGCCCCGTCCCGCGGCAAGAAAGGGTTCCGCCGCGCCAATCAGCTCTTCGAGCGCCGCTTCCTCGATATCAGCGCCCCGATCATCCCAGCGCCGTCGGCCGCGCCCGGAACCCGCTGTAGACAAAAGCGCCTCGGCGCGACGGCGAAACGGTTCCGGATCGAGCGGCACGCCGGCCTCGTTCGGAAGGGCGGCAGCAAGCCTGGCATCGAGCCAGAGGGCG
The DNA here is from genome assembly GCA_050246735.1 of Parvibaculaceae bacterium. Lineage (GTDB taxonomy): Bacteria > Pseudomonadota > Alphaproteobacteria > Rhizobiales > Aestuariivirgaceae > Taklimakanibacter. The sequence goes on along the minus strand of JBFWVM010000002.1, from coordinate 422,829 downwards.
AAATCCTCGTCCGTCTCGGCGCGTTCAAGAAGGAACGCCTCAAGCGCCTCGCGTGCAAGAGCCCGCAGATGCTCTGCACGCAGATTTTCTATCCGCTTCATAGATGCCTCACCACAGAACCGAAATCGGCGCCGCGAAAAGGCGCTCGCCAAAGGGAATCGTCTTGTCATGGTCGTACAGGACCAGGCCGCAGGCAAACTTGTCACCGCAAGCCGCCTGGAGTTGCTTCAAACCTTTGAAATCCGCCGCCGTAACGGTAGCCGACGCTTTGACTTCCACGCCGACCACGCGCCCGTGCGCGTCTTCGATGACGATATCGACCTCGTTCCTTTCCTTGTCGCGGAAATGCGAAAATCTGAAGCGCGCTGCGTCCGACCAGCTCGCCAGCTTGAGCAATTCCGTAAAGACGAAGCTTTCCAGGATCGCCCCAAACGGACCGCGATCCCGACGGAGCTGCTCCGGCGTGATGTCGCGCAAGCTGGCGAGCAGGCCGGAATCGAGAAAATGCAGCTTGGGCGTCTTGATCAGGCGTTTGAGACGATTCGAATGCCAGGGCGGCAGCGTCCGGACAAGGAACAGGTTCTCGAACACCCCGACATATTTGCGGGTCGTCACATGACTGACGCCGATACCCGCTCCGAGCGTCGAATAATTGACCAACTGCCCCGCATGTTCAGCGAGCAGCGCCATCAACTGCGGCATCCGCGCCATATCCTCGATCTGGGCGATGTCCTGCACGTCGCGGCCCAAGACGGCGTCCAAATAGTCCAGGTGCCAAGTCTGCCGGCGCGAGGGGCCCGCGCGCCGCACAGCTTCCGGGTAACCGCCCTTGAATACTGTTTCGACCAGCGCCTGAGCGACGAGAGATTCTCCGCTGGATGGCGGTTCGCCGCGAAAGGCGGGACCGAAAAAGTCCTTCTCCTGCCTGCCAATCTCACTTACGGCAAGCGGCAGCAAGCGCACAATCTCCATGCGTCCGGCGAGGCTGTCGGCGACGCGCGGCAGGGTCATCAGATCAGCGGAGCCAGTGAGCAGGAACCGCCCTGGCCTGGGGTCGGAATCGACACTTTCCTTGAGCGCCAGCAGCAGTTCGGGCGCCCGCTGGATTTCATCGATGACGGCCCGGTTAATCCCGCGCAGGAACCCGACGGGGTCGTTCTGCGCCGCCTCCAGGGTTGTCGTATTGTCGAGGGTGAAGAAAGCCAGACCTTCTTCACGGGCGATTTGTTGCGCCAAGGTCGTCTTTCCGGCCTGGCGTGGTCCGGCAATCAATACAACGCGCGTATCCGCAAAGGCGGCTCTGATCCGACGGGCTGCGAAGCGAGGAAAAAGAGACATGGAACGGCCGAATTCAATATGACTAATTGAAAATGCACTTATGACCAATTGAAAGTCAAATACTGTCTTATTGAAATTACATAGTCAGCCAATTGAAAGACTCTTATCCGAGCCCCAGCACCGGCGTCTCTTCCTCCACGCCAAGTGAATAGCCGAGGCTCCTGTAGCCCTTGATCCGCTTCTCGCTCATGCGGGCGAGCACCGGTACGGCTTTGTCGATATAGTCGTAGACCACGACCTCTTTCTTGTCGGGATGCAAGCGATGCAATCGGCCGACATATTGGGCGAGCGTGCCTTTCCACGAGATGGGCATGGCGAGGAATAGCGTATCGAGCCGAGCATCGTCGAACCCTTCGCCGATATAGCGACCGGTGGCGATAAGCACCCGCTCCTCTTTAGGAGGGATGTCCGCGAGGCGCTGCATGACAGCCTGACGCTGCCGCACGCCCATACCGCCGGTGAGAAGGATCACATTGCGCGCGAAGCGCGAGAGTCTTTCTGAAAGAATGAGCGCATGGTCCTTGCGCTCGGTTAGAATCACGGGTGAGCGTTTTCCTTCCAGCGCCTTCAGCACATCATCGAAAATCAAGTCGTTGCGCACCTCGTCGACGGCAAGCGCCGCATAGACCTGTTGAATCGGCGGACGTGGACCTTCCACCAGGGCCGAGGGCAAAGTGAAGCTCGTCGTACGCGGGATAACGCGATGTCCGAAGGGATGCGCGGAGGCCTTTGCTCTAGCGTCAACGCGATAGCGCGCCGGACCGCATTGCATGAAGATTATCGGATGATGACCGTCCTTGCGCGTCACGGTAGCCGACAGACCGAGCAGATATTTCGCCTTCGCGCGCCGCACCACGGCCTCGAAACTGACGGCGGAAAGGTGATGGCATTCATCGACGACAAGATGCCCGTAATTCGCAACGATGTCGCTCGCCTCGCGTTCACGTGCAAGGCTCTGGATCATGGCGATGTCGACGATCCCCGTCGGTCTGCGCCTGCCGCCGCCGATCTGGCCGATGGTCCCCGGTGGCAGGTCGAGGAAATTGGCGAGCCGCGCCGCCCACTGCTCCATGAGTTGCCGACGGTGGACAAGCACCAGCGTATTGACCCTACGCTCGGCGATCATCGCTGCCGCCACGATCGTCTTGCCGAAAGCGGTCGTCGCCGCCAGTACGCCGGTGTCATGACGAAGCAGCGCCTGGGCTGCGGTTTGCTGCTCGTCGGTCAATTCGCCGAGAAATATCGCCTCGATACCCCGCCCGCCATTGCGCTCATCGCGCCAATGCAAGGAGATGTTCAGATTGGAAAGCAACTCTTCCACAGGCTCGCGGCAACCGCGTGGCAAGGCGATATGATGCGACAGCAATTCGGCGCAGGCGATGACGCGCGGAATGCCGAAGGTCGGTAGCCGCATGGCCTGCGCGCCATAGAATTCCGGGTTCTGAAAAGCCGCGAGCCGAACGAAGCGATTGACGAGGCCAGCGGGGAGCCCGGCGCGGGGGATATAGATCTGATCCGCCAGAACCGCCTCGATGTGTTCCGGCAGCGGTCCGGCAATCGGTGCCTCTGGCCTGTGCCGGGAGGGTGGCGCGGCCCAGGGTTCCTCGTCGACTTCATCGAGCGGCAGGCGCAGTCCTAATATGCGGCCCTGCCGGCCTGCCTCCTCGGCGATGGCGGTCACCTCCATCAGCGTCATGCGCGGAAGCGTCGAGAGAAACGCCCATTGATCACCATACGGCTCGAAGTTCCCATCAATGAACAGGCTGTTTCCTGCCCGACGCGGACCATATTGCAGCGGCAGCGCGATCAGATTGCCGAAACCGCCTGCAGGCATTGTATCCTGGCTCGGAAAGAAGCGATCATAAGACGAAAATCCGATATCCGGCTTCTGCTCCATCGCCTCGGTGATGAGATGCGCGCCCAGTCGCCGCGCGAGGCTAGCAGGAACCGGCTCAGCGAAGAAGGTCCAGACATGACCACCATTACCAGACCGCGAACGCTCCAACGCCGCCGGAACGCCACGCACTCTGCAGGCGGCAAGATAGGCGACCGCGTCCTCGCGCCATGTCGTCTTGTCGAAATCGGTGGCGAGAAACCAGCAGCTCTCGTCCGCCAGCATGGGATAGACGCCGACAGTATGCCGACCGCGCAAATGCCCGTCGATCAGCGAGTCGGTGATGGGCAGAAAGGCGCGGTTTGGGCAAACGGCGCATTTGATTTTCGGCTTGCCGCAAACGCCCCGCACCCATTCATTGGAACAGGCGGGCGCATATCCCGCCTTTCCGGTTTTGGCGCTCTCCCACCTTCTCGGGAACACATCCTCGCGGCCCCGAAACAGTGAGCGGATGAGGGCGATTTTCGCGGCTGGCGGCGAAGCGTTGGTCACCGGCGCATCAGCTATCGGAGATGCCAAGCGGTTCGAACTGTCGGGAACGGTCTTCTTCGCCACCTCCCGCGCCGCCCAGAGGCTGACAAGCCTTGCCTCCAATTCCGCCCTCTCGGCATCGAGTTGGGCCAGCCGCTCACGAATGGCGGCGATTTCATCAGCCTCCATCGTGTCAAGCGGTGTGTTCTTGCGAACCTGCATCAGCACGGCTCATTCTGGGAATCCCCTTTATTGCTTTGCTCCGCAGCCTGCCAAGGAGAGTTCGATCTCGCTATCAAGCTGATGAGAATGACGTTCACCCCTCTTCATGCAAAGCGCTGTCCCTTACTGCACATGCCGCGTACACGGCAACTTCTAACCCATTGATTTCCTTGTATTGCCTTTCCCATCCACAACTAGAGTAACCTAAGGAACGACGAAGAAGACTGGTACATCTCGGTGAGACCGTTGAGGGGCCCCTGTCCTGAAGCACCCTGCTGTCCTTATCTGGCCTCTTCTTGGAACGACGAAGAGCCGACAAAGGCCATCGCGAGACCGCGGCGTTCGCAACATCCGCCACGGAACTCCGCAGCAGGTCGACCAAGGATCTCACGCGCGGATACGCATGAATCCGACAGGGACGCAGCCGCCGTCTTCTCAAGGCCACCGGAACATTTACAGCATCTCAGCCAGCCGATAGGCTGTAGCCTCCTCCGCCCTCCCGGGAACTCAATGACGCATCTGATCCCCGATGTCGCCCTGTCGATCGTCACGGCGTGGCTGCTTGGTGTCGGCGCAAATCTCGTGCGCCAGCCCCTGATCCTTGCCTATCTTCTTGCCGGCTTCCTGTTGGGACCTTCGGGGCTCGAATGGGTGCACTCGCAGGACTCGATCAGCGTGATCTCAGAGCTCGGCCTGATCTTCATGCTGTTCATGATCGGGCTCGAAATCGATCTCAAGAAGACAAAGCAGGCCGGACCCGTCATCCTGACCACGGCCTGGATCCAGATCATCGGCTGCGCGGTGCTGGGCACGCTTCTCTTCGTGGCGATGGGATCGCCTTTCACGACCGGGAGTTGGGATGCACTCTATCTCGGCGTCGCCTCGGCGCTGAGCAGCACGGTCATCATCGTCAAGATCCTCTACGACAAGCGTGAGCTCGACACGCTGCCCGGACGCGTGACCCTGGGGATCCTTGTCCTCCAGGACCTGTTCGCCATCCTCTTCCTCGCGCTGCAGCCGAGCCTGAATGACCTGCAGCCTTCCGTCATCGCCTTATCGATCGCCCGCGTGGTCGCCCTGATCGCGACGGCCCTTTTGATCAGCCGGTTTCTCCTGCCGTTTCTGTTCCAAAGGATCGCCCGCCTTCCGGAGCTCGTCGTCGTGGGGGCGCTCGCCTGGTGCCTGCTCCTCAGCGAGTTCGCGGAGTATCTGCATCTCTCGCGGGCCATGGGCGCGCTCCTGGCGGGCGTGTCGCTGTCGACCTTTCCCTACGCTCTCGATGTCACGGCCAAGGTCACGGCCTTGCGCGACTTCTTCATCACCTTGTTCTTCGTCGGCCTGGGCATGATGGTCACGATTCCGACCAGTGAAAGCCTCGACATTGTCGCCGCCCTGGTCGTGTTCACGCTCGTCGGCAGGCCCTTGACCATGCTGCCGCCGCTGGTGTGGATGAAGCATGGCCTCAGGGCAAGCCTTCTGCCCGTCATCAATCTCGCCCAGATGAGCGAATTCTCCCTCGTCCTGATCCAGCTCGGCCTGAAATCCGGCCAAATTCAGCCCGAGACCGCCACCGCGAGCTCTGTCGCCTTCGTCATCCTCGCGATCCTGAGCAGCTTCGTCATGCTGCGCAGCGATCCGCTCGCCCGCAAGGCGATCACCGGCCTGAAATATCTGGGCGTGCGCGATCTCAGCGACGACCCGTCCCACCAGCATGAGGGCGATGAAAAGCCCGAGAAGGCAAGGATCCTGCTGCTTGGCTTCTTCCGGACGGCGAGCTCGCTCCTGAGCGAGCTGGAGCAGCGCAAGACGGATCTGGTCAATCAACTATGTGTCGTCGATTTCAATCCGCTGGTCTTCCACAATCTGAAGGCGCGCGGAGTCAGAGTCGTCTATGGCGATATCGGGCATCTCGACACTCTGGCGCATGCCGGCCTTGCCGAGGCCGAGATCGTGATTTCGAGTGTTCCGGATTCGCTTCTCAAGGGCACCACGAACGCGAAGCTCGTCCGCCAGATAAGAAGGGTCAATCCGCAGGCGAAGATCATCGCCACGGCGGAAGTATTTTCCGAGGCGGAACATCTCTATCAGGTTGGCGCGGATTTCGTGAGCATCGCGCGCCTCGCGGAAGCGAGCGACCTGATCGAGGCCATCTTCGCCGCCGACGACGGGTTGCTGGATCAATTGCGTCTGGACGCCGAGCCCAAGCTTCGCGACCGCGGCGAGGTCTTGCCGTGAAGGCGGCTCAGGCGGATTTCCTGCAGGCGAACTCATGCGGATGCGCGGCGATGCCTTCACCATCGGCGAGGATCGCCGCATTAGCGGCGGCTCGAAACTCACTGTGCCAGTCCGAACGCGTCGGGTGCGGCAAAGTCCGTCTCGGGCTAGTTGCGAAGACCCGTCCTACCGCGTTCAGAATCTCACCGAGAAGCCCGCAGTGCCCTTCACGCCATAGCTGCCTTCGAAGCTGGTCTGGCCCAGCGCCTCGCCATGGATGCCGTAGGTACCGCCAGCCCACTCGTAAGTCCCGCCGAGGCCAAGCTCGGCGCCGAAATCGTCGGGCTCGAACTCGACATCGACGCCCGCTACATCGACCGATTGCGCATCGAGGAACTCATAGGTGAGATTGGCGATGGCGTAGACATGGCCGCGGCTCTCGCCTGAATCGAAGCTGTCATGGTTGAGCGCCACGCCGATGCGGCCCTTCAGGCTCTCGCCCCTGTCGAGCGAGACATCGGCGCCGAACTGATCGGTGAAGTCGCCGAAATCGACCGAAGTATAGTAGAGCTGCGCCTGGGGCGTGATCGACCAGGCGTCGTCGAGCGCCACCTTGCGGCCAAGCTCGAGGCCCAGGCCGTAGCCCCAGCCTTCGTTGTTCTCGACCAGATCGCCGACCCCATCCAGGCTCAGGTCGCTTTCGAGATAATGCGCCATCGCCTGGGCATCGGCATAGAAACCGCTTCTGCCGACCCAGGTGAGCGTCAGGCCGCCGCCATAGCTGTCGGTCGAGTTGTCGCTGTCGCCGAGATCGGATTCGACATCCGCATCGGCATGGCCATATTGCAGGTTGACGCCGGCGATCAGGATGCCGTCTTCGTTTTCGCCCAGGCGCCCGTCGAGGCCCGCCTGCACCTGATAGCGGTTCAGGTCGAATTCCGTCCCAGTGTCGGACTCGCCTTCATGATGGCTGTGGGCCGCCACGATGCGGGTCCACAGATTCGCCGGCGGCGCATATTCGACGACATCGGCCGCAGGCTCGGGATTAACGAAGCCGTCCGTGGTCGTGCCGGACGAGGGCATGTAGATATTGCCGACGCGCTGCTGCATGGTCGGCATGTCGATGAGCCCCAGGAGCACGCCGGGATAGGCTTCATAAGAGGTGACGGTCGGGCTGAGGCCGATCGAGCGCAGATACCAGTCGCCATCATTGTCCTCGGGCGTCTCGCCAGGCAGCCCTTGAAACAGGCCATAGTTGTAGGCGCCGGCGATGGCCGGCGCGCCCAGTTCGAACAGCCCGGGCGTCGAGCCGCCCTCGACCTGCACGATCTTGATGCCGTCGACCGTCTGGTCGCCGAGGCCGCCGAGATTGGTGACGAAAACCCGGGTCGGATCGCTTTCCGTGTTGTCGGAGCCGAACTGCGTATCGCCATTGATGATCAGGAGATCGGTGTCCGAGCTGTCGTCGCCGAGCACGGTGTCGATCAGCAGCGAACCGCCATTGCCGGTGTAGTCGCCGTCGATGGTCAGCTCGCCAAGCCCGTCATTCTCGCCCGGAATGCCGGGCGAAATGGCGCCGCCGGAGAACATGACTTCCTCACCGCTGCTCGGGTGCACTCGGATGCCGGGGCCATAATTGGTCGTCGGGCCGACAATACCGACACCGGCGAGCGTGCCGCCGAAAATCTCGACATCGCCGTTGCCGAGGTCGGACCCCGCCGACATCAGGAGGGTGCCTTCATAGATGTCCCACGGGCTCGGGACCGCCAGGTTTCGCGCAACGCCGGTAATCGTCCAGGTGCTGCTGCCGGTCTTCTCGAACAGGTCGAATCCCAGATACTTCTGCTGCTGAGGGAACAAGTTGACGTTGATCTCCGAGACATCGAAGCTGTCGTCGATCTCTCCCGCGAGGCGAAGCACATCATCAGGGACTATCCGATTGGCCAAGACTCTTCCGAACCCCTCGACGCCATCCAAGTCCCGGGCGCCGATTGTGGAGCCTCCGTGGATCTCAAGGATCAGCCGGCGGTCCCAGTTCGCCGAGTTTCCCATGTCGATGGCTGTCCGGCTGTTACCGCCCAGGATTTTTCCGTGATTGATGATGGTGAGGGTACCAGTGGTGTGTAAATCTCCGGACCCAATGACAGCGCTTGTGTCGCCAAGCCCCGACATGAGCGTTCCGTAATTGACGATGGTATTGTCGCCGCTGTCATACAGCTGTACTGCGTCACCACCTTCTAAGATTAACCCACTAAAAAAGGGATCATCGGTCCCTTGGATGAGGCCCGTTTCACCATTCACCAGTGTCGAGTTGCCAAACATGTGAACGCCATCCCCGTCGACACCGCTACCAAACCCGCCGAGGATTGTTCCGTTGTTGGTAAGATCGGTGTTGCGCATCAGCAGGCCCGGAGGCGCGCTGTGGTCAGCCGGATTAGGGCCATTCAAAGCGCCCAGCAATCCTCCCTGGATGGTACCATTATTGACATGGCCCGTGCCGCCGTCGAGCACCGCGCCTACAGCCGCGCTGCCGTTCAAGACACCGCTGCCGCCGGTAATTGTCGCTCCAGCATTGTTAACCAGCGTGCCATTCGTCAGCCACACGCCCATAGCGTCATCCACCTGAAAGGCGGACGCCTGATCGACGTAAACACCTGTGTCGCCGCCTGTGATCGAGCCGTCATTCGTGAGGGTGACGCCGTTGAGCACCAATCCGTGCCCTCCCGGCACTCCAGCGGCTGTTGCATCGCCGCCCCGCACATTGCCTGTTATGGTAAGCGAGCTGCCAGCGCTTGCCGGGGCGAACTCAACCGCAGTTCCCGGATTGGTATTGTCAACGCCCGAAAGGGTGTTGGCGCCAGTCGCCACGATGGTCACAGATTTCCCGTTGAGGTCTACAAACGGTGTGCTGCTCACAGCAATCGGCGCCGTAAGCGTGATGGTTGAGGACGGATCGGCGCTCGCAGCAGCTGCAGCAATGGCATTGCGAAGCTCTGTCTCGTTGCCTGCGGTGAAATCCGCAGCTTTGACGGCTGGCGCCAGGAGCGTGCCCGCGGCAGCCATGGCCAGTGCCGCGACAGAGCCGCACAGCCGATGCCGCCTTGCTCCACGGCGCACGGAGTTCCCATTAGCGTCCCGCAAGACGCAAGCCAAGCTATTCTGCATGATTGCCGCCCCTCAATTGTCGCCAAGCCAAGCGCGAATCAGATGACATTCGCACCTTGCCTCAACCTAATTTATAGTCACTTGCACCTCGCGGTCGTTAGCTGCGCGTCCCAAAAACGATGCAATTCGTGCCATCCAATCCCGTTGGCAGCGGGTGGGTCCGCGCTGATCTGAATGACCTCAATCGGAAGCTGGGAAGGTTGGGAAAGTTCCGAGTACCGCTGGACTCGCTAAGGCCGGCCTCCGCCCTCCTCGCGAGCTTCGCGCGGACTGCACCCGAACTCACGGCGGAACGCCCTTGCGAAATCGGAGGCAAGCCGAAATCCGTGGGCGTAAGCGACCTCTTCTATGCGCGTGTGGCTTTCAGACTGCAATGCCGCCCGCGCCGCCGCCAGACGTGCCCGCTGAATATGGCGTGCGATGCCGTCGACATGCCTGAACGCTCTGTAGAGACTGGAGCGCGACACCCGAAGCTTCTGAGCCAGGAGATCGGGTGACAGCTCAGGGTCGCTCAACCGGCTTTCGATATAGGTTCTCGCGCGCTCGAACAGCACCTGATCCATTCCGGCCCGCGCCTCGTCCGGCATGGCGTCTGTGGGCTGTAGGCAGGCCAAAGCCATGCCGATCGTCGCGCGCCCGGCCTGCACCAGTTCCCTTTCGTCAAAGTCGGCGATCTGCCGCTCGAGCAGGGTCAGGTAGTCGGCGAGCAAGCGGGCGAGCGGACCTGAAAGAATGGTCCCGGACGCTCTGTCGAGCGCGGACGCATCAGCGATGGAGTCGCGTGGCAGAACCACGCCCACATGTTCGAAATGGTTCATCACTCCACGATGGTCCTGGCCGAGAGCGATGAGAAACAGACTGCCCGCTTTTGCATGAACTTGACTATCGCCAAATTCAAGACGGGCCTTGCCCGAACGCCCGAGCAACAGAAGCCAATGATCGATGGGACTCCCGCCAGCTGCATGCGGGGCACGTCTCAGCATGTAGGGATCCGCGTGTTCGGAAAAGAAGATCGGTCCGCCAAGATTCGCCGAAAGACTTTCACCGGTGAAGCCGGAAGCCGGGTCGCGTCCGGGAGGCAGTTCGACGTCCCAGAAATCGCGGACGCGGACACGACAGACGTCGAACTGGTCGCGCCGATCATATGCGGCAAATGTTCTGATCCGCGCCGTTTTCGGAGTCTTGTTTTTAAGGTCGTATGGCGCACGCGGTACCGGCTCGACAGACAGCCGGCCCTCGATGTCTCGATCGGGACGCGATGCCGTCATGACGACGTCGCGAGATGCGGATCGCGCCTCAATCCGCCCTGCAGTCGATGCGGAGCGCAAGTCATCGCAAGCGATCAAACTTCGACGAGAAAAGCGCTTGAATATCGATGCAAGCGACTGCTGTCAAAACCGCTGGCGCGCGTCGCCATTGCGCATAAATACCGCTCTACCCGCGACGATGTTAACCCAAGCTCATCCGTGCATTCCTCCATGCACCGGCCTCCCATCGACATTCCCCCGATTCCGCGTCGCTAGTGGTATTAAACACAACTATGCAGTCAATAAAAGCCCGTATCGTCGAGCTTCACGTCCGGAATGTTGAACATGGATGCCTGGACGGACTGGGAATTAAAGACCATCAGCTACTTCGTTCAAATCGTTCGGGCTGGAATCATATCCAGAGGCTGCGGGAGCGCTCGAATATAGTTGCAGCATATTTGTCGGAGAGCCACTCGATTCGACCTTTGCCGGCCTTGGGAAGCATTTCCTGCGGATTGCATGCCAACCGGATTTCCTTCGAACGCCTTCTGCACATCGCCGACATCCTGTCCGGTCAACGGCAGGTGTTGACGCACGATTGCCCTATCCGGAAACTGCCGTTCTGCGAGATTGGGACATCGCCGAACCGCCGAGAGGTATCCTATGAGCTATGTGGACGACCTGTTCTCGATAGACGGCAAGACCGCGCTGGTCACAGGCGGCGCCACCGGCATCGGCCGCATGATGGCGACCGCGCTCGTGAAGGCGCGCGCCAACGTCATGATCGCCTCACGCAAGGGCTCCGATTGCGAACAGGTGGCGGCGGAGCTGAACGAACTGGGCGGCGGCAGGGCCGAAGGCTTCACGGGCGATGTGGGCAGCGAGGCCGGTATCGCCGCCCTGGTCGAGGCGGTCAGGGCGCGGACGGGCAAGCTGCATATCCTGGTGAACAACGCCGGCTCCGCCTGGGGCGAGCCGCTCGAGACATTTCCCTATCACGCCTGGGTGAAGCTCCTCGGCGTCAACGTCATCCCCGTCTTCCATCTGACGCGCGAATTGCTGCCGCTGCTGGAGGCCGCAGCTTCCGACGACGATCCGGCCCGCATCATCAATCTCGGTTCCATCATGGGCACCCAGCCCGTCAGCGACGGCAACTACGCCTATACGGCCTCGAAGGCAGCCGTGCATCACCTGACGCGCAATCTGGCGCTGGAGCTGTCGGGGCGCCGCATCACCGTCAATGCCTTCGCGCCCGGGCCTTTCCAGAGCCGGATGATGAACGCTTTCGTGGGCACCGACGCCAAGGCGAGCCGCACCGGCCGGCTGGTGCCGCTCGGCCGCATCGGCGCGCCGGACGACATTGCGGGCGCGACGATCTTTCTGACCAGCCGCGCCGGCCGGTATGTCACCGGGGCGATCCTGCCGATCGATGGCGGCCTGTCGGTCCAACATGGCGTCCATTTCCTCGGGGAACAGCCGTGATTCCCATCGACACTCGCGACTTTGGTGTCGGCTTGAAGCATTCCGAAACGGATTGGACCGGACCATGTCAATGATCGTCGACCGCCGCGAACTGGATTTCGTTCTTTTCGAGCTCCTCGATGTGGAGCGGCTGCTGCGGCATCCCCGCTTCCATGCCTATGACAGAAGTGCGATCCGGCAGATGCTGGATGTCGCCCAGAAGATCGCCGAGCAGAAGTTCCTGCCGATCGCCGCGGAGATCGACGCCAACGAGCCTGTCATCGTCGGCGGGAAGGTCGAAGTGCCGGCCGGCGTCGGGGCGGCGCTCAGGGACTATGCGGAGGCCGGCTTCTTCGCGCTGCTCTTTCCCGAGGAGGCCGGCGGGCTGCAGGCGCCGTGGTTCGTGCATACGGCCGTCGGCGGCATGTTCAACTGTGCAAACACGTCGGTGACCAATTACGCGTTCCTGACCGTCGCGGCGGCCAATCTCCTCGACGCCTTCGGCTCCGATGCCCTCAAGCGGACGTTCCTTCCGCCCATGCTGGCGGGGCGCTGGTTCGGGACCATGTGCCTCTCGGAGCCGCAGGCCGGCTCCTCGCTTGCGGATATCTCGACGACCGCGATGGAGGGCGCGGACGGGCTGTACCTGATCAAGGGCAGCAAGATGTGGATCTCCGGCGGAGACCACGAGATCACCGAGAACATCGTGCACATGGTGCTGGCCAAAGTCCCCGGCGGGCCGCGCGGCACGAAGGGCATCTCGCTGTTCCTGGTTCCCAAGCGGCGAGTCAACCCGGACGGCACGACGGGTCCATCGAACAATGTCGCCCTGGCAGGCCTCAATCACAAGATGGGCCAGCGCGGCACCACCAACTGCCTCCTGAACTTCGGCGAGGACGGCGAGTGCCTGGGGTTTCTGATCGGCGAGCGGCATCGCGGCATCGAATACATGTTCCACATGATGAACGAAGCCCGGATCGGGGTGGGCCACGCTTCGACGATGGCGGCGCTGGGCGGCTTCCTCCACTCCAGCGAATATGCGCGGACGCGGATCCAGGGCCGGCGGCCGGACCTCAAGAATGCGGCGGGCCCGCAGGTGCCGATCATCGAACACGCGGATGTCAGGCGCATGCTGCTGGCCCAGAAGGCGGCGGCGGAAGGAGCGCAGGCGTTGTGCCTCTATTGCGCCACCCTGGTGGACGAGCTCGCCACCATGGAAAATCAGGAAGAGAAGAGACGGACGGCGAGCCTGCTGGGCCTCCTCACACCCGTCGTGAAATCCTGGCCGTCGGAACATTGCCTCGAAGCGAACAAGTGGGCCATCCAGATACTGGGCGGCTACGGCTACACGCGCGACTTCCCGGTCGAACGCCTCTATCGCGATAACCGGCTCAATCACATTCACGAGGGCACGTTCGGCATACAGGGCCTGGATCTGCTTGGCAGGAAGATCGCCGGCGACCACGGCGAGACGCTCAAGCGTTTTGCGGGCATGATGCGCGAGACGGCGGCCGCGGCCCTTGCCGTGGAGCGCTTGCGGCAGGAAGCGCGGCAACTGAGCGACTGCCTCGATTCCCTTGCCCGGACGACGCAGGCTCTCCTGGCATGCGACGATCCGCTGCTTCGATTGGCCAATGCCACCATCTTTCTGGATGCGTTCGGGCATATCGTCATCGGCTGGATCTGGCTGCGGCAGGCGGTCGTCGCCGCCGATGCTCTTGCGAAAAGCGGCGGGTCGAATGCGGATGGGATCTTCTACCAGGGAAAGCTGCTCGCATGCCGCTACTTCAGCCGATACGAACTGCCTCTGTCCCTGGCGCGCCTGGAACTTTGCACGTCGCTCGATCCGACTTGCCTGGAGGCGCCGGTCCAAATCTTCGGCGGATAGCCGCCGGTGCGTCAGCAAGGCCACGCGCGGAGGGCACGAAGCGCCGTCTGCATTCACCACTCGCCGCTCCGCGCCTGCCTCTCCTCACAAAGTGTCCTGCTGTTCGCTCAACAGGCTCTGTGCGATCTTCGCAGCCCTCGCGACATGTTCGCGGCAAGCGATTTCCGCCGATTGGGGGTCATGCCGGCAGATGGCGTCATAGATCTTGTGCATTTGCGCCGGCCCCGTCACATGCCGGTCCGCCGAGGCGATGGTCATGGCTCGAAGCCGGCTGATGCGGCCATTGAGCCGCTGCACCATTTCCCAGGCGACGGTCTTGCCGCCGCACAGGAACATGGTTTCGTAGAATCGCGTGGTGGCCGCGAGCACCGCGCGATGATCCTGCGCCGAATAGGCGCGTTCGATATCGGTCATGGCGACGCCCATTTTCTCGATCGCCCTGGCATCGGCGCGTTCGGCCGCCGCGTGAGCGGCCGAAGCCTCCAGCAATCCGCGGATCTCATAGATCTGCGCGGCGGCCTCGCGGTCGAGCCTGGCAACGACCGGCCCATGATGCGGGATCGTCTGCACCAACCCTTCCGTCTCGAGATGGCGCAACACCTCGCGAACCACGGAGCGGCTGACGCCGAGCTGCCCGCAGAGATCGCGCTCGGTCAGACGCGCCCCGGGCTGGAAACGGAATTCGAGGATGGCGGAGCGCACTCTTTCCAGCGCGATCTCGCGCAAGGTCTTGGGGGTCTGACTGATCCTCAGATCATCCATGTTCCCGCCCTCCTTAAGATGGCTCACGATCCTATGATCCCTCCGGTTTCCATGGCTTGACTCAAATTGTATACCATCTTACAGTATACTAGAAGACAATTTTGAGCGAGCCCATGAGCCTCCATCTTCGCAAGACCTATAAATTGTCCGAGAACACCCTGATCGAAGGCGGCAAGCCGGCCGCACGGCCACTCAAGCTCTTCGCCGCCGCCGCAGTCCTCGGAAATCCCTGGGCCGGACGCGGCTTCGTCGACGACCTCAAGCCCGAGATCATGGCGATTGCTCCCCATTTGGGAGAACTCCTCACCGGCATGATGATCGAGCTCGCCGGTTCGGGCGAAGCCATCGAGGGCTATGGCAAGGCGGCCGTCGTCGGCACCGATGGCGAGGTCGAGCATGCGTCCGCTCTGATCCATACTCTGCGTTTCGGCAACCACTATCGCAAGGCGGTGGGCGCCAAGAGCTATCTCGCTTTCACCAATATACGCGGGCCCGCCAACGCGCCGGTGATGATTCCGCTGATGCACAAGGCGGATGAGGGCATGCGCTCGCATTATCTGACCATCCATTTCGCCATCCCCGATGCTCCGGCGCGAGACGAGATTCTTGTGGCGCTCGGCGGCTCGATCGGCGGGCGCCCGCATCATCGGATCGGCAACCGTTATGAGGATCTGCGTGAGCTCGGCGGCACGGATATCTGAGCCTGCCGCGCGAAGCAGCGGGCAGAAGACAGCGCTCCCCCGCAAGATGGCGGGCGGCACCGCCTATGTGGCGCAGGGCGGGGGCGAGACGATTGTCTTCATCCATGGCGTCGGCCTCAATGCCGATGCCTGGCGTCCCCAGATCGAAGCCTTCGCCGCAACGCATCAGGTCGTGGCACTCGACATCCTGGGCCACGGCGGCAGCGCGCCGGCATCGGACGGCGTAACGCTCGATTCCTATGTGGACCAGCTTCGCCGGCTGCTCGATGACCTCAATATCCGCAATGCCACGATCGTCGGCCACTCCATGGGCGGCCTCGTGGCACTGGGCTTCGCGCTGAAGAATCCGTCCCGCACCTTGCGCGTCGCGGTGCTGAATTCGGTCTATGAACGCGACTGCAAGAGCCGGGCGGCCGTCGAGGCGCGCGCGCTGGAGATCGCCCGCAGCGGCAGCGCCGGCAATGTCGACGAGCCGTTGCGCCGCTGGTTCGGCGATGCCGATCGCCAGAGCACCGTCATCAGCGAAGTCCGTCAGCGGCTCACCTCGGTCGATCCCGAAGCCTATGCCACCGCCTATCGTATCTTTGCCACAAGCGACGACGCGTTCAGCGGTGCGCTGGGCGGGCTCGCCATGCCCGCACTTTTCGCCACGGGCTCACTCGATCCCAATTCGACACCGGCCATGGCGCTCGCCATGGCGGCGGCCGCTCCCCGCGGCGAGGCGCTGATCCTCGAGGGCCAGCGCCATATGATGAACCTGATGGAGCCGGACGCGATCAACCAGGCCCTGCGGAAGCTCCTGGCCGAGCCCGCGGCATGGATCGATCCGCGCGAGCTGCGCAGCGCCTTCGGCACTTTCATGACCGGCGTGACGGTGGTCACCACCACCGACGGCGAAGGTTCCCCCCGCGGTTTCACCGCCAATTCCTTCACCTCCGTCTCGCTTGACCCGCCTTTGCTTCTGGTCTGCATCGCCAGGGCCGCGGCGAGCTGCGCCGTTTTCACCGCGGCGTCCGGCTTTGCCGTGAATATCCTGGCCGAGCAGCAAAAGGACATATCGGGCATCTTCGCTTCGAAGCGCGCCGACAAATTCGCCTCGGTCGCCTGGCATCCGTCCATTTCGGGCAACCCTTTGATCGACGGCGCAGTCGCCTGGTTCGATTGCGAGCGCGCCAGTGTCATCGAGGCGGGCGATCATGTCATTCTCATGGGCGCCATCAGGAGCTTCGCCCATGGCGAGGCCAATCCGCTTGGCTATGCCAGGGGCGGCTATGTTTCGCTCGGTCTCGAGCAGGCCGCGGTCAATGCGGCCGCGCAGGACGGACGAACGGTTGTCGGCGCGATCCTCGAAAGCGGCGGCAGGCTGGTGCTGATGCCGGCGCCGGACGGCGAGAGCCTGATTCTGCCCGAGGCCGGCCGCGCCGGTGCGGCCGGCAGCGTCTCGGCTCTCAAGTCATCGCTGCTCGCGAGCGGGATCGATGCATCGCTCGGCTTCCTCTTCGCCGTCTTCGAAAATCCGCAAACCCGCATCCAACTGATCTATTATCGCGGCGAAGCCGTTCTGGATGACAAGGGTCCGGCCCTGCTTGTCGATTTCGATGCCATCCCCTGGAGCCGTCTTCCGGACGAGGCGACGCGCGTCATGCTCAGGCGCTTTGTCGAGGAGCGAAGCCAGGGCCGCTTCAAGATCTACTCCGGCGACCATGAGCAGGGCGAAGTGAGGGCGCTGATCTGACCATGAAACTCTCGCTTTTCGTTCATATGGAACGGCTCAATGCCGCACAAAGCCATCAGGAGCTCTACCGCGAATTCATCGAGCTCTGCGAGATGGCTGATGGCGGCGGATTGCATGCCATCTGGACGGGCGAGCATCACGGCATGGATTTCACGATCGCGCCCAACCCTTTCATCAATATCGCCGACCTGGCGCGGCGCACGAGGAGAGCCCGCCTCGGGACCGGCACGGTGGTGGCACCCTTCTGGCATCCGCTGAAGCTTGCCGGCGAAGCTGCGATGACCGACATCATCACGGACGGCCGGCTCGATATCGGCATTGCGCGCGGCGCCTACAGCTTCGAATATCAGCGCCTCGCCGGCGGCATGGATGCGATGACCGCCGGCTCGCATTTGCGCGAGATGATCCCGGTGCTGAAGGGCCTGTGGGCCGGTGATTTTGCGCATCGGGGCAAGCACTGGTCATTCCCCGGCACGACATCGTCGCCCAAGCCGCTGCAGCAGCCGCATCCGCCGATCTGGGTCGCGGCACGCGATCCCTCATCGCATGATTTCGCCATCGCCAACGGCTGCAATGTCCAGGTGACGCCGCTGCATCAGGGCGATGAGGAAGTGACGGCGCTGATGGGCCGCTTCAACGACGCTTGCTCGGCGCATCCCGAGACGAAGCAGCCGAAGATCATGCTGCTGATGCATGGCTTTGTCGGCGCCGACAACGATGATTGCCGCAAGGCCGCCGAGGATCTGCGCCGCTTCTATTGCCACTTCGCGGCGTGGTTCAAGAACGAGCGGCCGGTCCGTCAGGCGCTGATCGAGGAGTTGAGCGAAGCCGAGATGGAGGCGATGCCGCAATATGCGGTCGACAAGATGCTCGCCAACACGGTCACCGGCACGCCCGACGAGGTGATCCGCCGCCTCAAGGCCTATGAGGCCCTGGGCTATCACGAATTCAGCCTGTGGATCGATTCCGGCATGACCACGGAGCGCAAGAAGCAGTCGCTGCGCCGCTTCATCGACCACGTCCTTCCGGCTTTCGGCTGAAGCGATGCGCAGGTTCCAGAATTATATCGACGGCCGCTTCGAGGAGGGAACCTCATCCTTTGAAAGCCGCAATCCTGCGACCGGGGAAGTGTGGGCGACGATGCCCGACGCAGGCCATGACGGCACCGACCGGGCGGTGAAGGCCGCACATCGGGCCTTCACCGATCCGGCCTGGACCGGCCTGACGCCGAGCCAGCGCGGCAGGCTGCTCTATCGCCTGGCCGACCTCATCGCCGGCAATGTGGCGGCCCTGGCCGAGATCGAGACCGCCGACACCGGCAAGATCATCCGCGAGACCTCGGCGCAGATCGCCTATGTCGCCGAATATTATCGCTATTACGCAGGCCTTGCCGACAAGATCCAGGGCGCGCATCTGCCGCTCGACAAACCTGACATGGAAGCCTGGCTGCGGCGCGAGCCGATCGGCGTCGTCGCCGCCGTCGTGCCGTGGAACTCGCAGTTCTTCCTTTCGGCGGTGAAGCTCGGCCCGGCATTGGCGGCCGGCTGCACCATTGTCCTCAAGGCTTCCGAAGAAGCCCCGGGCCCGATGCTCGATTTTGCCCGCCTCATTCATGAAGCGAAGTTTCCGCCTGGCGTCGTCAATATCATTACGGGCTTCGGCGCCGGCTGCGGCGCGACGCTCACATCGCATCCGCTCGTGTCTCGCATCGCCTTCACCGGCGGGCCCGAGACGGCGCGCCACGTGCTGCGCAATTCGGCGGAGAACCTTGCCGTCACCAGCCTCGAGCTCGGCGGCAAATCGCCGATCGTGGTCTTTGCCGATGCCGATATCGAGAGTGCCGCGAATGCGGTGGTGGCGGGCATCTTTGCCGCCACCGGCCAGTCCTGCGTGTCGGGCTCGCGCCTGCTGGTGCAGCGCGGGCTCAAGGATCCATTCCTGGCAAGGCTCGCCCGGAAGGCGGCTGGAATTCGCATCGGCGATCCGCGGAAGCACGAGACGGAAATGGGCCCGCTCGCCACCCAACGCCAGCGTGACAGGATCGAGCGTACCGTCGCCGCCAGCATCGCGGCAGGCGCGAAACTGGTCGCCGGCGGCAAGCGGCCGCAGGGCTTCGACCACGGCTTCTATTATGCGCCTACCATCCTCGATTGCTCGGGCGTGAATTCCCCTTCGGCAGACGAGGAACTCTTCGGTCCCGTCCTCTCCGTCCTCGCCTTCGACGATGAGGACGACGCCGTGCGCCTCGCCAATTCGACGCCCTATGGGCTGGCATCCGGCGTCTTCACCCGCGACGTCGCGCGCGCGCATCGCATGGTGCGCCGCATCCGCGCCGGCATCGTCTGGGTCAACACCTACCGCGCCATTTCACCGATCGTGCCTTTCGGCGGCTATGGCCTGTCCGGCTTCGGCCGTGAAGGCGGCCTCGATTCCGTCCTCGACTACACGCGCACCAAATCGGTGTGGCTGAAGACGTCCGACGACCCCTTCCCCGATCCTTTCGTGATGCGATGAGGATCAGGTGAGCACGGCGCTCAGGCGCTCAAAAAACAAGAGCCGAAACATCCAGGGAGGATACCGTGTTCAGGACTGCGATCTTCGCCCGCCGGGGCCTCAACCGACAATGTGCCGAAGGGCTCGTCTTCACCAGCCGGGGCGGCACCACCCAAAACGCGCAGGAGGAAGGCCGGGTCAATCATGGCCGTGGCCGGCCGGCACTCTGCGTGTTGACACTCGCGGAACGTCGTGAGCACAATAAACGATGCAACAACCCGACCGGATCAAAAGCAGTCGGGACTTGCACGGGCGACCTGTTTTCGGCCGGCCAAGCTAAAACCATTGGAGGAATTGCTCAATGAAGAAATACTCATGGAGCGCACCCGCAATCGCGGCTGCTGCTCTTCTGGCGTCGGTCTCGTTCGGCGTGCATGCCGAAACGAAAGGGCCAGTGACCGACGAGTTGGGAGTTGTGGAAATACCAAAGGATGCACCGATCGTGATCGGGGGCTACTGGGTGATTTCGGGTCCGGATACGGCACTTGGGCTCGATTCGAAGCGTGGCGTCGAGATTGCGTTCGACGACATCGGAAATACCATCGCGGGACATTCGATACAGTTCATCGTCGAGGACGGCGGCTGCAATGCCGAAGGCGGGCAAACCGCCGCGACGAAGCTCGCCACGGTCCCCGACATGGTCGCGGTTCTCGGGCCGGCCTGCTCGAGCGCCGCGACGGCGGCCGCGCCGATCCTCTGGAAGGCCGGCCTCACCAACATCGGCACGGCCACCACGGCGCCTTCGCTGACGGCGCCCGACCGCAAGCCGGATTACTTCGGATATATGCGGACCATCTACAGCGACAGCGATCAGGGATACAACGACGCCGAGTGGTTTTACAACGGCTTGAAATGCAAGACGCTCGCCACCATCCACGACGGCAGCCCCTATGCCTCGCAGCTTGCCAAAGTGGCCGCTGATCATTTCAAGGAGCTGGGCGGTGAAGTGGTCGCCGAAGAAGCCGTGACGCCCACCGATGTCGACATGCGTCCGGTTCTCACCGGGATCGGCACCAAGAAGCCATGCGTGGTCTATTTCCCGACATTCGTCGCCGCGACGGCGCAGATCGTCCGGCAGGCACCGGAAATCCCCGACCTCAAGGACAGCAACCTGATCGGCGGCAGCGCGGTGCTGGCTCCGGGACTGCTCGAGGCGGCAGGCGATGCGGCGAAGGGCTTTCGCATCACCAATGTCGACATCTCGCCGGAAGCCATGGGCGCGAAGTATCCGGAATTCGTCGAGAAATACACGAAGAAGTTCGGCGAAGGCCCGATCAACGCATTCCATGCCCAAGCCTATGACGCCGGCATCATACTCGCCAAGGCCATCGAAAAGGTAGCCAAGAAGGACGACAACGGCACGACCTATGTCGGCAAGAAGGCGCTGCATGACGAGCTGTTCGCGACCAAGGGATATGACGGCATAAGCGGGCCGATCAATTGCAACGAGCACGGCCAGTGCGGAGCCTTCAATTTCGCGGTCTATGAGTTTACCGACGGCGATCCCTCGACATTCAAGACCGGCGAAAATCCGAAGAAGATCTATCCGGCAAAGTAGATAGTCGCGATCTTCAATCCGAGTGAGTGGCCGGCCGCCCGCCAGCCGGGGGCCGGTCAACCCATTCTACCTTCGTTGAGCTCATGACAGCTGCAAACAATTCGCAACGACAGCAGGCGTGGTCCGGTCGGCTCGGCAATCTGCATCGGGTCACCTTCGTCGACATCGTGCTCTGGACATTACGCATCGCACTCCTGCTCCTGGTGGTCGTGGGCACCATTGCCACGCTCTGGAAAGGCACCTACGACGCACGGCATTGGTTCGATTTCTTCATGTTCGGCCTCACCATCGGCGGCGTCTATGCGCTGATCGCGCTCGGCTACACCATGGTCTACGGCGTCCTGCGCCTCATCAACTTCGCCCATGGCGACATCACCATGACGGGGGCATTCTCCGCCTACTTCCTGGCGCGAAGCTTCGATCGCACCGGCTTCCTGGATGCATATCCCGTGGCTGCGACGTTGGGGATCATGGCTCTGTCAATGGCGGTGTGCACCGCGTCCGCGCTGATCGTCGAGCGCATCTGCTACCGGCCGTTCCGGCACGTCGCGACACTCGCCCCGCTGATCTGCGCGATCGGGGCGTCTTTCGTTCTGCAGCACGCGTTTCGCGGCATGTTCGGCTCCAATGTCCGCTCCTATCCCGATCCCGAATGGCTGAAGGGCGAGGTCAGCATTCTCGGCCTGTCGTTGCCGACGGTGCAGCCGATGGTCATATTCAGCGCGATTGCCGCGATGATCTTCCTGTATCTCGTCGTCCAGAAGACAAAGATGGGATTGGCCATGCGAGCCGTGTCCGAGGACCGGGACACGGCGGCACTCATGGGTATCGACGCGAACAAGATCATCATATTCACCTTTGTGCTCGGCGCCTGCATGGCCGGCATTGGCGGCGTGCTTTATTGCTTCGTCTACAAGCAAATCTACTTCTACATGGGCTTCCTGCCCGGCATCAAGGCGTTCAGCGCAGCGGTCCTCGGCGGCATAGGAAATATTCCAGGCGCGATGTTCGGCGGCTTTTTCCTCGGTGTCATCGAATCGATCGGGCCACCGCTTTTTCTCGACGGCCTTGGTGTTCCCGCGCCCTACCAGCTGCGCGATCTCGTCGCCTTCACACTGCTCGTGATGGTGCTCGTGTTCCGTCCGCAGGGACTGCTCGGAGAAACCTTGGTCAAGAGACGAGCCTGATGGCAACCTGGAAAGGTATCCGGCATGTCGTTTGAAGTCGTCGCCTCGAGCAGGCTGGAAGAGCGTGAGGCGTCGTCATGGCGGTTCGTCGTCAACACCGGCTTGCAAATGGGAGGGATCGGGCTTGCCCTGGCCCTTGTAGGCATCCTGACGATGTTCAACAACCGGCCGATCATCGTCGACTTCCTGACGCTTGGTTACGCTACTCTCGGCGTGTTGTTTCTGGTGGCGGGGATTCTCGTCGGTTCCAAACGCCCGTTCCGGCGGCTGCCGATGATCTTGACGGGCGGCGCTGCCGCCGGGGCGATCGCCGCCATTCTCGTGGCGATCCTCCCGGTCACCATGAGCATGGTGAACCTCCGGTCGGTTTTCTTGTCCCTCGACCGGCCTTTGCTGGATATGCTGACCTTCTACGTTCATCCGCCCGCCCTCGGCATCCTCTGCCTGATCGCATCCGGCCCCCTCCTCGGCATTGTCGGCGTCCTCGTCGTCGCGCTTCACCAAACCATCCGCCGTCCGATATCGGGCGGCATCATAGCGGCAGGCCTTGCCGGTCTTTTCCAGGAGTTGATCCGGCCGATACTTGCAAATAGCAGCGTGACGAAGCCGGTACACGACCTGCTCTATACCTACACCGGTCTCAAGCTGCAGGGTGCCATCATCATTTTCGCCGTTGCGGTCGTGGCGATTGCCATTCGCGATCGCACGCGCGACGAAATGTCGAACCGGTTCAATCATCTTCCGCCTGCGACCCGG
This sequence comes from Parvibaculaceae bacterium, assembly GCA_050246735.1. Taxonomy (GTDB): domain Bacteria; phylum Pseudomonadota; class Alphaproteobacteria; order Rhizobiales; family Aestuariivirgaceae; genus Taklimakanibacter. Next base: position 399,677 of record JBFWVM010000002.1, on the reverse strand, counting down.
CGAACCGTTCGCTGGAGCTGCCTCGCCGCCGTTGCGATCCTCGCTGCATTGTTTCCGCTCTACGCGGGCAATTTCGTCGGTCAGGTTCTGCTCATGGTCGGGCTGTTCATCCTCATGGGAATGGGCCTCAATCTCGAAGTCGGCATCGCCGGCCTGCTCGACCTGGGATTCGTCGCCTTCTACGCCGTCGGCGCCTACACGACCGCGCTTCTCATGGCCGACAGCCCGTTCGCTCTCGCCCATCTTTCCTATTGGGAGGCGATGCCGGTCGCGATCCTCGCTTCGGTCGTCGTGGGCGTAATATTCGGCATTCCCGTACTCAAGGTGCGCGGCGACTATCTCGCCGTGGCAACCCTCGGCCTGGGCGAGATCGTCAGGGTGATCGTGCTCTCCGACGCAGCGGCTCCGCTGCTGGCCGGCGCCAAGGGTATCCTCCAGATCCCACGGCCTACCATCGGCGGCTTTACCTTCTCGACGCCCGTGTCACTCTTCTATTTGGCTCTCATCGCATCGATCATCGCCGCCTATGTCGCATGGAGACTCGAGGAATCGCGGCTCGGACGCGCGTGGAAGGCAATCCGCGACGATGAGGACGTGGCCCAGGCGCTCGGGATCAATCTCATCCGCGTCAAGCTTCTCGCCTACGGCATGGGCGCCGCTTTTGCCGGTCTTGCCGGCTCGATCTTCGCCGTCATGCTGGGCACCATTTACCCGCATTCGTTCCAGCTCATCATATCGATCAACATACTGGCCCTGATCATCGTCGGCGGCATGGGCAGCCTCCCGGGTGTAGCGCTCGGCGCGGCGGTGCTGATCGGCCTTCCGGAGGCGTTGCGGGAGTTCGGCGAGTTCCGCTTCCTGTTCTACGGCCTGGCCATCATCGTCGTCATGCGCTTGAAGCCGGAAGGGCTCTGGCCCTCGGCGGCAAAGCGGCGCGAGATGCAGATCGACGCCGAGACCGCAACCATCCAGAGCGCGGGACTGCATACGGAAACGGCGACCGGGCATACGACATGAACAAGCAACGCGAGATCCTGCTCAAGACGGAGATGATGACGAAACGCTTCGGCGGCCTCGTCGCCGTCGACAAGCTCGATCTCGAGGTCGGCGAAGGGTCCATTCACAGCATCATCGGTCCTAACGGCGCCGGCAAGACCACCGTCTTCAACTGCATCATGGAATTTTTCACGCCCGACGAGGGCGCCATCTGGTTCGCCGGAGAGCGCATTGACGGCGTGACGCCGGACAGGGTCGCCGAAGCCGGCATCAACCGTACTTACCAGAACATCCGCCTGTTCCGGAATCTGACGGCGATAGAGAATATCCTCGTCGGGATGCATATCCACCTCAAGTCCACATGGTACGGCGCCGTCTTCAATACCCCGGCGACACGGAAGAATGAGGCCGAGGCGCATGAAAATGCGCGGCACCTTCTTGATTTTGTGGGGTTACGGGGCCGCGGCGACGTGGTGGCGCGAAATCTCGCCTATGGCGAACAGCGCCGGCTCGAAATCGCCAGAGCGCTCGCAACGAAACCGCGTCTCCTGCTGCTCGATGAGCCGATGGCCGGCATGAACCCACGTGAAAGCGCCGACATGATGGAATTCGTCCGCCGGGTACGCGATATGCGCCGCATAACGATCCTGCTCATCGAGCATTCCATGCGGGTCGTCATGGGCATTTCAGACAGGGTGAGCGTGCTCGACTACGGAGTGAAGATTGCCGAAGGTTCGCCCGCCGAGATCCAAAGCGACAAGCGGGTCATCGAAGCCTATCTCGGCACAACCAAAGAAGCGGCACTGAAATAGCATGGCTCTGCTCGACGTCCACAACCTGCACGTCTACTATGGCAACATCCATGCTCTGCGCGGGATTACCCTGTCGGTCGACAGCAACCAGATCGTCACGCTGATCGGGGCCAACGGCGCGGGCAAGAGCACGACACTGCGCGCGATCTCGGGCATTCTCGCCGCCGCCGAAGGAGACGTAACGTTTGCGGGACAGCCGCTGAGAGATTTGCCGGCGCATGCGATCGTATCAAAACGCATCATTCAGGTTCCCGAAGGCCGCCATATCTTCAGCAGGCTGTCGGTGGCGGAGAACCTCAAGATCGGCGCGTTCATCAACAACGACAAGAAATGGATCGCCGACCAGCAAGCCTACGTCCTCGACATGTTCCCCGTTCTCAAGCAGCGCTTTGGCCAGATTGCCGGCACGCTGTCGGGAGGCGAGCAGCAGATGCTGGCGATCGGGCGCGGACTTATGTCGAACCCCCGAATTCTGCTTCTTGACGAGCCGAGCATGGGACTTGCCCCGATCCTGGTGCAGAAGATTTTCGACACGATCGTCGAAATCCGCAAACAGGGGGTAGCGGTTCTGCTCGTCGAGCAGAACGCATTCCAATCTCTGCAGATCGCCGACTATGGATACGTCATCGAGACCGGGCAGATCGTCCTCGAGGGCCCGGGCCAGGACCTGCTACACAATTCGCAGGTGAAGGAAGCCTATCTTGGGTAGATCATGGACATGAAGGGCAGGAACATCCTGGTGACCGGAGGAGCAAGCGGCCTCGGGCTTGCTACGGTCGAGATCCTCGCCGCGGCCGGCGCCGGAGTGGCGATTGTCGACCTCGATGGCGAGGCGCTCGATGCCTGTACAAGCGCGCTTCAATCGAAAGGCTACGACGCGCACGGCTTCGCCGGCGACATCACGCCCAGAGCACAGGCAAGCGCGCTCTTCGAGAAAGCTGCAAGCCATTTCGGCCGGATCGACGGCCTCGTCAACTGCGCCGGCGTATATCCGCGCCGCCCGATCCTCGAAATCACCGACGAGGACTGGGATCTCGACTTCAAGGTCAATGTGCGCGGCACTTACAACATGATGGCGGCGGCGGTAACCCACATGCGGGCCCAACCGCGCAAGGGAAAGGTAAAAGGGCGGATCGTCAACGTCTCGTCCGTGGATGCCTTCAAGGCCCATCCCAAGAACGCTCATTATGCCGCCACCAAGGCGGCGGTGGTGAGCCTCACACGGTCCTTCGCGCTCGAATTCGCGCCCGATCAAATCCTCGTCAATGCGATTGCGCCCGCCGGCATAGCGACTGAAAAGGCAAAGGGCGCGGGTTTCCTGCGCGAACTCGCCTCCCATACGCCGCTCGAGCGCAATGCCGAACCTGACGAGATCGGAGGGTGGATCGCCATTCTGCTCGATGACCGAAATACCTACATGACCGGCGAGACGGTCATCGTGAGCGGCGGATATATCTTTGCGTGAGGGGTGTAGATGAAGCTTGGCCTGTTCAACCTCATGATGCAGCGCGATGCATCGACGACACCGCGCCAGATCGTCGAGGATACCGCCGCCATGGTAAAACTCGCAGATGAAATCGGGTTCGACGTCGCGTGGTTCGCGGAGCATCATTTCTCGAATTACTCGATTTGTCCGTCTCCGCTGATGATGGCCGCCTATTGCGCGGGAATGACGCGCCGGATCAGGCTGGGGGCCGCCGTGCTGGTGCTGCCGCTCTATGATCCGGTCCGTCTGGTGCAGGAGATCGGGCTTCTCGACATCCAGTCGGGCGGGCGCGCGGTCATCGGCATCGGTTCGGGGTATCAGAAATACGAGTTCGATCGCTATCGCCGGAAGCTCCCGGAGAGGACCGAAATCTCGATGGAAGTCTGGGACATCATCGAGATGGCGCTCACCGAGGGGGTGATCGAATATGACGGCAAGCACTTCCAGATCCCGCGTTCTCCGATCGCCGTACGTCCGCTCCAGGCGCCCATGCCGGAGATCTACGTCACCGGACTCGAGCCGGCCGTCGTGCAACGGACGGCGCGCGGCGGACATGTGCCCTTCATCACCGCCGGCTGGCGCGGGATGGCCCTCCTGCGCGACATGCGCAAGCATGTCAGAGCCCAGTTCGCCGAGGCGGGCGCGCCCTCCGACCGGATACCGCTTGGCGTCCAGCAATATGTCTTCGTGACCGACGACAAGACCGAGGCGCTGGATATTGCCGAGCGGGCGCGCGCCGTGGCGCGGGCGGTGACGATGACGCGAGCGGGCGATCCCGTCCTTTCCGGCCATTTCATTCAGGCCCCGCCGATCCCGGACGAGCCGCCGCTTGAAACCTTCCGCGACAACCTCGTCATCGGCGATCCGCATCTCGTGGCCGAAAAGCTGGTGAGCGAGATCCGCGAGCTTGGCACGACGCATCTCTCCTGTTTCATGCAGATCGGAACGGTCGATGGCCGGCGCGCATTGCGTTCGCTGTCGCGCTTCGCAGCCGAGGTCGTCCCGCTCATGGAGACCGCTTTCGGCATGCCGCTCGACAAGGTGAACAGCGGCGTGCAGGGCAGCTCGCCACGCCGGCTTGCCGCTTCGGCATAGCGTTTCCTTCTCGGGCGAGCGGGATCGCTTCGCCTGGATGCGAGGCATTCCTGCCGGGATCGCCTTCGGTCCGTCGCTCTAGTCTAAAGGTCCTTGCAGAGGCGCATCGCGTCGAGCATCGCGGCGTGAATGTGCGCCCGGCCCACGCATCGCCGATGCGATAGAGAAAAAACGCTCCGGATGGATTGCAATCGATCGTTTGCGGCCGGCAGGCGGCGAGGGCATCGAGATCGAGCTCGCCGAGGTTGCGGGAGAATGCCTTCAATTCATCGTACAGGGATGCATTCGGCACTGTGCCATAATCGCCGATGACCTGATCGACCTCGCGCGTGACACGTGTATCGCTGTAGGTGTTGGCGAGCTCCACCGCGAGCCGGTTTCCGTCCCGCGACACCCGGACGAGCCGCGTGTCCGGCGTGATCGTCACACCGGCCTTGTACAGCTCGTTCATGTGCGCGCCGTAATTGGTGTCCGACATTTCAAGGCCCAGAACCTTGTCGGGCGTCGCGATCTCCACCCGCGACCCGCGCGCGGCGAGGAACTGTGCGCAGGAGAGCGGCGCGTGGCCGCCGGATTCGTCGTGAATGAGGACGGATTGACCCGGTTCCGCCTGCCCCGAAAGCAAGTCCCAGATGGTCGTGGCAAGCTCCCGGCCGGCGAACTGGCCGACTTCGGGAAGGCCGCCGGTAGCGATGACGACGGTATCGGGCGCCGTGTCCCGGACCTCCCCGGCTTCCGCCAAATGGTTGAGATGGACGATTACGCCCAGCCGGTCCATTTCATCCGCGAGCCACCGCACAATGCCGCTGAGGCCTCGTCTCCAGGTCGCCTTTGCCGCCAGCACGACCTGGCCGCCGAGCTCTCCCGCGGCCTCAAAGAGAGTGACGGCGTGCCCGCGCGCGGCGGCGACCCGGGCGGCTTCAAGTCCGGCCGGTCCGCCTCCCACGACAGTTACGCGCCGGCGCGGGCCGGAACTGCGCGATACGACCTGCGGGAGGGTCAATTCACGGCCGGTCGCCACATTGTGCAGGCAGAGCGCGTCCTTGCCCTGAAGCACGCGGTCGACGCAATATCCCGCGCCGACGCAGGGACGGATCTCCGCTTCGCGGCTTTCGGCAAGCTTGCGCACATGATGCGGATCGGCGAGGAACGCCCTCGTCATGCCGACCATGTCAATGTATCCTTCCTTCACCGCATGGACAGCGGTGGCGGCGTCGGTCATGCGGGTCGCATGAAGGACCGGAATGGATATTTCGGACTTGATCGCTCCGGCGAGCCTCAGATAGGGCGCCGAAGGCAGCCACATCGTCGGCCAGATCCTTGCCGTCGCCTGGTAGTCGACGGCCGTTCCGCCCACGATGCTGATGAAATCGATGAGACCGGAGCGGGCGTGGTCGCGGGCTATCTCGACACAGTCTTCATGGGTGAGACCGTCATCGAGCATCTCATCGCCGGGCATGCGTATGCCGATCAGAAGCGCATCGCCTACCGCCTTGCGGCATGCTTCCAGAACCTCGAAGCCGAAACGCATGCGGTTGGCGAGAGAACCGCCGTAAGCATCGTCACGCCGATTCATGGCGGGCGACCAGAACTGCTCGATCAGCGTTCCCGCCTGGGTCGATATCTCGATGCCGTCGAGATCGCCTTCGCGCGCCCGCAGGGCCGCCGCGGCATAATCGCGAACAATGCGCCGGATATCATGGTCCTCCATGACGGCCGGGAATGACCGATGGACGAGCTCGCGCAAACCGGACGGCGCGAAGGCCGGCAGCCAGTTGACGTCGTCCCAGCGCTCGCGCCGGCCGCCATGGGTCAGCTGGACAGTGCAGATCGCGCCATGGGCATGGATGCTCTTCGCCATCCGCCGGTATTGCGGAATAACGCGGTCGACGGCGCCGTTGATCTGTCCGTAGTGGAAGGAGTTCTCGATCGAGACCGCCGTCGCGCCCCCGAACTGCACGAGGCCGACCCCGCCCTTCGCCTTCTCGGCTTCATAGGCGATGTAGCGATCGGTGATATCGCCATGGACGGCGTAACCGGGCGCGTGGCTGGTGGACAGGAACCGGTTCCGGATGGTGACACGGCCCAGGGCGAGGGGCGTGAAAAGCGGATCGAGCTGCGACATGTGCGTCTCTTATGCTGGCGGGGCCGGGAGGCGGAGCTTGCCGTTGCGCCGATCTTGGCACAAGATCACCGGCAGCGTCAGAGCCTTGGTTGCCGATCATAGCCAGCTGGAGGGACCGATGAAGATCGAGAGGAAGCTCGAGACCATGGGCATCACCCTGCCCGAACTGGGCAAGTGGGATTCGAGCATCGGCACGGCCCAGAAATATTACGGGCAGCAGTATGGAAAGATGAAGCCGTTCCATCGGACGGGAAATCTGCTCTTCCTGTCGGGACATGTGCCCGATCTGCCGGACGGCACCGCCCTTCATCCGGGACGTGTCGGAGCCGAAGTCACGGTCGAACACGCTTACGATGCGGCCCGGCAGACGGGCATCAACTGTCTCGCCGGCATCAAGCAGGCGATCGGGAATCTCGACAAGGTCGTGGCTTTGGTTCGGACGTTGAACTTCGTTGTCTGCGCGCCGGGATTCACCGATCCCAATTTGATTTCGAGCGGCCTTACCGACCTGTTCGCGGACGTATTCGGGCCCGAAAGAGGCATCGGCTGCCGCGCCACGATCGGCGTCATGTCGCTCGCCAACAATCACTGCTTCGAAAGCTGGATGGATCTCGAGGTCAGTTGAGCCGGCCGTGATGATTCCCCTCGCTCGCAAGCAAGTCTTTCCGGAAAGCGCCCTTCCGGACGCCGCCGCACTGATCGAGGAAGGCCGGAACATGGCCAGGCGCGTCTCGGTCGGGCGATCGCCGTTTCTCGAAACTTACGGAGTGCCCTGCGAAGCCGCCTACAAACGGAAGTGTACCGAGGAAGGCCGCATCATGATGCACGCCCAGATCGGCTTCCGAGATGCGGCGAAGAGCCAGCGGGCCTGGGCCGAGATATGGGAAGCGCTCGACGGCGCCGGCCACCGTGTCGACCGCTATGGGATCTGCCTCGACTGGAGCATGGGATATCCGCGGGCGAAGCGCAAGGACATGCCGCGCGGCACCGGCCTTATCATGCAGGATATCGACGACTGGATCGCGCTTACCAGGATGGCGCCGGTCGCGCCGCATTTCGGCGACTTCGTGATCGGCACTCCCGCGGCGTTCGAGAACACCATGGCGGCGCTCGTTTCCGGTTCCACCTCGATCGGAAATCTCGGCCAGTATTTTACGTTCCGCCAGCCCCACTGGGACGACGACATCTTCACCACCGCGGAATCGCTCAAAGCCATAGCGCTCACGGCTGCGCAACCGGTCGAGGTGATCGTCCATTCGAACATCGACGACGGCTTCGCCTCCTTGTTCACGGATCTCGCCTGCTCGCTGGGAGCGATCCTGCTCGAGCAATATATAGTGGACGATCTCTGCGGAGGCCATGCCGCCTATTCCTACGGCAACACCTATGCACGCCCCTACCCGCGCCTGGCTTTCCAGCGCGCCGCCCAGCAGATCGTCCGTACGCCAGGCACGATGATCTACGGAGCGACGACGATGTATGGCCGGAATCATGCGGCCAACTATGCGGCGTTGGCCACCTATCTGCGCATCGATATCTATGGCGAGAAGACACGGCCCGCGGGCCATGCGGTCAACCCGACGCCGGTCACGGAGGCCGAACGTATTCCGGACATCGATGAGATCATCGACGTCCACATGTTCGCAAATCGGCTGGTCGAGCTCGACCAGCCGCTGCACACCCTCTACCGTGATGAGGAGATAGACGAGACCGCCGGCCGGATCGTCGAGGGAGGCCGCAAGTTCCGCGACAACGTGCTCCATGGCTTTGCCGAAGCCGGGATCGATGTCCGCAATCCGTTCGAGATGATGCTGGCTATCCGCCGTGTCGGGTCAAAACGGCTGGAGGAGCTGTTCGGCCCCGGCGAGCCGGCTTCCCGGGGCTTGAGGGGTCGCGCGCCGATCGTGCGTTCGCATTCAATCGAGCAGCTCGAAAGGGACGGCGAAGGACTCGTAGGCCGCATGAACCCCGACAATCGCGCCAGCATCGCCCGAGCCGGCTTGCGCGCCTGCATCGCCACGACGGATGTCCATGAATATGGGAAGATCCTGGTCGAGACGGTTTTGCGGGAGCTCGGAGTGGACATCGTGGATGGCGGCACGTCGACCGATCCCAACGACCTGGCGGAGCTCGCCCGCACTGCTCAGGCGGATTTCATAGCTCTGTCATCCTACAACGGCGTCGCTCTGCAGTTCGTCGTGGATCTCCAAGGTGAAATGAACGAGCGGGAAATGCGGCTTCCGGTCTTCGTCGGAGGGAAACTCAACCGCATTCCCGACGGCAGCAACACCAGCCTTCCCCTGGATGTTCGAAACGAGCTTGCGGCAGCCGGCGCGATAGTTTGCCCGGACGTGGAGTCGATGCTCGAGCGGTTGGCCGTGATGGCCAACCCCTCCAACGGGATGACAGCCGGGTGATCCTAAAGCATCGGCGCCGCAGGCAACTGGCACCCCTCCGGTCACGGCTGGCAAATAGACGATAAAAGGTGCGCGCGCGAACAGCCGATCGCCGTGGCAATTTGGCCCGCCGTCAGCTGTTTTCAGAGAGTTGGGAGAACCTGACGAACATGGCCGGCAAAGGCTTCTATCGCCGGCGATGACTCCGGCTGGGCAACGGCCAGCAGGACACCAAGTTGCGGCAAGCTGGGCAAAGGCTTGTCGAGTATATGAAGATCGGACGGAACAGCTTCCTGGGTCATGACGCTGACCGCCAGGCCCGATCGCGCGACGGCCACCAATCCGGCAAGGCTGTTGCTCGCATAGGAGATCTTGTACTTCATTCCGGCGCGGTCCATGGCGTCGCACGCCGCCCGGTGATCCATGGCGTTCGATGCCGGCAGGGCCAAAGGCACGGTATCTCCAAAGTCATGCAGGTCCAAGGCAGGTTTGCTTCCAACCCAAACCTGCGACTCCAGCCGCACCACACCCTTCGTATCGGCCGGGTTCGGCGTTGAAACCAAAGCAAGGTCGATTTGCCGGGAGGGCAATAAAGTCAGGAGCTCTACCGTAGGCGCCGACACGACCTTGATTTCGACGTCGGGGTGGATAGCCCCAAAAGTCTTCAACAAGGTGGGAAAGAAGGCAATCAGGTAATCCTCCGGCGAACCGAAGATTATCGAGCCGCGCAGACCACGGCGCGAGAATGCCGACAGCGCCTCGTCATGGGTCTTCAGAATGCGCTCGGCATAGACGAGAAAACGCTCTCCTCCCCCGGTAAGCCGGACCCCGCTGCCGCTGCGATGCAGAAGACTTTGACCAACGATCTCCTCGAGACGCTGCATTTGCATGGTCACCGCCGATTGGGTCCGTCCGACCTGGACCGCGGTCGCGCTGAGCGACCCCGAATGTGCGGCATGGACAAAGGTGACCAGGAGCCGAGGGTCGATAGGAGGCTGCATATCAATTCCGTTTATATCAGAATCCAAGACTATCAATTTTACTGAGATCCTGCCAGCCGATAGTGTCCCGCCATGGATACAGCCGCCGCCCCCAAACCATCCAGAAACGACGATCGCGCCTTCTGGTCGTCAGCGGAAAAGCACCTGATCAGATATGGAGGGGCATTCGACCCCGCCATCATCGAGCGCGCGAAGGGAAGCTTCGTTTACGACGCCGACGGCAGGGCCATACTCGACTTCACCTCAGGCCAGATGAGCGCGCTGCTCGGCCATTCCCACCCGAAGATCGTGGCGGCGGTCCAGAGGCAGGTCGAAAGAGCGATACATCTGTTCAGCGGGATGCTGTCACGGCCGGTGGTCGAGCTCGCCGAACGCCTGGCCGAACTGGCTCCCGGCCTGGACAAGGTGCTGTTGCTGTCGACCGGTGCCGAGTCCAACGAAGCCGCGATCAGGATGGCCAAGCTGGTCACGGGCAAGCACGAGATCGTCGCCTTCAGCCAGAGCTGGCACGGCATGACGGGCGCTGCCGTCTCGGCGACCTACAGCGCCGGTCGCAGGGGCTTCGGGCCGGCAATGCCCGGATCGCTCGCGATCCCTGCTCCCAATAGCTTTCGTCCGCGTTTCAAGAACGCCGGCGGCTCACTGGACTGGCAGACGGAACTCGACGACGCCTTCGTGCTCCTCGACAGACAGTCCACCGGCAGCCTGGCGGCATTCATCGCCGAACCCATCCTGTCGAGCGGCGGCCTGCTGGAATTGCCCCAGGGCTACCTCGCGGCTCTGAAGGAGAAATGCCGGGAGCGCGGCATGCTGCTCATTCTCGACGAGGCGCAAACCGGCGTCGGGCGAACCGGCGACATGTTCGCCTTTCAGAGAGACGGGGTAACCCCGGATATCCTCACGCTGTCCAAGACCATCGGCGCAGGCCTTCCCCTCGCCGCCGTCATGACGACGTCCGACATCGAGGCTGCCGCTCATCGGCAAGGCTACCTGTTCTACACGACCCATGTTTCGGACCCGCTTCCCGCCGCCGTCGGCCTGGCGGTGCTCGACGCGGTGAAGGAAGAGCGGCTTGTCGAAAGAGCGCGCAGGCTCGGACGGAGGCTGTCCGACGGCTTGATCGAGCTTCGGCAGCGGTATCGATGCGTGGGCGACGTTCGCGGCCGTGGACTGATACTCGGTGTCGAGATCGTCAAGGATGACGAGAGCAGAAGCCCGGCGCACGAGCTTGGCGCCCGAATAGCCGCCGAAGCCTTCAGGCGCGGCTTGAGCATGAACATCGTCAAGCTCCCGGGAATGGGCGGAGTGTTCAGGATCGCGCCGCCGCTGACGGTTTCCGAGGCAGAGATAGATCTCGGATTGCGCATCATTTCGGAAGCGATCGGACACGTGCTGGCGGAAAACTGAAGCTTCGGCGCTGCCCAGCCCGCATAGAATGTGGTGAGACGGTGGTAGACACCAAGACAGTTCCGCGTGAGATCATCAGGGTGCTCGTCGCCAAGCTGGGCCTCGACGGCCACGACCGCGGCGCCAAGATCGTCGCCCGCATACTGCGCGATGCCGGAATGGAAGTCGTCTATACCGGGCTCTACAAGACGCCGAGCCAGGTCGTCAGCGCGGCGATCGAGGAAGACGTCGACGTGATCGGCGTCAGCCTGCTGTCCGGATCCCATGTCCCCCTGTTCCGCGAATTGGGCAGGTGTCTGCGCGACAACGGCGCCGATCACATTCTCGTCGTCGCCGGCGGCGTCATTCCGGAACGCGACTATGATTCCCTGATGGAGTGCGGCGTGGATGTCATCGTTCCGCAAGAAGCCCGGGCCGAGCTGATCGTCTCGACGATCACCGAGCTCGTGGCCGCGCGCGGAAACATATGACGGCCGTCATCCGCTCGAGCAGGTCGCGGCCTGCGGCATATGTACCTTCGACGGCGCTTGTCGAGGGAGTGCTCGCCGGGTCGGCGATCGCGATCGCGCGGATGATCTCGCGGGCGGAGGCCGGCTGCGCGGAAGCCTTCGACGCCCTGGCCGAAATCTATAGACACGCAGGGAAAGCCCACATCGTCGGCATTACCGGCGTTCCCGGCGCCGGCAAATCCACTCTCGTATCCTCTCTCATCAAAGCTTTCGCCGCCGGCGGGCACAAAGTCGGGGTGATCGCCATCGATCCCAGCAGTCCCTATTCCGGCGGCGCCATTCTCGGCGACCGCGTGCGCATGAACGATGCCGCCGAGACCGGCCGCGCCTTCGTCCGCAGCATGGCGACGCGCGGGCATCTCGGCGGCCTGACGCGCTCGACCCATCCGGCCGTCGATGTTCTCGACGCGGCCGGATATTCGCCCGTCATCATAGAAACTGTCGGGGTCGGCCAGGACGAGGTCGACGTCGTCACCGCCGCCCATACGGTCGTGGTCCTTTCCGCGCCCGGGCTGGGCGACGACATCCAGGCCCTCAAGGCGGGCATACTGGAAATCGCCGACATCCACGCCGTCACGAAGTCGGACAAGCCGGAGGCGGCGGCGACCCTCGCCGCACTCAAAGCCATGATGGCCCTCGGATCGAGGAGGAACGATTCGTCCTGGATCCCTCCGCTCCTGCCCGTCAGCTCGCTTTCAGGCGAAAAGATCGGAGATCTCCGGCAAGCCATCGCAAATCACCGGGCGCATTTGCAGTCCAGCGGCGAACTTGCCCGGCGCCAGCGCAACATCTGCCGCAGCCGGATCGTCGGGGCGGCCAAGCATCTCTTCCAGCAGCGCTTCGACGAGGGGTCCGAGGATCTCGACGGCGAGCTTCAACTGGCGGTCGAGCGGCGAACCGACCCTTACGCGGTCGCCCGCCGGCTGATCGGCTGGACCAGGCAAGGAGAGCGATGATGAAACTGTTCTCCGAAGAAGCGATCAGGCTCGTTCGGGAAAGCCAGGCTGAGTGGGAGAGCAAGGAGCTCGCCCTTTCCCTGAAAGCCAGGCCGGAAGGACGAAGCGAATATCAAACGGATTGCGGCATACCCCTCAAGCGGGTCTATACGGCCGCCGACGTCGCGGACATCCCCGCAAGCGAGCTTGGTTTTCCGGGAGCTTATCCGTTTACACGCGGCGCCTACCCCACGATGTATCGCGGGCGGCCCTGGACCATCCGGCAAGTCGCCGGCTTCGGCAATCCCGAAGCGACGAACCGGCGCTACAAATACATGATCGACACGGGGCAGACCGGGCTGTCGACCGATTTCGACCTGCCGACCCTGCTCGGCCTCGATTCGGACGATCCCATGGCATTCGGCGAGGTCGGCCGCCTCGGTGTCGCCATCGACACGATCGAGGATGTCGACCGCCTCTTCGACGGCATCGATCTCGAAAAAATCTCGGTCTCCCTGACCATCAACCCGTCGGCCTGGGTCGTCTACTCGATGTTCGTGGCCGTCGCCGAGCAGCGCGGCTGCGACCTCGGGAAGATCGCGGGGACGCTGCAAGCGGATCCTTTGAAGGAATATGTCGCCCAAAAGGAGTGGATCTATCCGGTGCGGCCCGCCGTCAGGCTGCTGCGCGACCTGATCGTCTACAGCACCGGGACGACACCGAAAATCAACCCGATCAGCCTCAGCGGCTACCACCTGTCCGACGTCGGCGGAAACGCGATCCAGGAAGTGGCGTTCATCATGGCCTTCACGATCGCCTATTGCGAGGAGGTCATCGCCGCCGGGATGGATATCGACGACTTCGCGCCCAGGCTGTCCTTCTTCTTCATCAGCCATCAGGACTTCTTCGAGCAGATCTGCAAGTTCAGGGCCGCCCGGCGGGTCTATGCCAGGATCATGTCGGAACGCTTCAAGGCCAGGAAGCCGGAATCCATGCGGCTTCGGATGCATGTTCAGACGGCGGCCATGAGCCTCACGAAGGTCGAGCACCAGAACAACCTTGTGCGAACCGCCATACAGGCCCTGGGCGCCGTCCTTGGCGGGTGCCAGAGCATGCACACCAACGGCCTGGACGAGGCTTTCGCCATCCCGACCGAAGAAGCGATGAAACTCGCCATCCGGACCCAGCAGATCATCCGCGACGAGATCAACGTGACGTCCGTGACCGATCCGTTGGGCGGCTCCTATTTCGTCGAGCGCCTCACCTCGGACATGGAGCAGGCCATCTGGAAAGTGCTCGACGAGGTCGATGAGCTGGGCGGCGCGGTCAAGCTGGTGGAAGAAGGCTGGTTCCAGCAGAAGCTTGCGGACTCCGCCTACACGACCTTCCAGAAGATCGACAGCGGCGACAAGGTCTCCGTCGGGGTGAACAGATATGCCGACGACCGGAGCGGCACGGCGGATGTCGATATCCATCCCTATGACGAAGAATGCACCCGGATCCAGATCGACCGCCTGAAAGCGGTGCGCGCCGGGCGGGACAGCGCGCGGGTACAGGCCCTTCTGGCCGAGCTGAAGCAACAGGCGCGTTCCGACGATGTCAACCTGCTGCCCAAAACCATCGAGCTCGTGAAAGCGAGAGCCAGCCTTGGCGAAATCTGCCGGGCGCTTCGCGACGTCTGGGGCTCCTACCGCGAACCCTTGATCGTCTGAGGAAATTCCATGCCAAGCGCCGTTATTGCCCGCCATGAAGGCCCTGTCGTCTGGATCAGGCTGAACCGGCCCGAGCGCCTCAATGCCATGAACAAGGCGCTCGTCGATGAGTTGTCCGGTGCGCTCGAACGGGCGGAAGCGGACGTCGAGGCCCGTGTCGTCATTCTCCACGGCGAAGGCCGGGCCTTCTGTTCAGGCGACGACCTGAAGGATCTCGACGCACAGACCGCGTCGGAGGCGGCGACCCGGGCCTGGGTCGACTCCATCCAGCGGATCACGCTTCAGATCATGCGGTCGAGGAAGATCGTCATCGCCGCGGTTCACGGCTGGTGCGTCGGCGGCGCGCTCGAATGGGTGATCAACTGCGACTTCACCCTTTTTGCCGACAATGCCCGCTGGTTCTTCCCCGAAGTGACCTATGGCCTCTTCGTCACCGGCGGCGTCACCGCGCTCCTGACCAAGCGGGCGGGTCCGCAAGTCGCAAAGGAGCTGACCATACTCGGCGAGCGCCACGATGCGAAGAAGGCCCTCGAAGTCGGGATCGCATGGCGGCTCGTCGCCGAGAGCGAGTTGCTCGGCGAAGCCGGGAAGCTCGCGGACATGATCGCGAAACGTCCCGCCGATGCGGTAGCCGACATAAAACATGCCATCAACGAGGGCTTCCACTCGTCCCTTGCCGACGCCATGGCGCTCGAAACCGAGGCGACCGTCCGAGGCTTCCTGTCCCCTGGAGCCCAGGCGCGGGCGAAGGAGTTTTCAAAATAGCCATGCTTCGCCACACGGCTTCCCGCATTCCCGGGATGAACGACGATGACATAGATAACCGGGTGCTCCCCAGAATACTGTTGCGCCAGGCGGAGCGGCTCGGCAGCAAACGTTTCCTGAACATATGCGGGAAATCTGCCAGCTTTGAGGAGGTGCTCGCCATCTCGAGCCAACTCGCGAGCGGTCTCCACCGGCTGGGGGTGCGCCGGTCCGACCGGGTGGCGATCCTCCTGCCGAACCGTTTCGAGTTCGTCGCCGCGTGGTTTGCCTCGTCCCTCCTCGGCGCGGTCGAGGTTCCCAGCAATCCCGCCCTGAAAGGCGAGCTTCTCTGTCACAACCTGAACAACTGCGGCGCCGAAGTCCTCGTTGCCGACGCGAGCGTGCTCGATGAGATCGCGCGCGTGCAGGGCAACCTGCCCGGCATACGGACGCTGGTCCTCGTCGGCAGTGATCCAAAGGACGCGAGAGCGGCCGGGATCACCATCGATCGGGTCGTTGCGTTCGAGGACTGCATCGGGTCGGGCTTCGACATCGCTCCCCTCGACGTCCACTACGCCGACCCGATGGCGATCCTCTATACTTCCGGAACGACCGGGCCGGCGAAGGGCGCCCTGATGTCGCATCACCACTGCTACGCCTGGGTCGCGGCGATGGCCCGCAATTTGGGATATACCGAGCTCGACAGCTACTTCACGGCACTGCCGCTGTTCCACACCGATGCGCAGATGTTCGGCGTCTATATGCCGCTCGTATATGGCACTCAGGCGACGCTGGTGGACGGCTTCAGCGCCTCCCGGTTCTGGGACCAGGTCCGCGCGAGCGGCGCCAGCGCCACCAATCTCCTCGGGGCAATGGCCGTCATACTCATGCGCAGGCCGCCTTGCGAGAGCGATAGCGACAATCCGGTCCGTGTCTGCCAATGCATACCCATGGTGCCCGAGAGAGAAGCTTTCGAACGGCGGTTCGGCATCAGGCTGGTTACGGCCTACGGGCAGACGGAAACCACCTTTGTGACTTTCGATACTGTCGACGAATCGCGTCCGGCATCCTGCGGCCGGGTCCACCCCGATTGGGAGGTTGCGGTCGTCGATGAAGCCGACATGCCGGTGCCGTCCGGCACGGTCGGCGAGATCGTTGCGCGCCCGAAGAAGAGCTGGTCGATGTTCTCGGGCTACTATCGCGCCGAGGCCAAGACCGTGGAGACCCTGCGAAACCTCTGGTATCATTCCGGCGATGCCGGTTTCTTCGACGAGGACGGGTGGCTCTATTTCAAGCACCGCCTGAACGAGGCCATCCGGCGGCGAGGCGAGAATATCTCGGCCTATGAGCTCGAGCGCATCGCCGAAAAGCATCCCGATATCGTGGAAAGCGCTGCCTTCGGCATTCCTTCGGACCTCACCGAAGAGGACATCATGGTCGTGGCGGTCCGCGAAGCGGGATCGGCGGTCAGGCCGGCCGATCTCGTGGCGCATTTCGCCGCGCTGGCACCCCGCCACATGATACCCCGCTATGTCGAGATCACCGACACCCTGCTTCCCCGGACGCCTACGGAAAAGATCGCGAGAAGCGAGTTGCGGCGACGGGGAGTGACAAGCACGACTTTCGACCGCGGATCGCGATAAATGACACGTCCAGAGGCGCGCTGCCCATGCGGACGGGCAGCTTCGCGCCGCTATCTCATGCCACATTGAAGGAGACGACGCTGGAGCACGCGTTGCGGCACGCCTTTCGCTTCCTCCACGTGGTTCTCGATGACCCGCATGACGTGGCCGGGCCTCGATCCGCCCCGCCTATCGCATATTCCGGATCACCGTCCATGACGTCAGCTGCTGGATGGTCGGGCGGCGGATCCCCATTGTCCAAGTCGATTTCCGATGCGCCGCGCCGATGCATGATCACGATTATCGTTCAGCCTTCGGGAGCCTCGTCGGCTTCGACTATTACCTGCGCAAGGCCAGTTCCCGCACGAAGCAGCTTTGACCTCGGTCAAACGCCTTGCCGCAGACGGCAACCGCCGTAAGGCGGGCTTGATCCAGGTCAATGCAGCCTTGCGGAAGCGGCGCGACCATAGTCGAAGGGAGGATGATCCATGACGATGCACGAGGAAGGGTTTTTGGCGCTGGTCATTGTGGCGTTTCTCGCTTTCGGCCTGACGCTGGGCGCCGTCAGCCGGCTCGGTCGCCGGTGATATCCGCATGGCGCAACTCCTCACGCGACGCCCCGCCGGCAAGTCCAGGCCCTGGAGCTGCGCATTCTCATGATGGCTGCCGAAAACATCCAGACGGACAGCCGCCTGCACCGGGGGCCGCTGGACTTGATCGAGCATGAGCATCTGGTTCACGCGCAGCTGTGCGATTCGCTCGAGCGGATCGCGGACGGCCTGCCGGACAATGTCGATCGCCGGCTATGCGCCAAGGTCATCGATTCGCTTCAGTTCGAGATGCCCCTGCATCATCGGGACGAGGAGCTCGGGCTCTTTCCGCTGATCGAGAAGCGGGCCCTCCCCGCCGACAATATCCACGACATCCTGGCGCGCCTTGCGCTCGAGCACGCGACGGACGAAAGCTTTGCCGGCGAGCTCCTGGAAAGCCTCGAAGGCCTGCGCGAAGGCCGGAAGCTGAAGAATCCCGATATGGTCGGCTACATGCTGCGAAGCTTCTTCGAGAGCTATCGCCGGCATATCCTCTGGGAGAATGCGATCGTGCTGCCCCTGGCCCGCGCACGCTTGACGCGCGAGGACCTGGAAGAGCTCAGTTCCGCCATGGTCCGCCATCGTCAGTAGCCGGCGCCTCGAATTCCCGCGTCGGCCACTCCATCTCCATCGACGTGCATCAAAGGCCGTCATCCTGTCCGGCAATCCCGGCGAGGTCGGCCAGCTCCGGCACTTCCAATGTGCGCGCGTCGATCATCCTGACAATGCCGGCGGTCCTCAGACGCGTGAGCTGCCGGCTGACCGTCTCGATGGTGAGTCCCAGATAGTCGGCCATGTCCGCCCGCCTGAGAGGGAGATCGAACCGCCTCACGGCCGCACCGCCGCCGTCAGGGCAGTCGGCGACGATGCTTCGCCGGGCGAGCATGAGAAGGAAGCTGGCGACCTTCTCTTCGGCGGTCTTGCGGCCGAGCAGGACCATCCATTCGCGCGCGGCATCAAGCTCGTCCAATGTGCGCTCGAACAGGCGATGCTGGAGCTCGGGATAGAGGCCGATCAGCCGCTCGAAGCCCTCGCTCGGGAAGACGCATACCTCCACGTCGGTGGCCGCCTCGGCGAAGTAAGGGTTGCTGCGGCTGAACGTCCTGCCGAGAAAATCCGGAGGAAACAAAAGGCCGACGATCTGCTGCCGGCCGTCGGAAATCGTCTTGGTGAGCTTGATGGTGCCCGAGACCACGTTGGCGAAGAAAGTGACGGGCTCCTGATCCGACATGATCATCTGCCCGGCGGCGTATGTCCTGCGATGCGAGATGTCGCTCAGCCGGGCAATCTGCTCGTCGCTCATCGCGCCGCAGACGGCGCGGTTTCGCACCGGACAGTACCGGCAGCGCAAGACCGGGACGATGCGTTCAGCGCCGCGCAATGCCTTGGTATTGGCCGACAAGGTCATCCATCCAGTTTTGCACAGCCTAGCCGGCAGGGCCTCGGGCGCTTTGATCCAGATCAAAGCCCTCCGATCGAAGGCTGGCTAGCGTCGCAAAAAAGGATACCCACATGCGCGTGCCAAGGACATTCTACCTGATCGCCGACGGCGGCCGAGCCCGCTATGTCGAGCGCACCGGCCCCGGACACTTCAGCACGTTCCACAAATTCGTGTCCGCCCATATGCATGAAAAGGCCTCCGAGCTCACCCGCGACAAGCCCGGGCGCGTTCAGGAGAGCGCCACGACCGCCCGCCATGGAATAGAGCGAAAGAGCAGCCCGCGAGACAAGATCGAGATCAAATTCATGCAGGCGATCGCCGCGGATCTCAGGCAGGACGAAAGGATCGGCGGCTTCGACAACCTGGTGATCATCGCGCCGGCAAAGTTGCTGAAGGTTCTCCGCGGCTCATTGCCTCCCGCGCTCGCATCCAAGCTGGTCGAGTCGATCGACAAGGACCTGACCGGGATTCCCGACGGCGACCTTTACCGGCATCTGCCGGTATTCCTCGCCTCACGGGCGGTCAGCTAAGCCCGTTCACCCTCACGCCGGAAAGTCACCATGGCCTCGCCAAAAGCACGTCAACCCACACGCGGACGGTTTCCCGAAGGCTTCGCAAAGGTCAGGCTGCGCCTGGCGCGCGAGCCAGACCATCCGCAGGGAAGCCAGGAGCACGGCTACGATCTCGTCGTTCCGCTGAAAGAGAACGGCCGGATCGACGGCGAATTGTGGAAATCCCACCGCGACCTGTGCCGCGTCGTGCATTACCGCGCGGGCGAGGAACACGACCTCGGACATATGGTGCGCGCGCCCGGCGGGCAGTGGAAATTCCACTACGACATCAGGGGCGATGAGGCGGACCCTCGAGGCTACCGCTTTGCCGATGAACGATTCGTCGTTGGGGAGTATATTTCGGTCACCGAGGGCGATGGCCCGCATACCTATCGGGTGGTGACGATCGAGAGACTATGACAGCGTCGAGCGCCATGATGCTGGTCGAACATGGCCGGCCGCTCGAAATGCGCCGGCATCCCCTGCCGGGCCCGCGGTCGGGAGAGATCCGCGTCAGGGTCAGCGCCTGCGGGGTTTGCCGCACCGATCTCCACGTCGTCGACGGCGAGTTGCCGAAGGTCCCGCTGCCGCTCGTCCCCGGGCATGAAATCGTCGGCTATGTGGAGGAAATCGGTCCTGCCGTCACCGGATTCGAGCCTGGGCAACGGGTCGGCATTCCCTGGCTCGGCCATACCTGCGGCCGCTGCGCCTACTGCGTCTCGGGGCGCGAGAATCTCTGCGACCAGCCGCTCTTCACCGGCTATACGCGCGACGGCGGCTATGCGACCCATGCGATCGCCGATGCCCGCTATGCCTTTGCCCTTACGGGCGGCGGGCCCGACCAGCTTCTGGCTCCTCTTCTGTGCGCCGGCCTGATCGGCTGGCGATCGCTCAGGATGGCGGGCGATGCGAAATCCCTGGGACTCTACGGCTTCGGCGCGGCCGCCCATATCGTTGTCCAGATCGCCAAATGGCAAGGCCGGAGGGTCTTCGCCTTCGCGCGCCGGGGCGATGCCCAGGCCCAGGCCTTCGCCAGGCGTCTTGGCGCCGAATGGGCGGGAGCGTCGGATGAAGCGCCGCCCGAGCCATTGGACGCGGCCATCATCTATGCGCCCGTCGGCGCGCTGGTTCCGCATGCCCTGAAGTCGGTGCGCAAGGGTGGTCGCGTGGTCTGCGCCGGCATCCACATGAGCGACATCCCAGGCTTCCCCTACAGACTGCTCTGGGAAGAGCGCCAGATCATCTCCGTGGCCAATCTCACCCGCGACGACGGCGACAGCTTCTTCCGCCTGGTTCCGCAGATCGGGATCGAGACCTCGGTCACTCCCTATCCTCTTGCCGACGCCAATCGGGCGCTCGGCGATTTGCGCGAGGGCAAGCTATTGGGAGCCGCGGTCCTGACGATGTGAGGAAATGGCAACCCTATCGGCATAAGCCGTCCTGATGCTAGAATCCCGGCCGGGAGTCATCAGGACCATGCGGAAGAAAAGGCCGAGCACGGCCGCTGAGGCGTCCAAGCTCGAAGCGATCCTCAATTCGGCGGTTGCCGCCATCGTCACCATAGACACCAGAGGCATCATCGATTCGGTAAATCCGGCGACCGAGCGGATCTTCGGCTACAAGGCGGGCGAGCTGATCGGACAGAACGTCCGCATACTCATGCCCGAGCCGTTCCATAGCGAGCATGACTCCTATCTCGCCAATTATCTGTCCACCGGAAAGCGAAAGATCATCGGCATCGGCCGCGAGGTCGTCGGCAGGCGCAAGGACGGCACCCTTTTTTCCATCGATCTGGCGGTAAGCGAGTTCGTGACCGAGGGCGTGCGCTACTTTTCCGGAATCATAACGGACCTCAGCGACCGCAAGCGCGTGGAAGAGGCCTTGCTGGAAAGCGAACGCAAGCTTGCCCAGGCCCAGCAGCTGGAAGCGGTCGGGCAGCTGACGGGCGGCATCGCCCACGACTTCAATAACCTGCTCACCGTGATTACCGGCAATCTCGAGCTGATCGAGACCCGCCTCCTGGACGAGGGCCTCCGTAAAATGCTGCGCGACGCGCAGGACGCCGCGGATCTCGGAGCGAAGCTGACGTCCCGGCTGCTCGCTTTCGCCAGAAGGAGCCATCTCGAACCCGAGTTCCTCGAGCTCAACAACCTGGTCGTCAATGTCACGAGCATGCTGCGCCGCACGCTGGGCGAGCACATCTCGCTCTCCACCGTCCTGGCGCCGGACCTGTGGCCGGTGAAGGTGGATCCTACTCAAGCGGAAAGCTCGCTGGTCAATCTCGCCATCAACGCGCGGGACGCGATGCCGAAGGGCGGCAAGCTCGCCGTCGAGACGAGCAATGCGCGGATGGGGGAGATCGGGAGCGGCAACACTATTGAACTGGCGGGCGGCGACTATGTCCGGATTTCCGTGTCCGATACCGGCACGGGCATGCCGGCGGAAGTCAGGCAGCGCGCCTTCGAACCGTTCTTCACCACCAAGACGAGAGGTCATGGAACGGGCCTCGGCCTCAGCATAGTCTACGGATTTGCCAAGCAGTCGGGAGGCCACGTCGCGATCCACAGCGAAGTCGGCCGCGGCACGACCATCACCATCTATTTGCCGCGCGCGAGCGGATCGGCGACGGCCGGCGCCACGGAGTCCTCATCCGAAGCTCGGACGGACAGGAACGGCGTCGTTCTCGTGGTCGAGGACGACGATGCCGTCAGAAGCTTGACGGTGACGCGGCTCAAGACATTAGGATACCGGATCCACGAAGCCTCCGATGGGGCGAGCGCCATCAGGCTCCTCGAGACAGGATTGAAGATAAACCTGCTGTTCAGCGATCTGGTCATGCCTGGCGGCCTGTCGGGCTATGACGTGGCGAAAAAGGCCAGGGAGATCGATCCCTCGATCCGGGTGCTCCTGACATCGGGATATGCTGAAGATCTCGTTCGGGCGCAAAATCTCGGCAACCTGAAGCTGCTGCGCAAGCCCTATCGCCTCGCCGACTTGCGCGAAGCGCTCGCGGCGGCATTCGGTGAGGGCGCATGACCGCCGGCGAAGCCGGTTCCGGCTGATCGGCTTCCGCCGCATCAGGACTTCGTCACCCTGGCGGTGAAGCTGTATCCAACCCCTCTTATGGTCTTGATCAGGCCCGGGACCTGCGCACCGCCGCCCAATTTCTTGCGCAACCGCGATATCTGACTGTCGATTGCCCGGTCATTGGCCGCCCAGTCCTGGCCCTTGAGCTGGTCCATGATGGCGTCGCGCGACAATACGTGCCCCGGCCGCCTGGCGAGCACGGCGAGGAGCTCGATCTCTGCCGTCGTCAGCCGGCAGAGCTCGCCTTCCGGATCGCGAAGCTCGCGGCGCGTCAGATTGAGCTCCCAGGCGTCGAACCGGTAGGTCTGCTCGGCGGGCGGACCGGCCATGCCTCGTTCCGTCCGCATGCCGGCGCGCCGGAGGACCGTCCGCACGCGGGCGAGCATCTCTCTCAGATGGAAAGGCTTGGCGATGTAGTCGTCGGCCCCGATCTCGAGTCCGACCACGCGGTCGATCACGTCGCCCTTGCCCGTCACCATGATGATCGGGATTTGCGACCCGGCGCGCAGATTCCGCGCGATCTCCAGCCCGCTTTCGCGCCCGAGCGTCAGGTCGAGAGTTATGAGATCGACATCGCCGCCCTGCATGAGCCGCAGGAGCTCGGCACCGGTCGCCGCCTCGCTGACCCGGTAGCCCTCCGTTTCGAAGCAGTTCCGCAGAAGGGTACGAATGGGCGGCTCGTCATCCACGACAACGATATGGGCCTGGCCGGCTTTCACGAGAGGTCCTGCTGAGCGGGTTTTCCGGGCACGATTAGCACGCGGCACAAAACGCTACAAACCGGCACAATCGTGGCAAACGCCGGCGACGCAACGGGCGCCTTCTTGTCCCCGCACAAAGCTCCGGAGGGATCCATGCTCGCACTCGCCGCAACCCCGCGACCCAGTCACGCCGCCCTGCCAGGGCTCATCGACGGAGCCCGCAAGGACCTGAAAACATTCGACGAAATGATTTCCGAGCAGTCTTCCCGCAAGCTCGATCCGGGCCAGCATCTCTTCCATCAGGGTGACGACGACCGCAATATCTACAAGATCGAAACAGGCCTGGTGCGTCTCTATCGCATTCTGAACGACGGCAGGCGCCAGATCATTTCGTTCAGATTTGCCGGCGACATTCTGGGCCTCGAGGCGGGATCCGAACGCCATTGCGGCGCCGAGGCGGTAACGCCGGTCAGGGTGCGCAGCCTCGATCGGAACAGCGCCTACCGGCTCCTTCGCGACGAGCCGGCGCTGGCGCCGCAGCTGGTCAGCCTCCTGTCGCAGGAGCTCGAAGACGCACGCGGCCAGATCACCGTCCTCAACCGCCGTTCGGCCATCGAGAGGCTTGCGGCCTTCATCCTCGAGCTGCATCGCCGTCAGGGCGGACGGCGCACGGTCGAGATCCCGCTGAGCCGCACCGACATCGCCGACTTCCTGGGCCTCACCATCGAGACGGTGAGCCGAAACCTGACCAGGCTTCGCGCCAAGCGGATCATAGAGCTTCCGCGGATCCACAGCCTCGT
The DNA here is from genome assembly GCA_050246735.1 of Parvibaculaceae bacterium. GTDB lineage: Bacteria > Pseudomonadota > Alphaproteobacteria > Rhizobiales > Aestuariivirgaceae > Taklimakanibacter. The sequence goes on along the minus strand of JBFWVM010000002.1, from coordinate 375,667 downwards.
CATCATCGATCGCGACCGCCTGGAGGCTCTGGCCGACGGCGAATGCGAGGACTGGTAGGAGGCGGCCCATGGACGACAGAGCTCATCGCCGCTTCGCCCTCGCGGTCGTCGCCAGCCTCGAGGACACCCTGACCATCACCAGGCATCTGGTCCAGGCCGATCTCGAGCCGCGTCTCATTTCGGTGATCGGGCAGGAAGCAAGCTTCGCGGGCGAGCGTCGGCATGCCGTCGAGCTCGCCCTTATCCTCGGCCGGAGCGGCATGACGCCCCGGCTGGCCGCCGACTCGAACCGGATCGTCGCCCTCTCCCGCGATTGCGAAGACTTGCCCGAAGCGGCCGCAAGACATGCCGGCCCGTTCGGAAAACTGCCGCTGCAATGGCTGCCTTCGGATCATGCCGAACGCATCGCCGACGTTCTCAATCGCGGCGAGTTCCTGCTCCTCGTCGAACTGCACAGCATGGTCGACGAACGCGTTGCGGCCAGGATCCTGCTGCGCGACTGCCGCCGCCCGGTCGAAGTCCACGATGTCCGCCCCGCCGCGGACGAGCTTCGACCGTAGTCGCTCAATCGCGGCTTCAACCCAGCGTCACCAGCCAGGCGTGCCATGCCATGACGATGCGGGCTTCCATTGCTTCCGGCGCAGCGACCGGCTCCGAGGTCAATGCCAACGTCAATCGTCCGCATGTCCTGACTGCCGCCCTTCTCGTGATCGCGGTGGCCGGCCTGGGTCTGAGCCTTTGGTTCGAGCACAATGGCGGCGATGCCGCATCGGATCTGGTGCGGGCCGCCGCCACTCTCCCGGTGCTCCTGTCGTTGCTCGTCCAGATCGTACAGAGCCTCAGGCGCGGGGATATCGGCCTCGATATCGTCGCCGCCTTGTCGATGTCGACGGCCCTCTACTTCGGCGAGAGCCTCGCTGCGAATGTCGTGGCCGTCATGTATGCCGGCGGACAATTTCTCGAGAGCTTCGCCGACAGGCGGGCCGGACGCGAGATGACGGCGCTGCTCGGCCGCGTGCCCCGCAGCGCCGTTCGCCGGTCCGGCGATGGACTCGAGGTCGTCGCCTTGGAGAGGCTCGTTCCGGGCGACAGCATCGTGGTGCGCAGCGGCGAAGTCGTGCCCGTCGACGGGGTTCTCCAAAGCGATGCATTGCTCGACTATGCCAGTCTGACGGGCGAGGCCTTGCCGGTCAAACGTCAGGAAGGCATGCGGGTGCTGAGCGGCGCCGGCAATGCCGGCCAGACCTTCACGATGATCGCCGCGAGCACGGCGGAGGAGAGCACCTATTCCGGCATCGTGCGCCTGATCGAAGGCGCCCGGCTTTCAAAGGCGCCCATGACCCGCCTGGCGGACCGCTATGCCATGGTCTTCCTGGCCTGCACCGTCGCCCTGGCCGGCGCCGCATGGGCTTTCACGAGCGACCCTGTCCGTGGCTTGAGCGTCCTCGTGGTTGCGACGCCTTGTCCTCTGATCCTCGCGGTTCCCGTGGCGATCGTCGCCGGCCTTTCGCGGGCGGCAAAGGCCGGTGTGCTGGTGAAAGGCGGAGCCACCCTCGAGACGATGGCGACCATACGCACCATCGTGCTCGACAAGACCGGCACGCTCACCGGCGGCATGCCCAGGCTCGCCCTGGCGGCGACCGTCCCTCCTCTTTCGGAGAACGAGGCGCTGCGCCTGGCCGCATCGCTCGATCAGGCAGCGACCCATCCGATCGCCAAGGCGCTCGTGGCCGAAGCAAAGGCCAGGCAGTTGTCTCTCGCCCGTCCCGGTCATGTCGTGGAGATCCCCGGCGAGGGGCTCCACGGCGAAGTCGAAGGCAGGATCGCCGTCATTGGCGGTCTCGACTTTGTGAGGAAGCGCGCGCGAAAGAACCGTGGACTTCTCACCTCGGTCAACGCCGGGACGGGAATGGTGCTCTCGGCTCTGGCGATCAACGGCGAGGTGGTGGCCGTCTTCGGCCTGGCCGACAAGCCTCGTGAGGGCATTTCACCGCTCCTCGGCGCGCTCCGCCGGATGGGCATCCACCGGATCATCCTGGCGAGCGGCGACCGCCAGACCGTCGCTGAAGCCATAGCTCGCGACCTGCCCATCGATCTCGTCAGGGGCGATCTCGACCCCGGCGCCAAAGTGGCTATCGTCCATGCGGAAGCAAAGCAGGGACCGGTGATGATGGTCGGAGACGGCATCAACGATGCGCCCGCCCTGGCAGTGGCGAATGTGGGCGTCGCCATGGGTGCCACGGGTGCCGCGGCCTCGTCGGAAACCGCCGACGTCGTCATCGTGCAGGACAGCCTCGATGCTCTCCTGCCGGCACTGGCAATCGCGCGGCGCAGCCGTACCATAGCGCTGCAGAGCGTCGCCGCCGGTCTTGCCCTGTCGGGAGCCGGCATGCTGATCGCGGCCTTCGGCTATCTTCCTCCCGTGAATGGCGCGATAGTCCAGGAGATCATCGACGTCCTCGTCATTCTGAACGCCCTTCGCGTCCTGAGATAGGCATCATGAGCATCTATCGTCTCGACAAGCTGTTTCGCCCGCGATCGGTGGCGGTGGTCGGCGCAAGCCCGAAGGACCGTTCGCTGGGGAGAGCCGTCCTCGCCAATCTCAAATCGGCAGGCTTCACGGGCCGGATCGACGTCGTCAACCCCAACTACCCGGTCATAGAAGGCGTCGCGACCGCGCCCTCGCTCACGGCTCTGCCGACCCTTCCCGATCTGATCGTCGTGACCGCGCCCGGGCCGGCCGTTCCTCAGATCGCCGCCACGGCGGGCGAAGCCGGAGTGGCCGCGGCGGTCGTCATATCGGCGGGCCTTGGCCATGGCCCGGATTCGCTTTCCGCTCAATTGCTCGAAGCGGCACGCAAATGGGGACTCAGAATACTGGGCCCCAACGGTCTGGGCCTTCTCGTTCCGCCCATCGGCCTCAATGCCAGCTTCTCCGCTCAGCCCGCCAAATCAGGAGATCTCGCCCTCGTCTCGCAATCGGGCGCCATTGCCGCCGCCCTCGTCGAATGGAGCGCGCGGCGTTCCATCGGCTTTTCGGCCATCGCTTCGATCGGCGATGCCGTGGACATCGACCTCGCCGACCTGCTCGATCATTTCGCTCTCGACCCGCAAACGCGGGCCATCCTCCTTTATGTCGAAGCTGTCGCCAATGCTTCAAAATTCCTCTCCGCGGCGCGGGCGGCGGCACGGGTCAAGCCGGTGATCGTCATGAAGACCGGCCGGCACCATCAGGCATCGCTCGCCGCTGCGACACACACGGGAGCGCTGGCCGGCAGCGATGCCGTCTATGACGCCGCCTTCCGTCGCGCAGGCCTGCTGCGGGTGGCCGACCTCGACGAATTCCTCGCCGCGGCCGAAGGCCTGGGAAGGCTCCGGCCATTTCCCGGCCGCAGGCTGGCCATCCTGACCAATGGCGGCGGACTCGGCGTGCTGGCGACCGACCGGCTCATGGATCTCGGCGGCACCCTGGCGAACATATCGCCGAAGACCATGGCGACGCTCGACCGGAGCCTCCCCGCCGCCTGGTCGCGAGCCAACCCGGTGGACATCATCGGCGATGCCGACCCCGGCCGCTACGGCGCCACTCTCACGGCGTTGCTCGACGACGAGGCCAATGATGCCGTCCTCGTGCTGAACGTGCCGACCGCACTCGCTTCATCGCCGGCCGCAGCGGCACACGTGGCCGAGGTCGCGGCGGCGCATGGAAAGCGCGGCCGGAGCAAGCCCGTATTCGCCAGCTGGATCGCCGACGATCCGGCCTCCGCCGGGCGCTTCGAGGCAGCCGGGATCCCCCATTTCACCACCGAATCGAAAGCCGTCCAGGGCTTCATGCACTTCGTGCGCTGCCGCGAGGCGCAGGAGGCGCTCATGGCGACGCCTCCCGCGCAGCCCGCGGAGCTCGAACCCGACCGGCGGTCGGGCCGCGCCATTGTCACGCAGGCGCTCGCACAGGGACGCTCATGGCTCGATCCCCTGGAAGGGGTCGCCCTGCTTGCCGCCTATGACATTCCGATGGTGGAGGCGACCTTCGCCGCCGATCCCGAGCAGGCGGCGCGGCGCGCAGCCATTCTCCTGGAGAAACATCCGGGGCTCGCGGTGAAAATCCTCTCGCCCGACATCATCCACAAGTCCGACGTCGGCGGGGTCCGTCTCAATCTCAAGACGCCCCGGGAAGCCGGCGACGCGGCCGCGCAGATCATCGCCGCGGCGCGGCGGGCGAAACCCGGCGCCCATATTGCCGGCGTCACGCTTCACCCCATGATCACGCGCCTCAAGGCGAGAGAGCTCATCGCCGGGATCGCCGACGACCGGACGTTCGGGCCGGTCGTCATGTTCGGCGCCGGCGGCGTATCGGTCGAGGTCGCGGACGACAAAGCCCTGGCGCTGCCGCCGCTCGACCTCGCGATGGCGCGCGAGCTCATCTCCCGGACGAGGGTTTCCCGCCTTCTGGGAGCTTACCGCAATGTGCCCGCCGCCAGGATCGATGCCGTCGCCGACATATTGATCAAGCTTTCCCGGCTCTCCGCCGATTTCCCCGAGATCCGCGAGGTCGATCTCAACCCGCTCCTGGCCGATGCCGAGGGCGCCGTCATCCTCGATGCCCGCATCGCCATAGCACCGTTCCGTCCGCAGGAATTCCGGGCGGCGCCCGACACGCGTTTTGCGATCAGACCCTATCCCAGGCAATGGGAGTGCAGCGATACGCTGCGCGGCGGCGAAAGCCTGTTCATACGGCCGATCAGGGCGGAGGACGAGCCGGCGCTGCTGTCATTTCTCGAGAAGATCGATCGTGAGGACATCCGTCTCAGATTCTTCTCGTCCCTGCGGCGCTTCAGCCACCATTTCGTGGCCAGGCTCACGCAGCTCGACTATGGCCGCACGATGGCGTTCGTGGCGCTGGACCAGGCATCGGGCGACGTGCTCGGCGTGGTCGGGCTTCACGCGGATCCCGACCACAGGACGGCCGAATTCGCCGTTCTCGTAAGGTCCGACTTCAAGGGCCGCGGCCTCGGCACAAGCCTGATGAAGCTCGCGATCCGCTATGGCCGGGCCGAGGGATACCACAGGATCACGGGCGACGTCCTCGCCGAGAACCATGCCATGCTCCGGCTCTGTCGCGAGCTCGGCTTCGAGATCTCTCCCCTTGAGGAAGGAGCGGTCCACAGCGTGCGCCTCACCCTCTCTCCCGCGCCGGCCGAGCGCCGCAATTGATCCAGATCATGGCCGGGAACCAATCGCACCTTAGGGTCATTCATCATCGAGGCCATCAGCTGCCACGGAGTGACCTGTCTCATGGAAACCGTCTCCGGTGACGAGTTGCAGAAGGAGGTTCTGGCCTATCTCGGCAGCGCCGCCGCTCATGGCCTCGCGGCTACGCCTCTGCGGATCGATACGCATTGCTCGGTCGTCTTTCTTGCCGGCGAGGACGTCTACAAGGTCAAGCGCGCCGTCAAGCTGCCCTTCCTCGACTATTCGACCCTGGAAAAGAGGAAGCACTTCTGCGAGCGCGAATTCCTCATCAACCACAAGCTGGCGCCGCAACTCTACAAGGGCGTGACAGCCATAAGGAGGAGCCCGCAAGGATTGCGCCTTGGCGGCTCCGGGGAGATCGTCGAATGGGCGGTCCATCTGAGCCGGTTCGACGAGAACCAGACATTGGACCGTCTGGCGGACTCAGGGACGCTCGATCCGCAGATCATCCGCGATCTGGCCGCGGTCGTGTCGGACATGCATGCCGCGGCGGATATGGTTCCGGACGGACATTCGACGGAGGCATTGGAGGATGTCATCCGGGAGACGCTCGACGAACTGCGCCGGGCAACGGAGATCTTTCCGCGCGAGACGGTGGAGGAGGTCGGCCGGTCCATGCTCCTATCGTTCCGGGAAGCCCGCGGCCAGTTGACGGTCCGCGAAGCCACCGGCCACGTCCGGCGCTGCCATGGCGATCTGCATCTGCGCAATATCGTGCTGTTCGACGGCAAGGTGACGCTTTTCGACGCCATCGAGTTCGACGAGCAGCTGGCGACGACCGACGTCCTCTACGATCTCGCCTTCCTTCTGATGGATCTGTGGCACAGGGATCTCAAGAGCGAGGCGAACGCGGTCCTGAACCGCTATTTCTGGCATGCCGGCGACATGATCGGCGAGTTGCCGGGATTGACCGTCCTTCCGCTGTTCCTGAGCCTCAGGGCGGCAATCAGGGCCAAGGTCGCGGCGTTGAGCGTCGCTGCCTCGCGACGGGCGGCCGTCGACGCCCGGCTTTATTTCGAGACGGCCCGCGAATTCCTGCAGCCGCGCCGTCCCTCGCTGATTGCGATCGGGGGCCGGTCGGGCACCGGCAAGAGCACGCTCGCGGCGAGCCTCGCTCCCTCGATCGGACGTCCGCCAGGGGCACTTCACCTGAGAAGCGACATCGAGCGCAAGCGCCAGTCTGACGTTCCGGAGACCTTCCGGCTCCCGCCGTCCACCTATACGTCCGAGGCTTCGAACCGTGTCTATGAGGCGCTGGACAGGCAGGCCGAGGCCGCGCTGCGGTCAGGCCAGGCGGTGATCATCGACGCCACTTTCCTGAACCCGTTCGAGGCCAGCGCGGCAGCCGAGATCGCCAGGCGCAGCAAGGTCGAATTCAGGGGACTCTGGCTGGAAGCGCCGACGGGCTTGCTGATGCGCCGGCTGTTCAACCGCTCAGGCGATGCTTCGGATGCGACGGCCGATGTCCTGCGCCGGCAGCCGGTCGGTGAGGCTCCGCCCGGCTGGACCTGTCTCGACGCGTCCGGGACGCCCGCCGAAATCCACCATGCCGCCGCGCTCGGCCTCGGCATCAAGCCGTTCTTTGCCGATCGATTGGCCAGTTGAGCGGTTGATCCCGGTCAAATGGTCCCCGGTCCTCTCCGCTTATCGTCACTCAGGATTTTCGCGAGGAGACAGCCATGTCCTATAGAACGATCCTGGTGAGCCTGAACGACCTGCAGCGCAATCATATCCTCCTGGAGAGCGCCGCTGGCCTCGCGCGGGACCTGGATGCCCATCTGCAAGGCAGCTACGTCATTCCCGCCGTCGAAATCTATGGCGGCGTCGGCTTTGAGCCTGTCGTCTTCGAAGGCAACCGGCAATTGTTCACGGAGGCGGAGGAGGCGGTCCGCCTGGCCTTCGACAATACCAGGGAAAGCTTCGGCATTCGCGGCGACATTGCCGTCACCGATTCGGCCAGTCCCGACATCAGCAACCATGTGATCGACCGCGCCCGCTTCGCCGACATCGTCATCGTCAATCAGCCGCCTGAAGAAAGCAACCTGACGGTTGCCGGCCGCAGCTTCGTCGAGCGGATTCTTCTGTCGACCGGCCGGCCGACGCTTGTCCTGCCGAGGCGGGGCAGAACGAGCCTCGCCGCCGACCTCGTCGTCCTGGGCTGGAGCGGCACCCGCGAGTCGGCGCGTGCCGCCTTCGACAGCGTGCCGCTCTTGAAGAGGGCCAAGAAGGTCGAGATCGTCTGGGTGGATCCGGAGAAGAGCTATCCGCATCCGGGCAGCATGCCCGGTGGCGAGCTCGCCACCACGCTGTCGCGTCACGGCGTCAACGCCGAGATCCGACCCGTCTCGACCGGCGGAACGGAAGCAGGCGAGGCCTTGCTGAACGTGGTCGCCGACAACGCCGCGGAGCTCCTCGTCATGGGCGCCTACGGTCATTCCCGCATCAGTCAGATGATCCTGGGCGGCGCGACCAAATCCGTCCTCGCGGGCATGAAATGCCCGGTGCTCTTTTCCCATTGAGCATGATCCCGAAGAGATCAACGATAAAGCGTGATGGCGAATCGACTTGAAGCCATCACGCTTCGGAGAATCGAGAGCCGGGGGACTCCGTTGCTTCGGCCCCTTACCGGGCGATCGTTACCGTGCAATGCGCGCGCCGCGCCACGTCGGCGGCCACCGATCCAAGCACCAGCCTCGATATGCTGCCCTTGTCGCCCGTTCCGACGACGATGTGATCGATGTTCTTTTCGTCGGCATACTGCACGATGCCCGAATCCGCTTCCCGGCTGAGGATCACCACCTCATGCACATCCTTGAGACCCGCCAGGCGGGCCCTCTGCGCCGCACCGCTCGTGATCTTTTTGGCGTCCGCTTCGCTGTAGGAATATAGCACTGGCCCTTTCACCCCGCCCAGGGCGACATTCACCAGGGCGATCGTCAGTTCCGCCTTGTTCATTATGGCGAGGTGAGCGGCGTAGGTCACCGCAAGCTTGGAATGTTCCGTGTCGTCGGTTGCGACAAGTATGTGTCTGTCCATGATCAGCTCCAAAACTACAGTGGCCTACTGTCTCTCTCCTGGCGGCAGGGAACTTTGATCCCGGTCAAAAGGCCCGTCCCCGCAAAGCTCCAATTTCCTGTGTCAAGCCGGCTTCGGCGTGCCGGCGCCATGGGTGCGGTCGATCACGCCCTTCACGCCGGGAATGCCTTCGGCGGCCGCCACCACGGCCCGCCGCTGGCTCTCGCTTGCCATCCGGCCCATGATCTCCACGACGCCATCCTTCACGCGCAGGTCCATCTGGTCGAGAGGCGCCCAGGGCTCGCGCGTGTAGATGGCGAAAAGGGCCCGCTTGATCTCCTCGTCGCCGCGCTCTTCCTCTCCCATGCGCCTGGCATTCGCAACGAAGGCTTCGAGGATGTTCCTGCGCGTCATGATGCCGGAAAGCCTTCCATCCCTGGTGACCGGCAGCTGCTTGAAGCCGTGACGCTCGAAGAGACGAATGGCGCCTTCGACAGGCGCATCCTCGTCGACCGAAACGAGATCCGTGGCCATGAGCTCGCGGACATACCCGCCATGCGAGCGGACGAAATCGGCGGCCATGCGGTCGACGCCGACTTTCACTACGGCGAACCCCGCATATTTGCGATCGGTTCCTACTTCCCAGCGCCGCAGGAGATCGCCCTCCGTCATGATGCCGACGAGCCGGTCGCCGCTCACCACCGGCAAAGCCGACACCCTTGCCGAAAGCATGAGCTCGGCCGCATCCAGCAGCGGCGTCTCCGGCGAGACGGTCGGGGGCGCCTTCGTCATCATGTCGAGCACTTTCATGGGAACCTCGCAGCCGCCGGCACTCAATGGAGAGCATGCCGGCAGTCCATACATATGGACTTGCGCCGCTCAGGGGTTGATCTGCGTCAAAACGCGGCCATCCTGCGCCGCGTCCCGAGGGCCGTCGGGTGATTTGACCCGCATCAACGAGAACGGCGGGAGCCGCGGCTAAAGTAGACCGACAAGGACAATCGGAGACACTCATGCCTGTCAATCTCAAGGGGCGCAGCGTCCTCAGCCTGGACAGCTTCAGCCCGGAGGAAATCCGCTTTCTTCTACGGCTCGCCGCCGAGCTCAAATCGGCAAAGATGGCGGGAACGGAGCGCCAGCGCCTCGTCCGGCGAAACATTGCGCTGATCTTCGAGAAGGACTCGACCCGCACGCGCACGGGCTTCGAGATCGCCGCCTACGATCAGGGCGCCCATGTGACCTATATCGGTCCGGCCGGCAGCCATATCGGCCACAAGGAGAGCGTGAGGGATACGGCGCGCGTTCTCGGCCGCCTGTATGACGGCATCGAGTATCGGGGCGACGAGCCTGAAAAGGCGGAGGAGCTCGCGCGGTTCGCAGGAGTCCCCGTCTACAACGGCCTCACGAGCGACGACCATCCGACCCAGATCCTGGCTGACTTCCTGACCATGCGGGAATTCACCCATCTGCACCTGTCCGACCTCACCGTGACGTTCATGGGAGACATCAGGAACAACGTCGCGCGGGCTCTCGCTCTCGGCGCGATGAAAATCGGCATGAACATGCGCCTTTGCGGGCCGGAGCCGCTGCAGCCCGACGCGCTGTTCATCTACCGCCTCAATGAAATCGGCTGCCAGACGGGCGCCACTCTCGCCTTGACGACGGATGTGACCGAGGGTGTCCGGGGATGCGATTTCATCTACACCGACGTCTGGCTCTCGATGGGCGAGCCGAAGGAACTGTGGAAGGAGCGCATCGAGCTGCTTTCACCCTATCGCGTGACCCCGCAGGTCATGTATCAGAGCGGCAAGCCGCATACCAAATTCATGCATTGCCTGCCGGCTTTTCACAATGCCGAAACCACCGCGGCCATGGAAATCGCGACCGAATTCGACATCGACGAGATGGAGGTCAGCGACGCGGTCTTCGAATCGAAGGCGTCCGTCGTCTTCGATCAGGCCGAGAACCGCATGCACACGATCAAGGCGCTCCTCGTTGCCACGATCGACGGCTGACGCGACATGCGCCTTGTCATCGCTCTGGGCGGAAACGCGCTCTTGCGGCGCGGCGAGCCCATGTCGGCGGAGGTCCAGCGCCGCAACATCAGAACGGCCGCGGCCGTGCTGGCGCCGGTCGTCGAAAAGCACAGCGTGATCGTCACGCATGGCAATGGACCGCAGGTCGGCCTCCTCGCCCTCCAGGCGGCGGCTCTGAAGACCGTCCCGGCCTACCCGCTCGACGTGCTGGGAGCGGAAAGCGAAGGCATGATCGGCTATCTCCTGGAGCAGGAGCTCGGCAACGTCCTTCGGCCCGGAAGCCTGGTGGCAACCCTGCTGACCCAGATCGAGGTCGACCCCGGCGACCCGGCATTCGAGGCGCCCACCAAGCCGATTGGCCCGGTCTACTCGCAGGAAGAGGCCGAGATCATCGGGCGCCATCACAGCTGGACGATGGCGCGGGACGGCGGAAAGTTCCGGCGGGTCGTCCCCTCGCCTGCTCCGCGCTCCCTCATCGAGCTCAGGACGATCGAGATCCTGCTCGCGTCACGGGTGACCGTCATCTGCGCCGGCGGCGGCGGCATCCCGGTCGTCAAGACCGCCGGCGGGGGCCTGAGCGGCGTCGAGGCGGTGATCGACAAGGACTGGGCTTCCGAACTCGTGGCGCGCCTCCTGGGCGCCGATGGGCTGGTCATGCTGACCGACGTCGCGGCGGTCGAGCTCGATCATGGTTCGGCCAGGGCCAGGCGCATCAGAACGGCCAATCCTTCCTCTCTCTCGTCGCTTGCCTTCGACGCCGGCTCGATGGGCCCCAAGGTCGGTGCCGGCTGCGCCTTTGCCGCGAGGACCGGCGGCTTTGCCGCGATCGGCGCGCTCCCGGAACTGCAGGACATCCTGGCGGGAGAAGCCGGCACGCATATCTCCTCGAGACATGCCGGCATAACCCTCGCCCGGGCCGCCGGCTGAGCGCCGCTTCGCGTCGGTTGATCGAAATCAAGGAGCTCTCGGCCGAAGAGCTCTATCTGTCTTCCATCCTTTGAAAGGAGGACGACATGACCGTAACGAAATTGCCCGTGACGAGAGAAACCAAGCTGAAGGAACCGGAGTCCGCCATGTGGCACCCTCTGCGCAGCCTGCAGCGTGAGATCAACCAGGTCTTCGACCAGTTCGATCGCGGCTGGCGCCCGTTCCAGCGGTCCATTTTCGATGTCGGGCCTCTCGCCCGGTTTGAAGCGATGTGGTCTTCGCCGGCGGTCGATATCGTCGACAGCGAGAAGTCCTATGAGATCACCGCCGAAGTTCCCGGCATGGCTCCCGAGAATATCGACGTCAAGCTGGTCAACGGCCGGCTCGTCATCAAAGGCGAGAAGAAGGAAACGAAGGAAGAGAAGCACGGGGACATCGAGCTCTCCGAGCGGCGCTACGGTTCGTTCGAGCGGACCTTCGACGTGCCCGAGGGCGTCGACAATGGCAGGATCGAAGCCACTCTCAGGGCCGGCGTGCTCACCGTTCTCCTGCCCAAGACCGCAGAGGCGCAAAGGCCGCCCAAGAAAATCGAAGTGAAAGCGGCCTGACCCAACGGCGGCAATCAGCCCGTCCACTGTCTGGAGCGCGAGCATACACCCCCGGTGCATCGCGCTCCAGAAGTCTGTCGCGCCGCGTCAAGGCCGGCGCGCGGACAAGCCTGATCTCCATTCGCCTTCGACGAACGACGTCAGCTTCCGGGAGCGAAAGCGGCGCCAGGCGAGACCATCAGCAGATAGCAGCCGGAACTGAACTCGAACGCCGGGGGCGAGAGGCCTTCTTCGTCCGCGGTCTCCTCAACTCTGCGAACATGCCGTTCCGCCACCCTCGCCTTCGAAAAATCGTAGTTCAGAGGATCGGCCATGAGCCGCAGCCGTTCCGCCAGATCTGCGATCGCCCATCGCGGCCACGACGTGACGTCAAAAGCCAGAACATTCGGGTTGAGCACGCTCGGGCGCCGACACATATTGCTCTCCGGCGCTTCGAACTTCTCGCTGTCGGACGGGCCCGAATGATCGATGCCGGCGAATCCGGCGCCGACGCACATCATTCCTGCGGCAACTCGTCCCTCGTCGAAAGATATCGCGAGCAAGGCCGTGCTCCCGGCATGCCGTGCCTCGGCATGCGCGGCGTTCGGCGCCAAGAGCAGCATTGCGGCCAGCAGGCCGATACATGGTATGCCGTATTTTCCCGCTCCGGACATGACCTACACTTACCGGATGCACGGCGCGCCACTTTGATTTGCATCAAGCGGGGACGAACGGCCCTTAAGCATGGAGGAAGCCGGTGGCGACAAGAAGCGCGGCGGGCGGCATGCCGTCCCTCAGGCCGCGTCACGGGCGATCGGGCAGGTCATGCAGTGTCCGCCACCGCGGCCGCGGCTGAGCTCGGCGCCCTCGACCGTAACGACGTCGATGCCCGCCCGGCGCAGAAGGGTGTTCGTGTAGACATTCCGATCGTAGCCGATGACGACACCGGGCTCGATCGCGATCACGTTGTTGCCGTCATCCCATTGCTCACGCTCGGCCTCATAAGCATCCCCGCCCGTGGCAACGATGCGCAGGGTCCTGAGGCCCATCGCTTCCCTGACGACTTCGTGGAACGGCTTTCCTTCCTCCAGCACCTCGACGTCCGTCTCGCTCTTGCCGGGTCGAAGCGAGAAGGTCCGCAAGCGATTGACGACCGGGGGATACATCGTCGCAAGATCACGGTCGCAGAAGGTAAATACCGTGTCGAGATGCATGAAGGAGCGGTCGCGCGGCATCAGGGCGGCGATCACGCGGGTCGCCTCACCCGCGGCGAACAGGCTGCTGGCGAGGTCGCCGGCCGCCTGCGGCGTCGTTCGCTCGCCCATGCCGATGAGAACGAGGCCCCCACCGATCGGCATGACGTCGCCGCCCTCGAGGCTCACGCCGGGGCCGGGATCGTCGGGCGACACGAAGGAGAGGCCCGCGCCGCGAAAACGGGGATGAAACCGGTACACCGCCTCCACATTGGCGGTTTCGGGCCTGCGCGCCGGCCAATACATGGCGTTGATCGATATTGCGCGATAGATCCAGGAAGAGCTGTCGCGCGTGAAAAGCTGGTTCGGCAAGGGCGGGAGGACGAAATCCTGCGGCAACAGGGTCTTTCCGGCCAGCCCGGCAGGCTCGAAAGGGAGCTCCGCGCGCGCGATGCCGCCCACCAGCAGGGCCGCGAGATCGTCGGGGGATACTTCATTCAGCCAGGCGCGCAGCTCCGCCACCATGCCGTTGTCGGCAAAGCAGGCATCGATGCGGCGATCCAGCAGCCATTCGCGGGCGTCCGGCAGGGTCATGGTCTGCGCGAGAAGGTCGCCGAAGAGGTGCACGGTCACGCCGCGCTCGCGCAGGGCATCGACGAATATGTCATGCTCCTGCCGCGCCCGCTTCACCCAAAGCACGTCGTCGAACAGCAGCGCCTTGCAATTTTCCGGCGTCAGCCGGCGCAGGCTGAGGTCGGGCCGGTGCACGATTACCTCGCGCAGCCGGCCCACTTCGGAATGCACACCCAGAGAAGTCATGGAATACCCTTTCCAGCCGGGCGGTTGCTCAGAGCGGGCTGACGGCGCCGATCCACATCTCATAGACGGCGAACAGGCCCAGGGCGACGACAGCGGCCGCGACAATGGCCTCCACCGGATGGAAGATGCGCGCCCCCGCTTCGCGGCGGGCCCAGGCGTAGCAGATGACGCCAGGCGCATAGAGAATGGCGCACATGAAGAGATAGGCCGGCCCCGCCGCATAGACCAGCCACAGACCATAGGCCGTGGCAACCAGGCCGATGAGCAGCTGGCCCCCGCGCTTCTCGCCTTTTCCGTAACCCTCGCCCGTCAAAGCAAGCTTTGCGGCATAAGCTCCCGAGAAGATATAGGGGACCAGGATCGCGGTCGACGCGATGAAGAACAGCGCCTGGTAGGTGCTCTGCGCGAAAAGGGTGACGATGAGAAACGCCTGGACGAGCAGGTTGGTGACGGTCAGCGATGCCGCGGGAGCGCCGCGTCCGCTTTCACGTCCGAAGAACGCCGGCATGATGCCCTCCTTGCCGGCGACATGCGGGATTTCCGCGGCGAGCAGCGTCCAGCTCAGAAAGGCGCCGACGACCGAGATCACGAGCGCCAGATTTATGAGCACGGCGCCCCAGGGGCCGACGATGGCCTCCAGCACGCCCGCCATCGACGGGTTCTTCAAGGCGGCAAGATCGGCCTGGCCGACGATGCCGAGGGACAGCAGCGACACCAGAGCGTAAAGCGCAAGGCATGTGGAGAAGCCGAGCACCGTCGCGGTCGCTATGTCCTTGCGCCGTTCGGCGCGCGCCGAGAGGACGCTGGCGCCTTCGATGCCGATGAAGACCCACAATGTAACGAGCATGGTGCTCTTCACCTGGGTCATGACCGAGCCGAGATCCGCATTGCCCAGGCCGCTGAAGTCGAGCGAGAATACGTCCAGCTTGAAGGCGACGGCTGCGATGCCGATGAACAGCACGATCGGCGCCATCTTGGCTATCGTCACGATCAGGTTGACGACCGCCGCCTGGCGGACGCCCGCAAGGATCAACGCGTGAACGATCCAGAGCAGCAGCGATGCGCCGAGCACCGCCTGCCAGGTATTTCCGTCGCCGAAGGCGGGGAAGAAGTAGGACAGCGCGCTGAACACGATCACGGCATATGAGACATTGCCGATCCAGGCGCTTATCCAGTAGCCCCATGCGCTGTTGAAGCCGACGAACGGTCCGAAACCGGCTTTGGCATAGGCGTAAGGCCCGGCGTCGAGTCCGGGCTTGCGGGTGGCGAGCGACTGGTACACGAAAACCAGCGCCAGCATGCCCACGGCCGTTATGGCCCAACCGACAATGATGGCGAGGGGGCCGGCGCCGGCGGCCATGTTCTGGGGAAGGCTGAACACGCCGGACCCGACCATCGAGCCGATGACCAGCGCGGTAAGAGCGCCAAGACGAAGCTTGCCGCTTCCCACATGCGCGTCGGGCTTCGCCGCCGCCAATGCCTCTGTGGTAGCCATGGCTGCATCTCCATTTTCACGGTTTCCCGAAAAATGGATCAGGCGGGCATTTTTCACATTGATCCGCATCAATTCCGGGCAGCCGCCACCGCCAGGCCTTTCTTTCGCCCCAGGCAAGGCAAGCGCATGGGTAGTTTCCACCATGAGCCGGCCGGCATTAATCCCCATGCGGGACAGGGCGCATCCCACGGCGCGACATGCTATGACTTTCTCGAGCAGGCGAGCTTCTCCTGCTCCAGGAACGGCTCCGGCGGAACTATCCGCGGAGGAGCTTGCCGGTTATGCAGGAGGACCGTGACGCTTCAGGACTCCAGGCGCCCGAGACTCGGAAGATCGAGCTGCGCCGCCGCGGCTCGGGCGAACCGGCGCTTCCCAGGCGGCCGGAGCAATGCGGCATGAACGCTCCGTGCCGGATGAGAGGGCCGGTCAGGAAGATCCTCTTGGCTACGGATCTCAGCGCCCGCTGCGACCGCGCGCTCTCCCGGGCCGCCATGCTTGCGGAGCAGTGGCAGTCGCCGCTGGTCGTCCTGCACGTCGTTGGAGACCGCGACCCGGACATCCCGGATGCGGCGGGACTACCATCATGGAGGCGGCCGATCGATCGCCTCGATATAGCCAGAAAACATCTCCTGGCCGACGCCGAAGCCCTTCCCATCCGTCCAACCCTGCTCATCGCCGGAGGAAATCCGGTCGAAGCCATCCTGCGCGGCGCCGACGCCGAAGGCTGCGACCTGATCGTGATCGGCGTCGGAAGAGACGAGCCGCTCCGTCGTCTCATACCGGGCGGGACCGCGGACAGGCTGTTGCGCCGGTCGCGGGTGCCGCTCCTCGTCGTCAAGGACCGGCCTCACCGACCATATGAGAACGTCGTTTTCGCGACCGACCTGTCAGCCGCCTCGCGATTTGCCCTGGAAACGGCCGCGCGCCTCTTCTTCGGACAGAGATTGACGATCTTTCATGCATACCGCCCGCCATATGGCCTGCTGACCGAGCCGGCATCGCACAGGCAATGCCGCAAGGACATCGAGCAGGACGTGGCGTCGTTCCTGGCGGGGGTGGACAGGTCGGCACCCGGCTGGCGGCGGCCGCAGGTGCTCGTCGAGGATGGCGAACCGAATTTTCTGCTCCGCGACTATGTGCGAGACAAGTCGGCGGATCTTCTGGTTCTCGGCATGCGCGAGCGGAACGCCTTCCTGGAGATGTTCCTGGGAAACACCGCAAGGACGATCATAGACGACGTGCCTTGCGACGCCCTCGTTGTCCGGGAGCCGCGCGGCGATCGAGAGTAACCCGCGCATAAGGCATCGCTGGACCGCATCGGCTATCCGCGGTCCGGCAGGGGCTTTCGCGACTGCAGGCTCATGCTCATGCGGGCGAGATGCGACACCGTCCGCGCGCCCATCTTCTTCAGCACGGCGGCGCGATGATGCTCGGCCGTCCGGGTGCTGATCGCGAGCCTCGCGGCGAGCAGCTTCGTCGGCATCCCTTCCGCCAGAAGCGCCATCACCTCCTGCTCGCGGGGCGTGAGCGACCGGTGGCCGGCCTCGACAGCCGCAAACGCTGCTTCCTCAGCCTCGATCCGGCTGACACGCTCATGTGCCTCGGCCAGGGTCTGAAGCAGCTCCGCCGGCTCGAACGGCTTCTCGAGAAAGTGCAGCGCGCCCGCCCGCATGGCCTTGACGGCGAGCGGAACGTCGCCATGGCCGGTGATCATGACCGCCACCGGACGCACCGGCGCCTGCTGCAGCTGGCGCACGAGATCCAGCCCGCTCATTCCCGGCAAGCGCACGTCGACCAGCAGGCACAGCGGCTTGCTCAGCCTGACTTCCGCAAGGAACTCCTCGGCCGAGGCGTAGGTGCGCGCCTCCATCCCGGCCGTGTGCAGAAGCATCTTGAGCGCCTCGCAGACATCGGCCTCGTCGTCGATGACATGCACCACCTGCCTATGCCTCATGGCCGGCCTCCGGGCTGAGGGGAAGCTCGATGACGAACCGCGCGCCGCCCTCCGGCCGGACGCGCTCCCATTCGATCGTCCCCCCATGCGCTCCGATCAGCTCGCGCGACAGCGCCAGCCCGAGCCCCATGCCGCCCGGCTTGGTCGTGACGAACGGCTCGAAGAGATGTCTGGCCACGACCTCGGAGACGCCCGGCCCGTCGTCCTCGATCTCGATCCGCACGCCCCGGTCAGTCGATGCCACCCGCACGGTGACGCCGCCCGGCCGCCGGCCCGCTTCCGCGGCGGCGTCGATGGCGTTGTTGATCACGTTGATCAGGGCCTGCTCGAGTTGAAGGGCGTCGACGGTGATCGGCGGCACGGATGCCGCCTCGAGCCGCATCACCACTGCGTGCGCCCTCGCGTCGTCCTCGGCCAGCGCCACCACCTTCCGCGTCAAGGCGCCGAGGTCGGTGAGAGCCGGTCTCAGCGTGCCGCGCGAGACGAAATCCCTCAGGCGCTCGAGGATATCCTTCGCCTGCCGCAATTGCCCTGTCGCCTTTTCGAGCGACGTCGCGACCGGCGCCGGATCGGCGGGCTTGTCGGACAAAAGCTGCCGGGCGACGTGAAGATACATGGCGACGTTCGACAGCGGCTGGCTGATCTGATGCGCCAGCGAGACGCCCATCGCGCCGGCCGTCGCATGTCTCGCCATGCGCGCCACCTCGGCATGCTGCTCGCGCAGCAGCTCGTCCGATCTGCGGCGCTCGTCGACGACGGCGCCGAGCAGCACGCCGTTGAAAGCGAGCGCCAGCACCAGGAGCTGGTAGCCCATGAAAGTGCTCGCGGGATAGCCGCCCCAGCTGATGAAAGCGAGCAGCAGCAGATGCACGATACATACGCCGAGCGCCGCTCCCGCGAAGCCGGCGCGCATCGCGATCCAGCTCACCGGGAGAAACAGCAGATAGAAGAAGTGGTATTCCTCGGCTCCCTCGAAGGAGAAGATCAGCCACAGCGCGATCAGGATCCCGGCCAGAAACGCTCCCGCGTCGATCAGCAGGACCGCGAGCCTCGTGTCGCCTGGAAATCGGGCCACCCCGGATACGGCCATTGCGGCCGGGAGGAGGATGAGGATTCCGACGGTGTCTCCGACCCAGAGATGCGGCACCGCCGCCCAGTACTGGCCGACCGGCAGGTCGCCGAACCACACCAGAAGGCCGCAATAGAGGCAGGCTATGGCGAATGTCCCGGCCGGCACCGTCACCAGCAGCGCGATCACATTGCGCAGGCCGGACCGTCCGAAAGCGAAGCCGGAACCGCGCGTGAGGCCCGCGGCAAGCGCGGCATAGCCGACCGCAACGGCCGCGCTCGTGGCAATGGTCGAGGCGATGCTCTTGTCGGCCCCGTAGATGAAGAGATCGGCCAGCAGCGCCGCCAGGAAGAGCATCGGCGCATAAGCGATGCCCTTGAGCAGCAGCAGTCCCAGGCCGAGCGCCTTCACGGGGTTCCACAGCGTGATGCCGAGGGCTTCGAGCTCATGAACGCGCGTGAGCCATTCCAGGCCAAGATAGGCGATGATGAAAACGCCGCTGATCAGGGCGTACTGTGCCGGCGCCAATTCGCGCGGCCAGCCGGCATCGCGGCCCATCCTTGCGGTCATGGCGCCTGATTTGCGGACGGTGCCCAATGCAGTTCCCCTGTCGGCAAACGAACGATCCTCGCTTCCACCCGTCGGCGCGTAGGTAATGCTCGCCATGAGCCCATAGGTACTATTCCCCATGCCAGAGCGGGCGCATCTCTCGCTACGGCATGCTACGCCTTATACCAAGCAAGCAAGATTCTGCCGCGCGCCGCGAACGGAGCTTGCCGTTCTTAGACCCAGGAGTGGAGGGCCACAAGGTGGAGGCATATGACCTGCGCCGTCGTTCATGAGACCGAACCGATGCCGTCGCGTTCCGCCCGACGGCTGTGGCTGCCGGCCGTTCAGGCGATTGCCCTGCTCCTGTCCGCCGCCGTGCCGGTCCATGCCGAGGAGATGCAGGCGCGGATCGACCTGACACGGCATCCCGTCGGCTATCTGGCCCTCGTCATCTTCTTCGTCGCCTACGGCTTCGTGGCCGTCGAGGAAGTCATCCAGCTGCGCAAGTCGAAACCCGTCATGCTGGCGGCGGGCCTCATCTGGGCGCTTCTCGGAATTGTCTATGCCGCGCTCGGCCAGAGCGCGGCGCTCGAAACCGCCGCCAAGCACGTGATCCTCGACTATGGCGAGCTGATGCTGTTCCTCGTGGTGGCCATCACATACGTGAACACCATGCAGGAGCGGCGTGTCTTCTCCACGCTGAGGGTCAGGCTCGTCAGCAGGAAGCTCTCCTACCGGCAGCTCTTCTGGCTGGTCGGCGGGCTTGCGTTCGTCTTCGGTCCCATCATCGACAATCTCACCACCGCGCTGGTGATGGGCGCGGTGGTGGTCGCCGTCGGGGTCGGCAATTACAAGTTCATCGTGCTCGGCTGCATCATCATCGTGGTCGCCGCCAATGCCGGCGGCGTCATCTCGCCTTTCGGAGACATCACCTCGCTGATGATCTGGCAGAAGGGCAAGCTGGAGTTCCTGGAGTTCTTCCATCTCTTCCTCCCGGCGCTGGTGAACTTCCTCGTGCCGGCGACGCTCATGCACTTCGCCGTGCCGACGGGAATGCCGGAGCCGGTAAGCGAGACCAGGAGACTCAAGCCGGGCGCAACCGTCGTCATGGGGCTGTTCGCGGCCACCATCGCGACCGCCGTCCTGTTCAAGAGCTTCCTCAGCCTGCCGCCGGCGCTCGGGATGATGCTGGGGCTCGGCTACCTGCAAATGTACAGCTATATCCTCCAGCAGATCGGACGCCGCCGCGACGACCAGGATATGGCGTTCGACTCCTTGCGCGAGATCAGGCGCCTGGAGTGGGACACGCTGCTGTTCTTCTTCGGCATCATCTTCGCCGTTGCCGGGCTTGGCGTCGCCGGCTATCTCGCCCAGCTGTCGAATTACCTCTATGGCGATCTGGGACCGACCACTGCCAATATCGCCATCGGCGTGCTGGGCGCGGCGTTCGACAACATACCGCTGATGTTCGCCGTGCTGACCATGGATCCGGATATGTCGAGCGGCCAGTGGATGCTCGTCACTCTAAGCACCGGCGTCGGAGGGAGCCTCGTGTCCATCGGCACGGCGGCCGGGGTGGCGCTGATGGGGCTGGTGCGCAACCACTACACGTTTCTCAACCACCTTCGATGGACCTGGGCCGTCGGGCTCGGCTATGTGGCAAGCATCCTCACTCACTTGTGGATCAACGCCGCTCTCATGTAGCCCGAAGGGATCATGGAGCGGCCGGCGCAGCGGATGCCTGATGCTCGAGTCCCGCCTCCGTGACGATGGCATCCAGCCCCACATCGTGCGGCTGGGGAAAGATCGTCGCGATCCGGGCCGAATGCAATCCCACGCCGATGACGAAAGGCCTGGGCGAGAGAGCCGCAAGAGTGCGGTCGAAATAGCCGCCGCCATAGCCCAGGCGATAGCCGGCGCTGTCCCAGCCGACGAGCGGGGCGAGCGACACTTCCGGCACCAGCCGGGAAGCGTCGGCAGGCGGCACCGGGATATTCCAGTGCCCGCGCTCCATGCGCATGCCGGGATGCCAGGCCCTGAAGACCAGAGGCGCCGCCTGAACCTCGACGACCGGCAGCGCCACGCGGGCGCCGCGCGCGTGGAGGCTTTCCATCCAGAATCTCAGATCGGGCTCTGCCTTGATCGGCCAGTAGCCGGAAACGACACGGCCGGAAGGATCGCCGAGATGTTTCGCGATCAACGCGTCGAGATGCGCCGCGATGACCTGCGCCGCCGCGGCGCGCGCCTCTGCCGTCAGATCGAGCCGCGCCGCCCGCAGGCGCTTGCGTTCGGCGCTGCGCCACCGCGCCACGTCGAGCGCCTGCTGCGGGTCGACCGCCAGAGGGTCGAAATAATCGGGCGCGATCTCGGCGGCGAGGCAGGGCGGCGAGGCAAAGCGGCCGGGAAGATCGTCGCGTCGTGATCCACCGCTCATGGCTTGTCCTCCTTCGTCACGACTCCCGGCGAAAGCCGCCCGAGACAGGCCTCGGCCTCCGCCATGATGCGCCGCAAACGCTCGCCCGCCGGGACGATATCCATGACGGCGCCAGCGCTTTGCCCGGCGAACAATGCCATGGCCTCAAGATCGCCGGTGGTGATGCGCAGCGGGGAATCGGTGCTGTAACGGTAGAGCGGGCGCTCACCCTCATGCCCGATGACCTCGCGCGGCAGCTTCTCGGGATCGTGGCCCAGCGTGGCGAAGCCGAGCTTCGCGGTAACGCTGTTGGCGATCACGCGCACCGCCGCATGGGCCGGCCAGTTGAGGACGAAAACGTCGGTGAGCACCGTGTCCGATCCCGCCGCCTCGACGACGCGGCGCTTGTGGTAGTCATGCGCGAAGGATTCGGTGGTGGCGAGAAAGGCGGTGCCGCACTGGATGCCCTGTGCGCCGAGCGCGAGGGCTGCGACCAGTCCCGCCCCCGTCGCGATCCCGCCCGAGGCGACGACGGGGAGCTTGTGCCGGCCGGCAATGTCCTCGACCAGAGCCAGCGTGCCGGTGCGGCCGTGCACATGGCCTCCGGCTTCCACGCCCTGCGCAATAAGAACATCGGCGCCGGCGTCCTCTGCCCGTCGCGCCGCCTCCGCCGTGCCGATCTGGTGAAGCACCCGGCAACCGCCTTTCTTGACCCGGTCGATGACGGGCGGCATCACGTCCCAGAAGAAGGTGAAGTCGGTGACACCGAGATCGAGGCAAAGTCCGAGCTGGCGGTCGAGGAGGTCGGGAGCGGTGGCGGCCGGAATCAGATTGACGGCGAAGCGCCGCGCGGTGGCCGCGCGCAACGCCTTCACTTCTCTTTCGATGAGCGCAGGATCTTCGCGCACCATGCCCAGCATGGCGTAGCCTCCGGCTTCGGCCACGGCCGCCGCGAGCTCCGAGCGGGCGACGCCGCCCATGCCGGCGAGCAGGACAGGCACGTCGCAGCCGAGAATGCCGCATAGCGGGGTGCGGATCATTCCTTCACGTCGTCCTGCAGCAGCTCGAGCGTCTTGGTCGAGTGGGCATAGGCGGCGCCCGCCCGCATCTCGGCCGCCACCCAGATAGCCTCCATGATCTGTTCGGGACTGGCACCGGCGCGGCGGGCCGCCTTCACATGGCCCTCGATGCACCAGGGACATTGCGTGACATGGGCGACCGCAACGGCGATGAGCTGCTTGCTGCGCCGATCGAGCGCTCCATCCTTGAAGACCGCTTCCGAAAACGCCCGGAAAGCGGCGTCGGCATCGGGTGACAGCCTGCCGCGCAGCTCTGCATGGGCGCGGGTGGCCCTGGGAAACCGGAGATCGGACATGGGTGCGCTCACTTGCCCAGCCAGATGGTGCCGCTCTCATTGACGACCGGCACTCCCACCGCATTTCCGTATTCGGTCCACGAGCCGTCATAGTTGCGGACGTCGTAGCCGAGCAGCCGCTTCAAGGCGAACCAGCTGTGGCTGGAGCGCTCGCCGATGCGGCAATAGGTGATGATGGGCTTGGAGCCGTCGACCCCCTTCTCGGCATAGATCCTGCGGATCTCCTCGAGCGGCTTGTAGGTCCCATCCTCGTTGACGATCGTCGCCCAGGGCACGTTCACGGCGCCCGGGATGTGGCCGGCGCGGATGGCGAGCTCCTTGACGCCCTCCGGCGCGAAGATCTTGCCCATGAACTCGTCGTTCGAACGGATATCGACGAGCTTGCCGTCGATATGACCCTCGACGAAGTCGAGAACGTTGGAAAGGCGTGCCCGCAGGCTGACGTCGCGGTCCGGCAGCTCGATCGAAGACGCCGTGAAGGACGGCAGCTTGTCGGTCAAGGGCAGTCCCTGCGCCTCCCATAGCTTGCGGCCACCGTCGAGCAGCTTGACGCGGTCGCCGAAGCCGTAGACGTCGAGCACCCAGGCGCCCCAGGCGGCGAACCAGTTGTTGTTGTCGCCATAGATGATGACGGTGGTGTCGCTCTCGACGCCCGCCTTGCGCAACTGCTGCTGCAGCTTCTCGCGCGAGGCGATGTCCCTGTTGACGGTATCCACGAGATCCGTATGCCAGTTGAGGTTCGTGGCCCCGGGGATGTGTCCCTTCTCGTAGACGCCCGGATCGACGCTGACTTCGAACACCCGCACCTTGGGGTCGTCGAGATGCGCCATCTGCCAATCCACCGTAACCAGGGAATCCGTCGCTGCTTTCGTCATGTCTTAACCTCCTGCCGGCTCGCCGATCGATTCGGACTCGCCGATATTCATTCCGCGATCAGTCGTTGAAATATCTGCCTTCCTTGACCTCGGCGGCATAGCCGGCGCGGATGGCGAAATCGCCGAACCTTTCGCCCGCCAGGCGCTCGCGCGAGAAATGCTCGATCACCGTGCCGATGAGATCGAGAATAGCCGGTTCGCCGACATTCTCCAGCACCATCTTGTTGAGGCGCTGGCCGTGGAAGCCGCCGCCGAGATAGAGATTGTATTTGCCGGGCGCCCGGCCGGTGAGGCCGATCTCGGCGATATAGGGGCGGGCGCAGCCATTCGGGCAGCCGGTCATGCGGATCGTGATCGGCTCCTCCGAGAGGCCATATCGGGCAAGGATCGCCTCTATCTTGCCGACCAGCGTCGGCAGATAGCGCTCGCTTTCGGCCATGGCCAGTCCACAGGTCGGCAATGCGACACAGGCGAGGGAGTTGAGACGCAGGCCACTGCCCCTGGTCAGGCTGTCCAGCCGGTGCTCCTTCAGCAGGGCTTCGATCGCCGGCCGGTCGCCGGGCTCGATATCGGCAATGACGAGATTCTGGTTCGGCGTGACGCGGAACATGCCCTTGTGCGCCCGGGCGACGGCGCGCAGGCCATCGAGCAGCGCCAGGCCGTCGGAATTCCCGACACGCCCGTTCTCGATGAACAGCGTAAAGTGCTCACGGCCGTCCTCGCCGCGCTGCCAGCCGAGGGCATCGCCGTTCGAGGTGAAGCGGCAGGGCCGCGCGGGCGCCAGGGAGAAGCCGAGCCGGCTTTCGATCTCGGCCTTGATGAAATCGAGGCCCTTGTCGTCGATCGTGTATTTGAAGCGGGCGCGGCCGCGGTCGACGCGATCGCCATAGTCGCGCTGCACCGCCATCACCGCATCGCAGGCGTCGATGACCTTGTCCCTCGGCACGAAGCCGACGACACTGGCGAGCCGCGGATAGGTCCTGGGCGCCTGGTCGGTGCGGCCCATGCCGCCGCCGATCGCCACGTTGAAGCCTTCGAGCCTGCCGCCTTGCGCGATCGCAATGAAACCCAGGTCCTGCGCATAGACGTCGATGTCGTTGATCGGAGGGATGACGAAGCCGATCTTGAACTTGCGCGGCAGGTAGGTCTTGCCATAGAGCGGCTCCTCCGGCCCGCTGCCCGGCGCCTCCCGCTCCTCGCCATACCAGATCTCGCGATAGGCGCCGGTCTTGGGGATCGCATGGTCGCTCGCCAGCTTTGCCAGCGCGTGGACCTCGGCGTGGAGCGCCGAAAGCTCCGGATTGATCGAGGCCATCACGCCGCGGGAATCGTCGCCGCATGCGGCCTTGGTGTCGAGAAGGACGTCGCGCAGGCCCCGGACGACGGCATGCAAGTCCTTCTTGTGGACGCGATGGAGCTGAAAGGTCTGCCGGGTCGTCAGCCGCAACGTCTCGCCGGCATAGGCGCGGCCGAGAGAATCGAGCTTGAGCCATTGGCCGGGCGAGAGCACGCCGCCCGGAAGACGCACGCGCACCATGAAGCGGTAGGCCGGCTCCAATCTCCGGCGCCGGCGCTCATCGCGCAGGTCGCGATCATCCTGCTGATAGAGTCCATGGAACTTCATCAGCTTGATGTCATCGCCCGGCACGCCGGCCGTCAGCTCGGCCGCGAGACCCGCGGCAATGGTGCCGCGCAACTGATCGCTCTTCGCCTTCAGCGTCTCGTCGGGCCCGAGCCTTTCCAGAGGCTGGGAGATGTCGCGGCTGCGGTCGATCGTAAGCAACGTCATGGGCCAGTGTCTCGAATCAGAAGTTCGCATTCCCTTGCGGCGCCTTCCGGGCGAACTTCGGATCGGAAGGACATCAGGAACAGCACGCCGGCCTCAGTAGACATCGATCTGGTAGCGGTGCGCCGACTGCACGGCGGCGAGATACTCGCCCGCTCTTTCCTCGTCATGGCCGCCCTGCCCCCGGACGATCGCCAGCAGCGCCGCATGGACGTCCGGCGCCAGCCTGGCGCCATCGCCGCAGACATAGATATGCGCTCCCTCCTCGAGCCAGGCATAGACCTCGCGGGCATGCTCCAGGAGGCGGTGCTGGACATAGACCTTGCCGGCGCCATCGCGCGAGAACGCGACATTCATATGGGTCAGGACCCCGTCCTTGAGGAATCCCTGCCATTCGGTCTGGTAGAGGAAGTCGCTGTCGGAGTTCCTGTCGCCGAAGAACAGCCAGGATTTCCCGCCGGCGCCCAGCGCCTCGCGCTCCTGCAGGAAGGCGCGATAGGGTGCCACGCCGGTGCCGGCGCCGATCATGATGATCGGCGCGTCACCGCCGGGCAGACGGAAATGCGGGTTTGACTGGATATAGACAGGCAGCGTCCTGCCGATGTCGCTGCGCTCGGCGAGCTGGCCCGAAGCCACGCCGCTGCGCGGGGCGCCGTTCAACTCGTAGCGGACGGTGCTCACCGTCAGATGCGCCTCGTCCGGGGCGAAGTCGAGGCTCGACGCAATGGAATAGAGCCGAGGCTGCAGCGGACGCAGGCCCGCGACGAACGTCGCCGCGTCGATGCCCGGCACCGGGAAGCCACGCACGATGTCGATCACGTGATGGCCGCGCAGGAAAGCGGCGCGGGCCTCGCTTGCATTCTCGCCGCGCAGGCTCTCGAGCTTCTCGGCTCCCGTCAGATCGGCCCAATGTTCGAGGAACCGCGGTGTGGCGGCGGTGATCTCGAGGGCGGACTCCAAAGCCTCGCCGAGCGAAAGCGGCTTGCTCTTCACCGATACCGGGGCGGCCGGGTCGAGGCCCAGAGCTGCAAGCAGGGAGTCCACAAGCGCCGGGTCATTGCACGGCACGATCCCCAGAGCGTCGCCGGGCCTGAAGGAAAGCCCCGATCCTTCGAGCAGCAGCTCGACATGCCGCGTCTCCTTGCTCGAGCCGCGACCCGTGAGCACGAAATTGTCGGAGATTGTCGCGGGAAAGGGATTTCGCCTGTCGTAGGCGGCGACATCCGTGCGGCCCGTGGCGCCGCTTGCGGGCGCGGGCGGAGCCGCCGCCGGCCCGAGCTTGCCCAGCACGGCGGCGACCCATTGATCGGACGGACTCTCATAGTCGACATCGCAATCGACGCGGTCGTGAAGGCGGCTCGCGCCCAATTCGGCCAGCCGCGCGTCGAGCCGCTTGCCGGCGCCGCAAAAGGATTCATAAGTTGA
The DNA here is from genome assembly GCA_050246735.1 of Parvibaculaceae bacterium. GTDB lineage: Bacteria > Pseudomonadota > Alphaproteobacteria > Rhizobiales > Aestuariivirgaceae > Taklimakanibacter. The sequence continues at coordinate 348,896 of JBFWVM010000002.1, read as the reverse complement.
ATCGCCCAAGGCCAGCACCGCATAGCGCAGGCCCTCGAGCCGCGGGGCCTTGCGGCCTTCGACGAACTCGAAAAATCCCAGCGCCGACCGGGGCGGATCGCCCTCGCCATGCGTCGAGGTGACGATCAGCAGATCCTGCTCGTCTTTCAGCCGTCGCGGCTTGTAGTCCGCCATGTCGACAAGCGTCGGCTCGATGCCTTTGCCGCGAGCGCCCTCGGCGAGCGTTCCGGCGAGCGCTGCGCCATTTCCGGTCTCGCTGCCGAAGAGAACGGTCAGCGTGCGCCCCTGGGGCGCCGCAGACGAAGAGGCGACGGCATTCGCCGAAGGCGCATCGAGGCCCGACACGCGCAGTTGCTGTTCGATCCCGGCGAAGAAGCCGCTCAGCCATAAAAGCTGGCGCGAGTCCAGGGATTCCGCCAGCACCTTGACCTGCTGCCATTGCGCGTCGGAGAGGCCCAGCCCCTGAAATCCGGAAATGCCCATTGCATCGAAAGCTTTTTGCAGGTGTCGCCGACCGCGGCGCCACAGGAGTGACGGGGAAGGCTTCTGATCATGTCCGTGGACAAGGTGGCATTATCTACCGCAGTGCACAAATTCATTTGATTGCAGTTAACTGCAAAGATATTCATATAAAATCATGGATGTCACCCAAGCCCGCACCTTTCTCGAGATCGCCCAGTCCGGCAGCTTCGTCGCCGCCGCCGAGCGGCTGCATCTCACCCAGACGGCCGTGAGCGCCCGCATCCGCACGCTCGAGGAACTGCTCGGACGCCGATTGTTCATCCGCAACAAGGCCGGCGCGCGTCTGACGCCCGCCGGCGAACGGCTGGTGCGGCATGCGACCACGATGATCCAGGTCTGGGAGCGCGCGCGCCACCAGGTGGCGCTTCCTCCCGGCCGCAAATCCGGTGTCAGCCTCGGCGGTGAATTGAGCCTCTGGCATCCGCTTCTGGCCGACTGGCTTACCTGGATGCACCGGGAATGTCCGGAGATCGCTCTACGCTCGGAAGTCGACAGCCCGGCAAACCTTCTCACCTGCGTGGAGGACGCCTCGCTCGACGTGGCGGTGCTCTACAATCCGCCATCCCGTCCAGGACTGGTCGCCGAGCTCCTGCTCGAGGAGAAGCTCGTGCTGGTCACGACCTCGCGCGAAGGCAAGCTCGATCCTGAAACCTATGTCCATGTGGACTGGGGACCGGCCTTTGCGGTGAACCATGAGGCTGCCTTCCCGGAACTCGCAAACCCGCCCGTTTCGATCTCGCTCGGGCCCCTGGCCCTGACCTATCTCCTGACCGTCGGCGGCTGCGGCTATTTCCGGCTCGGCACCACGCAGCCCTTCCTGGACGACGGACGCCTCCGGCGCGTCGCCGATGCGCCGGAATTTTCCCATTCCGCCTATGCGGTCTATGCCGAGCGCAGCGACAGCGACGTCATGGATCGGGTCAGGCAGGGACTGAAGCAGGTCGCCGCGGCCCGGGAGCGACCCGGCCTGCCCAAGCCGATCGCCCCGCGGGAAACATGAAGCTTCGAGCTCATGATGCCGACGATCAGACATGCGGATCCGCGGGCTTCGCCGGCCACCGCGGCGAGAGATCGAGCCCCGGCGAACCATTTCCGAGACCATCGAACGGCGGCTTTCGAGGAGATGACCGCGGCAAGACCGGCTGAGCCGGAGCGGCGGGACGCGGGACCAGCGCGGCGCTGCCATAGAGAAGTCCCGCGGCAAGGAGCCAGCTTCCGGCGATCCTCGCGGCAATGGAGAACCACGGCCGGTGGAAAGCGCTCGCCGTCAAGGCGATCGCCGAGACGATCCAGGCTCCCGTCGCCGCTCCGACGCAGGGAACGAGGATCTCGTTCACCGTCGGGTCGGTCAGGCCGATGGCGACGGCGAGCATCGCGCCTACGACCATCGTGACTGGTACGAACAGCCAGGCCCGCGCCCATCGGGGAGCGATCAGCAGCAGGCCGGCCGCGACGTCCGACAGCGGACCGGTCAGGAACAAGTGATCGGCGGCCTGCGGCACACCATCCATGGCGTTCATGAACCAGGGCCTGAGCCTGAAGCCGATCGCCGTCCCGACGAGAAGCACCGCCGGAGCCGACCAGCATTGCCGCCGGCCGAGCAGCGAGACCGCCATGCCCAGACCAAGCAAGGGAACGACCCTCTCGAGGGAAAGCGCGCTGGCCAGGATCCATGCGGCAATCATGCTGCGCTCGCCGGGCGCCTGCCAGGCGATGAGGGCTATCCCCAGAAGCCCGGGCAATGCCAGGAGCGGTCCGGACCAGCGGTGCGGCGCGAAGGCCATCGGACGGCGCTACTGCACGAGAAAATACAGCCCGGCGACGGCAATGACGGCGCCGAGCCCGCGGCACAGGCGTCCGTCGAGCGGCTTCTGGAGCAGGAGTCCCACCCCGATGCCCAGAACATGAATGATGCCGGTCGCGACGACGAAGCCGATCGCGAAATCGGCAGGATCGGCCGCGGCGGGCAGTTCGGTTCCATGAGCATGTCCGTGGCATATCGCAAAAACCGAAACAACGAGGAGAGCGATCCATTCGGCCGGATGCCAGCGCAGGGCGATCGCCGTACCGAGCGCAACGATGGAAAGGGCGATGCCGATCTCCGTTCCCGGCAGCGGAACGCCGAGGATGCCCAATATGCCGCCGGCGACCATGATGAGCGGAAAGGTGACGGGCAGGGTCCAGACCGGCCGGCCGCCCATCTGCGCGCCCCAGAGCCCGACCGCGAACATGGCCAGAAAGTGATCCGGACCCGTGAGAGGATGCGCAAAGCCGCTGCCGAGCCCCCCGGCGCCGGCTTGAATGAGATGCGCGTGGGCGACGCCCGGCTCGATCCAGAAGGCGGCCGCGGCGACTGCGGCGCGAAGCGCGACACCTGTCCTGCCCATCACGCCTCCTTCGGTATCGCCGCGTTCCATTCGACCGGTGCCTATGCGCGTCGCCCGCCGGCGAGATGCGTGACTCGCAAGGGCAGCGATCTCGAAAGAAGATAGAATGCCGTGCTGATGGCCGTGATCCAGAAACTGGTGGGCCAGTCCGTATAGAATGCGAGCGCAAGTCCCGACCAGGCTTCGACCAGCGCGAAGGCCGCCGAGAGCAGGACTCCCGAGATGATCTTCGTCGTGAGGCGCTGGGCCGTGGCGGCCGGACCCACCATCAGGGCGAAGACCAGCAGGACGCCGACGACCTGGGTGCATTCCGCCGTGGCGAGCGCGACAACCGCCAGGAACACCGCCGAGAGCAGTTTCAGATGAACGCCCTTCGCGTCGGCGAGCTCCGGCTGGAGGCTCGCAAACAGCAGAGGCCGCGAGATGGCGCCGAGAACGCCCAGGCAGAGCACGGCCAGCGCCAGGAGCACCCATACCGTCGAGGCGCCGACCGCGAGGACGTTTCCGAACAGGAGGCTGGTGGCCTGGGTCGCGAAGCCGGTGAAGAAATGCAGGAACAGAAGTCCGAGCCCCAGCGCCAGCGCCAGCACGAGGCCGATGGCGACGTCGCGATTGGCGAGCCGGTCGCCGAGGAAGCCCATGCCGAGGCCGGCGGCGACGGTCATGAGGACAAGTCCCGCAAGCGGCGATGCGCCGATGAGGACGGCGCCGGTGGCGCCCGTGAAACCGACATGGGCAAGCGCGTGGCCGGCGAAGGTCTGCCCGCGCAGGACGAGGAAATAGCCCACGCATCCGGCAACGACGGCCACGACCGCGGAGGCCGCGAAGGCCGTCCGCATGAATTCATATTGCAGCATGGTCGTGCTCGTGGCGATGCGCGTCGCGCTCGACTTCATGCTCGCCCGAAAGAACGAAAATCCTCCCGCCGAGGCGCACGACGCTGATCGGCGATCCATAGAGCCTGGACAGAACGGGGCCGGTGATCACCTCGCTCACCGTGCCGATCGCGGCCTGGCCGCTTCCCAGATACAACACCTTGTCGATGGCGCCGAGCAGCGGATTGAGTTCATGGGAGCTGAACACGACCGGGATGGCCAGCGCCGCCTGAACGCGTCTCACCAGGGCAACGACGCTCTCCTGGCGCCTGGGATCGAGGCTGATCAGCGGCTCGTCGAGCAGCAACAGGCGCGGGCGCCCTATCAGCGCCTGCGCCAGCAGCAGCCTCTGGCGTTCCCCGCCGGAGACTTCCATGAGCGGCCGTTCCGCGAGATCGCGCGCCTCGACGAGGTCGAGCACGCGCTCGACCTCCTCGCGGGCCTCGCGCGCCAGGATCGGCAGGCCCAGCCTATGACCGTTGACGACCGACGCCACGAAGTCCCAGCCGCTGAGACGGACCGCGTCGACGCTGCTGCGCAGCTGCGGCATGTAGCCGATGGCGGGATTGCCGCGCGCCGCCGGATTGCCGAATACGCGGACATGGCCGGAGGCAGCCGGGACAAGTCCCATGATGGCGCGCAGCAGCGTGGTCTTGCCGGATCCGTTGGGACCGAGAAGGCCAATGAACTCATGTGACCCGATGGCGAGCGAAACGTCGGAGAGGACGTTCCGCCCGGCTATTGCCAGCGTCACACGATCGAACTCGACTGCCGTCATTCAGATGCCGTCATTCAGACCTGGCTGCCGTCATTGCGTCGGCATCCCGAAGGCCTTGCCGACCCCGGTCACCTCGGACATCATCCATGATTGGTAGGTCTTGCCGTCGGGCTGCGTTTCGGTGGCGCCGACGACGGGAATTCCCGCTGCCTCCGCCAGCGACTTCAACCGCTCGGCGGCGGGATCGGTCGCCTGGCTGTTGTAGACAAGCAGCCTGAGCTTGTGGTTCCTGAGGTCGTTCTCGAAGTTGGCGACGTCGGAAGCGCTGGGCTCGGTATCGTTCATGACGGAATTCTGGAACGACGTTTCCTTTACGTCCAATCCCATGGCTTCAAACATGTAGCCGAAAACCGGCTCGGTTGCCGCGACCGGCGCGCCGGCGTAGCGGCTCTTGATCTGCGCGATCTGCTCCGTGAGCGGCCGCAGGCTCGCCTCGAAATCGGCGAGGCGCCGGGCATAGAGGGATTTGTTGGCGGTGTCTTGCCGGGAAAGAACGGAGCTCAGCTCGCGCGCCATGGCGACGACATTGCGAGGATCGTACCAGAGGTGCGGATTGTCTCCCGCCTTCTTGCCCGCCAGATCGCCGACGACGATCACCTTGCGGTCCTGCGACGGCGAGGCGCCGAGCAGCGCGTCGATCCATGGATCATAGTCGACACCGTTGGCGATCACGATCTTCGCGTCGGAAATATCCCGGGCGACGGAGGGGCTGGCTTCGAACAGATGCGGATCCTGATCGGGATTCGTCAGGATGCTCACGACGTCCACGGCATCGCCACCGATCTGCTTGACGACGTCGCCGTAGAAGTTCTCCGCCGCCACGATCTTGATCGGCTCCGCCGCGCCGGTCTGTGATGCGGCAGCCAGCGACAGAAGAAGCAACATGAGAACGCGTTTCATTCCACCCTCCAAAGATGCGTTACGTTATAGCATCACAGTAACGTTATAATATAACATGAGTCAAGCCTCGCATGTGTCGTCAGGCGTCTTCCGGCTGGTCCCCCCTCCCGCTCAAGGCGCGATGGCGATGCGCCGGCATTCGGGCGGCAGGCTCGAAAGGGGCGGCGGCGGAGGCGGATGAGGGTTCTGGAGCTCGGGATGCTCCATCCAGTACCAAGGCTTGTCGCCCATCCAGTAAGCGAGTTCCTGACCGCAGCCCGTTCCGTCCTTGGGAGCCGGCGGCGACTGGTTCTTGCAGTCGGGCGAGTCCTTCGGACAGACGATCCGGACATGAAAATGATAAGTGTGCCCGTACCAGGGGCGCACCTTGGCAAGCCATGACCTGTCGCCCGTCGCCCATTTGCAGAGCTCAGCCTTGATCGGCGGGTTGACGAAGATGCGCGCGACCTGCGGATAGGAGGCGGCGCGCTTGACGAGGCGGGCCTGCGCTTCGGTCCATGCCGAGCGGTCGATCGTATGACGGTCCTTGACCATTTCGCGCGGGATCATGGCTTCCCGCTCCTCCGCGGTGAGCGTGTAGCCGGGCATCGGCGTGAACCAGATGTCGGCATCGAGACCCATCTGGTGGCTGGCATGGCCATCGCGCATCGGGCCGCCGCGCGGCTGGGCGACGTCGCCGACCAGGAGGCCGTTCCAGCCGTCATGCGCCTTGGCGTCGGCCGCGAGCCTTTCGATGAGCGAGATCATCGCCGGGTGGGCCCAGTTGCGGTTGCGTGACGTGCGCATCACTTGCCAGCTTGTGCCGTTCACGGGGAGCGCCCGAGCGCCCACGAGGCAGCCGCGCGCATAGGTTCCGATCGCCCTCGCCGCCATGCTGACCGGCGCCTTGATGGCGCCGAACACCTGCTTCGCCGGCTTTTTCAGCAAGGCGCCCATGGTCGCCGCCACCCGCACGGGCTGGCCGGCCTCTGCCGCAGCGCACATCAGGACTGCCAGAAAAATCCACCCCCCGCAAGCGACGGCGGAGAATTTCCTCGACGTGCTGAACGTCATGTGCCGCAAAGCGCGGGGTCCCCTCAGCGAATCCACAGGCCGACGAAAAGACACGTATGGGAAGCGCCTACTACGACCGCTGCCGTTCGCAAAGCCTATCATCATTAAAGAGTTGTCATCTGGCGCGGCACCTATGGACCGCCGCAGCATCCGGCGGCAATCTCAAACCCGGCGGATCGAGCCGGTGCGGTGATAACAGGCAATGCTTGCTTTGCGCGAAACGACGGCAACGGCCCGGCCGTATGCTTCCCGGTACGGAGAGAGAATACATCTGGACATGGCGCACCCGTCACTTCGTCCATGGTGCCTTGCCGGCGCCGCGATGCTTGGACTGGCATCGGCGGCCGCGGCGCACCCTCATGTCTGGGCCGATATGCGCTCGAGCGTGATCGTCGGGCCGGACGGGCTGATCTCCGGCGTGCGCGTCGAATGGACCTTCGACGAGGGCTATTCGGCCGTCGCCACCGAAGGCCTCGATGCCGACGGTGACGGCGTCTACAGCGACGCGGAACTGGCGCCGCTCACCCGGCTCAATCTCTCCTCGCTCAAGACCTACGGCTATTTCGTCTTTATGCGGATGAACGGCGCCCTGCAAAAATTCGCCGACCCCGTCGATCCGGGGCAGGCCTACGCCAATGGCAGGCTCACGCTCCGCTTCACCCTGCCATTGCAGCATCCGGCCGACCCCCATGGCGGCACATTCGCGCTCAAGGTCTACGATCCCGAGTTCTTCATCGATTTCGAATATGCCGGGACGAAGCCCGCAGCCGTCATCGGGACGCTGCCCGAAGGCTGCCGCATGAGGCTGGCGCCCGTTCCGTCAAACGAGCAGTTGAACCAGACTCTCGCCATGCTCTCGACCAAGCCCGCCGACTGGAAGCCCGAGAACGGCGAGGATTTCGGCGGCCTCTTCGCCCAGGCCGTGACGGTCAAATGCCGGCCGTGACGACGATGCTGCGATATGTGCTCGCGGCCCTGCTGCTCGCGGGCCTCTTCCTTGCGCAAGCACAGGGCGCGACGCAGCCGCAGGTCTCCGAAACGCCCGCGGTGAAGCTCGACAAGCGCCGGCTGCTGGTGCCGCCGCGCAATGCCGACGGCAGCATCCAGGTGACGCCCTTCTGGGAGGATCCCGTCCTGTGGCTGCGCGACGAGCAGCAGGCCTTCTATTCCTCGATGAGGGGCGCCCTGCGGGGCGCGGCGTCGGAGAAGCCGCTGGCGGCGGCATGGACTCTGGCGGTCATCGCCTTCACATACGGCGTGCTCCATGCGGCCGGACCCGGTCACGGGAAGGCCGTCATCTCGGCGTGGCTGCTCGCCACAGAAAGCGAATTGCGCCGCGGCGTGCTCATCGCCTTCATGGCGTCGATCATCCAGGCGCTGACGGCCATCCTCGCGGTCAGCATCCTCCTCTATCTCGTGGCGAGCGCCGCCGCCGCCGTGCGCGACGTGGGAAGCATCCTCGAAAGCACGAGCTTCGCCATGATCGCCGGGCTGGGCCTCTATCTCATCTGGTCGGCGCTGCGCGCGCATGCCGGCGTCCATGCTCCCGTCCACGCCGCCACGGGCCACCATCATCGCGGGATCGTCGATTCCGCGCATGCCGGTCATGAACACGGCTGCGGCTGTGGCCATTCCCATGTGCCGGAGGCCCGGCAGGTGACGGGCGCATGGTCATGGGCCAAGGCGCTGTCACTGGCCTTCGCGGTCGGCATCAGGCCGTGCACCGGCGCCTTCCTGGTGCTGCTCTTCGCCTATTCCGTGGGACTTTACTGGGCGGGGATCGCCGCCACTTTCGTCATGGCGCTGGGAACCTTCCTCACCGTCGCCGCGATCGCCGCCATCGCCGTCCATTCCCGCAAGCTGGCGCTGAGGCTGTCGAGCGGCAGGCACGAGTGGCTCGACCGCATCGCCTTTTTCCTGCGCATGGGCGGCGGCATCGCCATCACCTGTTTCGGCGTGCTGCTGTTCCTCGCCTCGCTCGGCGGCGGGCCGGCGATGATGTGAGATCGCAGCGGCGGCACTCTTCGCGTCATGTCCGCCTGACGGCCATGGCGTTCATCGCCGCCATGGTGTCCTCCAAGGACACGAGCCTGCCGACCGAGCCCAGCCCCATCGCGACCTTCGCGGCGACGGCATTGGCGAACCGGGACGCGAATTCGAGATCCCAGCCTTTGATGATCCCGGTGATGATGCCGGCGGTGAAGCTGTCGCCGCACCCCGTCGTATCAGACACCTGGACGTCGAAGGCGGAAACATGGAAATCCCCGCCCGCTTCCGGCGACACGAACACGCCGTCCGCCGCGAGCGTGATGACGCAGTTCCTCACGCCCCTGCTCTTGAAGAAGCGCGCGATGGCGGCCGGCTCTTCGACTCCCGCCATTTCGCGGGCTTCGTCGATGCTCGGCACGAAATAGTCGATATAAGGAAGACACGGCGTCACCAGCGCAACCGTCTCCGGACTGGCCTGGATCAGATCGAAGGTCGTGATCCGGCCGCGGGCCTTCGCCTCCCGCAGAAGGCGGACGGTGGGTTCGCCGTCGAAGGCCTTGAGAAGGCCGGTGCCGCCCATATGCACCACCCTGGCGTCGAGAGCGGCGTCGAGATCGGCGGGCGCGAGGGTGAAGACGGCCGCCGTGCCGGGAACGTGCAGCGCCGGCCGTTCGCCATTCGGCCGCACCGGCAGGATGGTGGACGACGTCGGGGTCCCCGGGGCGCGCCGCACCAGGGCGCAGTCGATGCCGAACCGTTCCATCTTCGCGACTATGAAATCGCCCATGTCGTCGGCGCCGACGGTGGTGACGGCGCGGGTCCTGAGGCCCAGTAGCGCGCAATCGACGGCGGTTCCACCGGCGGTGCCGGCGACCGTCATGGTGATCTCCTCGATGAAATCGGCACGGCCGCCGGGCGGGATGCGACTCACCGGACGGCCGAGGATGTCGAGCACATAAAAGCCGATCGAACTCACATCGAAGGTCACCATGCCGGCTCCATGACGGATCAGTTCAGATGCCGGCGCAAGCCGAAGCTCACGGCCAGCACCAGGAAGACCAGCACGCCCACGCCCACCTGCTGCCAGTAGAAATTCCAGCCGACGAGCAGGAGGCCGTTCTTCACCACCGCGAGCAGGACGACGCCGAGCAGCGTGCCGATGACGGAAGGCCTGCGTTCCGGGCTGAGCGTGGTACCGATGAAGGTCGCTCCGATCGCGTCGAGCAGGAAGGCGTTGCCGGAGAGAGGCACATAGGACTTGACCGTGGCCGACAGGATGATGCCGGTTATGCCGGCCAGAAGCGCGCAGGCGATATAGACCCAGGACAAATGCCGGGTCACCCGGATGCCGGAATACCAGGCGACCCCGGGCTGGACGCCCAGAGCGAGCACATAGCGCCCGAACACCGAGCGATGCAGCGCCACATGCACGGCGGCGATGCACAGAACGAGGACGACGACCGGCGCCGGAACGCCCGCCAGAGAGCTGCGGGCGATGAGGTTGAACTGCTCGGCGGGATAGCCAGAGGTCATGTAGATCGGCAGCCCGCCGCCGGTCGAGAGCTGCTGGATGCTCTGTCCGATGAAAAGCACGCCGAGCGTCGCGAGAAAGGGGCTGATCCTGAGCCGGGTCGCCAGGATGCTGTTGAAGACGCCGACCAGGAGTGCCGCAGCCAGCCCGGCGGCGACGCCGGCATATCCGGCAGAGCCCGCCGCCATGAGCATGACGAAAACCATGCTCGCCAGGTCGACGGCGACGCCGACCGAGAGGTCTATGCCGCCCGACGAGACGACGATCGTCATCCCGAGGGCGACGATCGCCAGCATCACGATATTGTTGACGAGCACATTGTAGAGATTTGCCGGCGTCAGGAAGGTCGGCGTCGACAGCGAGAAGAAGACGACGACCGCGAGAAACGCAATGACGACGCTGTAGTTCGCCGCGAGGGGCGCGAGGCGGGAGAGCATTCCATGCCGGGTCGCCGACGCGTCCATGATCACGTCTCCCGGCCGCGGGCGAAGGACGTCGCGGCCACGACGAGAAGGATGAGCGCGCCCTGCACGCCGTTGACCCAGTAGCTCGACACGTTCAGCAGCTGAAATCCGTTGGCCAGGAAGCCGATGAACAGGACGCTCAGCAGCGTGCCGCCGACCGTCGGAACGAAGCGGCGCGAGAATACGGTGCCGAGAAGCGCTGCCGCAAGGATCGACAGCAGCATTTCATTGGCCCCCGGCGTGCTGGCGCTGAGACGGGAGACGGCCAGCACGCTGGCGATCGCGGCACAGATCCCGGCGAAGACATAGGTGAGGGACACATAGCGCCGCACACCGAGGCCGGCGGCCCGGGCCGCTTCGGGATGGCCTCCGACGGCGTAGAGCCGCAGCCCCATGCCCGTGCAATGGATGACGGCCGCCATCAGGCCGGCGAACAGGATCAGGAACCAGGCGAGAACCGAGACGTCGAGGAAGCGGCCGGTCATGAGGAAGGCGAGGAGCGGCGAGGACGCCGGCACCACGGTATTCTCGGTGAGCGTCAGCTCGGCGCCGCCGGCGACGTTCATGACCGCGAGCGTGGCGAGCAGCGGCAGGATGCCCAGGCCGACGACCGCCAGCGCGTTGACGGCTCCCACGCACGCGCCGGCGGCAAGCACCGCGGCGACGGCGGCGGCATCGGAGTATCCCGCCTTCAGGAGGCTCGCATAGATGGCGGCGCACAAACCCATATTCGCGGCCATCGAAAGATCGATGCCGCCTTCGGTTATGTTCGAGCCGCCGCCGATGATGACGACGGCCATGCCGAAGGCCAGCACGCCCAGGATCGCCGATTGCTCGACCACGTTGAAGATGTTGAACGGCGACGTGAAGCCGGGCGCGAAGACGATGAAATAGGCGATCACGACGATGAAGGCGCCAAGGGCGCCGGCGCGCACCGCGAGGCCGGCGATCCGCCGGCCGGCGAGACCCGGGGAGGCCGCCGACGCCGTCGTCATGCGGCTTCCATTTCCGAAGGCCGGGATGCGCCGGAGGAGGCCGCCAGCAACCGGTCGCCGTCGAGGCTCGCGCCCGAGAACTCGCCGGCCAGCCCGCCGCGATAGACCGCCAGCACCCTGTCGCACATGCCGGTAAGCTCCAGGAGATCGGAAGAGAGCATCAGAACGGCCGCACCGCTTTCCGCCAGCCGGTTCAGCAGGCTGTAGATCTCGACCTTCGCCGCGATATCGACCGCCACGGTGGGCTCGTCGAGCACATAGACGCGCGAGCGGCAGCTCAGCCACTTGGCGAGCGATACCTTCTGCTGATTTCCTCCCGACAGCTGCCGCACGAGGACGTCGCGGCCCGGCGTCTTTATCGTCAGGTCGCGGATCAGCGCATCTATCTCCCGCGCCTCTTCCCCACGTCGGACCAGGCCGTTGCGGCTGTAGCGGCCGAGGCTCGCGAGGCTGATGTTCTCGCGGACGGAAAGATCGAGCGCTATGCCATGGGCGCGCCGGTCCTCGGGCAAAAGCGCCAGGCCGGCGGCGACCGCGTCATGGGGAGAAGCCGGACGCACGGCCTTTCCGGCGACCGCGATCGTTCCGTGATCGGCGCTCGCAAGGCCGAACAGGCAGTGGACGATTTCCTTGACTCCCGATCCGAGGAGACCGGTGATGCCGACGATCTCTCCCCGCCGGACGGCGAAGCTGATATTCCGGAACTTGCCGGCGAGGCCGAGATCCGAAACTTCGAGAAGCGGTTCCCCGATCGCGGCCTTGCGCTGCGGAAACATGGCGCCGACGTCGCGCGCGATCATCATGGCGATGATCCTGTCGATGGTCGTCTCGGCGGGCCGGACCGTGCCCACATCGGCGCCATTGCGCATCACGGTCACGACGTCGCAAAGCCGGTCGATCTCCTGCATGTAATGCGAAATGAAGATGATCGCGATCCCCTCGGCCTTCAGGCGGCGCAGAACGGCGAAAAGGCTGTCGACCTCCGTCTTCACCAGCGACGCCGTCGGCTCGTCGAGCACGAGCACCGCGGCCTTCTGGGCAAGCGCGCGCGTGATCTGCACGATCTTCTGCTGCGCCGTCGTCAGGTCCTTGATCAGCGCGCCGGCCGGAAGCTCGACATCAAAGTACTTTCGCAAAAGCCTGCCGGCTTCCGCCGCCATCCGCCGGCGGCTGATGAAAGGTCCGACGCCGATCTCGTGGCGCAGAAAGACGGCCTCTCCGACGGTCGCCGTCGGCACCAGCAGGCGATCCTGGTGGATGAAATGGACGCCGAGCCGTTCAACCGAAGCCGGCGTCAGCCGCGCGACCGGACGCCCGGCGATCTCGATCGTTCCCGCATCGGGCGCCACGATGCCGGCGAGCACCTTGATGATCGTCGACTTTCCGGCACCGTTCTGCCCGACGAGGCCGTGGATGGTTCCCGGCATGACCTCGAGATTCGCGTCCACCAGCGCCTTGACGGGTCCGAACGCCTTGCAGATGCCTTTCATACGCAGAGAGGGTGTCGACATGAGTCAACCTTCTCGACAGGAAAGCGGGGGCCGCGGCGATTCCTGCCGCGGTCCCGTCAAGTGCGGCTATTTCGCGCCTGCCGCTTCGGCCGCGTCGAGGAACGGCTTGCCCTTCTCGGCGGCATTCTCCTTGTTGATGAGGACGGCGGGGACCATCGTGAACGGCGGCACCGTCTCGCCTCCCAGGTACTTGGCGACATTCTGCACCGCCGTCTTGCCGATCTCATAGGGCTGCTGGGCTGCGACCGCCGCCGCCGGCGACTTCGGGTCCATGACCATCTTGATCACCTCGGGGCTGCCGTCGATGCCGTAGGTCTTCACTTCCGTGCGGCCGGCGGCTTCCACGGCCTGGGAGGCGCCGATCTGCGGCACGTCCCAGCACGCCCAGACAGCCTTGACGGACCCCTTTTCCGGCATCTTGGTGAGCATGTCGGTGACGTCGGAATAGGCCTTCTGCACGGTGTTCGGGATCACGTCGCGCAGCTCCGGCTCGACGATCTTGACATCGGGGAACGACGTCAGGACATATTTGAGCTGGTCATACCTGATCTTGCAGACGGGCACGCTGTAAAAGCCGTTGAATACGAGGACATTGCCCTTGCCGCCCATGTCGGCCACCATCTGCAGGGCGATCTCGGCGCCGATATTGTAGTTGTTCGACGTGGTGTTGTTGAGGGCGTGCGGCGTCACCGTATCGACGGTGAACAACGGAATTCCGGCTTCCTTGATCTTCTGCAGCCAGGGATTCAGGACCTCGATATTGCCGAGCACCTCGACGACAGCGTCGGGCTTCTGGGCCAGAAGCGTCTGCAGATGGGCGATCTGCTGCTGATCCTTGCGGCCGGCATCGAGCGCTATGGCCTCGCCGCCAAGTTTCTTGATCTCCTCGGTGATGCCCCGGAAGGCCATCAGGTCCCAGTAGTGATCGGTGCCGACGATCGATACGCCGATCTTCTTGCCCTTGAGCGAAAGCTCTTCCGCCCCGGCGGTACCGGCCGCATGGATGGCGCACAACACCCCGAAGGCGGCGGCCGCCAGTTTCAACCCGCTTGCGCGTCGCCCGAAAACGTCCAACATCGATCTTCCTCCCATCTCGGTTTCATGCCCCGGCTTCGGGGCGCTTGCAGCGCCTTTTGCGCGGCAATTGCGATCCCGCGGGCCCTCAGGCCGCGGCGGTGGTCTCCTTTTGGCCATAGGCCCCCGCGGCGATGCGGTTCATGACGTTCTCGATCTCGGCCTCGGGCAGCAGCGGGACTTTTCCGAGCTGCAGGCAGCCATGATATTGCCGCGCCAGCGTCTCCACCTCGACGGCGAGCCACATGGCCTTGTCGAGCGTCTTGCCGCAGGCGATCATTCCGTGATGCTGGAGCAGGCAGGCCAGCCGCCCCTCCAGCGCCTTGACCGCGTTGGCCGACAGCTCGGCGGTTCCGAAAGTCGCATAGGGGGCGCAGCGGATCGTGCTGCCGCCGGCGACGGCGATCATGTAATGGAGCGGGGGGATATCGTGCCCCATGATCGCGATCGTCGTGCAGTAGAGCGGGTGAGCGTGGAGTATGGCGTTGACGTCCGGGCGCGCCTTCATGATGTCGAGGTGGAAGCGCCATTCGCTGGACGGCCGCAACGGACCTTCCCAGCCGCCGTCGCGGCGCATGAAGACGATATCCTCCGGCTTCAGCGACTTGTAGGGAACGCTCGTCGGCGTCAGCAGCATGCCCTCGCCGTGCCGCAGGCTGATATTGCCGGACGTGCCCTGGTTGATTCCGACCGCATTCATTTCCAGGCAGGCATCGATGATCGACTGCCTTTTCTGGCGTTCATCCTTGTCCATCAGCTTCCGTTTCTCCATGCCGGCGTCACCACGCGGTATATCCTCCGTCGATCGATAGAACGGATCCCGTGATGTATGACGATGCCGCGGACGCCAGGAACAGCGCGGCGGCGGCGATCTCCGAGGGCTCGCCGCATCGGCCCATGGGCGTCATGTCGAGCCATACATTGAACAGTTCGGGTCTTTCGCGCATCTTGAGCGTCATGTCGGTGCCGACATAGCCCGGCGCCAGGGCGTTCACGCGCACGCCCGACCTTGCCCATTCGGCGCCCAGCGCCCTGGTGAGCTGATGCACCGCGCCCTTGCTGGCCATGTAAGAAGGCGACGTCTGCGGGCGGTTGACGATGATGCCCGACATCGAGCCGAGATTGACGATGCTGCCCTTGCCGCGGGCGATCATGTGGCGGCCGAAGGCGCGGCAGCACCAGTAAGTGCCGTTCACATTGACGTCCATGACGAGGCGCCATTCGTCATCGGGGGTCGCGAGGCCGGTGTTCAGCCGCGCGATGCCGGCGCTGTTGACCAGGACGTCGGCCGCGCCGAACTCGTCGTGGAGCCGGTCGGCCATCTGGGTGACGGCAGCAGGCTCGGTGACGTCAAGCCTTTCGGCGGCCGCCACGGCCACGCCGGCGGCGCGCAGAGCACTCCCGGCCTGCGTGAGGCCGTCCTCGTTCCGGTCGAGGAGAACGACGGTCGATCCGGCCGCCCCCAGGGCGCGCGCCGTCTCGAAACCTATGCCGCTCGCGCCGCCGGTCACCACCGAGACGGTGTCCGTCATGTCGAGCAGATGGCGATAGTCCACTCACTCCTCCCTGCCCCGCAGGCACCGCCCGAAGGCCGCTCGGCGCGCGTTCACGTATTTCGCAGCGTTTCAGGTCAGAACTATCTGACCATAACCACAATGTCAATCTGGTTATGATCAGAAAGATGTTTTCAGAAGCCGCTCGCCTGGAGAATGTCCGACCGCCATGTGAATGCGCGCCAGCGAGGAGTTGTAGACGGCCTCATAATATTCGAGAGGCATTCCGTCGGCGTCATAGGCGAGCGATTCGATGGCGATGAGCGGCGTGTGCGCCGATATCCCCATGCGCTCCACCTGCTCCGCCGTGGGCAGCGCCGCCGTCAGCCAGCGGTCGGCGCGCGAAAGGGTGATCCCATAGAGCTCGCGCAGGGTCTGGAAGACCGACCTGTTCTCGATGCTGCGCGTCTCCAGTCCGGGCACGCGGTGTCCGGGCAGGGAGATATGCGTCATGGTGATCGGCACGTCGTCGGACATATACACCCGCCCGATCCGCACGACGTCGCCTTCCGGCGGGAGCCCGAATATGCGGCGCTCCTTTTCCGAGGGTTTCGTCCTCGCGAACTCGAAGGTCCTGGTCGAAACCCGGTGCCCCTTGGCGGTCAGATCGCCGAACACGCCGAGATTGGTTGCCATGAAATCGACATGCTCGCGCGGCGGCGCCACGAACATGCCCTTGCGGGGCATCTTGATGACCCGTCCGTCCATGGAGAGAGCGCCCAGGGCGGCGCGCACGACCGGCTTGGAAACCCCGAACATCTCGCAGAAGGCCTGTTCGGACGGGATCCGCGAATTCGCCGCGAGGATGCCCTTGTTCATCGCGTCCTCGATCCGGTTGCGCAGCTGCACCCACAATGGCGCCATGTCGTCGCGCTCGAGGATCGTCTTGGCGCCGAGCTTGCGGAAGGCCGCCGCGGCCTTGGCGTCCTCCGCATCATATCGAGGCCTTCCGCGCCCCCGCGCCTTCGCTTTTTTCACGACGTCCTTCCGCAGGCTTCCCGGAAGGCAGATTATTGGTTATAAGTAGAAATGCAAGAGGTCCCTGATCCATGCAGACCGACGCCTATATCGTTGCGGCCAAGCGCTCGCCGATCGGAAAGCTGAACGGCTCGCTTTCCGGCCTTCCGGCGTCGGCCATCGGCGCTCAGGTCATCGCCGGCATGATCGCCGAGAGCGCGCTGGATCCCGCCGCCGTGTCGGACGTCGTCATGGGGCAGGTCCTGACCGGCGGGGCGGGACAGAACCCGGCACGCCAGGCGGCCCTTGGCGCCGGCCTGCCCGTCACGACGCCGGCTCTGACCGTGAACCAGGTCTGCGGGGCGGGACAGAGATCCATCCATCTCGCGGCACAGGCCATCCAATGCGGCGATGCCGAAATCGTCGTGGCCGGCGGCCAGGACAGCATGACCGAGGCTCCCCATCTTCTCTACGGCATGCGCCGGGGCCATCGCATGGGAGAGCAGACCGTGCGCGACTCGATGCTCGTCGACGGCCTGACCGACGCCTTTCACGGTGTGCATATGGGCGTCACGGTGGAGCGTCTGGCGTGGCGCTATCAGATCACGCGCGAAGCTCAGGACCGGTTTGCCCTGGCGTCGCAGGTCAAGGCCCGGAACGCGCAAGATGGCGGGATCTTCGCGACCGAGATCGTTCCGATCGCGGTGGCCTCGCCCGCCGGTGCCGCGGCCGTCGCCAGCGACGAGCATCCGCAGCCGGACGCCTCGATGGAGCGCCTGGGCCGGCTGAAGCCCGCCTTCGAGCCCGATGGAACGATCACCGCGGGCAATTCCTCGGGGCTGAACGACGGTGCCGCGGCGGTGGTCGTCGCGGCGGGGGCGGCGCTCCGGCGGCACGGCCTCGAGCCGCTTGCACGCATCGCGGCCTATGCGTCGGGCGCGGTCGAGCCCCTGGACATGGGACTGGGGCCGGTCGCGGCGAGCCGCAGGGCGCTGGCGAAAGCCGGATGGCGGGCGGACGACCTCGACCTGCTCGAGATCAACGAGGCCTTTGCGGCGCAGGCGATCGCGGTCAATCGCGAGATGGGATGGGACGAGGAGCGCATCAACGTGAACGGCGGAGCCATCGCGCTTGGCCATCCCCTGGCCGGCTCGGGATGCCGCATCGTCGTCACCCTGCTGCACGAGATGGTCAGGCGGAACGCCCGCAAGGGCCTCGCCTCCCTGTGCATCGGCGGCGGCCAGGGCGTCGCCATCTGTCTCGAGCGCTAGGCGGCAGCGCGGCTCACGTCCTTCGAAACCAGATCAGGATCGGCCTCCATGAATGGCGCCCGGGTCGTCCTCCGAGCGTTTGCGTCGGATGGCTTCAGCCACGAAATTCCGCGCGAGCGCGTGATAGAGGGGCTCTCGTGAAATCATCCGCGCCGTGCCGTAGCCCAGAACCGACACACACATGAGCGGTATGACATTCTCATGATTCCCGGTCATCTCGAGAATGATGACAAAGGCCGTCATCGGGGCCTGGACGACTCCGGCGAAATAACCGGCCATGCCGAGCGGCGCCGCTATGCTGGTGCTGAGACCGAAGATCACGGCGAGAGAGCTGCCAATTCCCGCTCCCACCGCCAGGGACGGCGCGAAGAGGCCGCCGGGAATGCCCGATATCATCGAAAGCAGGCCGGCAAGCAGTTTCTCCAGAAAGAAAAAGAACGGCAACGGCGTTCCCTCGACGGCCAGCCTCGCCTGCGAATAGCCGGTTCCGAACGTCGCCCCTTGCGAGCCGATCCCGATCACCGCGACGAGCAGGCCGCACGCGGCGGCGACCACGAGTGTCCGGGCCAATGGCTGGAGCGCGTTCCAGCGCCTGATGCGCCGCATGGCCTTGAGCGCCGCCCAGGAGAACGCTGCGCCCAGCGCCCCGCCTGTCACTCCGCAGGCGAGCACGAACGGCCAGCCGGTGGCAAGCGTGATCGCGCCTCTGGCCGCGCCGAAATAGGTGTAATTTCCGACAAGCCCCAATGCCGCCAGCCCGGCGAGAATCACGGCCATCAATACCAGGCCGTTGGCGCGAGATTCATATTCGCGGCCCATTTCTTCAATCGCGAAGACGATGCCGGCCAGCGGCGTGTTGAATGCGGCGGCGATCCCTGCCGCCGAACCGGCAAGGATGAGCCCCCTCGCGTGAACCATTCCGCCCCATCGCGCCGCCTGCAGCATGATCGACGCACCGACCTGAACCGTCGGGCCCTCACGGCCTATCGATGCGCCGCAAAGCAGGCCGAGCGAGGTCAGGGCGATCTTGCCCGCCGCGATGCCGAGCGAGAGAATATGGGTGCGATCCTCGTCGTCGCGCAAATGGCGGGCCGCGATGGCCTGCGGGATGCCGCTGCCCTGCGAGCCGGAAAGGAACGCGGCGCAAGACCATGCGCACACCACAAATCCGAGAGGCGTTATGAGGAGCGGCGCGAATGGCCGCCAGCCTCCAGGCTGATATATCGCCGCGGCAAAGATCGCCTGGGCACGATCGGCCAGCATCGCGAACCCGACGCTGATCACGCCGATGGCGGCGGCCCCGGCCCAGAATACCATTCGCGGCCGCCACAGATGGCGGGCATTCAGCATGGCGCGTGAGCGCCTCAATACTCGAAACCGCCTCAATTGATCGCCCCCCGCCTTGCCGTCCTCGGCCAGTACTGCCACAGGCAAATCAAAATCTGAAGTCCTGCCGTGCAGCAACTCCCGATGGCGTTCGGGCTTGCTGCCGGATACGGAGGTCAAGTGGACCGGGCAGGAAACGCACCCTGCAAGACAGGTGGCGCCGCTGCCTGGCCGAAAATCACCTCGTGCCTCGGCGCAAGGAAGACCAGCCCGGCCCCGGCGGCATATCGTCCCTGATTGAAGAGTCGAACTCCGCGACAATGAAGTAGGTAGCAGTACCCATTCATCTGCCGTCCCGGCTTGTGCAGACTCGGCGGGCAAACCAAATCAAGGTTAGGGAGATCGCCATGAGCATTCCTGAATGGATCAAGCCGGCCGTGTGGGGCGGGGTTGCCGGCGCCGTCATCTTCACCATCATCGGCTTCAGCGCCGGCTGGGTGGTCACCAGCGCCTCCGCCGAGAAGATGGCGAAGGACCATGGAGAGAAAGCCGCCCTCGCGGCGCTGGCGCCGATCTGCGTCGCCCAGTTCAAGAGCCAGCCGCAGGCCATGCAGATGACGCAGCTTGCCGCCCTGCAGAAGGAGAGCTCCTACAAGCGCGGCGACTATGTCGAAAAGCAGGGCTGGGCCACGCTGCCCGGCAGCGAAAAGCCCAATGACGACGTCGCCGACGCCTGCGCCGTCGAGCTCATGAAGCTCGCGAAGACATAAGATAAAGCCGACGCCACGGGAGACGAGACAGTCGGGGTCCTCGACCCCGACGCTCTGCCCCGTCGGATCGGGGCCGGAGCGCTCGATAGTTGTGCTTCAGGCGAGTGCCGTGCAGACGGCATCCGCCATGGCGCCGGTACTGCCGTCGCCGCCGAGATCCGGCGTCAGCGACCGCTTCTCCTCGATCACCAGATCGACCGCTTTCTCGATGGCCCGCGCCGCGTGCGTGGCCGCGGCGATCTCGTGCTTGCGGCCGAGCCAGTCGAGCAGCATCTTGCCCGACATGATCATCGCATAGGGATTGGCGATGCCGCGCCCGGCGATGTCGGGCGCGGAACCATGCGTCGCCTGCGCCATCGCCCACCGCCGGCCGGCCGACAGGCCGGGCGCCATGCCGAGGCCCCCGACCAGTCCCGCCGCCTCGTCCGACAGGATGTCGCCGAACATGTTCGTCGTCACCACCACATCGTAGCATTGCGGCCGCATGACGAGCCGCAGCGCAAAAGTATCGACCATCGTCTCGTCATACTCGACCTCAGGAAACTCCGCCCGCAGCTTGCGGCATTCTTCGGCGAACATGCCGCAGCCGAGCTTGAACACCGTTTCCTTGTGAACGACGTCGAGCCTGCGCCGCCGGGCGCGGGCCAGCTCGAAGGCGGCCCGGGCCACTTTCGAGGACCCTTCCCGGGTGATCACCCGCACCGAGATCGTCATATCGTGGCTCGGCCTGAACTCGCCGGAACCGGCGACGACATTGCGGTCCGGCTGGAATCCTTCGTTGTTCTCCCGCACGATGACGAGATCGACGTCCTGATGGAGCGACGGCAGGCTGCGATACGACCTGGCCGGGCGGATATTCGCGAAAAGATCGAAATGCTTGCGCAGGATCGGATGCGGGTTGACGGCTTGCGGATGCTTCGGATAGCTGCGGTGGCCTATCGGCCCGAGGATCCATCCATCCAGCCTCTCCAGCCGTTCGAGCGTGTCGGCCGGCATCGTCGTGCCCAGCCTGTCGAAGGCGCTGCGGCCGAGCGGCAGGTCATGCCAGTCGATGCCCAGGCCATGAAGCTTTGCCGCCTCGCGCATGACCTTGACCGTTTCGGGCACGATCTCATGCCCGATGTCGTCGCCATTCATGACACCGATGGAAAGCATCCTCTATTCCGCCGCAGAGACCGCGGACGGCAATGCGGCGCAGCGCGCCAGCCCGGCGATGGCCGAAAGCTCCTCGATCGACCAGCAGAGCTTCAGAAGCTCCTCCGTCGCCTCGACTCCGATGACATTGACGGTGAGCCCGCGGAATTTCCTCTCCAGGTGCTTGTTGCTCATCGGCCGCTCCAGGCTGCCGATCGCGTGCGCGACATGTTTTTCGATTCCGCGGCCGTCCTTCAGCGTGACGGATGCGTAGACCTCGTCCTCCCTGACGTCGGGAGCGGCCTCCGCCCGGACGCGGTCGCGCAAGGCGACGACCTCCGGATCGCGCACCATCGCATCGCTGTACTGCTCCTCGCCGGCGTTTCCGGCGATGAGGCCGACCGCCGCCGAATGATAGACGCTGAACTTGCCTTCCAGCCCGGTTTGCGGCGTCTTCTTGCCGGTGAGCTCGAGAACCAGCGGATGCACCCGGAGCACGATCCCGACGATGTCGCCGGCTTCGAGCCCGTGCTCTTCGCGCAGCTGGATGCAGGCGTCGATCGCAGGATGGATGACGATGCCGCAGGCAAAGGGCTTGTAGGTGTTGAGAGATATTTCGTAGGTCCCGCCCAGTCCGCGGACGATCTCGCCGAAATCGCGCGCCGTCGACATCACATGAGCGAAGCCGCGCGGCGCCTCGAGCACACGGTTCGAGCTCGTGTAGTCCTTCGCCGCGAGCAGGGCCGCCATCAGCCCGTTCTGCGCGGCGCGCCCGGGATGAAAGCTCTTGCACATGGTGCCGAACATCTCGCGGAAGCCCGCGGACTGGGTGCCGGCAATGCCGAGCGCCCAGACCATCTGCTGCTCGCTCAACCCGAGGAGCTTCCCGCATGCCGCCGCCGCCCCGAACACGCCCGCGGTTCCCGTGATGTGCCAGCCGATATCGTAATGCGCCGGGTAGACGGCGTTGCCGATCCGGCACTCGACCTCGACGCCCAGAATGAAGGCGTGCAGGAACTCGGCGCCGGAAACGGGCTGATATTCGCCGAGCGCCAGGATCGCCGCCGCAACCGGTCCCGACGGATGGATGATGGTCTTGAGATGGGTGTCGTCGAAGTCGAACACATGGCTCGCCATGCCGTTCACCAGCGCCGCATTCAATATGTCGAGGCGGTTGCGGCGGCCCAGCACCGACGCCTGTTCCGGCCCCGCGAAAGGCGTGATGGCCGCAAGTGCCCGCGTCACGGTCTCGTGCGCCGAACCGCCCACGGCGCAGCCGGTCCAGTTCAGGAAGGACCGGACGGCTTCCGCGCGGACGGGAGCGGGAACGTCGCCCTGTGCGCATCCGACGACCCAGCGCGCCAGCTCCCTCGTGACTTCCATTCTTGTCTCCTGTTTCAATTGAGGGCGTGCCCTGAAAGCCTTCCGGTCATGGAATTCACGGCATGAAAAGCCCGCCATTGGCGTGGAGCGTCTGGCCGGTGAGATAGCGCGCATGCGGGCCGGCCAGATAGCACACCAGCGAAGCGATCTCCTGCGGCGTGCCGAGCCGGCCGACCACCGGCACACGGCCCTGGTGGTGATGGGGGGCTGACGCCGCCGAGCCGCCTCTTATCGTATCGATCATGCCGGGCGCCACGCAGTTGACGGTGACGCCGGAGGAGGAAAGATCGTGCGCCAGGGCGCGCGTCAGGCCGGCGAGGCCGGCTTTCGCGGCGACGACATGGGCGCGGTTGCGCGCGCCGGTATGGGCGCTGAGGCCGCCGATATTGACGATGGCGCCGGCATCGCTGCGCTCGATGAAGGGAAGGGCCGCATGCGCCATGAGATAGGCGCCGTCGAGTATCGTGGCGACGACGCTGCGCCATTCGTCATAAGCCAAGGCCTTGAACTCCGTCTCGCGCCGGACCGCCGCGTTGTTGACCAGGATGTCGATCTTCCCGAAGGCGGCGGCGGTTTCCTCGACCAGCCGTTGCGCGCCCTGTGGCGTCGCGACGTCGGCCTGGATCACGGCCGCCGCGCCGCCCGCGGATTTGATGAGCTCGGCGGTCTCCCGCGCCTCGTTCAGGGATTTGAGGACGTTGACCGCGACCGACGCTCCTGCGGCGGCGAGCGCCAGCGCGATGGCGCGGCCGATATTGCGGGCGGCGCCGGTGACGATCGCCACGCGGCCATCGAGCTCGCGACTGCCGCTCACGCGCCAAACTCCCTGATGGCGGCGACGCTCTCCCGGGCGGCGAGCTTTTCGATGAACAGGCGCAGACGCTCGGCCTTTTCCCGCGGCCATCCACCATAGAGAGCGTTGTCCATGAACTTGCTCTCGATCTCGGCGCCGGTGAGCGGGGCATGGGCACCGCCGCGCATATGCGCCTGGCGCAATTCCCTCACTCTTCCGTCCTTCAGCGTCGCCCGCAGATGGCCGGTGAAGTTCCTGGGATACTCATCGAGCGGATTGACGACATAGCGGATCTTGCCGGCAAGCCGCGCGACATCGGCATTGGCGATCTCCGCTTGCGTGAATTGCGACAACCCGGCCTTGCGATGGATGAAGCCCAGCGCCATGCAATAGGGCGTCGAGAACTTCGCGGCATATGGGGTCTGCGGGTTGTGCTTGACCGCCAGCGGCTCCCACAGGCGATGCACCGTTCCTTCACCGACTTCGCAGAGCATGTCGGCGATATCGTCGGCAGCCACCCCCTCCTCCGCCAGCCCGATGGCGCAATCGATGAAGGGCTGGGTCATGGTTCCGCAGGCATAGGGCTTGAAGGCGATCGCGGTCAGGAGCCAGTTCTCGCCCAGGCCGTCGAGGAGCGGATCGAAGTCGGGCGGGCGCCCCGGCGCAAAGCCGTGGAAGAAGCCATGCGGACCTTCGAGCACGGTGCGCGGCCCCAGGAACCCGGCGCGCGCCATCAGGGCGGCCCGGATGCCCGATTGGGCGGCCCAGCCGGCATGCATTCTCTTGGTCCATGTCCCCTCGGCGAGATATTCGATGAGGCCCGACGCCATGCTGCCGGCGATCCCCAGGGCGGAGACGGTCTGTGCCCGTGAAAGGCCGAGGGCCACGCTGACCCCGGCGGCGGCGGCGATCGCACCGATGACCGCCGTCGGATGGAAGCCCGCCTTGTGAATGGCCTTGGGCGCAACGAGGCTCAGGCGGCAGAGCAGCTCGACTCCGGCGGCCATGCCCTTGTAGAGGCGTTCGCCACCGAGGCGCTCGCGCTCGCATATGGCGAGGACCGCCGGCACGATGACGGCGCCCGAATGGACGGGGCCGCCTTCGAACGTGTCGTCATAGTCCTCGCCATGCGCCGCGGTGCCGTTGACGAGCGCGGCGGTATAGGCATCGAGGGAGCGGTCATGGCCAAGAGCGGTGCAGCCGCCGCCGTGATCGCCGGAGGCGAGGGCGGCCCGGACATAATCCTCGTTGCGCGCCGCTATGATGAGGCCGGCGATATCGAGCATGAGCTTGCGCAGCGTTTCCACGACGTCCTGCGGCAACGGCCGCGCCGACGCCTGCGCCAGCGATGCGGCCACCTGCTCGGCAACGGCTGCAGACTTCATCATGTCAGCCATGGCTGTGACCCACCGAGGCGGCGCCGCTCTTCCTCGCATCGCGGAGATGGCGGATGACCGAAGTCACGATGAACAGCAGCGAGGCGGCGAGCAGGCCGGCCGCGATCGGGTTTTCGACGAAGGCCATATAGTCGCCATCCGACAGAACGAGCGCGCGGCGGAAATTCGATTCGACCATGAAGCCGAGGACGACGCCGAGCACCATGGGCAGGAACGGAAGGTCGAGAAGCTTCATGACATAGCCGAGCACGCCGAAGCCGATGACGATGGCGAGCTGGAACAGGCTGTTCTCTATCGAATAGATCCCCGACACGATCAGCGCATAGACGAAGGCCATGAGCAGGTATTTCGGCCGGTTCACCAGCCAGATGCAGGGCGGCATGATGAGATGGCCGATGATCAGCAGCGCCGGTATGCCGACGGCAAGGCCGAGATAGAGATCGTTCACGAACTCGGCATGCTTGACGAAGAGCATGGGCCCGGGAATGAGGCCCTGGATGAGAAACCCGCCGAGCAGGACCGCGGCCGAGTTGGAGCCCGGAATGCCGAGGCTCATCATCGGAATGAGGGCGGTCTTCGACACCGAGGTGTTGGCGGTTTCGGGAGCCGCTATGCCTTCGGGCGCGCCATGGCCGAACTGGTCGCGATTGGGCGACCAGCGCCGCGCCTCATTGTAGGCCAGGAAGGCCGCGATCGTCCCGCCGCCGCCAGGCGTCAGGCCTTCGATGACGCCCATGACCGAGCCGATGAACTGCGGCACCGCGATGCGCTTCCAGATCGCGCGGCTCGGGAACTTGATGCGGGCCGACTTCTGGTCGGCCCGGGCCCAGCCCTTCTCGCCACTCTGCCGCAAAAGCTCGGTTATGGCGAAGAGGCCGACCATGACCAGAATGGGCGGCACGCCGGACAGGAGCTCGGGACTGCCGAACGTAAAACGGTTCATGCCGGTGACCGGATCGCTGCCGATCGAGGCGATCATCAGGCCCATCACCCCGGCGATCACGCCCTTGATCAGCGATTGCCCGGAAAGCGAGGCGATGACGCTCAGTCCCAATACGCCCAGAGCGAAATAGGCGGCCGGCTGAAAGGCCAGCGCGATGCGCGACAGAGGCTCGGTGAGGAGAACCAGCATCGCCAGTCCGACACAGCCGCCGATCACGCCGGAATAGAGCGAGATGCCGAGCGCTTCGCCGGCCTTGCCCTGTTCCTTCATCGCATAGCCGTCGAGCAGCGTGGCGGCGGCGGCGTTGGTGCCCGGGGTGCGGATGAGGATGGCGGGGATCGAGCCGCCATATTCCGCGCCGAAATAGGCCGACGCCAGGAGCACGATGGCGCCGGCCGGATCCATGCCGTAGGTGAAGGGCAGGAGCAGGGCTATGGTGATGGAAGGCGAGATGCCGGGCAGCGCGCCGCCGAGAATGCCCCAGGCGATGCCGGCGAAGGCCGCAGGGACGATCGGCGAGGAGAAGAAATCGAGGAGCACCTGAAATGCGTGGTCCATCCGGGCGGCTCTAGATAATGGACGGCCAGATGCCGGGCGGCTGCGGCACCTGCAACAACAGGACGAAGATCGCCCACATGAAGATGGCGCCCAGCAACGCGGTGACGACCAGCCTGAGGTCGATCCTGCCGCCTTGATAGTAGGCGGTGGTCGCGATCAGCCCCGTGAGCGACAGGATGTAGCCGAGCCACGGAACGAGGAGGATATAGAGCCCGCCGATGGCGATGATGCCGGCGGCGCGGCGCGCCCTGACCCATTCCCCGCCGCTCCAGGCCAGGGCTCCGCCCTGGCCCGCCGCCGTCGAGCGGCGATGCTGGACGATCCCGCGCACGATCAGAATGAGCGCCAGCCCGGCCATGACGGCGGCATAGCTCCTGGGCAGGCCGACAGGCCCCACCGCATCGTCGAGCTGGCTCGCATGGATGGTGGTCGCGACCGCAAAATAGCCGACTGCGATCGCGAGCGCGAAACATCCGCAGGCGAAGTCGCGATTCATTTGATCACGCCCGACTCGCGCAAGAAGGTTTCCGTGTCGCTGCCGAACTTGTCGATGAAGGCGACATAGTCGTCATGCTTGATGAAGCCGGGCTGCAGGTTGTTGGCGGTGTAGATCTCCTTGTATTTGGGATCTTCGAGAAGCTTCGGGATGGCCGCTTCCCAGGCCGCGATGATTTCCTCCGGAAGACCCTTGGGGCCGGCAAGGCCGCGGAATTTCACGGCCGCGATCGCGACACCCTGCTCCTTCGCCGTCTTGACATCGGGGAACTGCGTCAGGCGCTCGTCGCCGAGGACCGCGAGGATCCTGACCTTGCCGGCATCGAGCTGGCCCCGCACCTCCTGTACCTCGCCTACCCCGATGTCGAGCGAGTGATTGAGCACGTTGATGAGCATGTCGCCGCCGCCTTCGAAGGTCACGATCGAGGCGTTGGCCTCCGTCGTCTTCTTCATCTGCTCGAGAAGCTGGCGTTCCAGCGAGGCGGGATTGGCGGCGCCCCATTTTCCGCGGCTCTCCTTCGCCGCCTTGATGACGTCATCGAGGGTCTGGAATTTCGAATCGGCGGCGGTGTAGACGATCTCGGGATCGTAGAACACGTTCACCAGCGGCTCGACATCCTTGTAGGTCGCTTCCGGCTGGCTCAACAAGGATGTGTAGATATAGGTCGGCGTCGTCGCATAGAAAATGCCGCCGTCGGCCGGCTGCCCCACCAGATAGGCCAAAGCCTTGGCGCCGCTGCCGCCCTGCCGGTTCTCGACGACCACGGTCGAGCCGATATAAGGCTCCAGATAGGGGCCCATTTCGCGCAGGAACACGTCGCTGCCGCCGCCCGGGCTCGAATGGGTGATGAGCTTCACCGTATCGACCGGATATTTGGGCTGCGCCTGGGCTGAAGCTCCAACCGCAAACAGCAGGGAAGCGGCGAGCCCCATGAGGGCCTGGCGCCGGGCATGTATGGTCATGGACATCCTCCTCATCTTGGTTTTGTGGCTTTGTCGTTATTGGGCCGCTCCCGGGGCCGGAACCGAAACTCTCCGATCACGATGCCTTGACTTCAGCGGGCTCACCGACCGAGAGCATGCGCGCCTTGCCGTTCTGAACGTGCCGGAAAGCGGCTTCATGAGCGGCGATCGGATCATGGCGGCGCAATGCGGCGACGATCTCACGATGCTCTTCATTGGACACCGTGAGACCGCCGCCCTGAAGAAGCCCCCGGGCGCGGAAGAGATGGAGCTCCTTGATCAGCTTCCGGTATTCGCCGACGAGCCGCCGGTTCCCGGAACCATCCAGCAAGGCCTCGTGAAAGGCGAGATTGAGCGGGTAGTAGTCGTCGAGCGAGCGGGCGTCGGCCGCCCGGTCCATCTCGGTCGTGAGTTCCTCCATATGGGCAAGCTCGGCGGCGGTGATGCGCGGCGCCAGGAGGCGCGCGGCGAGCGCGAACAGGCCGGCGCGGATGTCATAGAGATCCTCGGCATCCTGCCGGCTGAGCCGGCGGATGAACAGGCCGCGATTGGGAACGAGCTCCAGCAGCCCCTTCTCAGCCAAGGCACGGCAGGCCTCGCGCACGGGGCCGCGGCTGACCTTGAAACGCGCAGCGAGGGCGTTCTCGTTCAGGCGCTCGCCGCCGGCAAAAGCGCCCGAGAGGATGAGATGCTCGATCTCGCCCTGGAGCACCGTGGTCAGGGAATGGGCGCGCAGCATCCTCAGGTCGGTCGCCGTCATGGCATGAGAATAATCGTCAACAGAAAATTGTCAACAATCTTCACGCCAGCGCTTCGGCCACGGCCTTGCCGCATTCGACCGTGCCGGCCTTGCCGCCGAGATCGCCCGTCCTGAGCAGGGGCTCGGCGAGCACGGTCTCGATCGAGGCGACTACGGACCTCGCCGCTTCGGCCTCGCCCAGATGATCGAGCATCATGGCCGCCGACCAGATCTGGCCGATGGGATTGGCGACGCCCTTGCCGGCGATGTCGGGCGCCGAGCCGTGCACCGGCTCGAAGAGAGAGGGCGCAGTGCGTTCGGGATTGATATTGCCCGACGGCGCTATGCCGATGGTCCCGGTGCAGGCGGGGCCCAGGTCGGACAGGATATCGCCGAACAGGTTGGAGGCGACGACGACGTCGAACCAGTCGGGATTGCGCACGAAATGGGCGGTCAGGATATCGATGTGGTATTTGTCCCAGCGCACGTCGGGATAGCGGCGCGCCATGGCTTCCACGCGCTCGTCCCAATAGGGCATGGTGATCGAGATGCCGTTCGATTTCGTGGCCGAGGTGAGATGGCGCTTCTCGCGCTTCTGCGCCAGCTCGAAGGCGAAGCGCAGGATGCGATCGATGCCGATGCGCGTCATCACGGTCTCCTGCACCACCACCTCGCGCTCGGTGCCGGCGAAGATACGCCCGCCGATCGACGAATATTCGCCCTCGGTGTTTTCACGCACGACATAGAAGTCGATGTCGCCGGGCCGGCGGCTGGCCAGCGGCGAGGGAACGCCCGGCATGAGCCTCACCGGACGCAGATTCACATACTGGTCGAATTCGCGGCGGAACTGGATGAGCGAGCCCCAGAGCGAAACATGGTCCGGCACTTTCTCGGGCCAGCCGACCGCGCCGAAGAAGATCGCGTCATGCGAGCCGATGCGCTCGCGCCAGTCTTCCGGCATCATCGTGCCATGGCGCAGATAGTAGTCGCAGGAGGCGAACTCCATCTCCTCGAGCCTGAGCGTGAAGCTATGGCGGGAAGCCGCGGCCTCGAGAACCCGCAGGCCTTCCGGCACCACTTCCTTGCCGATGCCGTCGCCAGCTATGACCGCGATGCGGTAATTGCGCGTGTTTTTCATTCCGACCTCGCTTCGCTGTCGTCATCGGGTCCGCCGCTCCCGCTGCACGGCAATCCGCGATGCAGACCGTCAACACTCTTTCTGCCGACCACATCCTACTCGACGAGAGGTATGCGGGGCTCGGGAGCCCGTTCATGCGCCGGTCCCGGCTCGCCGGCCTGCCGTGTGCGCCGGATGCCGTTGAGAATGTGGCCACGGGCGGCGATCAGAGCGCGCACAGGGTCGCGCGCGGCAAGCGCGTCGAGGATGGCGCGGTGCTCGGAATTGGAGACATGCAGCACATCGCCGCTGGACAGCGCCCGGTAGCGCTGGATGTGAAGCTCGCGCACGAAGCTCAGATAGATCCGCGCCAGACGCGTGTTGCCGCACAGGGCGCCGATCTGGCGATGGAATTCGAGATTGACCGGATAGTATTCCCTGACCCCTCCCCGGCCGGCGACCTTCTCCATTTTCTCGACCAGGCCTCTCAGGCTCGCGATCTCGGCGTCCGTGATCCGCTCCGCCAGCATCATGGCCATGGCGCCGAAGACGCTGGCGCGCGCCTCCGACAGGTCCTGCGCCTCGTCATTGGTGAGCGCCCGCACGAAAAAGCCGCGATTGGGAATGATTTCGATCAGGCCGACCGCGGCGAGCGCGCTGCAGGCCTCGCGCACCGGGCCCCGGCTCACGCCCAACTTCTGCGACAGGGCATTTTCGTTGATCCGCTCCTTCGGCTTCACTTCACCGTCGATGATCATCCGCTCGATTTCGGCCTGCACCACGTTGGTCAGCGACCGGGTGCGCAGGAACTCGATCGCCGATATGCTGGAAGGCTGGTTCTTGTCCGGCATGAGCGCCCTTTGGGGAGTTTCCGCATGCTTTGCCCGGATTGATAGACGATTTCCCATTTCCCTCCAAAGGACATTCCCCACCGGCCCCGTCCGGGATCGGACGGCGCGGCGTTCATTTCGCCGCCTCGTCGAGCAACGGATAAGGTAGCTCGAGGCTTATCCGCAATCCATCGACGGTCCATTCACGGTCGAGGCGCCCGCCGAGTTGCAGTACCGTCGCCTGCACCAGCCGGCTTCCGAACCCTTCGTCCATGCTGGCCGCCGGCAGCGGCGCTCCGATCTCGGACCAGACGACCCTCACGGCTTCGCCCTGCCGGGCGAAATCGATCTCCACCCGCCCGCCATCGTTGGAAAGACCGCCATATTTCGCCGCATTGGTCGCGAATTCGTGCAGCAGCAGGGCCATGGGGGTGATCGCCCTGGACGCGAGACCGAGATCGTCGCCCGATATGAAGATGCGCGACCGGCCCTGCTCGTCATAGGGCGCCAGGATCGCCCGGGTCAGGCTGTGCAAGGTGGTGCCGGCGCCGCCGGCCTCGCCTCCCACCATGGTCAGGGCGTGCGCCCGTCCCAACGCATTCAGGCGCTCGGTTGCGGAAGCCGCGAGCTCCCGGGCCGAAGCCGCGGAGCGGGAACTCAGATTGATCAGGCTGCTCGTGACCGCGAACAAATTCTTTATGCGATGGTTCATCTCGCGCAGCAGAAGCTGCTGGCGCTCCTGAGCGAGATGCTGGTTGGTCATGTCACGGGCGATTTTCGAGGCGCCGAGGATGGTGCCGTCGACATCGATGATCGGCGAGATGGCGAGCGACACGTGAACGAGGCTTCCATCCTTGCGACGGCGGATCGTCTGGTAGTGCTCGACCCGCTGGCCCTTGCGGATCCGGCTGAGGATCGACGTCTCCTCGTCCAGGCGGTCGTCCGGAATCAGGATCGTGATGGGCCGGTCGACCGCCTCGGCGCTGGTATAGCCGAACAAGCGCTCGGCTCCCTGGTTCCAGCTCTGGATGATGCCGTCGAGATTCTTCGAGATGATGGCGTCGTCGGAGGAGTCTATGAGAGCGGCAAGCCTGCTGGCCGCCAGATCGGCGGCCTGCCGTTCGAGGGAGAAGCTGAGCTGGCGCGCCAGCGTCAGGGCGAGCAGGCGCTCCTCGTCGGAAAATTCGTGGGGCGCTTCGTGATACACCATGAATTTGCCGATCGCGGTGCGATTGACGGTGAGAGGAATGAAAGCGAGCGCTCGAATACCCTCCTCTCGGACGACCCGCTTGAGGTCGTCGCCCTCCTCCGAGCGGGCGATATCTTCGATGAATATCGGTTCCGGATCACGGTCGCCCGGGCGCCAGGGCGAGTGCCCGTCCACGGCTCTGCGATAGGCATCCGAAAGCCCCCGCCAGGCGACGAAACGCATGACGCCTTTCTTGTCGAAGCACAGGATCGAGGCGCGCTCACATGCCAGAAGCTCCAGGATGGCGTCCAGCGTCGCTTCATAGGCCTCCGCAAGAGATCGCCCCCGGTACAGGCGGTCCGTCAGCTGGAAGAAGGTCCGCTGCTGAAGGAGCCCTCGCGTCAGCAGCAGTCTCCGGCGAGTGCTACCTACCATCCCCTTACAATCTTTCACCTTTCCTGTCTGATGGGACGACCGTATCGGCTTTTCCGCGGCATGAACAGGACAAACGGCGTCCGTCATCCCCTCTTCCAGGCCAGGGCTCCATGATCAGCGCGCAGAGCAAATCCGATGCCCGGATCGTTTTCCTTAACATGGGTTAAAGATGCCGGCCAAATATGCTTCAAACCCGCCGCGGAGAATTCCAGTCCGGTGCGGCGCGCGCACGCGTTGTCCCCACCGTCGAAGACAACGCCACTGGCCAGTCGCGGAACAGATCGCTGGCCATCACCTCGCGCCCCGGGGTGAGCGGCGCATCCGAAAGAACGTCGCCGAAGGACGCCGGCGCGCCGGGCGGCAGAACGATATGCGTGTCCTGCCAGAAGTCCTGCACGGACGACGGCCACCATGCCGCAAAGGTGAGGCTCGGCACCGTCACCAGCACCGCGTCGGCAGCGTCGCGGCGCAGATAGGAGACGATGTGCGAAGCCCGCGCCCCCCTGGTCTCCAGGGGCTCGTACGAGCCATGGACGAAGATGTCCGGACTGTCGCGGCGCAGCGCCAGCACGGCGGCGATCAATGCCTGCTTCACGCGGCCGTCTCTCAGCACCACCCGGCCTGGCCATGCCGGGGGTCCGGTCAGGCCTCCGGCAAGTGCCGCGAAATCGACGGGGCGGCGATTGTCGGGATCGACCAGGCTGAAGTCTCCGGTCTCGGTGCCCTGATAGATGTCGGGAATGCCGGGCGCCGTCAGCTTGACCAGGGTCTGCGCCAGGCTGTTGAGCCGGCCCGCACGGATGAAGGGCGCGAGCGTCGCCTCGAAATCCTTCAGAAAGCGCTGATTGTCGGGAGCGAGGATCCGCTCGGCGAAGCCCGTGACCGACCGTTCATAGTCGGCATTCACCTCGGTCCAGCTGGTGTGGAGCTTTGCCTCCCGCATGGCCTTTTCCAGGAAGGCGACCAGGCGTCTCGCCAGATCGGAATGCCGGGCGGCGTCCTCCCAGGTCCCGGCGGAGGGCCAGATGGCCGCCAGGGACTGGTAGACCAGCCATTCCGTTCCGGCATCGGACGCCGCCCCGGAGGGCCCGCCCGCACTCCTTTCCCGGTTGAGGTCCCGCCAGCGCGCCATTGCCGCATGCCAGTCGCCGGACCGTTCGCTCAGGGCATAAAGACGCGCGCGCGCGTCCTCGCCGCGCTTGGTGTCATGGGTCGAGGTGGCCAGCTGGCCAGCGGGATGAAGCCTGCGGCCTGCGGCCATGGCGCGGTGAAAGCGCCCGGCGCCACCGATCTCCTGCGCCGGGTCTGAGCCGACTTCGTTCAGCGCCACAAAGGGGTGCCAGCGATAGAACAGCGTATCCTCGACGGCCTTCGCCATGACGGCGCTGCACAATTGCTGGAAGCGCCGGCGCAACTCCCAAGCGACGTCACCTCGGCCTTCGGCCAGCATTTCCACAAGCCAGTGCAGCACATCGCCGTCGACCTCGCTGCCGGCCACCCGAGTTTCATCGGCGACGTCCGCGAGCCGCCGCCTGTCGCGGTCGTTCATGCCCCTCCGGTCGCCATAGGTCCGGTAAACGGGAAAGGCGGAGATCACCTCGACCAGGGCAAGTTCGAGATCCCTTTCGGTCAATGGCATGCCGGCCGCGAGGCCAAGCTTCACCAGGCGTCCAAGCTCGCCCGCGAAATTCTTTTGAACGATGAGGCGCTTGGCTCGGCGCCTTTCGCTCACGAGGTCGATGGCCGGCTTCCCGTCACCTGAATAGGCTTCCTCCAGATCGTTCCGTCCGCGGGCATCCACCAGGATCTGGCTGATGTCGCGGATGAATTCATATCCAGTAGTCCCGTGGACCGGCCACTCGGCCGGCAGATGCTCGTCCTCCGCCAGGATTTTCTCGACGACGAGGTAATGCTCGGGACCGACTGCCTCGCGCAGCCGGCGCAAGTAAGCGGCAGGCTCGGCGAGCCCGTCGACATGATCGATCCGCAAGCCGTCCACTATGCCGTCGCGGATCAGCGACAGAGTCAGGCGATGGACGTCGTCGAAAACGCGTTCCTCCTCCACCCGAAGACCAGCCAGTCCGGCGATCTCGAAGAAGCGGCGATAGGACAAGGCATGGCCGGCATCGCGCCAGTCCATGAGGCGCCAGGGCTGCAGGCGATGGATCCTCTCGAGATGCGCTCGGTCCCGCGACAGAAGCAAGAGCTCCTGCTCGAAACCGGCCAGCCGGCGAAACCCCTCCCTCCATGAGGTGCCCCGAGACCGGGCCTGCGCGGCCGATGCCGTCATGCCGGATGGAAGCCGATCCGCGATCGGCGCCAGCGCCTCCCCGTAGCTTGGCGGATGCAGCGGCAGCAGAGTGTCGAAATAAGCCAGGGCCAGGGCACCATGAGCCTCGTCAAACCGCAGAGAGATCTCGTTCCCGGCCAGGACGTCTTCAAAGGAGGCCGAGAGCACGGGAAGGGTGAGCTTCCTGCTCCAGTCGACGTCGAAATGACCGGCATAGGCGCTCTCGGCGCCCCATTCGACAATGTCGCGCCACCAGTTGTTCTGCATCGAAGCCGCCATGTGATTGGGCACGATATCGAGGATCAGGCCCATCCCTGCCCGCCTCAGGCGATCGCTCAAGGCAAAAAGCCCATCCATTCCGCCGATCGCCGGCTCGACGGCATTGCAGTCGATCACATCGTAGCCATGGGTCGAGCCCGCCACCGCGGCAAAGAGCGGCGAGGCATAGAGATGGCTGATGCCCAGCCGTTGGAGATAGGGGACGATCCCTGCGGCTTTCGCAAAGTCCATGCCGTTGCGGAACTGCAGCCGGTAGGTCGCGCGCGGAGTCATCGCGGCCGTTCCTCGACCATGACCCGGGCAATGGCGTCGACGGCGGCCGAGCGGGCAAAGGCCTCCAGGCTGAGGGAGGATTTCGGACGCCAGTTCGGATAGCCCTCGGCGGTGCCTGGAATATTGGTCGGGGCCGTCTCACCGGCCATGTCGGCCAGACGGACCGCCGCCAGCACGCTTGGCGTCCTGGCGATGAACCGATGCACGCCGAGCGTCAGGGACCGCGATATTCCTTCCTCGTCACCCAGCGGCCGCGACTTCCCGGGGAATATGCCCTCCGCCCGCAAGACGCGCAGGAGCGCTGCCGTCAGGTCCTTCCGCTGATCGCGCTGGATGCCGGCCTCCCGTTCATCGATCAGGCCATGGCGCAGCCGCAAGGCAATGTCGCCGGCCTGCCACCAGGCCCGCAAGGGCGGCAGGTCATGAGTCGTCACACAGGCGAGCGACAGGCGCGGATAGGAGATCGACGGGAGGAACTCGCCTTTCCGGTGCTCGAAGCAGAGCACGCGATAGGACAGGACGCCGGCGGCTCTCATCGCGTCGCGGAAGCCTTCCGGAACATTGCCCAGGTCCTCGCCGATCACGATCGTCCGGGATCTCTGCGAGTTCGCGGCCAGCACGTCGAGCATCCGCTGCATCGGATAGCGCACATAGGTGCCGCTCCGGGCCGGCTCGCCTTCAGGAATCAGGAAAAGCCGGCGGAGCGACATCGCGTGATCGATGCGCAACGCGCCCGCGGCGGTCATCGCCTTCGCGATCAGATCGTCATAGTAGCCCGGACCTGCGCGGCACAGCGCGCTGGGAGACAGCGGCGCCAGGCCCCAGTCCTGTCCATCGGCGGAGAAGACATCGGGGGGAGCGCCGATCTTCAAACGGGTGAGGAACTTGTCCGGCTCGCTCCAGGTGGCGGATCCGTCGGGCGCCTCGGCGACGGCAAGATCGAGATAAAGCCCGATGCGCATGCCCGACCGGCGGGCTGCGGCGGCGGCATGGCGCAACTGCCAGTCCGCTATCCATTGCAGCCACATATGGAAGCCGACGCCATCCTCGTTGGCGCGCGCGAACGCCGCGACCTGCGGCGAGCGGCGGTCCCGGTAAGGTGCCGGCCATTGCCGCCATCCCGCCCCGCGGCCATGTCCGGCGAAATGTCCGGAAAGAGCCTCGAACACCGCATGCTGGCGGAGCGCATCTCCGGCCTGCGCCCGGAAAGCTTCGAAGGCGCCACGGCCCTCGTGCCCGGCGCCGTTCCAGCGCCGCCATGCCTCGCGCAACCGCGACATCTTGAGCCGCGCCACGCCCTCGTAGTCCACCAGCGGCTCAGCGCGCAGCCTTTCGGCAATGCACGTCTGCTCGACCGGCCACGCTGCCTCGTCCACATGATCGAGCGCGATGTAGAGCGGATTGAGGAAACGGCGGGTCGAGGGGAAAAACGGACTCGCACGCGCGGGGTCGGCGGTGAACAACGCATGAAGGGGGCTGCAGCCGACGAAATCGGCCCCCATCGCGCCGGCGATGCGGCAGAGCTCGGCCAGATCGGCAAAATCGCCGATGCCGGCGTTGCGCGAAGACCGCAGCTCGTAGAGCTGCAGCGAAATGCCCCAGGTGCGTCCCCGATCGAGGAAATCCGGCAAATGGCAGGCGCTCGCGCGCGGTGCCGGGAGCGGACCTGGGTCCGGATCGGATTGCGTGGACTCCCGCAGGGCCGAGAGAACGGCATGGAGCGTCGTTTCCGGCACATGCATGAGACGGCCGTCCGCGCCCTCATAGATGGCGGCGACGCCATTGCTTGCGGCAGCCTCAATCAGGCTCGGCATGGCTTTGGCCCTCGTGCAGAGCCAGCAGGACGGACAGCGGAGGCAGCGTTCCGCCATTCCCGCTCCGGCCCGGGCCCGGGCCATCAAAGATGACGTGGCCGCGAGACGGCGGGCCGCGCTGCGCGGCCGCGGAAAGATTGGCGCGCAGCTCCAGGCTTTTGCCGCCGCTGGTCCAGTCGACGGCAAGGACACCATGTTCGGCGGACAGGATCGTGCCGCAAGATCCGCGCATGCCGGCGAGGAGCGGAACCACATGGAGCCGGCGCAGATGCAGGAGGTGGCGCCAGAAGTCCATCTTCCGTCCATGCGCCGCATGCGCGGGCTTCGACCAGTCGAGCTTCGATGACGCGAAGGTCGCCTGGTCATTGGGATCGGGGACATCGTCCCCATCCTTCACGAAATCCGCGAATTCGCGTCTGCGCCCGGTCCGGACGGCCTGCGCCAGCTCGCCGGAAAAATCCGTGAAAAACAGGAAAGGCCGCGTCTCGCCCCATTCTTCGCCCATGAACAGCAAGGGAATGGACGGCGACAGGATCAGGATGGCCGCGAAGCATTGCACCAGCCTGTCGTCGGTGAGGCAGGTCAGCCGCTCGCCCAGGGCGCGGTTGCCGACCTGGTCGTGATTCTGGACGAAGTTCACGAAAGCCGACGGCGGCAGGTGCAGCGAAGACTCCCCGCGCGGGGCGCCGCCGCGATGAGCCGAAGGCTCTCCCTGATAGGCGAAGCCCTCGGCCAGGGTCCGGGCGAGCTTCGCCAGGGGATTGTCCCGGAAGTCCACGAAATATCCGGCCGTTTCCCCGGTCGCAAAAACATGTGCCGCGGTGTGGAAGTCGTCGTTCCATTCCGCGGTGAAGAGCCGGACGCGCCCGTTCTCGCCGCGCCCGTGCAGGGAAGCTATGTTGCGGTTGTCCTCGGTGATCAGATGGACCTCGCGGTCCGGGAACGCCGCGCGGACGCAGCGCGCGATCTCTTCGAGAATATGTGGCGAGGACCGAGGATCGCTTATCTGATCGATCGCGTCGAAGCGCAGACCATCGAGATGAAACTCCTCCAGCCAGTACAGCGCGTTGTCGATGAAAAAGTCGCGGACCGGCCTGCGGTCATAGGCGATCGCCGCTCCCCATGGCGTCGAACGCGACGTGTCGAAGAATTCCGGAGCCAGGCGCGGCAGGTAGTTGCCGTCGGGTCCGAAGTGATTGTAGACGACGTCGAGGAAGACCATGAGGCCGCGCGCATGGGCGGCGTCGATCAGGGCCTTCATTTCGTCGGGCGAGCCATAGGCGCGATGCGGCGCATAGAGCAGGACGCCGTCATAGCCCCAGCCCCGGCTGCCTGCGAACTGCGCCACCGGCATGATTTCGACCGCCGTTATGCCCAGATCGGCCAGATGATCGAGCTTCGGGATCGCAGCGGCGAAGGTGCCTTCGGCCGTGAAGGCCCCGACATGGATCTCATATATGACCGCTTGCTCCCATGGCCGGCCATGCCAGGAACCATCCGCCCAGGAATAGGCGGTAGGATCGACGACCAGCGAGAGCCCATGGACGTCTGCGGCTTGAGCGCGCGCCGCCGGATCGGGGGCTTCGGTGCCGTCGGGGAGGACATAGCTGTAGGCGGCTTCGGGCGAGACACCGGTGGCCAGCAGCTCGAACCAGCCCTCCTCCTGCCTGGTCATGGGGGTGACCGCGCCGTCCAGCTTCAGGC
This sequence comes from Parvibaculaceae bacterium, assembly GCA_050246735.1. GTDB lineage: Bacteria > Pseudomonadota > Alphaproteobacteria > Rhizobiales > Aestuariivirgaceae > Taklimakanibacter. The sequence goes on along the minus strand of JBFWVM010000002.1, from coordinate 310,604 downwards.
TCACCGCCTGACACGAGGGCGACCACAGACGGAAGCGGACTTCGCCGGCGCGCATGAATTCCGCACCCCATGTCTTGGGATAGAGGCGGCTGGTGCCGGTTGCGGGCGCGGTCACGGTGCGCCCTCCAGAAGCACGAGAGCACGCGCGCCGACGGCCCGGCGATCGCCGGGCAGGACCTCGCCGCCCGGTCCCGCCCATCCCGCCTCGGTATCGATGAGGACCGTCCATCCGCGCTCCGCCCGGGGAAGGACGAAATCCAGAGGCTCGAAATGGGCGTTGAACATCAGCAGCAGACGCTGCCCGTCACCGGACATGAGGACCGCCAGGGCCCGGGTTTCGGGTCCCTGCCAATCCTCTTCGGACATTGCGCCGCCATCGGGCCTCAGCCACTCGATGCCCAGCCGGTCCGCCGCCGAACGGCGGCCCGCAAACCTGGTCTGGCGGAGAAGCGGGTGCGAATGCCGCAGTCGCACGACCTCGGCGACGAATTCGTTGAACGCGTCCTCCCGTTCGTCCCGATCGCTCCAGGACATCCAGTTGATCTCGTTGTCCTGACAGTATGAATTGTTGTTGCCCCCCTGACCGCGGCCGATCTCGTCGCCCATGAGCAGCATCGGCGTTCCTTGCGAGACGAGAACGGTGGCGATCAGGTTGCGCCGCATGCGGTCGCGCAGCTCGATGATGCCGGGGTCGCCGGTCGGCCCCTCGACCCCGCAATTCCAGCTCAGATTGTGCGCATGGCCGTCACGATTGTCTTCGCCGTTGGCTTCATTATGCTTGTCGTTGTAGCTGACGACGTCCTTGAGGGTGAAGCCGTCATGGGCGGCGGCAAAATTCACGCTCGCCCAGGGACGGCGGCCGCGCTTGTCGAACAGGTCGGCCGAGCCCATGAGCCTTCCGGCAAAATGCGGCGCCGCGCCGGCGTCGCCCTTCCAGAACGAGCGGATCGTGTCTCTGTATTTGTCGCTCCACTCGGCCCAGCCGGGGGGAAAATTGCCGAGCTGATAGCCGTCATTGCCGGTGTCCCAGGGTTCTGCGATCATCTTTACGGTGGAGAGGACGGGGTCTTGAGCCACCGCCTCGAGGAATATCGCATGCGGGCTGAAGGTCGAGCGGTTGCGGCCGAGCGCCACGGCGAGATCGAAGCGGAAGCCATCGACGTGACATTCGCTGACCCAGTAGCGCAACGAATCCATCACCATCTGCAATACGGGGGTGTGGGCGAGGTTCAGGGTGTTGCCACAGCCCGTCGTGTCGTAATAGTAGCGGCAATCCTCGGCCAGCATGTAGTAGCTGGCATTGTCGATGCCGCGCAGCGACAGGGTGGGACCGAGATGGCTGCCCTCGGCGGTATGGTTGTAGACGACGTCGAGGACGACCTCGATCTGCGCTTCATGCAGGCGGCGCACCAGAAGCTTGAACTCGTGAATATTCTGGCCCGGGGAGATGTAGCGGCCGGCAGGCGCGAAGAAATTGATCGTGTTGTAGCCCCAGTAGTTGGAAAGCCCCCTGTCGATCAGGTGCCGGTCGTTGTAGAAGAGCTGGGCGGGCATGAGCTCCACGGTCGTCACTCCGAGACGTCTCAGGTGCCCGATCACGCGCGCATCGGCGAAACCGCCGAAAGTCCCGCATAATTGGGGAGCGATCCCGGGGTGCCTGGCCGTCATTCCCCTGACGTGAGCCTCGTAGATCACGGTCTGGTCCCACGGGATCTTCGGCGCGCGATCATCTCCCCACGTGACCGCGTGATCGACGACGACGCATTTGGGCATGATGAAGGCCGAATCCCTGCGGTCGAACGAGAGATCCTGCTGGCGGTGCCCGACGCGATAGCCGAAGGCGGCGTCATGCCAGCGGAGTTCTCCCCTGACCTCGAGCGCATAGGGATCGATCAGCAGCTTGTTCGGATTGAAGCGATGGCCGGCCTGCGGGGCATAGGGTCCATGCACCCGGTAGCCATAGAGCTGACCGGGCCGGACGTCGGGGAAACGGCCATGCCAGACCTCGTGCGTGAATTCAGGCAGCGCCACACGTTCGACTTCGCGCCGCCCGCCCGGGTCGAACAGGCAGAGCTCCACTTTCGTCGCATGGGCGGAAAACAAGGCGAAGTTCGTGCCCGCTCCGTCCCAGGTCGCACCGAGCGGAACCGGCGAACCCGGCTGGATCCGCCGGGCGCTCATCGCGCCCGGCATCCAAGGACGGCGCGAAGCAGGCGCGAGACAAGGTCCGGCATTTCGTAGGCGGACATGAAAGGATACTCCTGGGCTCACGCCAATCACCAGAGCGGCAGGAAGTTCCGGGCGATCTCCGTGGAGCACCATGGAACAAACATGGCGCAATTGTGTTTGTGATCGGATCGGTATGTGACAGGGTGGATGAGATGGCTCGGGAACAGGTCAGGGTCCGGCACGGAACTCGGGCCGCATCAAACGACAACCGCCCGACTATCGGCTACTCCTTCGACCCCTCGGCGGTCGCGCACTTCCATGAGGAACTCAACCGGATCTGCGAGGAGGCGCATGGTGCTTTGACCGCACGGGATCTCAACGCGCGCGCCGCCGAGATACTGATGCGGGCGAGCAGGGAGTTGCGGAAAATGAAGCCCGGCTGATGCCGGCCCGGACCAGCCAGATCACGAGAGCAGCCAGCTCAGCAAGCAGGATCGCGAAGGGAAAGTCCGTCGAAGCATCGTTCAGGACTCGCGCTCCTCCGCTGCCGGCCTTCGCTCCTCGTATCTTGCCGCTGATCTTGTCATGGGCCCGGCCCGCGCCGATGTCACGCCGCAGGTGATCTGCCCTGTGGATGCGGAAGCGTAAGCTATCTCGCCTGCTCATCGAGCTGATTGAAGCGCGGAGCTATATAGACATCATCGTCCACCCGCCGGATCCAGGTCAGGGGAATACGCCGCACCGGCGTATGCGAGATGATCTCGCCCGAGGCGACGTCGGCGACATAGCCGGCACGTCTTCCATCCGACGTTATTATCTCCATGTCCGGCCTGATCAGGCCCGTCGGCGTCATGGAAAACTTGTTCAGCATGCGTCTCACACTTCAAATTGCCGAAGCTCCAATTCAGCGAAAGCGGTTTGGTTCCAGTTCCGGAAAGATTCCACCCCGTTGCTGCCTATGGTGACCCGGGCGCGCACCTGACATTGATATCGCGCATGACAAAGCCGGACTTCAGCCTGGCGGGAATGTGACCGAGACCCAAGGAGAGATCCTGAGGAGGGACGCTGTAGGTGATGCTGGAGACCAGAAGACGCGTCGCTTCCACCATCAAGGCGACCGTCATCGCCTCGCCGGGACAGCGATGTGTCAATGCCGGATCGCCGCCGCCCTGCGGCACGAAATCGAAACCGAAGGTCTTCCAGCTCGGCGCCCGGTCCGGCAAAAGCCGCTCCAGCCGAGCGAAGCGTCTGCCGTCACGATTGGTGCCGTAGAGATCGAGCAGCATCCATGTGCCTTCCTCTATGCGACAGCCTTTCCAGTCGAAGGTCTTTCGTGACTTTCCGCCGATAAACGGAAAGAACGGGTAAAGCCGCCGCACCTCCTCGGCGAAGCGTTCCAGGAAGGCCGCATCGGCGTGCTCGATCTCTTTCCGCAGAGCCGGATGCCGGTCCAGGGCCATGGCGCAATAGACGATGTACCGGGCGACGGCCACTATCGGCCGCAGGACGTTCAGCATCTCGACCGCCGCCGCCGCTTCGCTCAACAGCCGGCCGGCCGGATCACGATGGCGCGCGACGACATGGGCCGGCGCAACGGCCGGCAGATCGAGACGTCCTGCGCGGATCCGGCGGACAAGCCGGCGCATGAGGCGTTCGGTCCGCCTTCGCTTGAGGAGCGCCCACCACGCACCCGGTCCAAAGCTCCCGGCATTCTCTATCATGCCGACCAGCGCTTTGGAGAGCGCGAGCGCCCCTGCCCGATCCTGCGGGATTCCGGCCCAATCCAGCGCCGCCCGCGTCAGCATCCCGGTCATCTCGTCGAACAGCGATATCCCTCCGCGCCTCTCCCATTGCACGGCGGTGTCGAGCCAGTCCCGGCGAAACGCCTTCCGCAAGGCGTCGACCTCATCCTCGGCCATCAGCAGGGAGAGGAACATGGCCTTGCGATGACGGTGCTCCGCATCTTCAAGAAGTTGAACGCTGCCCTTGTCCTGCAGCAACCGGAGCGTGAACTGCGGCATCGCTCCGGTCCGCGTGAACCGGTCCGGCGCGTAGAACATTTCGGCCGCATCCGCGCCCCTCACGCAAACCACGCGATAAAGCAGCAGACGCGTCTCGAATATGTCCGTCCCGAGCTCCGAGCAGCGCCGCTGGATGAATTCATACCCCTCGGCGAGCAAGCGCAGCGTATTGTCGAAAGCCGGATCGCGCGGGATGCCTTGCATCGGTGCCTTACGCCGCAGCCGCCCCGGCGGCATGTCTCAGGAGAACACGGAAGACCACAGCCAGTTCGAGTGCCCTTCGCATGCTGACGATCTTGTCGACGACGTCATCCGCGTCAGTTTGCGGCCGATCTTGCAGGATTCGTCCGCGGCTTTGCTTTCTTTCGTCGTTTAGTCTGGGCTGCCGCCTTGCGCTCACAGATTGCAGCATGTTCCCTGAGAAGATCCGCGACCATGCCGGTATCCTGTTGCGCCAGTTCGCGGGCGCGCTGCGCAAGGATCAGAAATCTGTCGGGACGGCGTTTCAGGCGCTGCATGATGAAATCCCTGGAACGAAAAGCCTCAAACCGCAACGGGCCAACCCCGGTGCTGCGCATCTCCACCCAAAAGGAATATCGCCGCCAGCGCATTAACCTATGTAAAGACGACGCGACATCGGCTGCATCCACGCGAATCCCCGGGAACAAAACGGGCATCGGCCACGTTCTCACGCCAGCAGGGAGACACCCCATGGCCAAGCGAAGCATCACGAAAAGATCATCGTCCCTCAAAGCCGTAAAGCCGGCGGCTACCCGCCTGTTCTCGCATCCTCTGGCAAAAGAGCTGATCGCCGCCTCGCTCGTCTACGCCGCCGCCTCCATCATTCGCGGGCAAAGCAAGAGAGGCTCGCTGTCGCGTCGGCTGGTGGACGATCCGGGCCAGGCCGCCAATGCATTGCGCGGCGCGGCAGTCGACGTCACGGGCGGGCTCGGCGGCATGATCAGGGATGCTCGCCTGGCGGTCACCCCGGCACTGGAAGCGTTGATGCGGCACTTCGGCGAGGATGAGGCGTCATCATCATCCGGAGCAGAGACCCGCGGAAGCGCACATGACACCCTGCCACGCGCGAAAGCGCCTCGGCGCAACTCGATGCGTTCCCGCCCTGCCGGCTCGCGGAGAAGACAACGCCCCGAGCGGACCGCCGAGGCGGTTCCTCCCACGCTTTAGCAAAAGCTGCCCGAAAGGCTTTGGCGGCGAAGCGAGTCCGCTTCCCCGGATGCACACTAAAGCGTGATGAAAGAGTCGCTCCACCTGGTACCCTGATGCTGCGACCCCGGCCTTGCGCCGGGGGAATCTCGAAGCATGGTCCAGGTACAAGAAGTTTGCCGCTTGCCACCCTTCGAGGCCCGCTGCGCGGGCGCCTCAGGGTCAGGGTTGTGGGACGACGTATGCTCATCTCCCGCTAGCCTTGAAGGAGCGGCCGGCTCTCCTCTATTTTCTCGTCCGTGTCGATCGGTCTCTCCTCCGGAGGCGGCTCCATGCCGTCTTCGATGCGAGGCTCTTCCAGATACCACGGCACCGAAATGATCACGAGCCGCGAGCCGCCGAAGCGCAGAAGATGGGAGCGTAGCTTGCGCGCTCGGTGCGTATGCAGGAGGACCTGCCACCAGCTCATCTTGACCACCTCCGGCAGGAGCACGGCGATGATGCGGCCGGCAAACTCCTTCTGCAGCTCCCTGATCAATCTCAGCAGCGGATCGTGGATCAGCCGATAGTCGGCGCGCAACAGCAGAAGGCGGGGCGGCTCACTCCGGCCCCGGCAGCCGGAGCTTCGACGTCTTTCGCCCACCGGCTACGAATGCTGCGCTCGTCCCGCCCTCCAACGCCGTCACGTGAACCGCCAGAACGTCTGGCGACAGCCGCAGGGCGAAGCCCAGGGCCTTGTCGGTCAACCTGTTCCAACGCTGCGTCACGACCAGAAAGGCCGGCGCGTCGATGCAACCAAGGCTGATGGGGCCGGGCTGGCGCAAGGTCGCGTCGAGCTCGTCATAGTAGCGGCGGATCGTGAGCAACAGGGTGATCACGGCCGGGACGACGAGGAAGATGATCCCAGGCCCCCTCGAGGAACTTCGCCGCAAGCTCCCGGGCTATGGCTTCGGAAGCGCGAAAGCGAGGACATAGTCGCCCGCTCTGGTTCCCAGCGAGCCGTGTCCGCCCGCCACGACCACCACATACTGGCGGCCATCGGCGCCCGAATAGGTCATCGGCGTCGCCTGGCCGCCCGCCGGCAGCCGGCTCCTCCAGAGCTCGTCGCCGTTCGACACGTCATAGGCGCGGACGAAATAATCCAGGGTCCCGGACAGGAAGGCGACACCGCCCGCCGTCACGACCGGACCACCCAGATTGGGAACCCCCATCGTGAAAGGCAAAGGAAGGGGCGTAAGATCGCGCACGGTGCCGTTCCTGTGCATCCAGACAAGCTTGCCGGTCTTCAGGTCGGCGACCGCGACATAGCCCCAAGGGGGTTGCGAGCAGGGAATATTGAGGAGAGACATGAAGGGATGAAGCTGCACGGCGAAGGGCGCGCCAAAATTCTCGTTCAGCGCCGGCAGGCTGGGCTCGGGCCGATTGTCGCCCTGAACATAGAGCGTCTTGTCGTCGGCGCGCGGCACAAGCCGCGACACGAAAGGAAGATAGGTCGGCGTCGCGAAAACGATCTGACGCCGGGGATCGACCGCGATCCCGCCCCAGTTGAAGACACCAAAATTGCCTGGATGCACCAATGTCCCCTGCGTGGAGGGCGGCGTGAACCTGCCCTCATAGCGCATGCGGTGGAATTCGATGCGGCAAGCGAGCTGGTCGAACATGGTCACGCCCCACATGTCCTTTTCGCGCAACGGCGGCGGAGCGAAGGAAAGAGCCGATACGGGCTGCGTCGGTGCGGTGTGGTCGCCCTCGGCCGCGCGCTGCGGCGCCGGCAACTCCCGCACTGGCAGGATCGGGACGCCGGTGCGCCGGTCGAGGACAAAGATCTCACCCTGCTTGGTCGCCTGCACCAGCGCGGGAATGCTCTGCCCATCGATCGTCAGATCCAGAAGGCTCGGCTGCGCTGGGACGTCATAGTCCCAGAGATCATGATGGACCGTCTGGAACGCCCAGCGCATCCGGCCGCTTGCAAGATCGAGCGCCACGATGGCGGAGGAGAAACGCTCGACACTTTCGCTTCTCTTTCCACCCCATTGATCCGGCGGCTGGTTTCCCAGCGGCACATAGACGAGGCCGAGAGCTTCATCGACGCTCAGGACCGACCAGGCATTGGGCGAATTTGGCGTGTAGGTCCGCCCGGGCGGCAGCGGGCTCGTCTCGTCGGGATTGCCCGAGTCCCAGTTCCACAGGAGGCGTCCGGACATGGCGTCGAAAGCCCGAATGACTCCCGATTGCTCATGGGTCGAGACATTGTCGAGGACCGTGCCGCCGACGATGATGCGCTCGCCCGCGACCGCCACGGGCGATGTCGAATAATAGGCGCCCGGCTTGACGTTGGGCATATTGGCCCAGAGGCTGATCTGGCCCGTGCCGTTGCCGAAATTGGAGCACACGGCGCCGTCCTCGGGCCTGAGGGCGATAAGCCTCCCATCCGCCGTGGGCATGAAGAGCTCGGCCGTGCAGTCGACCGTCCTGTTTCCCGTGGCGGCGACCGGCAGGTCGAGCTTCGCGGCGGCGGGCGGTTCGGGAGCGTCCGTCTGGAGCATGGGCGCGCCCGCGGCGGGACCCGGATAGTAGGACAAGCCGCGGCAGGTCAGATGCTGCAGGGCGAGCTTGTCCAGGATCTCGGGATCGAACCGCCAGAGCTCCCGTCCCGTCGTGGCGTCGAGCGCCACGACGCTTTGATGCGGCGTGCACAGGAACAGCCGGTTCGCGATCTTGAGCGGCGTGACCTCGAATGTGGTTTCTTCCGGATCACCCGGGCGGCCGCGGATATCGCCGGTGCGGTATGTCCAGGCGAGCTCGAGGCCGGCGACATTCCGGGGGGTGATCTGGGTCAGCGGCGAATACCGCTGTCCTGATCCGGTCCTGCCATAGGCATGCCACTCGCCGGCGGGAATATCGCGGCTCCCGTCCGGGAGCGTGCCGGCGCTTTCGGCCGGGACCTCGCCCCTGACCTTCCGAGGATCGACAAACCAGGCTACCGCTCCGATCGAGATCGCGACGAGGAGAGCGGCCGAAAGGACGACGCGGCTGGACCGGAAGGGATTAGGCTTGTCCGTCGCAGGAAGGATCGCCGGCGGGCGGCGACGATCGATCGCACGGCTTACCCAGGGCGACAGCAGCCACAAGCCGAGAACGAAGATGACTCCGCCCCTGGGAGCCAGCCGCCACCAGTCTAGGCCCACTTCCCATACCGCCCATGCCAATGTGCCGATGACGACGACGGCATAAGCCCACAAGGCGGCCGTCCGGGCTTTGGCCAGGAGAGCGGCGGCCACGAGAAATCCCAGCCCGGCGATGCCGTAGTACCAGGATCCTCCCAGCAGGATGAGCCAGCCGCCGCCCGCAAGAAGGGCAAGGCCGATCAGGCCGGTGACGAGGCTGGTGACGAGGAGCACGTGATTTCCCCATGAGCTGCGCATGACTGCCTCCACGCCGCTTCTCCGATCTGCGCCGCAGGACGGATGGCCATGGAGAGGATCAAACCAAACGAGCGTCAAACGCGTTATGTTCCCCGAGGATCGGGAAATGCACAAAGGCAACGGGTGACACATGACCGCAAGCTCCGGATCGAACCGGGCGATCTACGCCGCGCTCGTCGGCAACTTGCTGATCGCGATCAGCAAGTTCGTCGCCGCCGGCCTCACCGGCAGTTCGGCGATGCTGAGCGAGGCCGTGCACTCCCTGGTCGATACCTCGAATGAAGTGCTCCTGCTCTACGGCATCCGCCGGGCGGCCAAGCCTCCCGACCGTACACACCCTCTCGGCCATGGCCGCGAGCTCTACTTCTGGAGCTTCATCGTCGCTGTCCTGATCTTCGCGCTGGGCGCCGGCGTATCGCTCTATGAGGGGATCACCCACATTCTCGCCCCCGAACCGATCGAGAACTTCGGCGTGACCTACGCCGTGCTTGCGCTTTCGGCGCTGTTCGAATTCTACTCATGGTCCATCGCCCTCAAGGAAGTCAGGCGGCGTAAAGGCCGGCTCGGCTATCTGGACGCCGCCCGCCGGAGCAAGGATCTGACCACCTATACCGTGCTCTTCGAGGACAGCGCAGCCCTGCTCGGCATCGGCATTGCATTTCTCGGCATCGGCCTCTCGCAATGGTTGGAGATCCCCGCTCTCGACGGCGTCGCGTCGGTCGGCATCGCTCTCGTTCTCGGCATGGCGGCAACGTTCCTGGCGCGCGAAAGCAAGGGTTTGCTGATCGGCGAGCCGGCGTCGAGACATGTGGAGGAGGCCATTCTCCGCCTGGCCGGCGAGGATCCGGCGGTTCATCACCCCAACGGGATCCTGACCGTCCATCTCGCTCCGGACCAGATCGTCGCGTCGCTGAGCGCCGAGTTTCACGACTCCACGACGGCTCCCGAGATCGAAGCCTGCGTCGAGCGGATCGAGGCAGCGATCAAGGCCCGGCATCCGGACGTGACCGTCTTGTTCGTCAAGCCGCAGTCCGCCGCGCGGTGGCGGGCACTTCAGCGGCTCTGGAGCCGCCCGACCGGCTGATCGCGCGCCCGAAGGAAATTGTCCGCATTCGCAAGCCGGCGATCCGATGCCAGGGAACTTTCCGCGGACCCGCGCGTTCTCAAGGCTTACCTTGCGGACGGGAGTTCCATGCTGCACCGCAGCAAGAGCTTGGGGACCGCACGGTAGTCCGGAGGGAGAGTCATGCAGGACATCGGATCGGAGCGGCCGGCCAAGCGCAGGCCGAAACTCGCACGCGACATCGAGTCCGTCCCGGAGCCGTCTGCAATAGACCTCGGCAACCTGCTCGACGCGCTTCACGAGATGCGCGGGGGGAATTTCTCGGTGCGGCTGCCGGCGCACGGTCCCGGCATCGGCGGACGCATGGCCGAGGCCTTCAACGAAATCTGCGCCGCCAACCAGAGCATTGCGCAGCAGCTGGAAAAGGTCGGCACCGTCGTCGGCAAGGACGGGCGGACCCGCCAGCGCGTGAAATTCGGCCTTTCGCACGGCGCCTGGGGCGAGATGGAAACATCTGTCAACACCCTGATCGACGACCTGCTCTGGCCCACCGCGGAAGTGACGCGCGCCGTCGCGGCGGTGGCGCAGGGCAATCTCCTCCACACCGTGCGTCTCGATGTCGACGGGCGTCCGTTGAAAGGCGAGTTCCTGCGGTCCGCGTCGATCGTCAACACGATGATCAAGCAGCTCGCGGTCTTCACTTCCGAGGTGACGCGCGTGGCGCGCGAGGTCGGCACCGAAGGCAAGCTCGGCGGACAGGCGCAGGTGCCCGAGGTGACCGGCGTGTGGAAGGAGCTCACCGAGAGCGTCAACCAGATGGCCGACAACCTGACCGCCCAGGTCCGCAATATTTCCGACGTGACCATCGCCGTCGCCAATGGCGACCTGTCGAAGAAGATCACCGTCGACGTCAGGGGCGAGATCCTCCAGCTCAAGGAGGCGATCAACACCATGGTCGACCAGCTGCGCTCCTTCGCCTCGGAAGTGACGCGCGTGGCGCGCGAGGTCGGCACCGACGGCAAGCTCGGAGGCCAGGCCATGGTGCCGGGCGTCGCCGGCACCTGGAAGGACCTGACCGATTCGGTGAACGCCATGTGCGGCAATCTCACCGACCAGGTGCGCAACATCGCCCAGGTCACGACCGCCGTGGCGCGCGGCGACCTGTCGCGCAAGATCACCGTCGACGTCAGGGGCGAGATCCTCGAGCTCAAGGACACGATCAACACCATGGTCGACCAGCTCAACGCCTTCGCATCGGAAGTGACGCGCGTGGCGCGCGAGGTCGGCACCGAAGGCAAGCTCGGCGGCCAGGCCCAGGTGCCGGGCGTCGCCGGCACCTGGAAGGACCTGACCGACAATGTGAACTTCATGGCGAGCAACCTCACCGCACAGGTGCGCAATATCGCCGGGGTCGCCACCGCCATCGCCGGCGGCGATCTGTCCAAGAAGATCACCGTCAACGTCAGCGGCGAGATCCTCCAGCTCAAGGAAACCATCAACACCATGGTCGACCAGCTCAACGCCTTCGCCGGCGAGGTGACGCGCGTGGCGCGCGAGGTCGGCACCGACGGCAAGCTCGGCGGCCAGGCCACCGTGCCGGGCGTCGCCGGCACCTGGAAGGACCTGACCGACAGCGTCAACTCCATGGCCAGCAACCTCACCGCCCAGGTGCGCAATATCGCCGAGGTCACGACGGCGGTCGCGCGCGGCGATCTCTCGCGCAAGATCGCGGTCGACGTCAAAGGCGAGATCCTCGAGCTCAAGAACACCATCAACACGATGGTCGATCAGCTCAACGCCTTCGCATCGGAAGTGACGCGGGTGGCGCGCGAGGTCGGCACCGACGGCAAGCTCGGCGGCCAGGCCCAGGTGCCGGACGTCGCCGGCACCTGGAAGGACCTGACCGACAGCGTCAACTCCATGGCCAGCAACCTCACGGCCCAGGTCCGCAACATCGCCGAGGTGGCCACCGCCATCGCCGGCGGCGACCTGTCGAAGAAGATCACCGTCGACGTGAGGGGCGAGATCCTGCTCCTCAAGGAGACGCTGAACACCATGGTTGAGCAGCTCAGGTCGTTCGCCGCCGAGGTGACGCGCGTGGCGCGCGAGGTCGGCACCGACGGCAAGCTCGGCGGCCAGGCCCAGGTGCCGGGCGTCGCCGGCACCTGGAAAGACCTGACCGACAACGTCAATCTACTCGCCGCCAACCTCACCACCCAGGTGCGCAACATCGCCGAGGTCACCACCGCCGTGGCGCGCGGCGATCTCTCGCGCAAGATCACCGTGCCGGTGCAGGGCGAGATCCTCGAGCTCAAGAACACCATCAATACGATGGTCGACCAGCTCAACGCCTTCGCCTCGGAAGTGACGCGCGTGGCACGCGAGGTCGGCACCGAGGGCAAGCTCGGCGGCCAGGCGGCGGTGCCGGGCGTCGCCGGCACCTGGAAGGACCTGACCGACACCGTCAACCTGATGGCGGCGAACCTGACCGAGCAGGTGCGCGGCATCGTCAAGGTCGTGACCGCGGTCGCCGACGGCGACCTGAGCCAGAACCTCGCGGTGAAGTCGAAAGGCGAGGTCGCGGCACTCGCCGAGACCATCAACAACATGACCGCCACCCTCGCCATCTTCGCCGACCAGGTGACCAGCGTCGCCCGCGAGGTGGGTGTCGACGGCCGCCTCGGCGGCCAGGCGAACGTGCCGGGCGCGTCCGGCACCTGGAAGGATCTCACCGGCAACGTCAACCTGCTGGCCGCCAATCTCACCACCCAGGTGCGCGCCATCGCCGAAGTCGCCACCGCCGTGACCAAGGGCGATCTTACGCGCTCGATCCAGGTCGATGCGCGCGGCGAAGTGGCCGAGCTCAAGGACAACATCAATACCATGATCGGCAATCTGCGCCTGACCACGGAGCGCAACACCGAGCAGGACTGGCTGAAGACCAATCTCGCCAGCATCGCCAACATGCTGCAGGGCCAGCGCCATCTGGCGACGGTCGGCCGGCTTCTCCTTTCCGAGCTGGCCCCGCTCGTCAACGCCCAGATGGGCGCGCTCTACCAGATGGAGGAGACCGATCCCCCGCGCCTCAAGCTGCTCGCGGTCTATGCCGACGACATCGGCGAAGGCCATCCCGAATATGTGCCGGTCGGCAAGGGCCTGATCGGTCAATGCGCGTCGGACAGGCGCCCCATCATCGTGAAGAAGCTGCCGGCGGACACCATGCCGATCGGCTCTTCGGTGTTCAGGGCGGTGCCGCGCAACGTGATCGTCCTGCCGGTGCTGTTCGAGAACGACGTCAAGGCGGTGATCGAGCTTGCTTCCTTGAGCAAGTTCACCGCGCTGCAGAGGACTTTCCTCGAGCAGCTGACGGCCAGCATCGGCATCGTGCTCAACAGCATCGGAGCGACGATGCAGACCGAAAGCCTGCTCAACCAGTCGCAGCAGCTCGCCAGCGAATTGCAGACGCAGCAGAAAGAGCTGCAGCAGACCAACGAGCAGCTCGGCATGAAAGCCCAGCAGCTGGCCGAGCGGAATGTGGAGGTCGAGAAGAAGAACCGGGAAATCGAGCAGGCGCGCCGCGCCCTGGAGGACAAGGCGTCGGAACTGGCGCTGACCTCGAAATACAAATCGGAGTTCCTCGCCAACATGTCGCATGAGCTGCGTACGCCGCTCAACAGCATTCTCATCCTGGCGCAGCAGATGAGCGAGAATCCCGACGGCAATCTCACGCCGAAGCAGGTCGAGTTCGCCCGCACCATACGCGGCGCCGGCAGCGACCTGCAGACTCTCATCAACGACATCCTCGACCTGTCGAAGATCGAGTCCGGAACGGTGACGGTGGAGGCGGAAGAGCTGTTCGTCGACAAGATCGCCGATGTCGTCGGCCGGCCGTTCCGCCACGAGGCCGAGACGCGGCAGCTCGCCTTCGGCGTCGCCGTCGACCCGGGGATCGAAGGAACCCTCTTCACCGATTCGAAGCGCCTGCAGCAGATCCTCAAGAACCTTCTGTCCAATGCCTTCAAGTTCACCGAGAGAGGCGGCGTGGGCCTGCGCGTCTATCCCGCCAAGAGCGGCTGGAACCCGGAGAACCGCCTCCTGAACGAGGCGCCGGACGTCATCGCCTTCGAAGTATCCGATACCGGCATCGGCATTCCCGGCGACAAGCAGAAGCTGATCTTCGAGGCCTTCCAGCAGGCCGACGCGAGCACCAGCCGGCGATATGGCGGCACCGGCCTCGGGCTCGCCATCAGCCGCGAACTGGCCGCCCTGCTCGGCGGCGAGATCCAGGTGCACAGCGTCGTCGGGACCGGCAGCACCTTCACTCTTTATCTCAACCAGAGATTCTCCGGCTCGCCCATGAGCATGGCGAAGAACGATGTGACGGCGCTCGACGGCAGGCTCCCGGTCCTGGCGTCGAGGCCCGCCGAGCCGTTGCCCGACGATCGCCTGCTGATCAAGCCCGGCGACAACATCCTCCTCGTGGTCGAGGACGATCCGGGCTACGCCCGTGTCGTCATGGATATCGCGCGCGGGCGCGGCTTCAAGGCGATCCTGGCGCCGACCGGCGCCGAAGCCATCGAGCTCGCGTCGCAATATCAGCCGACCGCCATAACGCTCGACATATTCCTGCCCGACATGCTGGGCTGGGGCGTGCTGAGCCATCTGAAGAAGAATCCGCTGACCCGTCACATTCCGGTCCAGATCGTGACCCTGGAGGAGGACCGTCAGCATGGCCTGGCCAAGGGCGCATTCTCCTTCCTGACCAAGCCTGCGTCGACCGGCGATCTCGAGGCGGCGTTGACCAGGCTGCAGCGTTGCGCCGCCCGACGGCAGAAGCGCCTTCTGATCGTCGAGGACAATCCGGCGGAGCAGCTCAGCATCACCACCCTGCTCCAGCACGACGACGTCGAGGTCGCCACCGCGGCCACGGGCTCCGCCGCGCTCGCCAGGCTGGCCGGGGAATCATGGGACTGCATGGTGCTCGACCTCAAGCTCCCCGACATGTCGGGCTTCGAGGTCCTCGAGCACGTGGCCCGCGAGGACGGCCTGGCCGACCTGCCGGTCGTCGTCTTCACCGGCCGGCCCCTGTCGCCGGAGGAAGAGGAACGGCTGCGCTCCATGGCGCGCAGCATCGTGGTGAAGGGCGTCGAATCGCCCGAGCGCCTTTTCGACACGACCTCATTGTTCATGCATCGCGTCGTCGGCAACCTGCCGCCGCGCCAGCGCGACATGATCCACCGGCTGCACGATTCCAACGAGGATCTCGAAGGGCGGACGGTGCTTGTCGTCGACGACGACGCGCGCAACATCTTCGCCCTGAGCAGCGTGCTCGAGCGCAGCGGCATGAAGGTCCTGACCGCGAGCAACGGCGGCGACGCGCTCAGGATCGTCGACGAGACGCCCGGTCTCGCCATCATCCTGATGGACATCATGATGCCTGAGATGGACGGCTACGAGGTGATCGAAACCATAAGGGAACGGCCGGACATGAAACGGCTGCCGATCATCGCCCTGACGGCGAAGGCGATGAAGGGCGACCGGGAGAAGTGCCTCGAGGCCGGCGCTTCCGACTATCTGGCCAAGCCCGTCGATACGGAACAGCTCATCGCGGCCCTGCGCGTCTGGCTGCATCGCTGACCGGGCCCCGAGCATGGACGCCGGCGGCAAAGTGAACATCCTCCTGGTCGACGACCAGCCGGCGAAGCTTCTGACCTATGAAGTCGTGCTGGAAACGCTGGGACAGAATCTCATCAAGGCATCGTCGGCGCGCGAGGCGCTCGAGTGCCTTCTGCGCACCGACATAGCGGTGATCCTCATGGATGTCAGCATGCCCGAGCTCGACGGCTTCGAGCTCGCGGCCATGATCCGCGAGCATCCCCGCTATCGCGAGACCGCGATCATCTTCGTCTCGGCGGTGCACCTGAACGAAGCGGACTACGTCCGGGGCTATCAGATGGGCGCGGTAGACTATGTTTCGGCGCCGGTCGTGGCCGAGATCCTGCGCGCCAAGGTCAAGGTCTTCGCCGAACTGCATCGCAAGACCAGGGAGCTCGAAGCCCTGAACAGCGATCTCGAGAAGCGGGTGGCCGAGCGGACGGAGGAACTGCGTCTGTCGAACGATCAGCAGACCGTTCTGGCGCGCGAGGTCGACCATCGCGCCAAGAACGCCCTGGCCGTCGCGCAGGCCATCGTCCGGCTTACACATGCGGAAACCATCGATCAGTATATCGCGGCGATCGAAGGCCGCATCAACGCGCTGGCGCGGGCGCACAGCCTGCTTTCGGATTCACGCTGGCAGGGCGCCAGCCTCAAGACCATCGCCGAGGACGAGCTGGCGCCCTACCGCGGCGCTGCCGGACCGCGTTACGTGATCGACGGACCCGATATCGTCCTGCAGCCCGTCAGCGCCCAGGCGATCGCGCTCGCCTTGCACGAGCTCGCCACCAATGCCGCCAAATATGGCGCCTTCGCCGCGAAAACCGGAAGACTGCGGCTCTCCTGGAAGATCGCTCCCTTGCGGATATCCTGGCGCGAAAGCGGCGTTCCGGGCGTCCGGCCGCCGGCGAGCCAGGGCTTCGGATCGAAAGTCATAGATCTCAGCATCAAGACCCAGCTCGGCGGCGATGTCCGCTTCCAGTGGATCAGCGATGGCCTCGACTGCACTCTTGAGATCCCCGAAGCGGCAAGCCGCGCCGGCCGCGGCAAGGCGGAAGCTCCGACCGAAGGGCCAGGAGGCAAGGCAACCATCCTGGTGGTGGAAGACGAACCGCTCGTCGCGCTGATGATCGAAAAGCTCATCGTCGAGCTCGGTCATGCCGTGGCCGGCCCCTGCGCAACGCTCGCTGAGGCCCGCACGGCCGTCGACGGCCAGAATTTCACGGCGGCGATACTGGACATCAACCTCGCCGGCCAGATGGTTTTCCCGATTGCCGACATTCTCGTCAGGCGACGCATTCCGTTCCTGTTCATCACGGGCTACGAACCCGAGCGCATCCTGCAGCGCTTCTCTCATATACCCATCCTCCAGAAACCTCTCGAGGCGAGTATGCTGCGGGAATACCTGGCGGAGAGGCTGCTTTTCAAGCCGCTGGCAGAACCCGCTCCGATGCGAGTCCGCAAACGCCACTCTTCCAAAGCCTCAGCACGATCGAGATTGCGCAGCGACCCCGCGGCGACCTAGCTGAAAGCAAAACTCAGTCTCCCGATCGTTCAGAGCCGTTGTGCCTGCCGGCGATGAACCGATGCAGCAGCCTCTCGCCCCTGGTGCAGTTGCGCAGGTTGCCGCACCGCAGGCCGCGCGCCAGCGCGCCGCTTTCGAACTGCTCGATGATCGCGGCGTGGATATAGCTCTTGCGCGCCACCGCCGGCGTATTGACGAGGAAGCCGCTGATCTCCTTGACCACGGCAACCAGCGCGCGGCGGCGCTCGGGGCGCGTCAGCCCGGCGCATGCGGCAAGGCGTTCGAGCGCCATGGCCGAGGCGTTCAGGGTACGGAAGTCCTTCGCCGACACGTCACATCCCGCTATGCCGGCGAGATAGCGGTTGAGATCGTTCGCCGTCATGTTGCGCCATCCATGCGCGGTCTTGAGCTTGAACAGCCGCCGGCCGCCAAGCTCGAGGGCCTGCGCGAGGTTGCGGGCGACCTTCGGATCGGCGATGCTCACCACGACGCGCTTGCCCGCCTTGCCCGGGAAATCGAGAACGGCCGTCGTTCCCGCTATCCGCACATGTTTGCGAAGCAGCGTCGCGGCCCCCCGGCCGCTCTCCTCGCCGGCATATTCCTCATGGCCGGCGCGCAGGGCGAGGCGGTCGACGAGCCGCGCGGCGGTCGCCAGCATCCGCCGGTCGTCCCGGCGGTCGAGATCGCGCGCGATCCGCCGGCGAAGGCGTGGCAATGCCGCAACCAGACGCCGAAGACGCCGGGCCTTGCCGGCGCTGCGCATCGTCTCCCATTCCGGATGATAGATATATTGCCGGCGTCCCGCCTCGTCGCGGCCGACCGCCTGAATGTGGCTGCGCGGATCGGCGCTGATCCTGACATTCTTCCATGCCGGCGGGATCACCAGACCCTCGATCCGGCGCGCCTCGCGCCGGGCGAGCGGCTCCTCCTTGCCGTTCACGATCCGCCGCGGCCGACTACGCGCCTCGCGCCTTATGGGAAAACCCTCGATATCGGCCTTCCGCAATCGGCCGCCCGCAAGCAAAACGCCTTCCCGGTCCCGCATGGCACGACAACGGCAAAATGCGGGCCCAGTTCCAACCTCCTCCCGCCGGCAAGCCGCGCTCAGTCGGTCCGCGGCGGCGCTTTCACGGCCCAGTCCGGATCCGCGCCGAAGGGATGATCGATGAAGAACGCCCATGTCCCGTCCGGCAGTTTGCGGTGCACCTCCATGCCGTGATGATGCACCTCGACTGTCCGGCCTTCATGGTCGATGCCCCTGATCAGCCATTGCGACCGCGTCATCGCGAAGTCGCCCGAAACCGTCATATGGTGAGTGACGACATCCATGTGCGGCTTCATGCCGATGTAGGCGGCCATCGTCTCGCGGATGCCCTCGGCGCCGCGGGCGACCCTCGTCCCGCCATGGACCTTGTCGACCTGAACGATGGCGGCGTCGGGATGGTACATGGCGCTGGCCGCATCGACGTCATGCGCGTTGAAGGCGCGGGCGAGCCAGAGATTGCAGAGTTCAGGTGATGGAGCGCCCATCTTCAGTCTCCTCGCAGAATTGTGCTGTCGAGGATATGTGCTTTCTCATGACGCAAGAACACCTGGAAATATTGAAAGCTGAGCCTGCATTGAACGCAAGTTCGAAATGTCCTAGCCTTTGGGTCCATGGAGGCGGACCGCGTGCCGCGAGAGAGCCGTTTCGAGCTTGCCGACCTGCGCCTTCTCCGCGCCATCGTGGAGGCAGGCAGCCTCAGCCGCGCCGCCGGGCGTCTCGCAATCGATCATTCGACCGCCTTCCGGCGCCTCGAAACGATCGAGAAGCGATTGAGCGTCCGCTTCTTCGAGCGGGCCAGGGACGGCTACACGCCGACGCCCGCCGGCGAGCTCGCATACGCCGCCGCGACGCAGATGCTGGACGGGCTTGGCGACCTGGACCGGCGCCTCGCCGGCGAAAACCTCCGGCCGGCGGGCACCGTCAGGGTGACCACCGCCGACACGCTGCTGGAGCTGCTCAGCCCCATCTTCGCCGACCACATCCGGGAGCGCCCCGAGATCATGATCGAGCTCGTCATCGACAATTCATTCTTCAACCTGACGAAGCGCGACGCCGATATCGCGATCAGGCCGATCGTCGCGCCGCCGGACGATCTGACCGGCCGGCGGCTGGCGGGGGTGGCGACGGCGCCTTATGCGTCGCCGGCCTATCTCTCGCGGCAATCACGAGATGCATCCCTGACCAGGCTCGACTGGATCGGCTTCGACGAAAGCCTCGGCCATCTGCAATCCGCCAGATGGCTCCGGCGCCACATTGCGGACGAGCGCATCGCCTATCGCGCCAATTCCCTGCTGGCGCTCCAGGCCGCCGCCCGTGCCGGCATGGGTGTCGCGGCCTTGCCCTGCTACCTGGCGGATCCCGATCGCTCCTTGCAGCGTGTATGCGATCCACTCGTGGAAATGGAAGTGTCCCTGTGGCTTCTCACTCATCCCGATCTCAAGCATGTGGTCAGGATAAGGACCGTTCTCGATTTCCTCGCCGACCGTCTGGCGCGTTGCCGAAGCCGGCTGGAAGGATCGGATCGGCGATCAATTTGAGGTCGGCAACCGGCGCCAACGGGAGGAACCTCGGGGCCGGTCAACAGGTTGTCGGGGAAAGGAGAGTTCGCGAAATGGCCGACAAGCACCCCAGCGGCAATCCCGACCTGGTCGAGCAGCACAAGAAGATACAGCAGGAGGGCGACGAGGATCTGGCCGGAACCGCCCGCGAGAAGCCGCGGCAGAACCGGTCGGATGAAGAAAAGCCGGGCGAGCGGGAGATCAGCCGCGATTCGGACAACTCCGGCTCCCGGTCCAAGGGCGGATCCTTCGTCGGCCCGTGAAAGCCATAGCGGCACGGGGGGCGGCGCGCGTCGGCGTCACGAGCAGAAAGGCCGCAGCGTTGCACGTCGGAACGTCGGGCTGGCACTACAAGGACTGGTGGGGCCCGTTCTTCCCTGCCGGCGTCAGCAAGAAGGACGCCCTTCCCTACTATGCCACGCGCTTCGCCACGACGGAGCTCAACGCCCCCTTCTACCGTCTGCCGTCGCTCGCCGCAGTGGACAACTGGTTCGCGCGGACACCCGCTGATTTCCGCTTCGCCTGGAAGGCGTCGCAATTCATCACGCACTGGAAGCGGCTCTCCGGCGATCTTGCGCCTTCGCTTTCCCTGCAGGAAGAACGCGTCTCGCGCCTGCGACACAAGCTCGGCCCGATCCTCTACCAACTGCCGCCCGGCTTGAAGGAAGACAACCGCCGGCTCGCCGGCTTCGTCCGGCTTCTCAAGCCCCGCCGCCGCTACAGTTTCGAGTTCCGCCATCCGAGCTGGTACGGGCGCGCGACCTTCGATCTGCTCAAGGAGCACGATATATCCTTATGCCTGTCGGATCATGCCGCAGCGCCGGCTCCGCGCGAGGTCACGGCAAGCTGGGTCTATGTCCGCAATCACGGCCCGGGCGGACGCTACCACGGCACCTACTCGGACGAGAAGTTGAGGGACATGGCTCGCGCCATCCGGCGCTGGCGGAAGGACGGACGCGACGTCTGGTGCTTCTTCGACAATGACGTGAAGAGCGCCGCCCCCGCCGATGCGCAGAGGCTGCTCGATCTTCTCCAGCGACGAAAATAACGCCTCAACTGAACTCGTCGAGATGGTTCGCGTGGGTGCGCAGCATTTCGGCGACCTCCCGGACGCTGTGCACGTCGAGGAGACTGGCGATGGCGGCCTCGAGGAAGAGCATGGAGCGCGCCTTGTGGTGCGCGATGATGCTGGCCCGGGCGATACGGTCTAGCTCATGCTTCTTGTCCATGCGTGCAAAAAGCCGCCTTACGCCCATTGGTTCCAGAACCGCAATCCTCGAAACGGGAACGTTCGGTCCGCATCTTTGTTGTCTCGAAAGACCAAGACGGAGGACGTGATGAGCGAAGCCAGGATCACGACCGATCACAACCGGATCCGCCGCTGGGCCGAGCAGCGTGGCGGACGTCCCGCCACCGTGAAGGACACGGCAAAAAGCGGACGGGCGGGCATCCTGCGGCTCGATTTCGAGCCGCAGGACGAAAGCCTCGAGGAAGTTTCGTGGGAGGAGTTCTTCCGCAAGTTCGACGGCGAGAAGCTGGCCTTCCTCCACCAGGACAAGACGGAGGACGGGAAGGTCAGCCGCTTTCACAAGTTCGTCGACCGTGACGCTCACGGGTAACTCAGGAAATCCTCTTCGACGGCCGGAGGGCTGCCAGTCTTGGTGACGGAAGCGGCAGCGTTCGTCACGCTCAGGGGAGTTGCTCGACACGGCCAATCTCATCGCCGGCCAGTTCCTCCGCTATCTCGAAGTCATGACTTTCTTCATTGCTGATCGAGAGAGTGGAAGGGCCGACGGCCCTTGGCCGAGACGATCGCGACGTCGGCCTCGATGACCTTTTCGTCGCGCAGGCGCCTCAGGCGGCGCTGGCAGGCGGTCGGCGACAACCCGACCATCTCCGACAATTCCTCCGACGTGACGCGGTTGTTCTGCTGCACCACTTCCAAAAGCCTGACGTCGATGCGATCGAGATCCATGCCGATTTCCCTGGTTCGGAGAGCGCCCAGCTTCTAGCTTGCTTTGCGTTGCCGCGAAACACCTCGCGGCAAGGTCGAGTGGCGTCGATCGGATGGCAGAAGCGCGCAGCGGAGCGGCCTCCGGCTTGTCATTCCTCGCTCGATCTTCGTATAACGCGGGATCATTCCAGAAAGGCCGCGCCGAATATGTCGTCGCCCTGCATCATCTCTGCCGCGATCACGGGATCGGTCCCGCGCAAGGAGAACAATCCGGCGGTCCCGATAAGCATTGCCGAACAGGTCGAATCGACCCATCAGGCCTATGAGGCCGGCGCGGCGCTCGTCCATCTGCATGTGCGCAACGACGACCAGACGCCGACCTCGGACCCGGAGCGTTTCGCCGCGGTGCAGTCCGGGATCGTCAGGCACTGCCCCGGGATGATCATCCAGTTCTCGACCGGCGGCCGGTCCGGCAACGGCCTCGAGCGTGGCGGCATGCTGCATTTGCGGCCCGACATGGCCTCCCTTGCCACCGGGTCGTGCAATTTCCCGTCGACCGTCTACATGAACCCGCCCAATCTCATCCTGCGCCTGGCCGAGCAGATGCGCCGTCACGGGGTGAAGCCCGAGATCGAGGTCTTCGACCTGTCCATGCTCTACCAGGCGCTGCGCCTGGCCGACGAAGGGATCCTGGCGAAGCCGCTTCACGTGCAGTTCGTCTTCGGCATCAAGAACGCCATGCCGGCCATCCGCCAGGCGCTCGACTTCCAGGTGGCGGAGCTGAGGCGCCTCATGCCGGAGGCGACCTGGACCGCCGCCGGCATCGGCCGCCACCAGCTCGAGCTCAATCACTGGGCGCTCGAGCTCGGCGGCCATTGCCGCACCGGACTCGAGGACAATGTGCGCTTCGACGCCTCGCGCCTCGCCGCCGGCAACGCCGAACTGGTCGCACGCGTCGCCGATCTCTGCGGCCGATATGGCCGCCATCCGGCGAGCCCCGCCGAAGCCCGGACGCTGCTCGGCCTCAAGACCTGACCTCACTCGGGGCGAAGCGGCAGTGAAGAAATCTTGACTTTACGCAACAATCGTGGTATTTGGGTAATTCCAGGATCGGATGATGCGCGCCCGCCAGCCAAGCTCGCGGGCGCTTGTCGTTCGAGGGCGGATTTTTTCATCGAGGAAAAATTCGCGGGCGTGTTTCCAAATGGAAAAATTCGTCGAAACTCCCGCAAGCACAAGGTATTGGCCGATCTCGACATCGAGCTCCGGCGCACGCGGGGAACCATGGACGAGCAGGTTCGCGACGAAATTCCCTGCTCTCTTTCCTGGATGCGTCTAACCTGTTGATTTCCCGTGGCCGGGCGTCCGCCCAAATTCCCTGTTATTCCCTGTTCCAGGATATTTCCCTGATGTCGGCGGCGGATGCCGGAGCGTGAGAGGCTGGCCCCGGACGGCAAGCGGATCGGGGGGCGCTTCTTTTTTGCGAACATTCCCTGCAAACTGCGCGGACTCGCTTCCAGGCGAGACCTGCGAAAGGCCAGGGCATGATCGTCGTCACGGGCGCCAGCGGCTATGTCGGCAGCAGAGCCGTGCGCCGGCTTGCCGGCCTCGGACTGCCGGTGGCCGCGATGGGGCGGAACGGCGCGCGGCTCAGAAATGCCGTTCCGGAAGGCGTTCCCGTCCTCATCGCCGACTATGATGATCGAGCGAGCCTCGATCGTGCCTTCGCCCAGGTGACGAAGCTGCTGTTCGTCGCGAGCGACGGCTTCGCCGAGGACATGATCCGCCAGCATGCCAATGTCATCGACGCCGCCAGCCGCAGCGCCATCGCGCATGTCGTCTTCACCGGCATCGTCGACATCGGGGAAGGCTCGCCCTTCTACTTCGCGCCCGTCTATCGCGACGCGGAACGGCGGCTGAATTCGGCACGTTTCGCCGTGTCCATCATCCGGTGCGGCCTCTATTGCGATTTCATCCTGCGGCATTGGCTGCGCGACAGCGTGGTCTCGCTCCCGCTTTCGGACGCCCGCATCGCTCCCATCTCCCGCGCCGACGTGGCTGCCGCGGCGGTCGAGGCGGTGCTGCGGGAGCCCGGCGGCGTCTGGGAGCTGACCGGCGCCGCGCCCCTGTCCATGGCCGATATCGCCGCTGCGGCGAGCCGCGTCCGGGGCGGGCCGTGCGCCTACCGCTCCTGTTCGCCCGACGACTACCGCGGGCGGCTCGAGGCCGGGATCGAGGATCCCTGGCCGCAAGCCTTTTCGTCCCTGTGCGCCTCCATCAGGGAGGGCCGGTATGCAGCGACATCGACGGAATTCGCCGGGATCATGTCGCGTCCGCAAGAGGACTTCGAAAGTTTTCTGAGACGGTGCGCGCCTGCAGGAGGACCACGATGGGACTGAGAATAGGCATCGTCGGGACCGGCGTCATGGGCGCCGACCATGCCCGCATCCTCAACGCGCATGTGCCGGGCGCGGTCCTGCGAGCCGTCCATGACGCGGATGCGGCGCGCGCGAGGGCGGTTGCCGATGCGACCGGCGCCGAAACCGTCGCCAATAGCCCGACCGCGCTCATCGAGGACAAGACCGTCGATGCGGTCCTCATCGCGTCTCCCGACGCGACGCATAAGGAGCTGGTCCTCGCCTGCCTCGCGGCGCGCAAGCCGGTGCTGTGCGAAAAGCCCCTGGCGCCTGCGCCGGCCGAATGCCTGGACGTCGTCGCGGCCGAATCGAAGCTCGGCAGGAAGCTCGTGCAGGTCGGCTATATGCGGCGCTTCGATCCGTCCTATGTGGAGATGAAGTCGGCGCGCCTGTCAGGCCGGCTTGGCAAGGCGCTCATGCTCCACTGCCTCCACCGCAACGTGTCGGCGCCGCCGTGGTTCGATGCCGACATGGCGGTCACCAATTCCGCCGTGCACGAATTCGACATCGCGCGCTGGCTCCTCGATGACGAACTGGCCGGCATCCAGGCCTTCGTGCCGGGTTGGGCGCGGGCCGCCGCCGGCTCGCCGGTCTTCCTGGTGCTCGCGAGCGCCACCGGCCTTCTGATCACCATCGAGGTCTTCAACAACGCCGGCTATGGCTATGAGGTGCGCGGCGAGCTCGTCTGCGAAACGGGCACGGTGTCCCTGCGCGATCACGCCCTCGTCACGACGCATGCGGCCCGCAGCCGGGCGAGCGCCTATCCGGCGGACTGGCGGCCGCGCTTCGCCGACGCCTATCGGCTGCAGCTGCAAGCCTGGGTCCGCGGCCTTCAAGGCGGCACTGGAGACGGCGCCGATGCCTGGGACGGCTATGCCGCAAGCGCCGCAGCCGAAGCCGGCGTCAAGTCGCTCGCCGAAGGCCGCCGCCACGGGATCGATCTCGCCGAAAGGCCCCTGCTCTATTCGTCCTCGAAATCGCCGAAAATATCCTGAAGCCGGGTCAGCTCGTCGACGCGGCGGCTGACCTTGTCGCCGAGCACCACGATGATGTTGCTGATGAGAAGATCGAAGACCGCGACCATCATCGCGGCCCCGTCCCAGAGCGGGCCCCGCGCGCCCGGCAGGATGATGGCGATGTCGCTCGCCTCCTCCGACCAGGTGCAGAACTCGTCCGTGACCAGGATGACCTTGACGCCGGCCTTGCGCGCCTCGATGCCGAGCGGGCGCGCCTTGCTGGCGAAGCGGCGCACATCCATCAGGAACAGGCAGCGGCCGCTCGCGGCCTGGTCCAGCACCTCGCCATAGGTGCCGTTGACGCCGTCGACGAACTGCACGGCGGGGCGGGCATAGGAGAGCTGGCTGGCGAAATACTGCGCCACGCCGCGCACGTTCTGATAGGCCGCGACATAGACCTCACGGGCGCCGATCAGCGTCTTGACCGCCGCCTGCCAGCCGGGGGAGATCGTCAGATCGTAGATGCGCTCGAGATCCTCGATCTGCTGCTTGACGAGCGAAGCCAGAAGCTTGCCCTCGCGGATGTCGCGCTGCAGGGGTTCGACGCCGCCCTTGACCTGCCAGGCCGGGTTCTGCGAGCTGCGGCGCAACTCGCGCTTGAGCTCGTCGAGACCGTCGTAACCCAGGCGGCGCAGATAGCGTCCGACGGTCATCGGGCTCACCTCGACGCGCGCCGCGATCGATTTCGCCGTCTCGAACGGCAGATCGACGAGGTTGCGCTCCAGATAGTTGGCGATCCGGATATCCGATTTCGTCTGCCGGAATTTCTGGCTGCGCAACCTCGCAAGCACGCCGGTCACGATCGGATTCCACCGCTTTCGCCATGCGGCCGCCGGGCCGCTCCCGTCCCGGCGGTGCGGCTTCGCCCAGGCTTCATTGCGCCGTCTTGATCTTGGTCCAGACCCGGTCGACCTGGCGTATGTCGCCGCCCAGGTCGCGGAAGATCTGCAGCTTCTGCATCACTTCCGGCGGCGGATTGATGGCCTTGTTGTTCTTGATGCGGTCGGGGGTCAGAGAACGCGCCGGGACATTGGCGGTGCCGTTGGTCTGCTGCTCGACATTGAGAGCGGCCACTTCGGGGCGCGTGTAGAACTGCATGAACCTGATCGCATTCTCCTTGTTGGGCGCCGTCTTGAGGACGCAGATGTCCTCCTGATACATGGTGGCGCCCTCCTCCGGGATGATATAGTTCAGGTTCGCCTCGTCGGCGAAGACGTCGATCATGGCGCCGACGAAGAAATGCGCCGCGGCGACGTCGCCCGATTTGACCAGAGGCCGGGACTCGTAGGTGAAGGCCGCGACATAGGGCTTCATGTCGATGATGGTCTGCGCCGCCTGCTGCAACTCCCCGGCATCGGTCGAATTGACCGACTTGCCGTCGAGGATGAGGCCGACGCCGACGACCTCCCGCATGTCGTCGAGCAGCGTGAATTTGAGATCCTTGGCCTTCACCGTCTCGATGAGATCCTTCCAGCCGGTCACGTCCTTGCCGAGGACCTTGCGGTTGTACATGATGCCGACCGTGCCCCACGCATAGGGCAGGCAGTATTCGCCCTTCGGATCGGAGATGGCGCGCAGGAAGGCCGGATCGATGTTCTTGAAGCCTTCATACTGGTTGATGTCGGTCTTCTCGAGCAGATCGAGCTTGGCCATGATGTCGTGCATATGCACCGACGGAAAAACGATGTCGTAGCCCGTCGCTCCCGCCTGCACCTTGGCGAGCATCTCCTCGTTCGAGGCATAGGTCGCGAGATTGACCTTGATGCCCGTCTCCTCCTCGAACTTCTTCAAGACTTCCGGATTTATGTATTCGCCCCAATTGTAGATGTTGAGGGTCTGCTCGGCGACGGCCGGCGACGGCCGTCCCATGAGGATCAATCCGATCAGGCACAGGCCGACCGCCGACAGCAGTCGCGCGAGCGGCCGGGCGCGGCGTGTCCGAGCTTGCGATGATGTCATCTTTCTCTCCCTGGTTGCCGCGCGCCGCCGGCTTCGGCCGGCGGGCGGCGCGTTTCTTCTCGTCAGCGCTTGCGCATTGACTTTTGCGGCCCCATGATATCAAGATAACATGATTTCACAAGTGTGATCGTAATAACATTCGGGGAGGGCGGATACCGGAATGCCGGAAAGCATCGTCAGGCTGGAAGGCGCGCGCAAGACATTCCCCCTGCCGGAAGGCGGCGCGGTGACGGCCCTCGACGGCATAGATCTCGACGTCCGGCGCAACGAGTTCCTTACCCTTCTCGGGCCCTCGGGCTGCGGCAAGACCACGCTGCTGCACGCCATCAGCGGCTTCGTCGAGCTCGATTCCGGCCGCATCCATATCGACGGGCAGGACGTCACGGACTGGCCGCCGCACCGGCGGCCGGTGAACACCGTATTCCAGAACTATGCTCTGTTCCCGCACATGTCGGTCGCCGAGAACGTCGGCTATGCGCTCACCGTCGCCGGCGTCGGCAAGGACGAGCGGGCAAAGCGCGTCGGCTCGGCCCTCGACATGGTCGGCCTCACGGGCCTCGGCAACCGCCGGCCCCGCCAGCTTTCCGGCGGCCAGCAGCAGCGCGTCGCCCTGGCGCGCGCCATTATCGCCCGGCCCAAGCTTCTGCTCCTCGACGAGCCGCTATCCGCTCTCGACAAAAACCTGCGCGCCGCCATGCGCATCGAGCTCAAGAACCTGCAGCACGAACTCGGCATTTCCTTCGTCTTCGTGACCCACGACCAGGAGGAGGCGCTGACCATGTCGAACCGTATCGCGGTCCTCAGCGGCGGCGCCGTCCAGCAGATCGACACGCCCGACCGGATCTACAACCGGCCGAGCGACGGCTTCGTCGCGAGCTTCATCGGCGCCAGCAACCTGTTCGAAGGCCGGCTGGAGAGCACAGCCGCCGGCGCCAGGCTGGTGACGGCCGACGGCGACGCCGTCCACTGCCCGGCGCCAGCGGCAGCGGCGCGCGCCGGGCCGGTCGCGGCGCTGATCCGGCCGGAGCAGTTCTCGCTCGCGACCGGCGGCCAGGCGAGCCAGGCTGGCCTCGATGTCGAGATCGACCAGGTCGTCTTCGTCGGCTCCGTCTTCGAGCTCTACTGCCGATCGGCCTCGGGGCGGAAGATCATCGCGACCATGCCGGCAAGCGAAGGCGCCGCCGTCCGCGAGGCGGGCGAGAGAAAGAAAGCCCGCCTCGGCTATGATCCGGCCGCCGTCCATCTCATCGCGAAGGTCGCGCGGCCATGACGAGGACGGGACGGCGGATCGCCGAGCTTTCGATCCTTCTCGGGCCGGTCACGCTCTTCCTCGCCGTCTTCTTCGTCGGCCCGCTCCTCATCATGATGATCTACAGCTGGCTCGCGCCCGGGCTTTATGGCGGGGTCGACTGGCAGTTCTATCCGCACAATTTCGGACGCATCCTCGGCTTCGCCGATCCGGCGTTCGAGGAATTCGATCCGGTCTACCTGTCGATCTTCCTGGGCTCGCTGAAGATTGCGGCGATCACGACCATCTGCACCTTGTGCGTCTGCTATCCGGCCGCCTTCCAGATCGCCCGCCTGCCCGACAGCCGGAAGGCGTTCTGCCTCTTTCTCATCACGCTTCCCTTCTTCACCAGCCTGATCGTGCGGCTGTTCATCTGGGTTCTCATCCTGCGGCCGACCGGCATCATCAACGGCGTCTTCCTGTGGAGCGGGCTCATCACCCGTCCGCTCGAGCTCATCTATACCGAGGGCGCCATCATCCTCGGCATGGTTTACGTGTTCATTCCGTTCATGTTCATGCCGGTCTACGCCAGCGTCGAGAAGCTCGACTGGTCGCTGGTGCGCGCTTCCCAGGATCTCGGCGCCAACGGATTCCAGACCTTCCTGCGGATCATCCTTCCGCTGACCCTCCCCGGCATCGTCGGCGGCATGATCATCGTCTTCATCCCGGCGCTCGGCAATTTCATCGTGCCGGCGGTGCTCGGCGGAGCCAAGGTCATGATGACCGGCAACCTCATCGAGCAGCAGTTCCTCTATGCCCGCAACTGGCCGTTCGGCGCCGCGCTCGCCATGCTGGTGATGACTTCGGTGCTGGTGCTTCTGTGGTTCTATGTCCGCTATGAGATCCGCCGCGGCGGCGATGCCGCGGCGGCGGCGCGCTGAGGGCACGATGCGGCTGGCCAGGAAAATCGGAAACGCGGCGCTCGCCCTCTACACGCTCGTCTTCTTCATCTTCATCTACCTGCCCCTGGCGCTGATCGTCGTCTATTCCTTCAACGCCGATCCGATCAACATGATGAGCTGGTCGGGCTTCACCGTCGAATGGTACCTGCAGGTCCTCGGCTTCAAGACCACGGTTTCCGAAACGGCGCTCTATCTCGAATCGACCGGACAGCTCATCCAGGCTCTCGAGAACAGCCTGACGATCGCCCTGGCGACGACGGCGATCGCGACGGTGATCGGCACCTCGACCGCGCTCGCCCTGTATCGCTTCACGTTCATCGGCAAGCAGTTCTATCGCGTGCTGCTCTTCGCGCCGATGCTGATGCCCGACATCGTGCTGGGCATCGCGTTGCTGATCTTCTTCGTCGGCGGCGGCATCCAGCTCGGGCTCGGGACCATCGTCATCGGCCAGTGCACCTTCCTCATCTCCTATGTCTTCATCGTGGTCTCGGCGAGGCTCGCCGGCATGGACCGCACGCTCGAGAACGCCTCGGCCGATCTCGGCGCCAACCAGTGGACGACCTTCGTGAAAGTGGTCCTGCCGCAGCTCATGCCGGGCGTGATCGGCGGCGCGCTCCTCGCCTTCATCATCTCGATGGACGACCTCGTGATCACCTATTTCATCGCCGGCGCCGAGACCCAGACGCTGCCGATCTTCATTTTCAGCATGCTGCGGCGGGGCATCAAGCCCGAGATCAACGCCATAGCCGTCATGATGCTGATGTTCTCGTTCATCATCGCCTCTCTCGGCCTTTATCTGCGCACCCGGCGGCGGTGAGACCGCCGGCTCATGCTCAATAGGCCAGCACGGCGCAAGCGGCCGGATAAGGTCCGCCCGGCGCATCGATCTCGAAGCGTCCCGCCTCGATCCAGGCGCGGTCCACCCCACCCGCGCTCGACACGAAACCCAGGGCTTCAGGCCTGCCGGTGAATGCTCCCCAATGCCCCGACGTGGTCTGGCCGACGGTCCTGCCGTCGCGCAGGATGCCCTCATTGCCATAAAGGGGAATGTCGCCCTCCGTCATCGTCACCCTGACGAGCTTCGTTTCCTGCCCCTCCCTGGCGGGGACCTGGTCGTCGAGATCGCGGGGCCAGGCCGGAATGCCGGCCCTGATCCTCAGCGCCTCGAGCGCGTAATGGCCGGCAGGAGCGAGCGCGCCCGACGCCGCGCGCTCGAGCGCTTCGAGCGCATGGCCGGCAAATTCCACCGACGTCACGATGAGCCAGGCGCCGATGCCGTAGTGATCACAGCGCCAGACGCGGCACGGCGCATAGCCGATGTGATGCTCACCCGTCGGCTCCTCATGGCCCGGCGCCGCGCCGCTCATGATCTTCGCAGCCTCGGGTCCGGCCAGGAGAAAGGCCGCGAGGCCCGCCGTCGCCTCCCTCGCCTCGACCCTGCTGTCCGGCGGGATCCGCCTGCGCAGCCAGGACAGATGACGGCGTTCCGCTCCCGGCTCCGACAGGATGAGATGGCGTCCGGGCTCCAGCGAGGCGATCATGACGGCGGCCTCGACCGTGCCTTTGGCCGTCGGCCAGATCACGCGGCCGAGCCCCGCTTTCGGCTCCTGCACGCACAGAGCGGCGAGCGCAGCATCGCCTTCCGCCCCGGAGACCTCGATCTTGGCGAGCGCGGAGAGATCGAAGAGAGCGGCGGCATCGAGCGCGCGGCGGCATTCCGCGTCCGCCCAGTCCTGCCAGTTCTGGCGGCCGTAGCTCAATTGCAGCTCGGCCTCGGCGCCGGGAGGCGCATAGACGAGCGGAACCTCCCAGCCGGCCTTCTCGCCCATGACGGCGTTCCTGCCGAGATGCCAGTGATGGAGGGGCGAGCGCCTGGCGCCGCGCGCCGAGGCATATTCCCGGTTGGGCCAGCCGATCGCATAAAGGACGCCGAGGGCCTCGACGGTGCGGTCGTGGCGGAAGCCGCGGCTGATCTGGAAGGCGGGCGCGCGCGCAACATCGTAGGCGGAAAGGCCGGGCGGACGCTCGCGCGTGGCGATCCAGTCGGCCATCACCTTGCCGACGCCGCCGCCGGTCATCACGCCGACCGTGTTCATGCCGCAGGCGACGAACAGGTTCCTGACCTCCGGCGTCTCGCCGAGCAAGGCGTTGCCGTCCGGGGTGAAGCTTTCCGGCCCGTTGAAGAAGATCTTGATTTCCGCCGACTGGAGCAGCGGGAAGCGCTCGACCGCCGCGGCGAAGATCGGCTCGAAGTGGTCGAGATCCTCGGGCAGCGCATCGAAGCAGAAGGACTCGGGAACGCCGTCGAGCGCCCAGGGCTTGGCCTGCGGCTCGAGGCAGCCGAACAGCAGCTTGCCGGCGTCCTCCTTGTAGTAGGTGCTTTCGTCCGGCACCCGGATGAACGGGATGTTGCGCTGAAGATCGGCAATGGGCTGGGTCACGGCGTAGAAATGCTCGGCCGCCTGCAGCGGCAGCGCGACGCCGTGGCGCTGGGCGAATTCGCGCCCCCACATGCCGCCGGCGATCACCACCGCATCGGCGCGGATGAGCCCGTCCGCGGTGACGACGCCCTTCGCCACGCCGTCCTCGATGAGAAGCCTGTCCACCGGCGTGTCCTCGCGGATGGTGGCGCCCCGCATCCTGGCGCCGCGCGCCAGGGCCTGGGTGGTGTCGACGGGATTGGTGCGCCCGTCGGTCGGTATATAAAGAGCGGCCAGAGCGTCCTCGGTCTTGACATGCGGGCACAGACTTTGCGCGTCGGCGATCGAGATCATCTCCGCCTCGGCGCCATAGGCGCGGGCGAGCGCGATCGTCCGCTCCATCTCCATGAGGCGCTCGCGATTGAGCGCCAGCATGATCGACCCCGATTTCCTGTAGCCCGTGGCCATTCCCGTCTCGGCCTCGAGCGACCGATAGAGCTCGATGCTGTATCTGGCGAGCTCGGTCAGGATGCGGCTGCCGCGGAACTCGGCGACGCTGCCCACCGAATGCCAGGTCGTGCCGCAGCACAGCTGCCGGCGCTCCAGCAGGAGCGTGTCGGCGATGCCCCGCTTCGCCAGATGGTAGGCGATGGAGCAGCCGATGATGCCCCCGCCGATCACGATCACGTCGACCTTGTCCGCCATCATGCCTTTCCTGTATCGTTGAGTGCCTGCCAGACCGTCTCCGGCATGGCCGGCATGTCGATGCGATCATGCCCGATCGCGTCGGCTATGGCGTTCATGACCGCCGCCGGCGCGCCGATGCAGCCGATCTCGCCGGCGCCTTTCATGCCGAGGATGTTGTTCGCGGTCGGCAGGCCGGCGTCGCCGAGAGCGAACATCGGCATGTCGTCGGCGCGCGGCAGGCCGTAATCCATGAGGCTGCCGGTGAGGAGCTGGCCCGTCACCGGATCATAGAGGACGCGCTCGGTCAGCGCCTGGCCGATGCCTTGCGCGATCCCGCCATGGATCTGGCCCGCGACCACCTGCGGATTGAGCCTCTCCCCGACGTCGTCGACGCCGGTGAAACGGACGATCGTCACGCCGCCCGTATCGGGGTCGATCTCGACCTCGCAGACATAGGCGCCATTGGGGATGGTCAGGATGTTGCCGTCCAGGGCGGCCTCGCCGCAGCACGGCTCCTCCGCGCGGGTGGCGAGCGCCGCGGCGAGATCGAGCAGGCCGAGCATGCGATCGGTGCCCTTCACCCGGAAGGCGCCCTCGCCGTATTCCAGATCGGCGGCGCTGACCTCGAGCTCGTCGGCCGCATGTCGCTTCGCCTGATCGAGCAGCCGGTCCGCGGCGCGCAGCATGGTGACCCCGCCCACCTGCAGAGAGGACGATCCGGCGGTCGGCCCGCCGCTGTCGGCCAGCGCGCTGTCGCCCTGCACGACCTTCACGCTCGCGAAGGGCACGCCGAGCTTGCGCGAGACGAGTTGCGCGAAGGTGGTCTCATGGCCCTGGCCCGAGGACTGCAAGCCCGTCTCCACGACGACGAGGCCGTGGGGATCGAGCCGCACGCGCGAAATCTCGTGCGAGGTGACGCCGGTCGTATGGATATAGAGGCCGATGCCGCGTCCCCGGCGCAGGCCTCGCCTGGCGCTCTGCCGCCTGCGCCGGACGAAGCCCTTCCAGTCGGCAAGGCCGAGCGCGCGCTCCAGGACTTCCGGGAAATCGCCGCTGTCGTAGACGACGCCGTTCGCCGCCCTGTAGGGCATCTCCCCTGCGGTGACGAGGTTCAGGCGGCGGATATCCACCGGCCCCAGGCCCGTCTCCCGGCCGGCGCGGTCGACGAGCCGCTCGAGCAGATAGGTCGATTCAGGCTTGCCCGAGCCGCGATAGGCGTCGGTCGGCGCCATGCTGGTATAGACGCCGCGCGACAGGAGATGCAGCGCCGGTATGCGATAGGGCCCGCAGGAGGTCGCGGCGAAGCCGCCGGTGTGGGTCGACGGGCTGAGGGCCGAGGCATAGGCGCCGAGATTGGCGAAAGTCTCGACGCGCAACGCCAGCATGCGGCCCTCGCCATCGAGCGCCAGCGCGCCGCGGCTCACATGGTCGCGGCCGGCGACGTCGGCGAGATGGCAATCGAGCCGCGAGGATATCCAGCGTATCGGGCGGCCGAGCGCCCGCGCCGCGAACAGGAGCGCCGTCTGCTCCGGGCTGTTCACCAGCTTCGATCCGAAGCTGCCGCCGACATCATGGGTGACGACCCGCAATTTCTCGATGCCGACGCCGAGGGTCGGGGCGACGAGACGGCGGATGAGATGGACCCCTTGCGAGGGAGTATAGAGAGTATAGGCGCCGCTCGCGCGGTCATAGTCGGCCAGAGCACCCCTCGGCTCGAGCGGGCTGATCAGGACCCGGCCGTTGACGACTTCGATTTCGACCACCTTCTTCGCTTCGGCGAAGGCCGCTTCCGTCGCTTCGGCGTCACCCTTTTCCCAGAGGAAGGCGCGCTCGCGGCTCTGCTTGACGTCGAGGACGGGCTCCTTCTCCTCGCAATCGGCGAGGACGAGGCTCGCCGCCTCGGCCGCCATGTCCGCCGTTTCTGCTACGACAATGGCGATCGCCTCGCCGACGAAACGCACCTCGTCCACTGCGAGCGCGTGCCGCGCCGGCGCATGGAACGGCTTGCCGTCGACGCTTTCGATCGGACGCACGCAGGGCAGCGGCGCGATCCCGGCGGCAACCAGATCCCTTCCGGTGAAGGCGCCGATCACGCCTCTGGCCTTCAAGGCCTCGCTCACGTCGACGGACCGCAGGCTGGCGCTGGCATAGGGCGAGCGCGCAAAGGCGGCGTGCGCCTGGCCTTCGAGATTGATGTCGGCAATGTACCTGCCCGCTCCGGTGATGAAGCGGTCGTCTTCCGTCCGTCCTCTCCGTGCCGCGCCCGACCGGCCAAGGCGGTCCGGCGCTGCGACATCGGCTTTCATCGGCTTCCACTCAATGCAGGAAAGAGGCTCCGACGACGTCGATCGTCGCGCCGGTCGAATAGCTGGCCTTGCCGCTGGCGCAGAAGATCACGACATTGGCGACGTCCTCCGGCGTGCCGAAGGCGCCGACCGGAATCTCGCGCAGCATCTCGTCGGCGCCATAGATGGTCAGCATGTCGTCGGCCTGGCGGCTGTTGATGACGCCGGCGCAGACCAGGAAAGTCGAAATCCTGTCCTTGGCATAGAACCGCGCGATGCCGCGCAGCAGCGAGTTCATGCCGCCCTTCGAGGCCCCGTCATGGAAGAAATCCGGCCGGTCGCCGCGCACCGCGATGCGCGCCGTGATGCCGATGATGATGCCGCCGCCGACCTCCTTGTAATGCTTGACCGCCATGCGGGAGAGATGCGCCGTCGAGACCAGGTTGGTCCGCAGCGCATGGATCCAATGCTCGTCCCACTCCTCTGTCGGGGCATCCATGCTGACGGGCTGGCGGATCGCGGCATTGTTGACCAGGACGTCGATGCGCCCCTTCCAGTCGACCGCCGTCCGCCAGAGACGGTCGAGGTCCTGCCATTTCGCCATGTCGGCCTGGACCGGCAGGCAGCGGTCGCGGCCGATCTCGTCGGCGATCTTTCCGGCGCTTTCCTTGCTCCCGAGATAGTTGAGCACGACCGAGGCACCCTGGGCGGCAAGGCCGCGCACGATGCCCTCGCCGATGCCGCGCGAGCCGCCGGTGACCAGGATCGTCTTGCCCGTCAGGTCGGTGAAGTTCTTCATTCTCGTCCTCCCTTGGCTTGCGCCGGCGGAGTCCTCAGCTTGCCCGAATGCCAGAGGACCGCCTCCTGCGACATGGCCTCCACCAGCAGCCCGCCGAGCTTCCGCGAGATCGGGCCCGGCACGCCCTTGCCGACCGGCCGGCCCGAGATCTCGGTCACCGGCACCGCCAGCTCGAGCGTCGAGCAGATGAAGACCTCGTCGGCCGCCGCCAGGGTGAAGGAATCGAAGAGCGCCTCCTTGACCTCGAAGCCTTCGCGCCGGGCGATATCGATCAGGGCGGCGCGCGTGATGCCGGGCAGGAGGTCGCGGTCGGTCGGCGGGGTGATGATCACGCCATCGACGGCGGCGAAGACATTGTAGGCGATGCCCTCGGTAACGAAGCCTTCCCGGTCGGTAGCTATCCCGATGTCGGCATGGGCGGACGTCACGTCGATGGCGCCGAGGACACTGTTGAGATAGTTGCAGTGCTTGGTGCCGGAAGGCAGCGCGGCCGAGGGAATTCGCGGACGCGGCAGCATGAGCGCCTTGAGGCCGGTCTCCATCTTCTCGGCGATGAGGCCCTTGTAATAGTCCTTGAAGCCGGGAATGGGAATGATGGTCACGTTGGGCTCGGGCTTGCGCAGCAGCCGGCGCTCCCATTTGATCGACGACATGCCTTCGCCGCGGCTGATCTGGATGCGCAGATAGCCGTCGAGCATCTCGTTCTCGGCGATCGTGCGGTCGATCAGCGCGACCCATTCGGCATCGCTGTGCGGATTGTCGATGCGCAGATAGGCCAGTCCTCGCCGCATCCGCTCGAGATGCGGCCAGAAACGGAAGGGTGCCCGGTCCCAGACCGCGATCCCTTCGAAGATGCCGTCGCCATAGAGGAAGCAGCGGTCGAACACCGAGACCTTGGCCTCGCCGTCATCCATGAATTGGCCGTTCAAATAGACCTTTGTCACATCCGTCCTCACGATCAGGGGTCGCCGATCGCGATCCACAGATTACCGTTCCCGCTTTTCCTCGCCGACGTGCCCGGATAGAGCACGACCGTCGTCAGGTTCTCATCGATCAAAGCCGGGCCCAAGACCTGCCGATCCGTCTCCAGGGCGGAGGCCTGATGGACGGGCAGCTCGGCGACACCGCCCAGTTCGCGCAGATAGACCCGGCGCGTGCCGGCCTCCGCCTGCCCCGGCCGGCCGCCATCGCTTTCGTTCCGCCAGGTCTTGGGCAGCCGGCCGACCGCCATGGCCGACCATTCGGTGAACTCGACCGGATCACGGCTGCGGACGAAATAGACTTTCTCATGCAGCTGGTGGAAGGCTTCGAGCACCTGCGCGAGCATGGCCGCGTCGGCGATCTCGCCTCTCGGCAGCGCCAGCGACAGCTGCCAGACCTGGCCGCGATAGCGCGCTTCGACCGAGAACTCGACCAGCCGGTCCCCGGCGGGGACCCGCATGCGTTCGAGATAGTCCCGGGCCTCCTTCGCCAGCGCGGCGAGCGTCGCATTGACCCCGGCGAAGTCGAAACCGGCGCTCGACGCGGCGAAGCTGCGCGAGAAGCCCGACTTGATGTCGCTCGCCAGGATGCCGAAGGCGGAGAGGACGCCGGCGACCGGCGGCACGACGACATGCCTGATGCCCAGCTCGCGCGCCATCGGCACCGCATGGAGGCCGGCGGCGGCGCCGCCGACCACCATCGTGTATTCGCGCGGGTCGATGCCCTGGCGTATGGTGATCTCCTCGATCGCCGCCACCATGTTCTGCTCGACAGTGAGGCCGATAAGGCTCGCCGCCTCCGGCACGTCGATGCCGAGGGGCCTGGCGACATGCTGCTCGATCGCGGCCCGGGCCTTCTCGAGCGACAAGGTCATCGTTCCGCCGGCGAACCTGTCCGGACTGAGGAAGCCGCGCACCAAGTTGGAATCGGTGACCGTCGGCAAGGTGCCGCCGCGGCCGTAACAGGCCGGTCCCGGATAGGAGCCGCTGCTCTCGGGCCCGACATGGACGAAGCCGCCGGCATCGACGCGGGCGATGCTGCCACCGCCGGCGCCTATCGTCTTGACCTCGACCGAGGGGACGCCGAAGACATGGCCCGCGATCACGCCTTCGCGATGCATCGGTATGGTCCAGCCGGACACGATGCTGATGTCGAAGCTGGTGCCGCCCATGTCGACCACGATGATGTTGCCGTCGTCGCGCGGCTCGCGCCTGAGCACCTGGCTCGCGGCCTCGGGCGCCGCCGAGGGACCGGAGAGGCAGAGGCTGATCGGCCGGGCCACGATTTCGCGCGCCGCGGTCTGGCCGCCGCTCGAGGTCACGAAGGTGAGCAGGCCCTTGAGGCCCGCGGCGCGGAGCTCGTTCTCCAGCTCCTCGATCGCGCGGCGGGCCAGCGGCTTCAGGGACGCATCGATGGCGGTGGCGGAAGTGCGGCGATATTCCCTTAGCGTCGGGCTCGTCCGGTGACTGAGGCTGTAAGGGATGCCCGGGCAGATTTTCTCGATCAGCCGCGCGAGTCCGATCTCATGCTCCGGATTGGCGATCGACCAGAGCAGGGAGACGGCTATCGCCTCGACGCCCTGCCCCTTCACCTCTTCGAGAGTGCGCGTGGCCTGGGCGACAGAGAGCGGGATCTCGACCCCGCCTTCGCTGTTGATGCGCTCCTCGATGCCGAAGGTCAGCCGGCGCGGAACATAGGGCGGCGGGTAGTCGATGGCGATCGTGTAGGTATCCTGCTTGCCACCCTCGCGGATCAGCAGCGTGTCGCGGAAGCCTCGGGTGCACAGAAGCGCGGTGCGGGCGTATTTGCCTTCCAGAATGGCATTGGTGGCGACGGTCGTCCCGCAGGCCAGCTTGCCGCAGGCGCCGAGCAGATCCTCGCGCGTCCGCCCGAGCGTGTCGGCGATCAGCGACAGGCCCTGCAGAATGCCGCCGCTGATCCGGCCGGGCGTGGTCGGCGCCTTGAACGAGCGCACGCGGCCGTCCGTATCCTGCAGCACGAGGTCCGTGAACGTGCCTCCGACGTCGACGGCGATCTGATAGGTCATGAGACGGCCCGCCGCGCCTTGATATCCTCGCGCCGCCCGAGCGTCGCAGGCTCGTCGACTTCGCCGTCCTTCAGGATCACGCCGAAGACGTCGCGGGCGCGCTCCGGCGAGACGATCCCTTCGAGGACGTCGTGGCGGACGGCTTGCGCCTTGCGCCGCAGCGGGTCGCCGAAGCCGCCGCCGCCGCAGCCCTGCGACACCAGCCGCTCGCCCGGCGCGATCACCGTGTCGACCGAGATCGGCAGCTCCGCGACGGCGCCGTCCGTCTCGGCCCGGGCAATGCGCATGGGAGCGCCCGCAAGGCCGCCCGCGGCACCTTGCGGGGGATGCCGCCGCGACGCCGAATTGACGATGAAGCGGACCGGATTCCCGCGCGCCCTTATCGTGCAGTCGGCGCCCGGCGCTCCCTGCCATTCGCCGGCTCCGCCCGAGTCCGGCCTGATCTCGAGCTTCTCGATGAGGATCGGCTGCTGCTGCTCGACCACCTCGACGCTCGACTGCCAGAGGATGCCCTGCGAGCAGCCGCTGCCATAGGTCAGCCAGCCGTCATGGCCATGCATCGCCGGACCGCCCCAATAGCCCATGATGAGCTGGTTGACGAAAGGCTGTCCGCCGCGATGGTCTAGGCCGCTGATCACCGCGCAGGAGCCCGGCATGCCGATCGTGCCGTAGGCCGTGCCGAGATCGGCGCGAAGCTCGGCGAACATCGACTGGATGTGGGGGACGAGCGCATGGCAGAGATTGGTCGTCGCGGCCGAGGTCGCGGCGGGAAATTTCGGCCGGCCGATGGCGCAGCCGTCCCTGAGCACCAGCCGCACGCGCTTGAAGGAGCCGGTGCAGCGCGGCACGTCGGGCCCCAGCATGTTGAGCACGGCGGTCATGCACGCGGCCGTCACGGTGCTCTCGGTCAGATTGATGCCGAGCGGCAGGTTGTCGACGTTCTCGGTCAGATCGACGGTGATCGCCGCTTCCCCGGGATCGACGGCCAGCGTGGCGCGGATGGGAATGCCGTCGGGCAGGCCGTCATATTCGGAATCATAGAGCATCTCCTTGCGCACCGTCCCGGCCGGAAGCTTGCGGATGGCGTCGACGGCCATGCGCTCGGCATATTTCTGGAACTCCTCGAGGAAGGCCTCGACCTTGGGCGAACCGTATTTCCCGCACAGCTCGACCAGCCGGTTCTCGCCGGTGCGCACCGCCGCGAGCACGGCGAGATAGTCGCCATAGAACTGGTCCGGCACCCTGATATTGGCGCGGCAGATGTCGATGACCTCCGGAACGTCGGCATAGTCCTTCTGGATGCGCACGCAAGGAAGGATCAGCCCCTCTTCATAGACGTCGGCCGCCCTGGGGCTGTAGGTGGTGGGGGTGGGAAAGCCCATGTCGCCCAGATGCGCGCGCGCGATGACATAGAAGACGATCCTGCCCTCGAAGAAGACCGGAGCGCACACCGTGAAGTCGGCGCAGTGCGTGTTGCCCAGATAGCCGCTGTTGTTGACGAAGCAGTCGCCGGGTCGGATATCCTCGCCGAACTTCGCCGCCACGGCCTTGGGAATGAGGTCGATGGCGCCGACATGAACCGGAAGCCCTTGCGCCAGGCTGATCGAGCGGAACCGGTGATCGGTCAGACTGCAAGAGAAGTCCATGGCGGTGTTGAGCACGCCCGACCGGCCCGATTTGAAAAGCGCGTTGATCATCTCGCGGATGATCGCCTCGAACCGGCGCCGGATCACGATCATGGTGAAGAGGTCGACCGGCGGCAGCTCGATTTCGGGAGCAGGCTTGCGAAGCAAACGCTTCCTCCGCTTGTTTCTCGTTGGAGGGAGCCTCGCAGCGCCCATGATTGCGCGGATTCTTAAGGCCGGCAGGCGTGAGCGTCGACTAATATCTTTTGATCGGGCCTATCAAACGCGATGATAAACCATGCGCTCATTGCAGGGATTTGAGAGCGGCCTCGACATAGCCGACGAAGAGCTGGGCCGGCGCCGACAGGCTCTTCTGGCCCGGAAAAGCCGCTATGAGAT
Organism: Parvibaculaceae bacterium; assembly: GCA_050246735.1. Lineage (GTDB taxonomy): Bacteria > Pseudomonadota > Alphaproteobacteria > Rhizobiales > Aestuariivirgaceae > Taklimakanibacter. The sequence continues at coordinate 270,196 of JBFWVM010000002.1, read as the reverse complement.
TGCGGTGGATCTCGGGCTCGGTCAGATGGAAGCTTTTCAGATCGCCGCGCTCGACGGCGCTCTTGACGGCGGCCGCCGGCAGGATGGAATTCCACCCGGCGTCGCGGATGAGGCCGAACACGACGGCGAGCGAATCGACCTCCATCGTGGCCGTGAGCCGCAAGCCGGCGCGCTCCAGCTCGTTGTCGATCAGAATGCGGGTGAGGTTCTGAGGCGAAGGCAGCACCAGCTTCAGATCCTGGATGTCGGCGCACTTGACCCGGGGGCCGGGGATCTCGCTCGCCACATTGGTCACGAGAAGCAGTTCCTCGGTGACGAGCCGCTGATAGCGCAGGCGCCGCTCCTCCTCGAACTCGCTGAGGACGGCGACGTCGAGCTTGCCTTCGACCAGCCACTCGACCAGATGCGCGCTGTAGCCCTCGTGCACGGTGAGTTGCACGTCCGGATTCTGGGCGCAGAACTCGGTGAGCACCGCCGGCAGAATGCCGAGCGCCACCGAAGGCGGCACGCCGACCGACAGATTGCCGATCAGGCGCCCGGAAATATTGCGCAGCTCTTCCTTGACCGTCTCGAGACGCTCGAGGATATCGACGCAGAGAGGATAGAGCCGGGCGGCGGCGGCATTGGGAATGACGCCCTGGGCCGAGCGCTCGAACAGAACGGCGCCGTTGTCGACCTCGAGCCGGCGGATCTGCATGCTGACGGCCGGCTGCACGACATGCAGCCGGCGGGCCGCCTTGGTGATGCTCCTCTCCTCATAGAGAGCGACGAAATACTGAATCTGCCGGAAATCCATGCTGTCTACCGTAGCGCGACCCGGAAGGCTTTCCGCCCGCCACTCGCCCTCCCCTATTATTCATGATGGCCGCCATCATCAGACTTTATTGGATTTCCATTTGCAAATCATCAAAGTAGTTCGCGCTCTCATCACTACTGGTGCCTTGAATGGGCGATCGAGTTTCAGCGGGTAACAGGCCCATTCGAGTGCTCATGGCCAAGGTCGGCCTCGACGGCCACGATGTGGGCGCGCGCGTGGTGGCGCGCGGATTGCTCGAGTCGGGAATGGAAGTCATCTATACCGGAATCAGGCGCACACCGCAGCAGATCGTCCGCACCGCCGTCGATGAGGACGTCGATGTGGTCGGCGTCAGCATCCTGTCCGGCGCCCATGACGTGCTCCTGCCGCGCCTCAGGCAGCTTCTCGACGAGGCCGACGCCAAATCCATAATCCTCATCGCCGGCGGAGTCATTCCGCAGGAGGACATACCCGAGCTCGCCCGCAAGGGCGTGGCCCGCATTTTTCTTTCCGGCACGCCGATCGCCGAGATCGCCGGCGCGATCAAGCACCTGGTGGCCGAACGGGATACGGCTTCATGAGCGTCGACGCCCCCGTCCAGAACGCGGTGCGGCGCTTCGCCGACCGCATGGCGCTGATCGACGGCGACAGGCGCTGGACCTTCGCCGAGCTTGGACGGCTCGTGAACGCCGTCGCCGGCGGGCTGAGCCGGGCGCTGGCACCCGGCAGCCGGGTCGGGCTGTTCATGAGGAACAGGGCCGAATACCTCATCCTGCAACTGGCGATCGAGCGTGCCGGACTCGTGCGGGTTCCGCTCAACTCGCTCTATACGGCGCATGAGGTCGAAAGGATAGTTGCGGACTGCGCGGCGGCGGCGGTCTTCTGCGACACGGCGAGCGAGGCCAGGGTCGGCGGTCTGGAGGGAAGCGGCATCTGGCTGTGCAACGTGGAAGCATCGTCCGCCGGCGGACAGGACTGGCAAACACTGACGCTGACCGACCCTCAAATGAGCGGAGTCCATGACGATCTCGACGCGCTGTGCTCGATCAACTATACGTCCGGCTCATCGGGCCAGCCCAAGGGCGTGATGCTGACGCATCGCAACTGGCGCTCTGTCACCAGGAACATGCTGATCGACCGCGACATCCGCGGCAGCGACCGGCTGGCTCATGTCGGCCCGCTCTCCCATGCGAGCGGCACCTATTTCACGCCCTTCTTCCTGCGCGGTGCGGCCAACATCATCGTGAACGGCAACTGGCATCAGCAGCTGCTGGCGACCATCGAGCGCGAAAAGGTCACGGCCTTCAGCTGCGTCCCGACGGTCCTGACCCGGCTTCTCAATTCCCCGGACGTCGATCGATACGATACGGCGAGCCTGCGCTGGATCGGCTATGGCGCGGAGGCCATACAACCCACGACGCTCGACAAGGCGGTGGCGCGCTGGGGGCCGATCCTCACGCATAATTACGGGCTGACCGAGGCCATGATGACCTGCGTGAGGCTCGGCCCGGACGATCATTTCGCGAGCACGCCCGACGGCGGCCGCAGGCTGCGCCACGGCTGCATCGGCTCGCCCTATACGTTCGTCGACGTCGTCCTGCGCTCGCCCGACGGGACTGCAGTCGCGGACGGCGAGACCGGCGAGATCACCATCCGGGCGGAACATGTCATGCAAGGCTACTGGAAGCGCCCGAAGGAGACCGCGGAAGTCCTGAAAGACGGCTGGCTGTGGTCCGGCGATCTGGCCAGGATCGGCGCCGACGGCCTCATCTATCTCGTCGGCCGCAGCAAGGAGATGCTGATCAGCGGCGGCTTCAACATCTATCCGCGCGAGATCGAAAGCTGCCTGTCGGGCTGCCCTGGCGTCGAGGAGGCCGCGGTCGTCGGCGTGCCCGACCGGGAGTTCGGCGAGATCGCGGTCGCCTTCGTGGTCGCCAGTCCGGGCCATGCCGCGACCGCCGCGGCCTGCGAGGCTCATTGCAAGCCGATCCTGGGCTTCCGCACGCCCAAGCGCTGGCATTTCCTCGCTGCGCTGCCGCGCACCGGCAACGGCAAGGTCGACAAGAACGCACTCAAGAGCCATGGCGTCGGCGGGACGGTGAGCCCATGATCGATGACGGTCATGTCTATGTCGCCGCCCTCGCCCGCACGCCTTTCGGCCGGTTCGGCGGCAGGCTCAAGGATGTGAGCGGCCCCGAGCTCGGCGCTCTCGCGATGGACGAGACGATCGGCCGCGCCGGCATCGATCCGCAAGCCGTCGATGCGGTCTATGCCGGAGTCGGCATGATCGCGAGCGCGGTGCTGACGCCGGCGCGCCAGGCCGTGCTGCGCTCGCGCCGGCTCAGCCAGTCGGTTCCATCGCTCACCGTCGACCGCGCCTGCTGCTCAGGGCTCTCGGCCATCGGCCTTGGCTGGAAGGACATTCGTCTCGGCCTTGCGGACGCCGTGCTGTGCGGCGGCTTCGAAAACCTGAGCCAGACCCCGTTCCTCTGGCCGCGCCAGCGCGGCGCGCGTCCCGGCGCCGTCGACGTCTCGGATCCTCTGCTGCTGCGCGCGGAGTTCCTCGACAAGGCGATTGCCGCCTATACCGGCGAGGAGGCGATACGCCTCGGCATCACGCGCGCCGAGCAGGACGAATGGGCGCTGGCCAGCCACGAAAAATACTTCAGCGCGAAAGCCCATGACTATTTCGGCTTCGAGTGCTTTCCGCTCGCCGGCAATGATGCGCCCTTCGCCGCCGATGAATCGCCGCGCAGCGATACGTCGCTGGCCAAGCTCGCGAGTCTCAAGCCCGTCTATGGCAGCCCGACGGTCACGCCCGGCAACGCGCCCGGCCTGAGCGACGGCGCCGCCTTCACCCTGCTGGCCTCGGGGCGATTTGCCCGCGCCCACGGCCTGACGCCCCTGGCGCGGATCGTCGGCTATGCGCAGGTCGCCTCGGGACCGACCACCGGAAGCTATACCCCCGGCATCGCCATTGCCGAGCTCTGCAGACGATCGACCGTGCCGCCCGGCGACATCAGGCTGTTCGAGATCAACGAAGCCTTCGCCGCAACCCCGCTCGCCAGCACCTTGCACCTCGCCGATGGCGACCGTGGCAAGGCGGAGAAGCTGCGCGAGCGCACGAACCCGCATGGCGGCGCGGTAGCCATCGGACATCCGTTGGGCGCCAGCGGCGCGCGTCTCGCCATGACCCTCATCAACGGGCTCAGGCGGAACGGCGGCGGCTTCGGTGCCGCGGCCATTTGCGGCGGATACGGCCAGGGCGACGCGCTGCTGCTGGCGGTCGAATAGGAGGCGCCATGGAGCCTTCGGTCCGCCATCGCCTGGCGCAGTCGCTTACCGCGGTCGAGAACCGCCATGGCAACTGGCGCGACGTGCTGGCCGAAAGCTACGGCAGCCCGCACCATGCCACCATCATCGGCGTCACCGGACCGCCGGGATCCGGCAAGTCGACCCTCATCGATGCGCTCGCGGCGCATTGGGCGGAACAGGGCATGACGGTCGGCGTCCTCGCCATCGATCCCTCGAGCCCCTTTTCCGGCGGGGCGATCCTGGGCGACCGGCTGCGCATGCGCCGTTCGGAAGATCTCGGCAACGTGTTCATCCGCAGCATGTCGGCGCGCGGGCACGGCGGCGGGCTCAATGCCGCAGCGCTCGACCTGTGCACGGTGATGGCCGCCCATGGCTGCTCGCTCGTGCTGCTCGAGGCGGTGGGCTCCGGCCAAAGCGAGGTCGACATCGGCTTCGTCGCCGATTGCACCGTCGTCGTCGCCGTGCCCGGTCTCGGAGATTCCGTCCAGGCCGCGAAGGCCGGTCTCATGGAGATCGGCGATCTCTACGTCGTCAACAAGAGCGACCTGCCACAGGCAGGCTCGGTGCAGCAGGACCTCGCCGCCATGCTCGCGATCTCCTTTCACGGCAAGCCGGGCCGGAACGATCCCGCGACCGCCGCTCCGCCGCGACCCGCCGGCGTCATGCCGCAAGTCCTGAGCGAACGCTACGGCGATCCCGACAAAGGGGAAGCCTATTGGCATCCTCCCGTTCTCGCCGCCGCCTGCGGCCGGGCCGAGCTGATCGCCGGCCTCGCCCGGGCGATCGATGGCTTCACCCAGTGGCTCAGGTCCTCAAACCGTCTCCAGAAGCGGCGGCGGCAAGCCTTCACCAGTCATGTCCTCGCCATCGTCAAGGACCGTCTGTTCGGCGATTGGGCGCGCGGCATCGAAAAGACCTTGGGACGGCCCCCCGAGCAATGGGCCGGCGCGCAGCTCGCCCAGGACGTCACGGATCCCTATCGGCTCGCCGACAGGCTGACGGACCGCGCCGAATCCGAGGAACCCCTGGCCAAACATGGGAGGAGCCAATGACGGGCCAAGCCGCAAAGACAAAGCCATCAGCCCATGGCGTCATGGCCGATGCGCGCTCGCTGGCCCGCCAGCATGAGCGCTGGCGCCGGGAAGCCTATGACCCGGCCATCGCCAGGACCGGTGAATATCGCAGCTTCATCACCGACAACGGCCTTGCCATAGAGCCTCTCTATTCCCCCGCCTCGCTCGACGAGATCGGCTTCGATTATCTCGAGGACCTGGGCTTTCCCGGCGAATATCCGTTCACCCGCGGCGACAGCGCCACCATGTACCGTTCCGAGCCCTTCGTCGTCTCGGCCTATACGGGCTACGGCGAAGCGGGCGACTGCAACCTGCGCCTCAAGAAGCTGATCGGACTCGGCGTCGAGCAGATTCTCATGGCCTTCGATCTCCCGACCCAATGCGGCTATGATTCGGACGACGTGATGGCCGCCGGCGAAGTCGGCCGCGTCGGCGTGTCGATCGACAGCCTCGCCGACATGGAGCTGCTGTTCGACGGCATCCCGCTCGACAGCGTCAAGCGGGTCGGAACGCTCGGCAACTCGATCGGTCCCATCGTGCTCGCCCTGTTTGCCGCGCTCGGCGAGAAGCAAGGTCTCTCAAATCGCCAGTTCACCGTCAACCTGCAGAATGATCCGCTCAAGGAATATCTCGCCCGCGGCACCCAGATCATCCCGGCGGCGCCGGCCGCCAGGCTGGCGGTCGACCCGGTGGAATGGTGCGCCGCGCATGCTCCCAACTGGTCGCCGATCACGGTCTGCTACAACCATCTGAATGCCGGCGGCGCGGGCTCGACCTGGGGTGCCGCGCTGGCGCTCGCCAATGCGGCCCACTATCTCGATCTCCTGGTCGAGAGGGGCTGCCCCATCGACAGCGTCGCTCCGCTCTTCCACATGTTTCCGGATGAGCGGCACGATTTCTTCGTTTCGGTCGCCAATCTGCGCGCCTTGCGCCGCGTCTGGGCGCGGCTGCTGCGCGAGCGCTACGGCGCCCATGCTCCCGCCGCCCTGGCGCTGAAGACGACGGTCTATGGCCACGGCCAGGAGGCTTTGCAGGAGCCTTTGAACAATATCGCGCGCATCGCCTTCGGCACGCTCGCCTATGCGCTGGGCGGCGCGTCCTATGTCTATATCGCCTCCTATGACGAGGCGGTGGGGACGCCCACCGAGGAGACGGTCAAGGTTGCGGTCAGGACGCAGCAGATCATCGCCCATGAGCACGGCTTCACCGACACGATCGATCCCCTGGGCGGATCCTATTTCGTGGAAAGCCTGACCAAGACGATCGCCGACCAGATCTGGACCAATCTGCACGACGTCCTCGAGCGCGGCGGCGCCCTCGCCACCATGGCGAACGGCTTCAGCCGCGAGATCATGAATCGCGGCGCGATGAAGCGGCAGCGGCGGATCGATTCCGGCGAACGCCCCTGGGTGACGGTGAACAGATGGCCGTCCGTTCCGCAGGTGCCCAATACCGCTTTCCGGATGGACGCATCGACGGCGAGCCGCCAGCAGCAGCGCACCCGGGCGCTGCGGCAGCGCCGCGACAGTGCCGCAGTGCGGGAGGCGCTGTCGAAAGTCCGTGAGGCTTGCGCCGCCGGCTCCAATCTCGTTCCGCCGGTCATCGCAGCGGTGAAGGCCTATGCGACGGTGGGCGAGATCGTCGAGATCTGGCGCCAGCATTACGGCGAATTCCTGCCCGCCGCATCCTTCTGATCCGCCGACGAAATGCTCAGGCTCATCACAGTTCATGATGCGCCATATCAGCAATCCTAAATTGCCATTTCGGCGGCCAAGCCTTCTTATGTTTTCGCATGCAAATCCGCCTGTCGAGCGCGTTCGCCGGGCCTTTCAGGACTGAAGCGTGGATGAGCGCGATCGATCTCGACAAGGTATCGAAATTCTTCGGATCGGTCCGCGCCGTCGACAACGTCTCGCTCGCCCTCAAGGCGGGCGAGCTGACCGCCGTCCTCGGTCCCAGCGGATCGGGCAAGTCCACCATCCTGTCGATGATCGCCGGCATCGACACCCCGACCAGCGGCACGATCTCGATCGGCGGCGTCGACATGACCCACGCGGCGCCGGGCGAGCGCAATGTCGGCCTGGTGTTCCAGAGCTATGCCCTTTTTCCGAATCTTTCCGTCTTCGAGAACGTCGCCTTCCCATTGCGGGTGCGGCGGCTCGCCTCCGCCGAGGTCGCGCGCCGCGTCGAAGAGGTCCTGGCCCTCGTGCATCTCTCCGATCTCAAGGCGCGCAGGCCCAGCCAGCTGTCGGGCGGCCAGCAGCAACGGGTGGCGATCGCGCGCGCCATCGTGTTCAAGCCGACCGTGCTCCTGCTGGACGAGCCGCTCGCCGCGCTCGACAGAAAGCTGCGCGAGGAGGTGCGGCTGGAGCTGCGGCGCCTGCAGCGCTCGCTCGCCATCACCACGGTGCTGGTGACGCACGACCAGGACGAAGCGATGACCATGGCCGATCAGATCGTCGTCATCGCCGACGGCAAGGTCCAGCAGATCGACGCGCCGCTCAAGATCTATCAGCAGCCGGTCAACCGCTTCGTCGCGGGCTTCCTCGGCATCGCCAATGTCTTCACCGGCGCATTCGCCGCCAACGGCAGGGAGCACAAGATCATGCTGCCGAGCGGCGAAGCGATCGCGTGCTCGCGGCGGCCCGAAAGCGCCGGCCACGGCGGCGAGGTCTGCGGCATCCTGCGTCCCGAGCAGATCGTGGTGCGCGAGCCGGACGGCAAGGCGCGCATGAAGGCGCGCATCGAGGATGTTTTGTTCTTCGGAGAATCGGTCCGCTACATCCTCGTCTCCGAAGGAGGACATCCGATGGTCGCGCAAGCCTCCAATCCGAAAACGACATTTCGTCCGGGCGTGACGGTTTCGCTCGAATGGTCGCCGGACGACATCTGGATCCTGCCCAGCGGGCAATCGATGCATTGACAACAAGCTCGGTGGATCAAGCCGATCAGCGAAACGCAATGAAGGGAGAGTAAAATGATGAAGCCTGCAGTCCTACATGCCAGCCTGTTCGGAGTTCTCGCGGTCCTCGCCTATGGCGGGCAGGCGGCGGCCGAGCCCGCGAAGACCTTGCGCATCCTCACCGCCGGTGGCGAATGGACGGATGCGGTGAGCAAGTGCGTCGATGCGCCTTTCGAGAAGAAGTACGGCATCAAGATCGAGCTCGACACGCCGGCCGGCTATGCCAAGCTCGCCGGCCTGGCGCAGTCGGGCAATGTCAATGTCGCGCTGATGGATCTCGAAACCAGCGAGCTCGAGCGCGCCCATGCGAACGGCCTTCTCGACGACATCGCCTGGGACAAGGTCAAGCCCTTCGAGATGTTCCCGGACGCCAAGAAGCCCTATGGCTTCGCCAGCACCTATTTCTCCACCATAATGGCATGGCGGCCCGACGCCAAGGCGCCGGCGAACTGGGTCGATTTCTTCGATACCGAGAACTTCCCCGGCAAGCGCGCCCTGCCGGACTATCCGGGCTATGTGCTGGCCTTCGCCGCCATCGCCGACGGCGTCGACCCCACCAAGGTCTTCCCGCTCGATCTCGACCGCGCCTTCAAGACGCTGGAGCGCGTCAAAAGCGACGTCATCTGGTGGACCGCCGGTGGACAGTCGGCGCAATTGCTCCAGGACAATGAAGCGCAGTATTCCATCGGCTGGTCCGGGCGGATCGTCACCAAGACGGACATCAAGCATTCCTTCAACCAGGGCATGCTCGACACGTCATGGTGGGGCATGCCGAAGGGAGCGGATCCCGCCATGCAGGAGGCGGCATATCTCTATCTGCACGAATATTCCGATCCCAAGCAGCAGGCCTGCATCGCCCAGTATATCAGCTATACCGGCCCGAGCCCCGAGCTCGACCCGCTCCTGCCGCAGGACAAGCTCGACCAGTTTCCGAACTTCAAGAAGAACCGCGACGTCCAATACGTGACCGACGGCAAATGGTGGTACGACAACGCGGCCGAGGTCGAGAAGCGCTGGCAGGAGTTCAAGCTGGCGCAGTGAAGAGAGGGGCCGTCGGGCCTGCGGCATTCGCGCGGGGATGCCGGGCCGCCTGACGGCCGTCTTTTCGAGGCGCAGCTATCCCGCATGCCGGCGACGCCAACCCATACGGCTTCGATGCGGAGCAGGCTCTCCACGAGCCTGCTTCTCGTCCTGCCGCTGGCGCTCGTCGTCGGACTCACCTTCGACCTGCCCCTCCTGATGACCGCGCTCTGGAGCATCACCGACTTCAAGACCGGCAGCCTGACGCCGGAATTCTACCGGGACTTCCTGGGCAGGCCGATCTATCTCTCGGTCGTGTGGCGCACGCTGGAGATCGCCTTCGCCGTGTCGTGCTGCTGCGCGATCATCGGCTATCCGCTCGGCTACTGGATGACGACGCTCTCGCCGCGCGGGCAGAAGATCAGCCTTGTCGTCATCGTCATGTCCTTCTGGGTCAGCGTCCTGGTGCGCACCTATGCCTGGATCGTGATCCTCGGCAATGCCGGCCTGGTCAACCGGGCTCTGCAATCCCTCGGCCTGACCGACCAGCCGGTCCAGTTTCTCTATGGCGAGCTCGGCGTGTGCATCGGCATGATCAACGTGCTCCTGCCCTTCATGGTCCTGCCGCTCTACGCCGCCATGCTGCAGATCGATCCGCGACTGCGGCAGATCGCACTGACCATGGGCGCCTCGTCCGTGCAATTCTTCTGGCGGGTATTCTTCCCGCTCACCGCGCCGGCGCTATCGGCCACCTTCATCCTGGTCTTCATCCTGAGCCTCGGCTTCTACATCACCCCCGCCATCCTCGGCGGCGGCAAGGTGCCGATGATCGCCAATATGCTCGACATGCTGATCAATCAGTTCCCGCACTGGAGCCTGGCGGCGGCCATGTCCTGCGTGATGCTGGCGCTGACGCTCGGCCTGTTCGCCGTCTATCAGTCCCTGCGCGGAAGGATGGCCGGATGACCGTCGCCGTTCATGCGATCGACGCTCCGGCGGCGATGAGCGGCAAGCTCAGGCGCAATTCCCGCATCAACCGGATCGCCCTGGCGGCGAGCGGCTTCCTCACCCTACTTTTCCTGGCGCTCCCCATCATCATCGTGGTGCCGATGTCGTTCTCGAGCGCCGGCACGCTGCAGTTTCCGCCGCCGGGCTTCTCGCTGCGCTGGTATCACTCCTTCCTCGGCGATCCGCAATGGGTCGAGGCGGCGCTGAACTCACTGGTGATCGGGGCTGCCGCGAGCACCGTCTCGCTCGTCTTCGGGACCTGCGCCGCCTATGCCCTGGTGCGCGGTTCCTTCATGACGCGCCGGCCGCTGGAATCGAATTTCATGGCGCCGATGGTGCTGCCCCCCATCATCATCGCCGTGTCGCTCTATATATTCTATGCCAAGCTCGGCGTGCTCGGCTCCTATCTCGGCGTGATCGTCGCGCATGTGGTGCTCACGGCGCCCTATGTCGTCCTCCTGATGATGCTGGCCATCCGCGCTTTCGACGTCCGCATCGAGCAGATCGCCATGACGCTGGGCGCGTCACGGATCGAGATGATGGTGCGCATCCTGCTGCCCAATATCCTGCCCAACGCCGCGGCCGCCTGGCTGTTCGCGTTCGTCATCAGCTTCGACGAGGTCGTGGTCACGCTGTTCGTATCGGGCAGCCATCTCACCGTGCCCAAGCGCATGTTCAATCAGCTGGTGCTTCAGATCAATCCGACGATCACGGCGATTGCCACCATCCTGATCTTCCTGAGCCTCATCTGCGTCGCCCTCGCCCTGTTGCTGACCCGCGGCACGGGGATCGCCACAGGACGAAAAGCTTGAATATGTCCTTATTTACAGTTATTTACTGATACCATCTCACATATCGATTCAACTCGACCGAGGAGCCGGAACTTTTTCGGCAAATCTCGCGTTTGACGTTGTTGGTTCTCGAGCGGCCGGAGGGACAGTGCATGGCGCGCATTTTCAGCTTCATCGCGGTGCTGCTTTTATCGGCCATTGCGGGTTTTTCGCCGGCACGGGCGAAAGTGACCATAGCAATCTCCTGCAGCTCGCTCGGCGTCGAGCTCGAGCTTTGCCAGGAAGGCGCCGACGCCTGGGCCAAGCAGACCGGCAACGCGGTGAAGCTCGTCGCGACACCTCCCGACGCGCAGGAACGATTGGCCCTCTACCAGCAGCTCCTGGCCGCGGGCTCGGCCGACATCGACGTCTTCCAGATCGACGTCGTCTGGCCGGGAACGCTGGCCAGCCACCTCATCGACCTCAAGCCCTATATCCCCGCCGAAGAGCTCGACGATCACTTCGATACGCTGATCGCCAACGACACGGTCGACGGCAAGCTCGTAGCAGTGCCGTTCTTCGTCGATGCCGGCCTCCTCTATTATCGGCGGGATCTCCTGGACAAGCATGGCAAGAAGCCGCCGCGCGACTGGGCCGAGCTCACCGAGACCGCCAAGGCCATCGTCGCGGCCGAAAGACCGGACAACGGCAAGCTGCAAGGCTTCGTCTGGCAGGGACGCGCCTATGAAGGCCTCACCTGCAACAGCATCGAGTGGGTGGCGAGCTTCGGCGGCGGCAGCATCGTCGAGCCGGACGGCAAGATCTCCATCAACAATCCGCAGGCCGCCGCCGCCATCAATCTCGCCAGGAGCTGGATCGGCACGATCTCGCCCGAAGGCGTTCTGAACTATGCCGAGGAAGACGCCCGCGGCGTCTTCCAGTCCGGCAATGCGGTATTCATGCGCAACTGGCCCTACGCCTGGGCGCTCGCCAACGCGGCGGACAGCCCAGTCAAGGGCAAGGTCGCAATCGCGCTCCTGCCGCAAGGCTCCGGCCAGGGCGCGCGCCATGCGGCGGCTTTGGGCGGCCAGCATCTGGCGGTCTCCAGATATTCGGCCAATCCGAAAGAGGCGGCCGATCTCGTGCGCTATCTGACCAGCGCCCAGGAGCAGAAGCGCCGGGCCCTGAAGGGCTCGTTCAATCCGACCCGCAAAAGCCTCTATTGCGACGAGGAACTGCTCGCTTCACTGCCCTTCCTCAAGGACTTCGAAGCCGTTCTCGAAAGCGCGGTCGCGCGCCCGTCGACGGTGACCGGCGTCAACTACAATCGCGTCTCCAGCGAGTATGTACGCGCGGTTCACAGCACGCTCGCGGGCCAGGGCACGGCCGAGGAGAATCTGGCGAGGCTTGAAAAGACGCTCGAACGGGTGAGCCGCGGCGGCCGGTGGTAGGGCGCATGGCGGCGCGCGACGCGGCCCGGGCCCTGAACGTCACACGCGCCATCCGCCCCTGGCTCTTCCTGGCGCCGCTGCTCGCAACGCTCCTCGTCGTCGCCGCCTGGCCTCTGCTGCGCACCATCCTGTTCAGCCTGACCGACGCCAATCTCAGCGACCTCACCGCACGGAAATTCGTCGGGCTCGCCAACTATTTCTACCTGTTCGAGGATCCCCTCTGGTGGCGCGCGGTCGGCAATACACTGGTCTTCACGTTCCTCTCGGTCGGACTCGAAACGGTCCTGGGGCTGGTCATCGCTCTCACCCTCGACGCCCACCTGCCCGGACGCGGCCTGCTCAGGGCCGCCATCCTCATTCCCTGGGCCATTCCGACCGTCGTCTCGGCCAAGATGTGGGCATGGATGCTGCACGACCTCTATGGCGTGGTGAATACGGTGCTGCTCGGCCTCGGTCTCATCGACCGCCCCTATGCCTGGCTCGCCGATCCGTCGCTCACCATGGCAGCCGTAGTCATGGTGGACGTCTGGAAGTCGACGCCCTTCATGGCGCTCCTCACCCTGGCGGCACTCCAGGCCCTGCCGCAGGGCATCTATGAGGCGGCGCGCGTCGACGGCATCCATCCCGTCCAGGTCTTCTTCCACGTCACCTTGCCGCTCATCCGTCCGGCGCTGCTCGTCGCCGTGATTTTCCGCGGCCTCGACGCCCTCAGGGTGTTCGACGTCATCTATGTGCTGACCGGCAACAACGAGAACACGGCCACCATGTCGGTCTATGCCCGCCAGCAGCTCGTCGACTTCCAGGATGTCGGCTTCGGCTCGGCGGCGGCGACGTCGCTTTTCCTCATCGTCGCCATCCTGACCGCGATCGTGGTGACGCTCGGCCGGGTCAATGTCAGCGCCAGCGGAGGCGACCAATGAAAAGATGGCGCCATCTCGCCGGACGCATCGCATTCTACGCGCTCCTGGCGCTCATCCTCTTCTATGCGATATTTCCCTTCTACTGGGCGGTCATTTCGTCCCTGAAGACCGGCAGCGCCCTCTTCCTCGTCGAGCTCGTTCCGTCCACGGTAAGCCTGGAAAACTACCGGGCCCTGTTCGCCGAGCAGCCCTTCGCCCGCAATATCCTGAATTCGCTCGTGGTCGCCTCGGTGGCGACGCTCATCTCGCTCGCGCTGGCGTCCCTCGCCGCCTATGCGCTCGGCCGCATGAAGTTCCACGGGCGGTCGACCGTGCTTTTTGCGATATTGAGCATATCCATGTTCCCGCAGATCGCGGTGCTCTCCGGCCTGTTCGAGCTCATCCGGTATTTCGGCCTCTATAACAGCCTCATCGGCCTTGTCTTCTCCTATCTCATCCTGACGCTGCCCTTCACCAGCTGGGTGCTGACCACGTTCATGCGCGAGCTGCCGCGCGAGCTCGAGGAATCGGCCGCCATGGACGGAGCGTCGGGCTTTCGCACGCTCACCGAGATCTTCCTGCCCCTGATGGCGCCGGCGCTCGCCGCGGCCGGCCTTCTCGCCTTCATCCTGGCATGGAACGAGTTCCTCTTCGCGCTCACCTTCACGCTGTCGAACGAGCAGCGCACGGTGCCCGTCGCCATCGCGCTCATTACGGGCGCCAGTGCCTATGAACTGCCCTGGGGCCGGGTCATGGCGGCTTCCGTCATCGTCACCGTGCCGCTGATCCTGCTGGTCCTCCTCCTGCAGCGCCATATCGTGTCCGGGCTGGTCGCCGGGGCCGTCAAGGGATAGGCCGGCGGGGCTGGCCGCTGGCATCTCCATTCGCTATGACTTCAGGGAAACGCCACGGAGCCTTCATGGTCCAGCTTCCCGACTACAACGCGCCGCTCGAGACGAGCCTCACCGGCTATGATCTCATCAACACGCCGATGCTCAACAAGGGGACATCCTTCACCGACGAAGAGCGCGACGCCTTCCGCCTGCACGGACTCCTGCCGCCGCATGTCGGCACGCTCGACCAGCAGGTCGCCCGTCGGCTCAAGGTGCTGCGCGCCTTCGCCACCGATTTCGAGCGCTACGCCTTCCTGCGGGAATTGCAGGATGCCAACGAGACGCTGTTCTATGCGTTGACCGCACGCCACCTCGAGGAGATCCTGCCGCTCGTCTACACGCCGACCGTCGGCGAAGGCTGCCAGCGCTTCAGCGAGATCTGGCGCAAGCCGCGCGGCCTGTTCCTGAGCTATCCCAACCGGCACCGCATGCGCGATATCCTGTCCAATCCCCGCCTCGACCGGGTACGCATCATCGTCGTCAGCGACGGCGAGCGCATATTGGGCCTGGGCGACCAGGGTGCGGGCGGCATGGGCATACCCATCGGCAAGCTGTCGCTCTATACCGCCTGCGCCGGCATTCATCCCGACGAAACCCTGCCGATCCTGCTCGATGTCGGCACGAACAACGAGGAACGGCTGCGCGATCCGCTCTATATCGGCTGGCGGCACGAGCGGGTCAGAGGAGCGGACTATGACGGCTTCATCGAGGAGTTCATCGCCGCCGTATCCGAGCGCTGGCCGGACGTCCTGCTGCAATGGGAGGATTTCGCCGGCGCCAATGCCGGCACGCTGCTGGCGCGCTACCGCGACCGCCTGTGCAGCTTCAATGACGACATCCAGGGTACGGCGGCGATCGCCGCCGGCACGCTTCTCGCCGCGGTCAACGTCACCGGGATACCTCTGACGCGGCAGCGCATCGCCGTGCTGGGCGCAGGCTCGGCCGGCTGCGGGATCGCGGCACTTCTCATGCAGGCCATGATCGACGCCGGCGCCAGCCCGGCCGAGGCCCGCAGCCGCTTCTTCCTCGTCGACCGCGACGGACTGCTGCTCGAAGGCATGCCCGGCATGGCGCCGGCCCAGACGGGCTTCCTGCAGAGACCCGAGGCGGCAACCGGCTGGACACTTGAAACACCGGGCCGCATAAGCCTTCTCGACGTGGTCGCCCACGCCTCGCCCGGCGTGCTGATCGGCGTGTCGGGCCAGGCGGGCGCATTCACCGAGCCGGTCATCCGGGAGATGGCCAAAGGCGTCGAGCGGCCGATCATCTTTCCGCTGTCCAACCCGACATCGCGCAGCGAAGCGACGCCGGAAGAGCTCATGGCGTGGACCGAAGGCCGCGCCCTCATCGGCACCGGCAGCCCGTTCCCGCCGCTTCAACTCGGCGACAAGTCGGTCAAGGTGACGCAGACCAACAACTCCTACATCTTTCCGGGCGTCGGCCTCGGCGTCCTGGCGGCGAATGCCCGGCGCGTCACCGACACCATGTTCATGGCCGCCGGAAAGGCGGTGGCGTCGATATCGCCGACCGCCGGCGACCCGACCGCGGAGCTCCTGCCCCCCGTCACCGAATTGCGCAAGGTGGCAATGGTCGTCGCCCGGGCCGTCGCCCGCCAGGCGCAGTCCGACGGCGCCGCCGAGCCGTGCGCGCCGGACGAGCTCGACCGGCGCATCGCGGCGCGCATGTGGGAGCCGCGCTACCGTCCCTATCGCCGGATCGGCTGAGATCAGCCCGTTTTGAAGCGATCGAGGCGAAACGGCGCCAGAAGCTCGGAGTGCCCCTCGGCGACGAGGCGCGCCACCTCTTCGCCGACGCCGGCGCCCATCTTGAAGCCATGGCCGCTCGATCCGCAGATGGCGATGAGCCCCTCGATTCCGGGCACCGGACCGATGAGCGGATTGTCGTCCGGGCTCATGTCATAGAGCCCGGCATAGCCCGGGCGCACGCCGAGCCCGGCGAGCTTCGGAAACCGCGGCAGGATGAAGCTCAGCGCGTCGATGCATTCGCTCTCGTCCGTGTCGGCGCGATAGCTGTCTGGATCGGCGACGATCTCGGGACGCGTGATCGTCTGGTTTCTTATGCCGGTGCCGCCGCCCGCCCACACGCCGCAGAGAATGATGCGGTCGCCGTCGGGCCTCGCATAGTTGCAGAGAAGATCGTCGCACCAGGAGAACGGCATGAAATCGCGCGCATGGCCCTGCCCGTCGAGGACGGCCATGATGTGACGCTCGACATGGATCGGGAGATCATAGCCCAGAGCGCCGACAAGCGGCCGGGTCCACACGCCGGCGGCCGATATGACGACCGGCGCCGAAAGCATCCCCTGCCTTGCCGTCTCGACACCGGCGATGCGGCCCGACGACTGGACAAGACGAGCGACCCTGCTGTTGAGATAGACGGTCGCACCGCGCTGCCGCGCGCCCTTCACCAGCGCCTGGGTCGCGCCATAGGGATCGCCATAGCCGTAATCCTCCTCCCACAGCGCCAGGGCGATGCCATCGAGATCGACGTCCGGCGCGTAACGCGCGAGCTCCTTGGGATCGAGCGCCTCGATCTTTGAACCCTCCGTGCCGATGCGCTCGGCGGCGGCGCGCCAGCCGGGTGCCGCATCGGCGCCACAGGCCCACATCATGCCGCATTCGGTGTGGACCCTGGGCTCGCCGGTCAGCTCGGGAAGGCGTCGCAGCGTCGACACTCCGGCAATGGCCAGGCGCGACAGCTCGCTCTGGAGATAGAAGGCATGAGTCACGGCCGAGGAGCGCCCGGCCGGGCCCGACGCCGGATGCTCCATCTCGACCAGGCCGACGTCGATGCCGCGCTCGGCCAGGAAAAAGGCGGTGGAGGCCCCGGCGATGCCGGCGCCGACGACGATGACGTCATGCTTGGTCATGGAGTTGCTCATACATTCGGATAGATACGCCGCGCATTCGCCTGCGCGACGAGCATTGCGATCTCGTCGGCGCCGCGGAGGTCAAGGAAACCATCGCCGATCCAGCCGTCGAGGATGCGGGCAAAGGCGCGGCGGAACAGGAAGGCACCGAGATAATAGAGCTCGGAGAGCCCGAAGGCGTCGGTCGAGAACAGGAACTTCTGGAACTTGCCGATCTGCAGCGCCTCGCGCAGGATGCGCTCGGATTCGGCCGCGCCGTAATTGAGAATGACGCCCGCGTCGTAATAGACGTTGGCGAAGACCTCCGACAGCCACTGCGCTTCCTTGAGGAAGGGCCAGTTGTGCAGGAGGGTGATCGGCACGTCCCATTTCTCCAGCGCGGCGATGAAGTCGGTAAAGCGGGTCGGATCGCAGGCATGCATGCAGATGTCGGGATCGCCGAAGCCGACATGGAGCTGAAGCGGCAGCTTCCGCGCCCGGCAGATCTCGGCTCCGACCCAAAGACCATGCCGGATGACCGTCGGGTCGGCGACGCGGAAGCGCCCCACAGCCGCGGCTGCCTTCATCCAGGCGCCGGCGGCATGAGCGACCTCGTCCATCCCGGGTGCCGTCTGCGGTATCTCGAATGTGCAGCGATAGGCGACGATGGATTTGAGACCGACCGCATTCGCGCTCCGCTCGGACAGCCGATCGACAAAGGCCTTCGCAAAATTCTCCGCCGACACGCCGGACGCCGCCACCTCTTCGATGACGGCCTCGATGCGCACGACCTCGTAGGCCGGACGGTCCGCCAGAGCCCCCGTCTCCTCGAAGGTGTGAATGGCATCGGAGCGGTGGCCGGTGTCGACGAGAAGGCAATCGAGCTTCGCCGCGCGCATCAGCCGCCGGTTGACCTCGGCGGCGCCCAGCGCCAGGCGGCGCTCGACATAGGCCTCGCCCGGGACATGCGGCGCGAGATCGAGCAGCGGCGCGCAGAAGGCGCGGATGGCGAGGCCGAGCGGCTTCTGGAACTCGCTGGTGCCGGGCGGCGGCGGGCGATAGCTCTCCGAGAACAGCGCCTGAAACCGTTTCCAGTCGAGCTCCGCCGGCGAAACGCCGTGACAATGATGATCGATCAGCGGCAGGCCGAGCACGCTCTCAATAGGCATCGTGATACCTCCTGCACATGGCCTCCGGCGCCGCTTCGGCGAACATCTCGATCTCCTTGCGCTTCACCGCGACATAGGATTCACGCATGAGATCGGGAAGCCAGCCCGAGACGACGTCGCTCCCCTCCATGAGATCGAGCGCCTCGCCGAGCGAGGACGGCAGGCTGCGCACGCCCAGCGCCGCCCGCTCCTCGTCGGAACAGTCGGCGGGATCGCGGTCGAGGACCGTCGGCAAAGGCAGCTTCCGGCGGATGCCCTCGAGACCGGCGCGCACCAGGGCACCCAGCACCATATAGGGGCTGGCGGTCGCATCGGGCGGCCGCAATTCGAGATTGAAGGCCGGCGCGTTCTTCTTCGGATCGGGAGACGGACAGGAGCGGATGGTCGCCTCGCGGTTCTGGATGCCGAAGGCGGCATAGCCGCAGGACCAGTGATGCGGACCGAGCCGCAGATAGGAGACGGGCGACGGCGCCACCAGGGCGCAGAATTCCGGCATGTAGCGGACCACGCCGGCGGTGAAATGCTGTGCCGGACGCGACAGCATCGCCGGCTCCCTCGCGTCGAAGGTGCGGTTGACGCCCTTGCCGTCGACCAGGCTGAAATGCACATGCGCGCCATTGCCGACGCTTGCAGGCGTCGGCTTCGGCGTGAAGCTGGCGCGGAAGCCCCTGCGGCGCGCCGCTTCTCGGATGACCTCGCGGGCGATGACGGCGCGGTCGGCGGCGGCGACGCCGACGGCCGGACCGCAGGAGATCTCGTACTGGCAGACGCCGTATTCCGGCTCGACCGTCTCGAGTCCGACATCGGCGGCGAGAAGCGCACGGGTCAGGTCGGCGGCGAAGGGCGCCACCACGCGCATCTGCTCGACCGAGAAAGGCACCATCCAGGGCAGCCCGTTGCCCGAGAGCAGGAACTCGTGCTCGAAGGCGGCGGCAATGGTGAGACCGCACTCGCGTTCGAGATCGGCAAGCGCTCTCCTGAGGAAGCCGCGCAGGCAACAATCCCAACTCTTGCCTGCAATGAGCGAGTCGCACAGAGCGAAGTGGAAGGCCGGCGCATCATCCCAGATGGCGATGCGCCTCTCGGTCGCGAGCACCGGCGTCTGGCGCACCTCCGTCATCGGTCCCCAGGGATTGGGCGCGATATCCTCGAAAGGCGTCAGGGCCTGGCCGGCGACGGCCCAGCCGAGGCCGTGGGCATGGCGGTCCCTGAACTGGGCGGCGGGCACGCCGCGGCAGCGGGCGAGACCGACATAGTCGGTCCATACGAGAAGGACGATCTCGCCGTCGGACCCGGCGCTCAGCCGGCCTTCCGCCGCCGGCTTCGCGGCCTTGCTTCTTCGTGCCATTCATATCCCTCCCTCAGGACCTCGAGATCCTGGATTCTTTCGCGTCCCCGCCTGCCGGCGCGCACCGTGATCTCGGCGATCAGGGCCTCGGTCAGAGCGCAGGCCGGCACCATGGAATCGAAGGGCGACAGCGATTCGACCTCGGCGGCCAGCACCGCATTGGCATGGCGCGCGGCCGGCGAGTTCCACGGATCGGTGATGACGATCACCGTGGCGCCGCGCTCCCTGGCGCGCCGGACGATATCTACGGTCTCCGCCTCGTAGCGGCGGAAATCATAGGCGACCAGCACGCTGCGCGGGCCGACCTCGAGAAGCAGGTCGGAGCGCGACTGGAGGCCCGGCAGCAGGGTCGATACATGGCTGCGCATCTGGAAGAGATGAAGATGCAGCATCTCGGCGAGAAGGCGGGTGAACCGGCCACCGGTGATGAAGATGCGGTTGCGCGGCTCGCACAGCGCCGCCACCGTCAGCTCGAAATCGGCGACCGAAAGGCGGCGGAAGGTCTCGGCCATGCAGGCCGAGAAAGCGGTCGCGGATTCGCGCAGGAGAGTGCCGGGCCGCGCCTCGGCACGGTGGTAGAGCGACAGAGGCGAGGTGCTGCGCGCTTCCATCTCGCGCAGCAGCTCCCTCTGGAAATCGTTGTAGCTCTCGAAGCCGAGCCGGGCGATGAAGCGGACCACCGTCGGT
The DNA here is from genome assembly GCA_050246735.1 of Parvibaculaceae bacterium. Taxonomy (GTDB): domain Bacteria; phylum Pseudomonadota; class Alphaproteobacteria; order Rhizobiales; family Aestuariivirgaceae; genus Taklimakanibacter. The sequence continues at coordinate 249,936 of JBFWVM010000002.1, read as the reverse complement.
CCCGAGACACCGGCGCGCTCGGCGAGCGCCGCCACCGTCTCGAAACCCGCCAGCATGCCGCTCGTCGTCAATTCGCGCGCCACCTTCTGCTCGGCCGGCGTGATGTCGATCGCGACGGCTTCGATGCGCTCGGCAATGGCGTGGAAGTCGGCTCCGGCAGGCATGAATGATTTGTTACAGGTTCTGAATCTTGTGTCAATTCAGTAATGAATGTTGACAGGGCGCGCGGCTGGCCCATAGAGTCGGCCGAGGGAAGGGAGTCAACGGCCGGATGAATCTCACGACGGCGCTGTCCCGCGCGATCGCGATCGACGCCATTCCGGGGGCGCTGCTTCTCGCCGCCGCCGTGGCGCTGCCGTGCCTCGTCATCGCCTTCACCGGCTCGGGCGCCGTGGTGCTCACCGCGACCAATTTCCTCGTCATGCTCGTCGCGGTGCTCGGCATATCGGTGTTCAGCGGCAATTCCGGCATCATCAGCTTCGGCAACGTCGCCTTCATGGCAATCGGCGCGCAGGTCTCGGCGACCCTTACCCAGCCGCCGGCGATCAAGACGGCCAACCTGCCGCTGCTGCCCGACTTCATCCACGCGCTGCAGCTCGATCTGTGGAGCGCCACGGCGGTCGCCCTTCTCGTCGTGCTCGCCGTCGCGCTGGTCAGCGGCCTGGCGCTGGTGCGGATGAGCCCGACCTCTGCCTCGATCGCGACGCTCGGCTTTCTCATCATCGTCAATTCGATCATCGTCGGCGCGCAAGGCTTCACCCGCGGCAGCCAGGCGATGTATGGCGTGCCCAAGCTCGTCGGCCTGCCGCTCGCGGTTCTCTTGGCGGCGGCGGCGGTCGTCATCGCCCGCCTCTACCGGGATTCGGCGGCGGGGGTGCGGCTGCGCGCCGGCCGCGACAACGACGCCGCGGCGCGCGCCTGCGGCATCGACGTGCCGGCGGAAAGGCTCAGGGCCTGGGTGACCGGCGCCCTGCTGTCCGGCCTCGCCGGCATCATGTTCGCCCATGTGCTCACCGTCTTCTCGGCCAAGGGCTTCTATTTCGAGCTCACCTTCTCGCTCATCGCCATGATGGTGGTGGGCGGCATGGCGAGCGTGACCGGCGCCGTCTCGGGCGCCGTCGTCGTGACCCTGCTGATCGAGATCCTGCGCCGGCTGGAGAACGGTTTCGCGCTCGGCGCCCTGCACGTGCCGCAATTCTTCGGCCTGACCCAGATCGGCCTGAGCATCGCCATTCTCGTCATTCTCTATACCGGCCAGACCGGCCTCCTCGGCTTCCGCGAGATCGACGCGTTCCTGCCCGGGAACTGGCGCCGCCGGCGGGAGAGGCCGCCCGCGGCGGCGGCCACCGCCACACCGGCCGCGGACGCCGCCGACACCCTCGCGGTCGAGAGCCTGAGCAAGAGCTATGGCGGGCTCCTGGCCGTCGACAGGGTTAGCCTCGAGGTCAGGCGCGGCGAGATCCTCGGCCTCATCGGTCCCAACGGCTCGGGCAAGACGACGCTGCTCGGCTGCGTCGCCGGCACGCATGAGGCGACGTCGGGGCGCGTGCGCCTGGGCGGGCGCGAGCTCACCGGCCTCGCCCCGCATCAGATCGCGCGCCTCGGCGTCGGACGCACGTTCCAGACGGTCCGCCTCTTCGCCAACATGACGGTGCTCGAGAACGTGATGGCGGCGCTCACCGATGCCGAGCGCGAGAGCGGCCTCGACGGTCTCGCCCGGAAGGCCGTGGGACTCCTCGACGAGATCGGCATCGCGCCATTGGCCGGCGCCATCGCCGGCACCCTGGCCTATGGCCAGCAAAGACGGGTCGAGATCGCCCGCGCCGTCGCCGTGGCGCCCGCCTTCCTGCTGCTCGACGAGCCGACCGCCGGCATGAACGACGCCGAGACCCAGGTCATTCTCGAGACCCTGAAGCGCCTGATCACCGAGCGCCGGATCGGCCTCATGATCGTCGACCACGACATGAAGCTCATCATGTCGCTGTGCGACCGGATCGCGGTCCTCAACAAGGGCCAGCTCATCGCCGAAGGATCGCCCGAGGCGATCCAGGGCAACAAGGACGTGCAGGAAGCCTATCTCGGCCGGCGCCATGCGCGCCGCGCCGAAAAGACGCGTCAGACATAAGGAGGAGGAAACCATGTTCAGACGACCAGGCCTTGGCATCGCCGCATTGGCTCTCGCCGCCGTCCTAGCGGGTGCTGCCCGGGCGGAAGACACCTTCAAGCTCGGCTTCATCGGCGGACTCACCGGCTATCTCGCGCCCTATGACCAGCCGTCGCTCGACGGCCTCGAGTTCGGCATCGAGGAAGCGAACAAGGCGGGCGGCCTCACGGGCAAGATCAAGATCGAGCTCCTGTCCAGGGACACGCGCTCGGATACGGCGGAAGCCGCCGTCATCGCCCAGGAGCTCGTGGGCGAGGGGCTCAATTTCCTGATCGTGCCCTGCGACGTCGATCCCGCGGTCGCCGCCGGCCAGATCGCCGCCGCCGCCGGCATTCCGGCGATGTCGTCCTGCGCCTCGACGCCGACGCTTCCCGGCATCGTCGGCGAATACATGTTCTCCAACTACACGGCCGACAATCTCCAGGCCGCCGCGCTCGTCGACTACGCGATACGGCAAGGCTACAAGAACGCCTTCATCATGCTGTCGAAGGACACGCCCTACACCCAGAAGCTGCCGGAATATTTCGCGCAGGCTTTCCGGAAGAAAGGCGGCGCCGTCGCCGGCACGATCGAATACAAGATGGGCCAGCAGGACTTCGCCGCCGAGGTCACCAAGATCAAGGCGCTGTCGCCGGCGCCCGACGTGATCATGACGTCGGCCTACGAGCCGGACTTCCCGGCCTTCATCAAGGCCCTGCGGGCGGCAGGCATCACCACGCCGGTGCTGGGCTCGGACGGCATCGATTCGCCCACCACGCTGGCGCTCGGCGACGTTGCGGAAGGCGTCGTCTTCACCAATGCCGGCTTCGCCTCGGAAGGATCGCCGCTGGCCAGGTTCTATGCCGACTACAAGGCGGCCAGGGGCAAGGAGCCGGAAACGGTCTATGTCGCGACCGGCTACGACATCGTCAAGATCCTCGATGCAGCCGTCACCGCCGCGCAAGGCAGGATGGACGGCAAGTCGCTGCGCGACGCGATCGACGGCCTCGAGAACGTGCCCGTGTCGACCGGCACCATCACCTACAAGGGGATGAACCGCGTGCCGATCAGGACCGTCGCCCTCAACAAGGTGACCGGCGGCAAGAAGGAGCTGGTCGAGATGGTGACGCCCAAGCCCGAAGACGTGCCCCCGGTCCAGTGACGGCGGGCATGCTCGACGTCCACGATCTTCGCGTTTCCTACGGACCGATCCAGGCGGTCAGGGGCGTCAGCCTCAGCGTGGCGAAAGGCGAGATCGTGGCGCTGCTCGGCGCCAATGGCGCCGGCAAGAGCTCGATCCTCAAGGCGCTGATGGGCATAGCGCCGCGCAGCGGCGGGCGCATCGGCTTCGACGGCGCCGCGGTCGAGCGCGCCGATACGGCCAGCATCGTCAGGCGCGGGCTCACCTTGGTGCCGGAGGGTCGTCGCGTCTTCGGCCAGCTCAGCGTTCTCGAGAATCTCAGGATCGGCGCCGCCGCCAACCGGACCCTGCGGCGGCGGACGCCGTCGAATTGCGAGCGCGTCTATGCGCTCTTTCCCAAGCTCGCCGAAAGGCGTGACCAGCTCGCCGGCTCGCTCTCGGGCGGCGAGCAGCAGATGCTCGCCATCGCGCGGGCCCTCATGTCGGAGCCGCGCATGCTGCTGCTCGACGAGCCGTCGCTCGGCCTCGCTCCCAATGTGGTCGATCAGATCTTCGACTTCCTCAAGCTGCTGCAGAAGGACGGCATAACCCTCCTGATCGTCGAGCAGAATGCCGAGATCGCGCTCGACATCGCCGAGCGCGGCCTCGTGCTGGCGCAGGGCCGCATCGGCAAGGAAGGCTCCGCGGCGGCGCTGAGGACCGACGAGGAGCTCGAACGGCTCTATCTCGGGGTGGCCTGATCCATGGACATCATCCTCCAGCAGCTCCTCAACGCGGTGGCGCTCGGCGGCACCTATGCGCTGCTGGCGCTCGGCCTCGCCATCGTCTTCTCGGTCATGGGCCTCATCAACTTCGCCCATGGCGAGCTGATGACGGCGACGGGCTATGGCATCTTCTTCAGCCTCGCCGCCGGCTTTCCGTTCATCGGCGCGCTCTTCGTCGGCGTGGCCCTCGCCACCGTCCTCGCCGTGTCGATGGAGCGCGTCGCCTTCCGGCCGGTCAGGCGGGCATCGCCCACCATCATGCTGCTGTCGAGCTTCGCGGTCAGCACCATCCTGCATGTCCTCATGCAGAACCTGATCTCGGCGCGGCCCAAGGCCATCCCGATCCCCGACGTCCTGGCCGGCGCTGTGTCGATCGGCGCGCATCAGATCGGCACCATCCAGGTCCTGTCGATCCTCATCACCGCCGCGTCGCTCGCCGGCCTCCTCGTCTTCTTCCGCGCCACCCTGCTCGGCATCGGCATGCGGGCGGCGGCGGAGGATTTCGACGTGTCGCGCCTCATGGGCCTCAATGCCAACCGGATCATCGCTGTCGCCTTCGCCGTGTCGGGCGTGCTGGCCGGCGTCGCCGGCATCCTGTGGCTGTTCCAGCGCGGCTCGGTCGACCCGCTGATGGGCTTCGTGCCGGTGCTCAAGGCCTTCATCGCCGTCGTCCTCGGCGGCATCGGCAGCCTCACCGGCGCGGTGGCGGGCGGCTTCATCCTCGGCATCGTCGAGGTGCTGCTCAGGGCCTTCCTGCCTGACGCGCTCCTGTCCTATCGCGACGCCATCTCCCTCTCCCTCGTGATCGCCATCCTCTACTTCTATCCGGACGGGCTGGTTCCGCGACGCGAGAATGTCAGATGAGCTGGACCACGCCCTTCGACATCGCCAATGCCGGCGGGAAGGCACCGGTCGTCATCGTCTGCGATCATGCGAGCAATGCCGTGCCGCCCGAGATCGGCGATCTCGGCGTCGGGCCTCGTGACATGCGGCGCCATATCGCCTGGGATATCGGCGCAATGGCGGTCGCCCGGCGCCTTGCCGAGGTCTTCGATGCGCCGGCCGTCCTGTGCGGGACGTCGCGGCTCGTCATCGACTGCAACAGGAGGCTCGACGATCCCTCCCTCATCCCGGCGATCAGCGACGGCACCGCCGTTCCGGGCAATCAGGGACTGACCGCGGCGCAGCGGCGCCACCGCATCGACGCCTATTTCAGGACCTATCACGACGCCTGCCGGCGCATCGTGGCGGGCAAGCTCGGGCGCGGCGACAGGCCGCTCTTCCTCTCCATCCATTCGATGACCGACCGGATCAACGGCAACCACCGGCCGTGGGAGATCTCGCTCTCCTCCAACGAGGAGCGCGGGGCCACCGAGCCGGTGCTCGCCGCGCTGAAGCGCGTGCCGGACCTCGTCGTGGGCGACAACCAGCCTTATGACATGGATCCCGTCGCCGACTATTCGACGCCCGAACACGCGCTGGCGCATGGGCTCGACTATCTGCAGGTGGAATTCCGCCAGGACCGCATCGCGGCGGCGGCGGGCCAGGAGCGTTTCGCCATGATCCTGGCGCAGGCGATCCGCGACTCGGGCATTCTCGGACAATCGAGGCCTTGACTCTTCCGGGGTTTTGTAACACGCTTTACTAAAGCGGTTTACAAACCGGACCCGCAATGACCAGGAAAGCCACGATCGGCGATGTCGCGAAGCAGGCGAAAGTCTCGCCGGCCGCCGTGTCCCGCTGGCTCAACGGCAGGCTCGAGCTTCCGGAAGCGACGGGAGCGCGCATCCGCGCCGCGGTCACGGCGCTCGACTATCAGCCGCACGCCCAGGCGCGCCGCCTGTCGAAGGGCAAGGCCGAAGCCATCGGCATCGTCGTTCCCGACATCTCCAATGCTTTCTTCGCCCTTCTCGCCGGCGAGGCCGAGCGCGTCGCCGTGGCCTCGGGCCACGACGTCGTCATCTGGTCGTCACGCAACCGGATCGAACGCGAGCTGGCCTGTTTCGACCGCCTGCGCGGCGGCTATATCGACGGCCTCCTCCTCATCACCAACCACGAGGACGACGGGCGGCTCGCCGAGCGGATCCGGGCCATGCCCGGCCGCATCGTCATCATCGACGAGGACGTGGCGGGCGGCGAGGCACCATGCTTCTTCGTCGAGAACGAGCGCGGCGGCTACGAAGCGACCCGGCATCTCATCGCGCACGGCCATCGCCGCATCGCCCATATCGGCGGGCCCAGGGGCGTCATGAGCGCCATCGAGCGGGCGGCGGGCTGGCGCCGCGCCCTCAATGAAGCCGGCATCGCGCCCGAAGCCGATTGGCACGTCCTCACCGAATATGAAGTCGAGCCGGCGACGCGCGACGCGGCGCGGCTCTTCGCCGTCGATCCCCTGCCGACCGCCATTTTCGCCGGCAGCGACGCCGTGGCCCTCGGGGTCATGACGCAGGCGCGCCGGCGCGGCATCGCCATTCCGGAGGACGTCTCGCTCGTCGGTTTCGACGGCATGCCGATCAACGACCTGCTCGGCCCGCCGCTCACCAGCATCGCGCAGCCGATCGACGACCTCGGCCGGCAGGGCGCCGAGCGGCTCCTCGCCATGATCAGGGGCGAGCCCTTCGCGGCGACGCGGACGCGCCTGCCGGTGAAACTGGTCGAGCGCGCCTCGGTGGCGGCGCCGAGGGCCAGTGGGATTTCGGGCACAAGCCCGCATGAGATCGATGAGCGGGGGCCGTTGCCTCTGCATCGAGCACAGGGAGAATGAATGATGCTGAACACAACACGCAGAACCATGATGCTGTCGGCAGCCGGCGCCGCCCTGGCGCTGTCCATCGGCACGAGCCATGCCCAGGACAAGCCGACGATCGCGCTGGTGCAGATCAACCAGCAGGCCCTGTTCTTCACCCAGATGAACGAGGGCGCGCAAAAGGCGGCCGACGCCGCCGGCGTGAAGCTGGTGATCTTCAACGCCAACAACGATCCGGCCGCGCAGAACAACGCGATCGAGACCTATATCCAGGAAAAGGTCGCGGGACTCGTGGTCGTCGCCATCGACACCAACGGAATCATGCCCGCGGTCAACGCGGCGGGCAGCGCCGGAATTCCCGTCGTCGCCGTTGACGCCGTCCTCCCCGCCGGCCCGCAGAAGGCGCAAGTCGGCGTCGACAATGAAGGTGCCGGCAAGGCGATGGGCGAGTTCTTCAACAAATATGTCACCGACAACATGGGCGGCAAGGCCAAGCTCGGCATCGTCGGCGCGCTGAACTCGACCATCCAGAATATCCGCCAGAAGGGCTTCGAGGACGTGGTGAAGACCAATTCCGGCGTCGTCACGGCCGGCGTCGTCGACGGCCGCAACGTCCAGGATTCGGCCCTCTCGGCCGCGGAAAGCCTCATCACCGCCAATCCCGATCTGAACGCGATCTATGCGACGGGCGAGCCGGCGCTGCTCGGTGCCGTCGCCGCGGTCGAGAGCCAGGGCAAGCAGGACCAGGTCAAGGTCTTCGGCTGGGACCTGACCGCCCAGGCGATCAAGGGCATCGATGCCGGCTATGTGATCGGCGTGGTGCAGCAGGATCCGGCCGGCATGGGTGCGGCCGCCGTCGACGCCCTGGTCAAGATCTCCAAGGGCGAGACCGTGCCGGCGACCATTCCGGTGCCGATCACCATCGTGACCAAGGACAATGTCGAGCCCTATCGCGCCGTCTTCAAATGACGGGCGGAACGTCAGCAGGGGCGGCGCGCGCCGCCCCTATTCCGCGCATCGCGCTTTCGGGCATCAGGAAGCGTTTCGGCAGCGTCGAGGCGATCAGAGGCGTCGACCTCGAGCTCCATGCGGGTGAATGCGTCGGCCTCGTCGGCGACAATGCGGCCGGCAAGTCGACGCTGACCAAGATCATCTCGGGCACCTATGTACCCGACGAAGGCCGTATCGCCGTCGACGGCCGCGACGTGCGCTTCGCCACGCCGGCCGACGCGCGCAAGCACCACATCGAGATGGTCTATCAGGACCTCTCGCTGTGCGACACGATCGACGTCGCCGGCAACCTGTTCCTCGGCCGCGAGCCCCTGAGGGGACCGTTCCTCGACCGCAAGGCGATGCGCCGGGGCGCGCGCGAGATGCTGGAACGGCTCGAGATCAAGATCCCCAATCTCGACGCCCTGGTCGCGCAGCTGTCGGGCGGGCAGCGCCAGTCGATCGCCATCGCGCGCGCCGCCGCCTTCGATCCGCATGTCCTCATCATGGACGAACCGACATCCGCCCTCGCCGTCAGGGAGGTGGAGGCGGTGCTGGGGCTCATCAACCGCGTCAAGGCAAAGGGCGTCAGCGTCGTCCTCATCACCCACCGCCTGCAGGACCTGTTCAACGTCTGCGACCGCATCGTCGTCATGTATGAAGGGCTGAAAGTGGCCGAGCGCAGCATCGCGGAGACCGACCTGACCGACCTCGTCAGCCTGATCGTCGGCAAGGGCCATCCGGGAGGCGCCGCATGAACGCCTACTCCTCCCGGCCGCAGGGCTCGCGCTCTTCCGACTTCCTGGGCCACCACGCGCAGCTCCTTTCGATCGCCGGCTTCTTCCTCATCATGGTGGTGATCTTCGCCATCGCGAGCCCGGTCTTCCTCTCCACCGGCAACATTCTCAACCTGGTGCGCCAGACGGCACCGATCCTGATCGTCGCGGTCGCCATGACCTTCGTCATCACCACCGGCGGCATCGACCTCTCGGTCGGCTCGATCGTGGCGCTCATCAATGCATCGGCGGCCATGCTGCTGCAGGCGGGCATGCCCTGGCCGCTCGCCGTCGCCGGCCTGATCCTGATCGGCGCCGCGATCGGCGCGATGCAAGGCTGGTTCATCGCCTATCAGGGCATCCAGGCCTTCATCGTCACCCTGGCCGGCCTCTCGGCGCTGCGCGGCATTGCGCTCCTGATGACGGAAGGCTTCTCCATCCCGATCTCGACCGATCTCGGCTTCGTCGAGATCGGCCGCGGCTGGTTCCTCGGCGTGCCGGCGCCGGCCTGGATCGCGCTCGTTGTCGCCGTCCTGGGCTTCGTCACCTTCCAGTCCACCCGTTTCGGCCGCTATGTCACGGCGATCGGCGCCAACCAGGAAGCGGCGCGCCGGGCGAGCGTCGCCACCAGGCGCATCACGCTCTGGGTCTATGTGCTCACCGGCATCGCCGCCGCCATCGCCGGCATCGTCATCGCGGCACGGCTCGGCTCCGGCAGCTCGAACGCCGCGGTCGGCTTCGAGCTCGAGGTCATCGCGGCCGTGGTGCTCGGCGGCACCTCGCTCATGGGCGGGCGCGGCTCCATCCTGGGCACGGTGCTCGGCGCCCTCACCATCGGGGTGATCGGCAACGGTCTCATCCTCTCTCACGTCTCGCCCTTCTTCACCCAGATCGTGACCGGCGGCATCATCCTCCTCGCCGTCTGGCTCAACGCCCAGGTCTTCTCGCGTCTCGCCGGCGCGGTGCGGCGCAGCAATTGAGGTCGGCCATGAACGAACTGTCGCAAGCCCATACACGCTCCGGCCTGGTGATGACGGTGAACGGCCCCATCCCGGCCGCCGAGATGGGCGTCACGCTCATGCATGAGCATCTCCTCAACGACTGCCGCTGCTGGTGGAACCCGCCGACGGAGCCGGAGCGCGTGCATCTCGGCAGCGACAAGGTGCATGCCGGCATACTGGGCGAGCTCAGGATGGACCCGTTCGTCAATCTCGACAATTGCGGCCTCGACGACCCCGACCTCGCCGTCGCCGAGCTCCTGCCGTTCAAGACGGCCGGCGGGCGCACGGTCGTCGATCCGACCTGCCGCGGGATCGGCCGCAATCCGCGGCGCCTGCGCGACATCTCGGAGAGGACCGGGCTACGGATCGTCATGGGCTCGGGCTACTATCTGCAGAAATCGCATCCGCCGGCGCTCAAATCGATGAGCAAGGCGGATATCGCCGATGAGATCGTCCGGGAAGCGCTGGACGGCGTCGACGGGACCGACGCCAAGATCGGACTCATCGGCGAGATCGGCGTCTCGGGCGATTTCACCCCGGACGAGGAGCGCTCGCTGCGCGGGGCGGCGCTCGCGCAGGCGCGGACGCGATTGCCGATCATGGTGCATCTGCCGGCATGGTTCAGGCATGGCGGGCGGGTCCTCGACATCATCGCCGAGGAAGGCGGCGACCTCGCCCATGCCGTCCTCTGCCACATGAACCCCTCCGGCGAGGACGTCGACTACCAGACGTCATGCGCCAGGCGCGGCGCCTTCATCGAATACGACATGATCGGGATGGACTACTGGTATGCCGACCAGCAGGTGCAGTGCCCCTCCGACGAGGACAATGCCCGCGCCATCAGGCGCCTGATCGATCTCGGCTTCCTCGACAGCATCCTCCTGTCCCAGGACGTGTTCATCAAGATGATGCTGACCCATTATGGCGGCTTCGGTTATGCTTATGTGGTGACCCATTTCGCCCGGCGCCTGAAGCGGCACGGCGTCACCGACCGGCAGATCACCACCATGCTCATCGACAATCCGCGCCGCGTCTTCAGCGGGCGCTGAAACCATCAGGAGGCCAAAGTGACCAACAAGAACGTACTTCTCGTCGGCGAGAGCTGGGTCAGCGCCGCGAACCACTACAAGGGCTGGGACACGTTTTCGAGCGTAACCTTCCATCTGGGGGCGGAGCCCCTAGTCAGGGCGCTCAAGAACAGCGAGTTCGACCTCACCTACATGCCGGCGCACGAAGCGGCGGAAGGACTGCCCTTCACCCTCGAAGGCCTGGCCAGATACCAGGCCGTCATCCTGTCCGATGTCGGGGCCAACACGCTGCTCCTGCCGCCCGACGTCTGGCTCCATGGCAAGACGGTGCCGAACCGGCTGAAGCTCCTGCGCGACTGGACGGCGCAAGGCGGCGGCCTCATGATGATCGGCGGCTATCTCTCCTTCCAGGGCATCGATGGCCGCGCCCGCTGGCGGCGCACGCCGGTGGAAGAGGCGCTGCCCGTCGCCTGCCTGCCCTATGACGACCGCGTCGAGGCGCCGGAAGGCATCGTCGCCGAGGTGCTGAAGCCCGACCATCCGATCGTGACCGGCCTTCCCGGCCCGTGGCCGGCGCTTCTCGGCGTCAATGAAGTCACGGTCAAGACGGGAGCGGAGGTGATCGCCCGCCTGCCCGAGGATCAGGGCGGCCACCCGCTGCTGGTCGCGGGATCGCACGGCAAGGGACGCACGCTGGCCTGGACCTCCGACATCGGCCCGCACTGGCTGCCGACGTCCTTCGTCGAATGGCCGGGCTATGCGCGGCTGTGGCGGCAGGCGCTCGCCTGGCTGACCGGCAAATAGCCGGACGTCTCCGCGCATGTCCGGCCCCAGGCTCGTGGTCGTGGGAAACGCCTGCCGCGATGTCGTCTATCGCCTCGACCGGCTGCCCAAGGCGGGCGAGACGCTCATCGCGCGCGAGACGATCGTCGACCTCGGCGGCAAGGGCCTCAACCAGGCGGTCGCGGCCCGGCGCGCCGGCGCCGGTGCGCGGTTGATCGCGGTCGTCGGGGGTGACGCGACAGCCGGGCAGATCAGGACTCTTCTGCGCGAAGAAGGCATCGACGAGCGCGATCTGGTGATCGGCGACGGCGCCAGCGACGAGTCCCTGATCCTCGTCGATGCGCAAGGCGAGAACCTGATCGTGAGCAGCACGCGGCAGGCCCGAAGCCTGACGCCGGAACGTCTGGACGCCCGCCTGACCGGCGCGCTCGACGGCGCCGGCCTGCTTCTGCTCCAGGGCAACCTCACGCGGGAGGCGACTCTCCACGCCATCGCGCTCGCCCGCGGCAGGGGCGTGAGGATCGCCGTCAATCCCTCGCCGTTCCAGTCCTGGTTCAGGACCATGCCGAAGGCCGACCTCGTCATCGCCAATCGGGGCGAGGCCGATGCGCTGGGCGAGCTTCGCTGCGATGTCGCGGTCGTGACCCTGGGCCGGGAGGGCTGCCGGCTCATCGCCGGGAACAGTCCCGCCGTCGACGTGCCGGCGCCCGAGGTGCCCGCCCTTTCCACCGGCGGCGCGGGCGATGTCTTCGCCGGGATCTTCATCGCCGAATGGCTGGCGGGCGGCGCGCCCCTGCCCGCGGCGCGGCTCGCGGTCCGGGCGGCGAGCGACAAGGCGACACGGACCGGAACCCTTTCCGCCTTTCCGACGCGCTCGGCGATCGATGCCTGGCGCCGCGACCTCCTTGCGTGAGCCCCTGCCATGACCGATACTTCTCCCCTCCTCTCGTCGGCAGCGGTCCGCGCCGCCGGAGAGCGCATGCTGGCGGACGGACTCGCCGGGCGCCTCGACCACTGGCGGGTCGATCCCGGCCGCCTGCCGGAGGTGGCGCGGTTCGTGGCCGAGGTGACGCGCGGGGCCTATCCGACGCTCGCCGTCCCTTTCCACTCGCGCTGGCGGCATTTCGAATCGGGCGGGATCTCACGCTGGCGGGAGGCGGCGGCCCGGCATCCATGGGCCGGCAAGGCGCAACGGGCCCGCGCCGCTTTCGACCTGGCGATCGTATCGGTGCTCCTCGATGCGGGGAGCGGCGGACGCTGGCGTTTCACCGAGCCCGAGACCGGCATGAGCTTCGCCTCCTCCGAGGGTCTCGGCGTCGCGAGCTTCCACCTTGTCGCGGGTGGCGCCCTTTCCATGGACCCGGCCGATCCCTGGCGCGCCGATGCCGAAAGGCTCGCGCGCTTCACCGCGGACGATCTCGCCGCCGCGTTCCAGGTGAGCGGCGGAAATCCCCTCGCCGGCGCCGACGGGCGGGCCGCGCTGCTGAGGTCTCTCGGCGAGGCCTGTCTCGCCCATCCCACCGTCTTCGCTTCGGCCGACGATCCGCGCCCCGGCGGTCTCGCCGATTTTCTCGTCGCGGACCTCGCCGGCAACCGGATCGAGGCGCCCGCCATACTGCACGCCCTTCTCGACCATCTGGGCGCGATCTGGCCGAGCCGGCTTGCGATCGGCGCCCGGCCGCTGGGCGACACCTGGCTCTATGAGCGCTGGCGCGACCCGCGCGATCCGCTTTCGGCCTATGTGCCGCTGCACAAGCTGTCGCAGTGGCTGACCTATTCCCTGATCGAGCCTCTGATCGAGCGCGGCATCGGCGTGGCGGCGCTCGACGGCCTGACGGGCCTCGCCGAATACCGCAATGGCGGCCTGTTCATCGACGCCGATGTGCTCGTGCTCAAGGATGGGAGTCAAAGCTCGGTCACCCATCAGGTGAGCTCGCCCTTGATCATCGAGTGGCGGGCCCTGACTGTGGCGTTGCTCGACCGGCTGCTGCCGCTCGTCCGCCAGGAACTGGGAGTGAGCGCCGAGACCTTTCCGATGGCCTCCATGCTCGAAGGCGGAAGCTGGGCGGCGGGACGGCGCATCGCGCGCGAAAAGCGCGCCGACGGATCGCCGCCGCTCCGGATCCTGAGCGACGGGACGACGTTTTAGCCGTCAGTGGCCGGTGGGATCGCCCGAGGAATCGTTCTCGCCGGCCAGATAGTGGTTGCGCGCGAGCGGCCAGACCGCCGAGACATTCTCTCCGATGCGGCGCGGCCTGGCGAAATATTCGCTGTCCGACAGATAGACCAGGAACTCGTCCTTCTGGCAGGTCTTCAGCGCCACTTTCACGAAAGTGCCCTGATACTCGATGTTCCTGATCTCACCCGCGATGGCGTTGTCGTGTCCGGCCTTGCCGTCGGCGAGCCTCGCACCGTCGCGGCGGACCGAGAAAGCGACCTTCCGGCCCTCGGCGAGATCGAGCGCGGGGTCGAGCGTGTAGCGGTTGCCGGCCTCGTCGGTGACGCGCAGGCCCTCGCCCTCGCGGGCGCCGACCGTGCCGAAGATCACGTTCTGACCGCCCATGAAGCGCGCCACATAGGGACTGTGCGGCCGGTCGTAGACTTCGCGCGCATGGCCCGACTGCTCGACCACGCCGTGATCCATGATGATCACCTGATCGGCGAGCGCAATGGCCTCGGGCTGGGTATGGGTGACATGAACGAAGGTGATGCCGAGCTCGGTCTGCAGGCGCTTGAGCTCGCTCCTCATGCGCAGGCGCAGGAACTCGTCGAGCGCCGACAGAGGCTCGTCGAGCAGCAGCACCTGCGGATTGGTCACCAACGCCCGCGCCAGCGCCACGCGTTGCTGCTGGCCGCCCGAGAGCTGGGCCGGAACCCGGTCGGCCAGATGCTGGAGCTGCACCCGCGTCAGCATGCTCATCGCCTGCTCGCGGCGCTCGGCCGCGGCGAGGCCGGCGACCTTCAGGCTGAAGGCGACATTGTCGAGCACCGACAGATGCGGGAACAGGGCGTAGTTCTGGAACATCAGCGCCGTGCCGCGGCTGCCGGTCGGCATGCCGGTCACGTCGCGCCCGCCGATCAGGATGCGACCCGAGGTCGGCGTCTCATGCCCGGCGATCATCCGCAGCAAGGTGGTCTTGCCGCAGCCGGACGGCCCCAGCATGCAGCAATAGGAGCCGGCGGCGATCACGAGATCCACATCCTTCACCGCGCGCATGGTTCCGAAGGTCTTGCTGACTTTCTCTATTCTGATCTCGCCCTTGGCGCTCATGCGGGTCCCGTCGGATGCTGTCATGAAGATATGGCGGCGCGCTTGCCGCGGCGCTTCTGGATGATCGCGATCGCCCAGAAGGCGAGCGCGATCACCGCCAGGCTGAACACGGTCGTGATCGTGCCGATGGCATAGAGCGCCGGCGTCGTCACGTTCGAGGTCATGTTGGCAACCTCGATCGGCAGCGAGTTGCGCGTGCCGAGAGTGAGAAGCGAGCGCGGGAACTCGTCATAGGACAGCGTGAAGCCGAACAAGGCAACGGCGATGAGGCCCGGGCACAGGATGGGCGCGGTGACATAGAGCAGGATCTGGGCCGGCGAGGCGCCGGCGTCGCGCGCCGCCTCCTCCCACGAGCCGTCGAAGCGATTGAGGACGGCGAACATGATCAGGAGGCCGAAAGGCAGGGTCCAGGACAGATGCGCGCCAAGGCCGGAGACCATCCAATGCATGGGCAGCCCGGCGAGCTGGAACATCTGGCCGATGCCGAAGCTCAGCAGCAGTCCCGGGATCACAAGGCTGATGATCGACAGATAGAAGATCGTTCCCGAGCCGCGGAAGCGCCTGCGGAAAGCGAGCCCGGCGAAGAAACAGATGACCGTGGTCAGCGCGAGCGCTACGACCGCCATGATCATCGAACGGCGGAAGGAGCCGCCCAGATCGCCATAGCGCGTGCTGGTGAAGAGATCTCCGAACCAGTGGATCGAAGGCTCGCGCAGCGGGAAGGTCATGCTGCCCTGCGGACCCTGGAAGGACAGGATGAAGATCGACAGCATGGGCCCATAGAGGAACAGGACGAACAGCGCGAAGAACCCCGCCAGCAGGTAGAATGACGTCTTCTTCTTTTTGGAGGAGGACTGCATGGCGGGCTATCGATCAGGAGCGCATCTCCCTTCTCCCGCTTGCGGGAGAAGGGAGATGCTGGCGCTTTTATGCGTGACGCTTTCAGACATCAGCGTGCGAGCTCGGCGCGCACGTCGACGATGCGCAGGATGACGACGATCGGCAGGAGCACCGCCACGATCAGGAACACCGCCATGGCGGCGGCGTCGGGATAGTAGAGCTGGTCGATGTTGTTCTTCATGGCCGACGCGATATTGGCGCTCTGGCCGCCGCTCATCACGCGCACCACGAAGAAATCGCCCATCACCAGCGTCACGACGAAGATGGAGCCGAGCGCGATGCCGGTGCGGGTCAGGGGAATGACGATGTCGGTGAGGATCATGAAGGGCGAGGCGCCGGCATCGACGGCGGCCTCGATGACCGAGGGGCTGATCTTGGCCATCGAATTGAAGATCGGCACCATCATGAAGAGCGTGAAGAGATGCACATAGGTGAGGATCACCGCGAAATCCGAGAACAGCAGGAACTCGAGCGGCCGGTCGATGACGCCGAGCGCCATCAGGAAGCTGTTGAACAGTCCCTCCTTGCCGAGAAACGGCACCCAGGAGATCATGCGGATGACGTTCGAGGTCCAGAAGGGAATGGTGCAGAGCAGGAAGAGCGCGATCTGCCACTTCAGGTCCCTGACGTGGAAGACCAGGAAATAGCTGCAGGTGAAGCCGATCACGAGCGTCAGCGCCCAGGTGATGAGGGCGAATTTCAGCGTGGAGAGGAGAAGCTTCCAGGTGATCGGAGAGGCGAGAACCGCCTCGTAATTGTCGAAGGCGAAAGCCGGCGTCAGGCTGATGCCGTCCGACAGCCAGAAGCTCAGCGTGACGAGCACGGCGAGCGGCACGGCGACGAACAGCGCCATGAGGATCGCCAGGGGGGCGACCTGAAGATAGGGAATCCAGTCTTTCCTGATCATGACGCCAGCGACAGAGGATGCGAGGAGAAAGGCCGGCGGCGCCCGGCGCGCCGGCCCTCCGGTTGGAGACTATGAGGCGATGAACTCGTTCCAGCGCCGGATGAGGTACTTGTCCTCGTCCATGACGGTGTTCCAGCAGGCGAAGTTTCCGGTGCGCTCGGCATAGGCGCCACCGTCGCGGATCGCCCCCGGCTTCTCCATGAGGTTGCCGAAGGGATCCTTGATCTCGACCGTCGCCGGCTTGCCTTCGTACCAGTAGTCCCATTCGGGCGGCGAAAGGGCGGCCTTGGTCGTCTCGAGCACCATGTTGTAGTAGCCCTGGCGGGCGATGAAGGCGCCCTGCCAGCCGGACAGGTACCAGTTGAGATATTCATAGGCCGCGTCGCGCTTCAGGCCGTCGAGATGCGACGCCAGCGCCATGCCCACACCCCAGCCGCGATAGCCCTCCTTCAAGGGCTGGTAGACGCAGGGCACGCCGCGGGTGCGCACCGCGGTCACCGCCGGCGACCACATGGACTGCAGCACGACCTCGCCCGCCGTCATGAAGTTCACCGACTCGTCGAAGGTCGACCAGAAGGCGCGGAACTGGCCATCCTTCTTGGCGGCCATGAGGATCTCGATCGTCTTGTCGATCTCCTCTTTGGTCATGTTGCCCTTGTCGCCATATTTGACGTCGCCCCTCGCCTCGATGGCCATGGCGGCATCCATGATGCCGATCTGCGGGACGTTGAGGATCGAGGTCTTGCCCTTGAACTCGGGGTTCAGAAGCTCGGCCCAGCTTTCGATCTTGCGGCCGATGAGATCGGGCCGCAAGCCCAGGGTGTCGGCGTTGTAGATCGTCGGCACACAGGTCGAGAGCTCGGTGCGCGTGGGCGAGAAGGCCTTCGAATCGGCCGCCTCGATATAGGTCACCTCGAAGGGCAAGGTGCCTTGCGAGGAGACGGGCTCGCCATTGGCATATTTGCCGTCCCGGAAGATCGGCTCCATCTTGTCCCAGAGCTTGATCTTTTTGGTGTCGATGGCCTGCAGCTTTCCGGTCGGCCAGACTTTCTGCATGCCGAAGAATTCGAGATCGGCGATGTCGACCGTCCCGGGCTGATTGACGATGCGGGTCATCAGCGCATCGGTCCAGGCGTTCTGGATCTCGATCTTGAAGCCCAGGTCCTTGGCCGCCTGGTTGGCGATGTCCTGGAAGACCGAATAGGCGGGGCCGACTTGCAGGATGGTGACGTCCTTCAGGTTCTGGGCCCATATGGTCGGGAACCCGGCAATGGCGCCGCTGCCGGCAACCATGCCGCCCATGGCGGCGGCGCTCTTCAGAAACGCACGTCTGGTGACGCCTTTCGGCGCCTTGCGGAGTTTCGTCATGCTAACCTCCCAAGATCGATTGTAGTGCCCCGGCATCCGGGCCGCGACCGGCGACCGATGCTGCGCATGGCAGTACTTTTTCGCGATCATTTCAAGCGGGTTTTTGCTCAGGCCTGAAGTATCAGCTGCAAAAGGCCGCGAGCGACCGCTTCAGCCGCTCCTTGTCGAAGCCGCGCCCGATGAAGGCCAGCCGGTTGTCGAATCGGCAGTCCGCGGCGGGCGCCTCGGGCAGGATCTCGGGAGGCAGGACCGCTTTCTGCACGCATTGCAGCAGCACCCTGCCGTTCGGCGTGCGCACGACGCCCTTGATGCGAAGGATATCGTCGCCATGGACATGGAGAAGCGCCGAAAGCCAGACCGAGAACACTTCCCAGCCCATGGCCGGATCGATATCGACGTCGGCGGCGACGACCGGACCGGCCTCGGCGAGCCCGTCCAGGACCGGCAAAGGCTGCGGCAGGACATGGGCATGGTCCGGCAGAGCCACCTCCTCGCCCTTGACCGCGCCGGTGATCCGCGCGCCGGGATTGAGGGCCTCGAGCGTCGCGGCGAGCCGGCCTGCGGTCTGCGGGTCGGCGGCGTCGAGCTTGGTGACGATCAGCGCGTCGGCGGTCGAGACCTGGGCGCGGGCCAGACGGTCGCCCGCGAGGCGAGCGAGCGCGCTCAGCGCATCGACCGTGGCCACCACCTCCTCGATCAGGATGCGGTGGACCAGCATGGGATCGTCGCGAACGGCCGCGACGATGGCCGCAGGCTCGGCGAGGCCGCTCGTCTCGAGCACGACGTCGCGCGGCCGGTTCTCGTTGCAATGGCCGCGCAGGACGGCGAGGAACGCCTCGCGCCGGGAGCAGCACGCACAGCCGCCCGAAATCACGGTCACGCGCGCGAGGTCGGCGAGCAGCGCCTCGTCGACCGGCGCCGCGGCCGCCTCGTTCACGATGACCGCGCGGTCGCGCAGACGCCCTGCATGCAACTGGTGACGCAGCCAGGTGGTCTTGCCGGAGCCGAGAAATCCCGAGACGACCAGGAGACGTATCCGGTTCCGCGGGACCGCGCTCATAGCACGCCGGGCGGTTCCCGCGCAGGTCCGCCGGGAAAGCCCGGATCGAGCGGATCGAGCGGCCGGCCGAGGAGCTTCTCGACGGCGATCCATACCTCGCGCAGGTCGCGCGCCATGATCACGCGGCCGGTGCGGTCGGAGATCTGCATGTCCGGCGTCAACCCGTCGTCATGCGCGGACAGGCCGTACCGACGCAAGACGGCATCAAGCTTGCGGGCGCGGATGAAGCGCGCCCGCGCTCTCTGATGCGCATCGCCGGCACCGGCCTCGGACCAATGTCCCTGGGTCGCCGGGAAGCCGCAGGCGGAGCACATTGCTAGATGACGGGCGGCCGCGCCTTGCCGCCGAACGGATAGCGCTTGCGGAAGTCGTCGCAGATGTCCTCGAAGGTCCGCCACTCCACGCCGCTGTGGCGGCTCATATATTCGATGAGCCGTTCGAGCGCCAGGAGCACCTGCGGCCGGCCCGAGACATCGGGATGGATGGTGAAGGCGAAGACGGCATAGTCCATCTCGCGATAGACCCAGTCGAACTGGTCGCGCCACATCTCCTCGATATCGCGCGGATTGACGAAGCCGTGGCTGTTGGGCGCCTTCTTCATGAACATCATCGGCGGCAGGTCGTCGACATACCAGTTGGCGGCGATCTCGACGAGGTCGATCTCCTTGCCGTGCTTCAGAGGCTTCATCCAGTCCTTGGCGGTCTTGGAATAGTCGATGACGGTCCAGCTGTCGCCGACGCGGGCATAGAAGGGCTGGAAGTCGCGATAGCCCTGGCTGTGGTCGTAGGTGAAGCCATGCTTCTGCAGGAGGGCCGCGGTCGAGGCCGACATCTCCCACCACGGCGCCACATAGCCGCGCGGCTTGCGTCCGCAGAGCTTCTCGATGATGTCGACGCAATGGACGAGGACGTCCTCTTCCTGGGACGGCGTCATGGCGATCGGGTTCTCGTGCAGATAGCCATGGGCGCCGATCTCGTGGCCTTCCTTGACGATCTCTTCCATCTGCCGGGGGAAGGTCTCGATCGAATGGCCGGGAATGAAGAAGCTGGTCTTCAGGCCGTAGCGCTTGAACAGGCGCAGCAGCCGCGGAACGCCGACCTCGCTGGCGAAGACGCCGCGCTGGATGTCGGACGGCGAGTCGCCGCCGCCATAGGAGCCGATCCAGCCCGCCACCGAGTCGATGTCGGTGCCGAACGCGCACATGATTTCCTTCTTGGCCATCTGCGTCTCCCGATCTTTTCGCCAGGGCGCCATACGAGCACAGGCGCCGGTTAAAATCCACAATCCACGATCAGACGCCGATCGGCATGTGCTCGGCCGAGCGCGATATCTTGCGCGGCGCGGTCAGCTCCTTCCACACGCTCAACGACCTGTTGACCGCATGGAAGGGCTCGCGGCGCACGAACTTGCCGCGGCCGGCGCGCGGCAGGTTGCTGCCGTCGCCCCAGACGACCTCGCCCCGCGACAGCGTGTAGCGCGGCAGGCCCTTCACCTCGAGGCCCTCGAAGACGTTGTAGTCGATGATCGATTTCTGGGTCGCGGCCTGGATGGTCTTGCCGGCCTTGGGATCGAAGACCACGATATCGGCGTCGGCGCCCGGCAGGATGGCGCCCTTGCGCGGATATATATTGAGGATCTGGGCGATGTTGGTGGAGGTGACCGCGACGAACTCGTTGGGGGTGAGCCGGCCGGTCACCACGCCCTTGGTCCACAGCACCGACAGGCGGTCCTCGAGCCCCCCGGTGCCGTTGGGGATCCGGGTGAAGTCCTTCACGCCGAACTGCTTCTGCTCGGTGGTGAAGGCGCAGTGGTCGGTGGCCACCACCTGCAGCGAGCCTGCCGCGAGCCCCGCCCACAGGCTGTCCTGGTGCGCCTTGCCGCGGAAGGGCGGGCTCATCACGCGGCGCGCCGCATGGTTCCACTCCGTGTTGAAATATTCGGTCTCATCGAGGGTCAGATGCTGGATCAGCGGCTCGCCATAGACCCGCATGCCCTTCTGGCGCGCCCGCCTGATCGCCTCATGCGACTGCTCGCACGAGGTATGGACGATATAGACCGGAACGCCCGCGGCGTCGGCGATCATGATGGCGCGATTGGTCGCCTCGCCCTCGACCTCGGGCGGGCGGGAATAGGCGTGGGCCTCGGGCCCCGAGATGCCGAGCGCCATATATTTCTGCTGCAGGGCCGCGACCACGTCGCCGTTCTCGGCATGCACCAGGGGCAAGGCGCCGAGCCCGGCGCAGCGCGAGAAGGAGGCGAACATCTCGTCGTCATTCACCATCAGGGCGCCCTTGTAGGCCATGAAATGCTTGAAGGTGTTGACGCCGCGTCCGACCACCTTCTCCATCTCGTTGAAGACGTCCTTCGACCAGCCGGTGATGCACATGTGGAAGGAATAGTCGGAAGCCGCCTGGCGGGCGGCGCGCTCTTCCCATTGATCGAGCGCCGCCAGCAGCCCGTCCTTGCCCGGTATCACGAAGTCGACAACGAGCGTCGTGCCGCCGGAGAGTGCGGCCAGCGTGCCGCTCTCCCAGGTCTCGGCCGTCGTCGTGCCCATGAACGGCATTTCGAGATGGGTGTGCGGATCGATGCCGCCCGGCATGATATAGGCGCCTTCGGCATCGACGGTCTTGTCGCCCTTCAGACCGTCTCCGATGGCGGCGATCTTCTCGCCCTCGATCAGCACATCGGCCTTGTAGCTGCGATCGGCGGCGACGATCGTTCCGCTCTTGATGACGGTGGACATGGTTCGGACTCCCAGATAGCGGACCTTGCCAATGATCTTTGGGGCGCAAGGTTATTGTCAAGCTGATTTCAGTATGGCGCTCGCCGCGCGGCTTCGGACCGGCCCGAGGCGATCATATGCCCGACACCGACGGCCAGACCGGCTTCAGGGCCCTATATAATGAGCGGAAGGCGTCGATGCGGGGCCGATAGGCGTCGCGCAGAGCGGGGTCGGGGGTGATGACGTCGCGTAGCGGCGGCGGCACGACGACATCGCCCACCTCCTCATTCGTCACCGCGAGGCGCGCCAGGCGGGCGGCGCCATAGGCCGGGCCGCGGTCGGACGTCTCATGGCGCACCAGGTCCTGATCGAGGATCGAAGCGATGAGCTTCGCCCAGAAGGCCGAGCGCGCGCCGCCGCCGATGAGCGCCATCCTGCGCGGCCGCGCGGCACGGGTTGCAAGCACGTCGAGGCCGTCGGCAAGGGAGAAAGCGACGCTTTCGAGGATGGCCTGGACGATGTCGGCGCGCGTCGTCGAATAGGTCATGCCGATGATCGCCGCGCGCGCCAGCGGATCGTTGTGCGGCGTGCGCTCGCCATAGAGATAGGGCAATGCCAGAAGATGGGACGGCCCCTTGAACACCGCCTCCGCCTCGGCGACGAGGCTTGCGACATCGCCGGCGCCGGACCATCGGGCAAAGGCCTGGAGGGGGCTTGCGCCATTGAGCAAGGCGGCCATGCGGAACCAGCGGTTCGGCAGGGCATGGCAGAAGGCATGCACGAGACGGCCGGGATCGGGACGGTGGGCGATGTCGGCGAGGAAGATCTGGGCCGAGGTGCCGAGCGAGATGAAGCCGTCGCCCGGCTCGACGATGCCGGCGCCGATGCCGCCCGCCGCAACGTCACCTGCTCCGGCGGCGATCGCCACACGGCGCGAGAGGCCCCAACGGGCCGCGAGATCCGGCTTCACGACGGCGCTCGCCTCGAGCGATTCCATCAGCTCCGGCAGCAAGGACCTGTCGACACCGCAAGCCGCGAGCGCCCTGTCCGACCAGCTACGGCGCGCTTCGTCGAGAAGCCACGCACCCGCCGCATCGGTGACGTCGGTCGCCTTCGCGCCCGAAAGTTTCAGGCGGATGAAGTCCTTGGCCAGCAGCAGCGTACGGGTGCGGCGCGCCGCGTCGGGCTCGTTGCGCGTGAGCCAGAGGAATTTGGGTCCGGTGAAACCCGGCATCGGCAGCACGCCCGTCTCGCATTGGAGATCGACACCCAATCGTGCGAGTTCCGCCGCTTCCCTGGCCGAGCGGCCGTCATTCCACAGGATCGCCGGACGCACCGGTTCGTCCGCCTGGTCGAGAAAGACGGCGGAGTGCATCTGTCCCGAAAGCCCGATCCCCGCCACAGCCGCCATGGCGCGCGGCTGGTCGCGCGCCAGCGCGTCGAGCCCGCCCGCCACCGCCTGCCACCAGGCCTCGGGATCGTCCTCCGACCATAGCGGCCGCGGCTGCACCGGCGCCAGGGGCCGCTCGATCGTGGCGATGATGTTCTGGTCGGCATCGACGATGACGAATTTGACGGCCGACGTGCCAATGTCGATGCCCAGGAACATGTAGTGCCCCACCCGCCTGCCGACTGTTCCAACCCGTGACGTGATTGCTGCGGAGCCGAGCCGAGCGCTTCGTGGGTCGTCGCTCGGACGATATTGCATCACGCGCTCGCGGTCGAGATGCACCATAATCGGACAATGCAGTTCCGATCACGCCATCCGGATGCAAACGATCGAAAGCGTGCGTGGCCTTTCGTTGCGGTCTCCGCAAGAATGTATGCTCATCCCATCAGATCAATCTGGAGAATGCCTGCACAGTCTGTAAAAATTGGGAGGAGTGAACGATGCATCCACTGAAGTGGGTGCTCGATCTCAGGAACGGCACCGGACAATATGACGCCTTCATAGTCGGCGCCTTCTGGTATGGCGATATCGTGCCGGCGGGCTATGTCTATGCCATCGACGATCTGCAGGCGTCGGGCAAAATATTCGGCCTGGACCTATGACGACTTCCCGCCGGCGCTCAAGACGCTCCACACCTGGGGCGGCAAGAGCTACGGCATCCGCAACGATGCCGACGGGCCAGGTGCTCTATTACCGCTCGGACGTGCTGGGCGATCCCAAGTGGCAGGAAGAGTTCAAGAAGGAGACCGGCCACGATCTGCCGAACCCACCACAGACCTGGCAGCAGCTGCTCGAGATATCGAAATTCTTCAACGGCAAGAACTGGGATGCGAATGACGGAGATCCCGACAGCGGCACGGTGCTGCATCTGAAGGTCGGCGAGAAGGGCCATCATCGCCTGGTATTGCGCGCGCACCGTGGCCGACGGCGAGGCGCTGCGCGACCGGCTCGGCGACGAGACGGTCTTCCGGACCAGCGGCGTGACGGCCTCGCCGAGCTTCGGCCTGGCCAAGATCCTGTGGTGGCGGCGCAATCATCCGCGGATTCTCGCCAAGGCGCGTTTCTGGCTCAACATGGCGGGCTGGGTCGCCTTCCGGCTGACCGGCGAAGCGCGCACCGACACGACGCTCGCCTCGCGCACCAACGCCCTCGATCTCGAGCGCGGCACATGGGCCGTCGACCTCCTGCGCAGGCTCGCCATCGATCCGGCACTCTTCGCGCCGCTCATCGGCAATGGCGCGCCGGTCGGCCGCGTCCACAAGAGAGCCGCGGCAGAGCGTCAGATCCCGCTGACCGCCGTCACCAACAGCCTGGAGACCGCAGGCCTCGCTGCCGCCTGCCCGTCCTGGCGCGTGATCGTGCCGGGCGGCACGGTGCGGACCGGCTCGCAGATGATGGTCGGCGAGCCGGGCGTGAGCTTCTTCGGCACGATCCATGCGGATCTCTGCCTCGTCGGCGCCTATGCTCTCACCGGGCGCATCCTCAGCGATGCGTCGCTCGAGGTCGCTTCGCTCAAGCGCGCCATGATCGGGTCGGCGCGGCGCGCGATCCTGCTCATCGACAGCTCGAAGTTCCGCGCCCCCTCATTCTCGGCCTTCTGCGACATCTCCGCCATTTCGGAAGTCATCACCGATGACGGCGCCGATCCCGCGCAGCTCACGGTGCTGCGCGCCCTCGATGTCGAGGTGACGGTCGCGAACGCTCTCTAAAGCGGATGGCTGCGCATGATCTCGATCGCGAAATCGCGTGGACGGCCGTCGCCGCCATTGGTCGGATAGCAGTCGTCCGGGCATGCCGAGACGATGATGATGGCGTCGCGGCGCAGCCGCAACGTGACCCGGCCATCGGGAATATAGGGCGGGCGCGCATATTCGATCGCGCCGTCCTCCCTGACCCCGGCGCGCATGAACAGATTCCACGGCGAGGGGATGAAGGGCATGGCGAGGCCCGATGCCTCGACCGCGGTCCGGAAATTGCCGGCGCAGCTCGGATGATCCGGGGCGCGGCCGAACCTTCTGTACATATCGGGATTGCATGGCGCGATCAGCGTGTCGTGCCGGCCGCCCGTGGTATCGGCGACATAGTCGATCAGCGGAACGTAGCGGTCCGAGATCAGGACGTCGCCCGGCGCGAAATAGACCTTGCCGAGCACCTCGCGGCAATGTTCGAGCGAGAGATATTCCTGAGGCGACGACTTCGGAAGGCACCAGAAGTCGACGACCTGGGTCCCGCTCACATTGACGATCGTGACGACGTCGCCTTCGGCTACCGGCACCGCCGCGCCCTGCCCGGCGAGGACGGCGACCTTGTCCAGTCTGCTCATCGGGCGGCTTATAGTTAAGCGCCTAGCGGCCGGTCAATCGCCCAAGTCCATCCGTCAGGACGGCGACGGCCTGCCTGACGGCCTCTGGCGGCGAGCTTTCTTCCGGACAGTGGCTGCGTCCGCCGGTGCTCTGCACGAACAGCATCGCCGTCGGACAGACCGAGGCGAAGAGCTGCGCGTCATGACCGGCCCCGGACGGCAGATCGTGGACCGCGATCCCGCGCCGGTCGGCACAAGCCCGCAGCAGCTCGCGGATATCGCGGTCCATGGACGCCGGCTCGTCGCGCGAAACCCCGGTCCATTCGGCCTCGACGCCGAGCCTGCGGCCGCAATCCTCCGCCATGGCACGCGTCCGCGCCGCGACGGAGGCGAGGACCGCCGGATCGGGATGACGCAGCTCCTGCCGCAGCCGAACTTTCCCGGGCACCACATTGAGGGCCTTGGGCTCGAGCGACAACGACCCGAAGTTCAGCCTGAGAGCCGGGTCCGATGCGTCGGCGAGGCGATAGCAGGCGGCGCAGAACTCGACCGCCGCGCGCCATGCGTCGTGACGGACGTCCCTGGGCGTCGTGCCCGAATGGTCGGGCCGGCCGGCGAAGCGGAATTCCGTCACCTCGATGCCGACGATGCCGGTGACGATGCCGACCGCGATGCCCAGCCGCTCGAGCACCGGCCCCTGCTCGATATGCAGCTCAACATAGGAATGGAAATCGCCGTGAGGCCGCCGGGCCGCCGTGATCCTTTGCGGATCGAGGCCGGCCTCGCGCAGAGCTGCGACGAGCGACCTGCCCTTGCCGCCTTGCGCCGTCGCGATATCGGCCGGGCCGAGCAATCCGAGCATGGCGCGCGAGCCGAACAGGCTGTGGAACTCCCCCTCCTCGTCGGCGAAGGCGACGATCTCGAGCGCGCGGGCGAAATCGTGGCCGTGCGATCTGAGCACGCGGAAAGCTTCGAGACCGGCAAGCACGCCGAGCGCGCCGTCGAGCGGCCCGCCATTCGGCACCGTGTCGATATGCGAGGCGCAGAGCACCGCGGGCCCCGGCGGCCCGAAGCGCCCGATGACATTGCCGGCGGCATCGATTCCGACATCGAGACCCGCCTCCGCCATGCGCCGCGCGAGCCAGGCCTGCGCCGCCATGAAGGAGGGAGAGAATGCCGTGCGGCTGATCCCGCCGGCCTCATCCGCGCCGAATGCCGCGAGCGCGCTCAGGTCGCAGAACAAGGCTTCAAAGGAGGCTCCTTCGCTGTCGGCCATCGTTCACATCATCCGCGCCGTACGTCATTTGCCAGTATAGGCGACGAAATCCATCTCGACACGCGCATCGATTGTGAGGCTCGCGGCCAGGCTGACGCGGGCCGGCGGGTCCTTGCGGAAATACCGCGCATAGGCCTCGTTGAAGGCGGTGAAATCCGCCGCGTCGGCAAGGCAGATATTGACCTTGACGATGTCGGCGAGGGTCGCGCCGGCTCGTTTCAATATGTCGGCGGCATCGGCCATGATGCGGTCGGTCTCGGCGGCGACGCCACCCTCGACGATCCTGCCGTCCGGCCCGAAGCCCACCATGCCGGAAACGAACACGAAGTCGCCGGCCCGCACGGCTTCCGACAGGGGAAGGCCTTCCATGCCGCTCCCCGAAATAACCTGCTTGGGCATGATCGCTCCTCTTCTGATCCGAGATGACGGGAAAATCCCGCAAACGGCCGTCCCGAAAAGCCCCGTTTGCGGAAACTTCACTTGACGGTTTTGCGAACGACCGGCATCCGCCGCCGTCCGACCATGCAAGCCGATCCGTTCGGAGGGTTCACGCGGCGAAGGCGCGCCATGATCACCGTCGCCCCCTGGCAGGGGCTGAGCCGACGATCGGCTTTCGAAAACGACAAGACAGGAGGAGACCCGAAAATGAAACGCCGACCTCTGATGCTGACCGCCGCAGCCGCGCTCATCGCGGCGACGATGGCGGCAAACGCCGAAGACACGATCCGTTTCGCCACCGAAGGCGCCTACCCGCCCTTCAATGAGCGCGCCCCCGACGGCTCGCTCATCGGCTTCGAGATCGATCTCGGTCAGGCTCTGTGCGAGAAGATCAAGCGGAAATGCGAGTTCCTGGCGCAGGACTGGGACGGCATGATCCCCGGCCTCCTCGCCAACAAATATGACGGCATCTTCGCTTCGATGGCGATCACCGAGGAAAGGCGGAAGAAGATCGACTTCACCGACAGGTACTATCAGACCGGCGGCGCTTTCGTGGCGCGCAAGGGCACCGTCCTCGACTTCGGCGACAAGGCGCTCGGCGGCAAGGTGATCGGCGTCATCCCCGGAACCACCCAGTGCTATCTCGAGAAGGCCTTTCCCGGCGCCGCGGTCCGCGTCTACGAGACGGCGGATTCGCTCTATCTCGACCTGCTCTCGGGACGGGTCGACGCCGTCCTGTCGGACGCCATCGCCATCGATTTCGGCCTGCTCAAGACCGAGCGCGGCAAGGACATGGCCTTCGTGTCCGAAATCTATACCGACCGCGAATGCTTCGGCGAGGGCGTCGGCATCGGCATGCGCAAGGAAGACACGGCGCTGCGCGAAGAGCTGAACAAGGCGATCGCCGCGGTCCGCGCCGACGGCACCTATGACAAGATCGCGGGAAAATACTTCCAGTACGACATATACGGCGAATGACGGGGGTGGGCGCACCCTGAATCCATGGACGCGGTCCTCGACTTCTCGCCCTTCATCCTCGCCGGACTCCGGGTAACGGTGGCCTTGAGCCTCTTGTCGCTCCTGGTCGCCGTCACGCTGGGCCTGCTCGGCGCCTGGGCGAAACTGTCGGCGTCGCGCGCCGCCCGGCGCCTCGCCGGGCTCTATACGACCCTGGTGCGCGGCGTCCCCGATCTCGTGCTCATGCTGCTGCTCTATTTCGGCGGACAGATGGCCTTGAACCGGATCGGCGCGGCGACCGGCCTGTGGCGGCATTGGGAGCTCAATGCCTTCACCGCAGGGTTCCTGGCGATCGGCTTCATCTTCGGCTCCTATCTGACCGAAACCTTCCGCGGCGCGGCGCTCGCCATCCCGCGCGGCCAGATCGAGGCCGGCATCGCCAGCGGCATGGGCCGCGGCGTGCTGTTCCGGCGCATCATCTGGCCGCAGCTCGTGCGCCACGCGCTGCCGAGCTTCACCAACATCTGGCTGACGCTCATGAAGACGACGGCGCTCGTCTCGGTGATCGGCCTCGAGGACCTCGTCTATAACGGCTACGCCGCCGGCAAGGCGACGCAGATGCCCTTCACCTTCATGTTCGTCGTGCTCATGACCTATCTGGTCCTGACCGCGATGTCCGATCTGGCCCTGCGCTGGCTCGACCGGCGCTACAGCGCGCATCTGCGGAGAGCCTGACCGCGATGACGGCCGCCGACATCATCGCCGACCTCACGGCATTCAGCGAGACCTGGTCGCCGGTCGATTTCATGCTGGCCGCCCGGCACGTCGATCTTTTCCTGCTCGGCGTCCGCAACACCGTCATCCTGCTCGCCGGTCCCCTCTTCCTGGCGAGCCTTCTCGCCATCCCGCTCGCCGCCGTCCGGGCAAACCGCGTTCCGGTCGCGAGCCCGCTGATCTTCGCCTACACCTATCTGTTCCGCGGCACGCCGCTCCTTGTGCAGCTCTATCTCCTCTATTACGGCGCGGCGCAGTTCTCCTTCATCCGCGACTCCTTCCTGTGGACCATCCTGCGCGAGGCCTGGTGGTGCGCCTTCATCTCCTTCACCCTGTGCTCCACGGCCTATGTCACGGAGATCCTGCGCGGCGCCATCGAAGCCGTCCCCCGGGGCGAGATCGAAGCCGCCAGGGCCTGCGGCATGCCCCCTTTCATGACGTTCCGGCGCATCGTGCTCCCCAACGCGCTCAGACAGGCGCTTCCGGCCTTCTCGAACGAGGTGATCTTCTCGCTCCACGCGACGGTCATCGCCAGCACGGTCACCATTGTCGACATCCTGGGCGCCGCCCGGCAGTTCAACAACAAATACTATCTCGCCTTCGACGGCTTCATCATCGCAGCGCTCCTCTACATGGCGCTCGTCCTCCTCATCAACCGCGGCTTCCGGGTCTGGGAGAGCAGGTGGTTCCGCCATCTTCGCCTGGAGCGCGCCGCTTGAACCATCCCGCAACAAGAAGGATCCCCGTCACATGCAACGTCTCGGCACCATCGACGTCTTTCCGCCCGCCGAAAACTTCGTCTATATGGATGCGGCCTCGGTCGGCCTGACGCACAAGGGTGCCGCGGCGGCGATCAACCGCTGGCAGCAGGCGCTGGCGGATGAGGGCACCGTCGCGTTCGACGAGCAGGCCGAAGTCGAATGCCTGGACAATCTCAACAATGCCGCGGCGCGGCTGTTCAATGCGAGGCCGGAAGACATCGCCACCGCTTCGAGCGAGACGGTGCTGATGTCCTCGCTCGCCTGGGCGGTCATGCCGCGCAAGGGCAGCACCATCGTCGCCACCGAGACGACGCATCCGAGCACCGTCTATCCCTGGATGCGCGTCGCCGAGGCGACCGGCGCCCGGATGCGCTGGGTCGGCGCCGACAATCTCTATATCGATCCCGACCGCCTCGAAGCCGCCATCGACGATCAGACGTCGGTGGTCTGCCTCTCGCATGTCGAATACGGCACCGGACAGACCTTCGACCTCGGACGCTTCGCCGAGGCGGCGCACCGGCACGGCGCGATCTGCGTGGTCGACGTGACCCAGTCGGCCGGGCAGGTGCCGATCGACGTCGCGGGCACCGGCATCGATGCCGCGGCGGCCTCCACCTACAAATGGCTGTGCGGACCCTTCGGCACCGGCTTCATGTATATCGCGCCCGCGCTGCAGAAGCTCAATCCCGGCATCGTCGGCTGGCGCACCCACAAGGACATGTGGGATTTCCAGGCCAACCGCCTGGACATGCCGGAGAGCGCCAAGCGCTACGAGTTCGGCACCATGGCCTATGGCACGGCGCTCGGCGCGACCGAGGCGATGAACTACCTCCTCGGTCACTCCATCGAGAAGATCCATGCCCATAACCGCCGGATTGCCGACCGGCTGATGAACGGCCTCCGGGAGCTCGGCGCGGAAGTCCTGTCGCCAAAGCAGGCACAGGAACGTTCGGCGACCATCGCGGCGCGATTTCCCGGCAAGGACAGCAAGGATTTCGCCCGCACGCTCAAGGCGAATAACGTCATCGCCTCGCTCAGGCGCGACTTCATCCGCTTCTCGCCGCATCTCTACAACAACGAGGCCGATATCGACCGCGGCCTCGCGTCGATCAAGGCGGCGCTGTGAGCTCTTCGATCGACATCGATCTCGACGCCCCGGGCCGCCAGACGGGGCTGGTGCGCATCGATTCGGTTTCCACGCCCATCCACTGCCTGGCGCGCGGCGACGGCCCGACGCTCCTGCTCACCGCCGGCGTCCATGGCGACGAGTATGAGGGCCAGGTGGCCCTGGCCGAGCTGGCGCGCGATCTCGATATCGGCGAGGTCAGCGGCCGGGTCATCATCTTGCCCATGGCGAACGGTCCCGCCTGCCTTGCCGGCGAGCGGCGCACGCCGATCGACGGGCTCAATCTCAACCGCGCCTTTCCCGGCAAGGCCGACGGCGGGTTCACCAGCCGGCTTGCCCACTTCATCGAGACCGAGCTCCATGCCAGAGCCGACTATGCCGCCGACTTCCACGGCGGCGGCGCCATACTGCATTTCCTGCCTTCGACCCTCTTCGTGGTGACCGAAGACGAGGCGGCGAACCGGCGCCGGCGCGATCTGGCTCAGGCTTTCGGCGCCCGCTACGTCATGCTGTTCGGAGCGAAGACCATGGGCGTCGAGATCAGCATCGATGCCGGCATGATCCGCCAGGACGTCGTCGGCATCAGCGGCGAATTCGGCGGCTCGGCCGAGATCACGCCCGCTGCGCTGGCGCTCTGCCGGGACGGGGTTCGCCGTCTGCTGGCGCATCTCGGCATCGTCGCCAGGCCGGCGCCGCCGCTCGCGGCCGGCCCGGCACAGCTCATCGACGTGCGGCCCGACGATTGCTATCTGCTGGCCGAAAGCGAAGGCCTGTTCGAGCCGCTGGCGCAGCTCGGCGATTTCGTGCGGTCGGGCGCGCCGGTGGCGCGGATGCACCGGCCGGACCGGCCGGGGGACATGCCGACAGTCATGCACGCACGCCGCGACGGGCTGGTCATGGCGCGCCGGCCGCTGGCGAAGTCGTCGCCCGGCGACTGGCTCCTGATCATCGGCCAGCCCGTGTGAAGGAGGGATGGCGCAAGATGCACCGGCACCAATGGTATCAGGCCCTGTTCGAGAAAATCCCGGCGATCGAGCGCGAAGCCCGGGACTATGGCGAGAGCCTGGGCCTCGCCCGGTTCGCGGGCGCCATCGCGCTCTATTCCGGCATGTCCTCCTCTCCCGCGCCGCTGCCCGGCCATGTGCTCGACGCCATCGTCGCCGCCAATCGCGGCGCAATCGGAAGCGTGCAGTCGATCGAGGACGATATCCGCAGCCTCGTCAAGGACGCCTATGGCGACGCCTTCGACTGCGCCGTCGTCAACACCTGCGAGGCGGGGCTGCGCGTCGCCATCGAGACGCTGATCGCGCCGCCCGTCCTGCGCCGGGGCGAAGCGCGCCGCGCCGCCATGCTGTTCCCCTATGGCGAGGACTGCGATTGGGGTGCGGCCTATGGCCGTGCTTTCCCGCCCAAATACAAGAATGCCGCGATCGACCGCAGCGTCAGCGCCGGCGAGCTCGGCATGGAGGCCAAGTGCCTCTCCGATCTCGAAACCCTGTTCGTGCCCTTCGCCAATGCGCGCTACGAGGTGCATGGCATCAGGCAGAATATCGTGCCCTTCCTGCTCGCGGCCGACGGCGAGGCGACGACCGCCGCCATGGAGCGGATGGCGGAGCGCCACGGCGCGAGTGTCGCCGGGCTTCACGCCATCGGCTACGACACGCCGGGCTATGGCTATCACGAGCGCGACGCCCACGAGCGGCCCATGCTCATGCGCCGGTTCGGCGATCTGGCGCGCCGCTACGACGTTCCCTTCATCGTCGATTCCGCCAGCGCGCTTCCGATCGTCGGCAGCGGGCCTGACGATTTCAATGCCGATGTCCAGCTCTGGAGCCTCGACAAGATCGCGCGCGCACCCACGGCCGGGCTGATCGTCGGACGCGAGGACGCCTTGCTGCCGATCCGCAAGGCCCTGGGCCTCGCCGGCGAGCGCTTCGGCAATGTCTCCTCGCATGGCAAGGCGGTGTTCTCGGCCTTCGACCCCGGCCGGACCGCTCTCGCGGGCGTGCTCGCGGCGCTCAAGGTCCTGCACGAGGAGCCCGAGCGCATCCGGCGGCCGGTCGACGAACTGCACGACATCGTCAGCCGGCATTTCGCTTCCATGGACCGCTTCGCCGGCGATTTCGTCGTCACCAAGTCATATCACCTGGGCGGCACCGAGGTGAATTATCTCAGGACCTGGGACCATGGCCGGAAAGGCATCCCGATCTTCACCCTCGAGGATCTCTATGCGCAGACCAACCCGATCGCGCGGGCGCTCTCGGCCATGGGCGTGCAGCCGCCGCCGATCTATGCCGGCAACATGACGATCACGCCGGGAACCGGCCTCATCGACGACGGCGGCGGGCTCGACGCCGACGCGGCGGAGCTCGCAGTCCGGGCCCTCGTCAGGTCGATCGAGATCGTCTGCCGTCACGCCGGCCTGTAGCCGACGAAGCTTGCCGGAAACGGCGCCATGCGCGTGCGGATGAAACGCTCCGCCTATGCCTTCGTCTTCCGGCGCGCCTTCACCACCGACAGGAAGCTGCGCACCATCGGATTGGCCAGGGAGGAGCGGTTGGCCTTCACCGCGATCCGCGTCTTCTTGACGATCTCGGCAGGCCGGATGGGCCGGACCAGTCCGCGCGCCTCCCAGCCCCTGGCGTAATGCGCCGGCAGGAAGCCGATATGGGTTCCGGCGAGGACCAGGAACAGGACACCCTCCGTCTGGTGCGAGGTCGCCGCCGAACGCAGGCCGAGCCGGGCGATCATCCGGCTCTCGGCCGCGGAATAACCGTGCTGGACCAGCGCATATTTCGACAGATTCGCGTCATGCAGCTGCGCATCGGCGAGGCCGAAGGCCTCATGCCCGGCGCCGCAATAGAGATAGCTCGTCTCGACGGCGATCGGCGTGGTCAAAGCGCGCACCGAACGCTCGTCGGCGACCGAGACGCCGATATGGAGGCGCCGCTCTTCCACCGCGCGGTCGATCTCGCTCTCCGAGCCCACCATCATATTCAGCCGGACCGCGGGATTGGCTTTCGAATAGTCGGAGAGGATCCCGCGCAAGGGTATCGTCTCGTCGGTGACGAGCGTATCGATGAAGCCGATATAGAACTCGCCGATGAGCTCGGCATGAAAGGCGTTGATGCGCGAGCGGAACTCCTCCAGGGAGACGAGGAGCTGGGAGATCGCCTCGTAGACGACCTTGCCCTCGCCGGTCAGCGCGAAGCCGCCGCGGCCCCTCTCGCACAGCCGGACTCCCAGCCTGATCTCGAGGTCACTGACATGCTTGCTGATCGCCGACTTGGTGAGGCCGATCTCGGCCTCGGCGGCGGAGAAGCCGCCGCAGTCGACCACCACGCGGAAGACGCGCAGCAGCTTGAGCTCGAAATCGGTGAACTGCCCGGCAAACAGGCGATGTGGCCAGCTCATGCTGCGTGTCCTTGAATTTCCTTTTCATTCAATAGCTTATAATCGTCCGTGAATAAACCGATTCAATTGCGCATGGCCGGCGCCCGCGACAATCGGCGCTTGCCTCGAATCCGCCCTCGTGAAACATTTGCCGCAGGCCGGCGTTTCAGCAGACCCTTCCCGGGGAAGGGTTCAGCCAGGAGGAGGCGCATCATGACCGCGGCGACCGATCTCAAGCCCATGTTACCCGGACTGCATGCGCTGGCGCGGAACTGGTGGCTCCTGATGCTGCGCGGCATCGCCGGCATCGTCTTCGGCGTCCTGGCCTTCGCCTGGCCCGGGATCACGCTCCTGACCCTGGTGATCTTCTACGGGGCCTATGCCTTGGTCGACGGCGTCTTCGCCATCGGCGCCGCCTTTCGCGGCGGCGAGGCGCAGTCGCGCTGGTGGCTGATCCTGATCGGCATCCTCGGCATCGGCGCCGGTCTCCTCACCTTCCTGTGGCCGGGCATCACGGCCCTCGTCCTAGCGCTGTTCATCGGCGCCTGGTCGCTGATCCACGGCATCTTCGAGATCGTCGGCGCCATCAAGATCCGCAAGGAGATCGACAATGAATGGTGGCTCATCCTGTCGGGCGCGCTCTCGGTGCTCTTCGGCCTGGTGATGCTGTTCATGCCGGGCGCCGGCGCCCTGGCGCTGGTCTGGGTCATCGGCGCCTATTCGATCGTCTTCGGCGCGCTCTTCATCGCCTTCGCGCTGAGACTGAGAAAGCACAGCCACGGCGCCGACTAAGTCCGGGCTGCTCCGGGCCGGTGCTTCTGCCATAGCGCAGGTTCACTTCGCGCCTCCTCGCTGTTCGTCCGCTCCCACCGCCCCTATCCGGAAGAGAGCCATTCCCGGAGATGAG
Source organism: Parvibaculaceae bacterium (assembly GCA_050246735.1). Lineage (GTDB taxonomy): Bacteria > Pseudomonadota > Alphaproteobacteria > Rhizobiales > Aestuariivirgaceae > Taklimakanibacter. Next base: position 214,948 of record JBFWVM010000002.1, on the reverse strand, counting down.
ACATGTGGAGCACCGTCGTACCCCCGGCGATCGATCTTTCAGCTTCGGGCAAGCGCTGCCTGCGCGTCCGGATTGCCTTCCGGAGGGGCGGCCGCGCCGAAGAGCTGACGCTACCCCTGGTCACGGTCCGCAACGGACGGGGCCCGACCGTGCTGGTCGCCGGCGGCACCCATGGCGACGAGTTCGAAGGCCAGGCCGCGGTCGCCGATCTGTGCCGGGGCATCGAAGCCGACTCTGTCCATGGCACGCTCATCCTCCTGCCGCAGCACAATGTGCTCGCCTGCCGCGCCGGCATGCGAGTCGCAGCGGAAGACGGCAGCGACCTCAACCGGCTCTATGGCCGGCCGGGCGGCGAGGGACCTGCTTGCGCCATTGCACGCTTCGTCGAGAGGACTCTCCTTCCGGAGGCCGACTGGGTGATCGACCTGCATTCCGGCGGGACCGCGCACGAATTCGTCCTGAGCTCCAATCTCCAGGCGCGACCGCGATCGGCGGAATTCGAAGCCATGCTCGGCCCGCTGCTGGCCTTCGATGCCCCCTTTGCCATCGTCTTCGACGAGGTTTCGGCGGCGGGAGAGATGCCGCATTCGGGAACGCTCGAAGCCTATGCGAGGGCGCTCGGCAAGAAGGCCGTCTCCTCCGAGCTCGGCGGTGGCGGACGCGTGACCCCGGCCTCGCTCGCCGTCGCCGGGCATGGCCTGCGCAGCCTTCTCTCCCATGTCGGGGCGGTTCCCTGGGCGGGAGCGACGAGGCCCGATCGCAGCCGCTCGCAATTGCTGTTCCTCGGCCGGCCCGAGCACTATGTCCGCAGCCGCGGGGCCGGTCGCTTCGCGCCTTCCGTCAGCCTCGGAGACAAGGTGCGCAAAGGCGATCGCGTCGGCTGCATCGCCGCTCTGGACGATCCGCTGGCGCCGCCCGAGCCCCTCGTCGCGGCGTCGGATGGCGTCGTGGTGGCCATCGCCCGCCACGGCCTGCAGGAGGCGGGGGCCGGCGTCGTCTATCTCGCCGACCGGCTCAGGCGCCGACGCCCGCGATGACATCGACCTCGAGACGGGCATCGATCGTGAGCCCGGCGACCATCGAGACCCGCGCCGGCGGCGCTTGCGGGAAGATCTCGCGATAGGCGGCGTTGAAGGCCGCGAAGTCGGCCGCGTCGGTCAGGACGACGTTCACTTTCAGCACGTCGGCGAGCGAGGCGCCGGCCCTGGCGAGGACGCGCTCGATATTCGCGAAGGTCTGGCGCGTCTCGGCGGCGATCCCGCCCCCGACGATGGCGCCTTCGCCGTCGAAGCCCACCATGCCGGAGACGAAGACGAGATCGCCGAAGCGCACCGCATCCGACAGCGGCAGGCCTTCGACATTGTCGAGAGCGATGGTCTCGCGTTTCATGCGGCAAGCTCCTGCAAACGGGTCTCGGGAATATTCTCGCGATAGAGCCAGGGCGACAGCCGGCGCTCGAGCAGCCTGACGCCGGTCACGATCAGGAGCGCGAAGACGAGATAGATCGCGCCCGCGATCAGGAGCGGCGTGAACGGATCGAAGGTGTTGAAATAGACCTGGTTCGCGGCGCCGATGAGATCGGTGATGGTGATGAAGTTGACCGCGGCGGTGCCCTTGAGGACGAAGACCAGCTCGTTGCCGTAGGAGCGCAGAGAGAGCCGGGCGGCGGCCGGGACGGTGAAGCGCAGGAAGGTCTTGAGCGCCGGGAAGCCGAGGGCGCGGGCGGCTTCGATCTCGCCCACCGGGACATTGCGCAAGGCGACGGCGAAGATCTCGGCCAGGAAGCCCGCCGAATTGAGCGACAAGGCCACGACGGCGATCGGCATCGGACGCTCGATCGCGTACCAGACGATGCTCTCCCTGATGCCGGGGATTTGCGGCAGGCCGTAATAGAGCAGGAACAGCACGGCGAGTATGGGGGCGCCCCGGAAGAAGAAGGTGAAGGCTCGGGCGAAGCCGCGCGCGGGACGGGAAACCGAGTTCCGGGCGACCGCCACCGGCAGCGCGATGGCGAAGCCGAGCGCCGCGACGAGCACTGTGATCTCGATCGTCGTCACCGCGCCCCGCATCAGGACGGGGAGATATTGGACGAGGGTCGGCCAATCCATCATCATGCGGCCGGCCCTGCGCGCAAGTGGGCGAACAGGCGGCTTTCGGCCCGTCCCTGCACGATCATCATCAATGCGGCGATCACGAGGTAGATCGACAGCGATATCATGAAGAACTGGAAATAGAGCTTGGTGTTCTGGCCCGCCTCGCCCGCGACCCGGATCAGGTCCTGCAGTCCGATCGCCGAGACGAACGGCGTGTTCTTGAGCGTCGTCATCAGCAGATTGGCGAGGCCGGCGATGGAGAGCCGGAAGGCCACCGGCCATTTGATGCGCCGGAAGGTGAGGACGCGCCCCATGCCGAAAGCGTGCGCCGCCTCGACCTGGCCTTTCGGGATGACCTGGAAGGCGCCGCGGAAGATCTCGCTCGCATAGGCGGCATGGATGAGGCCGAGAGCGATGGCGCCGGCCCAGAAGGGACTGACCTCGACGAAGGCATCGATGCCCAACGGCGCCAGCGCCGCCATGATGATGAAGGAGAGCCCGTAATAGAGCAGGAAGATGACGAGGAGTTCCGGCACGCTGCGCATCACCAGATTGTAGGCGGCGACCGATCTGGCCAGGATCGCGAAGCGCGACAGCTCGGCAAGCGCCGCGGCGAGCCCCAGCGCCGTGCCCAGCGCCACGGATGCGAGCCCCAGCCGGAGAGTCAGCCAGAGACCGGCCAGGAGCTCATCGCCCCAGCCCTGCGGGCCCGGCAGGAAGAGAGACCAATCCATGAGCTAGCGCGATATCGGCCGCCGGGTGATCACGGCCAGAGCTTGTCCGCCCGGATGTCGGCGCCGGCAAGCCATTTCGCCTGCAGCTTGTCGAAAGTGCCGTCGGCATAGACGGCGCGAATGGCCTCGTCGACTTTCGCCTTCAGAGGATCGCCCTTGACGAACATGGCGCCGACGCCACGGCCGAGGACCTCGGGATCGTCGATCACCGGTCCAGCCTGCTCGAAATCCTTGCCTTGCGGCGAGTTCATGAACTCGATGGCCGGCTGCTGCTCGCCGAAGGCCAGGTCGATGCGGCCGTTCACCAGATCGGCATGGATCTGGTCGGCATTCTCATAGCCGACGGGCTCGAGCACGCCCGCGTGGTATTTGCGGACATACTGGTCCTGGGTGGCGCCGGCATAGACACCGACGCGCTTGCTCTTGATGTCCTCGGCGAAATTCTTGAAGGCGCCCTTCCTGCCGTAGAAGACGAACTTGCCTGCATAATAGGGAATGGAAAAATCGGCGACCTTCTCGCGCTCCGGCTTGATCGACATGGACGAGAAGACCATATTGAACTTGCGCGCGATCAAGGCGGCGATCATGCCGTCGAAATCCTGCTTGACCCATACGCAGTCGAGCCTGGCGCGCTTGCAGACCTCGTTTCCGAGATCGATCTCGAAGCCCGCATAGCTGCCGTCGGCCTCGGTCTTCGAGAAGGGCGGGAAGGAGGCTTCGGTCGCGACCTTGACCTTCTCCTGCGCCCCGGCGCCGGACGGCACCGCCATCAGCATCGCGCCCATCAGAATGAGAAACTTGAACGGCAGCTTCATCGCGGTCTCCCCAACCTTGTTTTCTTGAATGCCCCCGGCTCTCATGAAACGAAAACACATCCGGGCCGGGATTAAATCAGCTAATCCGGAAGTTTGGTTCGACGCCGGTCAAAGCGTCGGCGCATGCGCATCACTTCGCTTTCCTCGCCTCCGCGGCGACGCTGCGCAGGTCGCCATGGAAGGTTTTGGCCGCAAGACCGGGCTCGGCGCCCTTGCGGGTGACCATGAAGAAATCGGGCGCATAAGCGAGAATGTCCGGGCGGAGCGCGCGCATCTCGCCCGCCGCCACCCAGCGCTGCGCATAATAGGACGGCAGGAAGCCGCCGAAGCGGCCGGAGAGGATGAGCACCGCGGTGGCCTCCATGCTGTAGGCGGTGGCATGATGCGGCGCGTCCTTGAAGAAGCGCTGGTCGAAATTGGAAATATAGCCGCGCCCGACGAGGCCCCGGGCGGCGATCTCGTCGAGGGACAGTTTCCGGTTCGTCTGCGCGAAAAGCGCATGCCTGCGGCCGCAATAGAAGTAGTTGGGCTCGGACAGGAGCTTCTCGTAGCGCAGCCCGGCGACGCGCTGGTGGCGCGGCGTGATGGCGAGATGCAGCCGGCCGTCGAGCACGCCGCGCTCGAGATCGCGCGGGGTCAGGACCTCGACGGTGATGTGGACGGCATTGTCGCGCCCATAGAAGCGATCGATGGCGGAAGCCAGGGGAAATTCCGGATGGGTGATGATGTTGTCGGGCATGCCGATCACCAGCGGTCCGTTCAACTGCCGCTTGCGCGTGGCGATCTTGGCCTGGAAGCGGTCGAGCGAGCCGAAGAGATCGCCCGCCGCCTTGAACACCGCCTCGCCGTCCTCGGTCAGGCGGAAGCCGCCGCGGCCGCGCTGGCAGAGCCGCAAGCCGAGGCGCGTCTCGAGGTCGTGCATATGGGTGCTGATGGTCGATTCCGACACGTTGAGGAGCGCCTGCGCCGCGGCGAAGCCGCCGCATTCGACCACCGCCGAGAACACCCGCAACAATCTCAGGTCGGCATCGCTCACTCGTCCCAGCATGGCCTTCTCCCATCCGCTGCGCACTTCATTTTGCCATCGCGCAAGGTTCACCTCGACAGATTTCAATGTTTGATCCGCGGCAAACCCACATCCTGCGCAGCGGAACCACATCGTCGACCCCCTATATGAGATCAGCCATGGCAACAAGCGGCGGCAACGGATATGACCTCTTCCGGCACATCGGCGTCGGTCCGGTGATCAACGCCTGCGGCATCTATACGGACCTCGGCGGCTCGCGGCTGAGCCCCGGGGTGTGGGCGGCGGCCGAGGCCGTGAACGGCCATTTCATCCGCATGACCGAGCTTCTCGACAAATCAGGCGAGCGCATCGCCGGGCTGCTCGGCGCCGAGGCCGCCCGCATCACGCCGGGGGCGGCCGCCGCCATCTTCCTGGGCACCGCCGCCTGCCTCGCCGGCACCGACGGGGAGAAATCGCAGCAGCTTCCCGACACGACCGGCATGAAGCGCCGAGTCCTGATCCAGGCGGGGCACCGCTACAAATACGATCGCCAGGTCGCCATGACCGGCGCCGACCTCGTCGAGGTCGGATCGCGGAACGGGACGCGCCGCGACCAGCTCGAGGCGGCGGTCGACGACACCACCGCCGCCATCCTCCATCCCGGCCATCTCGACGGCAAGCCCGGCACGCTCGCTCTCGAGGAGGTGGCCGAGACCGCCCATGCCCGCGGCGTGCCGGTGATCGTCGATGCCGCCTATATGAACTATCCGACGTCGATCATGGGCGAGCATGTCCGGCGCGGCGCCGATCTCGTCTGCATCAGCGCCAAATATTTCGGCGGACCCAACGCCGGCGGCTTCATCATGGGCCGCCGCGACCTCGTCGCGGCGGTCGGCAACGTGCATTTCACGCGCTATGAATCCGGCAAATATCTCAAGCTCGGCCGTCCCCTCAAGATGGACCGGCAGACGGTCGTCGCCGTGCTGGTGGCGCTCGAGGAGTGGCTCACGATGGATCATGCGAAACGCTTCGCCGCCTATCGCCGGCAGGTCGCGACGCTCGAGCGCCGGCTCGCCGGACTCAAAGGCCTCAGGGCCGAGCCCAAATGCTTCACCATGGACGAGCGCTTCGTCGACGAGCCGGTCAACTGCCTGCTCCTCACTTTCGGCGGGGCGAAGGACGGCAGATCGGCGGACGAGGTGGCGCGGGCGCTCGAGGCGTCCACGCCGCCGATCCTCGCCGTCCACGAAGGCGACAGGATCGGCATCGTCATGGACGTGCTCACCGACGAGGAGGTGAGCCATATCGGCGACCGGCTGACCGCCCTCCTCGCCCCTTGAAGAGCCGGAGGCCTCCGGTGGAAAGTCCCTCAGGCGTGCTTGAACTGGGCGACGTTCTCCCGGGTGATCTTCATGACGCCGGTGAAGACGTTCTCCGGCAGGGGATTGATCCCGGCGGCGCCGACATCGGGGACGACCTTCATCGTGCCGGTGTTCAGCCAGTGAAGCAGATGGACGGCGAGGAAGGCCTCGAGATATGATTTCTGGGCGACGGCGCCCGCGATCGTGCCGTCCTCGATGTAGCTCAGCATGTCGTCATTGCGGTCCATGGCGACGATCCTCACCTTGTCCTTGAGCCCGGCTTCGGCCACGGCGATCGCGGCACCCTTCCCCGAATCGCCATCCGTCCCGCCGATGCCGACGACGTCGGGATGCGCCTGGAGCGCCTGGGCATAGGCGGTCGGCGCGTAGGACGGATCGGCCTTGTCGTTGACGGTGTCCACCACCTCGATGTCGGGATATTTCTCCTTGAAAAGCGCCTTGTAGCCTTCGACCCGCTCGAGCACGGGGGGCGCCGGGAAGGTGCCGAGCAGCACCTTGCCCTTGCCGCCGATGGCCTCGGCCAGCATCTCGCCGCCGACCTTGCCGGCCTCGAAGTTCGATATTCCGAGATGCACGGAGCGCCTGGACTGCGGCACGTCGCCGATGATCATGGCGACCGGGATACCGGCCTCTACGGCGCGGTCGATCCCGGGTGCGAGCGCCGCGACATCGCCCGGGAACAGCAGCAGGCCGGCCGGCTGACGCGCGATCAGTTCGTCGAGCTGGCGCGCCTGGCCGGCGGTGTCGAAATCGAGCGGCCCGGTGAACTGCGTCTTCACCCCCAAGGCCGTCGCGGCATCGGCCAGGGCAAGCTTGTGGTCAACCCAGAACGGCACCTGGGTCACCAGCGACAGGAATACATATTCCTTGCCCTCGCCGGCGGCGAGGGCCTGCGGCGTGAATGACGGCAGCGCCAGGCCGGCGGCCAGCGCCGCGCCGGCCAGCAGGTGGCGGCGATCCAACATCGTTGACGTGCTCATATTATCCTCCCTTGTTGCAATTCTTCCTCATTCGCGCCGCCGCTTCACCAGCATGTCGACCGCGACCGCGGCGACGAGCACCAGGCCCGTCACGATCATCTGCCAGTAGATCGACACGGCCAGCATGGTCATGGCGTTGTTGACCAGGGCGACGAAGACGACTCCGAGAATGGCGCCGAGCACGGTGCCTTCGCCGCCGCGCAGCGAGGCGCCGCCGATCACCGCGGCGGCGAGCACCTGAAGCTCGAGCGCATTGCCGGCGGTCGGCGTGCCGCTCATCAGGCGCGAGGCGAGCAGCATGCCGGCTATCGCCGCGAGACCGGCGGTGATCATGAAGGCCGCGCATTTGACCCGCGCGACCGGCATGCCGGAAAGGCGCGCCGCCCGCTCGTTGGCGCCGATGAAATAGGCCTGGCGCAGGAAAGCCAGATGGCGCATGGCGAGATCGCCGACGGCGACGATGCCGACCATGATCCAGAACATGACCGGCAGGGCCATGATCTCGCTCTTGCCGGCCCAGCCGAAGGCCGCCGGCAGATTGGCGATCGAGAAGCCCTCGGTGAGGACGAGAGCGATGCCGCGCGCGATCGACATCGTGCCGAGCGTCGCCACCAGCGGATTGACGCCGATCGCGGTGACGATCACGCCGTTCGCCAATCCGATGAGCAGGCCGACCGCCAGGGTGGTCGCGACGGCGAGCGCGATGGGCACGCCGCCGGCGACGAGCAGCGCCAGCACCGTGCTCGACAGCGCCAGGACGGAACCGACCGACAGGTCGAAATTGCCCGAGACGAGCAGGATGGTCATGCCGACCGCGATGATCGCCGTCGGCACGAGGCCGACCGCCATCGCCCGGAAATTGGCCAGCGACAGGAAATGCGGAGAAAGGACAGACATGGCGATCACCAGCGCGGCGATGAGAAGCATGAGGGTCAGCTCGCGCAATCCGGCGAGCGTCCAGCGGCCGATACGGGGAGCCGGCGCGGACACGACGCTCATGCCGCCCGCCTTTCCGCCACGCCCGACATCAGGGCCATGACCTCCTCCTCCGTCGCATCCGCCGCCGGCATTTCGGCGATCGTGCGGCCCTGCCGCATCACGACCAGGCGCTGCGCCAGGCCCAGGACTTCCGGCAGATCCGAGGACACCAGCAGGATGGCGGTTCCGCCGTGAGCCAGCTCGCGCAGGACACGATGGATCTCGAACTTGGCGACGACGTCGACACCGCGCGTGGGCTCCTCGACGATCAGCACCCTGGGTGCGAGCGCCAGCCATTTGGCGAGCAGCACCTTCTGCTGATTGCCGCCGGACAGCCGGCCGGCCGGATCGCCGGGATCGCGCAGCCTTATGCCGAGCCGGTCGATGAAGCGCCGGGCCAGCGACAGTCCGGCCGCGCGGTCGGCCACGCCGAAACGCGCCAGCTCGGTGAAACGGGCAGCCACGATGTTGTCCGTGACGGAGCGATCGAGGAAGAGCCCGTCGGTCTTTCTTTCGCTCGGCACGTAAGCCACGCCGCGCGCCATCGCCGCGCGCAGGCCCGTGAGCTTCACCGGCTTCCCGCCGAGCTCGAGAGCGCCCTCCTGCGGCGCGATGAGGCCGCACAGGGCGCAGGCGAGCTCGCTGCGGCCGGAGCCCATCAGACCGGCGAGACCCACGATCTCTCCCGCCCGCAGCTCCAGGCTTGCCTCCCGGAGGACGGGGGGGCTCGACAGCCTTCGCGCCGTGAGCACGACTTCGCCGGGCCGGCAGGGCGGCCAGTCGACATCGGTTGCCGCGGGTCGGCCGACCATGGCGCGCACGATCGCGTCCGCCTTCATGCGCCCGGCGGCGAACCGGCCGGAGACGCGGCCGTCGCGCAGGACGGTGACCCGATCGCAAAGGGCGACGACCTCGTTGAGATGATGGCTGATATAGACGATGCCCCATCCCCTGGCCGCCAGCCCGCGCAGCACGTCGAAGAGTCTCGCCTTGTCGGCCTGGTCGAGCGCCGAAGTCGGCTCGTCGAGCAGCAATATGCGCGCCTCGAGCGACAGCGCCTTGGCGATCTCGACCAGCTGGCGGGTGCCGATCGGGTAGTCGGAAAGCCGGGCATGGGGATCGACCGTCGCGCCGAGCTTCGCCATGAGGTCGGCGGTCATGCGGTGGAGGGACTTCCAGTCGACGAGACCCGCGATGCGCGGCAGGCGGCCGGCGAAGATGTTCTCGCCCACGCTGACCGACGGCGCCAGGGACAATTCCTGGAACACCGTTGCGATGCCGAATTCCTGCGCCGCGCGCGGGTTCTTAAGCGCGGCGGAGCGGCCCGAGATCTCGATTCCGCCGCCGTCCGGCTGCAGCACGCCCGCCAGGATGCCGATCAGCGTCGACTTGCCGGCGCCGTTCTCGCCGACGAGCGCGTGGATCGCGCCGCTCTCCACGGTGAGCGACACGTCCGACAGGGCCGTCACTTCGCCGAACCGCTTCGACACGGATGCCACGCGAAGCAGCGGCGCGCTCATCCCGCCGCCTCCCTGTCGGCCATGGCGATATCCTCGATCTCGGCCGAATAGGTCGACTTGGTGCGGTCGATATGGACGTCGAGCACATCGAGAGCCTTCGCCAGCTCGCCGGCGGCGATGAGATCGCGCAAGGCGCAATGCTCTCGATAGGACATCTCGGTGTGGCGCGGCTTGGCCGCCAGATGCGTGCGCAGCGCCGCGATCTTGCCGATGTGAAGCTCATAGGTGTCGATCAGGTAGCCATTGCCGCAATGACGGAAGAAGGCCTGATGAAATCGCGTATCGGCGCGAAGATAGGCCCTGGTGTCGCCGCGGGCGCGCGCCGCCTCCATGTCGGCGATGATCGCGTCGAGCTCGGCGGCCAGTTCCCCGGGCCGGCGAGCGCTCGCGATCTTAAGCGCCGCCGCCTCGAGCGTCTGCCGGAACTCGCAGATCTCGACCACTTCGCGCGCCGAGAGGGTGAAGACATAGGCGCCGCGCTGGGGATAGATGCGCACCAGCCCCTCGACCCGCAATTGCGCGAGCGCCTCGCGCACCGGCGTCTTGGAGACTCCGAGCTTCTCGGCAAGGACGCGCTCGGACAGCGCCGAGCCGAGCTCGAGATCGCCCGAGACGATCGCCTCGCGCAATTGCGCCAGCACCGTCTCGGTCAGTGATCGCGGACGCTCGATCGGACGCATCGCCTCTCCGGAGAAACAGACATCGCACCTCTTGTCTGACAGAGTGCCATCTGATATATCAGATATCAACAAGCAAGCCAAGATGCAAGAAGCGGTTTGCAACGGAGGACAGGAATGCGGGCGGAGTTGGTGCTCGATTGCCGCAATCTCCATGGCGAAGGGATCTTCTGGTCGGCCGAGCACGGTCTTCTCTATTGGACCGACATTCACGGCGAACAGGTCCTGACCTATGCGCCGGGGGCGGGCGCCAGCCGCAGCTACAAGGTGCCGGGCCGCGTGTGCTGCTTCGCGACGCGGCGGGACCGTCCGCCCACGGAGGTCGTCGCCGCCTTCGCCGACGGCTTCGCCTTTCTCGATCTCGCCAGCGGCCGGCGCGTGCCGATCGCCGTTTTCGAGCCCGACAAGCCGGCGACGCGCCTGAATGACGGGCGCACCGACCGGCAAGGCCGGTTCATCGCCGGCGGCATGGACGAAGAGGCTCTGCAGCCCGTGTCCTCGGTGTGGCGGCTCGATCCCGATCTCACCCTCACCCGCCTCTTCGAGGGCGTCGCCTGCGCCAATTCGACATGCTTCAGTCCCGATGGACGGAGCATGTATTTCGCCGACAGCCCGACGCGCGAGATCGTCGCCTATGCCTATGATCCGGCCACCGGCGCTCTCGGCGCGAAACGCAAGGTGGCGGCGCTCGCGCCGGATGGCGGCGTGCCCGACGGTTCATGCGTCGATCGCGAAGGCTTCATCTGGACGGCGATCTGGGAAGGATACCGTGTCGAGCGGCGCGCTCCCGACGGCCGGCTCGACCGCGCCATCGACGTGCCGGTGCGCAAGCCGACATGCTGCGCCTTCGGCGGCGGCGATCTCGGCACGCTCTACATCACCACGTCCAGGTTCGCCGAATCCGACGAAGCCCTCGAGCGGGAGCCCATGGCGGGCGGCCTGTTCATGGCGCGGCCCGGCATTCGCGGCCTGGCCGATCCGCCCTTTGCCGGATGATCGCAAGGCGGCGGAAACGACAGACGGGATCATCGCAGAACTGGGAGGATGACGCTCATGAGGACAGGACTTTCGCGCCGGGCTTTCGCTCTGATGCTCGCGGCATCGATCGGCTCCGCAGGCGGCGGCGCGGCATTCGCCGCCGACTATGTGACACCGCAACCACTCAAGGAGGGCGCCCAGGCCGACGTCAAGCAGCTCAAGAACGACGGCAAGATCCGCATCGCCTACATGCCGCCGGCCACCGAGTTCAATTACTACATCGCCATCGGCGAAGGCATAAAGGCGGAAGCCGCCACGGCGGGCGTCGAGACGTTCATGCTCGCCCCGCAATCGGGCTCCGACATCAACGGCCAGATGGGCATGATCCAGGACGTGATCACCCAGGACGTCGATGCGATCATCCTGTCGACGCATGACGAGGGCGCCGCCGCTCCCCTCGTCAAGCAGGCGGTGGAGAAAGGCATCGCCGTCATCATCGTCAATTCCGACATCGCCAACTTCCCCACCCCGGTGCATGGCGTCGTCGGCTATTCGCAGCGCAAGGGCACCCACGCTCTCGGCGACTACCTCCTCGGCAAGCTCGCCGGCAAGCCGGTCAATGTGGCGGTCATCGAAGGCCTGCCCGGCTATCATTCGACCGAGCGCTGCGGGGGCTTCCTCGACGCCGTCAAGGACAAGCCCGGCATCACGGTCAAGACCTCGGTCCCGGGCGGCTGGAACGTCGAGGGCGGCAACACGGCCGGCATGGATCTCCTGCAGGCGAATCCCGACGTCGACGTGATCTTCGCCGCCAACGACTACATGATCATGGGAGCCGCGGTCGCCGCCAAGTCGCTCGGCGACAAGGACCTCATCCTCCTCGGCAATGACGGCGACACGGCCGCGCTGGAGCAGATCCACGACGGCACGGTGACGGCGACCGTCAACACGACGCCCTTCGTCATGGGCCAGATCGCGTTCACCGTGACGATGGATGCGCTCAATGGCAAGTTTCCCGGCGGCTTCGTCGAGACGCCGACCACCATCGTCGACAAGGAGAATGTCCTGCCGGTCCTGAAAGACGCCGACAAGCTGTGGCCCAAGCCGTCAAAGGCCTACTGAAACCGGTGCCGGGGCCCGCTCGCAGAGAGGCGGGCCCCTCGACCGAAGCACGTGGCGGAACGATGTCGCAGCCTGTCTGGGAGCTCCGTTCGATCACCAAGCGCTTTCCCGGCGTGGTCGCCAATGACGGCGTGTCGCTCGAGATCCGCGCCGGCGAGATCCACGGCCTCCTCGGCGAGAATGGCTGCGGCAAGTCGACGCTCATCAAGATCCTGTGCGGCGTCCATCAGGCCGACAGCGGCGAGATCCGCCATCGCGGCGCGCAGGTCGTCCTCGAGAATCCGATCGCCGCGCGCACGGCCGGCATCGCGACCGTGTTCCAGGAATTCTCCCTCGTTCCGGCGCTGAGCGTGGCCGAGAACATCCATCTCGGACGCCCGCCGAAACGCGGCCTCACGGTCGACTGGCGGGCGATGCGCGACGGCGCCCGAGCGATCATCGCGCAGATGGACGTCGCCATCGACCCGGACCGGACCGTCGACAGCCTGTCGGTCGCCGAGCAGCAGCTCGTCGAGATCGCGAAAGCGCTCGCCGCCGAGGCCTCGATGATCATCCTGGACGAGCCGACGACGGCGCTCGGGCGCGGCGAGATCGCGCGGCTGCACGGCCTCCTGCGCCGGCTGCGCCAGGGCGGCTGCGCCATTGTCTACATCTCGCACCGGCTCGACGAGGTCGTCGAGCTCGTCGACCGCGTGACCATCCTCAAGGATGGCCGGGTCGTGGCGAACGCGCAAGACTGCGAAGTCTCGGTTGCCCATATCGTGCGCGTCATGGTCGGCAAGGTGTCCGATCACTATCCGAAGCAGCACAACGCCCGCGAGACCACGGCGCTCGAATTGCGCGACGTCCATACCGGCAACCGGATCAACGGCGTGAGCTTCACCGTCAGGCACGGCGAAGTCTTCGGCCTCGGCGGCGTGCTCGGCTCCGGCCGCACGGAGCTGGCGCGGGCGCTGTTCGGCCTCGATCGCCTGACGCGCGGCGAGATCGTCTGGAAGGGACGCCCTTGCGCCTTTCGCGGGCCGCGCGAGGCCATCGCCGCGGGCCTGGCGCTGGTGCCCGAGAACCGCAAGTTCGACGGCCTGTTCTTTAATTTCACCGGCCTGCTCAACATCTCGGCGGCGGCGCTGCCCAGGCTCGGCCGCCACGGCACGATCGGCCTGAAGCGCGAGGCGGCGGCCGGACGCGCGCTCATCGAGGCGCTCGCCATAAGTCCCGCCGCGGAAGAGCGCGAGGTCGGGCTGCTTTCGGGCGGCAACCAGCAGAAGATCATCATCGCGCGCTGGCTGTTCGCCGGCGCCGAGCTGTTCATCCTGGACGAGCCGACCCAGGGCATCGACATCGGCGCCCGCATCGCCGTCTACGAGCTCATCAACCGCATCACGGCCGAGGGCAAGTCAGTGATCCTGATCTCCTCGGACCACAGCGAGCTCATCCGGATGTCGGACCGCGTCGGCCTGATGAGCCAGGGCCGCATCGTCGACGTCAAGCCGGCGCAGCAGGTGACCACCACCGACCTGATCCGGATTTCGGCGCCGGCGATCGGAGCCGCTGCATGAAGATCCTGCGCGAGATCGCCGGACCGTTAGCCGCGCTCGTCCTGGTCGCCATTCTGGTCGGCCTCACCACCGACCGCTTCTTCAACCCAGGCAACATCTCGAACCTCATCCTCCAGGTTTCGATCGTGGCCATCGTCGCGGTCGGCTCGACCATCGTCATATTCTCCGGCGGCATCGACCTGTCGCCCGGCTCGGCCATAGCGCTGCTCACGATGGTGTTCGCGGTGAGCCATCGCGACCTCGGCCTGCCGCTCTTCGTCGTCGTTCCGGTGGTCGTCGCGCTGGGCGCGGCTCTCGGCCTCGTCAACGGCGTGCTCATCGCCTATCTGCGCATCCCCTCCTTCATCACGACGCTCGCGGCGCTCAGCGCCTTCCGCGGCGCCGCCTTCATGTTCAACAACGGCTCGCCGATATCGAGCCTGTCGCCGCGGCTCGAGCCCCTGTTCTACGGCACGCTCGCCGGAATCCCGGCGCCGATGTTCTACGTCGCCGCGATCTACGGGCTCGCCTTCTGGTTCCTGCGCCATACGGTCTGGGGCCGGGCGATCTACGCCGTCGGCGGCAACGCCAACGCCGCGCGGCTTTCCGGCATCGCGGTGCGCAAGACCCAGCTCGTCGCTTTCGTCATCGCCGGAGCGATGGCGGGGGCGGGGGCGGTGCTGATGGTCGCCCGGCTCAATTCCGGCTCGCCCAATTACGGAGTGGGCCTCGAGCTTTCCGCCATAGCCGCCGCCGTCGTCGGCGGCGCCAGCCTCGCCGGCGGCCGCGGCAACATCATCAACACGATCGTCGGCGCGCTCACCATCGTGATCGTCCAGAACGCGCTCAACCTCAACGCCGTCCCGACCTCGGTCCAGAACGTCGTGATCGGCGCCATCATCGTCCTGGCGGTCGGGATCGACATGTGGCGGGCCGAGCTCGCGCACTTCATCCGCCGCGCGGTCGCCGGCGCCAAGTCAACCTGATCAACGGAGAGCATCCATGCCGGCACCCGTCAGCTTCAGCCATATCGGAATCACTGTCCCCGACCTCGAGAGGGCGGTGGACTTCTATACCAGGGCGCTCGGCCTCTACCTCATCATGGCGCCGACCACAGTCACCCATGACGACAGCGCCATCGGCCAGATGTGCGACGACGTGTTCGGCGAAGGCTGGGGATCGTTCCGCATCGCGCATCTCGCCACCGCCGACGGCATCGGCGTCGAGCTCTTCCAGTTCCCCGACACCAGGCCCGAGACCGTCCCGTTCGAATACTGGCGGCCGAAGCTCTTCCATTTCTGCGTGCAGGATCCGGATCTCGAGGGCCGCGCCAAGCTGATCCAGGAGCATGGCGGCCGGATCCGGATGCGTCAGGTGCGCCACTATTTTCCCGGGGAGAAGCCCTACCGCATGATCTATTGCGAGGATCCGTTCGGCAATATCGTCGAGATCTACAGCCATTCCTATGAGCTGACCTATTCGGCGGGCGCCTATGTGTGAAGTCCGGTGAGCCGGCCATGCCGCGGTTCAAGGTCGTCGTCAGCGACTATGACTATGGAGACCTCGCGATCGAGCGCGCGATCCTGGAGCCCATCTCGGCCGAGGTGGTCGGGCTTCAGGCGAAGCGCGAGGAGGACCTCGTCGGGGCGGCAAGGGACTGCGACGCCATCGTCACCCAATATGCGCGGATCGGCGAGCGCGTGATCGCGGCCATGGAGCGCTGCCGGGTCATAGCGCGCTACGGCATCGGCGTCGACATCGTCGACGTCGAGGCGGCGACGCGGCGCAACATCCTGGTGACCAATGTGCGCGACTACTGCACCGACGAGGTGGCGGATCACGCCGTTGCCCTGTGGCTCATGCTGGCGCGCAGGATCGCCACCTACGACCAGGCGGTGCGTGACGGCGTCTGGCACTGGAAGACCGGCCGGCCCATCCATCGCCTGCGCGGGCTCACCCTCGGCATCGTCTCCTTCGGCAAGATCGGCCGCGCCATCGCCGAGCGGGCTCTGGGCTTCGGCGTCGGGCTCGTCGTCTACGATCCCTATGTCGACGACGGCCAGATCGCGGCGGCCGGGGCGCGACGCGTCTCCAAGGAAGAGCTGCTGCGGCAGGCCGACGTCGTGATGATGCAGGTGCCGATGACGCCGGACACGAGGCACTTCCTCGGCGGCCGCGAACTGGCGATGATGAAGCGCGGCGCCATCGTCATCAATACCGGCCGCGGCCCCACGATCGACAACGGCGCGCTGCACGCGGCGCTGAAGGATGGACATATCGCGGCGGCCGGCCTCGACGATCTCGAGGAGGAGCCGGCCAAGCGCGCGGACTGGTCGCCGGCGGCCGCCCCTCTCCTCGCTCTTCCCAATGTCGTCGTCACGCCGCACGCCGCCTATTATTCGGAAGAGTCGATCAGGCTGGCGCGCGAGACCGCCGCAGGCGAGGTCGCGCGCGTGCTCAGCGGCGAACGGCCGCACAATCCCGTCAACAATGTCAGGCTCGCATCCGGCGAGATGTCGCTCGCCGGGCCGTGACGATCACTCCAGAAGAGAGGCTGCCATGCTCAAGACGTACAACGATTTCGACCGCCGCCCCGACCTCCTCGCCGAGTTCGACGACGTGGCGCGCTGCTATTCCGCGTCCTGCGTCTTCGCCGACGTCATGTACCGCACCGGCGTCATGCAGTCGGCGATCAAGCCGGCCTTCCCGGCCAGGACGACGGGTCAGGCGGTGACCGTGCAGCTCTCCAGGGGAGACCTGGTCGATCCCCTGAAGGCTCTGGAGATGGGGCAGCCCGGCGACATGATCGTGGTCGATGCCGGCGGCGATTGCGAGACCTCGGTCTGCGGCGGCCTCATGGGCGGCCTCGCCAAGAACCGCGGCATACGCGGCATGGTCGTCGACGGGGCCGGCCGCGACACGGACGAGCTGGCGGATATCGGCTGGCCGATCTGGACCCGCGCCATCACGGCGCGCGGGACGCATACGATGTTCTCAGGGCGCAAGGAGGAGCTTTCGGTCAACGTGCCGATCACTTGCGGCGGCGTCGTCGTCAATCCGGGCGACTTCATCGTCGCCGACACGATCGGCGTGACCGTCGTCCCGCTCGCCGAGGCAGAGGATGTCCTGAAGCTCGCCCGCGAGCAGGCGGAGCGCGAGCAGAAGACCCGCGAATGGGTGGCGCAGGGCAAGACGCTCCAGGACCTGCTGGCCGAGTTCGGCCGGCTCTAGCTTTGGTCGCCGATAGGCCTTCGCTTTTTTTGAAGCACGTCACCAAAATTAAATATTTTGACGATCCAACCGCATCCCGTAGCCTCATCCCACAATAAAGGCGGTGTGAGCAGATGATACGGACCGGAGAGCAATATAAAGAAGGCCTGCGCGACGGGCGGGAAGTGTGGATCGACGGCGAGCGGGTGAAGGACGTGACGCAGCACACGTCGCTCAAGCCGATCATCGACATCAGGGCGCGCATGTACGACATGCAGCACGACAACAGCCATGCCGCGAGCCTTACCTACAGCGACGCCGTGGGCACCCATTCGATCTTCAACCGCCTGCCCAAGGAGCAGCAGGACTGGCACGACAAATGGAAGGCCGTCGACACGGTGATCGCCGACGTCGGCGGCGTCGTCACCCGGGTGGGCGACGAGACGGTCGGCGAGATGTGGTCGCTCTATGACGGCCAGGACGTCCTCAACGAGATCGACCCGCAATTCGCCAAGAACATCACCCGCCATATCCAGGGCGTGATCGAGACCGACGTGTTCCACGTCTCGGCCAATACCGATCCCAAGGGCGATCGCTCCAAGCCGCCGCAGGACCAGGACCCGGACATGATGGTCCATGTGGTCAAGGAGACCGACAAGGGCATCATCGTGCGCGGCGCCAAATACGAGACGGCGGCGGGCTATGCCGACCAGGCTTTCCTCAAGCCGACGGTGGGTGCCTGGACCAACGAGAAGCTGTCCAACTATGCCGTCGGCGGCATCGTCAAGATGGGGGCTCCGGGCGTCAAGATGATCGCGCGCTCGGGCTTCGCCGGCAAGGGCAGCGTCGAGGACTATCCGCTCGCCAACAAATATGACGAGGTCGACTTCCTGATGGTGCTGGACAACGTCCTGATCCCCTGGGAGGACGTGTTCTTCTACCGCCATACACGCGCCGCCGCCTATATCCGCGGCACGCTGCATCGCTATTCGGCTTTTCCCTATACGCTGCGGCTTCTCTATGTCGCCGACATGATGATCGGGGCGGCCCTGTGGAACGCCAAGCAGACGGGCCTCGACAAGCTGCAGGCGGTGCGCGAGAAGCTCGCCGACCTGGTGTGCTACCGCGAAGGGATCAACGCGCATCTGACCGCCTCGATCGCGCTGGCGCAGAAGAGCCCCGGCGGGCTGCTGATGCCGCATCAGCCGATCCTCTATGCCGGGCGCATCCATGCCTGCGCCAACCTGCCGCAGATGATGCATGTGGCGCGCGAACTGTGCGGCGGGCAGATCTGCGTCACGCCAAATGCGGCGGCGTTCAACAACGGCGATTCGAAGGACTGGCTCAAGAAGTTCTACAGCCTCAACGACGCCTGGCACGCCGAGGACCGGCGCAAGCTTCTGGCCTTTGCGCGCGACCTGCTCAATTCGGACTATGCCAATCACCGGCTGACCTTCGTGCAGTTCGCGCAGGCGCCGCATTTCAACCATCTGGCGGCCGTCTATAATTCCTTCGACTTCTCCGGCCCGCTCGACTTCGTGCGCAAATCGGCCAATCTCTCGGATCGCGTCAACGGATCGCTGTGACGGTCGGAAACCGTGATGGGGCGGACATCGACCGACATCCTCAAGGAGCTCGTCGGCTTCGCGTCGGTCAGCGCGGACTCGAATCTCGACATCATCGCCTATATCGAGGCAAGGCTGGCATCCCTTGGCATCGCGTCGCGGCGCATCGCCGACCGGACGGGCCGGAAAGCCTCGCTGCTGGCGACCGTCGGACCTTCCGATCGGGCGGGCGTGGTGCTCTCGGCCCATACCGACGTCGTGCCGGCCGAGGAGCCCGACTGGTCGAGCCCGCCTTTCGTGGCAACCGTGCGCGAGGGGCGTCTCTATGGCCGCGGCGCCTGCGACATGAAGGGCTTCATCGCCGCCGTCCTCGCGCAGCTTCCGGCCCTGCGGCAGGGCGCCACCGAGACGCCCGTCCATCTCGCCTTCTCCTATGACGAGGAGGTCGGCTGCCGCGGCGCTCCCGATCTCGTCGCCGAAGTGGCGGGCCTGCCCGCCCGGCCGGTGCTGTGCATCGTGGGCGAGCCGTCGTCGCTCGAGGTCGCCACGGCGCATAAGGGCAAGGTCGCCTATCGCGTCACCATCAAGGGCCGGACCGGCCATTCGGCCCTGCCGCACCGTGCTGCCAATGCCCTTCTGGCCGGCGCCCGCATTGCCGCACGGCTCGGCGACATCGCCGAGGAGACGGCAAGCGCGGGCCGGCGCGACGACGCTTTCGATCCGCCCTATACGACAGTCCATGTCGGCTCGCTCCATGGCGGATCCGCGCTCAACCTCGTGCCCGACCGCGCCGTGCTCGAATACGAGATCCGGAATATCCCCGATCGCGACGGTGTTCCCGCCCTCCTGGCGCGGATCGATGCCGGCATCGCCGCCGAGCGCGAGAAGCTGCGGAGATCCGCTCCCGAGGCCGACATCCTCATCGAGGAGATCGCCGCCTATCCGCAGCTCGGGACGCCGGCCGATCATCGGGCGGTCGGCATGGTCGCCCGGCTGGCCGGCGCGCAAGCCGGCGTCCGGACCGTCAGCTTCGGCACCGAGGCGGGCCTCTATGCCGAAGCCGGCATCCCGACCGTCATTTGCGGACCCGGCGACATGACGCGCGCACACCGGGCCGATGAATGGATCGGCCTCGACGAGCTCGCCGCCGCCGAGCGGATGCTCGAGCGCCTCGCGAGCAAGCTCGGCCGGCCGGCAGCAAACTGGACGACCGCATGAGCTCGTTGCCGAACACCATGCGCGGCGTGACGGCCAAAGAGAAGGGCGGGCCCGAGATGCTGTCGCTCGGCACCTTCCCGGTGCCCGAGCCCAGGCCGGGCGAAGTCCTGATCGAGGTCGCCTATGCCGGCGTCTGCCGGCCCGACATCATGCAGCGCCGCGGCGTCTTCTCGGCCCCGCCCGGCGCCTCGGAAATATTGGGGCTCGAAGTGGCGGGCGCCATCGTCGCCTGCGGTCCGGAAGTGAAGGAGCTCGCTCCCGGCGACCGTGTCGCCGCCCTGCTGCCGGGCGGCGGCTATGCGCAATATGCCGTGGCGGATGCGCGCTGCTGCCTCAGGCTGCCGGGCCATCTGGCCGAGCGCGACTGCGCCGCCCTGCCGGAAGCCCTGTTCACGATCTGGCACAATCTGTTCGAGCTCGGGCGCCTCGCTTGCGGCGAGACGGTGCTGATCCATGGCGGCGCCAGCGGCAACGGCACGATCGCCATCCAGCTCGCCGATGCCGCCGGCGCGACCGTCTTCGCCACCTGCGGCACCAAGGAGAAGGCTGCGCTCCTGCGCAAGCTGGGCTGCGCCCATCCGATCGTCCATCGCAGCCAGGACTTCGTCTCGGTGATCGGCGAGATGCGCGCCGGGCGCGGCGTCGATGTCGTGCTCGACATCGTCGGCGGCTCCTACGTGCCGCGCAATCTCGAGGTCCTGGGCCCCGGCGGACGCCATGTGAGCCTCGCTTTCATGGAGAGCGCCAATATCACGCTCGACTTCACCACCGTCATGCGCAAGAGCCTCACCCTGACCTCCTCGACCCTGCGCCCCAAGCCGGCGGACGAGAAGGCGCGCCTGAAACGCGCGATCGAGCGGCATGTCTGGCCGCTCATCGAGACGGGACGGGTGCGACCGGTCATCCATGCCGAGCTGCCGCTCGCCGAAGCGGCCGAAGCTCACCGCATCCTCGAGGCCTCGGAGCAGACCGGCAAGGTGGTCCTGCGCTGCTGAGAGACCGCGCCACCCGTTCAACCCTTCTTGATGAGGAAAACCTCCATGATCCACAAGCGCCTTCGCCCCTTCAACACGAAACAGACCTACCCCGAACAGAAGCTCGACAACGATCTGTCGCAGGGCGTCGTGGCCCGGGGCACGATGGTCTTCCTGCGCGGCCAGGTCTCCCAGGACCTCGATACGCGCGAAAGCCTGAATGTCGGCGACGCCACGCTGCAGACGCGCAAGACGATGGAGAACATCAAGATGCTGCTCGAGGAAGCCGGCAGCGAGCTTTCGCACATATGCCGGATCGTCGTCTATCTGACCGACATCCGCTACCGCGAAGCCGTCTACCGCGAGATGGGTGCGTGGCTGAAAGGCGTGTTCCCCTGCTCGACCGGCCTGGTGGTGCCGGCTCTCGCCCGGCCGGAATGGGTGGTCGAGATCGAAGTCACCGCCGTCATCCCCGACAAAGCCTGAGGGCGCCCGCCATGACCTTCTCGATATCCGCGCGCTGCCGTCGCACCGGCATGTTCGGCATCGCCGTCTCCTCGTCGAGCCCCTGCGTGGCGGCGCGCTGCGCCCATGCACGCGCCAATGTGGGCGTCGTCGCCACCCAGAACGTGACCGATCCGACCCTCGGTCCCAAGGGTCTCGATCTCATGGCTTCGGGCCTCCCGGCCGCGGAAGCCCTGGCCAGGCTCAAGTCGGCCGCCCCCCATATCGACTACCGCCAGCTGGCCCTGGTCGACCGCGAGGGCGGCACCGCATCCTTCTCGGGCGCCAGGACGCTCGGCACCCATCGCATCAAGGAAGCGCCCGACGTGGTGGCGGCCGGCAATCTGCTGAAGGATCCCCAAGTGCCCGATCACATGGTCGCCGCCTTCCTTGCCGATGAGCGGTCAGCGCTGGGGGACCGGCTCATCGCCGCCATGCGGGCGGCGCTTGCCGCCGGCGGCGAGGAAGGACCCGTCCATTCGGTCGGCATGCTGCTGGTGCGCGACGTCGCCTGGCCGGTGGCCGATCTGCGCGTCGACTGGCACGAGAGCGATCCGATCGGCGAGCTGGCCAGGCTCTGGGACCTGTGGAAGCCCCAGATGGATGCCTATGTCACCCGCGCCCTCGACCCGTCATCGGCTCCCTCCTATGGGGTGGCCGGCGACCGCTAGGGCCTGCTCCGATGCTCATTGAACCGGCCCCGAAAGGTGACATAAACTCGTATCTCCTGCGGGAGGAGATACGTGTCCAGATCCGGTCGAATATGGTGACCAAGGCGGATCCATCGCGATCGTCGCTACGCTTCACATTGCGCCAGCTGCTTTATTTCGTGGCCGCCGGCGAAACCAGGAGCGTCAAGCTTGCCGCCGAGCGGCTCAATATATCGCAGCCCTCCATTTCGACCGCCATCGCCCAGATCGAAGGCGAGTTCGATATCCAGCTCTTCGTGCGCCATCACGCCCAGGGCCTGTCGCTGACGCCGGCCGGCGTGCGCTTCCTGCAGGCGGCAAAGACGCTGCTCGATCAGGCCGAGGAACTGCACAGCGTCGCCGACGAAGTGGCGGGCTCGGTCAGCGGTCCGTTGAACATTGGCTCGTTCCTCACCTACGCGCCGCTGATCATCTCGGAAGTCTGCAAGAGCTTCCTCGACCAGTTTCCACGCGTCAAGCTGCATGTCTCGGAAGGAGACGAGGCCTCGCTCGTCGGCAAATTGCGCCGCGCCGAGATCGGCATCGCCGTCACCTATGCGCAGAACGTCCCCGAGGACATCGATTTCGAGCCGCTGGCGCAATTGCCGACCTACGCGCTGCTTCCCGCCGAACATCCGCTGGTGGCCGAAGCCCCCCTGCATCTGCGCGACCTCGTCGAACTGCCCTTCATCCTGCTCGATCTGCCGCTGAGCCGGGAATATTTCATGTCCCTCTTCCTGCGCGAGGATCTGGCGCCCAATATCCTCACCCGGACGGAATATCCGGAGGCCATCCGCAGCTATGTGGCGAGCGGATTCGGCTACTCGCTGGCGACCGCCCGGCCGCGCAACAAGGCGGCGCTCAACGGCAAGCCCCTCGCCTATGTGCCGCTCGCCGGCAACTATCCGCCCCTGGTGCTCGGCCTCGCGACGCTCAAGGGCTTGCGCAAGACGAGCGTCGTTCAGGCCTTCGAGACCCATTGCCGCAACGTGATCTCGACCCATCACATGCCCGGCATGGCGCCGCTCGATTGAGCTTCGCCCGACCGGCAGGCATCGCATGTGATCCCACAAGGAGTGCTCGCATGACCCGAACTTTCAGGGCCCTGATCGTCAACGGCGCCAACACCAATCTCTATGGCGTCGATCCCGACGGGGTTTATGGTGCGAAGACGTTGGCCGATATCGAAGCGGGCTGTCACGCCGCCGCCAGGACGGCGGGCCTGAAGCTCGATTTCCGCCAGTCGAACCATGAGGGCGAGCTGATCGACTGGATTCACGCGGCACGCGCGAGCGAGGACGGCATCATCATCAACGCCGGCAGCCTCACCTACACCTCGATCGGCCTGCTCGACGCGCTTTCCGCCTTCGGCAAGCCGGTCCTCGAAGTGCACATGACCAATATCTACCGGCGCGAGCCGTTCCGGCATCATTCGTTCATCTCCAGGGCGGCGACGGGAATCATTGCGGGCCTGGGTCCGGCCGGCTACGAATTCGCCGTCATGGCCCTGGCGCGGCTGTTGAAGGGAGAGAATGACCGATGAGCCGTGAAGCACTGGTCTTTCACAGTCCGACCGACGATCCGGCGGCGTGGCGCGATGCGCTCGCGGCCGAATTGCCCGATCTCGATTTCCGGCTGAGCTCGGCGCCCGGCGACACGTCCGAGATCCGTTATGCCCTGGTCTGGAAGGCGCCCCCCGGCTTCTTCGCCGCCTATCCCAGGCTCAGGCTGGTGACCAATCTCGGCGCCGGCGTCGATCAGATCGTCGGCCGCGGCGATCTGCCCGACGTGCCCATCTGCCGCCTGTCCGATCCCGGCATGGTGCAGCTCATGACGAGCTACGTGCTTTTCGCCGTCCTGCGCTATGCCCGGGACATACCCGATTTCGAGCGCTCGAAGGCGCGCGGCAAATGGGAATTCATCCATCCGCGTCCGCTTTCCGCCATCAAGGTCGGCCTCCTCGGCCTCGGCGAGCTGGGCGCCGCGGCGGCGAGCGCTCTGGCCAATCTCGGCTTTACCGTTTCGGGCTGGAGCCGGACGCCGAAACAGCTCTCCGGGGTGACCTGCCTGTCGGGCGCCGGCGCGCTCGACGAGTTCCTCGCCGGCAACGAGATCCTGGTCTGCATGCTGCCGCTCACCGGCGAAACGCGCGGGCTGCTCGACAGGCGCCGGCTGGCGCTGCTGCCGAAGGGCGCCAAATTCGTCAATGCCTCGCGCGGCGAGATCGCCGACGAGGAAGCGCTGATCGAGGCCCTGCGCCGGCGCCGCATCGCCGAGGCGACGCTCGACGTCTTCGTCAAGGAGCCCCTGCCGGAAGGACATCCGCTGTGGTCCCTGGACAATGTCCTGATCACGCCGCACCTCGCCAGCAACACCGTGCCGGAAATGGCGGCGCGCGACGTCGCCGAGAGCATCAGGCGCATCCGCCGCGGCGAGGAGCCGCTGCACCGCGTCGACCCGAAACGGGGCTACTGATCACGCGGGCAGGATGATGCCTAACATATTTCGGTGCATTTAATTGACCCCTTTATTTCGGTGCATTTATTTCGGTGACAGTGCATTTAATTAATATTTCTAATTAAATGCACTGTCACCGAAATAGGCGGGGCGCTCTGCGATCTCCGCCTACGGCTCATCCCAGCTTGAAATCAGCCTTCTTCACGGACGACTACCGATCACGCGGGCAGGATGACGGCCTCGTCGAGCGGCGCCGAAAGCACGATCTGCGAGCCGAGCGGCGCCTTGTCGATGGCCGACGCCCCCTTGGTCCGCAATTCGATCAGGCCGATGCCCGGCACGTCGACCCGGGTCTGGGTATGAGTGCCCTGGTAGATATGCGCGGTGACGCTGCCCTTGAGGATATTGATCCCGCCGCTCAGGGGCTCGGCGATCTCTATGTGCTCCGGCCGGATGAATATATGGACCATCTGCCCGTCCATCAGCTTCTGGCGCGCCGGCTGCCGGCCCTCGAGGCTGAGGCCCGGGGCGACTTCGAAACGCAGCGCCTCGCCGCTCACCCGGCAGCGCGCCTTGGGCAAGGCATTGATCTCGCCGATGAACGAGGCCACGAAACCATTGGCCGGCTGGGTGTAGAGCTCGATCGGCGCCGAGACCTGCTGCACCTCGCCCCTGTTCATGACCACGACGCGGTCGGACAGGCTGAGCGCCTCACCCTGGTCATGGGTCACGAAAAGGGTGGTCAGGCCGGTCTTCTGATGAAGCTCCTTGAGCTCGACCTGCATCTGCAGGCGGAGGTTCTTGTCGAGGGCCGAAAGCGGCTCGTCGAGCAGCAGCACCTTCGGCCGGATGACGATGGCGCGCGCCAGGGCGATGCGCTGCTGCTGGCCGCCGGAAAGCTGGCGGACCCGCCTGCCCTCCATGCCGGACAGCTTCATCATGTCGAGCGCGCGCTCGACTTCCGCCCTGATCTCCGCGGCCGGCAATTTGCGCATGCGCAGGCCGAAGGCGATATTGTCGAAGACGTTCATATGCGGGAACAGCGCGTAGCTCTGAAACACCATGCCGGTCTCGCGCATGTAAGGCGGAACGGCCGAGATATCCTTGCCGTCGATATGGATGGTGCCCGAGGTCTGCGCTTCGAAACCGGCCACCATGTTGAGAAGCGTGGTCTTGCCGCAGCCCGACGGTCCAAGAAGCGTGACGAACTCGCCCTTGCGGATGTCGAGCGAGACCATATGCACTGCGGTCACGTTCGCGAATGTCTTGGTCACCTCGACGATATCCACCGAATGCCCGGTGTCGCCGCCGGCATCGCGTGTGCTGTCGCTCGTGCTCATGGTTCGGACCGTCATCAGTGAGAGTCTATCGCGAGGATCTTGCGCAGGCCGAGAAAGTGATTGGCCAGCATCAGGATGATCATGGTGGCGATGATGAGCAGCGCCGAGATCGCGGCGACCGTCGGATCGGTATATTCGCGGATGTAGTTGTACATGGCGACCGGCAGCGTCTGCGTGCGGCTGGCGGTGACATAGAGCGAGGCCGAGAATTCGGTGAGCGACAGGATCGCGGCCACCAGCCAGCCGCCGGCCATGCCGGGCACGATCAGCGGTATGGTGATGCGGCTCAGCACCATGAAGGGCGACGCGCCGAGATTGGCGGCCGATCGCTCGAAATTGGGATCGATATTGAGCAGGCTCACATAGACCGCGCGGGCGACGAACGGAAGCACCAGCACGACATGCGTCATGATGATGATGGTGAGCGTCTGGTTGAGCCTCAGCTGTGCGCCCAGGAGCAGGAAGCCGAAGCCGGTGGTGAAGTGCGGGATGATCAGCGGAGAGGACAGGATGCCCTCGAGCAGGGTCTTGCCCGCGAACACATAGCGCACGACCAGGAAGGCGAAGGCGGTGCCGACGGCAAGTGCCAGGGTCGACGAGACGAGCGAGACGATGAGGCCGGTGCGGAAAGCCGCCCGGAAATCCGGATAGGTGAGCGCCTTCACGTACCAGCGCAGCGAGAAGCCGTCGGGCGGAAAGGACAGGACCTCGCCGGGATTGAACGACGTCACCACCACGACGATCGCCGGGATCGTCATGTACAGCAGGATGCAGGCGACGGTCACCCAGAACAGCGCTTGTCTCCACATGCTCTTCCCGGCTCCCGTCAATATATCGCGGTCTTGCGCTCGAGGCGGACGGCGATGAATTTCATGAACGCCAGGCTGGCGAAAGCGCTGATCAGAGCGATCACGCTCAGCGTGGCGGCGAAGGGGAAGTTGAGCGCCGAGAAGCCCTGCAGATAGATGGCATTGGAGATCATCAGCACCTTGCCGCCGCCGATGAGTTGCGGAGTCGCGAAAGCGCTCATCGTCCAGGCGAAGATCACGATGAAGCCGGAGATGATGCCGGGCATGGTCAGCGGTATGACTACCCGCGCGATGACGGAAATGGGCGGCGCGCCGAGATTGGCGGCGGCCTTTTCGTAGTCGGTGTCGATATGGCTGATGGCGGTGGCGAGGATGATGATCATCACCGGCATGGCGAACTGGACCAGAGCGATGACCACGCCCGCGCGCGTGTACATGAAGGTCGCCGGCTCGGATATGATGCCGAAATCCATCAAAAGTGTGTTGAGAAAGCCGTTGGTGCCGAGCACCAGCATCCAGGCGTAGGTGCGCACGATCTCGCCGGTAAAGAGCGGCGTGATCGACAGCAGGATCAGGAGCGACCTGATCCATTCGATCCTGGTGCGTACCAGCGCGAAGGCGATGGGATAGGACAGGATCAGCGTGAAGAAGGCGGTGGCGAGGCTGATGACGAAGGTGTTGACGACCGCCTTGAGATAGACCGGCCGGTAGATGCGCGCGAAATTGTCGAGGGTGAAGCCGCCGACGTCGAGCGAGCCCGGGATGAACTCGCGGAAGCTGTATTGCAGGATCTCAGCCAGCGCCGCGATGAAGATCACCGCGACGACGACGGCCGGCACCAGGAACGGGATGAGGAACGGGCGCTTGGACATGGCTGAAATGAAAAGCCGGCCCACCCCGCGGCGGGCCGGCCGGCGTCCGCTTACTGCATCATGTTCTCGGTGAACCAGACCTTCCAGGCCGGAAGCAGCTTCGCCTGGACCTCGTCTGGCGTCACGATCGCCTGGGTCGCCCACTGCTCGGGCGTGGTGAAGATGCCCGGCAGCTTGGCGACTTCCGGATCGATCTTGGCGTCCTTGTGCATCGGCGAGCATTTGTGGAAGTTGCAGATGTCGCGCTGCACCTGCGGATCGAGCGCCACGTTGATGAACTCATAGGCGGCATCGAGCATCTTGGTGCCCTTGTTGATGCCGAGCGCGCCGATGCCGACGACCGCTCCCTCCTTCGGGATCTCGATGGTGACGGGCACGCCGTTCTCGATCAGGTGATAGGCGTTTATCGACAGGGCGATCTGGACCGGCGTCTCGCCCGTCTTCAGCAGGTCCTGGCTGGTCGCGTCGGACTGGTAGAACGCCTTGATATTGGGCTTCAGCTTCTCGAGCAGCGGGATGCCGACCTCCCAGTTGCTGGCATCGCCGCCGGCCAGGATCGCGGAAGCGACGATGATATGGCTCGGATCGAAGTCGGGCATCGCCAGCTTGCCGGCCACGGCGTCCGACCACAGGTCCTGCCACGAGGCGATGTGGAAATCCTTGGGCATGAGATCGGTGCGGAACACCGGGCTGTAGACATAGGAGTAGACGCCGACCTCATAGTCGCCGCGGTCCGCGGCCGGGTAAAGGCCGGCGAAATTCGGCAGCTTGCTCTTGTCGAGCTTCTCGAACAGGCCGTCGGCCTGATAGAGATAGCCGACATGGCTGGTCGTGTAGGTCACGTCCGATTCGGGATTGTCCTTGGCGACCTTCGCCTTGGCGAGCCGGTCGAGCGTCCCGCCGGTGATGTACTCGACCTCGATGCCGGTGCGCTTGGTGAACTCTTTGCCGATGATGGCGGTGCCATCCTTCCAATTGCCGCCCCAGACGCTGACGACGAGCTTGTCCTGGGCTGAAGCGGCGGTGCCGGC
The DNA here is from genome assembly GCA_050246735.1 of Parvibaculaceae bacterium. Taxonomy (GTDB): domain Bacteria; phylum Pseudomonadota; class Alphaproteobacteria; order Rhizobiales; family Aestuariivirgaceae; genus Taklimakanibacter. The sequence goes on along the minus strand of JBFWVM010000002.1, from coordinate 186,456 downwards.
GAGGGTAATGACGAGCGCGCCGAGCGCGACGCAAATCTTCTTCATCTGGCCATTTCTCCCTGTTTTCGTTGGCTTGTTCGCATCCTCGATCCTTCGCAGCAGAAACGGCTCGCAGGATCGGCCCGATCTTACGGTCAGGACTAAATCAGAAAATTATTATTTTCTGTTGACTTGCTTCAATGATCCTGAGCGGGAGGCGGGCGGCGCCTTCGGTATGATCAGCTGTCGCGCGGGATCGTGGCCTGCATCGACGGACGCCGTGCAAAAGTCTCATGCCAGGCGGCAAGCCGCGGATGGCGGTCGCGCCATGGCCGGTGGGCGAAGCGGAAGTCGAGATAGCCGAGCGCGCAGCCGATGGCGATCTGGCCGATGGTGAGCGGGCCCGCCAGCGTCTCGACCTTATCCTCGAGACGCGCCACGGCCGCATCGACCTTGGCCATCTGTCCCTCGACCCAGCCCGGCCATTGGCGCTCCTGCGGACGCGCCGTCATCTCATAGCGCGACAGCAGGGCGGCATCGATCAGGCCGTCGCCCAGCGCCTGCTGGGTGAGCGCCTGCCAGCGCGCCCTGGGCTCCAAGGGAAACAGGTGCCGGCCGGGCGCCTCGGCATCGAGATATTCGCAGATGACGCGGCTGTCGAAGAGCGTGTCGCCGTCCGGAGTGATCGCTGCCGGGATCTTGGCGAGCGGATTGGCCACGCCGATGCGCTCGTCGCGTTTCACCGGATGGGCGGCGCTGGGCAGTTTCTCGATCCGGTCGGCGACGCCAAGCTCGAGCGCCGTGACCATGACCTTGCGCACATAGGCGGAGGTCGGGGCGTAGAACAGCTTCAGCAGGGTCACGGCACCTGGTCCTCTGCGCCGATGGCGGCGAGCGCGGCGCGGGCCACCTCGACGTCCTGGGCGCCGGTGCCCGAGCCGACGCCGACCGCGCCGACGCAGAAGCCGTCGATGACGATGGGCAGGCCGCCTTCGAGATTGGTAAGCCGTCCGCCGCCGGCGATGGCGAGCTTGATCTCGTTCTTCGGATCGAGGCGGGAGGTGGGCTGGCGATGCGAGGCGGCGGTCATCGCTTTCGACCGCGAGGTCTCGATCGACAGCAGCTTGGCGCCGTCCATGCGCAGGAAAGCCAGAAGATTGCCGCCCTCGTCGACCACCGTGATGTTCTGCGGCACGCCGAGCTCGTTCGCCTTGGCCACCGCTCCCGCGAGCGCCTTGAGAGCTCCTTCATGTGTCAGCTTCAGCGCCGGCCTCGTCGTCATGGGCTTGTCGCTCCTTCTTCGTCGGAGCGACGATGGGGCAGGCGGGCGGCACGATAAATAACTTTTCCCCTTCCGATTGTATCGGAAAATCCTATTCACGACGCGTGCCGCTTCAGGGGCCTTTTCGTCTAGGCTGGGATGAGCAGGACGAGAACGCGAAATGAAGGACCAGGCCAGGCTGCGGCTGCTGCGCGCGGAAGACTATGCGGCCAAGCCGTGGAAGAACGGCCAGGGCGTCACGCGCGATGTGCTCCTCGCCCCCGTTTCCGACGATTTCGATGTCCGCGTCAGCCTTGCCGATATCCCGCCATCGAGCACCTTCTCGGCCTTCCCCGGCATCTGCCGCCATATAACGCGGATCTCGGGTGACGCCCTCGCCCTCACTTTCGCCGACGGCCATGTGGAGCACCTCGAACTCATGACGCCCTTCACCTTCGACAGCGGCAAGACTCCCTATTGCGAGGCGTCCGGCGCCGACACGCGCGTCCTCAACGTCATGACCCGCGAGACAGTATGGCGCTCGTCGGTCGAGCCTATGGCGGAAGGCCGGCATAGGATCGCGCCGCCCCGGGACGGCCTGATCCTGCTCTTCGCCGTCGCCGGCACCTGGACGGCCGAGGCCGGCACGCTCGCCGCCCGCTGCCGGCCGGGCGAAACGCTGCTGGCCACCGGGCCGGCCGCCATCGGCCTGGCCGGTACCTCGGGCGGCCGCGCCCTCCTGGCCAGGCTGACGCCAGTCGCACCGGATCGCGCGGCCATCTCCGACATCTTCGATATCTCCGAGCTGCCTGCCAGGTAAATTTCCGTAATTCGGGGATGCGATGGGATGGCCGCCCGCCAGCGGCCCTTTGAGAGCTTGCCCGTCGCCTTGAGGCGTGTGCAAGCGCGTATTATGGGTGCACGAGATTGCGGGTTGGACACGTTGACCCGAGTAAGGTCGGGTAAGACCAAATCGGCACCGGCCAACATCGACGAAAGACGCACAGAACGGTCCGCCGGCGGATCTGCGATTGCTTCGCCGGATCAGGAAAATTAGTGTTTACAAATTAGTAGACATTATCTAGTATTATCTATTAAGGAGCGAAGCGAACAAGGGTCGACCGCCGCATCTTCCTTGATGCGATCAATGCCGACATGACGGAATTGTGTTCGAACTTTCAAGGCGGTTCTGCTCAGCGCTATTCATCATCCATTCTGCGGTACTTGCCTTTGAGTCAGCTTCCTTCCGATTTCCTTCGCACAGATTTGGAAACCCGATGCCTTAACGTCCGGCGACAAGATGCAGTCGCTTTCGTGGTGCTCGACAATCCACCCGTCAACGCGCTGTCCCGGGAACTGAGACAGACGCTGATCGACAGAATCACCCTGCTCTCGGCGGATGAACACGTACAAGCGATCGTTCTCGTCGGCGCGAACGGCATTTTCATCGGCGGTGCCGACTTGCGGGAATTCGATCAGCCTTCGAGCGATCCGATCCTGCCAGAGGTCATAGCCGTGATCGAGGATTGCCCTAAGCCGGTTATCGCTGCCATCCAGGGTGCCGCGTTTGGCGGAGGCTATGAGGTGGCGCTTGCGTGTGACGGCCGCGTGGCGATCAAGGATGCCCTCATTGGCTTGCCCGAAGGTACTTTCGGTATCATTCCCGGCGCCGGTGGCACAGTGCGCCTTCCGCGCCTTACCGATGCCGCCACCGCGCTGGAGATAATCGCCTCATGCCGCAACATCCAGGCGCTGGAAGCCAAAAGACTCGGACTCATCGATGCGATCGTCGAAGACCTCCAGGCGGACGCTGCGGCTTTCGGCCTTTCCTTAAAAGGGCAAAAGCGTCGGTTGCGTGACCTGCCCGCCAAGAACGTCAAAATCGAGACTTTCGAGAAGGCAGTTCAAGCCGCCTTGCGCAGAGGGCGCAACCGTCCTTACGCCGTGGAGCAGATCACAGCCGTGCGGCGTGCATTCACTCAGCCTTTCGTCCAAGCCCTCGCCGCCGAACGGGCGGCTTTCGAGCGTCTTCGGAGTTCCGATGAATCGGCGGCGCTTCGTTATCTCTTCTTTGCCGAACGCAAGGCCAGCCGCGTCGAAGGCGTTGCCGGCATGACGCCAATACCGATCCGCTCTGTCGGCATCGTTGGCGCAGGTACGATGGGCTCCGGCATCACCGCAGCCTTCCTCGCAGCCGGCATTCCCGTAACTCTGGTCGACTCAAAAGCCGAGGCGCTCACCGCCGCTCGCGAGCGCATCCAGAGCTTCCTTGCCAGGGTTGCAGATCCGGCCAAGCTTTCTCCGACCGAATGCCCCGAGGCTCTCTCCGGTTGCGATCTGGTGCTTGAGGCGGTCTTTGAAAGCTTGACCATCAAGCAGGATCTGTTGCGCAAGCTCGATTCCATCGTCCGTCCCGACGCGATTGTCGCATCGAACACATCATATCTCGACCTTGATTTCATTGCGGCCGCTCAGAAACGTCCAGAGCGGGTCGTCGGCCTTCATTTCTTTGCGCCCGCCCATATCATGAAGCTTCTTGAAGTCGTACGCGGCACAAAAACCGCACCGCAAGTACTGGCGACGGCGCTCAAGCTCGGTCGAGTGCTCGGCAAGATTCCAGTCGTGTCAGGCGTGAGTGAAGGTTTTATCGGTAACCGGATCTACAACGCCTACCGTACGCAGTGCGAGACCATGCTGCTCGATGGCGCCCTCCCCCACGAGATCGACTCTGCTCTCGAAGAATTCGGCTTCGCGATGGGCCCTTTCGCGGTCTCCGATCTTTCTGGCCTCGACATCGCTTGGGCGAACCGCAGGCGCAAGCAAGACGAAACGGGCGACAGGACATCGGACCTTCCGGTGCTTGAATGGCTCGTCGAAAGCGGCCGGCTCGGCCGCAAGTCGGGTGCCGGATGGTACCGCTATGATCAGACCGGAAGAAGAGCCGCGGACGAATGTGTGACCAGCATGATCCGGCGTGCCCGGGCGGACCGCCGAACGGATGCACAGGCCCTGACGAAGAGTCGGATCCAACGTCGCGCCATGGCGGCAATTATCAATGAGGCCCTTCTGGTTCTGGCTGACGGAATAGCCCAGTGTGCATCCGATATCGATCTGGTCTTGGTCCATGGCTACGGATTTCCCCGCCATCTCGGTGGGCCGCTCTATTGGGCAAAGCGACAGGACCAGCCCGCCTTGGGATGCGATTTGGACTCTGTTTCGTCGAGTGCCAATGGCTCCGGGCATCGTGGCGACTTGAGCTTTCTGGGTGGGATCTGAAATACGATGCCGGACGCATTCGTTTGTGACTATGTTCGCACACCGATCGGTCGCTTCGGCGGCGTCCTCTCATCCGTCCGTGCCGACGATCTCGGCGCGGTGCCTGTCAAAGCTCTCCTCGCGCGCAATAGTCAAATTGATCCCTCCGCGATCGATGACGTGATTTTCGGCTGTGCCAACCAAGCGGGCGAAGACAACCGCAACGTCGCCCGAATGTCGGCGTTGCTGGCCGGCCTTCCCGCCGCGATCCCGGCCACGACGATCAATCGTCTTTGCGGCTCCGGCGTTGATGCTGTCATCACCGCCGCCCGCGCGATCAAGGCGAACGAGGCTGGTTTGATCATTGCAGGCGGCGTAGAAAGTATGTCACGCGCACCATTCGTCCTGCCCAAAGCAGTCACCGCTTTTTCGCGCACGGCCGAGATCCACGATACGACGATAGGTTGGCGTTTCATCAACCCACTGCTGAAAAGCCAATATGGTGTGGATTCGATGCCTGAGACGGCGGAGAATGTCGCAAACCAGTTCAAGGTGAGCCGCGAGGATCAAGACGCTTTCGCGATGCGCTCGCAAGCTAAGGCGGCCGCGGCGCAGACGAGAGGTCGCTTGGCCGGAGAAATCGTCCCAGTCGTCATTCCACAGAAGAAGGGTGATCCGATTGCGGTCGATCGTGACGAGCATCCGCGTACCACGTCCTTGGAAGCCCTTGGACGTCTTCCACCGATCGTTCGACCGGGCGGCACGGTGACGGCCGGTAATGCCTCCGGTGTGAACGACGGCGCGGCGGCGATCATAGTCGCATCGGAAGCGGCAGCAAAAACCCATGGCCTGACACCAATCACGCGCCTTGTCGGAGGCGCAATGGCCGGCGTCGAACCACGCATCATGGGTATCGGCCCGGTCCCTGCGTCGAGAAAGCTGATGGCTCGTCTGAGCCTGACCGTGGACCAATTCGATGTGATTGAGCTCAACGAAGCCTTCGCCAGCCAAGCGCTCGCCACCCTCCGCGAACTCCATGTCGCGGACGATGATCCGAAGGTCAATCCAAACGGCGGCGCGATCGCTCTTGGCCACCCGCTGGGGATGTCAGGCGCACGCATCGCCGGTAGCGCGGCACTTGAACTCGCTAGTACCGGGCGCTGCCGCGCGCTCGTCACCATGTGCATCGGTGTTGGTCAAGGCATCGCCCTTGCGATGGAGACGGTCTAGCAAGAATGCTCTGTCATAATTCCCGACACCATAGCGACTGGTGACGACCGATCGATTTGGACCGGCTGAGAAGAGCGGTTGCTAGTGCGATCGCACCGGCGATCTTTTCCGGTCGACACTTGAAACACTCAGCAAAAGCGGCTTCATCACGGCTTCTGTGTGTGGCCCGGCTTTTTCAGGAGCCCTCCGGCCGCAATGCCATGCCTGCAGCCAGCGATCGGCGAATGAGCATTTTCGCCGCCTTTGTCAGAGCGATTCAGCAGGGCCCGTTTCGACGCAACGGTCTCGATGGGCGTCCCCTGAACGACAACAACATCGAAACGGATTTGTCCCGGACCAACTGGCCGACTGGCCTATGCCCTCGCAGGTTTTCGACAGGCGGATTGACATTCAAATTAGTATTTACAAGTTAGTAGATATTATTTAGTGTTGCCTTATATAAGGAGGAACATAAATGCGACAAGCAGCAAAGGTCGATCGCCGCTTCTTCCTGAAGCAGGCAACAGCGGCTTTCCTGAGTGCATCTGCGCTAGGAAATTCTCCAGGAATCGCTCAGACGCTAGTCCCAAAGAGGGGCGGCTATGCCAAATTCGGCATCGGCGACGGCTCGACGACCAATACGCTCGATCCTCGCGGTCATGCCGAAACCTTCACGATCTGTGCCTTTGACGGGGGGCTCTCAAACAGCCTAATGGAGGTCGACGCCAGGGGAGAGGTTGTCGGCGATCTGGCCGAATCGTGGGATGCGACAAAGGATATCAAGACATGGAAATTCGTCCTGCATCCCGATCTCTCGTTCCACAACGGGAAGAAGGTCACAGCCGCCGACGTGATGGATTCACTGAGATTCCACAGCGGGCCCGACTCGGTATCCGCGATGAAATCGGCTCTCAGTGCGATCTCGGCGATGAAGCCCGACGGCGACCGTGGAATCGTATTCGAGCTTTCAGAGCCGTCCGCCGACTTTCCCTATCTGCTCAGCGACTATCATCTGGCCGTCATGCCCTCTCTCGGCGACGGCAAAGTCGACTGGGAGTCCGGCGTGCGGACCGGGCCGTTCATTCTCGAAGACTTCCAACCAGGAATCTCGACCAAGTTGAGGCGCAACCCTAATTATCACAAGGACGGCAAGCCTTATTTCGAAAACGTCGAGTTCTTCTGCATCGTCGACGCGGCAGCACGCAACAACGCGCTTCTGACCGGAGAAATCGACTATTGCGACCCCGTTGATCTCAAGGTCTTCGAGCGCATCAAGTCTACCCCCGGCATCATGGTGAACGAGGTGTCGGGCTACTCGCACTTCTCACTTCCTATGGACGTGACCGCCATGCCCTTTAACGACCCCAATGTGAGGCTTGCTCTCAAGCATGCGATCAATCGCGAGGAAATCGTAGAAAAGATCCTGCTTGGCCATGCCAAGATCGGCAATGACAATCCGATCAGCAGCGGCATGAAATTCGCGACGGATCCCTCGCCGCAGCATACTTATGATCCGGAAAAGGCACGCAGCTATCTGAAGAGATCAGGGCTCGAGGAGCTTTCGGTCGATCTGCACGTTGCCGAAGCCGCGTTCGCCGGCGCCGTCAACGCGGCGACACTTATCAAGGAACAGGCTAAAGCAGCGGGAATACGGATCAATATCGTCCGCGAGCCCGACGACGCCTATTGGGACAATGTGTGGCTGAAGAAGCCATGGTGCTTTTCGAACTGGAGCGGAAGGCCTACCTGCGACTGGATGTTCACGACCGCCTATGCAAAGGATGCCGCCTGGAACGAGACGCATTGGTCGAACCCTCGCTTCAACGCCCTGCTTGCGCAGGGGCGAGGCGAGCTCGACGACAAAAAGCGGTCTGAGATCTATGCGGAAATGCAACAGCTGGTTCATGATGACGGCGGCGCAATCATTTTTGCATTCAACAATTACGTCACTGCAAACTCGTCCAAGCTCATGCATGGCGAGATTGCCGCCAATCATCCAGGAGACGGAACCAAAATCGCCGAGCGCTGGTGGATGGCCGAATGAACGCCGATATTGAACCGGAGCGCCTCGAATCGAGCCGATTTTCGAGGAGCTTCAACGTCCTGCCCGACGATACCGTCAGCTTCATCAACAGCAGCTTTCCCGTTCTGTCCACGCCCGCCCTTGTCCGCCAAGTCGAAAGAGCCTGCCGAATCTTCCTGCTCGAGAATGGCGGTGGTCAATCCGTCGGCGCCGCCATTGAACTCGTTCACTCCGCCCCCGCCTTGCTCGGTTCCGCGATAAGCATCGAAGTGCAGATCGACCGCGTCGAGCGCCGGCGTGTAAGTTTCAGCTATCAGGTCAGGGATGAAATCGAGATGTTGGCGAGCGGCAAGCATACGCGAGTCATGATCGATCTTCGCAAGAGCGGGGCGAATCTGGCAAAGAAGGCGGAGAATCTGGCCGGATCGAGGCCGAATGCTGGGAAGGACCGGTGAATGGCAGGCACCTCCGCTTACATCATAGTGGCCGAAACGCTGCGGGACGAAATCAACCTTCTGGCGCCAAACAGCGCCATAGAAACAGAGGAGCAACTCGCCAAGCGCTTTTCCGTCAGCCGGGTAACAATCCGACGCGCCCTTAGACTGCTGGAGCAGTCCGGTGTGGTGAGCCGTCAGCGGGGACGAGGCACCGTGACCAGCCCTCCGAAAGTCATTCGTACTCTCCCTTCGGATTCGATCGAACAGGACCTCGGCGATCAAGGCATCAAGCTCGTCACCGAGGTTGTGAGCTACATGCCCCGATGTTCCTCTCCACCGCTCGTCAGCGACCTGCTGAAGCTGCCGGCCAAGGCGGCGGTCGGCGAACTCGCTCTCCTGAGAAATGTCGGGGGAAGAAGCATTTCATTCGAAGAACGGTACTTTCCCTTTGATGTCGCCAAACGGTTCAAGGTCGATAAGATTGGAGCAGTCCCGGTCGCGCTGGCGGTTCGCGAACTGGCCCGCGGCGCGATCCAGACCTTCGACTGGGAACTGGAGATCAAGCCGCTCGGCGGGAGGGCGGCGACCGCGCTCAAAATCGTACCCGGCACCCTGGGCGCCGTTTCGATGGGCGTCGAGTACCTCGATGACGGTCGGCCGCTTCAGCTCAACATCGCCCACTACCGGCTGGATCGCGTCAAGTTCCGGACGCTCGGGAGCGTCTTCCGCACAGAAGAGCAGCTAACGGCGGCATCCGGCATCCTATCAAAAAAGCAGGCTCCGAAATGACTCCTTCATCAAAAAGCATGCCGCTCGAGGGCATAAGAATTATCGACGTAACCCAGGCGCTGGCGGGACCGTTCTGCGCCATGATCCTGGGCGATCTTGGCGCCGAGATCATCAAAGTGGAAAGGCCGACGGGCGATCTGACGCGATCCACGCCACCCCACTACATTGACGGAACTTCTCTCTATTTCTTGACCAGCAATCGCAATAAAAAGAGCATTGCCGTCGATCTGAAAACCTCCGCAGGGCGTAATATCCTGCATGACCTCGTGCGGATCGGCGACGTGGTCGTATATAACTACACGCCAAAGGTGGCGAGTCGGCTCGCCATGGACCATGAGACGCTGGTGAAGATCAATCCTCGTATCATCACCTGCAGCATCACGGGGTTCGGGAAGACGGGAGAAAAGGCCGATCGGCCGCTGGTGGATGTGGTCGCCCAGTCACTCGCCGGCGCGATGAGCATTACCGGTGAGGAAAACCGGCCTCCGGTTCGTGCCGGATTTGCAACGGCGGATCTTTCGGCCGGACTTTACGCCTGTATCGGGATCCTTGCCGCACTGCAGGGCCGGGCCACGACCGGTGAGAACATCAAGGTCGAGACCTCGTTGTTTCACTCTCAGCTCAGCCTGCTGAACTATCACGCCTCGTTCACTCGGCACACGAAAACCCCGACAAAGCGGCTAGGATCCGCACATGCGGGACATGCGGTGCATGGCGCGTTCAGGACGAAGGACGGCTGGATCACCATCGAAGCCGCCTTCGATAGGCACTTCCAGGCCTTGTGCAGCGCCATGGGCGTGCCGGAAATGGCAGGCGACCCGCGGTTCGAGAGCGATCGCACCCGAAACCAGCATCGGATCGTGTTGCTAAAAAAACTTGATGAGATCTTTCTCACCCGCACGACAGCTGAGTGGTATCAAGTGCTCGATGAAGCGGGCGTGCCGGTCGGTCCGGTCAACTCGGTTCTCGAGGCACTCGAACATCCACAGGTAAGAGAATACAGCGCCCTTCGAGCGATACCATTTGGCGACGCCATGATCGAAACTCTTGCCACTCCGCTCTGGTTCAATGATCGCATCGAACATCCCGTCTCGTCACCACCCAACCTCGGCGAGCACACGACGTCTATCCTCTCCGGTCTGCTCAATTATCCGGTGGAGAAGATCGCGGCCTTGCGATCGTCCAACATCGTGGTGCAATCGCCATCGGAGTAGACTTATGAAGCAATATCAATATCTCAAGACCACCGTTCACAACGGCAACATTCTTGAGGTTCTGCTCAATCGGCCCGATGTCCGCAACGCAATAAATCCTCGGTTGAAGCAGGAATGGAACGACCTTCTTGATGCCGCCGATGCCGATCCGGAGATCCGGGTCGTCACGGTGCGGGGCGAGGGACCGGTCTTTTCTGCCGGCGGCGACATAAAGGAAGCGGCACCCGGATATGTCAAGGAAGGGGTGGCCACCGGCTGGTCGAAGGAACCTCCGCCGTATCTTCCTCGCGCATGGTACTTCCGCAAAGTGCTGATCGCCGGCGTTCATAAATATGTCGGGCCGGAGGCCTTCAATCTGCTGGGATATTGCGACTTCATCATCGCCGCCGAGAAAACGAAATTCAGCTTCGAGGTCACCCGCTTCGGTTCGGAAGGCAATGCCAGTTCGATCCTGGCAATGCAACTGCCCATGCGGGTCTTGAAGAAATTGTATTTGATGGGCGGCTGGTTTGAGGCCGAACAGGCCTTGAAGTGGGATTTTGTACAAAGAGTCGTGCCAGTCGATGCTGTGTCGGGCGAGGTCAGGAACTGGGCTGTCGAGGCCTCCAAGATCGAACCAACGCAGGTACGGGCGATGAAGCACACGCTTCACCGTATCTACGAGATCCTCGGCCTGGTCAATCTCGAGGGGATCGGCAATCGCGGGTCTGGCCATGGCGCCGATGGCGACAAGGAATTCTATGCCATGATCCTTGAAAAAGGCATGAAGGCGGCTCTCAAGCACCGGGACTCCCGATTCGATGCGACCATAGCGCGTGTTTAGGTAGGTTCGACACAGATGGCCCCGCTTGTGAAGAAATATGATGTGGTCATCGTCGGCGGTGGCCACAATGGCCTAGTATGCAGTGCATATCTCGCGAAGGCGGGCTTGTCCGTTTGCGTGCTCGAGCGGCGGCACATCGTCGGCGGAGCCGCCGTAACCGAGGAAGTATGGCCGGATCATCATGTTTCGGTCGCCTCGTATGGCATGACCCTGTTCCAGCCGCGCATCATCGAGGAACTCGAACTCGGAAAGCATGGGCTTGAGGTGCTCCGGCCGGATCCCGTCTTTCTGCCTTTTCCGGACGGAAGATGGTTTGTTTTCGCAGATGAGCCGCGGCAGTTCTATGACCAGCTTGCGAAGTTCTCGAAGAAGGACGCGGCCGCTTATCCGCAGTTCAGAAAACGGCTGGACGAGATCGGCCCCCTTCTGCGCAGGCTGATCTGGGAAACTCCTCCGAATCTAAGCTTGTCCTCGGCGGGCGAAGCCCTCGATTTCTTGAAGTTCGCCTTGAAGCATCGTGATCTTAGATTTCACTGGAGCACACTTTACGATCTCTTGACCCTCAGCCTGGACGAGTATCTCAGCCGCTGGTTCGAGAGCGCCGAGGTCAAGGCGGCGCTCTGTGGACTAGGCGGCAACGGCGGCAATGCCGGACCGCGAACGCCTGGCACCGCATCCTGCCTCATGCGTCCCCTGATGAAGGAGCCGGATTCGGCTGCGACAACCACGGGCTTTGTCCGAGGTGGCATGGGGATGGTTACCCGCGCCATCGCGGACTCGGCGCGTGCATCCGGAGTCGAAATCCGCACCGATGCCCGAGTTATCCGGATTAAGCTCGCCGGACCGAAAGCCACTGGCGTCGTGTTGACCTCCGGAGAGGAAGTGGATGCCGCTCTCGTCGTCTCCAACGCGAATCTCAAGACGACGTTTCTCAAGCTCCTCGATGCCACCCAGATCGAGCCCGAATTTCTTCGGTCCGTAAAGGGGTTCAGAACCATCGGTTCCGTCTACAAGATCAATCTGGCGACTGAAGATGTACCGCACTACCGCATGTTTTCCCCCGATCTCGCTGGTTTCGGCTACCCAACCCAGGTGCAGATCGGTCCCTCGGTCGACTACCTCCAAAAGAGCTTCGAGGATGGCCAGAACCAGAGATGCGCCGCCAAGCCCTTCCTGTTCTGTGTCACTCCGAGCATCACCGACCGGACATTAAGTCCACAAGGTTCCCATATCATCAACGTGCTTGCCGGACATACTTCTCACGAGGTCGAAAAGCTTTCCCGTGAGCAGCATCGCGAGACATTGTTGAAAGCCGTGGTAGGCACACTCAACGAATATACCGGCGCCCGCTTTGAGCCGACCCATAGCCAAGTGCTTACGCCCCTCGATCTCGAGGAAATATTCGATCTGCCGGGCGGACATGTCCATCATGGCGAACTCACCGTGGACCAGATGTTCGTGAAGCGCCCTGTCGCCGGCTACAGCGACTACCGCACGCCTATCGAAGGGCTTTATCTGGCTTCCGCATCCGTGCACCCCGGCGGGGGTGTCACCGGTGTCCCCGGTTTCAACGCCGCCAAGGCGATACTTCGCCGCAAGCGCCGGTCCTAGCCTGCCTCATCACTTTCAGCGTGTTACAGGGCGATCCGTCGGTCGCTACCAAAAGAAATACGTATCCAGCGCGATTTCCTTAAATTTCCCAGAGTGTCCAAGGTCCTGGAATCAGAATCCTGCCATTGAACCTCCCTTTGCTCCTGACCTAAACTCCGGGCATGAGGACGGCCGGGCCAAAGGACAGCGCGTGAGCAAGGGGGATCCCAGCCGCCTGCCGCTGCGCTTCACGCTGCGCCAGCTTCTCTATTTCGTCGCGGCGGGCGAGACTAGCAGCGTCAAGCTCGCGGCCGAGAAGCTGAACATCTCGCAGCCCTCCATCTCGACGGCGATCGCGCAGATCGAGGAGGAGTTCGACCTGCAGCTCTTCGTGCGCCATCACGCGCAGGGCCTGTCGCTCACTTCCGCCGGCGAGCGCTTCCTGCAGGCGGCCAAGACCCTCCTCGACCAGACCGAGGAACTGCACAACGTCGCCGACGAGGTGGCCGGCTCGGTCAGCGGCCCCCTCATCATCGGCTCCTTCCGCACCTATGCGCCGCTCATCATATCGGAAGTGTGCAAGGGCTTCCTCGACCGCTATCCGCGCGTGAAGCTGCACGTCTCGGAAGGCGACGAGGCGCAGCTCATCGCCCGCCTGCGCAAGGCCGAGATCAGCATCGCCATAACCTATTCGCAGCACATTCCCGAAGACGTCGCCTTCGAGCCACTGGCGGAGCTTCCGACCCATGTGCTCCTGCCGGCCGACCATCCGCTGGCGGCGAAAGGGCCCGTCGCGCTCGCCGCACTCGCCGAGATGCCCTTCATCCTGCTCGACCTGCCGCTCAGCCGCGAATATTTCATGTCGATCTTCATGCGCGAGAACCTCACCCCCAACATCCTGACGCGCTCGGAATATCCCGAGGCGATCCGCAGCTATGTGGCGAGCGGCTTCGGCTATTCGCTCCTGACCGCCCGCCCGCTCAATAAGGCGGCGCTCAACGGCAAGCCCCTCGCCTATGTGAAGCTCGCCGGAGACTACCCGCCCATGGTGCTCGGCATGGCGACCCTCAAGGGCATGCGCAAGACCAGCGTCATGCAGGCCTTCGAAATCCACTGCCGCGGCGTGATCTCGACCAACGACATGCCGGGCATGGCGCCGCTCGGCTGATTCCCGTAAAGCTTTCCGGCCGTTTCGAATCGATCCCTATCACCAGGAGGAACGAAGAGCCGCCGTGAGCCGTTTCCTGATCGAGGGCCGCCAGCCGATCTCGGGGACGATCGAGCCCAAGGGCAGCAAGAACGCCGCCCTGCCCGCCATCGCCGCCACTCTCCTCACCGACGAGCCGGTCACCCTGACCCGGCTTCCCGACATCGCCGACGTGCGGGTCATGGCGAGCCTGGTGGAGAAGCTCGGAGCCGGCGTCACCAGCATCGCCGACAACCGCGCCACCTTCAAGGCGGCCTCCATCCGGCACTCCGCCCCCGACCGCGCCCTGTCGCAGCTCATCCGCGCGTCGTTCCTCCTGGCGGGACCGCTCCTCGCCCGCACCGGCAGCGCCACCCTGCCGCGTCCCGGCGGCGACCGCATCGGCCGGCGCCCGCTCGACGCCCATATCCTCGCCTTCCAGGAGATGGGCGCCCGGGTCGAGATCTCGCCCGACAGCTACCATCTGACCGCGCCCGGGGGCCTCAAGCCCGCCGACATCTTCCTCGTCGAGATGAGCGTGATGGCGACCGAGAACGTCGTCATGGCCGCGGTGCTGACCCCGGGCACGACCCACATCCACAACGCCGCCAGCGAGCCGCACATCCAGGATCTCTGCCGCCTGCTCATCGCCATGGGCGCCGGCATCGAGGGCGTCGGCTCGAACGTGCTCACGGTCACCGGTGCTGCCTCGCTCCATGGCGCGATCCATGAGCTCGGGCCCGATTATCTCGAGGTCGGGAGCTTCATCGGGCTCGCCGCGGCGACCGGCGGCGATCTCGTGATCCGCAACTGCCGGCCGCGCGAGCACCGCATGACCGCCATCGCCTATGGCAGGCTCGGAATACGCTGGGAGGTGCGCGGCGAGGACATCCATGTGCCGCGCCATTCCCGGCTCGAGATCCAGGAGGACATGCACGGCGCGCTGACCAAGATCGACGACGGCCCGTGGCCGGCCTTCCCCGCCGATCTCGTATCGATCGCCCTCGTCGTCGCGACCCAGGCGATGGGCACCATCCTGATCCACGAGAAGATGTTCGAAAGCCGCCTGTTCTGGGTCGACAAGCTGATCGCCATGGGGGCGCGCATCATCCTGTGCGATCCGCATCGCGCGTTCGTCGTCGGCCGCTCGCTGCTCTATGCCCAGCGCCTGTCGAGCCCCGACATCCGCGCCGGCATGGCGCTGGTCATCGCCGCCCTGTGCGCCGAGGGCCAGAGCGAGATCCAGAACGTCGAGCAGATCGACCGCGGCTATGAAAGGCTCGACGAACGCCTGCGCGCGCTCGGCGCCAGGATCGAGCGGGCGGATTAAGCCTCGGGCCCCCCCTGCCGGAACAGGGTCCGGCATTCCGCGGCGAAGGCCTCCGCCGCAGCACCCAGGCCTGAGCCGGCGCGCCGCGCCAGCACCACCCGGCTCGGCTCGACCGTCTCGGTGAGCGGGCGGGTGACGAGCGCCGCGCCGTCATAGGACATCGACGCGGCGGGCTTGGTCGACAGGAGACTGTAGCCGAAGCCTCCGCCCACCATGCCGCGCACCATCTCGAAGGACGAGCTGCGGAAGCGGATCTGGGGAACGAGGCCCTGGCGGCTGAAGAGCGAGAGGAAATACTCGCCGCTCGGCGGCGGCTCGAGCAGGATCATCGGCTCCTCGACCAGGGTTTCGAGCGAGATCGCCGCCCGGCGGGCCAGCGGATGGCCTTCGGCGAGCAGCACATGGGGCTGCAATTCGGTCAGGGGCTCGGCCGCGATCCGGTCGCCCAGATTGAAATCATACATGAGAGCCAGATCGACATCGCCCGATTTCACCGCTTCGAGCACGCGGCGGTGGTCGCCCTCCACCAGCTTGAGATCGACCTGCCGGTCCCTGGCCGCCAGCCGCCGCAGCACCTGCGGCACGACATAGGGACCGAAGGTGTGAAAGGCGGCGAGCTTGACGGTCTCGGCACCCGCGACATTGCCGACCCGGAAGCTGTCGAAGCGCGAGGGCGTGCCATAGGCGCGGTTGGCATAGATCAGGGGCGACCCGCTGTCGGAGGCGAAGATCTCGGCCACGCTGCCGACGATGATATAGTGGGTGCCGAACTGCTGCGCCGAGAGGATGCGGCAATCGAAGGCGGCCAGCACGTCGACGACGCGCGGCGCGCCGGTGGCGAGGGTCGTCCAGCTCGCGCAGGAGAACTTGTCGCCGTCCGGCGTCCTTACGCGGCCGGCAAAGCAGTCGGAGACGAAGGACTGGTCGTCACGGAGCACATTCACGCAGAAGACGCCGTTGGAAATGATGGCCTGAACCGCCGGGCTCAAATGATGGATGCAGACGAGGAGCGTCGGCTGCTCCATATCGGCCGAGACCGAGGACATGGCCGAGACCGTGACGCCGTGGCGGCCCGCCGGTCCGTCGGTGGTCACGACATTGACCGTGCAGGCGGCGAGTCCCATGCCGTTCAGGAAGCGCTGGCGCAAATGCGGATCGAACGGGCTTTCGGCAGGCTGGGCCACTTGTCCCTCCCTCGGATGCGACGAGTATTGGCCGGGGGAGAGGTTTTGGAAAATATTAGTTTCCGGCCTGTTGCTTCACCTAAATTGAGGTACTCCGAGCGGAGGCTATGTTGCCTCCGGCTCGCTTGACTGTCCCGCGCTTCCGGGGGCCGGCAAATCCGATCCCTGCCGGGATCCCGACGGTTGCGATCGGGAGGGCGCCAAGCTGCCTTCCCAGCGGCTCAATCGCTGCAGCGCAATCTCCTTGCGCTTCTCAAATCGCTCCAGCTCCCGGTAGATGTCGGTGACGTAGTCGATGTGGTTGCGCATGGCCTGCTTGGCCCGCGGCGAATCTCCTTCAACAATGGCATCCATGATCTCACCGTGCTGTTCGAGTATCTTCTCGCGTCCGCCGGCCTTATGGAAGAGAACCAGCCGGCTGTTCAGCAGCTCCTGCTGCATGAGCTCTCGCATCGACTGGGAGATATGAATGAAAACCGTGTTGTGGGTCGCCTCGGCTATCGCCATGTGGAAGTCCGCGTCCAGACGAGCTTCTTCGTTGACATCCAGCTGATCGTGGACGGCTTTCATGCGCTCGTAGATCAGCGAGATGACCTGGAGATCGGGCGGTGTCGCGCGCGACGTTGCCAGGGCGGCGGCGCTGCCTTCGAATTCCGCTCGATATTCCATGAAATCCAGGTGGGCATCGGGACTATCCTTGAGGAGCGCAGCAAGCGGGTCGCTCATCTGCTTTCCGATGATCTGATTCACGAAATTTCCTCCCCCCTGGGTAGTGCGGATCAGACCTCGATGGGCCAAGTCCTTCAATGCATCGCGAAGCACCGAGCGCGACACGGACAACTGCTTGGCCAACTCCCGTTCGGGCGGCAGCCTCTCCCCTGGTCCCACGATCCCGTTGAGGATCGCTTCCTCGATATGCGTGGTGACCAATTCCCACGTCATTCGGATCGGGACCGGCATCAGCCAGAAACTTGCTTTCGATGCACTCATAGGTTTTGGATCAAAAAATAGACCACGCGACAGTATATATCGAGGCGACCCTAATCTCCACCCTTTGAGAGTTTGTAAGAAATCCGATGATAATTGGGCAGGCCTCAATCCACTTTCAAACAGGAGGTTTACAAAACAGACCAATCCGCTACCTTTGGCGCAGCAACTGGGAGGTTTACAGTGATGCGAAAATTTGCCGGCACATTGTTTGCAGCATTTCTGGCGATAGCCACGCCACAGGCGGCGCTCGCTCAGGAGAAAGCCGTCGCCATGAGCTTCGGCGGCTCCACCATCGAACTTTGGAACGACATCATCAAGCTGATGCGTCCGGAAATCGAGAAGGAAGGGTACGAGCTGATCACGCACGATCCGCAGTTCCGGGTCGAGCAGCAGGTGCAGGACTGGAAAGCCTGGATAGCCCAAGGAAAGGTTGCAGCGATCATGGGCTGGCCGATCAATGCCGATGCATTGATCCCGGTTACCCGGCAGGCGCAGGAAGCCGGCATCCCCGTAATCGGCTACGCGGCCGAGTGGACCGGTGTGTCCGCCTCCATGCTGACCACACCGGAGCAGGACGGCCGGGATTATGCCGACTATGCCGTGAAATGGATCAAGGAGAAATTTGGCGACAGTCCGGTGAAGGTAGCCGTGATGAGCGACGAGCAGAACGATCTCACCCGCCTCAGGGTCGAAGGCATCGTGAAGGAGCTGGCCGAAAAGACTCCGAACGCCCAGATCTTCAAGCTTTCGCCGGCGATCAGCCGGGAGGACGGTTTCAATGCGGCGAAGCAGCAAATGACAGCCCACCCCGATACACGAGTATGGTTGTCCTTCTCGAACGAGAACATCAAGGGCGCCTATAAGGCCTTGATCGACAGCGGCGTCGCCAAGGACGATCCGAACGTCTACATGTCCGCGATGGACGTGACCAACGAGGACCTGGACATAATCAAGGTCCCGAACGGCATCTATCGCATGGCCTTCGCCTTCAGGAGCGAAACGCTGGCAAAGGCGAATACGACGCTTCTCATGGCCGCCGCCAAAAAGCAGCCTCTGCAGAACATCTTCGTGCGTCCCGAACTGGTCACCCCTGAGACCGCGGACAGCTTCTACGTCGGCAAATAGTCCCGGATTCCGCAATGGATATGGACCAGAGCCGCGGCATCACGCTCGATGCCGCGGACCCGATACTTACGATGGAGGGCATCCACGTCCATTTCGGCGGGATAACCGCTCTGCACGATGAAGGTTTCTCGGTCTCCTCCGGCGAGATCATCGGGCTGCTCGGACATAATGGAGCGGGCAAATCGACTCTCGTGAACGTGGCTACCGGGGCGGTTCGCCCGCAACGCGGCAGTATGAAGGTCGCCGGCCGCGGGACCGTTCCATTGGGTGATCCACGCGAAATCGAGCGGGCGGGCATCAAGGTCATCCATCAGGAGCCTGCGCTGGCCGAAACGCTCTCGGTCGCCGATAATATCAGCCTGGGACGATCTGAAGAATGGCTGTCACCGGGCAGACGAAGGGAGTATGCGCGCAAGGCGCTCAATCTGCTCGGTTCCGCAATGAACGTGGATCGACCAGTCTCTTCATTGGAATTCGGCGAAAAGCAGATCGTGGACCTGGCGCGTGCTCTGTCCACCGACCTGAAAGTCCTTTTCCTTGACGAGCCTACGGGAGCGTTGGGACAGCACGAAACGGATCGTCTGCATGCGCTGCTGCGGAATCTCGCCGGTCAGGGTCGAGGCATCGTGTACGTCTCCCACCGGCTCAGGGATATCCTGGAGGTCTGTACGCGCCTCGTGGTGCTGCGCGGCGGGAAAGTCGTCCTGAATCAGTCGGCACATACTTTCACCGTAGCCGAGCTGTCGGAGGCTCTCGCGCCCGGATCGAGAAAGCGAGAAGAGATCGCGGCTCACAAGACGAGCGAGGTCGCGCTCAGAGTGCAGCAGCACGGGCAAGAACTTCAGTTTCATCGTGGAGAGACTGTCGGATTGTTTGGCATGGCTGCCGGTCCCCAGTTCACGCTGCTCGAGCGGCTGTTCGGCTTCGGCGAGCCGATCCCGGCCACTCTTGGCGGAGCCGCATTCAAGCCGGCCGAGCCGAGAGATGCCATCAGGCAGGGCGTTTACTATGTCAGCGCCAACCGCGAGCGCGAGGGCCTGGTGAAATCCATGTCGGCCCTGGACAATCTCGTACTGCCGTGGCTCGAGCGGCATAAGAAAGGCTTGGCATATTCCCATACGAAGGCTGCTGCGGTATTCCAGCGCGCCAAGGAAAGCCTGAACATCAGAGGCGGCCACATGGACGGTCCCGTCTCGGCGCTCAGCGGCGGCAACAGGCAGAAAGTGGTGCTCGGGCGCTGGATATTCGGCGACCGGCCGAATGTCCTGCTCCTGTCCCAGCCCACGCAGGGCGTGGATGTGGGGGCGCGCCTCGATATCGCCAATGCCCTTCGAAATCTCACAAGGAGCGGGGTGACCGTCCTCGTCGCCTCTTCCGAGGCGGACGAAATCGAGCTCCTGTGCGACAGGGCTTACACGTGTTTCGGCGAATACTGGCCGGAATCGAACGCATCCTTCGGCTGGGCGGAGAACCTCTTGAAATCGCTCGTCGAGAGAGTGTCGGTAACATCGGAGACCACGGGATGAATCTTCACCGAGCGGGATATTTTCTGGCGCGCAACGGCACTTTTATCGGCTGCATCCTCCTGGTGCTCTTCTTCTACTCTTCGAACAGCAACTTTCTCTCCTTCGTCAATCTCAGGAATATCGGCGAAGCCCTTTCGGCACTGGGAGTCATCTCGATTCCGCTGGCGCTCCTCGTCATCGCCGGCGCCGTA
The DNA here is from genome assembly GCA_050246735.1 of Parvibaculaceae bacterium. Lineage (GTDB taxonomy): Bacteria > Pseudomonadota > Alphaproteobacteria > Rhizobiales > Aestuariivirgaceae > Taklimakanibacter. Next base: position 166,344 of record JBFWVM010000002.1, on the reverse strand, counting down.
GACCTTTCCGTGGGCTCGGTGGCCAGCCTGTCGGGCGTGGTCGCCGCCACAGTGATGATCGGCACCGGGTCCGCCGTGCTCGGAATTCTTGCCGGCTTGGCCGTCGGCCTCGTCGCGGGAATCATCAACGGGCTTCTCGTGAGCTATTACAAGTTCAACTCGATCGTCATCACGTTAGGGGCGCTTTCAGTATGGGGAGGCCTTGCCCTGCATCTGACAGGCGGCCGGACCGTCGTGGGATTGCCGGCGTCCTTCACCGATCTGAGCCTCATCCGGTTTGCCGGCATCCCTCTCGAAGTGTTCATCCTCATCGGCGCGGTCATCTACGGGGCTGTAGCCCTCGGCGTCCTGCCCTATGGCCGAAAGCTTCGAGCTGTCGGCAGCAGCAATCGCGCCGCGTTTCTGATGGGCCTGCCGGTGGAGCGGGTCCAGTTCCTCATGTTCGTTCAGGTCGGCGTCGCATCGTCGCTGGCCGGCATCATACTGGCTTCCAAGCTAGCGGCGGCTACCCCCATCACCGGCCAGGGCCTAGAGATCAATGCGCTCACCGTAGTCCTCCTCGGCGGCGTGGCCTTCACCGGCGGCGTGGGGCGGATTTCCGGCGTGCTGGCCGGTCTGTTCTTCGTCGGCATCCTGCGCAATGGCCTCATCTTCATGAATACCTCGCAATTCCTGCAGCAGGTTCTCATCGGCTTGACGCTCATCGTGGCCATTATGTTCGACGAAACCATTCGCAAATTCGCTCGCAAGGAATGGGAAGAGCCCGCTGTGCCTGCGACCGTCCCCACCAAATGAAGCCGCGGCAATGACAGAATTGCCGGCAAGTCCCAAGAGAGGAGAGAACCATGAAAAGATTTCCCAAGGCGAAGGCAACGATCACGGAATTCGGCGCGCATCTGGAGCCGGGGCTGAAGGTCGATCTCGGCGAGCGTTTCGTCATCGAAACGGTCGACAACTGGTGGGATCTGCTCGGCGAGAAAGACTCCAAGCCGCGTCCCGCGGAAAAGCCGCTAAAAGCGCTTCAAGTGTTCCGAGCAAACCCGGTCGGAGGGCCGGTCTATGTCAACGGCGTCGATCCCGGCGATACCATCGTCGTCGATATCGAGAAGATCGCCATTCGTGACTGGGGCTGGACCGGAACCATAAAGGACTTCGGCGAGCTTACCGGCCTCAGCTACTTCGATGAAATCGACGAGGACTTCTCGACCGTCATACGGCACCATCCGGGCAAGTCCGGCACGCTGGACGACGGCTACGCCGTCATGAATGTCGGACGCGAGGTCCGTTGGCCACTGGCACCGTTCCTGGGCGTCATCGTCACCGCGCCGGAACGGGGCGTCGAGAACACGGTGACGTCGCAAGGTCCATGGGGCGGCAATCTCGACGTAAGGGATATCTGCGCCGGCCATAAGATCCATATGAACGCCTCCCATGCCGGCGGCTTGCTGTTCCTCGGCGACGTGCATGCCTCGCAGGGCGATTCGGAATTGACCGGCATCGCAAACGAAACCGCAGCCGAGGTCACGGCGTCCGTGAACGTCATCAAAGGCAAGACCGTCCCGGGCGTGCTGCGCATCGAGAAACCCAATTCGCTCGTGCAGGTGGATTCGGCGCGGAACTCCGGCAATCAAGGCCGGGCCATAACGAACTGTTTCGTCAACATGATCAAGTGGCTCGTCGACGATTATGGGATGAGCAAGCGCGAGGCCTACCTGCACATGACGGCAAACTCCCTTGTCCGCATCAATGTGTATCAGTGTACTGCGGGTTTCTTCACCTGCGGCGTGGAATTTCCGAAAGAATGTCTGTGACCCAGACGTCGCAGCGCGCTGTGGCATCGGGGTGCTTCTTCCTTGAGTCGTGCTGACCACACCGTCTCAGACGGTTACGGAGTAAATCCCGAATCCGGTGCTCTGTTTTCCTAGACGCGTCTAACCCGTTGATTTCCCGTCATCGGAGGCGGCGGACGGACTCCTGAAGTACCGCCGGGCATGGTCGGCGAAGCGGCGCAGGATCGGACCGTTCAGCGTCTTCTCGCGCGCGGCGAGGACGATGCCGAGAGGACGCACATTTCCCCTGATGGCGATGATGGCGACCTCTTTTCCGTCATAGGTCGCGGCATGCGGCGGACGCATGACCAGGAGGGTGAAACCGAAGCCGTTGCTCACCGCGCTGCGCACCGTCTCGAGCGAGCCCGAGCGATAGGCGATCGGCGGATCGATTCCGTTCTCCGCGAGCAGTTCCTCGAAATAATGCCGGCTGCCGGAGGCGTCGAACATCACATAGGGCTCATGCGCCAGGTCCTGGAGGCGAACGGTCTTCTGGCGCGCCCGCCTGTGGCTGGCGGGAAGGACGACGTGCGGACGCAGGTTCAGGAGCCCGAGCGTGTCGAGGCCGGACAGATCGGCGCCGCGGTCATAGGTCAAGGCGAGGTCGAGCGTGCCCTCGCGCAGGCCGTCCGCCAGTTCGCTCAGGGACATCTCCTCGGGATGGATCCTGATATCGGGCACCCGGCCCGCGAACGAGCGGATCAGGCCCGGCGCGTAGAACGGCGCCAGGGTGTGGAAGATGCCGAGCCTGATCTCGCCGGCGCGCTCGGCCGCGAGCGCCGCCGCCTCACGCTCGACCTGGCGCGCCTTCAGATCGAGGGCCAGCACATGGTCGAGGAACAGGCGCCCCTGCAAGGTGAGGCTGGCGCCCTTCGCATGATGGCGCTCGAACAGGACGAGACCGGTGACCGCTTCGAGCTTGGCGAGCGCCTCGGCGACCGAGGGTTGGGAGATGTTGAGGACGCGGGCGGCCTTGGCGATGCCGCCATGCTCGGCCACGGCGCGGAAATAGGCGCATTGGCGCAAAGTGTAGCGAACCATATTTTACCTTTTTCCTTCTTAGGAATTTCAAGGTTTTGCCTTGGTTAAATCCGATCTAGACTCAGTTCCGAGCCAACGCAAGGACGACGCAGATGAAGCCTCTCGACGCAACCCTTTCCGAGCTCGCCCGCACCGCCAGGCGGCCTTTCGAGGATGCGACGGCCATGCCGCCCGGCGTCTATACGAGCGAGGCCTTCCTTGCCCGCGAGCTCGACACGATCTTCGCCAGGGAATGGGTGTGCGTCGGACGCTCGTCGGCGCTCAGGGAACCGGGCGACTACGTCACCTACGACGTCGCCGGCCAGCCGATCGTCGTGCTGCGCGACCGCGACGGGACGCTCAAGGCCTTCTCCAATGTCTGCCTGCACCGCATGTCGACGCTGCTCGAGGGCCAGGGCAATGCCAAGAGCATCGTCTGCCGCTATCATGCCTGGACCTACAATCTCGACGGCACGCTCAGGGGCGCTCCCTTCATGAAGCCGACCACCGGCTTCTGCAAGGAGAACTACCGCCTGCCGGCGATCCGCTCGGAGGAATGGCTGGGCTGGATCTATGTCACGCTCAATCCGCAAGCGCCTCCCGTCGCCGAGACGCTGAAGCCGCTCGAAGGCATGATCGCCCATTACGGCATGGAGAACTATATCGAGTGCTTCCGCGAGACGCATGTCTGGGACACCAACTGGAAGGTCCTCGCCGAGAACTTCATGGAGAGCTATCACCTGCCGGTCTGCCATGCGGCGACGGTCGGCCCCCATTCGAGGCTGGAGGAAATGGAATGCCCGCCGGGACTGCGGGCCTTCAACTATCACTGGATCACCAAGGAGGCATCGCTCGCCATCGGCAACGCCCATCCGTCCAACACGAGGCTCGAAGGCAAGTGGCGCAAGACGACCGCCCTGCTCGCCCTCTATCCGAGCCATCTCATCACGCTCACCCCCGGATATTTCTGGTATCTCTCGCTCCATCCCAAGGGCGTCGGCCAGGTGCACATGATCTTCGGCGGCGGACTGTCGCCCGAATTCATCGACGACCCCCGGGCGGAAAGCCATGTGACGACGCTCAAGACACTGCTCGACGAGGTCAATGCCGAGGACCGGCAATGCACCGAGCGGGTTTTCAGGGGCCTCAATGCGCAGAAGGCGGCACCCGGCCATCTCTCCTATCTCGAGCGGCCGATCTACGACTTCCTGCAGTATGTCGCGGAGCGGACCGCAGGTGTCGCCCGCCCGCCACTCCTCGCCGCGGAGTGACCCTAGTCTGGCGCCATGGCGCACAGGACGGTCATCATCGGCGGCGGACAGGCCGCGATCTCGCTGCTCTCGGAGCTCAGACGGCTGGCGCCGGAGCGCGCCGTCACGCTCGTCGGCGAGGAGCCCTGGCTGCCCTATCAGCGCCCGCCCTTGTCCAAGGGCTATCTCGGCGGCGAACTGACCGCCGACCGCCTGGCCCTGCGGCCGGCCGAATGGTTCGCGGCCGAAGGCATCGAGACGCGGCTGGGCGTCAGGGCCGAGGGCATAGACCGGAAGGCCGCGCGGCTGCGTCTCTCCGACGGCGGCTGGCTCGCCTATGACGATCTCGTATTGTGCACCGGCTCGCGCGCAAGGCCTCTGCCAGAGGCCCTGGGCCGCGGGCTCGAAGGCATCTACACCCTGCGCGGCATCGCCGATGCGGACGCCCTGCGCGGCGAGATGCAGGCCGGCCGCCATGTGCTCGTCATCGGCGGCGGCTATATCGGACTCGAATTCGCGGCCGTCGCGGTCAAGTCCGGCCTCAGGGTGACGCTGGTCGAATCGACCCAGCGCATATTGGGACGGGTCGCGGCCGCCGAAACGGCCGATTATTTCCGCGAGCTCCACCGGGCGAAAGGCGTCGATCTGCGCGAGGCGACGAATATCGTCGAGCTCTCGGGCCATCCACGCGTCGACCGTGCCCATCTTTCGGACGGCGACGTGCTCGATATCGATTTCGTGGTCGCCGGCATCGGGGCCTCGGCAGCCGACGATCTGGCGCGTGACGCGGGGCTCGCCATCGACAACGGCATCGCCGTCGACGACCATTGCCGCACCAGCGACGAGCGCATCCTGGCCGCGGGCGACTGCACGAGCTTTCCCCGGGACAAGACACGGCTCAGGCTCGAATCCGTCCAGAACGCCATCGAGCAGGGCGAGGCCGCGGGGGCCGCTCTGGCGGGCGCGGCCGACGGGCGCAAATTCTCGCCCTGGTTCTGGTCCGACCAGTATGACGTCAAGCTGCAGATCGCCGGCGTCAGCCAGGGCTACGATCGGGTCGTCCGGCGTCCCGCCAGGCGCGAAGGCGCGCAGTCGATATGGTATCTCAAGGCCGGCAAGCTCGTGGCCGTCGACGCGATCAACGACCCGGTCAGCTATATGACCGGCCGGCGCCTGATCGATGCCGGCATATCGCCGGCGCCGGAAGAGATCGCCGATCCGTCCTTCGCCCTGATCAAGCTCACGCCGCAGACGGGCAGCCGGTCATCTTGAGCGGGCGGCGCTCGCCTGGCGATGGCGCAGCCAGGCCATCACGACGAAGAGCGCTATGGCGAACAGGGTCAGGAGCGTCGAGACCACCAGGATCGAGGGATTGATCTGGTCGCGTATGCCGTTCCACATCTGGCGCGGGATGGTGCGCTGATCGACGCCGCCGATGAACAGGACGACGATGACCTCGTCGAACGAGGTCGCGAAGGCGAAGATCGCGCCCGTCACGACGCCCGGCATGATCAGCGGGAGCATGACCTTGCGGAATACGGTCCAGGGCCGCGCGCCGAGGCTCGCCGCCGCGCGGGTCAGGGTCCAGTTGAAGGACGCCAGGGTCGCCGTCACCGTGATGACGACGAACGGAACGCCGAGCGCGGTATGGGCGAGGATCAGTCCCCAGTAGTTGTTGACGAGCCCGACGGGCGCGAAGACCAGATAGAGGCCGACCGCCACGACGACCACCGGCACGATCATCGGCGACACGAGGAGCGACATCACCAGGTTGCGGGCGGGGAATTGCGGCTGCGACAGTCCGAGCGCGGCGGAGGTGCCGAGAACGGTCGCCAGGAGCGCGCTCACCGAGCCGATCGACAGGCTGTTGACGAAAGCGCGCTGCCAGTCCGCCGAGGCGAAGACGAACTCGTACCAGCGCAGCGAGACGCCCTGCATCGGATAGGAGAAATAGGGACCCGCATTGAAGGACAGGGGAATGGTGACCAGGATCGGCGCGATCAGGAACAGGAGCACGATCGCGCTGTAGACGCGCACCGCGCGGGCCGCGACGCGCTCGGAAAGGACGGTGGGCTGGCTCTCCGTCATGCGATCATCCCATCCTCAGGCGGTCGACGCCCATGAGCTGGCTGAAGGCGACGTAGATCGCGACCGTGATCAGCACCAGATAGCCCGAGAGCGCCCCGGCGAGCCCCCAATTGAGCTGCTTCTCCATCTGGATGGCGATGAGCTGGCTGATCATCTCGTCGCCGCCGCCGCCGAGCAGCGCCGGCGTGATGTAATAGCCGAGCGCCAGCACGAAGACGAGGAACACGCCGGCGCCGATGCCGGGCAAGGTCTGGGGCACATAGACGCGCCGGAAGGCGGTGACCGGATGCGCGCCCAGCGACAGGGCCGCGCGGTAGTAGACCGGCGAGATGCCTTTCATGACGGCGTAGTTCGCGAGGATCATGAAAGGCAGAAGAATATGGGTGAGACCGATCAGCACGCCGGTGCGGTTGAAGACGAGCGGCACCGGCGCGCCCGTCAGCCCCGCCGACATCAGCAGCGCGTTGATCACGCCATTGGGCTGCAGCAGCACATACCAGGCGGTGGTGCGCACGAGGAGCGAGGTCCAGAAGGGCACGATGACGAAGATCATCATGAGACTAGCCTGCCGGGGCGGGAGATTGGCGAGGAGATAGGCGACCGGGTAGCCGAGCACGAGGCAGAGGACCGTCACCACCGTCGCGATCCACAAGGTGCGCAGCAGGGCGGCGACGTAGACCCGCTGATCGGGCGCCACGGGGACGATCGCGCCTTGCGCATCGGTCGTGCGGTCGATCGCCGCCAGGAGGTAGTCGGGCGTGATCGACCGCGAGGCGCGCTGCATCAGCCGCCAGGTCTCGGTCTCCCCCCAGCGCTTGTCGATCTTGACGATGGTCGTGCGCCAGTCGCCTTCGGGCGCCGCCGGCAGGTTGCGCGCCGTCTTGAGCACCAGGCTGCGGAAGCCCGGCTCGTAATAGTTGAGACGCCGGCCGACCTGGGCCAGCCCGCCGCCCTCGGCGGCCGTCGCCATGTCCCTGGCGAAGGCATCGAAGACGGCAACCGGCGGCAGGTCGCGCCCGTCCCACTCACCGAGCGCCGCCGCCAGCGTCGGCATCGCGGCGCGCAGCTCCGGATTGTCGACGCTGCGCCACAGCAGCGAGACGATGGGCAGGATGAAGGTGAGGGTCAGGAACAGAAGCAACGGCACGGCGAGCAGGAATGCGCGGAACGCCTCCGCCCTCTGCGCCTTCCTGTAGCCGGAACTCTCGTCGGCCGGACGCGTTTCCACGCCCGGCCGCACAACCGCTGAGGCCGTCATCGCCACGGTCTCGACAACCCGCTACTGCCCGAGCCAGGTCTGGAACCGGTTGTTGAGGGTGTCGAAATTGTCGGCCCAGAATGTCGCATCGATCTGCAGGGCGTTCTTGAAGTTGTCCGGCGCCGTCGGCAGATTGGGCAGCATCGCCGGATCGATCTTCTTTATGGAAGAGGGCCGCGGCGGCGCATAGGCGATATACTTCGACAGATCGCCGATCACCTCGGGGCTCGCGGCGAAGGTGACGAACTCGGCCGCCTTCTCGGCCTTGGGCGTGCCGGTCGGGATGCCCCACCATTCGAAATCATAGATCTGGCCGTCCCAGACGATCTTGAACGACTTGCCCTCATTCTTCACGGCATCGAAGATGCGGCCGTTATAGGCCTGGGTCATGACGACGGCGCCGTCGGCCAGCAATTGCGGGGGCTGCGAGCCCGCCTCCCACCACACGATCGAGCTCTTGATGGAATCGAGCTTCTTGAAGGCGCGGTCGGCGCCCTCCTCGGTCGCGAGCAGCTTGTAGACTTCGCCCACCGGAACGCCATCGGCGATGAGCGCCCATTCGAGTGTGGCCTTGGGGCTCTTGCGCAGCCCGCGCTTGCCCGGGAACTTCGTCACGTCGAAGAAATCGCCGAGCGTGGCCGGCCCCTGCGCGAGCTTTGAGGTGTCATAGGCGAAGACCGTCGACCAGACCATCGAGGCGACGGCGCAAGGCAAGGTGGCTCCGGGCACGAAATCGGCCGTATCCCCGAACACCTTGGCATCGAGCTTCTGCAGGAGACCCTCGTCGCAGCCGACGATGGCGTCATTGGTCTCGAGATCGAGCACGTCCCAGGTGATGTTCTTCGCCTCGACCATGGCGCGCAGCTTGGCGAGGCCGCCGTCATACTGCTCCTTGGCGATCGCGGTGCCGGTCTTGGCGGTATAGGGCTCGAACCACGCCTTGGCCGCGGCGTTCTCGAACGCACCGCCAAAAGTGGTTATGGTCAGGCTCTCCTCGGCGGCTGCCAAAGCCGAGGACGCTGCAAGACAGGCAGCTCCCAGCAAGCAGGCACGCAACATTCTCGATAGCATCTCACTCTCCCTGGTTGTTATGACACACGACGGCGCCGGCCCGCCGAACGGACCGGCGCTTCAGATCACGATCTTGCAGTCTTCCTCCCGCCAATGCACCGACACGGTCTCGCCCTCGCGCGGAACGGCGAATTGCTGGTCATTGGCGATCTTGACGATGAAGCCCTGGCCGTCGGCGGTCGACAGCTGCACCCGCCGGTGGTCGCCGCAATAGGTGACGTCGTCGACCCTGCCTTCGAGCTCATTGCCACCGGGCGATGCCGGGCTCGCCAGTGCCACGCGCTCCGGCCGCAAAGCGAGGATGGCCTCTGCCCCCGGGGCCAGCCCCTCTCCGGCAATGCCGGTCACGCGCGCGCCGTCCGGCAGGGCGAGCACCGCGCGGTCGCGGCGGATCTCGGCGATCCTGCCCCTGAGGCCGTTGTTCTCGCCGATGAAGCCGGCGACGAAGGAATTGGCGGGGTCCTCGTAGAGCCGGTCGGGTGTCGCAATCTGCTGGATCTCGCCGTTCGAGAACACGGCGACCCGATCCGACATGGTCAGCGCCTCCGACTGGTCATGCGTCACATAGACGATGGTCGTGCCGAGCCTCCTGTGCAGCTTCTTGATCTCATACTGCATGGTCTCGCGCAGGCGCTTGTCGAGCGCGCCCAAGGGCTCGTCCATCAGGATGAGCCGCGGCTCGAAGATCATCGCCCGCGCCAGGGCCACGCGCTGCTGCTGGCCGCCCGAAAGCTGCGCGGGCTTGCGCTCGGCGATGCCGGGCAGCTCGATCATCGCCAGGGCCTCGCGGACGCGCCTGTCGATCTCGGGCCCGGGCACCTTGCGCACCGAAAGCGGGAAGGCGACGTTCTCGGCCACCGTCATATGGGGAAACAGCGCATAGTTCTGGAAAACCATGCCGATCTCGCGCTGATAGGACGGGAGATCGTTCACCCTCCTGCCGTCGAGATGGATGTCGCCGCGCGAGGCCCGCTCGAAGCCGGCAAGCATCATCAGCGTCGTCGTCTTGCCCGAGCCGGAAGGACCCAGAAGCGAGACGAACTCGCCGCAGGAGATCGCCAGATCGAGGTTGCGGATGACGAAGGACTTGCCGTCATAGGTCTTGTCGACGCCGGTGAAGGTGACGAAATCCGCCAGGTTCCGGTCATGCGGCTCGCCCGCAAACTGCCTCGCCATCATCGTCATCGCCGAAATCCGCATCTCCCTCGAAATGGACCCGCAAAGGGGAAAAATCAGAAGCGGCGAGCTTCGCACGAAATAAAAAGGCGCTGATTAGTATTTTTCTCAGGCCTACTTTGTAAATTTGGAAGCTAACGGCGGTTGGCATCAATAATTTGTCAGCGGGCCTTCACGCGCCGGGCAGCGTCCACCAGCATGCGGGCCGCCTTGGTCACCTGCGCGATCTCGACATGCTCGTCGAGCACATGCGCCTGCGTGATGCTGCCTGGCCCGAAGACGATGGTCGGGATGCCGGCCGCGACCATCTTGGTCGAATCCGAGCCGTAGGGAACACCTTCGGGCGCCGGATCGATGCCGTGCCGCCGGCAGATGTCGGAGAACAGACCGACCACGGCCTGATCTTCCGGCACATCCATTGCCGCGGAATCGATGAAAGGCGCCTCCGTGACGATGCGGATGCCGGGCGATGCGGCGGCGAGACCGGCCGCGATGCCGGCAAATCCGCGCCATACGTCGCCGCCGCTCTCGCTCGGCAGATAGCGATAGTCGAAGCGCAGGCGCGCGCGGGAGGGAACCGTATTCGGCCCCTCGCCCGCCTCGAAGGCGGTGCAGGTGAGCGTCGAGGGCCCGAGCAGCGGATGGATTTCGGTGCGACGGCGCATCTGCGCCTCGAACAGATCGAGGAGCTTGCGCGCCGTGACGACGGCATCTATCCCCTCATGCGGCTTCGCGGTATGGGCGGCGCGGCCGCGCACTTCCACGAACCAGCGCACACAGCCCTTGCAGGCGCGCACCACGCGCAGCTCGGTCGGCTCGCCGGCGACGCCCATGTCGTAGCGCGCATCGCGCGCCACGTGGTGGGTGATGCCGGTAAAGCTGAACTCCTCATCGGAGGCGGCGAGAAAGGTGACGTCGCCGGGTGGCGGATCGCGCGCCAGGTCGCGCATCGCCAGCATGAAGGCGGCGAGGCAGGCCTTGTCGTCGACGGCACCCCGCCCATAGAGCCGTCCGCCCGCCAGGCGCGGGGTGAAGGGATCGCTCATGCCGGTCACCTGGACCGTGTCGAGATGGCCTTCCCAGATCATGCTGGGGCCTTGCGACGTCCCCTTGACGCGGGCGATGACGTTCGGCCGCTCGGGCGCCACCAGATCGACCTCGACCGCGATGCCGCGCTCGCGCAGCCAGTCGGCGACGACGCCGGCGAGCCGCGCCTCGTTGAACCAGTCGTCCGGATCGCCCGCCTGGCGGAAGGCTATGTTCACGCTTGGAACCGAAACGAGCCGCGAGAGGAGCGCGACGACATCGTCGTCGGTGATTTCCCGCTGCGCATCGTGAGGCGTTTGATCGATCATCTTCGCTGCGAATCCCGGCCGGAAAGGAGGAGCAAAAGTAATATCAGAGATCCGAAAAGAATGCTGCGCCAGCCCGCCGACGCGTTGACGACGGTGATCAGGGCGGTGATGGTGACGAGGAGGACGGCGCCGGGAATGGTGCCGGCGTAGGTGCCCGAGCCGCCCAGGATGGACGTGCCGCCGAGCACCACCGCCGCGATCGAGGCCAGGAGATAGGGATCGCCGATCCCGACATAGCCTTGCCCGTTCATGCCGAGGATCAGGACTCCGGCGAGCCCGGCCGTGAGCCCGCTCACCGCATAGACCGCCATGGTCGAGGTCCTGACATTTACGCCCGACAGGGCGCTCGCCACGGGATTGGCGCCGAGCGCAAACAGCCGCGCGCCGAAGGGCGTGGCGTGCAGGACGAAGAGCGCCAATGCGGAGGCGAGCGTCCACAGGATGACGCCCGCCGGGATGCCGATCACGCGGGCGTTGCCGAGCCAGGCGAGCAGCGGATTCTGCGCCGAGATCGCCGTGCCGCCGGCAATGAGGATGAGGACGCCCTGCAGGAAGGTCGCCATAGCGAGAGTCATGATCATCGGATGGATGCGCAGACAGGCGACCCCCAGCCCGTTGAGAAGCCCGATCCCCGTGGCGGCGGCGAGAATGACGAGAACCGCAATCGTGCCGGTGCCGTCGCCGGGCAAGGCGGCCAGCGGCACGCCGACGGCGCTCACCGTCACGATGGCGCCGACCGAAAGATCGATGCCGCCGGCGATGACGACATAGGTCTGGCCGATGGCGACGAGGCCGATGACGGCGGCGAGCTCGAGCAGGTAGCGCAGATGGCCGTAGGATCCGAAGCCCGGCCTGGCGAAGCCGGCGACGATCCAGACCAGGACGACGATCAGCAACGTCAGGAAAGCGCGGTTGCGCAAGAGCGCCGCCGGGCGCCAGGGCGGGAAGCGCATGCCCTTCGCGTCCTTCATACCGCCCTCCGCCGGCGCGAGATCTCGGGCAGAGCCACGGCGCCGATGATGATGAGGCCTTGCGCGACATATTGCGCGACAGGAGGAAATCCCAGGAAGAACATCACATTGATCATCACGCTCAGCAGCAGGCTGCCGGCGATGGCGCCGCGCATGGTGCCACGGCCGCCGAGGAAGCCGACGCCGCCGAGGACCGCCGCGGCGATCGAATTGAGCGTGAAGGCCTGGCCGATCACCGGATCGCCGGAACCGGTCTGCGCGGCGATGAAGAGCCCGGCCATGGTCGACAGAAGGCCGCTCAAGGCATAGGCCGTGATGCGCGCCGCATCGACGGGCACACCGGCGCGATAGGCGCCGAGCGGGGCCTCGCCCGCCGCATAGAGGCTCAGGCCCAATGGCGTGGCGAGATAGAGCTTCCAAAGGAGCGCCGTCAGCACCAGAAGGACGAGAGCCGCCGGCGTATTGCCGGCGAGAAGATCGGAGAACCAGCCGGGGATGGCGCCGCCCGGCCGCGGCAGGATGAGAAGTGCCGCCCCCCCTATGATGAAGGACGCGGCGAGAGTCACGATGATGGCCGGCAGGCGCAGGCGGATGGCGATGACGCCGCAGAAGGCGCCGATGGCAAGGCCGGCAAAGGCCACGGCGGCGATGCCGCCCGGCACACCCAGGGGTCCGGCCATCGTCGTCGCCGCGACGACGGCGCCGAGGCTCACCATCGCCCCGATCGCCAGGCTGATGCCGCCGGTCAGCATCAGAACGGCCTGCGCCATGGAGACGAGCGCCAGCGGCAGCCAGCTCTGGGCGAATTTGGAGACCCCGGCAATGCTCAGGATACCGGGATACAAATAGGCGTAGAGCGCGACGAAGGCGAGAACGACGGCGAACAGGCCATGAAGGCCGCGGTTGCGCCGAGCTTGCGCGGACCAGTAGAGCGCGCCGCCGCCGCCGCGGGAACGGCTCATGCGGCCGCCCTCGTGCTCTGCGCCCCCATGGCCGCGGCGACGATCGCTTCCTCGCTCGCTTGCGCGTGATCGATCATGGCGGCAATGCCGCCTTCGCGCATCACCGCGACGCGATCGCACAGATGGACGAGCTCGGGCGTGTCGGAGCTCGACAGCACGATGGCCTTGCCCTGCTCCGCGAAGCGGCGCAGCAGCACATAGATCTCGCGCTTGGTCTCGACGTCGACGCCGCGGGTCGGATCGTTGAGGAGCATGATCGGCGGATCACCCGGCATCCATTTGGCGAGCGCCACCTTCTGCTGATTGCCGCCGGACAGGGCCTGGACCTGCCGGGTGAGATCGCCCTTGATGCCGAGACGGTCGGCCAGGGCCTCCGCGAGCCTGCGCTCCGCGGCGCGGTCCCTCGAGCTCAGCGCCCGGGCGCGGCCGAAGCCCGGCAGCATCATGTTCCAGGCGATGCCGTGAATGAGGTGGAGCCCCTCGCGCTTGCGGTCCGCCGGCACATAGGCGAGGCCCAGGGCATTCGCGCGGGGCACGGATGACGGCAGCGCGGCCGAGCCGTCGAAGCTCGCGCTCCGCGCGGCGGCCGGCAAGGCGCCATAGAGGCCGAGCAGAAGATCCTCCTGCCCCTGGCCGACCAGACCGCCAACGCCCAGAACCTCGCCGCGGCGGATCTCGAGATCGATGTCGTGCAGGAGCCCGCAGGAAAAGCCGCTGACGGAGACGATCGTCTCGCGATCGCCGGCCGGCGCCCATTGTGGAAAGAGATCGCCCGGATCGCGGCCGACCATCAGGCGCACCAGCCCCGCGGCATCGATCCCCGCGAGCGGCCGGTCGGCCGTCACCCGGCCGTCTTTCAGCACGGTCACATGCTCGCACAGGCGCATCACCTCGTTGAGGCGATGGGATATATAAAGAATGGCCGTGCCTTCGCCGCGTAGGCGCTCGAGCAGGATCTTGAGGGTCTGCGCCTCATGGGCGGAGAGCGACGAGGTCGGCTCGTCCAGCACGAGCACGCGCGGAGCGCGGAACAGCGCCTTGGCGATCTCGACCATCTGGCGGCGGCCGAGCGGCAGGTCGCCGACCGGTCTCGCCAGATTCTCCTCGAGCCCGACCAAAGCACACACATCAGCCGCGCGGCGGGCGAGCGTCGGGTAGTCGATCAGCCCGAAGCGACGCGGAAAGGCGCCGAGGCCTATATTCTCGGCGATCGACAGGTCGCTGGTGAGCGAGAGCTCCTGCTGGACGACGGCGATGCCGGCGCGGCGGGCTTCGGACGGTGTCAGTCGACGATGCGCCGCGCCGTCGATCTCGATCATGCCGGCATCGGGAGCGAGCGCTCCCGACAGGAGATTGATCAGGGTCGACTTGCCCGCCCCGTTCTCGCCCAGGAGGGCGTGGATGCGGCCCGGCTCCAGGGCGATCGAGACATCCCGCAGGACCGGGTTGCCGAAGAACGACTTGGAGAGCCCCCGGGCCGCAATGATCGGTTGAGGCGACATCTCACGTGACTAGAGCATGAGTCTGATTCTATTCTGCCACCTCATCCTGAGGTGCGAGCGCAGCGAGCCTCGAAGGGTTTGCTTCAGCATTCTCGCCCTATCCTGATGGATGCTTCGAGGCCCGGCTGCGCCGGGCACCTCAGCATGAGAGAATATAAAGTCATCATGCGCTTATGACCGTTCACTTGGCGGCGAGCAACTCGTCGAAAAGCTTCTGGTCATAAGGCGAGTAGATGTAGCCGTCGGCCGGGAAATCCTTTGCCCGCGCCAGATAGCTGTCGATATTGCCGTTGTCGATGATCGGCAGCGGCACCTTGACGAAAGGCTGGACGTCCTTGCCCTGGAGCGCCTGGACGGCGGTATAGGCGGCGAAGGCGCCGAGCCAGTTCGGCTGCATCGTCGCCCAGGACTCGAGATCCTTCTCCTTCCACAGCTCGAGGAACTGGCGGGCGTTCTCTCCGGTGATCGGCACCATGTCGCGGCCCTGCTTGTCCATGGCGAGAATGGCACCCGCCGACAGGGCGCCGCCCAGCGACAGGATGCCGTCGATCTCGGGATGCGCGAAGAGAAGGCTGGTCACCGCTTCCTGCGCCGGGGCGACGTTGTAGGCGGTGTTGGTCTCGGCCAGGATCTCGATGCCGGGATTGGCGGCGAGCGCCGCATCGGCGCCCTTGCGCCGGTCGTCGCTCACCGAGATGCCCGCCGGACCGTTGAGGACGAGGATCTTGCCCTTGCCGCCCAGTTGCCCGATCAGCCATCTGGCGGCGGTGTCGCCCCAGGCGTTGGAGTCGGTGTTGATCTTGGCCGTCACCTCGTCGGTGTCGACCAGGCTGTCGAAATTGATGACGGCGATGCCCTTGGCGCAGGCATCGGCGATGACGCGCGCCGGCGCGGTGGACGAGCCCGCGATGAGCAGGATGGCATCGACGTCGGCGTCGATCATCGACTGGATCTGCTGGATTTGCACATTGGCGTCGCCCTGCGCGTCGGTGATGACGAGCTTGTCGACGAGGCCCTGCTTCTTCAGCTCATCGACCTCGGCCGTGATGGTGCCTTCCGTCTGCTTCATCCAGGTCGGTACCGAATAGATGTTCGCCCAGCCCAGCGTGAAAGGCGCCTTGCGATCGCCCTTGATGCATTTGGCGGACGCCTCGGCCTGGGCGACGAAACCGGCGCAGGTGAACAGGCCGAGGCAGAGAGCGCCGACCATGGCCTTCATGGATGAATTCGACATATGTCCTTCCTCCCGCTTCCATTTCCACTATATTGGAACTTCTATCGGTATAGTGGACGATGCTATCGTCCTTCCCGCGCCTGGGCAATAGGACCAGGGCGCAAAGACGAGAGGATTCCGATGACGGCGGAGATAGCGACGGAATTCGAGCCGGGCCGGCGCATGCGCGGACTCGACCGCGCGGTCGAGATCCTCGATTACCTGCGCAGGAAACGGCGGCCGGCACGGCCGAACGAGATCGCGAGCGGCATCAAGGCGCCGAAATCAACCACCTATGAGCTGGTCAATCTCCTCATCAAGGCCGGCATCGTCGAATATGCCGACAAGGAGGGCCGCGTCTTTCTCGGCCGCAAGCTCTATTTCCTGGGCCTCGCTTATCAGACGCAATTCGACCTGACGCGCGAATGCCGGGCCTTCCTCGACCATCTGGCCGAGGCGACGCAGGAGACCTCGCAGCTGTGCATGCTGGACGGCAACAAATACACGGTCGCCATGATGCGCGAAGGCATGCGGCCCTTCCGGATCAGCACCGATGTCGGGGAGCGGATCCCGATCCCGTGGACGGCGTCGGGGCGGCTCCTCGTCTCGCATATGAGCGATCAGGAGATCCTCTCCTTCATACCGGAAGAGGATTTCACCCTGCCGGACGGCGCGGGGCTCGCGCCCGAGAAGTTCCTCGCCGACGTCGCCCGGGCGCGGGCGCAGCGGTTCTATTCCTTCGATTCGCTTGCCGACAATTTCACCCATTGCTTCGCCGCACCCGTCTACCAGGAGAGTGCCGCCTGCGTCGCGACGCTCTGCCTCATCGCGCCGCGCGAGGATGCGATGCGCAATTACGAGCGCTACCGCGCCGCGCTCACCGCCGCGGCGCGCGAGCTGTCGGACAAGCTCGGGCTGGCGCCGCTCAAGCTCGCCAGGCGCGGGATGGCGTGAGGCAGTTCCGCCCTATTCCGCTGCCTGCGGTTCCGGCGCGGAGGAGACACTGCGCGTCAGCCCATAGATGACGAGCAGCGTCGCCAGGTAGACGACGAGCTGCAGAAGGCTGGGCTGGTCGCTGTAGCCAATGAGCGTGTGGAGCACGCGCCCGAGGATGCTCTTCTCGGACAGGATCGCCGAGGTGTCCCATACGGCCTGGCCCATCAGATCGACCGCGCCCGCCTGCTCGAGGAAGAAAGCCGCCTGGGCGGCCATGCCCGCAGCCAGAAAGGCGATCATCAGGCTCGTGACCTTGAAGAGATGCCGCGCCGGGACCTTGACGAGCCCGAGATAGGTCAGCGCCGAAAGGGCTCCGCCCAGAATGAGGCCGCCGATGCCGCCCATGATGAGGGCGGCACCGGACCCGCCATCCGTAATGGCGATGCCATAAAGGAAGAGGACGATCTCGGAGCCCTCGCGCAGCACGGCGATGCCGACTACGATCGCCAGGGCGATCAGCGACTTGCTGCCGCGGGCGATCGCCTCGCCGGTGGCGCGGATGTCGCGCGCCAGTTCCCGGCCGTGGCGCGCCATCCAGACATTGTGGCCGATGAGCATGACGACGGCGAGGCTCAGGATGCCGGCGTTGAACAGCTCCTGGCCGAAGCCCGCGAAGGCCGACGCGATGGCGCCGGCGAAGACGGCGACCAGGCAACTGCCCAGCACGCCGGCAAGGACGCCGGCCGCCGCCCACAGCCGGCTGCCGCCGACCGAGCGGGTGGCCGCCAGAACGATGCCGACGACGATCCCCGCCTCGACGACTTCGCGAAAAACGATGATCAGGGCTGCCAGCACGGGCTCGATCCTTATTCGGAGACGACGGTGCCGCGCGCCTCGTCCTGGTGATACTCGTCATAGAACTCGAAGACTCCGCCCGGCAGCGGCTTGACCCTGGTGAGGATCTGCGAATGGCCGGCGACGATCTTCTCGAACTTCATGTCGGTCGATTCGAATTCGGCCGGGGCGTCATTCTCGTTCTTGAGCCTGATGATGAAGGATTCGCCCGCCGGCACCTTGAGCTCCGCCGGAGCGAAGGTCCGGCCCGTGAGCGTCATTTCATAGGTCTTGGTATCCGCCGCCCGGGTTGCGGCATTCGCGAGGGACAGAACCGACAGAGAAGCCACAAAAAGAACGAACGCGCGCATAGGCGCGCCGTGAAGACACGGCATGTCCGGAATTCCTTCCACGAAATGAATTGCTGACTACGCTACTCGGCTATTATATTTCAGTCGAGAAGCGCATGCCTTCATGAACGAAATTTAATGCGACTGTCTGGAACGAGACTAATTCTAGACTGCGGTGACCAGACCTCTCTTGATCGTCGGTCTCGAGTGAGGATTGCGGGGCCGGCTTGAATTCATCATGATCTGAGGCGCGTGGACAGAATCGACTGCACCGTCATCGGCGCCGGCGTCGTCGGCCTCGCGGTTGCGCGCGCTCTGGCCCTTGCCGGCCGCGAGGTGCTCGTGGTCGAGGCCGCCCTTGGCATCGGCACGCAGACGAGCTCGCGCAATTCGGAAGTCGTCCATGCCGGCATCTATTATCCGAAAGGCAGCCTGAAGGCCCGGCTCTGCATCCAAGGCCGCGACCGTCTCTATGCCTATGCTGCCGAGCGCGCCATCGGCCATGAGCGCCTGGGCAAGCTCATCGTCGCGACCAGCGAGGATCAATTGGCCAAGCTCGACCAGATCAGGGCGGCCGCGACGTCCTGCGGAGTCGATGATCTCGCCCGCCTCGACCGGGCAGCGGCCTGCGTCCTGGAGCCCGAGCTCGCCTGTGTCGGCGCGCTCCATTCGCCGTCCACCGGCATCATCGACAGCCATGCGCTGATGCTGAGCTACCAAGGCGATGCCGAAGCCGGGGGCGCGGCCTTCGCTTTCGGAACGACGATCGACGGCGGCGAGATCACGCCGCAAGGCATCGCGCTTCGCGCCGTATCGGGCGACGGGACCGCTTATGAATTCCTGTCGCGCAGCGTCGTCAATGCCGCGGGGCTCGGTGCACAGGAGATCGCCAGCAAGCTTGAAGGTTTTCCCGCACGGCATATTCCACCGCTCGCCTTCGCGCGCGGCTGCTATTTCACGCTCTCGGGCAAAGCGCCCTTCTCACGGCTGATCTATCCGGTGCCGGTCGATGGCGGGCTTGGCGTACATCTGACGCTCGACCTCGCGAAACAGGCGCGCTTCGGTCCCGACGTCGAATGGATCGAGCGCGTCGACTACACGCTGGACGAACGGCGCGGCCAATCCTTCTACGAGGATATCCGCCGCTACTGGCCGGCGCTTGCCGACGGCCGACTGCAGCCGGGCTATGCCGGCATTCGTCCCAAGCTGTCGAAGCGCGGCGAGCCCCCCGCCGATTTCGTCATCGCCGGTCCCGCCGATCACGGCGTGGCCGGCCTCGTCAACCTGTTCGGCATCGAGAGCCCCGGCCTCACCGCGAGCCTTGCCATCGCCGACGAGGTCCTGAGCAAAACGACGTCAGACTGACCGAGACGACGGCTTCGTGCTGGCGCGCAGGCTGAGCCTGAAGCCGAGATCGATCCGCGAAGTCGCCGGGCGCTTGCCCGAACCGCGGATGATCTCGAGGATGATCTCGGCGCTCAAGCGGCCCATTTCGTGGCGCGGCACTGCGATCGTCGTCAGTGCCGGACAGGCGCTGGCCGCGAATTCCAGGTCGTTGAAGCCGACGACCGACAGGGCGTCGGGAACGGCGATGCCGCGGCGCGCGCATTCGAACAGGACGCCGAGCGCCAGATCGTCATTGCCGCAGAACACCGCCTCGAGGTCGGGACAGCGGGCGAGCAGATCGGCGAAAAGCGCACCGCCCAGCTTCACCGAGGACGGTGCGGAACTCCATTCCAGCAACATCCCGTCATGCAGGCCGGCGGCCGTCATCGCAGCGGCATAGCCCGCCACGCGGTTGCGCGTGCGTGAATCGAGCCGCGCCGCGATGATGCCGATGCGCCGGTGGCCGAGCTCGAGCAGATGCCGCGTCGCCAGGGCACCTGCGTCATATTGCGAGATGCCGATATTGATGTCGATCGGCGCGTCGGTCAGCGCCATGGTCTGGATGATCGGCACGCCGCAATGCTCGAGAAGTCCGCGCGCATAGGGCGTCTGATCGACATCGGTGAGGATCAGCGCCTCGGGATGCTGGCCGAGCAGCATGACGATGGCCTTCTCCTCCTCCTGCGGCGAGTAGCGGCTGTTCAGCACCATGACCTGAAAGCCCTGGGGCTGGAACATGTCGTGCAGGGCACGCAAGTAGTCGGAGAAGACACCGTTGGTGAGGGAGGAGACGATCACCCCTATGACGTTGGAGCGCGACGACGCCAGGGCGCTCGCCGCCCGGTTGGGAATGTAGGAAAGATCGCGGATCGCCGCCTCGATGCGCTCGCGCAATTGCGGCGAGACCATTTCCGGACGGCGCAGGGCGCGCGAGACGGTGACGGCGCTCACCCCGGCGTGCAGGGCGACGTCGGACAGCTTGCTCCGCGTCCGGCGCGGCTTTCGCGACAAATGCGTCATGTTCCCGTCCTATCTTTAACCTTGCGGCACTTCAATTGACAGCGCTTTCATCATATAATACCTTACGTTGGCTCTGATGATCGGACCGACCTTTCGCTTGCTTCGACAATAATCCGCCAGGCTGTCCATCCACAGAGCACTTCAGCCAACTCGAGAATGGCGTTCGGGAGGAACCATCCATGATCTCAACAATGAAAAAGGCGTGCCTTGCTTCCATCGGGGGAGCATTTTCGCTGGGTCTTTTCTATTCGGCCGCCTTGGCCGCGGGTCCGGAAGTCGTCGCCGGTCCGAGTGCCGATCCGGCCTGCTTCGTGCCGTGGACCGATCAGACGAAATTCTTCAAGTTCGCCAAGAAGGACGGACCCTATCGCGTAGCGCTCGCCAACGGCTTCATCGGCAATACCTGGCGTATCCAGATGATCAAGACGGCGAAAGCCTATGCCGAGCAGCCCGACGTCAAGGCCAAGCTCAAGGAATTCAAGGTCGTCTCGACCGGCGAAGACCTGGCCGCCCAGCTCGCCGCCGTCGATAATTTCATCGATTCCGGCTATGACGCGATCGTCGTCAACGCCCAGAATCCGGCCGCCTTCACGCCAGTCGTCAAGCGCGCCAACAAAGCCGGCGTCGTTCTCGTCGCCTTCGACAACACGCTCGACACCGAGGAAGCCATCAACGTCAATGTCGATCAGAAAGGCCTCGGGAAATACTGGGCGGAGTGGCTGGTGAAGAACATCCCCGACGGCGGCAAGGTCCTGGAAGTGCGCGGCGTGTCCGGCACATCGGTCGACCGCGACCGGCATGACGGCATCCAGGAGGTCCTGAAGGCCTCCGGCAAGCCCTTCGAGACCGTCGAGGTGATCGGCAAATGGGACGACGGCACCGCGCAGAAGGTCGTCGCCGACGCCATCGCCGTCCACAAGAGCTTCGCCGGCGTCACGGTGCAGGGCGGATCGACCGGCACGGTGCGCGCCATGATGGACGCCAAGCATCCCTTCGTGCCGGTGGGCGGGGAGACCGAGAACGGCTTCCGCAAGCTGTGCGGCGCGCATTCGGGCGAAGGCCTGAAATGCGCATCCGGCGGCACCGGTCCGGCCCAGGTCGCGGTCGCGATCAAGACGGCCATTGCCGCACTCGAAGGACAGGTCGTTCCGCAATCGGTCCGCCTGCCGCTGTCGACCGTCGAGGATCCCGGCTTCAAGGACGGGGAGAACTACTATTCCGACCAGTCCGACAATTTCTTCGTCGGCAACGCCTTCCCCACCTGCGGCATCAATTTCACCGCCCAGGAAATCATGGGACAATCGGAGCAGAACCAGTAGTCTCGGGAAGTGTCGGCCATCGCGAAGACCTCGCGATGGCCGATATGGGGAGCCGGGATGGACAGCCAGCCACCGACGGCCTTGTTCCGCATGGAGGGCGTGTGCAAGCGCTATGGCGGCGTGCGCGCGCTCGAGAATGCGGAGCTCACCGTCCATAGCGGGCGCATCCATGCCATACTGGGCGAGAACGGCGCCGGCAAATCGACGCTGATCAAGATCATCGCCGGCGTGGTGCAGCCCGATGAAGGGCGCCTGCTGCTCGACGGCAGGGAGGTGCGCTTCGCCGAACCGGCCGCAGCCAACCGGGCCGGCATAGCCTGCATCTTTCAGGAACTGTCGCTGATCCCCGACCTCACCGTGGCCGACAACATCTCGATCAGCGCGCCGCCGCGGCGCTTCGGCCTGATCGACGGAGCCGCCCAGAGGCGGATCGCCGAAGAAGCGCTCACGCGGGCCGGCGCCGAGGGCATCCATCCCCTGGCGCCGCTCAAGGACCTGCCTCTGTCGCGCCGGCAAATGGTCGAGATCGCCAAGGCCCTGGCACGCAATCCGCGGCTCCTCATCCTCGACGAGGCGACATCGGCCTTGACCGCCGAGGACGTCAGGAACGTCTTCGCCGTCCTCAAGAGACTTCGCCAGGAAGGCCTGGCCTTGCTCTATATCTCGCACCGCATGCATGAGATCGCCGAACTGGCGGACGAGTGCACGATCTTCCGCAACGGCCGCAATGTCGCGAGCTACCGGGCGGGCACGAAATCCGACCGCGACGTGGTCGAACTGATGATCGGACGCGAATACAGCCACGTCTTCCCGCCCAAGTCGGCGCCGCGCAAAGGAGCCGGCGCTCCGGCGATCGAGGTGAAGCGGCTCGGGTGGACCGACAAGCTCAAGGACATCTCGTTCTCCGTCTCAGCCGGCGAGGTGCTGGGTCTCGGCGGCCTCGACGGCCAGGGCCAGCGCGAGCTCCTGCTCGCTCTGTTCGGCGTGCTGCGCGGAACGTCCGGAGAGATCCTCATCGACGGCAGGCCGGCCCGCGTGGCGAGCCCGCGCGCGGCAAAGTCGCGAAGGAGCGGCATGGCGCTCATCCCCGAGGATCGCAAGACCGAGGGCCTGATGCTGCCCATGTCGGTGCGCGACAATCTGTCGATGGCGGCGCTCGGCAGGCTGTCCCGGCTGGGCGTCGTCGACCGCCGGAAAGAGACGGGCGCCATCGACGAGATGATCGGCCTGCTCGCCATCCGCAGCGCCGGCACCGACGTGCCGGTCGGCTCGCTCTCGGGCGGCAATCAGCAGAAGGTGGTGATCGCCAAATGGCTGATGATCTCCCCCAGGATCATCCTGCTCAACGACCCGACGCGCGGCATCGACGTCGGAACCAAGCAGGAGATCTACCGCCTGCTCCGAAAGCTCGCCGACGGCGGAGCGGCAATCATCTTCTATTCGACGGATTATGACGAGCTCATCGGCTGCTGCGACAGGGTGGCGGTGATCTATGGCGGCATGATCCGGACGATGCTCGAGGGCCAGGCCATCACCGAGCGGGCGCTCATCAGCAGCGCGCTCAACATCGAGTCGGAGGACGTCCACGCATGAGGGACAGCCATTACTGGATTTCGGAAAACAAGGGCTCGCTCCTCGCTTTCGCGATGTTCATCGTCATGTTCTCCTTCTATGTCGGCCATCATCCGGCCGGTCTCAACGCCAATGTGGCGACGACAGCCGCCAACAAGGGCGTCCTTCTTGCCCTGGTCGCGATGGCGCAAACCTTCGTGGTGATCACCGCCGGCATCGACCTTTCGGTCGGCATGATCTTCGTCCTCGCCAATTGCCTCGCCTCCACCATCGTCGCGGGATCGCCGCTCCAGACCACGCTCGGGGTCGCGGGCGTCCTTCTCACCGGTCTCGCCTGCGGCGCGCTCAACGGCGCGCTGGTGATCTTCGGCAGGCTCCAGCCCATCGTCGCGACGCTGGCGACCGGCGCCATCTATTTCGGCCTCGCCCTCTGGCTGCGCCCGGTCCCCGGCGGCGACGTCAATTCGGGCCTTGCCGATGCGCTGACGGGCCAGTTGTCGGGCGGCATCCCGGCGATTCTCGCCGTGCTCGCCGTAATCGTCGTCCTCGTCTGGATTCCCTACCGGCGGTCGCTCCTCGGCCGCACCGCCTATGCGATCGGCTCCTCGGAGCAGGCCGCCTTCATGTCCGGCCTGCCTTTGGGCCGCGCCAAATTCCTCGCTTATGCCCTGTCGGGCCTGCTGGCGGCCTGCGGCGGCCTCATCCTCACCTTCATCACCTATTCGGGCGAGGCCTCGGCCATGATCGGCGGCACCTATACGCTCAACTCGATCGCCGCGGTGGTTCTCGGCGGCGTGTCGCTGTTCGGCGGGGCGGGCAGCGCCATCGGCGCCATCTTCGGCGCGCTCGTCCTGCGCACCATCGGCGACCTCCTCTTCGTGTTCGATCTCGATCCCTTGTGGCAGCCGCTGTTCCAGGGCGTGATCCTGCTCGCCGCCGTCAGCCTCGGCTCGTTCCGGCTCCTGCGCATCCGCAACCGCCTCGATCTTTTCGGATGACGCGGATGACACGGCTCGCGACGCTCACCCGATATGTGGATCCGGCGGCGGCCGCGGCATTCGGCTGCGTCGTCCTTCTCCTGCTCCTGGGCAGCCTCTATTCGGCAAGCTTCCTGTCGCCCGAATATCTGCTGCAGCAATTGCAGGTGGCGTCGTTCCTCGGCCTCATCGCCACCGGCATGATGCTGGTCGTCCTGCTCGGCCAGATCGATCTCTCGGTGCCGTGGCTGGTGACGGTCGGCGGCATGATGTCCACCGCGGCGGCGGGATGGGGCGGCTTCGGCGAGGCCTTCGCCATCCCCTTCGGCATCGCCTGCGGCCTCCTGCTCGGCCTCGTCAACGGCGTCGGGGTCGCCTATCTGCGGGTGCCGTCGATGATCTTCACCCTCGGCATGAATGCGGTGGCGCAAGGCCTGATGGTGATGCGCACCGGGGGCTTCGCTCCGATGGACCACTCGACCGACGCGATGCATTTCCTGGCCACCGGCCGCACCCTCCTCGGCATCCCCAACGCCCTGTTCGTCTGGATCGCGATCGCCCTCCTCACCGTCTTCATGCTCACCCGGACCACCTATGGCCGCGCCGTCTATGCCATCGGCAATCGCGAGCGCGCCGCCTATCTGTCGGGCATTCCCACACAGCGCGTCGTGATGGCGACATTCGCCGCCTCCGGCGCGCTTTCGGCCTTTGCCGGCGTGCTGCTCGCCGGCTACTCCACCAAGGCCTATCAGGCCATGGGCGATCCCTATCTCCTGCCGGCGATCGCCGCGGTGGTGCTCGGCGGCACCAACATCCTGGGTGGGCGCGGCACCTATCTCGGCACCGTGGCCGGGGTCCTCCTCATCACCATCCTGCAGTCCATCCTGTCGGTGATGCAGATCGAGGAGGCCGGACGCCAGCTCATCTATGGCGGCGTGATCATTGTCATGCTCCTGGTCTATGGGCGGCAGCGGCGCGCCGACTGAGGACGTCGCATTCCGAGCCAGCGAGGGTTCCCATTTTCGCGCCGATGTGCAAAAGCTCGTGCGGCAGGAATGGGCAGGACGTGGCGCGCAAACCCGATTCAGAGGCGGACAGGCTCGACGACGCGGCCCGGGCAGGCTGGCTCTATTACATCGCCGGCAACACCCAGGACGAGATCGCCCGCAAGCTCGGCGTGTCGCGGCAGACGGCGCAGCGGCTCGTCTCGCTCGCGGTCAGCGAGAAGCTGATCAAGGTCCGGCTCGATCACCCGATCGGCCATTGCCTTGAGCTGTCGGAGAAACTCAAAGGCCATTATGGCATCGATTTCTGCGAGGTGGTGCCGAGCGATCCGGAATCGACCTCTAGCTCGATCGGGGTCGCCGAAGCGGCTGCGGCCGAGCTCGAGCGCTATCTCGTCTCGCAGCATCCGGTGATCGTGGCGATGGGGACGGGACGCATGCTGCGCGCCATGGTCGAGCAGCTGACGCCGATGGACTGCCCGCAGCACAAGGTGGTGTCGCTGGTCGGCAACATCGCGCCCGACGGCTCGGCCTCGCTGTTCGACGTGGTGAGCCGCATCGGCGACCGGGTGAAGGCGCCGCATTACCCGATGCCGCTGCCGGTGATCGCCACGACGGTGCACGAGAAGTCGCTGCTGCTGGCGCAGAAACCTTTGCGCAATGTCACCGAGCTCGCGCGCCAGGCCGACGTCACCTTCGTCGGCATCGGCGCCATCGACGACGACGCCGCGCTCCTGCGCGACGGCTTCGTCCGCCCCGACGAGATCCGCGCCCTGGTCCGGACCGGCGCCGTCGGCGAAATCATCGGCTGGGCCTATGATGCGGACGGCAAGCTCATCGACGGCCTCACCAACGACCGTGTCCTGAGCGTGCCGCTGGACCAGCCGGCGACCCGCCGGATGATCGGCGTCGCAATGTCGGTCCCGCGATTCCGGGCGATCAAGGGCGCGTTGCGCGGGAAATTGATCAACGGCCTCCTCACCAATGAAAAGATGGCTGAGCTTTTGCTGGAATGACTGGCAAAAGCTCAATTCTTTATCAAACTGTAAAAACAGCATTTTGGCTCGAACGCTGCAATGCCTTTGTGCATCGCAGCAGGAATTCGACTTGACTTCAGCCGATAAAAATACTGGGATAATGCTCATCAAATAAGCAAATGCTCATTATTTGGGAGGATCTCCATGAAAGCCTTTCTGACCGGCATTCTCGGCGCCCTGGCGGCCGCGGCCCTGTCCACCACTGCGCTTGCGGACACCAAGCTCACCATCGCCACCGTCAACAACGGCGACATGATCCGCATGCAGGGGCTGACCGAGGACTTCACCAAGGCCAATCCCGACATCACGCTCGAATGGGTGACCCTCGAGGAGAACGTGCTGCGCCAGAAGGTGACGACCGACATCGCCACCAAGGGCGGCCAGTTCGACGTCCTCACCATCGGCACCTATGAGGTGCCGATCTGGGCCAAGAAGGGCTGGCTCGTCGCCCTCGACAGTCTGGGGCCGGATTACGACGTCGACGACCTCCTGCCGCCGATCCGCAACGGCCTGTCGCTCGACGGCAAGCTCTATGCGGCGCCGTTCTACGGCGAAAGCTCGATGGTGATGTACCGCACCGACCTCATGGACAAGGCCGGCCTCAAGATGCCGGACGCGCCGACATGGGATTTCATCGCCGATGCGGCCAAGAAGATGACCGACAAGGGTGCCGAGACCTACGGCATCTGCCTGCGCGGCAAGGCCGGCTGGGGTGAGAACATGGCCTTCCTCACCGCGACCTCGAACTCCTTCGGCGCCCGCTGGTTCGACGAGAGCTGGAAGCCGCAATTCGACCAGCCGGAATGGAAGGACACTCTCACCTTCTATCTCGACCTCATGAAGGAAGCCGGCCCTCCGGGCGCTTCCTCGAACGGCTTCAACGAAAACCTGGCGCTGTTCAACGCCGGCAAATGCGGCATGTGGATCGACGCCACGGTGGCCGCCTCGTTCGTGACCAACCCGAAGGATTCGAAGGTCGCCGACAAGGTGGGCTTCGCGCTGGCGCCCGACAAGGGCCTCGGCAAGCGCGGCAACTGGCTGTGGGCATGGTCGCTCGCCGTGCCCGCCGGCTCGCAGAAGGTCGAAGCGGCGCAGAAATTCGTCGCCTGGGCGACGAGCAAGCACTATATCGACCTCGTCGCCTCGAAGGAGGGCTGGGCCAACGTGCCGCCCGGCACGCGCACATCGCTCTACGCGAATCCCGAATATCAGAAGGCGGCGCCCTTCGCCAAAATGACGCTCGACTCGATCAACTCGGCCGATCCGACCCACCCAACGGTCAAGCCGGTGCCCTATGTCGGCGTGCAGTTCGTCGCCATTCCCGAATTCCAGGGCATCGGCACGGTGGTCGGGCAGATCTTCTCGGCCGCTCTCGCCGGCGAGAAGTCCGCCGACGACGCGCTGGCCGAGGCGCAGAGCGTCACGACGCGCGAAATGACCAAAGCCGGATACATCAAGTAGGACGGCGCCTCCCCGGACTTGGCTGCCCGGCCGCCGGGCAGCCACTTTTCACCGAAGATCACCAAGGAATTCGACAGCCGACGCGCCGTCTCATCATCAGCGCCGAACCATCAATAGCTCATCCGTTCCCTTGGCGCTCCCCGCAAGCGGGACAGTGGGAACAAGGCAGGACGCCAACGCATGGCCACACAGCAGACCCGACTCGCCGCCAGACTGGCCGTGGCGCCTTCGGTCGTCGTCCTGTTCCTGTGGATGATCGTGCCGCTGGCGCTCACCATCTGGTTCTCGCTCCTGCGCTACAACCTCCTCGATCCCGGCAACGAGAGCTTCGTCGGGATGCTCAACTACGAATACTTCCTCACCGATCCCGCGTTCTTCGCGGCCCTCGGCAATTCGCTGAAGCTCGTCGTCGCGGTGCTCGTCGTCAGCATCGCCGGCGGCACGCTGCTCGCCCTCCTCCTCGACCAGGCGATCGTCGGGCGCAACATCGTGCGGCTGATGGTGATCGCGCCTTTCTTCGTCATGCCGACGGTGAGCGCGCTCGTCTGGAAGAACATGTTCATGCATCCGGTGTCGGGACTGTTCGCCTGGCTGATGAAGTCGGTCGGCCTCCAGCCGATCGACTGGTTCGCGCAATATCCCCTGACCGCCATCGTCATCATGGTCGCCTGGCAGTGGCTGCCCTTCGCGACGCTGATCCTGCTCACCGCCATCCAGTCGCTCGACGAAGAGCAGAAGGAAGCCGCCGAAATGGACGGCGCATCGCCCTTCGCCTACTTCTCCTACATCGTGCTGCCGCACCTGGCGCGGCCGATCACCGTCGTCATCCTCATCGAGACGATCTTCCTCCTGAACGTCTTCGCCGAGATCTATGTGACGGGGTCGGGCGGGCCGGCCGGCAACCTGCCCTATCTCGTCTATTTCCAGGGCCTGCTCAATTTCGACGTCGGCGGCGCCTCGGCCGGCGGCATCGTGGCGGTGGTGCTCGCCAATATCGTGGCCATCTTCCTCATCAGGATGATCGGCCGGAACCTGGAGGGCTAGCCCATGGCCCGCGCCCAGTCGGTCCGCCGCCGCACCATCACCACGATCCTGGCCTGGCTCATCGGCTTCCTGATCTTCTTCCCGATCCTGTGGACGGTCATCACCAGCTTCAAGACCGAGCTCGAAGCCTTCTCGACTCCGCCCAAATTCCTGTTCTTCGAGTGGACGACGGAGAATTACGGCATCGTCCAGGAGCGCTCGAACTACCTGCGCTTCGTCACGAACTCGCTGATCCTGTCGATCGGCTCGACGCTGGTGGCGCTCCTCTTCGCCATCCCGGCCGCCTGGGCCATGGCCTTCGCGCCGGCGAAGCGCACCAAGGACCTCCTCATGTGGATGCTCTCGACCAAGATGATGCCGCCGGTCGGCGCACTCATCCCGGTCTATCTCATCTTCCGCGACATGGGCCTTCTCGACTCGCGCGGCGGGCTGATCGCCGTTCTGTTCCTGCTCAACCTGCCGATCGTCGTGTGGATGCTCTACACCTATTTCAAGGAGATCCCGGGCGAGATCCTGGAAGCGGCGCGCATGGACGGCGCGTCGCTGTGGAACGAGCTCGTCTATGTGCTGGCGCCGATGGCGGTGCCGGGGATCGCCTCGACCCTCCTCCTCAACGTCATCCTCGCCTGGAACGAGGCGTTCTGGACGCTCAACCTCACAACCTCGGCCGCCGCCCCGCTCACCGCCTTCATCGCCTCCTATTCGAGCCCGGAAGGCCTGTTCTGGGCCAAGCTGTCGGCCGCCTCGACCATGGCGATCGCGCCGATCCTCGTCCTCGGCTGGTTCGCCCAGAAGCAACTCGTCCGCGGCCTCACTTTCGGAGCTGTAAAATAATGGGCACCATCGTTCTGAAAGACGTGCAGAAGAGCTTCGGCGACGTCGTCATCATCCCCAATGCCAGTCTCTCCATCGACAACGGCGAGTTCATCGTCTTCGTCGGGCCGTCGGGATGCGGCAAGTCGACCTTGCTCCGGCTCATCGCCGGACTCGAGGACGTCAGCGGCGGCGAGATCATCATCGACGGCAGCAATGCCAGCGCGCTCGCACCCGCCAGGCGCGGCCTGTCCATGGTGTTCCAGTCCTATGCGCTCTATCCGCATATGAGCGTGCGCAACAACATCGCCTTCGGCCTCAAGATGGCGGGCCTGCCCAGGCCCGAGATCGAGGCCAAGGTCCAGAAGGCGGCGCAGGTCCTCAACCTCACCGACTATCTCGACCGCAAGCCGCGCCAGCTTTCGGGCGGCCAGCGCCAGCGCGTCGCCATCGGACGCGCCATCGTGCGCCAGCCCAAGGCCTTCCTGTTCGACGAGCCGCTGTCCAATCTCGACGCGGCGCTCAGGGTGCAGATGCGGATCGAGATCATGCAGCTGCACCGCTCGCTCGGCGCCACCATGATCTATGTGACGCACGACCAGGTCGAGGCCATGACCATGGCCGACCGCATCGTCGTGCTCAACAAGGGCAATATCGAGCAGGTCGGCTCGCCGCTCGAACTCTACAACAGGCCGGACTCGCTCTTCGTCGCGGGCTTCATCGGTTCGCCGAAGATGAACTTCATCTCGGGCGAGACGGCCAGGGCGCAGGGAGTGCACACGATCGGGATCAGGCCCGAGCATCTGACGCTGTCGGACCGGCCCGGCGGGTGGGAGGGCACGATCGCGCTCGCCGAGCATCTGGGCGCCGACACCTTCCTGCATGTCGACACTCCGGAATGCGGCCGGCTCACCGTGCGGGCCGCCGGCGAATACCGGCATGGTCCGGGCGCCAGGATATGGCTGACCCCGGAACAGGGCCGCATCCACCGCTTCGACGACATGGGAAGAGCGGTGCGCGATGCGGCTTGAGCGGAAAACAGCGGTTGTCACGGGCGGCGCGCGCGGCATCGGGCGCGCGATAGCGGAGGGCTATGCGCGCGAGGGCGCGCGCGTCTGCATCGCCGATATCGACGAGGACGCAGCCCGCACCGCCGCCCGCGACACCGGAGGCGGAGCCTTTGCAGTCCATCTCGACGTGACGCGGATAGCCTCGATCGACCGCATGGTCGATGAAGTCGAAGCGACGGCCGGGGGCATCGACATCCTGGTCAACAACGCCGCCGTCTTCGACCTGGCGCCGATCGAAGAGATCACCGAGAAGAGCTATGAGCGGATATTCGCGGTCAATGTGAAGGGGCTTCTATTCACTCTCCAGCGCGTGGCGCGGACCATGATCCGGCGCGGCAAAGGCGGCAAGATCATCAACATGGCCTCGCAGGCCGGGCGGCGCGGCGAAGCCCTGGTCGCCGTCTATTGCGCCTCCAAGGCCGCCGTCATCAGCATCACCCAATCGGCAGGCTTGAGCCTCATCAGGCATCGCATCAATGTCAACGGCATTGCGCCCGGCGTCGTCGACACGCCCATGTGGGACGAGGTCGACGCCCTGTTCGCCAAATATGAGGGCCGGCCGCGCGGGGAAAAGAAGCGACTCGTCGGCGAAGGCGTCCCCTACGGGCGGATGGGCAAGCCCGAGGATCACGTGGGCTGCGCCGTCTTTCTCGCTTCGCCCGAAAGCGACTATGTCGTGGCGCAGACCTTCAATGTCGACGGCGGGCAGTGGATGAGTTGAGAGGATTGGACAAGTGTATCTGGAAAAACTGAGACTCGACGGCAAGATCGCGGTGGTAACGGGAGCGGGCCAGGGCATAGGAGCCGCCTGCGCCCGCGCGCTCGGCGAAGCCGGAGCGACGGTCATCGTCGCCGACATGATGGCGGATCGCGTCGAAACGAGCGTCGCCGAGCTCAAGAAGCTCAAGATCGCGGCGCATGGCGTAGAGCTCGACGTCACCAGGTCGGGGAAAGTCGACGCCGCCGCCGCCGACATCGTCAAGCGGCATGGCCGGGTCGACATACTGGTGAACAATGCCGGCGTCGCCAGGAGTGACGTCAAGGCGGAGGATACCAGCGACGATCACTGGCGCTTCCATATGGACGTCAATCTCGACGGACTGTTCTGGTGCTGCCGCGCCTTCGGCCGCCAGATGCTGGCGCAGGGCTCGGGCTCGATCGTCAATATCGGCTCGATGTCGGGCTTCATCGTCAACAAGCCGCAGCCGCAGTCCTTCTACAATGCCTCGAAGGCTGCCGTGCATCATCTGACGCGCTCGCTCGCCGCCGAATGGGCCAGGCGCGGCGTGCGGGTGAACGCGGTGGCGCCCACCTACATCGAGACCCCCCTCACCTCCTTCGGCATCAAGGAGAATGAGGCGATGTACAAGGTCTGGCTCGAGATGACTCCCATGGGACGCGTCGGCCAGCCGGACGAGATCGCTTCGGTGGTGCACTTCCTGGCGTCGGACGCCGCGAGCCTGATGACGGGATCGATCGTCCTCGCCGACGGCGGCTATTGCTGCTGGTGAGGCCGGCTATTTGATCGCGATCGGAATGCCGCTGCGGAAAGAGCCTCCCGGCGGCGGTGGAAACGACGTCGAGGCCACGACCGAACGAGCGGCGGCATCAAGCCTGGCGTTGCCGGACGATTTCGAGACCGAAGCGGAAGTGACGCGGCCGCTCGCGCCGATCGAGAAGGTGATGACGACGCGCCCCCTGGCATTCGAGCCGGCGCTCGAGCTGATCGCGCCACGGCGCGCCGAGAGCCTCGCCTGAACGATCGAGCGGTATTCCGAGCTCGACCGGCTGCCGCCCGAGGTCTTCGCCCGGGAGGTGCCCTTGCGCTTGCCGTCATTGGTGACGGCGGAGCCCGCGACGGCGGCGCGATGCTTCTCCGTCCTGGTCTTCCTTTTCTTGGTCGCCTTCGGCTTCGGCTTCGCCGGGGCCGGTTTCGCCTCGGCCGGCCGCGCCCGGACCGGCTTGTCCTGCGTCGTCTTCGACGCGCGTCTCGGCTTGTCGGGCAGCGCCGGCGCCTCCGGCGCTTCGATCACCGGCCTCTCAAGCTCGACCGGGGGAGCGACCGCCGCCTGTTCGGCCGGAGTCGCGACCGCGGGTTCCATTTCGACGGCTTCGGGCACCGTCTCGGCTACAGGCGTCGTTCCGGCCTCGGCCGCCATTTCGGCTCCGGGCGCAGTTTCGGCTGCAGGCGCCGTTTCGGCTTCGGGCGCGATTTCGGCTTGGGGCTCCGCTTTGGTCTCGGGCGGCGTTTCGGCCTCGGCCGGCACCTCGGTCTCCGGCTGTACTTCGACATCCGTCGGGATCCTGGCGTCGATCTCGCTCTCCGTCTCGGGCGGATTCTCCGCTTCCGGCTGATCCTCGGGCTCGCGGGTTTCCTCGACTTCGTCGGGAGTGACCTCGATCTCCCGCCTGTCGAGCGCGGCGACTTCCTCCACCTGCTCGCCGGCGCTCGAGGCAGCCTCGCCGGGCCGGGCTTCAGCCGCCTGCTCGACCTCTTCAGCCTCGGCGGCGACGGAAGGCGGAACCTCCTCGGCGACCACGCTCGTGATCTCGGCCAGCATCTCGATCTCGACGCCCTCGGGCGGCGGCGGCGGCTCCACCCTCGGCGACAGCATGAAGGCGGCGGCAGCGGCGGCATGCACGGCAAGCGCCAGGATCACGCTGACGAAACGAGATCCATGCGTAATGCCGTATGCGCTCATGGCGTCGCGGGCTCTCCTTGCGCGGGCTGCACGGGGACGGCATCGGCTTGCGAACGCTTGTCTGCGATGAGCGAGAGCCGGGTGATGCCGTTGAGCGCCAGGTCGTCCAGCACGGCGACGATATCGCCATAGGTCGCGGTGCGGTCGCCGCGCACATGGACGACACGGTCCTCCTCGCCGATCATCGCCCTGATGCGGGGAACCAGATCGGTCCGTGCGATCTCGTCGGCGCCGAGCGATATTCTGTTGTCGGCGCCGATGGTCAGGACGATCGGGTTCTTGGGGTCGGTCGGCTGCGCCGATCTGGCCTGCGGCAGATCGACTTTCATGCCGGAGCTCAGCATCGGGGCTGCGACCATGAAGATGATGAGCAGCACCAGCATGACGTCGACCATGGGCGTGACGTTGATCTCGGCCATGGGGCTGAGATCGTCATCGTCGTCATGACGCGCGGACAGATTGAAGCTCATGCGATCTTCTTTCGCAAAGGCGAAGCCGGCGCGTTCTCGCGCGCAAGCCGGGTGCCGTAATCCTCGATGAGCCGGTTCAGGGCCCGCGACGTCATGCCGAAAGCGGCGGCCAGGCGGTTATAGGCGAAAGCGGCGGGTATCGCGGCGGCGAGGCCGATGGCCGTCGCGGCCAGCGCCTCGGCAATGCCGGGCGCCACGACGGCGAGACTCGTGTCCTTGGCCGCGGCGATGCCGGCGAAGCTCGTCATGATGCCCCAGACGGTGCCGAACAGGCCGACGAAAGGCGCCACCGAAGCGATGACCGCGAGATTGGGCAGGCCGCCCTGGCAGGATTCGACGAGTTCCTGGGCCCGCCGGCGCATGGCCGCGACGATGGCGCTGCGCCGGTCGGCCTCGGCCGCAGACGCCTGGGCCGCGAAGGCCTCCTCGCGTCCGGCCGCGAATATTCCGCCGATCAGCCTGCCCATGCGGCCTTTATGGGCGCCCTCGTCCCTGATCGCGCGGCGCAGGCGGGAGAGCGTCCACAAGGCGTCGAAGATGATGATCCAGCACCATAGCGACGCGGCGACAAGAAGCGCGATCACCGCCTTTACGACCGGGCCGGCCTGCAAGAACAGGTCGACGGGGGATATTTCGCCACCTTGCATGTCAATCACTCACTTGTAGAAGCGGACCGCGAGGCGCGACGACAAGGTCAGCCGGTCGAGACAAGCCTCGGAGGTGGCATCGGGAGCACAGCCTGCGATATCGTTCAGCAGCACGCCCGAAATCTCAGGACAGGGCACTTCGATGGCGAAGATCTTGACGCTGGTCTTCTTCGACCTGATCGGGCCGAGCTCGGCGATCAGCCGCTTGGCGATGCCTCCGTCCTTGCCGAATATGATGAGATCGGCCTTCAGCGACTCCAGCGGCTTGCCGGCCTTCTCCTGGATAAGGAAATAGGCCTGGCATTCGTTCTTCACCACCTCGAGCTTGTTGAGCTCGAGCGCGATGTCGTCCGCGGCGGCGGCTTGCCTCCAGGAAAGAGAA
The DNA here is from genome assembly GCA_050246735.1 of Parvibaculaceae bacterium. Lineage (GTDB taxonomy): Bacteria > Pseudomonadota > Alphaproteobacteria > Rhizobiales > Aestuariivirgaceae > Taklimakanibacter. The sequence continues at coordinate 131,625 of JBFWVM010000002.1, read as the reverse complement.
AGCGCCAGCACGGCGCCGAAAAGGAGGCCTGCCGCCCTGCGCCGACGGAGCGCGGAAACATGGTCGAATCTCTCCAGAGACATGGAGGCTCCTGCGCATCGTTCTTGATTTTTCGCTGGGTTCGGAGCCTGGCTTGCGGCGCGAGTGTAAATACCCGACTTACTGAGTCAAGTATTAACTTATCCCATTGTTCCAATTATGCTTTCAGCTTTCAGCTATTTCCGCGGATAGCGCAGCAGATAGGTATCCATGATCCAGCCGTGCTTCTCGCGCGCCGCGGCGCGGGCGGCCTCGATCGCCGCCCCGACATCCTTGAGCCTGCCCGAGATCAGGACCTCGTCCGCAGTTCCGATATAGGCGCCCCAATAGATCTCCGCCTCCGGATCCGCCGTGCGAAAGGCATTCTGGCTGTCGAGCATGACGACGGCGTTGGTGACGCCTTCCGGCAGCCCTTCGGCGAGCTTGCGCCCGGTCGTGACATGAATGGCCTCACCGATACGGTTGACCGGCAACCGGTGCCTCGCCACCAGCGCCTGGACGCTGCTGATTCCCGGAACCACCTCATAGTGGAACTCGACCCGCTTGCGCTTGCGGATGAACTCGACGACGCGGATCGTGCTGTCATAGAGCGTCGGGTCTCCCCAGACGAGAAACCCGCCGCAGCCGTCATCGCCGAGCTCCGCCAACATCATCCGCTCGAAGATGTGCGCACGCTTCTCATACCAATCCTCGACCGCCGCCTCATAGGCGGAGGCCTTGCGGTCGCGCTCGGGATCGCGGGCTTCGACGATGCGGTAGCCGGGTTCACGTATATATTTCTCGCACAGGAGCTTGCGCAGCGAGACGAGATCGCCCTTCTCCTCGCCCTTGTCGATGACGAAGAAGACATCGACCTCGTTCAGGGCGTTGATCGCCTGGACGGTGATGTAGTCGGGGTCACCGGCGCCTATGCCGATGATGAGGATTTTCCGCATGGGTCAGGTCTTGCTTGACGAGGGACCGCCCTGTTTGCCGGGGCGGCATGCCCCTCGTCAACCATCTCACGCCGTCGTCACGGCCCTGGCCGCCGCGGCGCTCTTGCCGGGTTCGGCCGCCGGGACGGGCTTCGCCTCGCGGAAATAGGCGGTATAGCGCGGATCGCCATAATCGGCGCTGTCGGTGCTGTAGAGCTTCATCCGTTCCATGTCGGCCTTGTTCAGGATGATGCCCAGGCACTTCTTGGCAACCAAAGGCTCGGCATTCAGCTTGGCCTGCACCGTGCCGCGCGGCGTGCGTCCCCATTCCACCACGCCGACAACGCCATCCACATAGGGCGCGACCGCGCGCACGTCGACCACGGGTACGAGGGGCGGCAGGTCGAGCACGACATAGTCGAAGGACGCTTTCGCCTGTTCCAGCAGGCCCGCCATTTCAGGCGAAGCCAGCAATTCCGAGGTCAGCGGCACGTCGCGCCGCATGACCGACGGCAGCATGGCGAGGTGAGTACGCTCCTCGAACAGCAGGAGGTCCTTGAGCGCGGCATTGTCGATGACGAATTCGGCAAGACCCGACTCGGCCTGGGGAGCCACCGAGCGGGTCAGCGTCGGATTGCGCAGATCGGCGTCGATCAGCAGGGTGCGCGCCTTCTGGCTGGCGAGCAGGCGGGCGAAATTGATGGCGATCGTCGATTTGCCCTCCCCCGGCAGCACGGAGGTGATGCCGATGATCTTCGGCTTGTCGCGGCCCAGCGCCAGATCGGCGGCGATCTTGGTGCTGCGCATGGTCTCGGCGAAGAGCGAAAGCGGATTGTTGACGGCATAGTTGGTGATCGGCCTTATGCCCTCGCCCGAACGCGCATCCGCCAGCCGGCGTCGCGACATGGTAGCGCCGGCGACGAGCGGGACGAGACCCAGGAACGGCAAGCCGGTCTTCTCCGTCACCTGCTCGCCGGTACGGAAGAACCGGTCGCGATACTCCTGGAGGGCGCCAAGTCCGGACCCCAGCGCCAGTCCGAGCATCATGCACAGGGCCAGCACCAGCGACTTCTTGGGCCCGCTCGTCTCGCGCGGCACGGCGGCTTCCGTGATGATGCGTGCCTCGGTGACGGGGAAGGATTCCTGCTGCAGCGATTCCTGATAGCGCTGCAGGAACTTCTGGTAGAGGTCCTTGTAGCTCTCGGCCTCGCGCTCGAGCTCGCGCAACTGCACCAGCGTCTCGTTCGCCTCGGCACTGACGCCCGTGGCATCGCCGACGATGGCGCGCAGGGACTGCTCGCGCGTTTTCGCCACCTGGTATTCACTGTTGTAGCTCTTGGCGATACGCTCGAGCTCCTCGAAAATGAGCTTACGGTACTCCGCCATCGAGTTGCGCAGGCGCTTGACCTGACTGTGCTCGGGCCCCGCCTTGGCGCTGATCTCGGCGGCCAGTCGCGAAGCCTCCAGATATTTTAGCCTGAGGTCGTTGACGATGGCGCTGTCGAGCGTGCCCGCCACGATGGCGTCCGGCTTGCCGCTGTCGATGACGGCCTGAAGGCGCTGATACTTGGCCTGGGCGGCGGCCGTCTCGGCACGCGCGGTGATGAGCTGGCTGTTCAGCTCCGACAACTGCTGCTCGCTGACGAGCTTGCCCGAAGCGGCGATCAGATTGTGATCGGCGCGGAACTTCTGGACGGCGTGATCCGATCTGATGGCCTCCTGCTGCAGCTCCTTCATGCGCTGCTTGGCCCAGCCACCCGCCATCCTCGTCGCCTGGTATTTCGCATTGAGCTGGTCGGCGAGATAGGCGTCCGCCACGGCGCCCGCGACCTTGGCCGCCATCACCGGATCGGGCCAGGAGAAGCGGATGCTGAGCACATAGCTGCGATTGACCCGCTCGACCTCGATATTGCGCTGCAAGTGCTGCAAGGCAAGGCGCCGCAGGCCGTCCTCGCCGACAACCACGTCCGGCGGCACGAGAAGCGCTATCATCGAGCGGACGGCCGATTTCGCCATCTGCAGCGGATCGACCGGAGCGTCCATGAATACCGGATCCTGCGTGAGGTTGAGCTTGTCGACGACGGCCAGCCCCACCTTGTCCGAAACCACCACCTCGACCTGACTCAGGATTCTCGCCTCGTCCTCGACGGTGCGCTCGAGAGCGGAGCCTTGATAGAGGATCTTGCTGTTGTCCTGGTCGATGAGGATGTTGGTCATCGCTGTGTATTTCGGCGGCGCCACCAGCAGATAGACGACACCGAGCGCCAGCATCGCGACGACGCTCAGAGCGGCGATGCGCCATTGCCGGCGCGCGACAGCGAGCAGATGGAACAGATCGATCGGCGGGTGCATCGAGGACTCGCGGTTCGGCAGGGCGGCCGGAGCGGGGAAGGTCTCGCGCATCATGGGTTATCTCCTAACGCAGGGGCGCGCTTCTGAACGCATTGTAGAGGGCGAACCAGAAGGACTTGCGCTCGAACTGGTCGTCATAGGGCAGGCAGCGGTTCATCGTGCCGTCGCTGCGCTTCTGATATTTGTCGTTGTTCAGCCATGAATATTTGTCGGACAATCCCCAGGTGAGGACTCCTTCGACCGCGCGCTCGGACATGGCGGCATAGAGGAACTGGGTCGCTCTCTCGCCCACCAGGCGGTCCCGCTCGCTGATGGTCTGGGTGAGGCTGCGGTCGTCGATGTCGAGCTCGGTGATCAGTATCTTCAAGCCGAGGGCGGCGACCTGGCCCAGGAAAGTGGTGAAGACGGAGGCGCTGAAAGGCCGTCCCATCGCCAGGTGGCCTTGGATGCCCAGGCCATAGACCGGCACGCCGTCGCGCCTGAGCTTCTCCAGAAGCGCCAGCACCGCCCGGCGGCGCGCTTCGTCGACACCGTCGTCGTGGCAAAGACCGTATTCGTTGTAGAAGCCCTGTATGCTCGGATCGGCCTCGGCCGCGATGGTGAAGGCGCGGCCGATGTAATCGGGGCCGAGGCGGCGCAAGAACGGCGAATCGCGCAATGAATCCGGCTGGCCGTCCTTAGGCTCTATGGCCTCGTTGACGATATCCCAGCTCTTGATCGTGCCCTTGTAATGCGCCATCAGGTCGCGAATATGCGCGGCGACGACATCCATTCCTTCTTCGCGCATGGCCGGATCGACCCATTTCGGCAGGTTGCGGTGCCAGATGGCGGCATGGCCGCGGCAGGTCAGGCGATGCGACCTGGCGAAGGACACGATCCGGTCGGCGCCACCATAGTTGCGGGTGCCGCGAACCCCCTCGATCGTCCCCCATTTCATTTCCCATTCCGGCACCACCGTGCCGCATTGCCGGTCGAACGTCCGGCGCAGGATCGCGTCCCGATCGATCTGCCAGGTCGCCACCGCGGCTCCATAGGTGAGATTCCTGGACTTGGCGGCGCCGATCAGGGTCTTGTCGGCCGTCGTCTGGGCGGACGCCGCCATGGTCCCGGCCATGGCGGCGCCGGCGGCGGCAAGCAGATGGCGACGAGTTACGACCGTCATCGCGGCTAATCTCCTCAGTAGGCTTCCAAGAGCGCACGAACCAGGTCGCGGTCGTGATCCCAATCGAATTTGCGGGCGAAACACCGGCCGGACGCCTCGATGCGCGGCAGGTCCCGGCGCGACAAGGTCTTCGGATGGCTGCCGCCGCGGTCCCAATCCACATAGGTGAGAGAGCCCTTCACCTGGCCGGCGAAGGGTGAAAGCGAGACCAGTGTCTGGAAATAGGATTCGTCCGGCGTCTCGGTATGGCGGAAACGCCGGTCATAGGCCGGACGCTCGCGCCGGAACGCCATCGCCCATTCGAGGCACGGCCGCGACAGGCACCACCACATCGATCCGAAGCGCGGCTCGCCGAATTCCTCCGCGAAGGCCCGGCGCGTCCAGGCGAGACGCGACAGCCGATTGAGGGCGCCCAGACAGGGGCGCGGCAACGTCTTGCTGTAGAAGCGATAGTGCATGAGCCGCCGGCCGCGGCCATGGCGCGCCGCCTCCCCGCCGGGCATGATGTCGATATACTCGCCCGCGTCCGCCGCCAGCCTTCCGGCAAGGCTCGCCGCGTTCGAGACCGGCAGGCAGGCACCGCTCATCAGCATGAGATAGTCGGCGCTGCCGCGCATCAGCGCCGTCTCGATCAGGGAGAGCGTGGCTTCGACCACGCTGAAGCCGCCCCAACTCACGGAATGGCGGCGGTCGGCAAGGATCGCATGCCGCGCCAGCGCCTGCCAATGACCGTCGAAGCCCGTCGCGTCCCGATCGACATGAAGATAGGTCTCGCCATGGCGCCGGAGCGCGGGAAGCATCGCCAGCAGATCGGCCGGCGCGCGGTGAGCAAGGATGAGATAGGCCACACGCATGGTCATCGCTCCTCGCCGGCAGCGGCCACGCGCCGATTGAGGAAGCCCGCCGCCGCCTGCCTCAACAAGGCGGGCTTCAGGGGCTCGACGAAGACATGGGCCATGACGCCATAGAAGACGAGACCGGCTATCGTGATCAGGCCGCCGAACAGGAGCCAGTCGACGAGAGGCAGTCTTTCGAAGACGAAGCTCGTCGCGCTCACCGCGGCGATGGCCGACATCGGCGCCAGGAGGGCGAGCCATACCTGGCTGCGCGAATAGCCGAGCGTCTTGATGGCGATCATGCCGATGCGCAGGACGGCAACGACCTCCGCCATGGTGAGCGCCAGGACGAAGACGTCGATCGAGGGCCAGACGAGGGCAGCGGCCACCCCCACGGCCAGTGCTACGGCGGAGAACACGGTGCAGGCCAGCATCAGGCGGCTGCGCCCATGCGCCAGAGCGATCGGCGAGGGCAGCTGATAGAGGAACTTGACGAACAGGTTGAGCCCGATCAGGGCCATGAGATGGGGCGTCGCCGCATAAGCATCGCCGAACAGCAAAGGCAGCAGAGGAGTTCCCACGAAGATGAACCCCATGGCGTAAAGAAAGGCGACCAGCGACAGGACGAGCGTCCAGCGGGCGCAGTTCTTCTTCACCGAGGGGTGATCGGCGGGACGATTGACGAAGGCCGGCACGAACAGATTGGTGAGGAACCGCAGGATGGCGCCGCGCGGCAAGGTCGCGGTCCCGAAAACGACGCTGTAGAAGGCGAGCGCGTGCACGCCGAGCGCCCAGCCGATGAACACGCGATCGCCGAGCGTCAGCGCGCCGGTGACAAGGCCGTTCGGCACCAGCGGCTTGCCGAAGGACGTCGCCTCCTCGGCAACCGCCTTGTCCCAGGAGAGCCGCCAGCGGAACCGCGACAGCATGTGGGAGCAGACGACCGATGCCGCCACGCCGGCCAGCAACCCCCAGGCCATCGCCCAGTAGTCGGGCAATATCCATGCCGCTATCAGGACCGTCACAGTCCAGGCGAGTTGCGTCGCGATGATGGTGACGGCATTGGGCCAGTAGACATAGTCGCGCATCGCCTGCTTGACGCCGAGATTGCCGAAGCCGCGCAGGATCGCGCACGCCCCGACCAGGACATAGGCCCAGGTCGCATGCGGAGACTTGAAGATGACGGCCAGCAGGGGCGACATCGCCATGAGCAACGCGCCGATCATCGCGGCGCGGGTCAGCTGCAGCGTCTGCAGCGTGCCCAGCGCGCGCCTGGGATCATCGGTTGCGGTGTAGCGCACGGCGGAGACCGGAACGCCGAAATCGAAGCCGATCTCCACCAGCGCGGCAATCATCGCGAGCGAGACCGCCACACCGAAATTCTCCTGCGACAGCAGCCGCGCCAGGAGAACGTTGCGGATGAAGGGGAACGCCATCTCCGCTAGGTTGGCGACGAGGAGGACGGAACCCGATTTCAGCCTGCTCCTCATGGCGCCGCCTCCACGGGATAGCGTGCTGCCGGGGCGCGGCCGGCGAAAGGCGGCGCGAGCTGTGCGGCGACGACCGCCAGCGCCAGGATCGCGATCATGTTGTCGGCATACTGGAAGAAGCCTGCCGACTCGGTCATGGTGAAGGACAGATAGCAGGCGAGCAGTGCGGCGATGCGCGGATCGCGGGTGGCCGTGGCGCGCCGGACGATCGACGCGATCGGAAGCACGAAGAGCGCCAGGGCGATGACGCCGCCATACAGAAGCAGCTGCAGCACCAGATTATGGGAATGCGGGAAGACATAGACGCCGACGTCCCCGTTCAGCAGGTAGGCTTCGTCCATGAACATCGAAAAGGTCGAGTTGAAGCCGTAGCCCAGGATCGGCGCTTGCTTGACCAGCTTCCAGGACAGTTCCCAGATGAAGCTGCGGCCGGTGCCGGTGAGCAGTTCCTCCACATCGCCGGAGCGCGCGAACACCGCCAAAATCTGGTTGTCGAGGCTCACCACCAGGACGGAAGCGACGGCAAGGCAGACGAGAAGCGGGATCAACGCCGCATGCCAGCGGTTCTTCAACAAAAAGAAGGCAAGACAGCCGATGCCGGCCGCGATCAGCGAGGTCCGGCTTTCCGTCAGGACCAGAGTCGCGAGGGCGACGACGACCGCCGCCGCCTTGAAAGCTCTCGACAGATTGCCGCTGTCGCAGCGGGCGTAAAGCGCCACGATGATCAGCGTCGCCAGCACTCCCGTCTGGTTCGGATGGCTGCCGATGCCGCTCATCCGCGCGCCGACCGAACCATCCCACGCCAACATGTGGGACAGAGAGGGAACGGCAAAGAAGAGGATGATCGATATGGCCAGGAAGACCGTCTCGATCTGGATCAGCCGGTCGAACAGCAACGGCAGCCCGCGTTCCTCGGCAAAGGCGAGGAACACGAAAATGACCGACAGCAGGCTTGCCGCCATGATCAGCGACTTGAACGGCTCCGGCGACCAGAGCGTCGTGACGAACATCCAGCCGAAGAAGACCAACATATAGCGCATCGGCCCGCGCAACAGGTCGCCGGCATAACGGCGCAGGATCCAGGCCGCAAAAACGAGACCCAGTGTCCACAGGCCGATCTTGGTGACGTTCGACAGATCGAGCTTCGCCGGATCGGTCGCTTCCTTCTCGCTTCCGGTCAGGCGGCGGATCGACAACTGCGTCACGAAGACATAGACGATCAGCAGCAGATCGAGCAGCCCGACGCCGATCAGGGGTCTGGCGAAGGAGCGCTGCGGCGCCGGCAGGGCCTGATACGCGGCATGGCTCATATGCGCGCTCCATGCATGGTGAGGAGGCCCATGAGATGCGCGGCGCGCTTCACGACCTCGGGCGACGGCGAGGTCGACAGGGCGGACCACATATAGCGCAGCGCCTGCATCGCCTCGCCGGTCACCCGGATATGGAGCTCGGCCCGCTTCAGATCGTGCAGGGCGGACAAGCGGGCCCGGCTCCCGCCGTCGGTCTCCGCCGCAATGCGGGCGAACACCGCTTCATGGCCGCGCAGCAGCTTGGCGACGTCGCGCGACAGCTTGTTCGCCGCCTCGAAGCTGTAGTCGACCAAAGGCATCTGGACCACCGGGAGGGCTGCGACCCTGGCGAGCTTCAGCCACAGGTCCCAGTCCTCGCAATTGGGCAGTGCCGCATCGAATCCCCCGGCGGCAACGAACCGGTCCTTGCGCACGAACGCGGCCGAGGTCGAGGCCAGCACGTTCGAGGCCGCCAGTTCGCCATGCGTCACCAGCGGCGGCGGGATGCCGATGCGGGGCTTGCGCGACACATATTCATAGCGGATGCCGCAGAATATCGCGGGCGCGCCGGGATAGCGATCGGCGAGCGCCAGTTGCCGGGCGAGCTTCTCCTCATGCCAGCGGTCGTCGGAATCGAGAAAGGCGAGCCACGTGCCCGCCGCCCGCCCGGCTCCTTCGTTGCGCGCCGACGCCGCTCCGCCGCTCAGGGCGCGGCGCACAAGCTTGATGCGGCCTTCGGCTCGGGCCAATTCGGTGACGATCTCGGGCGTCTCGTCGTCGGATCCGTCATCGACGATGACGATCTCGTCGGGCACGCACGTCTGGACAAGGCAGCTCCTGACGGCCGCGATGATCAGCGCCGGCCGGTTCTTCACCGGTATGACGGCGGAAACGCTCAATAGCCTCGCTCCGTCTTCGCTGCCGAACAATTGCCGCCGGCGAGAGCGTGGACCAGGACCGGCACCATTACACGGCTCGCGACCTCGGGATCAGGATGCGTCCCGTCGGGGATCGCCCGGTCGATCTCCTCCGGCGAAAGCCTGGCCCAGGCCGGACGGTGATCGATGAAGCCCGCGCCCAGCTTCCGGGCGATGGCGGCATGGAGCGCGACATAGTCGTCGAGCCACGGCCGGATCATGCCGCGCAGGCCCGAAACCGGGTTCATCGCCATCACATAGACGGCCGGGCTGGTCTTGCCGGCCAGCAGACCGGAAATGATCTCCACCATGTTGGCGCTGCTCCGACGAAACGACACGAACCTGGTCAGGGCGGCGTCGTTGACGGCGAATTCGACGAGCACGATGTCGGGGCGCTCGGCCAGCACCTTTTCTACCTGGGTGACGCCCCATTCGGAGGTCATCCCGCTCCTGGCCAGATTGACGACGCTGACGGTCTTGTTGCGGCAGGCGCCGAGCGACCGGCGCAAAGCGCCCTGCCAGCCGCCTTTGGCCGTCAGACTCGTGCCCAGGGTCACGATCTTCAGGGTCTCGGCGTCTTGCGCGGCCGCCGGCACGGCCACCATGATCTGAAGGCCGAACGACGCCGCGACGATCAGGACGGCGGCATGCAAGCTCATGGCAACCCTCCCGCCTCGCGCGCGGCGAGGCCGAGCCCGGTTTCGGCCAGAGCCGGCATCCCGCTCGCCGGCGGATCGACGCCGCGCAGTCGGCCAAAACGACCGGTTTCTATGTTGCGGCGAATGACGCGCGCCGGATTGCCGGCGGCGATCACGGCCGGCGGAACGTCCCTGGTGACGACGCTGCCCGAGCCAATGATCGAGCCGTCGCCGACGCGCACGCCCGGCAGGATGATGCTGCGCGCGCCGATGAAGCAGCGCGCCCCGATGTAAGTGTCGCAATAGAGGCCGCGCACCATGTCGTGCGCCAGGATCGCGACGTCGAAAGCCACATAGCTGTCGGGTCCGACATGCACGCCTTTCGGATGGGTCTTGTCGAGTCGGACGCTCAGGGACATGACGGTGCTCGGATGGATGTCCATGCCCCAGAATTTCGTGAAATAGAGCCATCTGAGCTTCACCAGGGAGCGCTGGAGCCACAGCAGCTGGTTGAGGCTGCGCATCTAGGCCGTCTCCCCGTTCGACCGGCGTTGCGGCACTGCGGTGAATGCCGCCTTCAACGCCGCCATGAATTCGCCCGGCGCCATGCGCCGCGTCGCCACCAGGACGCTCCCGACCAGCAGCTTGCGCAGCAGAAGGACGACGCTCGCCGGGCGCTTCGCCGTATGGCGGGCGATGGCGATGAGGCTGCCGCGGAAATAATGCGACCTGAGACGGGGATCGTGATCGCGATGTCCGATCAGCGGCTGATCGACGAAACGGCTCTTGCGCGCTTCGGAATAGGCGCGCAGGGCATAGTCGGTGTCCTCCCCGCCGTTGTTCGCCGTGCCGACGCCCAGCTCCTCGTCGAAGCCGCCGATCCGCTCGACGATCCGGCTGCGCAGGAAGATCGTGTTCGACGAGGCCTTGGCAGCTACGTTGAAGACCGACGGCGGCCTGGTGTCCATCGAGAGCGCGCGCACGGGCGCCACAGGCGCGGAGGCATAGCCGCAGAACCAGAAGTCGAGACCCGGCTCGGTTCTGAACAGGTTGATGATCCGTTCCAGGGCGCCGGCCGGATACCAGCAATCGTCGTCGGGAAAGGCGACGAGCGTCGGGCGCGACAGGAGGTTGAGCTCACGCGCCCGGCCGAGGAGAAGATTGCGCGCCTGCGACAGCGACATGCGGTTCGGGATGGCCTCGATCCCGACATTCGGCGGAACCGCCATGCCGAGGCTCGTTCCCGGCGCCGCGCGCTGAACGAGGAGCAGCATGCGCCAGTCGCGCCCGGCAAGACCGGCCGTCATGGACGACATGAGACGCGCGAGATCGCCGGCGCGGCCGCCGCCGGCGTCGGTCGTGGTGATGAACAGGATTTCAGGTGCCATATCGCTTCAGTTCCCCCATGGCCGATGCTGTTGCCGGCGCAGCCGCCCCGGCCTTTGGCATCTGCCGGCGCCGGCGATGGTCGATACGGTCGGACGCTGAAAGCCACTCGCTGTAATAGCGGCTTACCTTGCCGTAGCTGTTGTCCTCGCAGGTGACGGGCATGTCGAGCAAGGCGCCGAGGATCATCCCGTGCAGCCGGTCGGTGACCAGCCGTCCATAGCCGGCCACCAGCCTGACCGAACGGCGCAGCAGATGGTCGCGATACCGGCGCCACAGGACATGGTTCGGCAGGATGTGGCGGGAAGGGAAGTCCACGGACTGCATTTTCCGCAGCAGGCGGATCATCCCGCGGTCGGCCGCGGTCGTCAGGTCGTCCCAATCGAAGGTGCTGCCGGCTACGGTCCGGTCCCCGGCCCCCTCCTTGTCGCGGCGGCGGAAATTCAACAGGCGGGTGTCGCCGCCGTGATGGCGCGGCAGGTGTCCCCACAGCGCATGGGCCATGTCCGGCATCAGCGCCGCCGGGCATCTGCAATCATTGCGGGCGAAGTCCAGAGATTCGCGGTCGCGGGCGAAAATGTAGAGCTGCGGATGGCCTGCGAAGACCTCGGCCGTCGCGGCGCGGTTGGCCGGATCATCGAAATGGACCGACTGCGGCAGGATGACGATGGGTGCTTGCGGATAGCGTCGGATCACCAGCTCGCGGAACATCTGATGATCGCGGTAGAGATCGCCGAGATTGCCGCCGCCCTGGAAGACGATCGTCGCTCCCGTGGCCGCCAGATCGTCGAGGCGGCGCACCGAGTCCTTGAAGAAGACGAGCGGCTTGCCCGGACGGTGGCTCAAGCAGAATTCGTGGAGGCTGAAATGCCCGATCACGCGATAGCCGCAAGCGGCGAAAAAGCGGTCGGTGCCGGCATGGATGAGAAGATCGCCGACATTGCCGTGCATCGGATAGTCGAGAAAGACGATCGGCCTGTCGCGCGGGATGATGCTCGCGATATATCCAAGCCTGCGGCAGAGCTCGTCCATGACGTCGGCATGCGGACGCTTGTCTGAGTTGTGCGGCATGACCCTTACTCCACCAGATGGACGATCCGGGCGCCGCGCGCCTTGAGCTCGTCCAGCACCATCGGCAGAAGCGGCACGGTGTTCGGCCGCACGTCGTGCATGACGATCACGCCGCGGTCGACGGCATTGAGCCTCTGCCGCAGGCGCTTGAGCGAGTTCTGCGGGGCATCGCCGCGCCAGTCCTCGGGCGACACGTCGTAGCTCGCGATGACGAGACGCATGCGCGCCGCCGTCTCGATAAGATCGGGAGTGGCCGCGTTCTCCGGGAAGCGGAACAGGCTCACGGGTGTCGAGCGGGTCCGGAACACCGCCCATTCGACGGCGCTCTGGCCGAGCTTCATCTCCAGCACGGCCTCGGCATGGGAAAGATCCTTGAGGCGGCGATGCGAGAAAGTATGGCTGCCGATCGAATGCCCGGCTTCCGCCACCTGCCGCGCGACGAACGGATATTTCGCCGCCTCGCGGCCCACCATGAAAAAGGTCGCATGCAGACAGGCCTTGCGCAGTTCGTCGAGGATCTTCGGCGTCGTGGCCTTGCGCGGCCCGTCATCGAAGGTCAGGACATATTCACCCTTTTCGAGAGGCAGGGCGGGAAACTTCCCCAGAGTGCCGAAGGCCTCGATGCCGGCGTCGGAGAGATCGAGCGTGCGCTCGCTCAACTCACCCGGGCAGGCGTCCTTGGCGGCCTTCACCGTGCCCGGCCATGCGGCGAAGGCAAAGACGACAGCCGCGCCCAGCGCGGCCAGATACCTGACGGCGATCATGCATAAGCCCTTATCTTCACGAGGTCCTGGTAGACGGCGACGTATTTCCGCGCCTCGCTGTCCCAGTTGAACCTTTCCTCGGCCAGGCGCCCGGCCCGCTCACCAAGCTCGCGCCGCAGGTTTTCGTCGTCGATCAGCGGCAGCGCCGCTGCGGCGAGACCATGCGGCGTCGCCTCGCCGGCGAAGGTTCCCGCCCCGCCCAACAGGCGCCGGGTCTCGCTCAGATCGTAAGACACCGAAGGAATGGCCAGGGCCGAATATTCGAACACCTTGTTCATGCTGATCTTGTCGTTGTACTCGTTCACCGGATCGGGGATGATGCCGATGTCGAAGCTGCTGACGGCGGAGAGCAGCGCCTCGCCGCGCAGATAGCCGGTGAAGACGACCTGATCGGCGACCCCCAGGGCGCGCGCCAGTTCCCTGACCGAAGCGAGCGCCGGACCGTCGCCGACGACGACGGCGCGCACGCCCCGCCGGCCATGGTCACGGACGATGTGACGCATCATGCGGACCAGGTGGTCGACGCCGTCCTGGTCGGCGATGATCCCGAGATAGCCCAGAACGACATCGGCGCCCGACCGCAACGCCGCATCGGGCGCGACACGGCGCAGCTTCTGCCGGTCGGGGACGCTGTAGACGGCGGTCACGCTGCCGGGCGCCCGGCCGCCCCGCACGATCGCGATGTCGCGATATGTGTGGTTGGCGGAGATCACCCGATCGGCAAGCCGGAAGGTGCACTTCTCGGCCAGGAGCAGAAGCCGATGGAAGAGATCATGCCGGCCATATTTCGCGGCATAAAGCTCGGGGCAGAGATCGTGATGGTCGAAAACGAATTTCTTGCCGAAGAGCTTGTAGGGCGCGGCGACCAGGAAAATGAGATCCGGGGGATTGCAGCCCTGCACGACGTCGAAGCCGCGGGTGAAGGCTATGCGCATGAGCAGCCGCGTCTCGTGAAACAGGGCCGAGGCGTATTCGAGCAGGAATCCGAATTTTCCCCGCGCCTCGACCGGAAGCGAATGGCGGTAGATCGCGATGCCGTCAATCTCCTCGAAGGCGCGCGGATGCTGCTCGTTTCTCGGGCAGATGACGGAGACTTCCCAGCCGTCGTCCTTCAGGGCGTTGGCCTCCTGCCACACCCGCCGGTCGAACGGCACCGGGAGATTCTCGACGACGATCACGCAACGCGGCGCCCGATCCTTCGTCGCGGACAGCGGAAATGTGAGCGACATGCTTCGACCCTCCCCGCTCCTACTCGGCCGCTTCGGCGACATGCAGCGCGATATCGTGATCCGGGCGGCCGACGCTGAAATAGCGGAAGCCGTGCCTGGCGATGTCCTCGCGGCGATAGACGTTGCGCAGATCGACGAGGCACGGCGACTTCATGACCCGCCGCAGCAGCCGGAAATCGAGCGCCCGGAATTCCTCCCATTCGGTCGCGATCACCAGGACATCGGCGCCGTCGGCGACCTCGTAAGGACTGCCGCCGAACTCGACGTCCTCCAGCGCGGCGCGGGCGTTCTCCATGCCGGCCGGGTCATAGAGGCGGACGGCGGCGCCGCCGTCCCGCAACGCCTGTATGATCGCCAGAGCGGGAGCTTCCCGGATGTCGTCGGTATTCGGCTTGAAGGTGACGCCGAGCAGCGCAACGGTCCTGCCGCGGAGATCGCCGCCGCAGGCCGCGGAAACCTTGCGTCCCATGGCGCGGCGGCGCGTATCGTTGACCGCCACCGTCGTCTCGACGAGGCGCATCGGCGATTCTAAGTCCTGGGCGATGCGGATGAGGGCCGCGGTGTCCTTGGGAAAGCACGACCCGCCATAGCCGGGGCCGGCATGGAGAAATTTGGGACCGATCCGGTTGTCGAGGCCGATGCCGCGCGCGACGTCCTGGACGTCGGCGCCGGCTTTTTCGCACAGATCGGAGATTTCGTTGATGAACGTCACCTTCATGGCGAGGAAGGCATTGGCCGCGTATTTGGTGAGCTCGGCGGTGCGGCGCGAGGTGAACATCAGGGGCGACCGGTTGAGATAGAGCGGGCGGTACACTTCGCCGAGCGCATTGCGGCCGCGCTCGTCATTGACGCCGATGACGATGCGGTCCGGACGCTTGAAGTCGGCGATGGCGGAGCCTTCTCGCAGAAACTCCGGATTGGAGGCGACCGAGAAATCAAGCGCGGGATTGGCGCCGGCGACGATAATCTCGACCTTGTCCGAGGTTCCCACGGGAACCGTCGACTTGATGACGATGACCGTTCCCGGCCGCACGGCCCTGGCGAGTTCGCGCGCCGCCGCTTCGACGAAGCTCAGGTCGGCATGCCCGTCGCCGCGCCGCGACGGCGTGCCCACGGCGAGGAAGACGACATCCGCCGCCGCGACGCCCTGCGCGAGATCGACGGTGAACGACAGGCGGCCGGCCTTGACGTTGTCCTCGACGATGCGGTCGAGTCCCGGCTCGAAGATCGGGATCTCAACTCGCTGCAAGGCGTCGATCTTGGCGCCGTCCTTGTCGACGCAGACGACCTTGTGGCCGAAGTCGGCGAGACAGGCGCCCGAGACCAGACCCACGTAGCTCGATCCGATCATGGTGATATTCATCCAGCGTCCTTTCGTGACAGGCCGGCCCGCGCCGGCGACACCCTTCCCAATTTTCGAATTACATCCGCCGCGCCGCACGGCGGGTCGGCATGCTCACAGGGCGTTGGGTCCGGCCAAAGCGAACACGGTGCGGAACATGATCTTCATGTCCAGAAGCAGCGACCACTTGTCGATATAGAGGCGATCGTGATGCAGCCTGTATTCGATATGCTCGAGGGCTTCCGTCGGCCCGCGAAATCCCGCCACCTGGGCGAGGCCGGTGAGCCCGGGGCGGACCAGATGGCGGTCGTTGAAGTTGCTGATCACCTCGGCGAAAGCGTCGTCCATCGCGATCGCATGCGGCCTTGGACCGACCAGCGACATCTCCCCGCGCAGGACATTGTAGAGCTGCGGCAGCTCATCCAGACTCGTTTTGCGCAAGAAACGCCCGAGCCGCGTCACGCGCGCATCGTTGCGCCTCGCCTGGGTAAAGCCGCCGCGCGATTCCGTCACCGTCATGCTGCGGAACTTGCAGATGTAGAAGGACGAGCGGTTGCGGCCGTAGCGCAACTGCCAGAAAAGCACCGGCCCGGGCGACTCCAGCTTGATCGCCAGGGCGATAAGGAGCCCGACGGGCGCCAGAACGACGACCGCAAGGGAGGCAACCAAAACGTCGATGCAGCGTTTTACCATCGACTTGTTGATGACGACCGACTTGCCTTGTAGCGCTGTATCGACGTTCGTACTCACGGTGAGCACATCAGCGTGCAGAGCATATTCGCCGCTAGCGGCTGAATTTGGCCTCACACGAAAGTCCATGGATCCCTCCATTCGCTTTCATTGGGTTGCCGCCCACGAGGAGTTAATGCCGAGCTTGCCCGGTTTTGCAAGCGCGAAGACGCATGTGCAGCGGAAAAAATTTCGCGCTGCACAATGATTGTTCTTTTTGCTCAAGAAGGTGGCAACAATTAGCTCGCAGCGGAAAAATTTGAGCGTAAGATGTTGACCACGTGTCAAGTTGCAAGCAAGACATTCAGAAAACATCGCAGGCATTTGCGTTAACACTTCCATCTCGACGGCGCGACATCACATGCAGGAAGAAGATATCGAACATCAAGACGGTGCTGCTACGCATGCATCAAGGTCTTATGACAAGCCGATGAACGACAAGCGCGAAGATGCACGGCGCATGGCGGAGCAACTTGTCGCGGAGGAGTCGCGCGGCGGGCCGCATTCGGCGGCGAGAGCCTATCTCATCGCCGCCGCCATCGGACTGGCCTGCTGGGCCGTGATCTATTTCGTCTGGCGCGGTGTTTGATCACAGGCACGATCGTCTTCTTTGGCGTGCGGCAAATTTTCTGCGGCGTTTTGCCCGTCACCGCTGCGAAGAGCGTCTTTCCATGAAAATCCAATTCAAAATCAAATGGCGCGCGGCCGCCTGAGCGCCTTGGTCGTCTTCGCGTCGAAGAGCTGCAGCTCGGCCAGATCGTAGAAGAACGTCGTCACGGCTCCCGGGTCGGCGCGAAAATCGCGCGGACAACGGACATGGACTTCCGTCTGATCCGCCCCATCGAGGGTGCCGACCAGGATCACCTCGGGTCCCAGCACTTCCGTGGCCACGCAGACGATCGCGAGCGGTGCCGGCAGGCGCGCGCCGTCGCGATTCAGATGAAAGTCCTCCGGCCGCAGTCCGACGATCACTTCCTCGCCGGCATGGCCGGCGAAGGTGCTGCGCAGGCCCTCCGGCAGAGGCAGATCGACGCCGACCGACACGCTTTCCGGCGCCAGGCGGGCGCGCAGGAGGTTCATCGGCGGGCTGGCGAGGAAGCCCGCGACGAAGGTGTCGGCCGGATTGCGGTAGACCTCCATGGGCGCTCCTACCTGTATGATGACGCCATCCCTCATGATGCAGATCCGCTCGCCCATGGTCATGGCTTCCACCTGATCATGCGTGACATGGACGATGGTGGTGCCGAGCGAGCGATGCAGCTTGATGAGCTCGG
The DNA here is from genome assembly GCA_050246735.1 of Parvibaculaceae bacterium. Lineage (GTDB taxonomy): Bacteria > Pseudomonadota > Alphaproteobacteria > Rhizobiales > Aestuariivirgaceae > Taklimakanibacter. The sequence continues at coordinate 114,193 of JBFWVM010000002.1, read as the reverse complement.
TCCGCATCGACGAACGCAGTTTCGCGTCGAGATTGGACAACGGCTCGTCGAGCAGAAAGGCCTGGGGTTCGCGCACCAGAGCCCGCCCCAATGCGACGCGCTGGCGCTGCCCGCCGGAGAGCTGCGCCGGCTTGCGCGCCAGGAGCTCGCCGATGCCCAGCGTCGCGGCGATGGCGGCGACGCGGCTGGAGATGACTTCCGATGCGGCGCCGCGCAGCCGCAAGCCGAAGGCGAGGTTGTCGGCGACCGTCATGTGCGGATAGAGGGCGTAATTCTGGAAGACGATCGCGACGTCGCGGTCGGCGGGATCGACATCGTTCATGCGCTTGCCGCCGATGTGCAGATCACCGGCCGATATCGTCTCGAGTCCGGCGATCATGCGCAAGGTCGTCGACTTGCCGCAGCCCGAAGGACCCAGGAGGATCATGAACTCTCCGTCCTTGATGTCGAGCGAGACGTCACGGACCGCCGCATATCCGTTCGGATAGAGCTTGTGGATGTTGGTGAGCGAGATCGAGGCCATTCGTGCTTTCGTCAGGTGAGGGAGCGCATGTAGCGGTGAAGATAGGCAGTGAGCGCCAGGATGACGATGAGCAGGATCGCCGACATGGCCGACGCCTCGCCGATGTTGAGACCGACGAAGGCGGTGCGATAGATGAAGTAGCTGACGAGGTCGGTGGACACGCCGGGGCCGCCGCGGGTCATGATATAGACGAGGTCATAGGTCTTCACCGCGAAGATCAGCCGGATCAGCAGGGTGACGGCGATGACCGGCCACATCAGCGGCAGGGTTATGTGCCAGAAGGAGCGCACGGCAGACGCGCCGTCGACGCGGGCCGCCTCGTAGGGCTCGCGCGGCAAGGCCGAGAGACCGGCGAGCAGAAGCACGATCATGAACGACACCTGATGCCAGATATCGACCATGATCACCGTCCACAGCGCCACCTTGGTGCTGCCGAGCCAGTTCACCGGAGCGATGCCGACGGTGCTCAGGAGATAGTTCACGATGCCGAGCGAAGGATGCAGGAACATGCGCCAGATGAGCCCGACGATGACGGGGTTCATCAAAAGCGGGCACAGGAGAATGGCGTAATAGACCGACTTGAAGCGCTCGACCGCGTTGAGCATCAGGGCGACGAGGAAGCCGAGCGTGAATTCGAGCAGAACGACCGCCGCGACGAAGAAGGCGGTCAGCCACAGCGTGTGACGGAATTCGGGATCGCCCAGCGCCTTGGCATAATTGTCGAAGCCGTTGAACGTATCGAAATTGGGCGCGATCAGCGTGTAGTCGTGGACGCTGGTATAGAGCGCCCAGAATACCGGGAAGAGGATGACCAGGAAAAGCAATGCCAGGCTCGGCGAGGCCATGATCCAGCCGAACAGCCGGTCCCGCCGCTCGACCGCGGTGCGGGCCGCGGGCGGCCGGCCGGCCGATCGCCTGTCGTCGGCAGCGAGAGTCATGGGATTGCGGTCCGCGCGGAAATCATTCTTCTCTTCGATTCAAGAAAGGCCCGTCCCCTGCCGGACGCCCTCTCCCATCCTTCGGACGGGAGAGGGGACAAGGGCACGGGCGGCGCGGCTACTTCAGCTTGCCGTCCTTCCTGGCGAGCTCGGTCATCTCGGCCTCGACCGCGGCAAGGGCGTCGGACGCCTTCTTCTCACCCGCGACCGCTAGGCTCAACTCGCGCCCCAGCACCTCGACGAGCTGCGGCGTATAGGTGAAGACCGGGAAGTTGTGGCTCGTCAGCAGCATCTCCTTCAACGCCTTGGCATAGGGGTATTTGGCGTTCACCTCGGCATCGTCGAAGACATCGGTGCGGGTGGGCGAGCCGCCCTGAAGCGCACGCTTCTTGGCGATCTCGGGGGATTCCACCCATTGGAGGAATTTCCACGCGGCGTCCGGATTGGGGCTCGATTTGGGAATCGCCCAGCCCCAGGCACCGTTGAGGCTGCCGCCCTTGCCGGGTTCGGTCCCCGGCACCGGCATGATCTCGACCTTGCCGACGACCGCCGATTTCGTCGGATCGTCGATGCCGGCACGGAAGAAGTTGTAGGTGATGTAGCTGTAGGCCTTGCCCTGCGCCATCACGTTGAAGGCCTCGTCGAAGGAGAAGCTCGCCGATCCGACCGGCCCATATTTGTTGACATTGGTCGAATATTGCTCGACGGCCTTCACACCGGCCTCGGTATCGAGCGTCGGCTTCCAGTTATCGTCGTGATACTCACCGCCATTGGCGAAGAGATAGTTCGACCATTCCATGGCGATGGGATCGGGCCTGAGGCCCTGATTGACCACGCCGTTGATGCCGTCCTTGGTGAAGAACTCGACCTGCTTCAGATACTCGTCCCAGGTCTTGGGCGGGGCGAGGTCGAAGCCGTATTTCGCCTTGAAGCCGGCCTTGTTCTTCTCGTCCTCGAGCAGATCCTTGCGATAGAGAAGACCCATGGCATAGTTGTAGAACGGCAGCATATAGGTGGTGCCGTCGACCTTGCCGACGAGGTCCATGAGCTTCGGCACATAGACGGAAGTGTCGAAATTGTCGGCCTTGATGCGCTCATCGAGCGGCTGCAGCCAGCCGGCCTTGGTGAACTCGCCCACCCAGTAGAAATCCACGACGATCGCCGAATAGCTGCCGGAAGGCGCCACCAGCTGCGGCACGAGCTTGGTGTGCATCTCGGCATAGTTCACGACCTCGAGATTGACGTCGATGCCGGTCGCCTGCTTGAACTCGGGCAGCAGGGTCTTGACATATTCGGTATCGGGAACGCCTTCCATGAGGATGTTCACCGTCTCGGCAAAGGCCGGGCTCGAAAGTCCCGTCACCAATGCCGCCGCCACGAGCCATTTTCTTATCATCTGCAACCTCCCGATCGGGCCCTTGTGCTGAGATCCGTTTCACTTGAGGGCGCCAAGTGAAAGGCCTTTGATGAGATGCCTGCGCAGGAAAGGCAGGAGCGCGAAGACCGGCAGCAGGGAAACGACGGTCGCCGCGGCAAGCGGCGCAATCTCGACTCCGGCATGGGTCTCGAGCGCGGCAAGGCCCACGGGCAGCGTCTGGCTCGACGGACCGGAGAGGACGAGCGCGAAGAGGAATTCGTTCCAGCTCAGGATGAAGCCCAGAAGGCCGGCAGCCAATATGCCGGGAGCCGCCACCGGCACGGCGATCAGGCGAAAGGCCTGCCAGCGCGTGGCGCCGTCGACGCGCGCCGCCTCCTCGAGGCGCGCCACGTCGCCCTCGAAGAAGGACACCAGCATCCAGGCGAGGAACGGCAAGGCGATGGTGAGATGGGCGATTATGAGGCCCAGGCGGCTCTGCATGAGCCCCGCCAGCAGGAACATGCCGAAGAGCGGCAGGACCAGGATGATGGGCGGCAGCATCTGGCTCGCCAGCACGCCCAGGCGCAGGAAGGCGCCGCCGGTGGCGAAGCGGGCGAAGGCATAGGCGAGCGCCGTCGCCAGGGGCAAGGCGATGGCCGTCGCACCCAGAGCGACAATCAGGCTGTTGAAGAACCAGCCGGTGAACGGATAGCGGGCGAAGATCTCGACATAATTCATGAGGCCAAGGGTGCCGATCTCGGGCGGGATCTTGTAGGCGGTGAGCCGGTCGGTGAGGCTCACCCGCAATATCCACAGAAGCGGCATCAGAATCACGAGAGAGAAGGCACACAGGACGATGTGCGGAAGGACTCTCTTGGCGATGCTCTTCATGGGCAAGGCCACTCTCGACGGCGTCTGATCATTTTCGATCATTATAGTGGCGGAGAGTTCCAAAACAAGACATGATAGGCGCGAGACGACGCTTTATCCTCGTGTACGTATTTGAACGATATCGATCATCGTGACAGGCCAGCAACCGATCATGCCATCCCGTGACCCCGTCGCCCGGCAGAACCTGCTGGTGGAACGCCTCGCCCGGCGCGGCTTCATGAGCGTCGCCGACATCGCCGAGGAAGCCGGCGTCTCCGAGATCACGATCAGGCGCGACCTCACCGAACTCGAGCGCTCCGGCACGATCCGGCGCACCCATGGCGGGGCGCTCATCGCCAGGAACGGCGCCGGCAACGTCTATGACATCAGGGAGCCGACCTTCGAGGCGCGACGGCGGCGCAATGGCGAAGCCAAGATCCGCATCGCCCGGACCGCCGCGCAATTCGTGAAGCCCGGCCATACCATCGCTCTCGACACCGGCTCGACGACGCTCGAGCTCACCCGCTTCCTGGGCGATATCCCCGATCTCAGGATCATCACCAACAACACGCGCGCCGCGAGCCTTCTCGCCGAGACGAGCCATCCCGTCTATCTTCCCGGCGGAAGGCTGCGCGGGCGTGAATTGTCGATCTTTGGATCGAGTGCCGCAGCTTTTGTCTCCTCCTATCACTACGATATCGTGTTCCTCGGCCTGTCGGGCATCACCGATCAGGGCCTGTTCGACTATTCGCCCGAGGATTCGGAGATCAAGCGGGCTTTCATCCAGCGCTCAGACCAGGTGATCGCGCTCTGCGATGCCAGCAAGTTCAATCGCCAGGCCATGGTGCGCATCGCCGATCTGCGCGAGATCCACAGGCTGGTCGTCGATACCGCCCCGCCTGCCCCGCTCGGCGCCGCAATCGGGCAGGCGGGCCCGCAGATCGTCGTCGCGGCGGGCTCACCGGCGTAGCCTTCATCTCCGCCTTGCTTGGGCCGGCCACGGGGCTGATCTAGACTGACCGCCCAACTCCTGACGCGGAGGACGCCATGACCAGGCCTCGGCCATCCAAGACCCATATCGGCAATCACCGCCTGCATCCCGAAACGCTGATGTTGAGCTATGGCTTCGATCCCCAGCTCTCAGAAGGCGCCGTCAAGCCGCCGGTCTTTCTCACCTCGACCTTCGTCTTCAAGACCGCCGAGGAAGGAAAGGACTTCTTCGATTTCGTCGCCGGACGGCGCGAGCCGCCGAAGGGCAAGGGTGCGGGTCTCGTCTATTCCCGCTTCAACCATCCCAACAGCGAAATCGTCGAGGACCGGCTGGCGGCCTTCGAAGGAACCGAAGCCTGCGCTTTGTTTTCCTCCGGCATGTCGGCGATCGCCACGACGCTTCTCGCTTTCGCCCGGCCGGGCGATGCGGTCCTGCATTCGCAGCCGCTTTATGGCGGCACCGAGACGCTGCTCGCCCGCACCTTCCTCAATCTCGGCATCGGTGCGGCCGGCTTTACCGACGGAGTCAGCGAAGCGGCGGTGCGCAACGCCGCCGGAGAGGCGCTGAACAAGGGGCGTGTTTCCATCATCCTCATCGAAACGCCCTCCAATCCGCTCAACACGCTGGTCGACGTCGGTCTCATGGCGCGCGTCGCAGAGGAGATCGGCAAACGGCAGAAGCATCGCCCGGTGATCGTCTGCGACAATACCCTGCTCGGGCCGGTCTTCCAGCGGCCGCTCGATCAGGGGGCCGACATCTCGCTCTATTCGCTCACCAAATATGTCGGCGGCCATTCCGATCTCATTGCCGGCGCGGCGCTCGGGCGGCTCGAGATCCTCAAGCCGGTCAAGGCGCTGCGCGGCGCCATCGGCACGCAGCTCGATCCCCATTCCTGCTGGATGCTCGGCCGGTCGCTCGAAACGCTCACCATCCGCATGGAGCGGGCCAACGAAAATGCCGAAGCGGTGGCACGCTTCCTGCGCGATCACCCGAAAGTGGACAGGCTCCATTATCTGCCCTTCCTTGACGCGGCCGATCCGGCGGCGCGCGTCTACAAGGCGCAGTGCCAGGGCGCGGGCTCCACTTTTTCCTTCGACATCAGGGGCGGCGAAAAAAGCGCTTTCGCCTTTCTCAACGCGCTGCAGATCTTCAAGCTGGCGGTGAGCCTCGGCGGCACCGAGTCGCTCGCGAGCCATCCCGCGGCCATGACCCATTCCGGTGTCCCCAAGGAGGTCCGCGACCGCATCGGCATTCTCGACTCCACGATCCGTCTGTCGATCGGGGTCGAGCATCCGGACGACCTCATCGCCGACATCACGCAGGCTCTGGCGAAGAGCTGAGGTTCCGTCCGAGGGATGGGAGAGGAAGCTCAAGGCAGGTCCAGATACCGCTGGATGGTGGCGCCGATCACCCTGATGATCGTCGCGCGCGGCATGGCGACGAGCGGCGGCAGCTTGAGGATGTAGCGCGTGTAAGCGAGACCCACCGTCTGCGTCGCGATGAGAGCGGCAATGTCGCGGGCATCCGTCTCCCCGCCGCGCAACCGCGCCACCATGCCGACGATCTGCTCGCGGAAGACCAGGCGCAGGCGCTCGGCGGCTTCTTCATTGCTCGCCGATGAGCGCAGGAGAAGCTGCAGCGAGTCGTCGTCCGGCTCCTCCCAGCGATTGAGAAAATGAGTGATCAGCGCCTCGCCCAGCCTGTCGCGCGGATGGCCGCCGAGATCGGGAATCCGCAGTTCCACCGTCATCGCCGCATCGAACAACCCGCGCTTGCTCTCGAAATAGCGCATGACCAGGGCCGGATCGATCCCGGCGTCGCGGGCCACCTTGCGAATGGTGGTGCGCTCATAGCCTTCCTTGCGGAACCGCTCGCGCGCCGCCTCGATGATGCGCGCCCGCGTCGCATCGGACTTCCGGAGCTTGGCTGTTCTGGTCATTCGATCAATCTGTGCAGTTCTTTACCGAGGCTCGGGTGGATGGACAAAGGCGCTGCCCGGCACCCCCATTGACAACCGGGCCGTAAAGTCGATATGTCAACAATTGTTGACATTTGTCAAGGCTGCACGAGGTCGACATATGATACGGCGGATCGCCGCATTGCTGGCCCTATTGCTCATCGGCGCCTTCGCCGTCTGGTGGTTCGATCTCGCCGCGCAGCTCGGCTGGCGCTCTTCCGAAGAGGATCGCATCACGCTTTACGGCAATGTCGACATCCGCCAGGTCGATCTCGGATTCCGTGTCAGCGGACGGGTCGCGCAGATGAAATTCGATGAAGGCGACAGGATCAAGCCGGGCGACCTCCTCGCCCGTCTCGACGCCAAGCCTTATGAGGACAAGGTTGCCGCCGCGGCGGCGCAAGTCGAGACCCAGCGCGCCACGCTCGCCAAGCTGGTGGCGGGCCCGCGGGCAGCGGAGATCGCGCAGGCGCGCGCCCAGGTCGAAGAGCGCATGGCCGACTTCGAGAACGCCAAGCTCGCCTATGACCGCGCCTTCAAGCTCAGGCCCGGCCGGACGATCTCGGAAGCGGCGCTCGACAACGCCCGCGCCAATCGCGACAGCGCACAAGCCCGCCTGGCTTCGGCCCGCCAGGCTCTCCAGCTGCTCGAGGAGGGTACCCGCAAGGAGGATATCACCGCGGCGCGCGCCAATCTCGCGGCCGCGGAAGCCGATCTCTCCGCCGCCAGGACCGCGCTCGCGGACACCGCGCTCAAGGCGCCCGCTGCCGGCGTGATCCTGTCGCGCCTGCGCGAGCCCGGCGCCATCGTCGCGACCAGCGACGTCGTCTACGTGCTGTCGCTCGACCGTCCGGTCTGGGTGCGAAGCTATGTTCCCGAGCCGCTGCTCGGCAAGATCCATCCCGGACTCGAAGTAAGCGTCACGTCCGACTCGGCGCCGGACAAGCCCTATCGCGGCAAGATCGGCTTCATCTCTCCGGTCGCCGAGTTCACGCCCAAATCGGTCGAGACGCCGGAGCTGCGCACCGATCTGGTCTATCGCCTGCGCATCGTCATCGGCGAGCCCGACCAGGGACTGCGCCAAGGCATGCCGGTGACGGTCCATATTCCGGAGCCTGTTGCGCTTCCCACAGGCTCGGACTCGCTTCGCCGGGACGAGTGATGGAGTGCGATGAGCGAAGACTTCGTCAGCATCGAGGGCATCAGCAAGACATTCGGGGCTGCTCTCGCCCTCGATCAGATCACGGCCGCGATCAAGGGCGGCGAGATCACCGGCATCGTCGGGCCGGACGGCGCGGGCAAGACGACGCTCATCCGCCTGATGACCGGACTCCTCCTGCCCGATGCGGGCAAGCTCACCGTGCTCGGCTTCGACACGCGAAAGCAACCCGACAGGATCCAGGCCGAAATCGGCTACATGCCGCAGCGCTTTGGCCTTTACGAGGACCTGAGCGTTCAGGAGAACCTCGACCTCTATGCCGACCTGCGAGGCCTGGCCGCCGCGGACCGTCCCACTGTCTACGACGAGCTTCTGACTTTCACCGATCTCAAGCGCTTCACCGGACGGCTCGCCGGCAAACTGTCGGGCGGCATGAAGCAGAAGCTCGGCCTCGCCTGCGCCCTCCTCAAGAAGCCGCGCCTGCTCCTTCTCGACGAGCCGGGCGTCGGCGTCGATCCCATCTCGCGGCGCGACCTGTGGAAAATGGTCGAGGACCTGACGCGTGAGGGCATCGGCGTCGTCTGGTCGACGGCCTATCTCGACGAGGCCGAAGCCTGCACGCGCGTGCTTCTGCTCAACCAGGGAAAGCTGCTCTTCACCGGGGCGCCCGCCGGGCTCACGGAGCGCGTCGCCGGCCGGGTCTACAAGGTGAGCGGGATAAAAGAACGCCGGCGTCCGCTCCTCGCCAGGCTCCTCGACCAGCCCGGCATCATCGATGGCGTCATCCAGGGCGAAGCCATCCGCCTCGTCACCGTGGCGGCGAACCCGCCGGCCGTGCCCACCGCCGACGCCGGCTTGCCGGCCAGGATCAACCCCGCGGCGGCGCGTTTCGAGGATGCCTTCGTCGACATGCTGGGCGGCGGCCCCGGCGGGCGCTCGAAGCTCGCGGAGGCGACCAGGCCGCATCGGAATGCCGAAAGGCATGTGATCGAGGCCCGCGGCCTCACCAAGCGCTTCGGCGATTTCACCGCCGCCGAGGACATCACTTTCGACATCGAGCGCGGCGAGATCTTCGGCCTCCTCGGCCCCAATGGCGCCGGCAAGTCCACGACCTTCAAAATGCTCTGCGGCCTCCTCAGGCCGTCGGCCGGCGAAGGCCGCGTCGCCGGTTACGACCTGCGCCGCGACACCGCCGAGGCGCGCAACCACCTCGGCTACATGGCGCAGAAATTCTCGCTCTACGGCGATCTGAACATCGCCCAGAATCTGAGCTTCTTCGCCGGCGTCTATGGCCTCAAGGGCACCCGGAAACGTGACAAGATCGCGCTCGTCAGCGACATCTTCGATTTCGCGAAACACGCCGGCATGTCGGCCAAGGATCTGCCGCTCGGCCTCAAGCAGCGGCTCGCTCTCGCCTGCGCCGTGATGCACGAGCCGGAAGCGCTCTTCCTCGACGAGCCGACATCGGGCGTCGATCCGATCACGCGGCGCGAATTCTGGACCCACATCAACGGGCTCGTCGAGAGAGGCGTCACGGTGCTGGTCACTACCCACTTCATGGACGAAGCCGAATATTGCGACCGCATCTCGCTCATCTACCGCGGCAGGTCGATCGCGCTCGGCTCGCCAGACGAGCTCAAGGCCAAGGTCGCGTCGAAGGACAATCCCGATCCGACGATGGAGGACGCCTTTGTCGCGCTGGTGCAGGGTTCGGAAGCGGAGGCGGAGAGATGAAGGGCCGCGCCCGACGCCTCGCCGCCCTGGTGCGCAAGGAGAGCTACCAGATCGTCCGCGATCCGAGCAGCATCCTCATCGCTTTCGTCCTGCCGCTGATCCTGCTCTTCCTGTTCGGCTACGGCGTGTCGCTCGATGCCACGCGCACCCGGATCGGCGTCGTGGTCGAATGGACGACACCCCTCACCCAGGATCTCGCCGCGAGCTTCGCCGCCTCGCGGTATTTCGAGGTCCGGCAAGGCCGCGACCGGCGCGAGTTCGAAGAGGCGCTGGTCGATGGCGAGGTGCGCGGCATCGTCGTCATCCCGGCCACTTTCGCAGCCGATTTCACCGCCCGCGACCATCCGCAGGTGCAGGTCATCGTCGACGGCACCGATCCCAATACGGCGAATTTCGTCCAAGGCTATGCCCAGGGCGTCGTCGCCACCTGGCTGGCGCAACGGGCAAGCGAGAGACCCGGGGCCGGGCCGGGGATCACGGTCGAGCAGCTTTTCTGGTTCAATCCGGAGCTCACCAGCCGGTATTTCCTGGTGCCGGGCTCGATCGCCATCGTCATGACCCTGATCGGCACGCTGCTCACCGCGCTCGTCGTGGCACGCGAATGGGAGCGCGGCACGATGGAGGCGATGATGGCCACGCCAGTCACCGCCTTCGAGCTTCTGGCCGGCAAGACCCTGCCCTACTTCGTCCTGGCGATGACATCGATGACGCTCTGTGTCAGCGTCGCCGTGTTCATCTTCGGCGTGCCGTTCCGAGGCTCGCTCCTCGCGCTCTATGCGGTTTCGGCCGCATTCCTGCTGCCGGCGCTGGGCCAGGGCCTTCTCATCTCGGCCGCGACCAAGAACCAGTTCCTCGCCTCGCAGCTGGCGCTGCTCTCCGCCTTCCTGCCCGCCTTCCTGCTGTCGGGCTTCCTGTTCGAGATCGGCTCGATGCCCGTCGTCATCCAATGGATCAGCGCCGTCGTGCCGGCGCGCTATCTCATACCGAGCCTGCAGACGGTGTTCCTCGCGGGCGACGTCTGGCCGCTCTTCCTCACCAACATCGCCGTCCTGCTCCTGGCCGGCGCCATCTTCCTGGGACTCGCGGCGCGCAGCACGGCCAAGAGGCTCGACTGACATGTGGCAACGCATCATGGCGCTTGTCGCCAAGGAGCTTCTGGCGATCCTGCGCGATCCGCGCGGGCGCATGGTGATCATCGTGCCGCCGGTCCTGCAGCTCGTCGTCTTCTCCTATGCCGCGACGCTCGAAGTGAAGAACGCCGACATCACGATCCTCAACCGCGACAGCGGCAAATGGGGCCATGAACTGATCCAGCGCATCGACGGGGCGCCCGCCTTCCGCAACCTCGTCCAGACCCGAAGCGACGAGGTCCTGCACGACCTCATCGTGCGCCAGGACGTCATCGCCGCCGTGCAGATCGGGCCGGCCTTCTCGCGCGACATCGAGGCGGGGCATCAGGGCGACGTGCAGATCATTCTCGACGGACGGCGGTCCAACGCCGCGCAGATCGTCTCGGGCTATCTCGGCCAGATCATCTCCGGTCTCGCTCGCGATCTCGCCACGCCGCGGCAGCGGGCGGCGAGCGTCGACATAGCGCCGCGCTACTGGTTCAATCCCAACCTGACCTTCGTGTGGTTCACGGTGCCGAGCCTCGTCGCCATCATCGCTCTCCTCATCGGCCTCGTGGTCACCGCGCTTTCGGTGGCGCGCGAACGCGAGCTCGGGACGTTCGACCAGCTCATGGTCTCGCCACTGCGCACGCACGAAATCCTGATCGGCAAACTCACCCCGCCGATGATGATCGGCATGGTGCACATCACCCTCTATGTGCTGGCGGCGATCTTCCTCTTCGGCGTCCCCCTGCGCGGCTCGCTCGTCCTCCTCTATGGCAGCGCCGTATTCTATCTCGCCAGCGTGGTCGGCATCGGCCTCTTCATCTCCTCGCTATCGATGACCCAGCAGCAGGCGATCCTGGGCGCCTTCGTCTTCATCGTGCCGGCGGTGCTGCTCTCGGGCTTCGCCACGCCCATCGAGAACATGCCGGAATGGCTGCAGCCGGTGACCTTCGTCAACCCGCTGCGTTATTTCCTGATCGTGGCCAAGGGCGTCTTCCTCAAGGACATCTCCGCAAGCGAGGTCGTCCACAACACGATCCCGCTGGCACTGATCGCGCTCGGCACGTTGACGGCGGCGGCGTGGCTGTTCCGCAGCCGGCTGGAATGACTATCGCACGACCGCCGCGGTCTGGCCGAACAAGATCTTCTTCTCGGCATCCGACATCGGCTTGCCGGAATCGGGATTGACCTCCTTGGCGCGGGCATAGGCGGCGACCGTCGCCGGGCGCGAGCGGATGGCCTCGAACCAGCGCTTCACATGGGGAAAATCGTTGAGATCCTGCCCCTGCCGCTCATAGGAGACCGTCCACGGATAGGACGCCATGTCGGCGATCGAATAATCCGCGCCCGCGAGAAAGGGACGGTCGGAAAGGCGCTTGTTGAGCACGCCATAGAGGCGGTTCGTCTCCTTCACATAGCGGTCGATCGCATAGGGAATCTTCTCGGGCGCATAGTTGCGGAAATGATGGTTCTGCCCGGCCATCGGACCAAGTCCGCCCATCTGCCAGAACAGCCATTGCAGGACCTCGGCGCGGCCCTCAAGATCGGACGGGATGAACTTGCCGGTCTTCTCGGCGAGATAGAGCAAGATGGCGCCCGACTCGAAAAGCGAAATCGGCTTTCCGCCTTTTGCCGGCGCGTTATCGACGATCGCCGGGATGCGGTTGTTCGGCGAGATGCGCAGGAAATCCGGCTTGAACTGCTCGCCCTTGCCGATATCGACCGGTATGATGCGGTAGGGAAGTTTCGCCTCCTCTAGAAACATCGTGATCTTGTGGCCGTTGGGCGTCGTCCAATAGTAGAGATCGATCATGAGAAGGCTCGCTTGGTTGTGGAGATCAGGAAGGTGACTTCGGCTGCGCCGTCTCTTCCAAGTAGGACGCGAGCCGTTCGATCTCAACCCGGGAAAGCCGCAAGCCCAGCTTGCTGCGGCGCCAGACGATATCCTCGGCCGTCACCGCCCATTCCGTGCGCCTGAGGAAATCGACCTCCCGCCGATGGAGATCGGCGCCGATGAGAGGCCCCAGATCGGCAAGGCTCGCCGCGCCCTCGAGCAGATCGGCGGCGCGGGTCCCGTAGAGCCGAACATAGCGATTCAGCTGAGTTTCCGGAAGCCAGGGCAAGCGCGCGCCGAGCGCTTCGCGGTAGCCGTCGCTGCCGGAGGGGCCGAAATCGCCGCCGGGCAGGATATCTGTGCGCGACCCGCTCGCGGCGGGCCACGGCATGATCGCGCATAATTTCTGCATTGCATCTTCCGCAAGGCGGCGATGCGTGGTGAGCTTGCCTCCGAAGACCGTCAGCGCCGGCACCTGCCCTTCGGCATGGTCGATCTCGAAGGCGTAGTCGCGCGTGAGCGTGGAGAGATCACCGTCGCGGCCGCCGCCCGTCTCGAACAACGGCCTCACCCCGGAATAGCTCCAGACGATATCGGCGCGCGTCACGGGCTTACGCAGGAACTCGTTCACCTCGGCCAGCATGTAGTCGATCTCCTCGCCGGAAATCGAGACTTTCTCGGGAGCATCGTCCCAGGGCTCATCCGTCGTGCCGATCGACGTGAAGTCCTGCTCATAGGGAAAGGCCTCCATCAGCCGGCCGTCGCGCGTCTGCAGGAAATAGCCGTGATCGCCGGGCCACTGGCGCGGCACGACGATGTGGCTGCCGCGCACCAGGCGCAGCCTGCGCGCAACCGGCACCTGCATCCTGCCCGCGACGTCGACGACCCAGGGACCTGCCGCATTCACCAGGGCGCGGCTGGCGATCACGACGCGCCCGCTCTCTCCCGTCTTTTCGAGCGTGACGCGCCAGAGATCGCCGTCGCGCGCCGCCGTGACGAAGCGATGCCGCGGCAGGATCCGGGCGCCGCCGCGCTCGGCCCCCAGGAGGTTGGCGATCACCAGGCGCGCATCGTCGCCACGGCAATCGGAATAGGCGAAAGCGCGGCGATAGCGAGGCTTCAGGGCCTCGCCCGCCGGATGGCGGCGGAGATCGATCGCCTCCGACCGGCGCAATATCCGGCGCTGCGCCAGATGATCATAGAAGAAGAGCCCCAGGCGGATCATCCAGCGCGGCCGCTGGCCCGCGACATGAGGGAGGACGAGCCGCAGCGGCCAGACGAGATGCGGCGTGCGCCGCATGAGGATCTCGCGCTCGAGCAAGGCGTCGCGCACCAGCTTGAAATCATAGGTCTCGAGATAGCGCAGGCCGCCGTGGATGAGCTTGGACGATCGCGACGACGTGCCCTCGGCGAAATCCTGCATCTCGGCGAGCGCGACGCGCAGGCCCCGGCCCGCCGCGTCGCAGGCGATCGCCGCGCCATTGATGCCGCCGCCGACGACGAAGAGGTCATATGCCTTCCGGGTCCCGGTGCTCATTCGATCCGGCCTTCACCTGCGGCCGTAGCCGGCGACCAGGAGATCGACGGCCCTGGTCCAGGCTTCATAGGAAAACCGATCGGCACCGGCCGCTGCGGGCTCGACCCTTTCGCCGGCGCGCGGCAATGCGGCAAGCTCGGCGAGCGTGCGCCAACGGCCGGCGCCAAGTCCCGCCATCAGGGCGGAGCCGAAGGGCGTCATGGCATCGGAGGCCGAGACGAAGAGCGGAGCTCCGAGCGCGCCAGCCTGCAGACGGGTGAAATAGCGCGAGCGCGTCATGCTGCCGTCGGCCTTGACCATGGGCAGGCCATCCCTCCCCTCGCCGATCGCCTCGAGGACGGCGCGGATCTGATAGCAGACGGCTTCGAGCCCGGCATGGGCGATGTGCGCCCGCGTGGTCGCGGCGCTCAGCCCCAGCAGCGCGGCGCGGACGTCGGGCTGCCACCAGGGCGAAGCCAGTCCCTGGAAGGCCGGCACCAGCAGCGCGCCGGCGCTCGTTACGGCCGTCTCCGCTTGCGCGGCGACGGCGGCTCCCCCGCCCTCGATCGAAAGCCGATCGGCGAGCCAGTCGAGGATCCGGCCGGCATACATCACGAAACCCTCATAGGCATAGCAAGGCTCATCGATCTGCCAGGCAATGGTGCGGATGATGCCCGCGCCGGGTGTCGCCGGTGGCTTCGCGCCGGCATTCATCCACAGAAAGGCGCCGGTGCCGTAGGTGACCTTGAGCTCTCCCTCCCGATAACAGCCATGGCCGAAGAGCGCCGCCTGCTGATCTCCCATGACGCCGGTGATCGGAATCCTGGCGCCGAGGAGATCGGTGCCCGTCACGCCGAAACTCGCATGGGACGGACGGCATTCGGGGAAGGACCCAAGACCAAGGCCGAAGAGCTCCGCCAGCTCCCTGTCCCAGACGAGCCTGTCGATATCGAACAGCATGGTGCGCGAGGCATTGCCGGGCTCGGTCGCATAGACCTCGCCGCCCGTGAGCGACCAGACGATCCAGCTGTCGACCGTCCCCCAGCACAGGCGGCCATCGCCGATCCCCGCCGCGATCTCCGGGCGATGATGCTCGAGCCAGAGGAGCTTCGCCGCGGTGAAGGTCGGGTCGAGATCGAGACCTGTGCGCGCCTTGACGAGACGCGCAGCCTCGTCGTTCCGCAGGGCGTTCAGCTCCTCGGCCCCGCGGCGGCATTGCCAGACGATCGCCGGCAAGACCGGCCGACCGGTCTTCGGATCCCAGACCACCAGTGTCTCGGTCTGGTTGGCGATGCCGAGCGACAGGACAGACGCAGGCTTCAGCGCCAGCCGGTCCATGAGCTCGCGGATCGACGCCAGGATATTGGCGACCATCGCCCCGGCATCCTGCTCGACGAAGCCGGGCGCCGGCGCCGTGGTCGCAACCGGACGCACGCTTTCGCCAAGGATCCGCCCCCGGCCATCGACCGCCACCACCTTCGTGCTGGTCGTACCTTGATCGATGCCAAGGATAATGTCCTGGGTCGCCGGCATGGCTGTCCTTGCGGGAGGGCGGGAGCCGGCAGATTGCCACGCCGTCCGGCAAAGCAAAACCCCCAATGCCCTCCAGCCATGCGGCCCGGGCATTGCACATCGCGGAGCGTACCCCCATTTTCACCCTTCCTCTCAGCGTCTCAGGGATTCCGTCATGATCGCCTTCTCGGCCCTCGATCTCTCGCCCATCACCGAAGGCGCCACCGCCGCCGATGCCCTGCGCAACACGCTGGACCTCGCCCGCCATGCCGAAGCCTGGGGCTACAAGCGCTACTGGCTTGCGGAGCATCACAATATGAGCGGCATCGCCAGCGCCGCGACCGCGGTGGTGATCGGTTATGTGGCGGCCGGCACCAGCACCATCCGTGTCGGCGCCGCCGGCATCATGCTGCCCAATCACTCGCCTCTGGTGATCGCCGAGCAGTTCGGCACGCTCGAATCGCTTCATCCCGGCCGCATCGATCTGGGCCTCGGCCGCGCCCCCGGCACCGACATGCTGACCTCGCGGGCGCTGCGCCGCGATCTCGCCGCCGCGGCTGACCGGTTCCCGCAGGACGTCGTCGAATTGCAGGTCTATTTCGACGACCCCGAGCCCGACCAGAAGATCCGCGCCGTGCCGGGCGCCGGGCTCAAGGTGCCGCTGTGGATCCTGGGGTCGAGCCTCTTCGGGGCGCAGCTCGCCGCCCATCTGGGGCTGCCCTTCGCCTTCGCCTCGCATTTCGCGCCCGACGCGCTCCATCAGGCCATCGGAATCTATCGCGAGCGCTTCCAGCCATCGCATCAGCTCGCCAGGCCCTATGTCGCGGTCGCCGCCAACATTATCGCGGCGGACAGCGACGAGGAGGCGCGCCGCCTCTTCACCTCGCTCCAGCAGTCCTTCGTCCGGCTGCGGCGCGGACAGCCCGGACAACTGCCGCCGCCCGTCGACAATATCGACGATTTCGCCGCCCCGCATGAAAAAGCGGGCGCCGACCATGCGCTCGTCTGTTCGTTCGTCGGCACGGGCGCCAGGATCGGTCCCGAGATCGCGGGATTTCTCGATGCGACGCGGGCCGACGAGCTCATCGTCAGCGGGCATATTTTCGATCACGAGGCGCGGCTGCGCTCCTTCGAGATCGCCGCGGGCGTCCTCAAGGGACTGGTGAAAGACCGAGTCGCTTCAAAGGCTTGAGGCGAGACCCTAAGAAAATGATTCACCAGCCGGCGAAGGCCGCGATCTCGGCGTCGCCGACCACGCCGCGCGCCACGTCTGCGAGGCTCCGATCGAGGATGTCCACGGCCTCATCGACATCCTCCTCGGCCAGGACGAGCGGCGGGGTCAGCTCCAGCACGTTGGAATCGAGCCCCACATAATAGAGGACAAGACCGAGAGCGAAGGCGCGATAGACCGTCTTCGCCGCATAGCGTTTGGCGCGATCGCCGCGGAGTTCGACGCCGATGGCGAGGCCGCGGCCCCGCACGTCCACGACGATGTCATGCTTCCGCCCGAGCGCCTTGAGACGGCCGAGGAAGTAGTCGCCGAGGGATGCCGCGCGGGCCGCGAGCCGCTCGCGCCGGATCGTGTCGAGCACGGCAAGGCCCGCCGCCGCAGAGACCGGATTGCCATGCAGGGTCTGCATCGCGAAAGCGGCTGAGAAATCGAGAAGCCTCGCGGGCGCCACCGCCGCGGCGAGCGGCAGCCCGCCGCCCAGGCCCTTGCCGAAGCAGACGATGTCCGGCGTGAAGCCCTCATGGGCGAAAGCATGCATCTTTCCGGTGCGCGCCAGGCCGACCTTCACCTCGTCGCTGACGACGAGGATGCCGTGACGGCGGCAAAGCTCGGCAAGGCGGCCGAGGAAGCCAGGAGGCGGCACGATCATGCCCCCGTCCGACTGGATGGGCTCGATGAAGAGCGCCGCCACCTGATCGCCGGGACATGTGGTCCCGAGCAGGTGCTCGGTGAGCTCCAGGACCGTCCCGCCCGTCGCATCGCCCATGAACGGCCGTGACGTCGATGGATAGGGAATGAGGGTGAGGCCCGGATGGCGCGCGGCATGGCTCTGCACGCTGTGGCCCGATATCGCCATGGATGCGGCCGTGCCGCCATGATAGGCGCCGGCAAAGGCGATGATGCGCGGCCGGCCGGTCGCCGCCGTCACCAGCCTGAACATCGCCTCATTGGCGTCCGAGCCCGAATGGCCGAGCCAGACCTTGGCGTCGGCAATGTCAGGCAGGGTCGCCAGCAGGGCTTCCGCCAGCTCGACCGCGGGCAGATTGGCGGAGGAGAGAACGCTGGCGCCGGCCGGGCTGGCTACGGCGCGCGTCACCGCCTCGACCACGGCAGGATGGCCGTAGCCGAGGCTCGCCGCGCCCCAGGCGGCGGACAGATCGAGCAGCGAGCGTCCGGACTGATCGGTCACCCTCACCCCCTTGCCGCCGGTCAGGGCCGATGGAAAGAAGCGCAATTTCTGCAAGCTTCCGATCGCCGCCGCGTCGCGCCCGAGGATGTCGTTCGCCGTCATGAGACGGCCCGGGACGTTGCGAAGCCCATGATCACGCCTTTCCTTCCACCTTCGGCATCCTGCATCCTAAGGCCTGGCAAACCCGTCTTCTACGGTCAACAATTGTGCAAGTCGACAAGGTTCGGTAAATCTCCGGCACGCCACGGCGCAAGCCGCCTTCTCCTGTGTCCGGCCGCCCGCGGCGCGCTATCCCCCTGCTCCCCGCAGAAACGACGAGCCATCCATGAAACCCGCCACGATCACGCGCGACGCCCCTTACAGAAAAGAGGAGACCGCCCTCCTCTTCGTCGATCTCCAGACCATCTTCTGCACGCCGGGACTCGATCCGCAGCATCCGGAGCTCGACGCCGATCATTATTATTTCAAGCGGCTCGAGGCCACGACCATCCCCAATGCGGTAAGGCTCCTCGACGCCGCGCGGGAATCCGGCATCCAGGTCCTGCACACGATCATCGAGGCCCTGACCAAGGACGGCCGCGACATCTCGCTCGATCACCGCCTGTCCCATATCTTCGTGCCGAAAGGCCTGCCCGAGGGCCAGCCGATCAAGGAACTCGCCCCCATCGACAACGAGATCGTGCTCCCCAAGTCATCGTCCGGCGTCTTCAATTCCACAAATATCGACTATGTGCTCAAGAACATGGGCATACGCTACCTCATCGTCTCGGGCGTCGTGACCGACCAGTGCGTCGACATGGCGGTGCGTGATGCCTCCGACCGCGGCTATCTGGTGACGCTCGCCGAAGACGCCTGCGCCGCCTATTCGCAAGCGCGCCACGACAATGCGCTCAAGGCCTTCGGCGGCTATTGCTGGGTGAGCGACACCGCGGCCGTCCTCCGCAGGCTCAAGGAGCTTGCCTGATGCTGAAGCGCGAGCTCGATGCTCTCGAGGGCGACCCGCCTGCGGTCGAGACCGTCAATCCGGATGGGGCATCGCCCTATGTGCTCTTGTGCGAGCACGCGTCGAACCACATACCGGCGCGCTATGGCCGGCTGGGCCTCGACGCGAAGGAGCTCCAGCGCCATATCGCCTATGACATCGGCGTGGCGCTGATCGCCCGGGAGCTCTCGCGGCGGCTCGACGCACCGCTCGTGCTCTCCGGCTATTCGCGCCTCCTCATCGACTGCAACCGTCCGCCGGGCGTCCCCACATCGATCCCCGAGATCAGCGAGACGACCATCATCCCCGGCAATGCCGCGATAAGGCCGCAAGAGCGCGCCTTCCGCGAGCAGGCCTTCTACTGGCCGTTCCAGAAGGAGGTCGTCCGCATCCTCGACCGGCGCCGGGCGGCGGGCACGCCCGCCATCGTCTTCGGGGTCCACAGCTTCACGCCCGTCTTCAAGGGCTTCGCGCGGCCCTGGCACGCCGGCGTCCTGTTCCGCAAGGCCCGGCGCTTCGGCCACGCCCTGATCGCGGCCTTGCAGGAGCCCGGCATCCTGGTCGCCGCCAACGAGCCTTACCGGATCCGCGACGACGGCGACTACACGGTGCCGGTGCATGGCGAGGCGCGCGGCCTCGATGCGGCCCTCATCGAGATCCGCCAGGACCTGATCGCCGAGCGCGAAGGACAGACGGCCTGGGTGGAAAGGCTGGCGCCGGCGCTTCAGATCTCTGCCGCCGCCTGCGCCAGGGCGTGATCGAGCACGGCGCAGAGGAGATCGGCATCGCGCCGGGTGAAGATCATTGCCGGACGCATCTTGACGACGTTGTCGTAGGGCCCGTCCGTGCCGATCAGGACACCTTCCTCACGCGCCAGATTGACCACGCGGCCGGCAAGCTCCGTCGCAGGGGCCTTCGACGAACGGTCCTCGACCAGATCCAGGCCCAGGAACAGGCCCATGCCGCGGACGTCGCCGATGCAGTCGTGCCGCGCCCGCATGTCGCGGAAGCGCGCCAGGAGATAATCGCCGACGGCCTTCGCATTGTCGCGCAGGCGGTCGCGCTCGATGATCTCGAGCACCTTGAGGCCCACGGCGCAGGACACCGGATTGCCGCCGAAGGTGTTGAAATACTCCATGCCGTTGTCGAAGGCCCCGGCGACGTCGGGCGTCGTCACCAGGGCGGCGAGCGGATGGCCGTTGCCGATCGGCTTGCCCATGGTGACGATGTCGGGCACGACGCCCTGCGTCTCGAAAGCCCACATATGGCTGCCGACGCGTCCCATGCCCACCTGCACCTCGTCGGCGATGGTGAGGCCGCCAGCCGCACGGATGATGCGATAGGCTTCTTCCAGATAATGCGGCGGGAAGAAGATCTGCCCGGCGCAGCTCGGCACCGATTCGGCGATGAACGCGGCCGGGCGCTTGCCGGCCTTGCGGATCGCATCGACCTGACATGCGATGCTTTCGGCGAAACGCCTGCCATGCTCGGCGGACGGCCAGCCGGCGGGCGCGCGGTAGCTGTCGGGCAACACCGCTTCCCAGACATGGGCCTTCCGGCCCTGGCCGCCGGCCCGCTTGTATTTGTAGGGGCTCAGGTCGATCAGCTCGGCGCCATGGCCGTGATAGGCCCAGTCGATTACGACCATGTCGTCGGCTCGCGTCTTCGCCCGGACCATGCGCAAGGCGAGATCGTTGGCCTCGCTGCCGGTGCACACGAAGGCCGCGACCTTGAGGTCGCCCGGCAGGGTGGCGCCCAGCGTTTCGGCATAGTCGACCAGATTGTCGTGCAGATAACGGGTATTGGTGTTGAGGCGCGAAGCTTCCCGCGCCAGGACCTCGACGATTTCCGGATGCGCATGGCCGAGATGCGCGACGTTGTTGAAGCAGTCGAGATAGGCGCGGCCGTCGTCGGCAATGAGCCACTGGCCTTCGCCGCGCACCATCTTCAGGGGCTCGCGGAAGGAAATGCTCAAATTGGGCAGGAGGCGGCGCTTGCGTATGGCGACGATCTCCTCACCGGAGCGGCCCTGGCGACGGAAGGTCTCCGGCGTCAGGCCGGCGAAGTCATAGGCCGGGGGATAGAGCTTTTTCCAGAGGTCGAGATAGGCTTCCTCGCCCACGCCCGGAATGGGCGCCAGATCGCCGGTCGCATAGGCGACGAGCTGCAAATGGAGATGCGGCAGCCAGCCGCCATTCTCCGCGGCATGGCCCAGGACGCCGATCTCGTCTCCCGTCGCGAGAGTCCGCCCCTTGCGGATGCGGTCGGCCGTCGCATGGGCGAGATGACCCCAGAGGCTCAAAAACCGCAGGCCGGGCTCGGGCTCATGCTCGATCAGCACGGCGCAACCATAGCCCAGGGGCTCGCGCTCGATGACCACGTCGATCACGCGGCCAGGAAGGGGCGCCAGCACCGGCGTGCCCGCTTCGGCGAAGATGTCGAGCCCCAGATGGTGGGTGCGCCTGACATCGCGGACCAGCCTGGATTGGAACATCTGCCCGGCATAGACGGCGCGCTCCTCGCCCCAGGGCCCGACACCGAGCTCGGCGTTGTTCGCCTTGCGCAAGGCCTGCCATTCCGTCTCGCAAGCCTTCACATCCATGGCGGCCGCGGCCTTCGCCAAGGGATGCGAGGCATCGCCGAAGGGAACGATCAGGATGCGGTGGTTGGAAAGCGGGCGGCCCAGCACGGGGCCCAGCGATGCGTGGTTGCGCTCGAGCCATTCGACGGCCTTCGCCGCGCCGGGAGCCGCCTCGAAGCCGCAGGCGCTGCGCAGGATGGCGCACGCTATGTGCGGATCGATGCGGCGCAGGCGGCGCAGCATGTCCCAGGCCGGCTTTTCGCTGATATTGAGATAGGGGTTGTCGTCGACGCGCGGCCGCCGCGCGGCTGAGATCGTGACGCTGGTGACCAGCCGCATGGCGATGAGGTCGAACAGGAGATCGACTTCCTCCTCGAGCAGGGGCAGTTCACGGTGATAGGCGCCGAGCATGCGGGCGGCGGCGTCCAGGGGATCGTCGGCATCGAGAACCGCATAGGCGGCCGCCACCGCCAGCTCGCAGATGAGTGCCGTGTGCAGCGCATCGCCGAAATCGATGAGCCCGGAAATCTCATCGCCGTTCCCGGCAACGAGCACGTTCCAGTCATTGGCGTCATTGTGAACGACGCAGGCGCGCAGGCCGGCCAGTCGGGACTCCACGCCATTTTCGAAACGGGTGATGAAATAGTCGCAGATTTCGCGCTCCTCGCCGTCGCGGAGAGTGCCGAGCCGGCCACGCGCGCGGCCGGCGTGGCGCAGATCCCAGTCGAGATCGCGATGGGCGCCGGCATGGCCGAAGCCCTGCAGCGCGCGGTCGAGACGGCCGAGGAAACGGCCAAGGCTTTCGAGCAGCGCCGGCGACTTGGGAACCTCGGCGAGAGGCGTGCCTTCGAGATAGCCGACGGCGCGGATCAGATGGCGCCTGCCATCGCCATTCTCGATCACCGGCAATTCCTCACCCGACTTCGACAGGCGCACCGGCGGCACTGCGAGAGCGGGATCGAGCCGCCTGATATGGCCGATCATGGCGAGCTGGAATCGCAGCGCCTCGTCGGGCTCGGCGGCATTGACGATCTTGAGCACGGCGGCGCCCGCACCGTTGCCGCCGAAACGGAAATTCTGGTCGCGTTCGCTGGGAAGGCGGGTCGCCGGGCCGGTCAGGCCGAAATGACGTCCGGCGATCTCGCGGGCTTCGGCTTCGCTGAACTCGGGGGCGGGATGGTTGATGATCGACAAGGTCGGGTTCTCTCCAAGAGATGGACGGAAGATGTGCCATTCACGCTCTGAACTCAACCGACAGCTTCCCGGAGGTCGCCGAGGCGACCACCGCCGTGGTGCTGCGGCAGGAGATCTGAACCGCCGCCTACCCCCGCCGGTAGGGGATGCCGAGCATCGCCGGGGCGCCCGAATGCGAGCGGCGGACGGCGAGCGCCAGTATGGCGCAGATATAGGGCATGGCGAGCAGCAGCTGATAGGGAATGGCGACGCCGATGCCCTGGATCTGCAATTGCAGCGCATCGAGGAAGGAGAAGACCAGCGTCGCGAGCAGCACCGGCACCGGCCGCCACATGCCGGCGATCACGATGACGATGGCCAGCCAGCCGCGCCCGTTGGTCATTTCCGGCACGAAGCGCGCCGCCGAGCCGACGGTGAGGAAGGCACCGCCCAATCCGGCCATCAGTCCGCCGAAGACGACGGCGGCATATTGGCGGGCGGAGGCATCGATCCCCTTGATGTCGAGCGCCTTGGGATTCTCGCCGGCGCAGCGCAATTCGAGCCCGTAGCGGGTGCGGAAGAGGAGATACCAGGCGGCGGGAACGGCGAGGAAGGCGACATAGGTCAGCATCTTCTGGTCGAACAGGATCGGCCCAAGGAAAGGAATGCCGGACAGGAGCGGCACCGGCGCATTGCCGAAAAAGGGGATCGTCGGCGTCTGGCCGGCGCCGGCGAAAGCGGCCCTGAGCCAGAAGATCGAGAGGCCGGAGCCCAGGAGGTTGAGCGCCAGGCCGGTGACGATCTGCTCGATCTTCAGGGAGATGACCAGAAAGGCGAAGACCAGGCTCATGAGGCCGCCGGTGACCATCGCGACGAGCACGCCGAGCCACAGCGAGCCCGTATAA
The DNA here is from genome assembly GCA_050246735.1 of Parvibaculaceae bacterium. Lineage (GTDB taxonomy): Bacteria > Pseudomonadota > Alphaproteobacteria > Rhizobiales > Aestuariivirgaceae > Taklimakanibacter. Next base: position 90,626 of record JBFWVM010000002.1, on the reverse strand, counting down.
TAGGCGCCGATATAGGCGGTGAAGGCGCCCATCAGCATGGTGCCTTCGATGCCCATGTTGTAGACACCGCTCCTCTCCGCGATCATCTCGCCCACGGCCGCCAGCAATATGGGTGTTGCGATGCGCACCGTCGCCGCCAGGACGCTGACGATGATCGAGGCTTCGAGAAGATCGGCGATCATGCGCGTCTCCGCTTCAGCCTGAAGGAGGACGCCGCCCAGCCGGCGAGATAGAACAGGAGGATGATGGCCTCGATCGCATAGATGAGCGCGGAGGGCACACCGGTCTTGATCTGCATGAATGTCGCGCCGTTGACCAGGGCGCCGAAGAGGACTGCGGCGGCGACGACGCCCAGAGGATTGAGCTGGCCCAGGATGGCGACGATGATGCCGGTATAACCGTAAGTGGCGAGCGCGCCCGCCTTCACGCGGTAATGCACGCCATAGACCTCGCTCATGCCGGCCAGACCGGCGAGCGCGCCCGAGATCAGCATCACCATCAGGATCACACGGGCGGAATTGGTGCCCTGCACTTCGAGCGCGCGGAGATTGGAGCCGGCGGCGCGGATCTCGAAGCCGGCCGGCGTGCGCGCGACGACGATGTGGGCCAGAGCGGCGGCGGCGAGCGCCACCAGGAAGCCGAGATGAAGCCGCGACTTGTCGAAGAGGACCGGCAATATGCTGCCCGGATCGACCTTGGCCGTCTGCTCGAAGAAGCCGCCGGCTTCGCTCCACGGCCCCTTGAGGAGAAGAAGGGAGAGCATATAGACGATGATGTAGTTGAGCATGACGGTCGAGATCACCTCATCGACGCGGAAACGGATCTTGAGGATGGCGGCGAGCCCGGCATAGAGGCCGCCGCCGACCATCGCCCCCACGACGACGACGGGCAGCTGCAGCAAGGGCGAGGCGCCGGCGATCGCGCTCTGGCACCAATAGGCGAACATGGCGCCGGCGAAGACCTGCCCCTCGGCCCCGATGTTCCAGAGCCTGGCGCGGAAGGCGACGGCGGTGGCGAGGCCGGTGAAGATCAGAGGGGTAGCCTTGACCAGCGTCTCGGTGGCGGCGCGCCAGCTTCCGAAAGCCCCCTGCAACAAGGATCGGAATGCCGCGAGCGGATTGACGCCGACCGCCAGGAACAGGATGCCGCAGAGAAGGAGCGCCGCGACGAGCGCGGCGGTGAGCGTCAAGGCGCGGTCTCTTTTCGTGACCTCGGCGCGCGGCTCGATCCGCAGGCGCCATCGCCCGGCGAGGCTCATGCCGCCGCCTCGGCGCGGTGACCCGCCATCAACGGCCCGATCACGGCGAGCGTCGCGGCGGTGCGCGGGAACACACCCATGATCCCGCCCCGGAACATCACCGCGATGCGATCGCTCAGGGCCAGGATGTCCTCGAGCTCCTCGCTGACCAGCAGGATGGCGCAGCCTTCCTCACGCTTGCGCAAGAGTTCGCCATGCACGAACTCGACGACGCCGATATCGACGCCGCGGGTCGGCTGGTTGCACAGCAGCAGACGGCGCGCCTTGGCGAACTCGCGCGCCAGTACGACCTTCTGGGCATTGCCGCCGGAAAGCCGGCCGCACGGCATCTGCGGCCCGCTCGCCATGATCGAATAGGACGCGATCGCCTCGTTCGCGTTCCTCGCCGCCGCCGCGTCGTCGAGAAAAGGTCCGGACCGCCAGCGCTTCTCCCAATGTTGGCCGAGAATCAGGTTCTCCGCGATGGTGAAATCCGGGATCAGCCCGTCGCGGAACCGGTCGCTCGGCACGTAGCCGACGCCGCGGCGCGCTATGTCATGCACGCCGAGACGCGTGAGGTCCTCATCGTCCAGAAGAATGCGGCCATGGTCCGGCCGCGCCAGGCCGGCGACCGCCTCCAGCAACTCGTCCTGGCCGTTGCCGGCGACACCGGCGATGCCGAAGATTTCCCCAGCCCGGACATCGAGACCGACATCGGCAAGGCATTTCCGACCGCCCCGCGTCAGGCTGAGCCCTTCGACGCGCAGCGCCTCCTCTCCCTGCGCGGTATGCGCGCGGGCATGGACCGGGGCGACGGGGCGGCCGACCATCATCATGGCGAGATCGTCGCGCGTGACGTCCTGCGTCCTGACCGTGCCGACGAGCTTGCCCTTGCGCAGCACGCTCACCTTGTCGGAGCGCATCACCTCGTTCATCTTGTGCGAGATCAGGATGACGGCAATGCCCGCGGCTTTGAGCTCGGCGATGACGGCGAAGAGGCGTTCGGACTCCTGCGGCGTCAGCACGGCCGTCGGCTCGTCGAGGATCAGGAGCCTGGCGCCGAGATAGAGCGCCTTGACGATCTCGACCCACTGCTTCTCGCCCACCGACAGATCGGCGACCAGGCGGTCGGGCGCGAGATCGAGACCGAAGCGGCTGCCGAGATCGAGGATCCTGCGGTGCGCCTCGCCCATGTCGAGGGCCAGGCCCGTGCCCGTGCCGACGACGATGTTCTCCAGGACGGTGAAGCTCGGCACCAGGACGAAATGCTGATGCACCATGCCGATGCCGGAAGCGATCGCCCCGGCGGGACTCGACAGTTCGACCCTGCGGCCGTCGATCTCGATCTCGCCGGCATCGGGCCGCAGCAGGCCATAGAGGCAGGCGGAGAAAGTCGACTTGCCGGCTCCGTTCTCGCCCAGAAGGCAGTGGAGCTCGCCGGCGGCGACGGTCAGCGAAATATCGTCATTGGCGGCAAGCGTACCGAAGCGCTTGCCGAGATGGCGGACGGAAAGGCGCGGAGCGGACGTCATGCCAACCCCCTCGACCCCCGCGAGGCCTCGCGGAGGAGAGGGGATCGCAGTGGAAGGCGCTGCCTCAATCCGACTTCACCTCGTCGAGATTGAGATCGACGGTCTTGGCGCCGCTCTTGATGGCGGCGATGGTGTCGTCGACGAGCTTCATGACCTCGGCGGGTATCTTGTCCGCCCACGCCTTGCTGATGACGATGTCGCCGGCGCCTTCCTTCCAGGTGAACCATTTCGGCTCCTTGGGCGCGTCGAACTTGCCGCCTTCCGCCCTGACCTTCCACCATTCGTCGATAATCCAGTCGATATGCGGATCCCATTTGACGATGGCCGAGGCCACGATCGATTTCGGCGCGAAGGGCGACATGTCGACATAGTTGCCGAAGCAGCCGATCTCCTTCTGCTCGCAGACCTCGAAGGCGCCGGACATCTGATAGATCATGTCGGCGCCGGCGGCGATCTGCGCCGAGGTCGCCTCGTTGGATTTCGCCGGATCGTACCAGGACTGGATGTAGGTGATCTTCTGCTTGACCGCCGGATTGACCTCCTTGGCGCCGGCGAAGAAGGCGTTGATCTGGTCGTTGGTGTCTTCGGCCGGGAAGGTCGAGACCGTGCCGACGACATTGGACTTGGTGAGTTTGCCGGCGAGCTGGCCCATGACGAAGGCCGGCTCATGGGCGTGGACGAAGACCCAGTAGGCGTTGCCGCCGAGCCCGCGATTGCCGGAGCCCGACATCACGAACATGATGTCGGGGAACTCGTCCTTCAGCTTCTCGATGGCGTCGGCATAGGCCGTGTCGCCGAAGAGGATGTCGTATTCGCCGGTCTCGGCATAGGTGCGGAAGACCTGCTCGGCATTGTCATAGACGTTCTCGGTGTAGTTCACCTCGATCTCGAGACCGTGGGGCTTCGCCGCGATCACACGGTCCATCGAGGCGACGAAGGACGTCTCCCAGGGCGACTCCTTGCCGGCCGACAGGATACCGGCGATCTTGAGCTTGGTCGGATTTTCGGCGAGCGATGTCGAGACCATCGCCGCAAAAGCGAGCATGACGCCCGCCAGCACTGCCCATAGTTTCCTCATCATATCCTCCCTTGTTGTCTAGAACGGCGCCAGGACCGGATCGACGACCTTCAGGTCGATACAATCGATAGCGCCGAGATCGGTGATCGCATAGTCCGGAATGGCGGTGATCTGCAGAACGAACATATACATGAAAGGCCAGGGCAATTTGCAGCCCAAAGCGCGCGCGGCGGCGTCGAGCGCCTCCTCCTGGCGCGCCATGTCTTCGGGCCCGATATCCGAAACGATGCCGCCGATCGGCAATTCCAGGAAAGCGGCGACCTTGCCGTCCCTGACCACGGCCTGACCGCCATTATGGGCGATGATGTGGTTGATGGCGACCGCCATGTCCCCGGGATTCGTTCCGACGCAGACGATGTTGTTGTCGTCGGGCGCCGTCGAGGTGGCGAGCGCTCCCGTCTCGAGACCGAATCCCGACACGAAGGCGACCGGGCGGTTCCGGGTGCGGCCATAGCGCTCGACCACCGTCACATATTGCACATCCTGCCCGGGATCGGCGAGGACGATGCCGTCCCTGGCGGGGAGCGTCACGTCGCGGCGCTTGCGCACGAAGATCCGGTCGGGCGAGACCGACATGGCGAGAACCTTGGCCTTGTCTCCCTTGCCCTTGCCGCGCACCACGAGCTCGTCCGGCTCTACCGGATCGACCCTGAAGGTGCGCATCAGCGTGTCGCTGCGCGCGGGGGGAGAAAGCTCGGCCGTGAGTCTCCCCTTCTCGGCCACCAGCCGTCCCCTGGCGACGACCCGGTCGACATGGAAGTCGCCGATATCCTCGACGAACAGGATGTCGGCGCTGCGGCCCGGCGCGATGAGCCCGACCTTGTGGTCGATGCGCAAGGCCTCGGCGCCGTTGACGGTGGCCATCTGGATGGCGGTCAGAGGCTCGACGCCCATCCGGACCGCCATGCGCACCATATTGTCGAGATGACCGCGCTTCAGGATGTCGCTCGCCACCACGTCGTCGGTGCAGAAGGAGATGCGGCGGGTCGCCGTGACGCCCATCTCGGTGACGATGCGCAGGTTCTCGGAGAGAAAATGCGAGATCGAGGATTCACGGATCACGACATGCATGCCGTTGCGCAGCTTCTCCAGCATCTCGTCGGCGGTGTAGCTTTCGTGATCGGCCCTGACCCCGCTCTGCAGATAGGAGTTGAGCTTCTGGCCGCGCGCCATGGGCGAGCAGCCGAGCACCGGCAGGCGGCTCGTCTCGGCGATGGCCAGCGCCTCCAGCACCTCGGGGTCCATTTCCTGGATGAACTCGCGCACCGTTTCCCAGATGCCGACGCATTCGGGCCAGTGATGCGTGGCGCGATGGTCATCGGGACCGAAATAATGCCCGACATTGGAGACGGGGAGCGTATAGGGCGTCTTGCACGGCGCGCCCCAGAAGACCTTGAGCGGGCTTTTCTCCGCCTCGTCGAGGAACTCGCGCGCGCCGGCAACGCCGGCCGAGACCAGGATCTGGTCGAGGCCGGAGACGATCGCCGTCGTTCCCAGGGGCACCACCGCCCTGGCGAAGCTCGTGATCGACATCTTGGAGCATTCGACATGGAGATGGCCGTCGATCATGCCGGGACAGAGATAGCACCCGCCGGCGTCGATGATCTCGGTATCCCGGCCTTCATAGGCCTTCACGTCGCCGGTGGCGACGATGCGGTCGTGATAGATCGCGATATCGGCGGGATAGATCTCCTCCGACGCCACATTGACCAGCCGGCCGCCTTTTATGATCAGGGTGGCCTTCAGCTCGGCGCGGCCGGCACGGATGTAATCGCGGATGTCGGGCAAGACGGTCTCCAGGTCAGTGGTCGGTATAGCCGAGCTCGGCCCAGCGGCGCCTGAACGCGATGGACCAGGCGTCGGCGAGGATATGGGCTTCGGCCCTGAGATCCATCGGGATCTCCTCGGGATGCTGCGCCTCGACGATCCAGCGGTCTTCTTCGTTCACCGCATGCTGGAAAGTGATCCATTCGTCGGCCGGCTGATCGAGGTCATAGTCGCGCGCCTTCAATATGAAGATGCGCGATTTGGCCGAGGAGACCGGCGACACGGCGTCATAGATATACTCGTTGCGCCCGTCCGGGCTCGAGATGACGAGGCTCGACGAGAAGGGCAGGACGTAGTCGTAGTCGTAGCGCATGACCGTCGTGCGGGCGGGCGCGGTCGTGAAGGTGTCGCGGTCGACCTGGTTCACCGGCATGGTCCGGTGCAGGCCATGAGGCGTGCGCGTCACATCATGCCGGGGGACCACCGGATCATCCGGATTGCCGAAAGTGCCGGCATGGACGTAGGAGAAGTGCGCGACGTCGTTGAAGTTCTCGACATGGCGGAAAGCCGAGCACTTCCAGTCGGCCGGCGCGAGCTTGACCTTCTGCAGCCTCGCATCCTCCATCGCCGGCCATTCCGGCAGCGGCGCCCTGGGCTCGGGATTGAGACAGGTCCAGACGAGGCCGTAGCGCTCGACCGCCGGATAGACGGTCAGCCGCAGTTTCGGCGGTATATGCGCGCCAGGCCCGGCCGGCGGGATCGCGACGCACCTGCCCGCGCCGTCGAAGCGCAGACCGTGATAGGGACAGACCAGGGTCTCCTCGGCGATCCAGCCGCCCGACAAGGGCGCGCCACGGTGAATGCAGACATCGTTGGCGACGACGATCTGGCCGGCGGCGCGATAGGCGACGAGCCGCTGGTCGAGGAGCCGGATGGCCAGGGGTTTCGTTCCAAGCTCGGCCGCATAGACGATGGGATGCCAGAAGGCGGACAGCAGATCCCAGTTTTCTTCGGAAAAAGTGCTGTCGCGCGGCCTTGCCGGCCCGGTTTTCGCCATGGAACCTCCCTCCCGGCCCTTGTCCGCCATGATCCTCCCGTATTATGCTTGTTCATGCAATTGGCGATTTGCCTGTGAATTTTGGACATTTCGTCCAATATTTTGGACAAGCCATGGACCTCGAAGCCGTCGACTATTTCATCAAGGTTGCCGATGCGCGCTCGCTCTCCAACGCCGCCAAGCTGCACCGGCTGCCGAAATCGACGCTCAGCCACAAGATCCGCCAGCTCGAGGACAAGCTCGGCATCGCGCTTTTCGTGCGCGAAGGCCGCGACATGTTCCTGACCGACGCGGGAGCCGAGTTCCTCGACCACGCGCACCGCATCCAGGCCAGCTGCGATGGAGCGGAGGCGGCGATCGCCGCGATGCGCCAGGAGATCGCCGGCACGCTCACCATCGGCTCGACCGGCGAGTTCGGCACGTCCTTCACCTCGGAACTGCTCTTCGCCTTCCGCCAGCGCTTCCCGCAAGTGAAGATCGACGTGATCTTCCTCTCCTCCGGCTATCTCTTCGCGCCCGAACGCCAGCAGGCCTTCGACGGCATCTTCTATTGGGGCGAGCCTTCCAACGTGGACTACATCGCGCGCCGTCTCACCGGCGCCTCCTTCGGACTCTATGCAAGTCCCGCCTATATCGACAAGCACGGCCAGCCCGCGGCACCGGCGGCGCTGCATGACCATCGCGGCATCGCCTTCCGCACGCCGACCGGCTTGCAGTCCTGGCATCTGAAGCAGGCCGACGAAACGCTCGACGTGCTGCCGCCGGCAAGCTGCGTGGCCAACGACTACTGGATGATCAAATATTTCGCGGTGGCCGGGGAGGGCCTCGCCTATCTTCCCGACTTCTTCACCGAGATCGAATGCGCCACCGGTCACCTCGTGCCGGTGCTGCCGCAGTGGCGGTCGCCGGAAGTGTCGGTCAACCTCCTTTATCCGCGCCGGCGTTATGGATCGCGCAAATTCGCCGCCTTCCAGTCCTTCTGCATCGATTTCTACAAGCAACGGGCGCAGCATTATGTGCCGCGCTATTGCGTCGAGGTGGTCAGCACGCCGCCGCGCCGCCCCCAGTAAGAGGAGAATGACGATCAATGCCCAAGACCTGGTTCGAGTCGGCCGCATCTCTCATCGATGTCGCCATGGGACGCACACCGGCCGACACGGTCGTCCGCAAGGGCTGCTGGGTGAACGTGCATTCCGGCGAGATCATTCCCGACACCGACGTCGCCATCGTCGCCGGCCGCTTCGCCTATGTCGGATCCGACGCGTCGCATGCGATCGGGCCCGAGACCAGGGTGATCGAGGCCGATGGCCGCTATCTCGTGCCCGGCCTTCTCGACGGGCACATGCATGTCGAAAGCGGCATGGTGACGGTGACGGAGTTCGCCCGGGCGGTGATCCCGCACGGCACGACGACGATGTTCATCGACCCGCACGAGATCGCCAATGTGCTGGGCCTTGCCGGCGTCAAGCTCATGCATGACGAGGCCGCGAAACTCCCCATCAACGTGCTGGTGCAGATGCCAAGCTGCGTGCCGAGCGCGCCCGGTCTCGAGAATGCCGGCGCCTCGCTCGGCGTCGCCGAAGTGAGGGAAGCCATGGCCTGGCCCAATATCATCGGCCTCGGCGAGATGATGAACTTTCCGGGCGTCACCTTCAAGGACGAGAAGATGCTGGGCGAGATCGCCGCGACCCAGGCCGCCCGCAAGACTGTCGGCGGCCACTATGCATCGCCCGATCTTGGCCTTCCCTTCCATGGCTATGTGGCGGGCGGCCCCGCCGACGACCATGAAGGTACCCGCGTCGAAGACGCCGTCGCGCGCGTCCGCCAGGGCATGCGCGCGATGCTGAGACTGGGCTCGGCCTGGTATGACGTCGCCGCCCAGATCAAGGCGGTGACCGAGCGCGGCATAGATCCGCGCAATTTCGTGCTCTGCACCGACGACAGCCACTCCGGGACGCTGGTCAATGACGGCCACATGAACCGGGTCGTGCGCCATGCGATCGCGCAAGGGCTCAGGCCCATCACCGCCATCCAGATGGCGACCCTCAACACCGCCCAGCATTTCGGCCTCGAACGCGAACTGGGCTCGATCACGCCGGGGCGGCGCGCCGACCTCATCCTGACCTCCGACCTGGTGACCCTCCCGGTCGAGATGGTCATCGCCCATGGCCGGGTGCTGGCCGAGAACGGCAAGCTCACCGCCGACATCCCGGCCTATGCCTATCCCAAGACGGCGCGCGACACGGTGAAGATGGGCCGCAAGCTCACGTCTGCGGACTTCGACATCGCCGCGCCCGGGAACGCCGACAAAGTCAAGGCGCGCGTCATCGGCGTCATCGAGAACCAGGCGCCGACCAAGGCGCTGGAACGCACGCTCGATGTGCGCCGGGGCCTCGTCGAAATGGACCGCGGGCAGGACGTCTGCCAGATCGCGCTGGTCGAACGCCACCGCGCCACCGGCCGGGTGACGAACGGCTTCGTCTCGGGCTTCGGCTACGACACCGATTGCGCGGTGGCGAGCACGGTCGCCCATGACAGCCATCATATGATCGTCGTCGGCACCAGCAAGGACGACATGGCGCTCGCGGCCAACACGCTGGGCGAGGCGGGCGGGGGCATCGTGGTGGTGAGCAAGGGCAAGATCATGGCGCTGGTCGAACTGCCGATCGCCGGCCTCATGTCGGACGAGCGCGCCGAGGTCGTCGCGGCCAAGGCGGGCAGGATGGTCGAGGCGATGCGCAAATGCGGCTGCACGCTCAACAACGCCTATATGCAGCACTCACTGCTGGCTCTGGTGGTGATCCCGGAACTGCGCATCTCCGACGTCGGCCTGATCGACGTGACGCGCTTCGCCAAGACGGAGCTCTTCGCCTGACGACGAGATGCTTCTCCGCCTGGCGGCCCGTCACGAAGCCCGGTCGACCAGCGCAAGCTGAGTCGGATCGAGCTCCATGTGGACCTTGGCGCCGGGCAGGAATCTCTTGCCGATGGGCTGCGTGACGAAAACTGATTGCCCGGCGATATCGACCGTGTACTCCCAATGGGAGCCCAGATAGGTGGCGCGCCGGACCTTCCCCGAAAGTCCCTCGCGCCCCCCGGCTGTGTCGTCGAGCACCACGCCGCTCGGCCTGATGACCAGGAAGACCTTGTCGCCGTCGGCCCTGTCGGCCGTGAGCGTCAGCTTCGACGTGCCGAGGGCGACCGTCAGCGTTCCTTGCGTCCTGTCGCGCGCCAGGATCTCGCCCGGGACGAGATTGGCGCTGCCGATGAAGTCGGCGACGAAGGCGTCGACGGGCCGCTCGTAGAGATCGCCCGGCGTGCCGGCCTGCGCGATCCGGCCTCTGTTCATCACGACGATCCGGTCGGAAACGGCGAGCGCCTCTTCCTGGTCATGCGTCACATAGACCGATGTGAGGCCCAGCTTGAGCTGGATCTCGCGAATGTCCTCGCGCATCCTGCGGCGGAGCTTGGCATCGAGATTGGAGAGAGGCTCGTCGAAGAGGAGAACCTGCGGCTCGAGCACCAGGGCGCGCGCCACCGCCACACGCTGCTGCTGGCCGCCGGAGAGCTCCGAAGGCAAGCGCCCGTCAAATCCCGCCAGGCCGACGAGCTCGAGGCCTTCGCGGGCCTTGGCGCGCTGCGCCTCGCGCGAAAGGCTCGAACGGCTGAGGCCGTAGGAGACATTCTCCATCACCGTCATATGCGGGAAAAGCGCGTAGGACTGGAAGACCATGCTGACGTCGCGCTCGTTGGGCGGCAGCAAGGTCACATCCTTGCCGCCGATGAGAACCTTTCCGGATGTCGGCGTCTCCAGGCCGGCGATCATGCGCAAGGTCGTCGTCTTGCCGCAACCCGAAGGCCCGAGAAGCGTCACCAGCGTGCCCGGCTCGATCACCAGATCTATGCCGTCCACCGCGGCCACGGCGCCGAATCTCTTGGTGACGGCCGCCAGCCGGACCGCGGCGGAGCGGTTCCCGATGCTCATGTCGTTCCCCTTTCCATGCCGAGGATGGCGGGCGCCATGCGCCGCGCCGACCGGCGCTGCTCGCCGACCACCAGCTGAATCAGCCCGATCGCCAGCAGCATGAAGAGGATGAGCACCGAGCTGTAGGCGATGGCGAGGCCAAAGTCCGACACTTCGACGCGTCCGACGATATAGGCTGTGGCGAGATTGTACTGGGCGCTGACCAGGAAGATGACGGCGCTGACCGCGGTGATGGCGCGCACGAAGGCATAGACCAGCGAGGCCACGATCGCGGGACGCAGCAGCGGGAGCACGACGCGCCGTAGCGTTGCGAAGCTGCCGTGGCGCAGCATCAGCGAGCACTCGTCGAGGCTCTTGTCGATCTGGGCCATGGTGGCGAGCCCTGCCCTGATCGACACCGGCATGTTGCGGAACACGAAGCAGATGACGAGGATGAGGCCGGTCCCGGTCAGCTCGATCGGCGGCACGTTGAAGGCGATGATATAGCTGACGCCGATGACCGTGCCGGGAATGGCGAAGCTGAGCATGGTGATGAACTCGAAGGCCGATTGCCCGAGGAAGCGCTGGCGGTTCAGCAAATAAGCGGTGAGCAGCCCGATCGCGGCGGTGAGCGGCGCGGCGATGGCGGCAAGCTCGACGGTTGTGAAGAACGAAGGCCACGCACGGCCGCTCCACAGCAGGCCGTGCTCGGTCCAGTCGACGCCGAAAGCCGTGACATAGTGCTGGAGCGTCGGCGTGTTGTCGATGCCGAGCGACTTGACGAAGCCCCCGAACAGGATGATGCCGTAGAGCAGGATGGTGAAAGCAAGCCAAGGCATCGTCGTCCAATAGACCAGCCGTCTGACGCCGTCGGGCAAGGGCGCCGGCAGGCCCGAATCACCTTTCCCGGAAATCGTCGTGTACACCTTTTTGCCGATCCATTGCCGTTGCAGGACGAAGGCCGACAAGGTGAGGAGCAGCAGCGCGATGGAGAGCGCGGAAGCGCGGCCGGGATCGTTCTGCGAGCCGACGATGGCGAAGAAGATGTCGGTCGAGAGCACGTCGAAATTGCCGCCGAGCACCAGCGGGTTGCCGAAATCGGCGAGGCTCTCGACGAAGCCGATCAGGAAGGCATTGGCGAGCCCCGGCCGCATCAAAGGCCAGGTCACCGTTCTGAAGGTCCGCCAGCGGTCGGCGCGCAGGGTCTGGGCGGCCTCCTCCATCGACGGGCTGATGCCGTCAACGACGCCGGTCAGCACCAGATAGGCAATGGGCGTGAAGGCGAGCGTCTGCACCAGGAGGAGGCCGAAGAACCCATAGATCCAGCGGCTCGGCGGAATGCCGAGAAGCTCATGCATCATCCATGTCGCCATGCCGTTGCGGCCGAAGAGCAGGATGATGCCGAGACCGATGACGAAAGGCGGCGTGATGATCGGCAGGATGGCGAGCAGGCGCAGCAGGCCCTTGGCACGGAATGCCGTGCGCTTGTGCAGCAGCGCGAAGCCGAGGCCCAGAAACGTGGTGGTCACGCCCACCACGAGGGCCAGAATGAGGCTGTTCCACGCGACGGTCCAGACGTCGGTCGACAAAAGGCGGCCGGCGAAGGCCGCGGCCGAATAGCCGCCTTCCGGCGACAGAGCCGCCTCGGCAAGGATGAGAGCCACGGGAAAGAAGACGAAAAGAGCGATCGACGCCACCACGACCGCGATGGCGGAAACGAGGAAGACATCGCCGCGCATATGTCCCTTGAGCGCAAGGCCGGCGGAGAGAAGGAGCAGGAAGGCGGTTCCGACGACGAAGGCGCCTGCACCCATGCCGGCCTGCGGCGCGACGGGTCCGAACAAAGCCTCGAGGCCGGCGAAGCTCCAGCCCCTGAGGCCGATGGCGAAGCCCTGAAGCAGCAAGCAGGCCAGCCCAAGCCCGCCGCACCAGGCGATGACGGCGCCGCGCGGCCCCGGCCGGCGCAGCGACTCGGCCAGCGCAATCACCAGCAGGACCGGCAAGGGCCAAAGCCAGGGGCGGGCATGCAGCAGGGCCTGGAGCAGTCCCGGCGCATTGGCGCTCGCGGCCGGCTCACCGGCCCATGAAAAGCTCCAAAAGCCGGAGGGGATGCCATACCATGGCAATGCCATGAAGCCGAAGGCGGCGGCCAGCAGGACAAGCAGTATGTGGCGCGATTGCCGGCTGAGCTCAGGCATGACGATCCGAGCGGAACCGGCGGCTCAGGCGCCGCCGGAGCCTCGCGTCGATCACTTGGCGCCGATTTCCTTGTCCCACCGGCCCAACAGACGCTTGCGTTCCGACGAGCTGCCGAACTTCGCGAAATCGTAGTCGATCAGCTTGATGTCGGCCATCTTGGGCGCCTGCTCGGGGATCGGCGCCTCCTTGTTGGACGGATTCTGATAGGAGTTGGCTTGCGCGCCGAGTTTCTGCGCTTCGGGCGTCAAAGCCCAGTCATACCATTTCTTGGCATTGTCCAGGTTGGGAGCCCCTTTGATGATGCTCATCGAACCGATTTCGAAGCCGGTGCCTTCGCACGGCGATACGTTCTTGAGCGGCGCGTTCGAGGTGATGGACGGCGTCACGACGTCGTGCTGGAAGGCGATGCCGATCAGCGTCTCGCCGCGGGCGGCGGCCTGCGCGGGCGCGGCACCCGACTTGGTGTATTGATTGATGTTCTCGGCGAGCGCCTTCAGATATTTGAACGCCTCGTCCTCGCCCATGATCTGCACCAGAGTGGCGATGAATGTGTAGGCGGTGCCCGATGAGTTCGGGTTAGCCACCTGCACCTCGCCCTTGTATTCCGGCTTGATCAGGTCGGCCCAGCATTTGGGCGCGGAAAGCTTCTTCTCCTCGAGGAGCTCGGTATTGTAGCCGAAGCCGAGCGCGCCCAGATAGACGCCGACCGTGCGCTTCTTGGCCGTCTCGTGCTGCTTGACGGCCCAATCGTGGAGCTTCGCCAGCATCGGGGAATCATAGGCTTCGGTAAGCCCCTCTTCGGCTGCCTGCAGATGCGGATCGCCGGTGCCGCCCCACCAGATGTCGCCCTTGGGATTGGCGGCTTCCGCCTTGACCTGCGCATAGGTCTCGCCCGAGCTCTTGCGCGTCATGGCGACGCTGATGCCGGTCGCCTTCTGGAACTCGTTCACCATCAGCTGGCACCACTCCTCCTGCACCGAGCAATAGACGGTCAGGTTTCCATCGGCCCGGGCGGCACCCGAAAAGGCAATCGCCGCGCAAGCCGCAATCGATGCGATGAGAGCCCTGACTGATCGTTTCATGGAGTCCTCCCTGGTTGACCTCCCGCCCTTGTCCTGGTGCCGGGAAGGCTGCCTTTGACCGATTGTGACAGTTGTGTGACAGATTGGACCAGGCAAAAAGCCTTGGCTAGCCAAAATTTTCAGGAGTTCCCGTGAATACAGAGGAAATCGAATCGAGGTACCGGGCGGCGCTGGCCGTCGTGCGTCAGGCGGGCGAACGGGCAGCCGACCTTTACCGAAGACGGCATGAGCTCGACGTCGAGCGCAAGGGCACACAAGACCTGGTCAGCGAGGCCGATCGCGCCTGCGAGGACATGATCGTCGGCGCGCTGCACAAGCTCTTTCCCGAAGACGGCTTTCTCGGCGAGGAACGCGGGCTTCGGAATGCCGGCGCCAAAGCCACCTGGATCATCGATCCGATCGACGGCACCGCCAACTTCCTGCGCGGCATTCCTTTCTGGTGCGTCTCGCTCGGGCTTCTGACGGCGCGCACCTTCGTCATCGGAGTGATCTACAATCCGGTCACGGACGAACTCTATGCCGCCCGCCGGGGTGGCGGCGCAACACTCAACGGCCGCAAGATCGAAGTCGGCAAGGTGACGGCGCTCGCCGACGCGCGGCTCGGCCTCGGCTTCAGCTACCGCCGGCCGGTCGCCGTGCACGCCGGAGCGGTCAAGGCCCTGCTCGATGCCCATTGCGAATACAGCCGGTTCGGTTCGGGCGCGCTCGGTCTTGCCTTGACGGCGGATGGACGGCTCGACGGCTATTGGGAAGCTCATATCAACGTCTGGGACGTCGCAGCGGGGCTGTGCCTGGTCAAGGAAGCCGGCGGGCGGACGAACGATTTTCTGGGCGAGGACGGTCTTGCCAGGGGCAATGCCGTCCTCGCCTCCACCCCGCAACTCTATGCGCCGCTCGCGGCGCTGCTCAAGACCGGCTCCTGATCACAGCTGGTTCACCGAATTCACCGTCCTGACGGCCGAGGCCGGCGGCGAGATCGCCGAGCCCAGGATGCCGAGGAACTTCTGCAGCGCCACGGTCGAGGCATCGGCCACGTAGATGACGTCGCGGTCCTTCATGGCGATCGCCTGGGCGAAGAAATACTGGTTCGGGTCCCTGAGATTGAGCCTGTAGATCACCGGCACCAGGTCGCCTTTCACCCGGATGGGCCCGGGCGAGAAACGCTCCGCGGCGGCCCGCTTCTCGAAGCGGAAGAGGAAGACACCGGAAGCATCGGCGCGAATGTCGGACAGGCCCGACGCCTTTCCGACCGCCTCGATCAGATTGAGATTTCCGGCGGCGAACGGGATGTTGCCCTTGCGCTCGACCGCGCCGAAAGCCGTATAGGTGCGCGGCATCCGCTCGATGCTGATGCGATCGCCCGGCCGCATGTAGATATTGTCCGCCGGCGTCTCCTGCACGTGGTCGAGATAGGACGACGCGATCTCGCCCTTCCTGGTGATGTTCACCACCGTCTCATAGGCGGGATAGGAGGATCCGCCGGATCCCGCGATGACATCGAGCAGGGTGTCGCCGCGCAGGCTCAGCGGATAGAGGCCGGCTTTGCCGACGCCGCCCGACACGGTGACGACGGAAGCCACCTTCTCCTTGCGCGCCACATGCACTTGCGGCTCGACCGCCTTGTCCGACAGGGCCTTGGCGATGGAGGCGGCGAGACCCTGCGGCGTGCGCCCCGCCGCCTTGATCGTCCCGGCATAGGGAACGGAAATGGTGCCGCGGCTGCTCACCTCGACGTCGGGAATGGTGCCGCGGTCGGCCGTGCTCGTGCTCGCGAACACGCCCGTCTGATCGGCCTCCCAGATGGTGATGGTCAGCACGTCTCCCGGGCCGATCAGCTCGGCACGCGACGGCTTGCCTTTGCCGAAGCGGTCACCGAAGCTCAGCGTCTGATGGCGCGCCAGATAGTCGGCGACGCTGCGATTGACATTGACGAGAACGAAACCGGCGGTGTTCTTCTCGAGATAGGCCTCTTCGATCTGCTTGCTGCGAGGCCCTTCACTCGGAAGCGCATTGCAGCCGGCCAGAACGACGGAGACTATGGCCGGCAAGACCACGGACGCTTTTGAACGCATTACCTAATCTTCCCCTCGATTGGTGAGCGATGACAACGCAGCGCCCGTCCCTAGCGCTCATCGGTTCCCCAACCCTCTAGTCAGATAACATCACAACTTTGCGAGGACTATCGGCATTTTTTAGGCACTCGCCACGTCACTTGCCTTTTTTACGTCACATCAAAACCGAGCTCGAATTATTTCAATGGTTTGCGCGTGTCCCGACTCTGATCGCACAGTTTCTTGCACCGCCGATTTTGCCCGGCATGGCGATGTTCGTTGCATGTCGGCCACAGCTTCCCTTTGGATATCCCGCAGCGAGAGGTTCCGAAACATTGTGGCCTTTCGCGGCGTTAGCCGCTAGTTTGGCAAGATCATGGCCAACATCTCACGCAACGTCATCGGCTCCAGGCTCAAGATCGAACCACTCACCCCGGCAGGATTTGCATCTTTCGGCGACGTCATCGAGATGGCGGGCGCGCATCACTATCCGATCAATCAGGGCTATGCCGAACGGTTTCACGACCTGGCGCGCATCGACACGGACGCCGACGGCGGCGAGGCCATCGTCAGCCTGTTCCGCGGCAAGCCACGGCCGCGACCCATCGAGATCGGCTTCGTCGAGCGCCATCCGCTCGGCAGCCAGGCCTTCTATCCTTTGCAGGATCGCGATTGGCTCATCGTCGTCGCCGCGCCGGACAGGGCGCCCGCCATCGCCTCGCTCCGCGCCTTCCGCGCCACGGGCCGGCAAGGGATCAATTACGCGCGCAACGTGTGGCACTATCCGCTCCTCGTCCTCGACCGGGAAAGTGATTTCCTGATCATCGACCGCAAGGGACCCGGCAACAATCTCGAAGAGGCCTATCTGCCGGAACCGGCCGTCCTGGAGTTTTAGATGGTCACCATCGCGCCTTGCGGCCGCGCTTCCTCGGCGTGAGCGAGCGGCCGAGCTCATATTCGATCCTGGCATAGAAGTCGGCGTCGCCGGCAGGCCGTCCGGTGCGCGTCGCCCGCCTGATGGCCTCGATATGGCGCTCGTCCGCCGGACCGGCGGGCGGCCTGTCGCCGAGCAGCCACGGCCATTGGGCCGGTTCGTGCACCAGCCCGGCGCGCACCGGATTGAAGCCCACATAAGCGAGCGCCGCTCCGGCATGCGCCTCGTCCAGCGGGCAGGACTGATAACGGCCGCGCCACAGCCCTTGCGGGCCGAGACCCTTGTAGCGGGCGAAGAGCCGCCGCGTCTCACCCATCATGCGCGCCAGCGCATCGGCCGTCTCGGGAACGGCGATCAGATGCACATGATCGGGCATCAGGCATGCCGAAACCAGCCGCAGGCCGCGCAGGTTACGCATCAGGATGTCGCGATATTCGGCATAGTCGGCCTCATATGCGAAGAGCGCGACGCCCGGCCGCACGCGCTGCACCACATGATGCGGCATGTCAGGAACGACGATGCGCGCGAGCCGGGCCACGGCCCTTGTTCACGCCGGAGGGAAATGCTTGTGCCAGTGACGGGCGATATCGATCCGGCGGGGCATCCAGACCTTCTCGTGGCGCGCTATGTGATCGAGGAAGCGCTCGAGCGCCAGGATACGCCCGGGCCTTCCGATCAGACGGCAATGCAGGCCCACCGACATCATCTTGGGCGAGCCGAGCCTCCCCTCCTCATAGAGCGCGTCGAAGCTGTCGCGCAGATATGTCAGGAACTGGTCGCCGCTGTTGAAGCCCTGCGGCGTCGCAAAGCGCATGTCGTTGGCGTCGAGCGTGTAAGGGATGACGAGATGGCTGCCGCCTTGCGGCCGCTTCACCCAATAGGGCAGATCGTCGGCATATGAATCGGACGAATAGAGGAAGCCGCCTTCCTCCATCACCAGCTTCGTCGTGTTGACAGAGCAACGTCCGGTATACCAGCCGAGCGGGCGCTCGCCCGTCACCTGCGTGTGAATCCGGATGGCCTCCTGGAGGTGGGCGCGCTCGTCCGCCTCGCTGAAATCCTTGTACTCGATCCATTTGAGCCCGTGGCTGGCGATCTCCCAGCCCGCCTCCCGCATCGCCGCGGTCTGGTCGGGCGAGCGCTCGAGCGCCGTGGCGACGCCATAGACGGTAAGCGGGACCTTGCGGCCCGTGAACAGGCGCCACAGGCGCCAGAAGCCGGCGCGCGCGCCATACTCATAGATCGATTCCATGTTCCAGTGGCGCTGGCCCGGCCAGGCCTGCGCGCCGACGATCTCGGAGAGGAACGCCTCGGACGCGGCATCGCCGTGGAGAACGCAATTCTCGCCGCCTTCTTCGTAATTGAGCACGAACTGGACGGCGACATGGGCGCCCTCCGGCCATTTGGGATCGGGTATGGCGCGGCCATAGCCCTTCATGTCACGCGGATAGGAATTCGTCATTGCACCCTTCTTTCATGAACCTTGCGGCCGGCGACATAGGTCGCGCGAACGGCACGGTCGTCGCCCAATATCGCCAGGGCGAACAGCATGTCCTCCAGCGACTGAGAGAGCTCCTGACGGCTCGCCAGGACTTCCGTCGCCTTGGGATCGATCACTACGATATCCGCCCATTTGCCGCTGTCGAGCGTCCCCACCTCGTCGGCAATGCGCAGGATCTCGGCATTGCGGCGCGTGGCGAGATGGAACAGCTCGAAGGCGGTCGGATGGCAGCCCGCCAGCATCTGCACCTTGTAGGCCGCGCCCAGGGTGGCGAGCATGGAATAGCTGGTGCCGCCGCCGACGTCGGTGCCGAGCGCCACGCGCACCGGGCGCGCCGCATCGCCCAGACGCGCCATGCTCATCAGCCCCGAACCCAGGAACATGTTCGAGGTCGGGCAGTGGGCGACGGCCGAACCCGTCTCCGACAGGCGCCGGCATTCGCGCTCGGAGAGATGGATGCCATGCGCAAAGAGGCTTCGCGCGCCCAGCAGCCCGAAGCGGTCATAGACGCCGGTATAGTCCCTGTCGTTCGGATAGAGCTCGCCTATGCGCGCCACCTCGCCCAGGCTCTCCGAGAGATGCGTCTGCATCAGCGCATCGGGCAGCGCCTTCACCAACTCGCCGGCGACCTCGAGCTGGGCCTCGCTCGACGTGACGGCGAAGCGCGGCGTCACCGCATAGCGCAGGCGATCCCGGCCATGCCATTCGCGGTAGAGCGCTTCGCTTTCGACCGCTGCCTGCTCGGGACTGTCGCGCACCCCGGCCGGCACGTCGCGGTCCATCAGGGTCTTGCCGGTGATGATCGCCATATGCCGTTTCTGCGCCGCCGCGAACAGCACCTCGGCACATTCTCGATGGACTGAGGAGAAGACCAGAGCGGAAGTGGTGCCGTGGGTCACCAGCCGGTCGAGGAACCTCTCGGCCGCGGCGGCGGCATAATCACGGTCGCCATAGCGCGCCTCCTCCGGGAAGGTGAAGCGGCTCAGCCAGTCGAGCAGATCCTTTCCCGGCGCCGCAAGCATGCGATATTGGGGGAAATGGATATGGGCATCGATGAAACCCGGCAAGACCAGGCAGTCGCCGAAATCATCGACCGGGCTCGAGCGATAGGCCCGCGGCAGAGCGTCATGCGCGCCGCGCCATCCTATGCGTCCGTCATCGCCGATGACGACGGCGCCCCGCGGCTCATGGAGAACGTCCTGCGCGGACGCACCGAAGGTGAGAAGCGCCCCCCTAACGATCCGCGTCACGGCGACACCCTGTCTTCGAGCCGGAAGCGGAAGATGCGCATGACCTGCGACAGCGCCATCTCGAATTCCACGTCCGGACTGTTCCCGACCCGCTCCTCGAACGCCTCGAGGATCTTGTCCTTGGCGGCGCCCCTGACCGCAAAGATGAACGGAAAGCCGAATCGCGTCTTGTAGGCGCCGTTGAGCTCGGTGAAACGCGCAAATTCCGGAGCGGTCAGCCGGTCCAGACCGGCGCCAGCCTGCTCATTGGTCGAATCCGCCGTCAGCCTGGCGCGGGTCGCCAGATCGGGATGGGCACGGATGAGCGCGAGCTTCATTTCCGGCGCAGCTTCGTCCAGGGCTTGCATGAAGGCCGCAACGAGGGCCTCGCGGCCGGCGAAGGGCCGCTTCTCCCAAGCCTTCCGCGCGACCCAGGGCGAATGCTCCGCCACATCGCCGAAGGCGGCGACGAAGGCATCGCCCGTCATGGCGTTGATATCGTCGAGGGTGATCATTGGGCGGCGAGCCAGGCGCCGAGCTTCCGGCGTTCCTCGTCGGTCATCCCGGTCTCGTTGCCGAGCGGCATGGACTTGTTGCGCACCGCCTGGGCTTCGACCTGCGGCCGGTAGCGGCGCAGCTCGTCGAGCGTCTCGAGCATGACCCCCTTGGGCGCTTCCTTGAAGCCCTGATGCGTCGGCCTCGTGGCATGGCACATGGTGCAATGCCTGGCGGTGATGCCCAGCACCTCCTGATCCGAGACGACGAGCCCCTCGCCGACGGTCGGTTCGGGCTCGGTGAGCCACAGCGCCGCGGCGAGAGCACCGAGAATGATCGGCAAGGTCCAGGCGATCTCCTCCATGCCGTCGCCCACCTCATGGCGGACGAGGAAATGGCGCAAGGCGCCCCCGCCGATGACGATGAGACCGACCAGGATCCAGGCCCGCGGATGATTGGTGATCATCGGATAGTGGTTGCTGATCATCATCAGGAGGACCGGCAGGGTCAGATACGTATTGTGCAGCGAGCGCTGCTTGCCGGCGATGCCGAAACGGGGATCGGGCGCCTCCCCCCTCAGGAGCGCCGCAGTGATCTTCCTCTGATTGGGAATGATGACCGCGAAGACATTGGCCGCCATCATGGTGCCGATGAAGGCGCCGACATGGATCAGGGCGCCGCGGCCCGAGAAGACATGGGTGAAGCCGTAGGCGGCGATCAGGATCAGCGCCAGGACGGCAAGCGCCAGCCATCCCGGCCGATGGATCAGGTTCGAACGGCAGAGGCCGTCATAGACGAACCAACCCGCCGCGAGACCCAGCAGCGAGACGGCGACGGCCTGCCAGGGCAGGAGCGGCATGACGGCGGGATCGATCAGGAACGTCGTCGCATTGAAGTAGAACTGGACGATCAGGAGCAGGAAGCCGGTGAGCCAGGTGAGATAGGCCTCCCATTTGAACCAGATGAGATCGGGTGGCAGGCCGGCCGGCGCCGTCGAATATTTCTGCACATGGTAGAAGCCGCCGCCATGGACCTCCCAGGCTTCGCCATGGACGCCGGCCGGAAGGCCGGCGTGGCGTTTCAGAGAGAAATCGAGCGCCACGAAATAGAAAGACGTTCCGATCCAGGCGATGCCGGCGATCAGATGGGCCCAGCGCAGCAGCAGATTGAGCCAGTCGGCGATGAAGGGATCGAGAGTCACTGGAGCGTTCAATCAAGCACGGTCGAGGCCGGTTCCCGAATTCCGCGCCTGCCCCTCCCCCCGCAAGCGAGAGAGGGGCAGGCCCGTTGAAAGGCGATCGAAATTATTTCGGCAACTGGTCGTCGATGCCCTTCACGTACCAGTTCATCTTGAGGACATCGTCATCGGGCAGAGGCTTGCCGGGCTCGCCGACGACGGTCCCGTCCTGCCTGGTGATCGGCCCGGTGAACGGATTGAGCTTGCCGGACTTGATGGCATCGACGGTGTCGCTCGCCATCTTGACCACATCGTCGGGAAGGTTGGTGAAGGGCGCGAGGCTCACGGTGCCCTGCGCCATGCCGTCCCAGGACGCTTGCGATTTCCAGGTGCCGTCGAGGACCTCCTTGACGCGGCGGATGTAGTAAGGCGCCCAGCTGTCGACGATCGCGGTGTATTGCGCCTTGGGCGCGAACTTGATCATGTCGGAGGCCTGGCCGAAGCCGTGCTTGCCCTGCTCCTCGGCGACCTGAAGCGGCGCCGTCGAATCGGTGTGCTGGGTGATGATGTCCGCCCCCTGGCTGAACAGGACCTTGGCGGCATCGGCTTCCTTGCCGGGATCGTACCAGCTGTTGATCCAAATGATCTTCACCTTGAAATCGGGATTGACCGACTGCGCGCCGAGCATGAAGGAGTTGATGCCCATGACGACCTCGGGGATCGGGAAGGACACGATATAGCCGGCAACGCCGGTCTTCGACATCCTGGCCGCGATCTGGCCGATCACGTAGCGGCCCTCATGGAACCTGGCATTGTAGGTCGCGACATTGGGGGCGGTCTTGAAACCGGTCGCATGCTCGAACTTCACGTCTGGAAATTTCTTGGCGACCTTGATCGTCGGCTCCATGAAGCCGAAGGACGTGGTGAAGATGATGGCGCAGCCGTCGCGCGCCAGGCGCTCGATGGCGCGCTCCGAATCGGGTTCCGCGACATTCTCGACAAAGACGGTCTGGACCTTGTCGCCGAGCTCCTTCTCGACCGCGAGACGTCCTTCATTGTGCTGATAGCTGTAGCCGAAATCGCCGATCGCGCCGACATAGACCCAGCACGCCTTGAGCTTGTCCTGGGCCGAGGCGGACGTCCCGGAAATGCCGAATGCGAGCGCAAGCGCCGCTACGCATGTCATCAGTTTCTTCATTGGATTCTCCTTGCTCCCTGTATTCATCGGTCAGGCACGAAAGCTTGGCCAAGGCTCGCGGGCGCATTGGTCCGCGTCAGCCGGCGATTGGCCGAAATCACCACGAGGGCCAATATGGTGACAAGATAGGGCAGGCTGTTCAAGAATTGCGAAGGAACGGCCCAGGCACGCGTCTGGCCGACAAAGGACAGGATGGATATGGCGCCGAAGAGATAGGCGCCCGCCACCACGCGCCACGGCATCCAGGAGGCGAAGACGACGAGCGCCAGCGCGATCCAGCCGCGGCCCGCGGTCATGTTCTCCACCCATTGCGGAGTGTAGACCAGCGACAGATAGCTGCCGGCCAGGCCGGCGCAGCCGCCGCCGAACAGGACACACAGATAGCGCACCCGGATGACCGGATAGCCGAGGGCGTGCGCCGAGCCGTGACTGTCGCCGACCGCGCGGATGACGAGGCCGGCCTTGGAGCGGAACAGCACATAGGCGACGGCCGCCGTCAGGACGAACGAGAACGGCACCAGCATGTCGATGCCGAAGATCTTGGGCAGCTTGACGCCGGGCTCGCCGACGAAGGATTCGCCGAGGAGGCCGGAGAGGCCAATGCCCAGAAGCGTGAGCGAAAGGCCGGTCGCCACCTGGTTCGAAACAAGCGTCAAGGTGAGGAAGCCGAAGAGCAAAGCCATCGCCATGCCGGCGATGACCGCGGCGATGACCCCGACATAGGGGCTGCCGGTGAGAAAGGCGGCGCCGAAGCCCGCGACGGCCCCCATCACCATCATGCCCTCGACGCCGAGATTGAGGACGCCAGAGCGCTCGACGACCAGTTCGCCGATCGCCGCCAGCAGCAAGGGGGTCGCGGCGGTGACGATGGTGAGAAGCACGGCGATCCAGACATCCATGGGCTTACTCCGCCGGCTGCGCCGCCGGCGCGGAGACGGGCGTCTTGAGCCAGCGGAAACGATAGAGGATCAACGTATCGCAGCCGAGGATGAAGAACAGCAGGATGCCCTGGAACACCTTGGCGATACGGTCGGACAGACCGAGCGAGACCTGCGCCGCCTCGCCGCCCAGATAGCTCAGCGCCAGCATCAGCCCGGCGACGAGAGCGCCCAGCGGATTGAGCCGGCCGAGGAAAGCGACGATGATCGCCGTGAAGCCGTAGCCCGGCGATATCTGCGGCTGCAATTGCCCCACGACGCTCGCCACCTCGGTGATGCCGGCGAGCCCGGAAAGCCCGCCCGACAGGAGGAAGCAGAACAGGATCGTGCGCGGCCGCGAGAAGCCGGCGAAGCGGCCGGCGCGCGGGGCATTGCCGCTCACCCGGATCTCGAAGCCTTTCAGCATGCGGCCCATGACGAAAGCCATGACGATCGCGGCGATCAGGGCAAAGAGCGTGCCGGCATGCACCGAGCCGGTGAGCATCGGCAGAAGCTGCCAGCCGTCGAAAGTGATCGTCTTGGGGAAGTTGAAGCCCATGGGATCGCGCCATGGCCCGCGCACCAGCCAGTCGAGCAGATATTGCGCGACATAGACGAGCATCAGCGAGGTCAGTATCTCGTTGGCGCTGAAGCGCGTCTTCAGAACGGCCGGTATCGCGGCATAGACCATGCCGCCGATGACGCCGAGAACGAGCATGGTCAGAAGCGTCAGGGGCGACTGCCATTCCGGGAACAGCACCGGAACCATGCCGCCGAGGATCGCGCCCGCCGTCAGCTGGCCTTCGGCTCCGATATTCCAGACATTGGCGGTGTAGCAGACGGCAAGGCCGACGCCGATCAGCACCAGGGGCGTCGCCTTGACGACGAGCTGCTCGAGCGACCAGAGGTGACTCAAGGGCTCGATGAAATAGACATCGAGCCCGTGCAGCGGATCGATGCCGCGCAGGGCGAAGATGACGACGCCGGCGAGGAGTGTGAGCAGGATGGCGAGGACCGGCGACAACAGCGCCATCCGGTGCGAGCGCTCGGCGCGCTTTTCAAGCACGAGCGGCATGGCGCTCCTCCCTCACCTCGTGCTCGCCCGCCATCAGCAGGCCGATCTTCTCACGTGTCAGTCCGGACGCCGGATAGGCTTGCGAGAGCTGGCCGCGCGAGATCACCGCGATACGGTCGGCGATCTCGAAGATCTCGTCGAGGTCCTGGCTGATGACCAGGATCGCCGAGCCCGCACGCGCCAGATCGACGAGCGCCTGGCGGATGGTGGCGGCCGCGCCCGCATCGACGCCCCAGGTCGGCTGATTGACGACCAGGACGGCCGGATTGCGGTCGAGCTCGCGGCCGACCACGAATTTCTGCAGGTTGCCGCCGGAAAGCGCGCGCGCTTCCGGATCGGGCTTGCCCTTGCGCACATCGTAGGACTTGATCACCCTTTCGCTCACCGCGAGAGCGGCGTCCCGGCCGATGGTGCCCGACCGCGTCAGATCCCTGTCCGAGGCGTAGCGGGTGAGGACGACATTCTCCGACAATGTGAAGCCCGGCACGGCGCCGTGGCCCAGGCGCTCCTCGGGCACGAAGGCGGCGCCCATCTTCCGCCGTTCGGTGATGCCGCGCCGGCCGCAGGGCTTGCCGTCGATGAGGATCGCCTCACCGCGCTGGACGAGCTTCTCGCCCGAGACCGCATCGAAGAGCTCGGACTGGCCGTTGCCGGCGACACCGGCGATCGCGACGACCTCGCCTCCCGCGACCTGAAGCGAGACGTCACGCAACGCGACCCCGAAATGTCCGTCCTGCGGCAGGCTCAGCCTGTCGAGGGTGAGACGCGGCGCCCCGGATCCGGGCCTCGTCCTGGAACGCACGACATGAATATCGCCGCCCACCATGAGCCGCGCCAGGCTCGCCGCCGTCTCCTTGCGCGGATCGACGGAGGCGACCACCTTGCCCATGCGCAGGATGGTGGCCGACTGGCAAAGCCGTTTCACCTCTTCGAGGCGGTGGGAAATATAAAGAATGGAGCAGCCTTCCTTGGCCAGACGCTCGAGCACAAGGAAGAGCTGGTCGGCCTCCTGCGGGGTGAGCACCGCGGTAGGCTCGTCCATGATCAGAAGCTTCGGCTCCTGCAGCAGGCAGCGGATGATCTCGATGCGCTGGCGCTCGCCGACCGAAAGATCGCCGACGGTCGCCGACGGTTCGAGCGGCAGGCCGTAGTCCCGGGAAATGACGGCGATCTTCCTGGACAGGGCGGCGATGTCGAAGGCGCCGGGCAGGGCCAGCGCGATGTTCTCGGCGACCGTCAGCGCCTCGAACAGGGAGAAATGCTGGAACACCATGCCGATGCCGAGCTTGCGTGCGGCGGCCGGCGATGAAATGGTGACCGGCTTGCCGTGCCAGCGCAATTCGCCCGCGCTCGGCTGCAGCGCGCCGTAGATGATCTTGACCAAGGTCGACTTGCCGGCGCCGTTCTCGCCGAGGAGGGCATGAATTTCGCCCGGACGCACATGAAGCGACACATCGTCGTTGGCGCGCAGCTCGCCGAACATCTTCACGATGTGAAGCGCTTCAAGGAGATAGTCTTTGCCTATGCTGTCCGTCACCCGCCCTGGCCCTGTTTTTGGCCTATTGTATAGGGCGTTTGCGCCGCCGCGGGAAGATTCCGGGCAGTTCTCAACATCTCGTCGCGCACGAGCAGCTCCGCCACGGTCGCCGCGGCGATGACGGCCGGCTCCTTGGAGGCAAGGCCCTCGATCCCGATCGGACATTTGAGGGCGGAAAAGCCGCTTTCCGGCACGCCCGCCCGGCGCAGCCGGCTCAGGAAGCGCGCTTTCTTGCTGGCGCTACCGATGAGCCCGACATAGGGGAAACGGCCATGGCGCAGCGCGCTCTCGACAATGGCGAGATCGAGCGCGTGGCTATGGGTCATGATCAGGAGGAACGTGCCTTCGGGGGCCGCCGCGAGCTCGGCGACCGGATCGGGAGCAATGACCGGCTCGACATTTCCCGGCATGGCGGCGGGAAAGGCATCGGGGCGCGAATCGATCCAGCGGACGGCGAAGCGCAACGGCGCCAGCGCCAGGACAAGGGCGCGGCCGACATGGCCCGAGCCGAAGAGATAGAGCGGCCGCCTCGTTTCGCCGAAATGCTCGATCATGGCACCACCAGCTCCCGCAGGCATCGCAACGATTCTGCGGGCGACATGGTCGGCAAGCAGGCGGCCTTCCGTGGCGAAGGCGCCCGAAGCCTCGGCATCCGCCAGCCTGCGGGCATCGACGATGGAGGACCCGTCGAAGACTTCCGTCAGCAACTGCACCCGTCCGCCGCAGCACTGGCCGAGCTCCGGACCCAAGGCATGCGAGGTGACGGTGGCGGACCGGCCGCCCTCCAGCTTCTTCTGGGCCTCGGCCAAGGCCCGCCATTCGAGCGCACCGCCGCCGATCGTGCCGTGGAAGCCGCGGCGGTTGAGAATCAGGCGGGCGCCGGCTTCGCGCGGCGCCGATCCTTCGACCTTCAGAACCGACACCATGGCGCAGGGATCACCCGTTTCGAGGGTCCTCGCGATATGGTGCCATACCTTCATGCCGACATCGCCTGCACGGCCCTCATGATGGCCTCGGGCGTCGCCGGCGCCTCGAGCGGTGGCATCCTGCCGGGCTTCAGCGCGGCGACCGCATCGGTGATCGCCGAGAAAACCGAAAGCGCCAGCATCAGCGGCGGCTCGCCCACCGCCTTGGAACGGTAGATGGTGTCGGCCGGATTGCCGGCGGACGCAAAGAGTGCGACCCTGAAATCGGCCGGCACGTCGGACGCGCACGGAATCTTGTAGGTCGATGGCGCATGGGTCCGAAGCCGCCCTTCTTTGTCGAAGACCAGTTCCTCCGTGGTGAGCCAGCCCATGCCCTGGACGAAGCCGCCTTCGATCTGGCCCATATCGATGGCCGGATTGAGGGAACGGCCGACATCGTGAAGGATATCGACGCGGTCGACCCGCATCTCGCCGGTCAGCGTGTCGATGGTGACCTCCGCGCAGGCGGCGCCATAGGCGAAATAGAAGAAGGGCTTGCCCTCGGCCTTGTCGCGGTTCCAGGTGATCTCGGGCGTCGCATAGAAGCCGGTCGAGGACAAGGGAACCCGCGCCTCGTGCGCTTTCCTGGCCAGATCGCCCAGGCCGACGCTCTGATTGCCGATGATCACCCGGTTCTGGGCAAATCGGATCTGCCCCGGCTTCACTTTCCATTCCCGGGCGGCGAAATCGACGAGGCGCTTCTTGATGCGGCTTGCGGCTTCCCTGGCCGCCATGCCATTGAGGTCTGAGCCCGACGAGGCGGCGGTCGGCGAGGTGTTCGGGACCTTGCCCGTGGTCGTCGCCGTGATCTTCACGCGGTCCGGCTCGATGCCGAACTCCTCGGCCACGACTTGCGCCACCTTGATATAGAGGCCCTGCCCCATCTCGGTGCCGCCGTGATTCAGATGCACCGACCCGTCGGTATAGAGATGGACCAGCGCGCCCGCCTGGTTGAGATGGATCAAGGTGAAGGAGATGCCGAACTTGACCGGCGTGAGCGCCAGGCCCTTCTTCAGGATCGCGCTTTCGGCATTGAACGCCTTGACGGCCTCGCGGCGGGCGCGGTAGCCGCTGGTCTTCTCGAGCTCGCCCACAACCTCATGGATGATGTTGTCGGCGACCTTCATGCCGTAAGGCGTCCTGTCGCGGCCGGCGGCGTAGAAATTGCGCTTGCGCACGTCGAGCGGATCGAGGCCATGGCGGTGAGCGATCTCGTCCATCATGCGCTCGGCCAGCATCATGCCCTGCGGGCCGCCGAAGCCGCGAAAGGCCGTGTTGGACACGGTATTGGTACGCAAACGGCGCGATTTGATGCTGACCGCGGGATAGAAATAGGCATTGTCGGCGTGGAACATCGCGCGGTCGTTGACGCCGAGCGACAGATCGGCGGAGCAGCCGCAGCGCGACAGAAGGCTGGCATCGACCGCGGTCAGCCTGCCCGTCCGGTCATGAGCGAAGCTGTAGTCGATGCGCATGTCATGGCGCTTGCCGGTCATGATCATGTCGTCGTCGCGGTCGAGCCGGCATTTGACCGGCCGGCCCGTGACATGGGCGCCGAGAGCGGCAAGGGCCGCCCATTGCGCCGCCTGACTTTCCTTGCCGCCGAAGCCGCCGCCCATGCGCCGGCATTCGCAGGTGACGAAGGCATCGGCGACCTTCAGCATCCTGGCGACGCAATGCTGCACCTCGCTCGGATGCTGGGTGGAGGAATAGACGACCATGCCGCCCGCCTCTTCGGGCAGCGCCAGAGCGACCTGGCCCTCGAGATAGAAATGCTCCTGGCCGCCGACATGGAAGGAGCCCGAAATGCGCGATGGCGAAGCGGCGATCCGCTTGGCCGGGTCGCCGCGCCGGAACTCGTAGGGCGGCAGCACGTCCTGCGTTCCCTGCGCCAGGGCGTCTTCGACCGTGACCGCGGCCGTCTTCTTCTCGATGTCGATCTTCGCCAATCGCGCGGCCCGGCGCGCCGCGTCGCGCGTCTTAGCCACCACGGCAAAGACGACCTGGCCATGGAACAGGATCTCGCCGGCGGCGAGGATCGGGTCGTCGCCCATGGCCGGACTGCAATCATTGACGCCCGGGATGTCGGCGGCGGTGAGGACCGCGACGACGCCCGGAAAGCTCCCGACCGCATCGAGAGCGCAAGCGGCAATGCGGCCCCTAGCTCCATCGGCCGCGTAGCCCGGCGCCACATGCAGCGTTCCCTCGGGCTCGCGCATGTCGTCGATATAGACCGCACTTCCCCGCACATGGAGGACCGCGCTGTCATGGGCGAGCGCCAGACCCACCGTCTCGGTAGAGACCTTCTTTGCGCTAGCCGGCATAGGCCTGCTCCCGGATGCCCGTGATACGCGTATTGACCGTCGCCTCGCCGGCGATCTCGGTCAGCGCCTTGATCAGCAGATTGCGCGCCGTCCCGCTGCGGTAGAGCGCTCCGGCGCGATGATCGTCGATCGGGTGGAAATCCCCGGCGAGCCGTTCGGCCGCCGCGGCCCAGCCGGACCGGTCGTCCAGCGACAATGAAGCGACGGCAGCTTCCGCTCGGCGCGCGCGCTGCGGCGTCGCCGCCATGCCGCCATAGGCGATGCGCGCCTGCGCGATCCTGCGGCCCGCAAGCGTGAACTTGAAGGCGCCCAAGACGGAGGAAATATCCTGGTCGAAGCGCTTGGTGATCTTGTAGCAGCGGAAGGCCTCGTTGCGCTCGAGCTTCGGAACGGTGATGCCGGCGACGATCTCACCAGGCTCACGGTCCTGCTTGCCATAGGCGATGAAGAAATCCTCGAGCGCCAGATGGCGGCTCGCCCTGCCCTTGCGCAGTTCGAGCCGGGCGCCGAGCGCGATCAAGGCGGGCGGCGTGTCGCCGATCGGAGACCCATTGGCGATGTTGCCGCCGACCGTTCCGGTGGCGCGCACCTGCTTCGAGCCTATGCGGCGCAGGAGCTCCGCCAGGTCGGGGTCGAGGCGGCCGAGGCTCGGCCCGGCCTCGGCATAGGTCACGGCGGCGCCGATCGTCACCGCGCCGCCCTCATCCGAAATCCGGCGCAGCGAGCGCATGCGCCCGAGAAAAACGATCTTGCGGAGGTCGCGGAGCTGCTTGGTGATCCACAGGCCGACATCCGTGGCACCCGAGACGATCACGGCATCGGGATGATCTTCGGTCAGCCGCGCCAGAGCTTCATCGCTCGCCGGGGCGGCGAAGAAGCCCGCATCGTCGCCGATGAACAGGTCGCTGCCGTCATCGAGGCGGGCGAGCTGGCGCTCGGTCGCGCCCCGCGCTCCGGACCAGGCGTCGTCGGGAGCTCCGGTGCAGGCGGCGAGCGCCCCCTGGACGATCGGGCGATAGCCGGTGCAGCGGCAGAGATTGCCGGCCAGCTGATCGAGCACCGCCTTGCGGTCGGGGGCGACCTCGGACTGATAGAGGGGGAAGAGGCTCATCACGAAGCCCGGGGTGCAGAAGCCGCATTGCGAGCCGTGATGAGCGACGAGCGCCTGCTGGATCGGATGCAGCGTTCCGCCGCGTGCGAGATCATCGACGGTCACGACCTCCTTGCCGTCGACCTGGCCGAGAAGCAGGATGCAGGCATTGACGGGCTCGTAGACGAGCCTGCCGTCCCTGAGCGATCCGAGCGCCACCGTGCAGGCCCCGCAATCGCCCTCACCGCACCCCTCCTTGGTGCCGCGCGAGCCTTCATCGAGACGCAGATAATCGAGCAAGGTGCGCATGGGGGGCAGAGCGGCGAGTTCGACGATCTTGCCGCGGCGGAGAAATCGAACCTTGCTCCTCGCCATCATGGTTTCTCCAAGCTGTCCCCTGAACGTAGCACCTTTCGCATTGTACGAAAAATGACAATAAACATAACAGTCTGTGCTCTATTTTCGCACGGTCGTGCCGCCGGAGAAGCGCCGCACGGCCAGATCGAGGAACACGCCGGCGGCGAGGCCGGCTCCGCTTCCGGGCCGGTGCACGATGGTCAGGCGATCGGGCGGGATGCGGCGGTTGGCCAGCGGCACAAAGACCAGGGTGCCGTCGCCGATCTCCTGCTCGATGCCGATGCGCGTCTGGAACGCGATGCAGCGGCCGCGCCGGGCGAGCGCCGCCATCAGGCGCAGCGAATTGCATTCGAAGGCGTGCGGCGGCGAGATCCGGGCGGCCGCCTGCATCTTGTCGAGGATCGCCCGGTGGCTGAGGCCGCGCGCCGGCCAGGCGACCGGATAGCCGAGGCAATGGGCGAACAGCAGCTTGCGCTCCCTGGCCAGGGGATGGTCACGACGCATGACGGCGCCGATCTGCATGTCCTTCACGAGCTTCACGGCAAGCCCGCCCAGCGTCGCCGGATTGAAGGTGAAGCCGATATCGGCATCATGATCGCGCACGAGATCGGTCACGGCATCGGAGCCGGCGACGGTCACCACCACCTCGACACCCGGATAATCGGCGGCGAACAGAGCAAGGAGGTCGGGCAGCGCCGAAACGGATATGCTTTCGACGGTCGCGATCCGCACGCGGCCGCGCTTCAGCCCGCGCAGCGCGTCGAGGTGGTCGAGCGTCGCCTCGTGGCCCTGGACCGCCGATTTCAGGCCGTTGAGCAGGATCTCGCCGGCGGAAGAGAGCCTGAGGCCGCGGCCGCGGCGCTCGAACAGGGCAAGATTGAACTGGCGCTCGAGCAGGATGATCTGGCGGCTCACGGCAGATGCCGCGACATTGAGCATCTGCGCGGCGCCGCGCACCGACCCCGCTTCCGCCACCGCCGCGAAATAGCGATAGCCCGTCGTCAGCAGGGAATCGGGCCGCATCCCTCAACTGCCGCGATAGGTCGAATAGCCATAGGGCGACAGCAGAAGCGGCACATGATAGTGCTGGGACGCATCGGCGATGCCGAAGCGCAGCGGGATCACGTCGAGGAAGGGCGGATCGGAAAGCGGCGCGGCTTTCGACTTGAGATAGGCGCCGGCATGGAAGCGCAATTCATACCGCCCGGCCTTCAGGCCCTCACCCTCGAGAAGCGGCGCATCGACGCGCCCGTCCTCGTTGCTCGTCACCGTCTTGAGGAGAGACGGCTCGCCGTCGAGCGACCAGAGCTCGATCCTCAATCCTTGGGCCGGCCGGCCGAGAGCCGTATCCAATATGTGCGTCGTCAAACGCCCCATGCACGCCTCCGTCTGTCGTCGTCCGCGAGGTTAGACGGAATCCTGCGGCCGCGGAAGCTGCGTCCGATCCCTCCGGTCCGGAGAAGCCAGCTTCCCGGGCTTGACGCGCAAGCGAAAATGGATTGAAGAACGGGCCGCTTTCCCGAGTCGTCCCATCATGTCTTCCTCCCATATCACCATCATCGGCGCCGGCATCATCGGCATCTCGGCCGCCGCCTTCCTGCAGCGCTCGGGCCACGAGGTCACCGTCATCGACCGCGTGCCGCCGGGCGACGGCTGCTCCTTCGGCAATGCCGGCGGCGTCGCTTTTGCCGAGGTGACGCCCACCATCCATCCGCGCATCCTGCTCAGGATTCCGGGCTGGCTGCTCGATCCGCTGGGCCCGCTCACCATCCGCTGGTCCTATCTGCCCAAGGCTTTGCCCTGGTTCCTGGCCGCCGGACGCAACGCGCTGCCCGACCGGGTGCGCAAGATCACCGCAGGACGCGCGGCGCTCGGCCTGCGCGCGGTCAGCGATTTCGAGACGCTGCTCGGTGCCGCCGGTTCGGCCGATCTCCTGGTCAAGAAGGATTCACTGCGCCTCTACGACACGAAGGCCCAATATGAGGCCGAGGAATCCGACCGCGCCGCCAAGCGCCGGCACGGCTATGAGACGAAGATGCTGTCGCCGGGCGAGATCGCCGAGATCGAGCCCGATGTGGCGCGCGACTTCGCCTGCGGCGCTTTCCATGGCGGCTGGTACTATGTGCGCAATCCCCGGAAGGTGGTCGCCGCGATCGCCGAGCATGTCGCGCGCAATGGCGGCGAGATCATCCAGGACGAGGTGCTGAAGGTCGCGCAGGACAGCTCGCGCGCCACCGCGCTGACGCTGAAGTCGAACGGCGAGCGCCGGATCGATCGCCTGGTGATCTGCGCCGGCGCCTATTCAGGCAGTTTCGCCCGGGCTTTCGGCGACAAGGTGCTGCTCGAGGCGGAACGCGGATATCACCTTGTCATCCCCGAACCCGGCATCACGCTCGGCCGCTCGCTCACCTATGTGGCGACGCCGATGGCCATGACGCCGATGGACGTGGGCCTGCGGCTTGCCGGCACGGACGAATTCGCCGGGCTCGACGCTCCCCCGAACTGGAGGCGCGCCGATGCGCTGTGGCTCTTCGCCAAACGCTGCCTGCCGAAGCTGCGCGGGATCGACGGGAATGTGTCGCGCTGGATGGGGCGGCGGCCCGGAACCCCCGACAGCCTGCCGGTGATCGGCCCGTCGCGCAAGCTCGGCAATGTCTGGTACGGCTTCGGTCATGGCCATATGGGACTGACCTGGGGACCGACGACGGGACGGCTGCTGAACGAGACGATAACCGGCGCCCAGGGCAATACGGACCTGTCAGCCTACCGCGTCGATCGGTTTTAGGGCGATCACCTCGGCGTGACCGCCAGGCAACTCGGCATCATCGCCGACTTCGAGACCAAGCAAAGCCCTGGCCATGGGAACGGTATAAGCGATGAGACCCTTTTCGAGATCGGCCTCGTCCTCGCCGACGATCGCGAAGACCTGTTCGCGCCCGTCGTCGCGCTTGATCGTGACGCGCGTCGCGAAGGCGACCTTCTGCGGCGACCCGGGCGGCTCGACCAGTTGCGCGGTGGAGCGGCGCTGCGTCCAGTAGCGCAGATCGCGCGAGGCGCGCGCTATGCCGGCGCGGTCGCTCTCATGCTGGGCGTGGGCCAGGAGCTTGCGCGCCGTCTCGATCTCCTCATCGACCAGGGCCAGGCCCCGCGGAGTGACGAAATTGGGATTGGAGCTGATGGGGATTTCCGGGAGCTCCTCCAGCCCCTCCTGGTCGTCCTGCTCTTTGACAAACGCCCGGCTCATCTCGAATTCCGCCCATTGTCGCTTGATTGAGTCACATTCACCATCTATCTTTTTGTTTTCGCATGAACTTTATCCGCAAGGTCACTTCCGCGCCTTTCGGGATCAGCTTTGTCCATCCCGCAACGAAATCAGTATAGCACATGAATGATGTAAGCCCGCAGACCGTTTATTTGAAGGACTACCAGCCTGTTCCCTATGTCATCGACGAAGTTTCGCTCGACGTCAGGCTGGAGCCGGAAGCCACCCAGGTCAGCGCGCGATTGAATCTCAGGCCAAACGAGGCATCGGGCCGGAGCAATGCCCCTCTGGTTCTCGACGGTGAAAAGCTCGAGCTCAAGTCCATCAGCCTGGATGGCCGGCCGCTCGACAAATCTCACTTTAACGTGAGCGCGACCCATCTCACCATCACCGACGTTCCGCAGAGGCCGTTCACGCTCGACATCGTCACCCTTTGCAATCCGGCGGCCAACACCGAGCTCTCGGGCCTTTATGTCTCGAACGGCGTGTTCTGCACGCAATGCGAAGCCGAAGGCTTCCGGCGCATCACCTATTTCTACGACCGGCCGGACGTCATGGCGCGCTACAAGGTGCGCATCGAGGGACCGCTCGGCTCATGTCCGGTTCTGCTGGCGAACGGCAATCCCGGCGCCGGCGGCGGGATTGCCGGCACCGACCGCCACTTCGCCGAATGGCATGATCCCTTTCCCAAGCCGTCCTATCTCTTCGCTCTTGTCGCCGGCGACCTCGCTCACGTCACCGACCACTATACGACCCGTTCCGGGCGCAAGGTGGAGCTGCGCATCTATGTCGAGAAGGGCAAGGAGGACCGCTGCGGCTGGGCGATGGAGTCGCTCAAGACCTCCATGCGATGGGACGAGGAGCGCTTCGGACGCGAATACGACCTCGACATCTTCATGATCGTGGCGGTCTCGCATTTCAACATGGGCGCCATGGAGAACAAGGGCCTCAACATCTTCAA
The DNA here is from genome assembly GCA_050246735.1 of Parvibaculaceae bacterium. Taxonomy (GTDB): domain Bacteria; phylum Pseudomonadota; class Alphaproteobacteria; order Rhizobiales; family Aestuariivirgaceae; genus Taklimakanibacter. Next base: position 55,637 of record JBFWVM010000002.1, on the reverse strand, counting down.
CGACAAATACATATTGGCGCTGCCGGAGACCGCCACCGATGTGGACTATGTGAATATCGAGGCGATCATCGCGCATGAATATTTCCACAACTGGACCGGCAATCGCATCACCTGCCGCGACTGGTTCCAGCTGTGCCTCAAGGAAGGCCTGACCGTCTTCCGTGACCAGGAATTCACCTCCGACGTCCGCTCGCGCGCCGTGAAGCGCATCGCCGACGTGAAGCGGCTGCGCGCCGATCAGTTTCCCGAGGATGCGGGTCCCCTCGCCCATCCGGTGCGGCCCGCCTCCTATATCGAGATCAACAATTTCTACACGGCGACGGTCTATGAGAAGGGCGCCGAGCTCTGCCGCATGATGCTGACGCTGATCGGACGCGAAGCCTTCCGCAAGGCGATGGACCTCTATTTCGAGCGCCATGACGGCGAAGCGGCGACGGTCGAGGATCTCGTGCGCTGCATGGCCGACGTCTCGGGACGCAGCTTCGACCAGTTCTTCCGCTGGTATGAGCAGGCAGGAACGCCGGAGGTCATCGTCACCGAGGCCTATGACGCCACGGCCGGGACTTACGATCTGACGCTCGAGCAGGTGACGGCGCCGACACCCGGCCAGCCCGACAAGGCGCCCTTGCAGATCCCGCTCGGGATCGGGCTCGTGGGTGCCGACGGCGAGGACATGCCGCTCGATCTCGAAGGGGTGGGCACGCTCAACGAGCCGCTGATCGAGCTCGCCGCTCCCAGGAAGACATTCCGTTTCCGCAACGTGGCGCAAAGGCCGGTCCTGTCGCTCAACCGCTCCTTCTCCGCCCCCGTGCGGATCACGAAGCGGACATCGATGGCCGACCAGCTCTTCCTGATGAAGTCGGACAATGACACCTTCAACCGCTGGGAGGCGGCGCAGAGGGCGGCTCACGATCTGCTCGGCGCCGATATCGACGGCCGCACATCCTCCGCCGGCGACAGAACGTCCTTCATCTCGGCATTGCGCGCCGTGCTCGATGACGCCGCGGTGGATCAGGACTTCAAAGCGGCGATGCTGACCTTGCCGAGCGAGCAGGAAATCGCGACGCTCATCGCCCGCGATGTCGATCCCGGCGCCATCCACCGGACGCGCGAGGCTTTGCGCGCCGATATCGGCAAAGGCCTCGGCGAGGCTCTGCTTCATGTATGGACGAATACCAAAGCCCGCGGCGCCTACAGTCCGAGCCCCAAGGAAACCGGACGGCGGTCGTTGCGCTACGCCGTGCTCCACGCAATCGCCGGCGGCGACCCGCGCCTCGGCACCAGCCTCGCTTTGGCGCAGCTCGCCGACGCGCCGAGCATGACTGACGAGATCGGTGCTCTCTCCACCCTGGTGACGCTCGACGTGCCGGAGCGCGATCAGGCGCTCGATGCCTTCTATGCCCGCCACAGAGGCGATCATCTCATCATCGACAAGTGGTTCGCGCTCCAGGCTTCGGCGCCGCTCCCCAGCACCGTCAGGCGGGTGCGCGAGCTCATGCGGCATCCCGATTTCAAGCTGGCGACGCCCAACCGGGTGCGGAGCCTCATCGGCACCTTCGCCATGGGCAATCCCTTCGCCTTCCATTCGGAAGACGGCGAGGGCTATGCGATCGTGGCCGACACCATCCTGGCGCTCGATCCCTTGAACCCGCAGGTGGCGGCGCGCATGGCCACCGCCTTCCGCAGCTGGGCCGGACTGGAAGCGAAGCGGCGCAGCCTCGCCAAGGCCCAGCTCGAGCGCATCCTGGCCACCCCGGGACTGTCGCGCGATCTCTTCGAGATCGCCTCAAAATCGCTTGCAGTATCAATATAATAGCCATTACCGGTTTCGGCTGGACAAATCGGCTCAACTACGAATCAATAGGCGTTGATTCGTGAGGCGGTGGAGGGTGCGGATTCCCGTTGAATGAGCGCCACGCAGGGGGCGAGATTGAGCAGCAAGGCACAATTGGGCGAGCTTTTCTTCAAGGAGCGTGTGCTCCGGCTGCCGCCGCCCCTGCCGGGCTGGGCCCGCGTCTCCATCGGCGAAAGATCCCTGCGCATCCTCATCACGATCCTCGTCTCACTCTTCCTCATCACGCTCGCCCTGGCCCTGTTCCTGCAGCTTGCGCAAAGCCGCACCACCCACCTCGCCGAGCAGAACCGCCAGACGCTGCTCTATGCGACGGCCGCCGCCCAGCACATCAAGCAGGCGGCGCGCAGCCAGATCCAATCGGGCTTCACGCCCAGGCCCTTCACCCAGGAGGACCTCGACGCGGCGCTCCTGCCGGAAGCGCAGCGGGAAGGCCGCATCTTCGCCTATGTCAACGCCGCGGGCATGATCACCGTCAGCTCGAAATCGGACGGCACGATCGCGGGCCAGACCATCGCCGACGTGCTCACCAGCCGCTTCATCACCGCTATCAACATCAATGCCCGGGAAATGGCCCGCATGACGCTGGCCTCGGGCGAGGAGGCCTATGTCGGCATGAGCGACCTGGCGCCGCTTCCCGGCAGCCTGCTCGTCATCCAGAAGCATGCCGACGTCATGCGCGCGTGGAAGGACAGCGTCATGCAGGTGAGCGTGCTGTTCGTCGTCACCTTCCTCGTCCTGATGATGCTGGGCGGCGCCTTCCACTGGCAGGCGGCCAAGGCGTCGGAAGCCGACCGCACCCTCACCGTCGCCACCGAGCGTCTAGACAAGGCGCTCGACCGCGGCCATTGCGGCCTGTGGGACTGGGACATATCGCGCGGCCGGATATTCTGGTCGAAATCCATGTATGACATACTGGGTATAGAGGAGACCGGCGAGTTCCTGAATTTCGGCGATGTCGCCGACCGCATCCATCCCGAGGACGCGCAGCTCGAGGAAGTGGTCGAGGCCCTGCTCACCGGCCAGAAATCGGTCTTCGACCATGAATTCCGCATGCGCCATGTCGACGGCAACTGGGTATGGCTCAGGGCCCGCGCCGAGCTCTCGCGTGCGCCGGAAGAGGAATCGCCGCATCTCGTCGGCATCGTCATCGACATCACCGCGCAGAAGCTCGCCGACCGGCTCAACCAGGAGGCGGAGCTCAGGCTCAAGGACGCGATCGAGAACATCTCGGAGGCGTTCGTCCTGTGGGACGCCGAGAACCGCCTCGTCCTGTGCAACACGAAATATCAGCAGTTCCATTCCCTGCCCGCCAGCGTGTGCACGCCCGGCACGCCCTATGAGCTCGTCGCCAAGACCGCCAAGGAGCCGGCGGTGCGCCAGCGCATGCCGATCCACAGCCGCGACATCGGCGAGGGCAACACCTTCGAGGTGCAGCTCGGCGACGGGCGCTGGCTGCAGATCAACGAGCGGCGCACCAAGGACGGCGGCTTCGTCTCGGTCGGCACCGACATCACGCCGCTCAAGCAGCAGGAGGAGCGCCTGCTGCTCTCGGAGCGCGAGTTGATGATGACGGTGAGGGACCTGCAGAAGGAGCGTCTCCTCGCCGAGCAGCAGTCGCAGCGGCTCGCCGATCTCGCCGACAAATATTCGCGCGAGAAGACGCGCGCCGAAGCGGCAAGCCGTTCGAAATCGGAGTTCCTCGCCAATATGAGCCATGAGCTCAGGACCCCGCTCAACGCCATCATCGGCTTCAGCCAGGTGATGGAGAACGAGATGTTCGGTCCCGTGGGGGCCGGCAAATACATCGAATATGCCAAGGACATCCATTCGAGCGGCCAGTTCCTGCTCGATGTCATCAGCGACATCCTCGACATGTCGAAGATCGAAGCCGGACGCCTCAAGCTCGAGATGCGGAACGCGGATCTGAGCGAGATCGTGCGGGAAACGCTGCGGCTCGTCGAGGCCCGCGCCCAGGAAAGCAAGGTCGAGCTCGTCTGCCATGCCCCGAAGAAGCTCAAGGCCGACGTCGACACCCGCGCCGTCAAGCAGATCCTCATCAATCTCACGTCCAATGCGGTGAAATTCACGCCGGAAGGCGGGTGCGTCACGATTTCCGCCGGGCTCGACGGCGAGCATGCGGTCGTCGCCATCGCCGACACCGGCATCGGCATACCGCCCAAGGACATCGAGAAGCTCGGCCGGCCGTTCGAGCAGGTCGAGAACCAGTTCACCAAGACCAAGGGCGGCTCGGGCCTCGGCCTCGCCATCTCGAAATCGCTGGTCGAGCTTCACGGCGGCACGCTTTCGATCGACAGCGAGGTCGGCAAGGGCACCACGGTCACGGTGCGGTTGCCGGCGGTGGCGGCGAAACCCGCCCATTCGGCGGCGGCATAGCCGGAGCCGTCCCGCCGGAACGAAACGAGGCTCGCCTCGTGTGCCATGCCGATCTCGAGCGGCGGCGCCCGGATGCTCAGCCGCCGTTCTTGTCCTTGTGCCGTTTCTTGCGGCGGCTCTGCATGCGCTCGACGCGATCGCGCACATGCTCGGCCAGCTGCAGGCGCTCCTCCGGCGTCAGCTTCTCCACGATCTGCAAGGTCACCAGCGTGCCGCTGTCGACCATCTGGGTGGAGAGCTTGGTGAAATCATGGATGGCCTGGGTGGCCTCGGCCGCGTCATAGGGGTCGCGCTCGAGCGCGTCGGCGAAGCGCAACGCCACATCGCGCATTCCCGCCCGCGCGTCGCGAAACACCTCGCGCCGGCTCTTCAGGAGATCGAGGAACTCGCGCCGCCGCTCCTCGGGCAGGTCCGACAGGAAACGGCGCGGCAGGAGCTGGGTGAAGCTCGCCCCGCTCCAGCGCGCGACGCGCTCGGGATAGAAATAGCGCATGCCGGCGGCACCCGCGATCAGCAGATTGACGGCAAGCGACAGGACGAGAAGGAACATGGTCCAGTGCGGCCACGTCGAGAACCAGCTGCGCTTCGGCGTGTCGGCCTGATCCGTCATCAGCTGTCGCCCTCGAGCAGGTCGGTCGCGTCGTCGATGCCGGTCAGCACGATCGGATCGTCGATCTCGACCACGCCATTGTCGCCGAACAGGAGACCGAGATTCGTGGTGCCGAGGAAAATCCCGACGCCGAAGGACGCAGCGAGCGCCGCGGCCGCTCCCCAGGACCAGATCGACGGCCGGCGTCTGGCCCGCGCCCGGTCAAGGGGGATGACCGTCGCTTGCGGCCTCTCTTCCCTCGCCCGCGCCAGGAGACGGGCGGCGGCGCCCGCCGGCACCGGCGGGGTCACGGCCCGGGCCAGCACCCGGTCGATCTCGCGGGCCTCGGCAAGGAGCCCGGGCTCCGTCTCGGCCAGCGCCATCAGACGGTCGCGCTCCGTCGCGGGCCAGCGGGCCGGGTCCGCTCCATAGGCGGCCAGAACTTCTGCCAGTCTCGTCCTCATCGCGTCCATTCAGACTTCCTCATTGGCTCATCTCGCCGATATCGGCAAGAAGGTCGCGCCAGCGGTCCTTGAGATCGGCCTTGAGCGCCCGACGCCCCCGCGCCAGCAGCGATTCGATCGCCTCGACGCTGATCTCCATGGCCTTGGCGGCCTCGATATTGCTCGTATTCTCAAAATAGACGAGGGAGAGGGCCAAACGCTGTCGCTCCGGCAGACGGGCCAGAGCAGAATTAATCTCATTGGCCGACCGGTCGCCCAGGACCTGGTCCAGCGCGTCGGGCCCGGGGGCCGCGATCTCCACCTCATCGTCGATGCTGGCCGCCTGCTTGCGGCGTGCCCGGTCGATGGCGAGATTGGTCGCGACGCGCATCAGCCAGCCCCGGAGCGCCACCCCATGGCGCACCTGCGCTGGGTTGTTCCACAGCTTCAGAAAGGCTTCCTGCACTATATCCTCAGTATCCGCGTGGCCTGACGTCACCCGCCAGACCACGCGGTAGATTACGTCGTAATGCCGTTCGACCAGGCCGGCGAACGCTTTCTCGTCGCCGGCCGCGGCAGCAGCGAGGAGCGCACTGTCCGGGTCGCCGGACAGGTCATTCTCAGTATTGCTTGCCGACACGTCTCCCGGTCGCTTCCTTTCGCCGAGCATGGACGCCTCATCTCATGCCGGCTCATCATCAGTTTCCCTTGACGCCGCTCTGCCTGGCCCGCCTCGGCGCGTTCTCGCGAATCTCCACCAGGGTCAGGCCGCCGTCCTTGTCGCCGTCCGCTCCATTGAACAGAGCATCGATATAGGCGTCAACCTCGTCGCGCGTCACGCTTCCGTCCTTGTTCTGGTCGAGCCGGCTCAGCATGCGTTCCTTGCGCCGGTCGGTGCCGCGCTTGAGCCAGGCATCGATCTCGGCCGTCGTCACGGTGCCGTTATGGTCGTCATCGAGGCGCAGGAACCGCTTCTCCGCCTTGGGTTTCCATTCGTTCACCGTCATCTTGCCGTCGCTGTCGGCGTCGAGGCGCGCGAAAGAGCGCTCCGAACGCGGCAGATACGGCTCATTGGCGAGTGCGACATGGCTGGCCCCCAACAGGATCAAAGCGGCCGTCCCCGCAACATGGGCTGCGTTCATCTTCATTTCAGTCTCCCTAGTTTGGCTGGGATTTAGCTCCCTGAAACGAAGACGGAACAAAGCCGGCATTCCGTCGCCAATTTTTCGCCTTATTTGCCGGGCGGCGCAATGATGCGGGAAAATACCGCCGCCACCTGCGCTTGCATGTCGCCGAGAAGGGCCTCGGCGGAGCCGATATCGGGGGTGCCGGCGGCGCCGGCGACGATCCGGTTGAGGCCGGACGGGACCGTCTTCGGATCATAGGGACCGGCAACGCAAAGCCGCAGGACCTGGGTCAGGCGCTGATAGAGGAGACAGGCCTCCTTCAGCACGCGGCCCTCCTCCTCGCCCAGGAGCCGGGCCGCGATGAGCTTTTCCAGCGCCCGGAACGTGGCTGGATGCAGGATCTCCGGCCGGTCATGCGCATGGAGGATCTGGAGGTACTGCGCGATGAATTCGACATCGATGAGCCCGCCCGGCGCCCGCTTGACGTCCCAGATGCCAAAGGGCGCATTCTCCTTCAGCATCAGCCGGCGCATCTGCGCGACATCAGCCGCGACTTTCGCATCGTCGCGCGGCCGGCAGAGGTCCGCCGCTATGACCCGCCCCAGATCGGCGGCGAGGGCCGCATCGCCCGCGACGACACGCGCCCGGGTCAAGGCCAAGCTCTCCCAGGTCCAGGCGTGATCGCGATGATAGCGGGTGAAGCTCGCCAGGCTCGTCGCCACCGGCCCCTTGCTGCCGGATGGACGCAGCCGCATATCCACTTCATAGAGCACGCCTTCGGCCGTCGGCGCCGTGACCGCCGCGATCAGGCGCTGGGTCAGGCGGGCGAAATACTGGCTCGCCGGCAGCGGACGCGGACCCTCGGAAGCCTCGGCCTCTGGATCGTGATCGAAAATGAGGATCAGATCCAGATCGGAGCCCGCGGTCATCTCGCGGCCGCCGAGCTTGCCCATGGCGATGACGGCGCTGCGCCCGCCGGCGACCCGTCCGTGGCGCTCGACCATGTCGCTCGCCACCGCTTCATGCAGGCGCGCCAGCACGACATCGGCGAGGTCGGAAAAAGCTCCGCCCGCGTCCGCCGCGCCCACTGTCTCGGCCAGGATGCGCACGCCGATGCGGAAGGCCTGCTCCTTGGCCACCACCCGCACACGGTCGATCGTCTCGTCGAGGATCGTCTCCGGCGGCGTCGCCGCGGCCACCAGGCCGGCAATCTCCCCGGCCCTGGGCAGCGCGCCGAAGAAGCCCGGATCGAGCACGGCGTCGAGCACTTTCGGGCGACGGCTCAGTTCCTCGGCGAGGCGCGGCGCCGTGCCGAGGATCGTGCCGATCAGATCGAGCAGGCCCGGATTGGATTTGAGCAGCGAGAAGAGCTGCACGCCGGCCGGGAGCCCGGCCAGGAAACGGTCGAAGGCGATGAAGGCCTGGTCGGCATCGCCGCTCCTGGCGAGCGAGGTCAGCAGCGCCGGCATGAGCTCGGTCAGAAGCTCGCGGGCTCGGGCGCTGCGGGTCGCGGCATAGCGGCCGAAATGCCAGCTCCGCACCATCGCGGCGATCTCGCTCGCCCGCCTGAAGCCCATGCGCGTCAGGGTCTCGAGCGTTTCCGGATCGTCGCTGCCGCCGGTGAATACAAGGCTTCCCGCGTCGGTGCCGAGATCCTCGGCATCCTTGAACAGCGCCGCATAGTGACCCTGGACCAGCTCGAAGGTCCGACGCAGCTTCGCTTCGAACCGCGCCGGATCGGCGAAGCCCGCGAGGCGCGACAGGCTGTCGAAGGCGTGCCGCTCCTCGGGCAGGACATGCGTCTGCTCGTCCGCGACCATCTGGATGCGATGCTCGATCATGCGCAGGAAGCCATAGGCTTCGGTCAGCTCCCCGGCCGCCTCGGGTGAAATCCATTTCGCTTCGGCGAGGCGGGCGAGCATGTCGACCGTGCGACGGCCGCGCAGCCCGGGATTGCGGCCTCCCGCGATGAGCTGCTGCGTCTGCACGAAGAACTCGATCTCGCGGATGCCGCCGCGGCCGAGCTTGATGTCGTGGCCCAGCACCGCGATGCTGCCATGGCCCTTGACCGCATGGATCTGCCGCTTCAGCGACTGGACGTCGGCGATCGCCGCAAAATCGAGATACTTGCGCCAGATATAGGGAACGAGCCGGTCGAGGAACTCCTCGCCCAGCACCAGATCGCCGGCGACGGGCCGCGCCTTGATCATCGCGGCGCGCTCCCAGTTCTGCCCCATGTTCTCGTAATAGATCGCCGCCGCTTCGATCGATATGGCGATCTGGGTCGCGCGCGGGTCCGGCCGCAGGCGCAGGTCGATGCGGAAGACATAGCCGTCCTCCGTCATGTCCTGCAGCAGAACGACGAGACGCTTGGTGAGGCGCACGAAAAAGACCGAGGGATCGACGCCATCGGCAAGGCTCGCGGCCTCAGGGTCGTAGAGGACGATGAGGTCGATATCGCTCGAATAATTGAGCTCATGGGCGCCGAGCTTGCCCATGCCGAGAATGGTGTAGCCCGAGCCCTTGCCGGGATCGTTCTCGTCCATCGAGGTGAGCTTGCCGGCGCGCCGGGCCTCGCGCAGAAGCCAGCCGAGCGCCGCCCGCAGCGCCGCTTCGGCGAAGCGGGTCAAGGCGCCGGTCACCTGGTCGAGCGACCACGCGCCGCCGATATCGGCGAGCGCGACCGTCATCGCGGCGCGCGCGCGACTGAAGCGCAGCAGACGGCGGAGCTCCTGTTCGTCCTGGACATCGGCGGTGAGACCGGCGATCAGCCCATCCAGGACCTGACCGGGATCGCCGGCAAGGATCTCGGCGGCGGAATGCGGATCGCGCAGGATGAGGTCGCGCAGGAAAGGCGACCCGCCGAAGACGGCATCGACAAGCATGCGCTTCGCTTCGAAAGCGGCCAGCGGGACGCCGCTGTCGCGAAGCTGCGCCCAGCCGCGCCCTGATGCCGCCTGGTCGGCCGGCGGCGGAAGCCCGGTCCCCGGCTGGATCATGCTTTCCGTCATGGCCGCGGATGTTAAAGCGCCGGATGCTCGGATGGAACCCGAATCCGTAATCCTGGCGGGCGTTTATCCGCTTACACGCACGGACATGCTGGAAGACCGGCGCAAGCCGGGCCTAGGCCTGCGCTTCAGGTGAGAGCCGCGGCAGGATGAGCTTCACCCTGAGGCCCGGCGCATTGTCCTCGAGCACCACCTGTCCGCCATGCAGCTTCATGACGCCGGCGACGAGGCTGAGACCCAGGCCGTTGCCCGGCTTGGAGCGGCTTTCGTCGAGGCGGACGAAACGCTCGAGCACGTGTTCGCGGTCTCCCGGAGCGATGCCGCGGCCGCGGTCGGCGACGGTGATCACCACATTCCCGCCGTCGATGGCGCCGGCCAGGCGGATCTCGGGCGCCCGGTTCAAAGGGGTTTCGCCGTATTTCAGCGCATTGTCGACGAGATTGCTGATCGCCTGGGCGAGCAGCTGGCGGTTGGCGCGCATGTCCAGAGCGCCGCTGATCTCGGTCGTCAGGCTGCCCCCCTGATCCTCGGCGAAGGGCGCATACAGTTCCGCCACCTCATTGAGGATGACGGCGGCATCCACCGGCTGCAGGCCCTCGCGCGGCTGGCCGGATTCGGCCTTGGCGATCGACAGCAGAGCGTTGAAGGTTTGCAGAAGGCGGTCCGATTCCTCGATCGTGCGGTCGAGCGCCGCCTTGAAGTCGCCCTCCGCGCCCGAGCGCAAGGCCGATTCGGCGCGCGCCTTGATGCGCGTCAAGGGCGTGCGCAGGTCATGAGCGACATTGCTCGACACTTCCTGCATGCCGCGCATCAGCCGTTCGATCTGGTCGAGCATCTGGTTCAGCGACTGGGCCAGGCGGTCGAGCTCGTCGCCCGTGCCTTTGACCGGCATGCGCCCGGAGAGATCGCCCTGCATGATGGACCGGCTCGCACCGGTGATGGAATCGACGCGGCGCAGGAAGTTGCGGCTGGTCAGGAGGCCGCCGCCGATGCCGAGCGCCAGCGCGATCAGGATGCTGGTGATGAGCGTGGTGCGGATGATGGTCGCGAATTGCCGCATGGTCTCGATGTCGCGGCCGACGACCAGCACATTGCCGCCGGGCAGCACCGTGTAATAGGCCCTGGCGCGATGCGGCTCCATGCCGGCCGAGGTCTTGACGTTGAAGGGAAATTCGGTCCAGCCCGAATCCTCCGCCGCGACCTCGTCCGGCACGGAGACCAGATTGCCGGCGGCGCGGACGCCTTCGGGCGTCGTCAACAGGTAGATCGAGCCGGTATCGTCACGGCTGCGCCGATGGATGGTGTCGAGCACGCCGGTGATGCCCCTTATGCGATACTGGTCGGCAAGGCCCTGGACCTCGGCGACGATCGTGTCGTCGGTCTGGCGCTCGAGAAGCCCGGCGGTGTTCCAGTAGATATGGCCGAGGATGGCGCCGGCGGACAGGATGAAGACGACGAGATAGAGGGCCGACAGCCGGAAGGTCGAGGTGCGGAACAGCTTCCAGAGGCTGGAATGGCCGTTATCCGGGCTGGCGGGTTGCAGGCTCATGGTCCATGTTTTCGCACGGCGCGCGCGAAAGCCCGATACTCCCGCGGCCGCCGCCTATGAGGCACGCAGCATATATCCGGCCCCGCGCACCGTCTGCAGGATGGGCTCGTCGAAGCCCTTGTCGATCTTGGCGCGCAGGCGCGAGACATGCACGTCGATCACATTGGTCTGCGGGTCGAAGTGATAGTCCCAGACGTTCTCGAGCAGCATGGTGCGGGTCACGACATGGCCGGCATTGCGCATGAGGTATTCGAGCAGCTTGAACTCGCGCGGCTGCAGCAGGATCGGCCGTCCGGAGCGCGTCACGGTGCGGGCGAGCAAGTCCATTTCGAGATCGGCGGCCTTGAGCCTGGTCTGCTGCGGCTCCTGGTGGCGCCGCCGCGACAGGCCCTCGATACGCGCCAGGAGCTCGGAAAAGGCATAGGGCTTGGCGAGATAGTCGTCGCCGCCGGCGCGCAGGCCCTTGACCCGCTCATCGACGTCGCCCAGGGCGCTCAGGATGAGCACCGGCGCGGTCACACCCTCGTTGCGCAAGGTCTTGATGATGGTGAGGCCGTCGATCCTGGGGAGCATGCGGTCGACGATGAGCACGTCATGCACCTTCTCGCGCGCCAGCGCCAGACCCTGCTCGCCGTCGGCGGCAAGATCGGCCACATGGCCGCTCTCGCTCAGGCCCTTGAGAAGCCAGGTGGCGGCCTCTCGATCATCCTCGATCACCAGGATGCGCATATGGTCCGAATCATGGGCGCTCGCCGCAGGCTTGCTGGTTCCGTTCGTCATAAGTTGCATGACTTCGTCCTCGGGAAAAGCCTCATCTCGGAGGCCGCAAAATCAGGCCGCGGAGACAGGGCGATGCCCTGTCTCCGCGTCTGGAACGTCACACGGGAGCGGGGGAGAGTGTGACATCCAAGCGTCGCACGAGACGCTGTCTCAACCTTCGGCGCCGGGGAGCGCGAGGAAACGCTGATTGTCGCCGGAGCGGACCAGCATGACGATCCGCTTGCCCTTGACCGAAGCAAGAGCCGACTTCACGTCGGCCGGCTCGTGCACCTCATGACCGGCGATCTCGAGGATCACGTCGCCGGGGCGGATGCCGCGCTGTTCGGCGGTGCTGCCGGGCTTCACGTCGATCACCTTGACGCCGGCGCCGTCCTCGCCGGGCGCGAGACGCATGCCGAGCTCGGCCAGGCTCGTATGCTCGGGCGCCGTCGGCCTGGCATTGGCCGCATGCTCCTCGCCCGGCATCTTGCCGAGATGGACCGGCAAGGTCATGGTCTTGCCGTCACGCACGATCGTGACCTCGACCGACTTGCCCGGCTGCTGGCGCGCCACTTTCTTGGCGAGATCGCGCGGATCGCTGACCTCGTCGCCGCCGACCTTGACGATCGTGTCGCCGGTCTCGATGCCGGCGGCGAGAGCGGGCGAGCCGTCCGTGACGTCGGCGACCAGAGCGCCCTTCTTGTCCTTGAGGCCCAGGCCTTCGGCAATATCGTCGGTCACCGGCTGGATCTGCACGCCGAGCCAGCCGCGCGTCACCGCGCCGTTGGCCTTGAGGCTTCCGATCACCTCCTTGGCGGTCGAGGCCGGAATGGCGAAGCCGATGCCTACGCTGCCGCCGGAGGGCGAGTAGATGGCGGTGTTGATGCCCACCACCTCGCCGTCGAGATTGAAAGCGGGGCCGCCGGAATTGCCCTTGTTGATCGACGCATCGATCTGCAGGAAGTCGTCATAGGGACCGGCGCCGATATCGCGGCCACGGGCCGAGATGATGCCGCTCGTCACCGTGCCGCCGAGGCCGAAGGGATTGCCGACGGCCATGACCCAGTCGCCGACGCGCGGCTCCTTCTCGGTGAAGCTCACATAGGCGAAGCTCTTGCCGTTGCCGTCGATCTTGATCAGAGCCAGGTCGGTCTTGGGATCGGTGCCGATCACCTTGGCGTCGTATTTCTGACCGTCGCTGAAAGTCACCGACACCTTGTCGGCCTTGCCGACGACGTGATTGTTGGTCACGGCATAGCCATCGGCCGAAATGAGGAAGCCGGAACCTTGCGCTATGCCGCCCCGCGGCCGGCGCGGCGAGGGGAACTGGTCGCGGAACTGCGGGAACTGCTCGAAGAAGTCGCGGAACGGACTGTTCTGCGGCAGGTTCGGCCAGGCACGGCCGTTGTCGTCGTCGTCATCGTTGTCGGCGACATTGGCGAAATTGACCTCGACGCTGACCACGGCCGGCATCACCCTGGCGGCGAGGTCGGCGAAGCCCGCTTGCGGCGCCACCTGCTGGCTGGTTTCGGCATGGACGGGCAGCGAAGGCGTGATCATGAGATCGGCGGTGAGCGCGGTCGTGGCGAGAAGGCCGAAGGCCACCAGCCCCAACACGCGGTTGCGCACTTTCGTGCTTGTTGTCATGGAAGTCTCCTTGTCCCAAAGCGGGGTTGTTGAGATCCAAAGCTAGGTATCCGCGGCTTACAACGACCTTTCGGCCAGATGAAACTTTGGTAATGTGGGCCGCCGGGCGGCCCTGGCGACCATCACGATGCCGTGAAAGCGCAAGCCGTCACGATGGACGGTCCAGCGCACGCTTGAGAGCGTCCTCTTCCTCGGGCTCGAGCGCCCTTTCCGCCTCGTTGCCGCCTCGACGGCGCCGCAAATGGAGGAATGCTCCGGCGACGAGCAGCAAGGCAAATGGCCCGATCCACAAAAGCCATGTTTCGGGCGTGAAACGTGGCCGCAGCAGAACGAAGTCGCCATAGCGCGCCACGATGAAGTCGACGGCCTGTGCATCGCTGTCCCCCGCTTTCAGCCGCTCGCGGATGAGAAGGCGCAGGTCGCGCGCCAGGGGCGCGTTCGAATCGTCGATCGACTGGTTCTGGCAGACGAGGCAGCGCAAGCCTGCCGACAGCGCGCGGGCGCGGCTCTCCAGTGCCGGATCGGACAGGATCTCGTCGGGCTGCACCGCCCCGGCCGGCAGGATCGCGGTCATGAGCAGGAAAAGGACGACTGCGAGCCGCTTCATCGCTCACTCCGCCGCCTGCGCCACCGGCTTACGCGCGAGCCGCGGCGCGCCGATGCGGAAGCGCCGGTCGCTCAGCGATATGAGGCCCCCCAGGAACATCACGGAAGCGCCGAGCCAGATCAGGGAGACGAGCGGATTGAAATAGATGCGCATCGCGCGCGCCCCGCCGGTCATGGGGTCGCCCATCACCGCGTAGAGATCGCCCGACCAGGCCTGCAGCAGCCCGACTTCCGTCGTTTCCTGGTTGCCCGGCTGGAAGCGGCGCTTCTCGGAGGCGAGCACCGCCACCTCGCGGTTCCCGTCCATGACGCGGAAGCGCCCGGCATCGCCGGTATAATTGGGCCCGGTCAGCGGGGCCTCGCCGAGATAGGTCACCTGATAGCCCGCGACGTCGAGCCTGTCGCCCGCCTTCATCGCCAATATGTGCTCCTCCCGCCAGGCCGTCACGGCGAAGATGCCGATGATCGCCACACCCAGGCCGGCATGGGCGAGCGTCATGCCGAGCGACGAGCGCGGCAGGCCGCGCAGCCTGGACCAGGAAGCCTGCCAGGATGAGCGGAACAGAGCGGTGCGCTCGGCGAGCTCGGCGATTGCGCCGAGGACGAGCCAGAGGCCGAGCCCTATGCCGAGGGGGGCCAGCCACGGCCCTCGCCTGGTGGCGACGAGGAGCACCAGGGCGATCGCGAAAGTCGCGAGAGCCGCCACCCAGAGGCGCTCGATCACCGGCCAGGCCTCGGCGCGCTTCCAGGTGAGAAGCGGACCGACCGGCACCAGGAGCAAAAGCGGCAGCATGATGAGCCCGAAGGTCAGGTTGAAGTAAGGCGGTCCGACGGAGATCTTCTCGCCGGTGAGAGTCTCGAGCGCCAGGGGATAGAGCGTGCCGATGAACACCGCGGCGCAGGCGACGCACAGGAGAAGGTTGTTGACCACCAGGCCGCCTTCCCGGCTCATCGGCGCGAAGAGCCCGCCCGCCTTGAGCAGGGGCGCGCGCCAGGCGAAGAGCGTCAGGGCGCCGCCGATGAAGACCAGGAGGATCATCAGGATGAAGACGCCGCGCGCCGGATCGACGGCAAAGGCGTGGACGGAGGTCAACACGCCGGAGCGCACCAGGAAGGTGCCGACGAGCGACAGCGAGAAGGCCAGGATGGCGAGGAGGATGGTCCATATCTTGAGCGCGTTGCGCTTCTCGACGACGACCGCCGAGTGAAGCAGCGCCGCCGCCACCAGCCAGGGCATGAAGGACGCGTTCTCGACCGGATCCCAGAACCAGAAGCCGCCCCAGCCCAGCTCGTAATAGGCCCACCAGGAGCCCATGGCTATGCCGATGGTGAGGAACATCCAGGCGGCGAGCGTCCAGGGCCTCACCCAGCGCGCCCAGGCGGCATCGACCTTGCCGTCGATCAAGGCGGCAATGGCGAAGGAGAAGGAGACCGAAAGCCCGACATAGCCCGCATAGAGAAAGGGCGGATGGAAGGCGAGCGCCGGATCCTGCAGCAGCGGATTGAGGCCGTTGCCTTCGATCGGCGGCGGATCGAGACGCAGGAACGGATTGGAGCTCGCGACGATGAACAAGAGGAAGGCCGCCCCGATGGATCCCTGAACGGCGAGCACGCGCGACTTGAGCTCGAGCGGCAGGTTGTTGCCGAACAACGCGACACCCGAGCCGAACAGCGCCAGGATCAGCACCCAGAGCACCATAGAGCCTTCATGATTTCCCCACACGCCCGAGATCTTGTAGAGCAGCGGCTTGGCCGAATGGGAATTCTCCCAGACATTGGCGAGCGAGAAATCCGACGTGACATAGGCGTGCATCAGCGCCAGGAAGGCAATGACGATGAGCGAGAACTGCGCCAGGGCGCAGGGCACCGCGACATTCATGAGGGCGCGATCGCCCCTGGCTGCGCCATAGAGCGGCAGCACGAACTGCACCAGCGCCGTCGCCAGCGCCAGGATGAGCGCGAAATGGCCGGTTTCGGCGATCACGGGCCGGCCCCCTTGCCTTCCTTCCACACGCCCTTCTCCTTCAGCCGGTCGGCGACGTCCTTCGGCATGTAGGTCTCGTCATGCTTGGCGAGCACCGTGTCGGCGACGAACCTGCCCGATGCATCGAGCCTGCCCTCGGTCACGACGCCCTGACCCTCGCGGAAAAGATCGGGAAGCTGGCCCTTGTAGCTCACCGGAACAGCCTTGATCGTGTCGGTGACGATGAAGCTCACTTCCATGCCCTCGCCTCTGACGATGCTGCCCGCCTCGACGAGCCCGCCGAGGCGGAAGCGCTGGCCGGGAGCAACGTTCTTCTCGGCGATCTCGCTCGGCGTGTAAAAGAAGACGATCGTATCGTTGAGCGCGTAGAGGACGAGCCCCGCGGCGATGGCCAGCAGGGCCATGCCGGCCAGGATGAGCGCGGCGCGCTTCTGCTTCCTCGTCCGGCGCGAGGTCGTCACCATCGTCATCTAGTCCAACCCCAGCTGCTTCGCCGCCTGCGCGAGCGCGGCGGTCGCTCGCTCGTCCGTCTTGAACTGCTCCTTCGCCGAAGCATACGCCTGGCGCGCCTCGTCCATTTCTCCCAGGACGGCGCGGGCGCGCATGAGACGCTGCCAACCCTCGAGGTCGGCCGGCATCGACTTAAGCCGCTCCTCGAGACCGTCAACCATCCCACGGATCATTTTTTCGCGATCCTCCGTGGTCATCTCCTCGGTCGCGGCGACCTGCTCGTCGGACAGGACCGGTGCTCCGCTCGAAAGCGACGCGATCTGCGCCTCGAGCGCGCCGCGCCAGCTGTCCTGCGGCTTCGTGTCGGCGAGGAGCGCCTGCCAGAGAGCCAGGGCCTCGGCCGTCTTGCCGTCCTGTTTCAGGGCAAGGCCGCCGTAGAACCGGGCCTTGGGCGACTTGGGATCGCGCTTCAGCGCCTCGGCAAAGGCCTGGGCCGCCTCCTTGGGCACCAGTCCCGCATTGGCGAGCACCAGCATCTCGCCGTAATCGGCATAGAGACCGGCATCCGGGCCCTTGAGGCGCAACATATTGGCATAGGCCTTGGCCGCGTCGGCATAGCGCTCGCTGCCGCGATAGAGGGGCGCCAATATTTCCCAGCCCTGGAGGTCGTCGGGGTTCCGGGCCAGATGCGCCTCGGCCTTGGCCATCAGCGCCACGAGGTCGTTGTTGGCCACGGCATTGTCGAGCCGCTCCGCGAGCGGCATGTCCGGCCGCCCCGGTGCTCCGACGGCGAGATAGAGTGCCAGCGATACGGCCGGAATGAAAGCCGCCGCCGCCAGGACCGGCCACCTGCCGGTGCCGCGCGGCGCTGCGGCCGTCTCGGCGCGTCCTGCCGCAAGCAGGCGGCGGGCGATCTCGTTGCGGGCCGCCTCGGCTTCCGCCGTCCCGATGAGGCCCCTCTCCCTGTCGCGGTCGAGCTCGGCAAGCTGGTCGCGGAACACGGCCTCGTCATAGCGGGCGCGGGCCGGCCCCGCCGTCCGGGACTTCAGCACCGGCCAGCTGACGGCCAGCATGACGGCCGCCGCAAGTACCGCGAAAATGAGGAAATTCAGCATGCTGTCATGGCGTTACGGAGATCCGTCCAATAATAGTGTCCGCACCCCGCAAAAGGGTCCGTCGCATTGTCGCATGGCAGCAATGGGGCGTCGGAAACCGGTGGAGCCCCTACCCCCCTTTTGATAAAGAGCGGGCCAGGTCAATCCGAGGGTCGCATGAAGTCCCGCTATTCGATCTTTTCCCTCGCGCGCAACGCGATGAACTACCACAAGGACTGGGAACGGGCCTGGCGGAGCCCGGAGCCCAAGGCCGAATATGACGCCGTCATCGTGGGAGCCGGCGGCCATGGCCTGGCCACCGCCTACTATCTCGCCAGGAACCACAAGCTCACCAATATCGCGGTGGTCGAGAAAGGCTGGCTCGGCGGCGGCAATACGGGACGCAATACCACCATCATCCGCTCGAACTATCTGCAAGACGCCTCGATCGCGATCTACGAGCTCGCCCGCTCGCTCTATGAGGACCTGTCCCGCGACCTCAATTTCAACGTCATGTTCTCCCCGCGCGGCGTGATGATGCTGTGCCAGACCGAGCACGAACTCCGCGCCTTCAAGCGCACCGCCCATGCCAACCGGCTCGCCGGCCTCGATTGCCGGATGATCGCGCCGGAAGAGGTCAAGAAGATCGCGCCCATCATCAACGACGATCCCCAGGCGCGCTATCCGATCCTCGGGGCCTACTACCAGCCGCGCGGCGGCACCGGACGTCATGATGCGGTGGCCTGGGGCTATGCCCGCAGCGCCGACAGCCTCGGCGTCGACATCATCCAGAACTGCGAGGTCCTGTCCATCCGCCGCGACGGCGCCAGGGTCGCCGGCATCGAGACGTCGAAAGGCTTCATCAAGACGAAGAAGGTCGGCGTCGTCACCGCGGGACATGTCTCCACCATCGTGCAGACCGCGGGACTAAGGCTGCCGATCGAGAGCCTGTGCCTCCAGGCCCTGGTGTCGGAGCCGATCAAGCCGGTGCTCGATTGCGTGGTGATGGCCAATACCGTGCATGGCTATCTCAGCCAGTCCGACAAGGGCGAGCTGGTGGTGGGCGGCGGCACCGATCCCTACAACAACTACTCGCAGCGCGGATCCTTCCCGGCGCTCGAGCACACGGTGACGGCACTGGTCGAGACCTTCCCGATCATCTCGCGCCTGCGCATGCTGCGCATGTGGGGCGGCATCGTCGACATGACCGGCGACCGCTCGCCGATCATCGGCAAGACCGACGTCGAGGGACTCTATGTCAACTGCGGCTGGGGCACCGGCGGCTTCAAATCCATTCCGGGCTCGGGCTTCGTCTTCGCCGACACCATCTTCCACGACCGGCCGCATCCGATCGCCGAGCCCTTCGGCCTCAACCGTTTCATCGAAGGCCGCTTCATCGACGAGAGCGTCGCCGCGGCGGTGGCGCATTGATGTCGCCAGCCACAGGGAGTCCGTGTCCATGCTGATCGTCCATTGTCCGGTCTGCGGCGCCGAAGGCGACGAGACGGACTTCCATTACGGCGGCGAAGCCCACATAAGGCGGCCCGCCACGCATGATCCCGCCAATGTCAGCGACGCCGGGCAGCGCGACTACCTGTTCATGCGGCGCAACCCCAAGGGGCTGCATTTCGAACGCTGGCGCTGCGACCGCGGCTGCGGCAAGTGGTTCCATGCGGTGCGCGACACCGTGACCATGGAGTTCAAGGCCACCTACGGCATCACCGAACTGCCGCCTCGCCAGTGGATGGAAGCCGCGACCGGCGAATGGGCGCAGTTCTTCAAGGACCAGCTCGCCCCCGGCACCAGGACGGAACCTTCGGCATGACCGGCAAGCCCTACCGCCTGCCCCAGGGTGGCCGCCTCATCGACCGCGCCAGGAAAGTGAGCTTCACTTTCGACGGCGAGAGCATGACCGGCTTCGCCGGCGACACCGTGGCCTCCGCCGTCCTCGCCCATGGTCAACGGCTTTTCGGGCGCAGCTTCAAATACCACCGGCCGCGCGGCGTCGTCGGGCTGGGCGCCGAAGAGATGAACGCGCTCGTCGGCGTCGACGAAGGCGCCCGCCACGAGCCCAATCTGCGCGCCACGCAGGTCGAGCTCCATGACGGCCTCGTCGCCCGAAGCCAGAATCGCTGGCCATCACTGTCTTTCGACGTCGGTGCCGTCAACGGCAGGCTCTCGCGCTTCATCCCGGGCGGCTTCTACTACAAGACCTTCATGTGGCCGCAGGCTTTCTGGAAGCATGTCTACGAGCCGCTGATCCGGCGCGCCGCCGGCCTCGGCCAGGCGCCGCAGGGCCGTGATCCCGACACCTACGAGCATATGCATGCGCATTGCGACGTGCTGGTGATCGGCGCCGGCATCTCCGGGCTCGCCGCCGCCGAGGCGGCGCAGGCTTCCGGCGCGCGCGTCATCATCTGCGACGAGAACCCGCGCTTCGGCGGCGTCGCGGATCTGAGCGCCGGCACGGTCGACGGCGGATCCCCGCTCGACTGGATCAGGAGCCGCGCCCGGCTCCTGGCCGAGGCCGACAATGTGCATGTCATGACGCGCACCACCGCGGTCGGCCACTGGCATCACAACCACGTCATGCTGTTCGAGCGGGTGGCCGACCACGATCCGGCAAGCCTCGCCAGGGGTGCGCCGCGCCACCGCCTGTGGAAGGTGCGCGCCAGGCAGATCGTGCTCGCGTCGGGCGCCATCGAGCGGCCGATCGCCTTCGCCAACAACGACCGGCCCGGCATCATGCTGGCCACGGCGGCTCGCGCCCTCGTCGAGCGCTACGGCGTCGCTCCCGGCATGCGCGGCATCGTCTTCACCAACAATGACGACGCCTATCTCACCGCCCTTGCCCTCAAGCGCGCCGGCATCGGCATGGCGGCCATCGTCGATGTGCGCGGCGGCGGCGGCGGTGCGCTCGCCGAGGAAGCCCGCGCGCAGGGCATCGACATCCTCGCCGGTCACGCCGTGGCCGGCGTCGAGACCGGCTTCGGCGGCCTGTCGCTCACCGGCGTCAAGGTGGCGGCCTGGCGCCAGGGCCAGGGGCGCGTCGTCAGCGAAAGCCGGCTGCCTTGCGATTTCATCGCCATGTCCGGCGGCTTCAATCCGGCGGTCAATCTGTGGTGCCACAATGGCGGCAAGCTCGCTTTCGACAGCGCGCTCCAGAGCTACAAGCCCGGCAAGCATCATGACGCCATCCGGGCCGCAGGCGCCGCCAACGGCACTCTGGACATCGCGGGCTGCCTCGCCGAGGGCTATGCCGCCGGCGATGCGGCGGTGAAGGCGTCGCCGGCGGCCCGGCAGCGGCCGAAAGCGGAAACGCCGGCGCAGAACGCGCTCGAGCCGATCTGGTTCTCGCCGGCGACCGGCAGGTACAACGAGGGCAACAAGCACTTCATCGACTTCCAGAACGACGTGACCGCCGCCGATCTCGAGCTTGCCCAGCGCGAGGGCTACGCGTCGGTCGAGCACACCAAGCGCTATACGACCTTCGGCATGGCGACCGACCAGGGCAAGACGTCGAACATCAACGGCCTGGGCGTGCTCGCCGAAGCGACTGGCAAGACGATCCCCGAGATCGGCATCACCACCTTCCGCCCGCCCTATACCCCCTTCTCCTTCGGCTCGATCGCGGGTTCGCTCACCGGGGCGCTGTTCCTGCCCGTCCGCCAGACCTCGGTCTGGCGCTGGCACGAGGCGCAGAATGCGGTCTTCGAGCCGGTCGGCCAGTGGCGACGGGCCTATACCTATCCGCGCGCCGGAGAGGACAAGCATCGATCGATCAACCGGGAGATCCTCAGCGTGCGCCGCAAGGTCGGCCTTCTCGACGCCTCGACCCTCGGCAAGATCGAGCTCAAGGGGCCGGACGCGGCGAAACTCCTGGACCGCGTCTATACGAACATGTTCTCGACCCTCAAGGTCGGGCGCTGCCGCTACGGGCTGATGATGAACGAGCTCGGATTCCTCATCGACGACGGCGTCACGGTACGGCTCGCCGACGATCATTTCCTCATGCACACCACCTCGGGCGGCGCCGAGCGCATCGCGGCCTGGCTCGAGGAATGGCTGCAGACGGAGTGGACGCACTACCAGGTCTTCGTGACGCCGGTCACCGAGCAGTGGGCGCAGTTCGCCATTGCCGGGCCCAAGGCGCGCGAGGTGCTCTCCAGGCTCGCGCCCGATTTCGACGTCTCGGCCGAAGGCTTCCCGCATATGACGATGAAGGAAGGCAGGCTCGCCGGCTATCCGGTGCGCATCTACCGCATCAGCTTCTCCGGCGAGCTCTCCTATGAAGTGGCGACGCCCGCCAATTTCGGCCGCGGCCTGTGGGATGCCATCCTCGGCGCCGGCGCCGAATTCGGCATCGAGCCCTACGGCACCGAAGCGCTGCACGTGCTGCGCGCCGAGAAGGGCTATATCGTCATCGGCGACGAGACCGACGGCACGGTGACGCCGGGCGACGTCGGACTCGACGGGCTGGTGTCGAAGAAGAAGACCGATTTCATCGGCAAGCGCTCGCTCGAGCAATCCTTCCTGAGGAGCGCCGGACGCAAGCAGCTGGTCGGGCTCCTGACCGAGGATCCCAGCGAAGTGCTGCCCGACGGGGCCTATGCGGTGCGGGCCGTGAAGGACAAGCCGCCCATGGAAATGATCGGCCAGGTCACCTCCAGCTACTATTCGCCGACTCTCGAGCGATCGATCGCCATGGCGCTGATCGAGAACGGACGCAACCGCATGGGCGAGACCGTGTCCTTCCCGCTCGAAAGCAAGGTCGTCCGGGCCCGGATCGCCGATCCCGTCTTCTACGACAAGGAAGGAAGCCGGCAGAATGTCTGAGCCCGATCCGCATTTCGAAAGCGCGCTCCAGTTCCGGGAAGCGCCGCAGGATCTCGCGGTCGAGATCCGCGAGCTCACCGGCCGCGGGATGATCGACCTGCGCGGACAGGCGAGCGACGGCACGTTCATGGCGGCGGTCAAGGCGGCATTGAACCTCGATCTGCCGACCGCTCCGCGCAGCAGCGCCGCCTGGGGCGAGGTCCAGGCGCTGTGGCTCTCGACCGATCAATGGCTCATTCTCTGTCCGCGGGCCAGGACCGGCGAGCTTCTCTCCAGCCTGCGCCAGGCGCTCGGACAGGTCCATTCATTCGCCGTCGACGTCTCCGACATGCGCACGATCATCAGGCTCGAGGGCGACAATGCCCGCGTCGTGCTGCTCAAGGGGTCGTCGCTCGATCTCCTGTCATCCGACTATGAAGCCGGCACGGTACGGCGCTTGCGCTTCGCCGAGATAGCGGCCCTCCTCCATGTCGTGAGCGAGAAGCCCGACGTGATCGACCTCTATGTCTTCCGCTCCTACGGCAACTATGCCTGGGACTGGCTTCTCGCCAACGGACGTGCGGCAGCCGCGCTGAGGCCATTCGGACGCCAACCGGTTCCACCCGCATAAGCTATTGATATTACTGTTAGAATTTCAGCGTCCCGGCGGCAGATAAAACGCAGGCATGCGTCCTTCTGATGGCATGGTTGCAGCATCGCGGATAATCGGCCACAACCGCCCTGCGACCATCTCCGTCGGACGAACCACCAGTTCCACCATCGGCCAGCAGCAGCTCTGATTCCATGCATTCCGAAACGACCAGCGCGCCCGTCGCCGTGATCGGCCTGGGCTATGTCGGCCTTCCGCTGGCCGTCGAGTTCGGCAAGACGCGTCCCACCGTGGGATTCGATATCCGCCAGGCGCGCGTCGAAGAGCTCAGGGCCGGGCATGATGCGACGAGAGAGGTCGATGCCGGCGACCTCTCGGCGGCCACGCATCTCAGCTTTTCTTCCGAGCCCGCCGATCTCGAAGGCTGCAAGTTCTTCATCGTCGCCGTTCCGACGCCTGTCGATTCCGCCAACCGGCCGGATCTGCGGACATTGCACGAGGCTTCCAGGATCGTCGGCCAGGCCATGGGCAAGGGCGCCTGTGTCGTCTACGAATCGACGGTCTATCCGGGCTGCACCCGCGGCTATTGCGTGCCGATCCTGGAACGCTGGTCCGGCCTCAGGCTGAACGAGGATTTCTTCGTGGGCTACAGCCCCGAGCGCATCAATCCCGGCGACCGGCTGCACCGGCTGACCGCGATCACCAAGGTCACCAGCGGCTCGACACCGCAAGCCGCCGATGTCGTGGACGACCTCTATGCATCGATCGTTTCCGCCGGCACCCACAAGGCCTCCTCGATCGAGGTGGCGGAGGCGGCAAAAGTCATCGAGAACACGCAACGCGACCTCAATATCGCTCTCATGAACGAGCTTGCCATCATCTTCAACAAGCTCGGCATCGATACCGGCGACGTCCTCGCCGCGGCCGGGTCGAAGTGGAATTTCCTTCCCTTCCGGCCAGGCCTCGTCGGAGGACACTGCATCAGCGTCGATCCCTACTACCTGACCCACCGCGCGCAGGAAGTCGGCTATCATCCGGAAGTGATACTGGCGGGCCGGCGCATCAACGACCGCATGGGACCCTATGTCGCCGACCGGGTCGCCCGGCTGATGATGGCACGGGGATTTCCGGTCGTCGGGTCGCGCATCCTGGTGCTCGGACTTGCGTTCAAGGAGAACTGCCCCGATATCCGCAATTCCAGGGTCGTCGACGTGATCGCGACCTTGCGCGAGTACAATGCGAGGATCGACATATGGGATCCGCAAGTCGACGCGGCCGAGGCCCGCGACGAGCTGAACCTCGCCGTTCACAAGGAGGCGCCGCCGCCCGCCGCCTATGAGGCCATCATCCTGGCGGTCGCCCACCGGGAATTTGCCGCGCTCGGGGCGGAGAAGCTCAGGTCCTTCGGCCGCCCGGGCGCCGTCTTCTTCGACGTCAAGGGCGTGTTCGCCAAACACGAAAGCGACGGACGGCTTT
The DNA here is from genome assembly GCA_050246735.1 of Parvibaculaceae bacterium. Lineage (GTDB taxonomy): Bacteria > Pseudomonadota > Alphaproteobacteria > Rhizobiales > Aestuariivirgaceae > Taklimakanibacter. The sequence continues at coordinate 31,231 of JBFWVM010000002.1, read as the reverse complement.
AGCCATGAATATCCTCGTAACCGGTGCCGCGGGCTTCATCGGCTTTCACGTAGCCAAGCGGCTGATCGAGCGCGGAGACCACGTGGTGGGCTTCGACGCCGTCAACGACTATTACGATCCGTCGCTGAAGGAAGCGCGGCTTTCGCTCCTCGCCGCGTCGGCGAAGACGGCGCAAGGCAGCTGGCGCTTCATTCGCGCCGACCTGACCGACCAGGCCGCCGTCAATGCCGCATTCCGGGAGCCGTTCGACCGGGTCATCCATCTTGCGGCGCAGGCGGGCGTCAGGCACAGCCTCACCCACCCGCGCGACTACATCCAATCGAACGTGGTCGGGTTTCTCAACATCCTCGAGGGCTGCCGGGCGCAAGGCACGGCGCACCTCACCTACGCGTCGACGTCGAGCGTCTATGGCGCCAACCGCAAGATGCCGTTCTCCGAGCACGAGATCGCCGACCATCCGTTGCAGCTCTATGCCGCGACCAAGCGGTCGAACGAGCTCATGGCCCACGCCTACAGCCACCTCTTCCGGCTGCCGACGACGGCTTTGAGATTCTTCACCGTCTACGGGCCATGGGGACGGCCGGACATGGCGCTCTTTCTCTTCACCAGGGCGATCCTGGCGGGCGAGCCCATCGAAGTCTTCAACAACGGCAAGCATACCCGCGACTTCACCTATGTTGAGGATATAGCCGAAGGGGTCATCCGCGCCTCCGACCGGATCGCCGAGCCCGACCCGGCCTGGGATCCGATGCGGCCCGATCCCGCCACCTCCCAGGCGCCCTTCCGCATCTTCAACATCGGCAACAACGCGCCCGTGGCGCTCATGGACTACATTGCGGCGATCGAAGACGCCACCGGCAGGAAAGCCACGATCAGATTCGAGCCGCTGCAGGCGGGCGATGTGCCCGATACATTTGCCGATGTGACCAGCCTCGCCGACGCCGTGGGCTACAGGCCGGCAACGCCCGTGCATGAAGGGGTCCGGAAATTCGTGGAATGGTATCGCGCCTACTATCACGAATAGACGCCATCGATCCGCGCGCCACCGGAGACTGACGAGAGATGAGCGCCCCTTTCGACTTCCGCCTTGCGCCGCAGGTGATCGCGCGCGCCTTGATCGGCGCGAAGCTCTTTGTCGACGGGGTGGGCGGCATCATCGTCGAGACGGAGGCCTATGACGAGACCGATCCGGCATCTCATAGCTTTTCGGGGCCCACGATCCGCAATGCCGCGATGTTCGGGCCGCCCGGCCACGCCTATGTCTACCGGTCTTACGGATTGCACTGGTGCCTCAATATCGTGTGCCGGGAAAACGGGCGCGGTGCCGCCGTTCTCTTGCGGGCGCTGGAGCCGCTCGCGGGCATGGACGTCATGCGCCGGCGTCGCGGTGTCGGAGACGTCCGGCTTCTCTGTTCCGGTCCCGGCCGACTGACCCAGGCCCTGGGCATCGGCAAGGCTCATGACGGCCTGCCCCTCGACCGGGCACCCTTCCTGCTGCAGCCGGCCGGCGAGCGCCCCGCCATCCTTCGCGGCAGGCGGGTCGGCATCACCAAGGCGACAGACGTTCCCTGGCGCTTCGGGGCGCGCGGATCGCGCTATCTGAGCAGGCCCGTCGTGAGATCAATAAAACTTTAACCAGACTTTACAGACGCTCGAAACGCGGCCCGCCCCGGCGCGTTGGCGGATCGATGGAGAGACCGTTCACCAGCACCGAGCTGCGCATAGCGGCGAGGCAAGCCATCACGTTGGCCCGCGCGGCCGCGAGCAGCGATATGGAGAAAAGCCTGCTGGCGACCGCGAAAAAGCTGATGGCGGAGGCGGATGTGCAGGACCATCCTGGAATCCCCGAGCCAGCGCCTGCGGAGATGGATACAAATCCGTTCAAAGGCGAATGAAAACCGCAAGCTCTCGTTATTAATCAAGAACTGCGCTCTAAGCCCCTTCGTGACCACAGCCATGCTACGCTTGTCCGGGTTGTCGGGAATCCGGGCAGGCATGACGTTCACCATGGGAGACAAGCCATCTCGAAGCGAGGTCGGCCGTCCGCCTTCGCCGACGGACCGGCTGGCGGGCGTCAATGAGAGCCTGCAGATCGAGCTCGCCAGGATCATCAGCGCCGGCAACGTCATCGAAGAGCGCGACCTGCTGCGCGCCATCGTCGACTTTTTGCCGGACTACCTCTTCGTCAAGGATCTCGCCGGCCGGTTTCTCATGGCCAACAAGGCCCTGGCGGTCGATCTCGGAATGCGCGCGGGCGAGGACCTCATAGGCCGGTCCGATCTCGATTTCCTCAGGCCCGAAACCGCCAACCAGATCATTGCCGACGACCGGGGCATCATCCGCACCGGCGAGCCGCTCATCGATCTCGAAGAGTTCCTGATCACCCGCTCTGGCGTGCACAAATGGCTGTCGACGACCAAGCTCGTCCTGCGCAATCACGCGGGTGAGATCGTCGGCATACTGGGCCTCTGCCGCGACATCACCGACCGCAAGCGCACCGATCTGCTGCGCATCGGCGAGGGCCGCATCCTCGAGATGATCGCAACCGACGCCGCGCTCGAGGAGGTGCTGCGCGAGATCATCTTCTTCATCGAGGCCCAGCTCGAGGGCATAACCGGCTCGATCCTGCTGCTCGACGAGGACATGCGGCTGCGGCACGGCGCCGCCCCCAACCTGCCGGAGAGCTACAACAAGGCGATCGACGGCGCCGCCATCGGACCCGGCGTCGGATCCTGCGGGACCGCCGCCTTCCGGCGCGAGACCGTCATCGTCACCGACATAGAAACCGACCCGCTATGGGCCAACTACCGCGCGCTCGTGGCGCCTTTCGGCTACCGCAGCTGCTGGTCGGCGCCGGTCATCTCGCATCAGGGCGATGTGCTCGGCACCTTCGCCATGTATTCCCGCGAGATGCGCGAACCCACCGCCTTCGAGCTCATGCTCGTCGACACGGCCGGCCGCGTCGCCGGCATCGCCATCGAGCGGCGGATCGCCGAGAAGCGCATCCACCACATGGCGCATCACGACGCGCTGACCGGACTTCCCAATCGCGCCCTGCTCAAGGACCGCCTGGCCCAGCTTCTCATCTATGCCGAGCGCTTCGGCGCGACGCTGGCGGTCGCCTTCATCGACCTCGACAATTTCAAGCTCATCAACGACGGCCTCGGCCACAATGTCGGCGATGAGGTGCTGCAGATCGTGGCACGCCGGCTCGCAGGCTCGGTGACCGCGCGCGACACCGTCGTCCGCCTGGGCGGCGACGAGTTCGTGATCCTGTTCCTCGATCCTCCCGATGCCGAAATCTGGTTCGAGGGCTTGAGGGCGAAGATGGCCGAGCCCATCGAAATCTCGGGGCACAGCCTGCGCGTCACCTGCAGCGCCGGTCTCGTCGCCTATCCGGCCGATGGCCGGGACGTCGAGACGCTGCTCACCAATGCCGACGCGGCGATGTATTCGGCCAAGGAGTCGGGCCGCGACAATCTGCAACGCTATTCGGTCAGCCTCAAGGAGCGCACGCAAGCCCGGCTGAAGCTGCAGGAAGGGCTGCGCGGCGCGCTCGAACGCGACGAGTTCAAGCTCGTCTACCAGCCGCAGGTCGACCTGCGCTCGGGCGTGGTGTTCGCGGCCGAAGCGCTCATCCGCTGGCAGCATCCACAGCTCGGCACCGTCCATCCGAGCCAGTTCATCCGCGAGGCCGAGGATACCGGCCAGATCGTCGAGGTCGGCGAATGGGTCCTCGTCTCCGCCTGCCGGCAATGCAAGAGCTGGCACAAGGCGGGATTTCCTCTCGGCATCTCGGTCAATGTCTCGGCCCGGCAGTTCCGCGAAGAAAGCTTCGTCGAGCAGGTCGACCGGGCTCTCTCGTTCAGCGGACTGCCGGCCGAACATCTCGATCTCGAAGTGACCGAAAGCCTCATCATGCAGGACATCCAGCGCGCCACCAGGACCATGCGCCGGCTCAAGGACAAGGGAGTCCGCCTCTCGGTCGACGATTTCGGCACCGGCTATTCCAATCTGAGCGCCTTGCGGAATTTTCCCGTGAGCCGACTCAAGATCGACCAGTCCTTCATCCGCGCCATCCCGCATAATCAGGGTGATGCGACGCTGGCACGCGCCATCATCTCGCTCGGTCAGGAGCTCAGGCTGCGCACGCTGGCGGAAGGCGTCGACAAGAAGGAGCAGCTCGACTTCCTGAACTCGAGCGGCTGCGACGAATATCAGGGCTATCTGTTCAGCCCGCCGCTGTGGGCGGAGGACTTCCTGGGCCTGATGCGGCGATTGCCCGGCTCCTGAGCCTGTCCCGCCGCAAGCCCTTATAGGCGGCGGCAAAGCCCTTGAAGCTCCTCGATGGGCCTGGCGGTCGATATCGGCGGGAGTCCGGCAATCGCGCCGCTCGAACGTTGTTCGAGCGCGCCAACAGGGCAGCGCTTCTCGGTTCGCGGGATCGATTTGCGGGTTCCTTCATGCCGGGCATGAAGGGAGGCGCTCGCCCCCGGCAGAAAATAAAACTGCGCGGCTCCGGAGAGCCACGCAGCACCGTCCCACTTTTGATGTTACGTCAGCCTCAGAGGCCGGCGAGTTGCGCCAGGACGCGACAGACCTGAACCGCATCGCGATTGTAGGCCGCCGGGTTGTCCAGAACGCCGACGCACTTCTTCTTGAGAGTCCTGCGTTCCGAGGCGGAAAGGCCGGCGATTTCCCTGCCGATTCCGGGTCCGTTGGGATCGCCAGGCCCGCCAGGTCCGTTGGGATCGCCAGGCCCGCCGGCATTGCGGGAACCGCACTTGCCAACGCAGACGCCGACATTGACGCCCTTGGTGCCAACCCTGGTCCTGGCCTTGGCGTCGAGTCCGAGAACGTTGGCCTTGGCCTTGGCGTTGAGCACGTCGCCCTCACCGAGCACCGTCCCCTTCACCTTGGCATTGATTCCCTTCTTGCCGAGAATGCTGACCTTGCTCTTGGTGGTCAGCACGCCCTTCTTGTTCAGCAGGCCGATGCCGACCTTGGCCTTCGCCGCATTGAGCACATTGGCCTTGATCTTGACCTTGAGCTTCTTCTTGTTGAAGAGCCCCACGCCGACCTTGGCCGCGCCCAGATTGACGCCGATCCCCTGGTTGTTGAAGTTGTTGATCACGCCGCCGGTGCCGCCAAAGCCGCCGCCGGTGCCGCCAAAGCCGCCGGTGCCGGTGCCGCCCAGGCCGCCGGTGCCGCCGCCGAGGGCGCCGGTCACACCACCGACCACGCCGCCTACCGTGCCGCCGATCCCGCCGGTGCCGCCGCTCTTGCCGCTGAGCCCGCCGACGACTCCGCCGACGATCCCGCCAACAGCACCGACCGCGCCGCCGACCGCACCACCGACCGCGCCGCCAAGGCCGCCAAGCCCGCCGCCGCTGTTCTTGCCGGCCTCAGCCGGCACGGCCATGCCGACCAGTGCAATGACGGACACCGCCGCCGCCAGCACTTTCATTCTTCCTGCAATCGCCGTGTTCATGAGTCACCTCGCCGTTAAAGATTAATTTGTGCTACGTCCACAATCATCTTCACTTTCAGACGCTGGTTCAGACTATATCTGCATCTGAGGCTAAAACTATAGTTAGGTTAACTTACTATTAACAAATCTATATTTGACTATATTTGCATTAGATTTAGATATTATTGTATGCAATGTTTCATTAAGGACAACCCAGGTCGTCAGCGCGGAAAATTCAGGATATTTCAGCCGGAAAATCTGCGAGAACCGCCCTCAAAATTCTATTTTGAGAAACGTATCCCGCAGTAGGGAATTGAATCCGAGATCCCGTCAGGAATTTTTCGCGAGGAATGCCGGTCCGATCCCTGGGTCGGGACCTGCGAGCCGGCCCGTCCAGCAGCTCGCAGCGGGAATCGGAATTTCGGAGTGGTCCCCGGGAATGCGGCGCTGCCGCAAAATCGTGGCGATCGGGTTTACAAGGCCACGCCAAATCGACTCAAAATGCACGGACCTCGATAAGCCCGGAAGATCGAATCATTCCGATTTTTAACGATCCGGTTAAGGACGCGGCGCTCACGGCATGCGCGAGGAGATCCAGTCGAGGAGCTTGTCGAAACCGCCAAAGGGATAAAGATGCGGGCCGGCGATGCCAAGCTCGGGCTTCTCGAAGTGCAGCTTGGCCAGGTTCTCGACGAAAGCATCGGGGCTCGATACCGTCAGCAGCTTGGTCACGTTGAGCGCCTGCTTGCGGATGAAGCGCGCCGAATTGCCGACGCCGCACATGGCGGCATATTTGACGAGCGTCTTGATGGTGGCGGGACCCGGCACGCCCACATGCGCGGGAAGCGTTATGCCGGCATCGCGCAGGCCTTTCGCCCAATAGGCGACCGGCCCGGCCTCGAACAGGAACTGGGTAGCGATGTAGCCTTTGATGCCATGGGCGGCGAGATAGGCCTGCTTCGCCCGGAGCGCATCGATGAGCGCCGCCTCGCCTTTGGCCTTGACGATGTCGGGATTGCCCTCCGGATGACCGGCCATGCCGATCCTGCCGATCCCATGGGCCTGGAACAGCCCGGTTTCGAGAAGCTGGATGGCCGCGTCATAGATGCCGAGAGGCTGCGGCGCGCCGCCGCCAAGGACGAGCGCCTGGGCGATGCGTCCGCCGCGGGCGAAAGCGGCGAGACGATGCTCGAGGTCGGACCGGTCGCGCACGAAGCGGGCCGGCACATGCGGGACGGGCTCGAGGCCGGCAGAGCGGATGGCGGAAACCGCCTCGATCTGGAGCGCCAGATCGGCGGGATCGATCAAGGCGACATAGACGCATGTGCCTTGCGGCAGCCTGTCGCGGAGGAGAGCGACCTTCTCGACCTGCCTGGGCGTGATCTCGATGGAAAGCCGCGACAGGAAGGCAGCGGTCAGGGCGGGCATGTCGCTGGCATCGACCTCGATCTTCGAGAACATGTTCAAGGCTTTAACTCCGGATGGCGGTTTGTCCGGACAGCATTACCCGCCGCCGCGCCGGTCGCATGGGAAATTGCGACACCGGCAATCCCGGTTGCGACGGCGCCACCCGCAGGGCGTCGCATTCGCATCATCGGATGGCGCACATGGACAAAGCTCGGGATTGGTATTATTGGGCGCCGGCAGAGCATCGGGTTCCGACCGGAACATCAGCGGTTTGGCTTGTCCGATGCGCCAGGACCAAAGGATGGAGCGTCGAGGTGTCCCCCGCGGAACGCCGTCGCTCGCAAGGGACGGAACCCCCAATGTTCGGCGACAAGCCCCGGGAATGGCCGCAGAAATTCGCCTTCATCATGGTGCCCGAATTCACCATGATGCCGGCGACCGCAGCCATCGAGCCTCTGCGGCTCGCCAACCGCTGTGCCGAGAAGCCGCTTTATAAATGGGCCATGCATTCCGTCGACGGCAAGCCGGTCGCCGCCTCGAACGGCATCCTCGCCATGGTCGACGGCGATCTCGATCAGGTCAGCGACCATGACACCGTGATCGTCTGCGGCGGGCTCAATATCCAGCACCATGTCGACAAGAGGCTGGTGAACTGGCTGCGCAAGGCGGCGCGGCGCGGCATGGACATCGGCGCCGTCTGCACCGGCTCCCATATCCTGGCCGAGGCCCATATCCTCGACGGCTATCGCTGCACCATCCATTGGGAGAACCTGCCCGGCTTCTCGGAAGCCTTCCCGGAAATCGAGGCAACCGGAGGGCTCTTCGAGATCGACCGCGACCGCTTCACCAGCGCCGGCGGCACATCGGCGCTCGACATGATGCTGGCGCTCATCGCCAGCCAGCACGGCCCCGACCTCGCGGCCAGCGTGGCCGAGCTTGTCCTGCACTCGCCGATCCGCCATCACAGCGAGCACCAGCGCATGTCGCTGCCGGCCCGCATCGGTGCGCGCCATCCCAAGCTCGTCGGCATCATCGAGGAAATGGAGAGCAATCTCGAGGAACCCCTGTCGCCCAGCGTGCTGGCGCGCCAGGCCGGCCTCTCGGCGCGCCAGCTCGAACGCCTGTTCCGGCGCTATCTCGACCGCTCCCCCAAACGCTATTATCTGGAATTGCGCCTGAAGAAGGCGCGCTCGCTGCTGCTTCAGACCGACATGTCGGTCATCAATGTGGCGCTCGCCTGCGGCTTCTCCTCGCCGTCGCATTTCTCCAAATGCTATCGCGCCTTCTACGGCCGCACGCCCTATCGCGAGCGCGGCGTGCCGACGCTCGGCGCCGCCAGCGCCACCTGAGGCCGGCGAGCCTCAGGGCGCATCGCACAGGCGCCCGAGCAGGTCCTCGCAGCGCCGCAACTGGTCGAGCGTCACGAATTCATCCGGCTTGTGCGCGACGGCGATGTCGCCCGGACCGCAAATGACGGTCGGCACGTCGAGGCCCTCTTGCAGGAGCCCGGCTTCGGTGCCGTAGGCGACCTTGGCGAGGCGGTTGGAGCCCAGAAGCGCCGTCATCCGCTTCACCGCCGCGGCGTCGGCATCGACCGCGTGGCTCGGATAGTCATAGATCTGCTCGAAGGTGATCGCGGATGCAGGATGGATCTTGCGCATCTCCGCGGTGAGCATGTCGGCAACCGCCCTTATGCGCGCGAAGACCGCATCGGCGTCCTGGCCCGGAAGCAGACGGTATTCGAAAGTGAAGCTGCAGTGCGTCGGGACGATATTGATGCCGGTGCCGCCGGCGATCAGTCCGGTCGAGATGGTCGCATGCGGAAGGTCGTAGTCCTCGTCGCTGATCCCTTTCGCGAGATCGCGCCCGATGTCGCTGATGGCGGCGATGAGCCGGGCGGCAAACTCGATGGCATTGACGGCGCGCGGCGCCAGGCTCGAATGCGCCTCGAGGCCGGCGACGCTGCAGCGATAGCTGCGCCCGCTTTTGTGGCCGGTCACCAGCTCCATGCCGGTCGGCTCGCCGACCAGGCACATCTCGGCCGAAAGCCCGCGCCCGGCCAGGTCGGCGATGAGGTCGAGGACGCCGGTGCAGCCGACCTCCTCGTCATAGGAGAAGGCGATATGGACCGGCCGGCGCAACGGCTTCGCCGCGAGCTCGGGCACGACCGCCAGGACGCAGGCCAGAAAGCCCTTCATGTCGGCGCTGCCGCGGCCGAAGAGGCGGCCGCCGCGCTCGGTCAGGACGAAGGGATCGCTCGACCACTGCTGGCCGTCGACCGGCACGCAATCCGTGTGCCCCGACAATATGATGCCGCCCGGAGCATCGGGCCCGATCGTGGCGAAGAGATTGGCCTTGGACCCGGGCGAGCGGCCGATCCGCCGCGACGCGACGCCGTGACGTGCCAGATAGTCCTCGACATAGTCGAGCAGCGGCAAATTCGTGTTCCGGCTCGTCGTGTCGAAGGCCACCAGGCGGGCGAGGATGTCTCGGCTGGCGGGGCTTTCCATGCTCACTCCTTGCCGACGCGCTGCGGCCGGTCGGGCGGAGGCGTCATCAACATGGCGGTGACCGCTTCGGGCAGGTGGCCGACGCTGTTGCCGCGCGTCGACAGGCCGGTCACGAAGGGCAGGCATTGGGCGCGCGCCACCTCGTAGATCCGGCGCAGTTCCGTGACCGGTGCCGGATGATCGTCGACGCCGATGTCGAGATAGGGATATTCCTCGGTGTCGTGCACCTTGATGTAGGCCGACTGCTTGCCGCGCTTGTCGCCGCCGGCCTTCTGACCGGCCTCGAGGACGCGCATCAGGCGCTCCGGCAGGTCCAGCGCGCTGGTGTCGCGCGCCGCCGCGGCCATGGCCGCAACCGTCTCGCCGCTCACCAGCATGTTGCCCTGGACCGTGAAGCCGTCGCCCACCTCATGGCCGCACCAGGGCGTGCACTCCTTGCCGGTGAAGGCGGCAACGCCGCCCTCGGCATCGACGATGCCGACCTGGCGCACCTCGCGGCCCGGATCGTCGGCGATGAGCTTGTCGAGCACGGCCTTGGCGGCCATGCCGCTCTTGAGCAGCACCAGGCCGTCGATCCCGAGATAGGGATTCACCCAGGACTGGGTGGCGACCGCGCCGGTCCGCGGCGCCACGAAGGAGCAGAGGCCGCCGACCGCCGGCACGGCGGTCGAGACGCCGATGCCGAACATGCCGGTGCGCGGGCAGCGCGCGGCGATCGAGAAGGTGGCGAGCTGGATCATGGATTATGCCTCCTTGAGTTGGCCGGTCCGCCGCATGATCTCCGGCGAGGGAACGGCGGCAAGCAGTTCACGCGTGTAAGGATGCCGGGGGGCATCGAATATCTGGTCGACGACGCCTCGCTCCACCACCTGGCCCTGGCGCATGACGGCGACCTCGTCGCTGACCTCCCGGATCACCGCCAGATTGTGGCTGACGAAGATGGTGGTGAGACCGAAATCGTGCTTGATGTCGGAGAACAGCTTGAGCACCTGAGCCTGGACCGAGACGTCGAGGGCGGATGTCGGCTCGTCGGCGAGCACCAGGCTCGGTCCCAGGATGACGGCGCGGGCGATGGCGATGCGCTGCTTCTGGCCGCCGGAGAGCTGGTGCGGCAGCCGGGTCTCGAGCGCCGGGTCGAGGCCGACGCGACGGAGAAGGCCGTGGATGCGGTCGCGCCGTTCGCCGGCCGTGCCGATGCCGTGAACCTCCAACGGCGCCGAGAGGATGGTGCGGATGCTGTGGCGCGGATTGAAGGACGAGGCCGGATTCTGGAAGATCGGCTGCACCTGGCGGCGCATCGCCTTGAGACTCCTGCCGCGCAGCGCCCAGATATCGGCGCCGTCTATGAAGATGCTGCCCGCCGTGGGCTGTACGAGGCGCAGCACCATGCGCAGCAGCGTCGATTTGCCGGAGCCCGATTCGCCGACGATGCCGAGCGTGCGGTTCTTCATCACTCCAAGGGAAACGTTCGACACGGCGGTGAAGCCCGGGCCGCGGTTGAGCAGGCCTCCCTGCCGGAAGACCTTGGTGACATTGTCGACGCGCACCACGGGCTCGCTCATCCGGCCCGTCCCTTCCGGCGGCGTATGCTCGGCGTCGCCTCGAGCAGCATGCGGGTATAGTCGGCCCGCGGCGCCTGGAATATGCGGGCCACCGGGCCGTCCTCGACCACCCGGCCGTCATGCATCACATAGACCCAGTCGCAGAGCTCGGCCACGATGCCGAGCTCGTGGGTGATGAACAGGATGGCGGAGCCGCGCTCGTCGCGGATCTCGCGCAGCAATGCGAGGATGCGCGCCTGGACCGTGACGTCGAGCGCGGTCGTCGGCTCGTCGGCAATGATGAGCTCGGGATCGAGAGCGAGCCCGGTCGCGATCATCGCGCGCTGCTGCATGCCGCCGGAGAACTGATGCGGATATTCGCGCGCCCGCGTCTGCGGATCGGCGATCTTCACCGCCCGCAGGAGATCGATGACCTTTCCGGCGACGGCGCGCCATGACAGGCCGCGGTGGAACTCGAAAGGCTCGCCCACCTGGCGGCCGACCGGCATGGTCGGATTGAGCGCCTGAAGGGCGTCCTGCGGGATGAGCACGATGCGGTCGCCGCGCAAGCTGCGCATTTCCGTTTCGTCGCGGCTCAATATGTCGCGTCCGCCGAGCGCGATCGCGCCCTGCACCCTGGCGCCATGGGGCAGGAGCCGCATGGTCGACAGCGCCGTCATCGTCTTGCCCGAGCCCGATTCGCCGATGACGCCCACGATCTCCCTCGGCCAGACATCGAGGCTCACACCGTCGACGGCGCGCAGGGCAGCGCCGTGGCGCTTGAACTCGACGACGAGATCGCGGATGGCCAGCGCCGGGCGCCCGGCATCGCGGGCATGAGGCCGAGGCTCGCTCATGCATCCCTCAGATGCGGATCGAAGGCATCGCGCAGCCCGTCGCCCAGCATGTTGAAGCCGAGCACGGTCAGGAAGATCGCGGCGCCCGGCGCCAGGCTGAGCCACGGCGCCTGCGCCATGAAGCCGCGGCCGGTGTTGAGCATGTTGCCCCAGGAAGGATCGGGCGGCTGGGCGCCGAGCCCCAGGAAGGACAAGGCGCTTTCGAGCAGGACGGCATAGGAGAAGGCGACCGCCGCCTCGACCAGCAGCGGCGCCACGATATTGGGCAGGATCTCGCGGATCACGATGCGGACATGACTCATGCCGATGGCGCGCGCCTGCTCGACATATTGCTGGCGCAGCACGCTCTCGGCGCTGGCCCGGGCGAGGCGGGCGAAGCCCGGTATGAAGATGATGCCGATGGCGATCATGGCGTTGAGGATGCTGGTGCCGAGGCTCGCCATCAGCACGACGGCGAGAAGGATGGCCGGGAACGAGAACAGGACCTCCATCAGGCGCATGAGCACGAGGTCGACGGCGCCGCCGAAATAGGCCGCGAGCGTCCCGATGACGGTGCCGAAGACGAGGCCGATCAGGGAGGCGAGCACCGCCACCATCATCGACAGGCGGGCGGCGTGGATGACGCGCGACAGCACGTCGCGGCCGAGCTCGTCGGTGCCGAGGAGATGCGCCGCCGACGGTCCGCGCAGCATCTGGGCGACGTCGAGATCGAAGGGCGAGTAGGGCGAGATCAAGGGCGCGAAGGCGGCCAGGAACAGGATCGCTCCGACGATGGCGCCGCCGGTGACGACAAGGCGCCAGCGTCGCCAGTTGAACGGCCTGCGGGCTGCCGCCGTCATCGATGCCTCGTGACCCGGCGCGGATCGATGAGCCCGACCGCGACGTCGACGATGAAGTTGATGATCAGAACGACCAGCGTGATAGTGAGCGCGCTGGCCAGGAGCACGGGATAGTCGCGGTTGATGATGCCGACGAGGACGAAGGAGCCGATGCCCGGCAGGAGGAAAATGTCCTCTATGATCACCACCGAGCCGAACAGGAAGCCGAACTCGACCGCCGCGACGTTCACATAGGGGGTGAGCGCGTTGCGGATGGCATGGCGCAATATGACGATGCGTTCGCTGCCGCCCTTGGCGCGGACGGTCCGGATATAGTCCGAGGACAGCACCTCGATCATAGCGGTGCGCATGATGCGGATAAGGAGCGCCGACGACACGATGCCGAGGGACAGGGCCGGCATGACCATCTGCTTCAGGTTGAGGATGGGATCATCGAAGAACGGCGTATAGCCGCCCGGCGGCAGGAGCCGGAAGCGCAGCGTGAGCACCATGACCAGGAGCGTCGCCAGCCAGAAATTCGGCATCGCGCCGAGCACCGTGGCGATGAGCGAGATGCCCTTGTCGGCGGAGCGCTGGTGGCGCATGGCGGCAAAGGCGCCGAGCGGGACGGCGATCACATTGGCGATGAGGAAGGCGAGGACGGCAAGCTCGAGCGTCACGGGGATGCGGCGCAAAAGCTCCGGCCCGACGTCGACCCCGTTCTGGAAGCTCTTGCCGAAGTCGCCGGCGAATGTCCGGCCGAGCCAGTCGGCATATTGCACGAGGAGCGGCCGGTCGAGCCCGTGCAGAGCCTCGAAGCGCGCCAGCGCCTGAGGCGTCGCGTCGATGCCGAGCGCCGAGCGCGCGGCCGAGCCCGGCACGACATTGATCGCCACGAAAAGGATGCTGGAGGCGACGAGCAGCGTCAGCGCGAAGGCCAGGAGACGGGAAACAATCAGATTGCGCAAACGCTCTTACTCCCAAAGGAGGCGCAGTTGCCTCTTCCCCGACCATGCCGGCCGGGGAAGAGGGCATTGATCGATCACGCTTCCAGCCAGGAGTCCTTCAGCGTCTTCAGGAAGCCGGTGCGCATCGGCTTGTAGTTCTTGAGCTTGTCGGTATAGGCGGTCAGGATCAAGGAATTTACCAGCGGCACGATCGGCATTTCCTCGAGCGACAGTTTCTGCTGCTCGGCATAGGCCGCCTTGCGCGCCTCCTGCGTCGTCGCCGATTTGGCCTTGGCCAAAGCTTCGTCCATCGCCTTGCTGCAGCTCTTCTGCACGTTGATCGCCATGCCACAGGCATAGTTGTTGGTGACGAAATCGTCGGGGTCGGCGAGCGGCGAGACCCAGTACATCGCCGTCATGTCGAACTTCGACGGTCCCCAGACCTCGTCCCAATAGCGCGGAATCTCCATGGTCTTGATCTCGGCCTTGATGCCGATGGCGGCGAGATTGGCCTGGATGATCGGCGCCATCGCGACCATGGCCGGGAAAGACGACGCCATGGTGAGCGATGTGGAGAAGCCCTCGGCATGGCCCGCTTCGGCGAGCAGCGCCTTGGCCTTCGCCACGTCGGCGCCCGGAGCGAAATAGTCGATATCGGCATAGCCCCAGTTCCACTCGGGGATGACCCCGCCCTTGAAGGGCACGGCCTGGCCGAAAAAGACGCCGGTGACGATGGCGCTGCGGTCGATCGCATGAGCGATGGCCTGGCGCACCTTGGGATTGTCGAGCGGCGCCACCGTGTTGTTCATGAGCAGCCAATAATAGCGGCTGCCCTCGAGCGTGGTGCCGACGAGGCCCGGCGTCGCCGTGACCGTCTGCCAGTCCTTTGGCGGTATCTCGTTCGAGAAGTTGATCGTTCCCGAAATCACCGCATTGGTGAGCGCGGTGATGTCGGCGATCAGGTGGAACTCCAGCGCATCGAAGTAAGGCTTGCCGGCCTCGTAGAAGCTCTCGTTGCGGGTGAACTTCACCATCGATCTGGGCTCATAGGAGACGAACTTGAACGGGCCCGAGCCGACGGGCTTGGAATTCAGGTCATGGCCGGACTCGACGAGCTTCTTCGGCACGATCGAGGAACCGGGGAAGGCCATATAGACGAGGAACGGTCCGGTCGGCTTCGACAGCTTGAAGGTGACGGTATGAGGGTCGGCGACCACCACTTCGCTGATCGTCTCGACCTGCGAGCCGTAGGAATAACCCGAATCCTTGGCGCGCAGGCGGTCGAAGGTGAACTTCACGTCCTCCGCGGTCAGGTCGGAGCCGTCATGGAACTTGACGCCCTTGCGCAAGTGGAAAGTGTATTCGAGGCCGTCGGCCGATTGCTCGAATTTCTCGGCGAGGTCGGGATAGGGCACGGCATCGGGGTCGAGCGACATGAGCGTCGAATAGACCTGCTCGATCACCACATGCGACATGCCGGAGGGGCCGCGGGCCGGATCGAAGCCGGCCGGATCGGCGGAAAAGCCGAGCTTCAGGATACCGCCCTTGACCGGCTCCGCGGCAAAAGCCGCCGTCGCGGAGGCGAGCGGAAAGGCCGCGAGCGCCGCCAAGCCCGCACCAGCCTTCAAGACTTCCCGGCGTCCAACTTTCAGTCCTTTTGTCATTGAGACCTCCCCTTTGCGGATGTTCTGGCAAAAACTTGAACGGACTTGAATGAAGGGAAAAAAGCCCTCACTGTCAATGGGAAAGCGGATGACCGGCACGGGTCGTCCGGTGATCCTGCATTTTCCCAGCAAGACGGAGACGGAATGCCGAGCGCAACAGCGAAGATCGCCAATACCGACAGCATCGAGCAACTCGGCTCGCGGGTGCGCTACGCCCGCAAACGCCACGGCCTGACCCTCAAGGAGCTCGGCGACAAGGTCGGCTGCTCGGAAAGCCTCCTGTCGAAGATCGAGCGCAATCACATCGTACCGTCATTGCCGGTCCTGTGGCGCATCGCCGAGGCTCTCGGCACCACCTTCGGCGCCCTGTTCAGCGACAGGAGCATGGAGCCGGTGACCACCTATAATGACGGCGAAAGGCCGCTGCTGTCGCTGGGCACGGGCAGCGGAAAGGCGCCGGATGTGGTGCTCGAGCGGATGGTCCCCTCCTCCGAGAACCGCACGATCGATGCCAATATTCACGTCATTCCGCCGGGCGGCGGGTCGTCCGGCGCGTATTCCCATTCCGGCGAGGAAGTCGGCTATGTCGTCAGCGGCTATCTGGAGCTCACCGTGGACGGACGCGTCTTCCTGCTGGCCGGCGGCGGATCGTTCTTCTTCAATTCGAGCCTGCCGCACAGCTATCGCAATGTCGGCTCGGGCGAAGCGCGCGTCGTCTGGATGAACTCGCACAAGTCGCGTCTGCGCTGACGCGGCGAAATCCACAAGGTCCGACGGTCATGTCATATCGGACAGGGAGGGGCCCGAAGACCCCTCCCCCCGATAGGAGTGCGCCCGCGACCGGGGGCAATTTGCAGACAACACCCTACCGAACTTGTCGGTCACGATCACAAGTTGAAGCTTTCCCCGGCCAGAATTTTGTGCATGCGCTGCTCTTTGGATGGGGCTCCAACAAAATATAGTACATGCCCTGAAAATCAATACTTTCAACGCGTCAAACAACCACAAATACTTCGTCTGCAGGCCAGGAGAATAGTCTCGCCCCGGCAGTTCAGATATTTGCGCCGGCGGGAAGAATGACCCTGATAAACCCAGACTTTGGTCCCGGGCTAGGACACAGCCGGAAGTCGCAGTTTGACCGCCAGCCCACCAAGTTTCGATTGATCGAGCCTTAGCCCGCCACCGTACATTGCCGCCGTCTCCGACACGATCGAAAGGCCGAGCCCGGAGCCGGGCTTGGTCTCGTCCAGCCGGCGGCCGCGCTCGGGCGGCTCCCGGCGCTTCTCGGGCGGCAGGCCCGGACCATCATCGCCCACCACCACATCGATCCACAGCCGCCCGTCCGGCGGCGCGTCCATGCTGGGGCCGACCGCGACATTGACCTTGCGCGCCGCCCATTTGCATGCATTGTCCAGAAGATTGCCGGCCATCTCCTCCAGGTCCTGCTTCTCGCCGCGGAACTTCGTGCCTTTCGGACATTCGACAGAGATCGCGATGCGCTTGTCGAGATGGATGCGCTCGAGCGTGCGGGCGAGCGCCGCCAGCACCGGCTCGACCTCGCAGGCCGACCCCACCGCCTGGGCGCGCGCCGCGCGCCGCGCGCGGTCGAGATAGAGGCTGACCTGATCGCGCATGACGTTGCTCTGCTCGAACACCTTGTCGGCCAGGGTACCCGGCTGCAGCTTCGCTTCATTGTTGAGCACGCTGAGCGGCGTCTTGAGCGCATGCGCCAGATTGCCGACCTGGGTGCGCGCCCGCTCCACGATCTCGGAATTGCTTTGGATAAGAAGATTGAGCTCGTCCGCCACCGGCTGGATCTCCTCGGGATAATTGCCCTCCAGCCGCTCCGCCCGGCCCTCGCGAATGGCGGTGAGCTTGGTCTCCAGTGTCCGCAGCGGACGCAGCCCGAAACGCACCTGCACGAGAATGGCGATCATGAGGCCCAGCCCCAGGAGCGTCAGCATGGCGATGAGGGTCTGGCGGAAGGCGGTCGCTTCCGCCTTGAGCTCGTCGAAATTGCCGGCGACCAGGAAAGAATACTGATCGGCCTTGTCGAAGAGCTTGTAGCGCTGTTCGATCACGCGCAGCCGCATGCCGTTGGTGTCGTCGAGATAGAAATGCGCGATGCCGTCGGCATCGCGGGTGGCGAGATCGTCGGCCTCGGGCGTCAGCCGCTTCTCGAGCAGCGAAGGCGAGGCCAGGTCCTGAATGCGCCAGGTGGGCGGCGTGACCTGCCAGTACCAGCCCGACAGCGGCAGGGTGAAGCGGGTATCGGCCAGCTCGTTCTGCATGGCGGGCGAGCCGTCGGGATTGACCTCCACATTGGCGAGCAGCCCGTCCATGACGGCCCTGAGCCTGGCGTCGAAATTGCGCTCCAGTGCCGCCTGGAAGAGGCTGGTGAGCAGCAGGGCGGCGCTGACCAGAAGGACGACGGCGACGATGGCGGAGGAGACGATGAGCCGGAAGGCGAGTGAGTTACGCCGCATCATCCGGCTCGGACACGCAATAGCCCATGCCGCGGATCGTCCTCAGCACGTCGACGCCGAGCTTCTTGCGCAGCCGGCCGACGAAGACTTCGATGGTGTTCGAGTCGCGGTCGAAATCCTGGTCGTAGAGATGCTCGACCAGCTCGGTGCGCGAGACGACCTTGCCCTTGTGGTGCATGAGGTAGGCCAGAAGGCGGAATTCCAGCGAGGTGAGCTTGACCGCGTTGCCGTCGACCGTCACGCGCGCGCTTTTGGTGTCGAGCAGCAACGGGCCGCAAGCGATCTCGCTCGTCGCATGGCCGGCCGAGCGGCGCAGCAGGGCGCGCACCCGCGCCAGCACTTCCTCCATATGGAAGGGCTTGGCCACATAGTCGTCGGCGCCGGCATCGAAGCCCTGCACCTTGTCGCTCCAGCGGTCGCGCGCGGTCAGGATGAGCACCGGCATCTTCTTCTCGTTGCGCCGCCATTTTTCCAGCACGCTGACGCCGTCGAGCACCGGCAGCCCGAGATCGAGGATGACCGCGTCATAGGGCTCGGTCTCGCCGAGATAATGCCCCTCCTCGCCGTCCTTGGCGCTGTCGACCACATAGCCCGCATCGGTGAGGGCGGAAACGAGCTGCCGGTTCAGGTCAGGATCGTCTTCGACGACGAGTATGCGCATGGCTGGTCTCTTCTCGTTCCCGCGGAAGTCTCACAAGGCTGCTGTTCCGAATGCAAGGCTTCGAAAGGCCTGCGGCCAGAATAGCAAGGAACTCCACGTCCGGCACTATCGGGGAGCCCCGGTGTCGCCGTCGATGATCACGCGCTGCATCTGGTTGTTTCGCTTGAGCCTGACAGCATAGTTTCCGCTCGGCAAGAGCCTGACGTCGATCCCCTTGGAATTGGGGACCAGGCGCTCGGCTATTCTGAGGGCCTGGGACGGCTTGATCAGCGGCATATTGGGCGGCCGGACGCGCGGCACCGCTTTGAGTATCTGCATCCTGGGCTGGGCCGGAAGCCGGGGCTGAGCCTGCAGGTTCGGAGTCTGCGCCAGCGCAGGCTCTCCGGCAGCCAGCATCAATGCCACGCAAGCGGCTATCGCGAGTGCCCGACGCATTTCGATCCTTCCTGGCCGGAAAATAGATGTCGCAACATGAACCGGGCATGAATAGTTAAAGCTCATGCCGGCTGGCGCTAAAATATTGCTATTACAGGGATTTTCCTGTTCGCGGAAGGCCTTGGGCGCGCCCGTTCCGACCCTGCGGCTCACTGCCGCGACATGCCGGCGACGGCGACTTTCGGTGATCGGCGCTGCTCAGTCCGGCGGGGCGAAAACAGCTCGGGGGCCTGCCTGCCCCGCCGGCAGACCGCAGAAAAAAGGCGGCCACTCCGGCCGCCTCAGTCCCCTGCTTTGATCTCGGACATGATGATTCGATGACAGAAATGTTAGGTCATATTGCTTCGCCGGGCCAGATGCCCGTGGTTTTCAACAGATTGTGCCAGCCAGGCCCATTTTTTCCTTAAGCCTTTGATTTTTCTTCAGTTCTCTTTTGAGATGCGGTGTTGGCGGTGTGGCTTTCACGCAACAGAAAGGGAAAAATCGAAGGTGCGGGCGCGGCAACCGGAGGGCCGGCGTCAGGCAGCGGGCTTCTTGGCCCTGGGCAGCTTCCAGATATGGTCTTCGAGGTCCGCCTCGGCGACGCCCTCCTCCGAGCATATCCGGCCCCTGACCGAAATCCCGGCCTCGACCACGCTCGCCTTGCGGCCCGAGACCAGAGGATGCCACCAGGCGAGAGGCTGGCCGCGCGCCAGGCGGCGATAGGCGCAGCTCTCCGGCAGCCAGTCGAGCTTGCCGACATTGTGCGGCGTGAGCCGCACGCAATCGCGCACCCGCTTGGTGCGGTTGGCATAGTCGCTGCACCTGCAGGTCTTGAGGTCGAGGAGCTTGCAGGCGAGATCGGTGAAATGGATCTTGCCCGTATCCTCGTCCTCGAGCTTGACGAGACAGCAGCGTCCGCAGCCGTCGCACAGGCTTTCCCACTCCGCGTCCGTCATCTCGGAGAGCTTCTTGGTCTTCCAGAAGGGCTGGCTCATCGGCCCTGTCTTACGCCCTTGCGGGCGATATCCAAAATCAGCCCGGCCACGAGTCCCGAATCATGCATTCCGCGGAGCCAGGGGTCCTCGAAATCGCGCGCGATGACCTCTATCCCGGGCAGGGCCGCGGCGCCGCGCCCGACGAAGCGCGATGCCCCGACGACGCGCTCGACCGGAACCGCGCCGTCATGCGCAAGGACATGGGTGAGAACCTCCCTTCCCGTCCCCGCCTCCAGGAACTTCAAGACCATGGCGTCGAGCGCCAGTCCACGCGTCTCGGAATCCTCCAGCATGTTGCCGATGAGGATTTTGGGCACTTCGGCCCCGGCAAGCGCCGCGGCGATGCCGTCGATCTGAAGATGCGGCAGGATGCTGGTGAAGAAGCTTCCCGGTCCATAGGCCACGACGCCGGCATCGGCGATCGCCGCACAGGCCTTCGGATTGGCCGCGGCGCGGTCGAGCACGACCGCTCTGATGCCGAGCCGGGCGTCCTCCTCGGAGAGGCCGGTGATCGCATGCTGGCCCCGGACGAGGCTTCCGTCGCCGAGCTCGGCCACCAGCGTCAGGTGGTGATCCTTCGACACCGGCCAGACATCTCCGGCGATGCCGCAGAGCGACTTGAAGGCGAGGATCGCGGCATTGATGTCGCCGTTTTCGGCCAGAAGCGCCCCGCTCAGGATAAAATTTCCGATCGAGCCGCGGCGCCAGTCGAAGTCGCGTCCGGCGGCGGCGATGAAGATCCCCAGATAGCGCAGGATCGCCTCGGCCATGCCGTGCGGCATCAGCCTGAGGGCCGGATGGTCGCCGCCGCTGTAGAAGGCGAGCTCGCGCTCGAGCTCCGCCCGTCCACCGGTCTCGGACAGCCTGGCGTTGAAGATGCGCACCACGTCGCCCGCGTGACCTTCGGCATAGGCCATGGTCATGAGCGCCTGGCGGATGTCGCCAACGGGCAGGATGTGCAAGGTCTCGCGGATGGCCCTGGAAGAGCCGCCGGAATCCCAGGCCGGCACCAGCCGGGTGACCCGGACACCCTGCCGGATCAGCGTGATGGTGAGGTTGCGCGAGGCCGTGCCTCCCGCGAGGATGACCACATGAGGTCCGGCCCTGGCAATTTCCGCGCCCATCGGACGGCTTTTGCCATGGAACTCCGCCGGGAGATAGGCAGGCGGCCGCATCCTTCGGAATTCCGGCCCCTTTCCGTCATAATCTTGAAGTAGGTGGAAACTACCCCGCGACCAATGGTAAAAGGCTGGGCGCAGGACAACGGACGTCGATATTGGCCAAACCGCCCAAAAAATCCAGCTACCTGACGATGATGTGGCTCGACTCCTATGTGAGCACGGCCGTCTACGAGCTTTTCGACGGGGTGCGCCGCGGCGCTTCGGCCTATTCGTCCTTCGTCCACCGGTTCCGGCTGTCCGGGCCGAAGCGCGTGGCCATCGATCTTCTCGACGACATGGCGACCTTCGGCACTGTCGCCTGCTTCGGACTCCTCGCTTTCGCGCTGCCGCCCTTCTCCGGCACCGGGGATGTGTGGAACAAGGGCCGCGACTACGCCATCACCTTCACCGACGAGAATGGCGAGATCATCGGCCGGCGCGGCATCCGCCAGGACGACGCCATCCCCCTCGAGGACATCCCGCCGCATGTGATCAAGGCGGCGCTGGCCACCGAAGACGCCCGATTCTACCAGCATTTCGGCGTCGACGTCTTCGGCACGTTCCGCGCCATCATCCAGAATGCGCGCGCCAACGAGGTGGTGCAGGGCGGCTCGTCGATCACCCAGCAGGTGGCGAAGAACCTGTTTCTCAGCCCCGAGCGCACCATCCAGCGCAAGGTGCATGAGGCTTTCCTGAGCCTGTGGATCGAGGCCAGGCTGTCGAAGGACGAGATCCTCAAGCTCTATCTCGACCGCTCCTATCTGGGCGGCGGCAACTACGGGGTCGAGGCGGCGGCCCAGTATTATTTCGGCAAGTCCATCCGCGACGTCGACCTTTCCGAGGCGGCGATGCTCGCCGGCCTGTTCAAGGCGCCGTCCAAATACGCGCCGCATGTCAGCATGGAGCAGGCCCGAGCCCGCGCCAATGTCGTGCTCTACCGCATGCTCGATGCCGGATTCATCACCCAGGGACAGCTGGTCCAGGCCAGGCGCGAGCCGGCCGTTCTCGTCAACTCGCCGGCGGTCGCGAGCCCCGACTGGTTCCTCGACAAGGCCTATGCCGACACGCTCGCCTTGATCGAGGCCAAGCACATCACCGGCGACTATGTGATCGAGGTCAAGACGACGATCAATTCCAAGCTGCAGGAAGCGGCTCAGCGCATTGTCGACAAGGTGCTCGACACGGAAGGCGCGAAGCTGCATGCGACCCAGGCGGCGGTGGTGACGATGACGCCCGAGGGCGCCGTCAAGGCGATCGTCGGCGGCCGCGATTACGAAAACAGCCAGTTCAACCGCGCTACCGACGCCATGCGCCAGCCGGGCTCCTCCTTCAAGCCCTTCGTCTATCTGGCGGCCCTTCTCAACGGCTATACGCCGGACTCGATCGTGCTCGACGGGCCGGTATCGGTCGGCGGCTGGTCGCCGCGCAACTATAGCGGCAGATATGGCGGACGCGTCTCGCTCACCACCGCGCTCGCGAAATCCTACAACTCCGTTCCGGTCCGGCTGTCGCAGGATTTCGGCCGTCCGGCGATCATCGAGACGGCGCACAAGGTCGGCCTCAAGGCCGAGCTCGAGACCTGGCCGCCCATGGTGCTCGGCACCAGCGCCATGACGCTGTTCGACATCACGACCGCCTATGGCACATTCGCGCAAGGCGGCGTCGTGCCGACACCCTATACGGTGCTCGAGATCCGGCGGCCCAACGGCGATGTGATCTACAGCCGCGCCAAGGAACCCGCGAAAGAACGCGTGCAGGCGGTGCCCGAGGAGAAGATCGCCGAGCTCAACCAGATGATGAACGCCGTGGTCGAAGCCGGCACCGGGCGGCGCGCCTTCCTCGGCTTCACGCCGCAGGCCGGCAAGACCGGCACCAATCAGAGCTATCGCGACGCCTGGTTCATCGGCTTCACCGCGCATTACGTGACCGGCGTCTGGTACGGCAATGACGACTTCAGCCCGATGAAGAACGTGACCGGCGGCCTGCTGCCGGCGAGCACCTGGCACGACGTCATGCTGTGGGCCGAGCAGCCGCAGGTGGGTACGGCGCTGCCGGGCGTGCCGCTGGCGGAGAAATACATCCAGTATGCGATGGAGAATCCCGCGCCGCCGCTCGAAGACGTCCCCGACATGAGCGCCGACGACACCGTGGCGGATGCGGATGGCGAGACGCCGGCCGATCAGACCGCGGCGGTCGAGCCCGAAGCCGCGGCGCCCAGTGCGGCGAAGGCCTCGGCTTCGGAGACGCCGGCGAAAAAGACGAAGCGGCAGAAGGCGGCCCCGCAGCCCACCGAGGAAGACGTGGCCATCGTCCGGCCGCGCGAATCGGATGATCCGGTGGTCAGCGTCCTCAAGGACATGTTCAGCATTTTCGGCGATGACGACGACAACCGCAAGACCAAGCGGAAGCGGAAGGACTCCGTCCTCGTCCTGCCCGACGCCAACACCAAGAAAAAGCGCCGGTCGAACGTCAAATTCATGAAGCTGAAGCCGGGGGACCGGTGACCGGATCGGGGAGTCGGGACACAAGAGGCATATGAGGCTCAGCTCCCTTATCAAGGCTTCCGGCATCATCTTCGCCGGCGTCGTGCTCGGCATCGTGACCGCGCAATGGTCGATCGAGAAGACGGCGACCGCGATGACGGCCGGCGGCGGACCGTGGAAATCCTGGTTCTCGGGCACCGCGTCGATCCGCGATCCTTATGCCAACGCGCATTATCTGATGTTCGGCAGATTGCCGCCGGCGCTCGGCCAGGAACTGATGTTCGAGGCGGCCGAGGACGAGGAAGGGGCCGCGCTCGATGCATCCTGCGACTACGTCCTCACCGGCCCGCGTCTCACGGCCCGCTGGTGGCAGCTCGGGCTGGCGGACGAGGAAACCGGCGAGCCTTCCGCCGTCACACTTTCGTCGCCGCGCCTCATCGGCGAGCCCGACGGCAGCATGCGCATCACGATCTCGCGCGAGCCCACGCCCGGCAACTGGATCAATCCCGGCCCCCTGTCCCGCTTCGTCATGGTGCTGAAGCTCCGTCCGGGCTCCGGCCTCAATGCCGGGGCGTCGGTGGTGACGCTGCCACGCATCAAGCGCGAGGCCTGCGCATGAGAAGCGTTCTCTTCTGGCTCGCCGTCGCCCTGGTCATCGGCGCGGTGTCGCATCTGAGCTATGTGCTGATCGCGCCGTCATTCGCCATGCAGCGCCTGATCGGCGCGGCGCTGGACGACGCGCCGGTCAACCGCTTCGTGCTGCTCGACGCGCCGGAGCAGATGCGCCTGATCGGCGAGACGGCGGCCGAGACGGTCGCAGCCAAATGCCTCTTCGACATCAGCCGGGGCGAATTGCTGATCACGGCCGAGATGCCGGACACTTTCTGGTCGCTCACCATTTACTCGGACAAGGGCTCCGATCTCTACACCATCAACGACCGCCAGGCCGGCGGCGACAGCTTCAAGCTCACGGTGAAGCGCGCGCCCGGCATGCTGGACCTGCTGAGGGGCGATCAGTCGGAAACCGCGCGCGCCCTCAGCGACGGCTGGTCGGTCGAAATCCCCGAGCCCACCGGCATCGCCGTGTTCTGGGCGGCGCTCGACTT
Organism: Parvibaculaceae bacterium; assembly: GCA_050246735.1. Taxonomy (GTDB): domain Bacteria; phylum Pseudomonadota; class Alphaproteobacteria; order Rhizobiales; family Aestuariivirgaceae; genus Taklimakanibacter. The sequence goes on along the minus strand of JBFWVM010000002.1, from coordinate 6,709 downwards.
TCCCGAGCAACGCAAGCTGTTCACCGAGATCCTGTCGCGTTCGTCCTGTGCCCTGACGTCCGCGTCATCGTGAGCCCGAGCGCGCTCTCGTCGCGTTTGACACCGTGAGCCGCTTGCCGCTCCAACTCGTGCGGTCCAACATGCAGACGGAGGAGGGCGCTATGACGGACAAGCCGCTGGTCATGATCACGGGTGCCGGGACCGGCATCGGCAGGGCGACGGCGCTGGCTTTCGCGCGCGCGGGCCACCCGCTCCTCCTGCTCGGCCGGCGTATCGAGCCGCTGCGCGCCCTCGGCCTCGACGAGGCCGTGTGCGTCTCGGCCGATGTGCGCGACCGCGACGCCGTCATCGCCGCGATCTCCCGCGGCGAAGCCGCCCATGGGCCGGTGGACTGCCTCGTCAACAATGCCGGCATTGCGCGCCTGGCGAAGATCGAGGACCAGGATCCCGATGAATGGCGCGACCTGATCGACATCAACTGCACCGGCGTGCTCAACTGCATGCATGCGGTGATGCCGGCCATGAAGGCCAGGCGGCACGGCACCATCATCAACGTGTCATCCATTGCCGGACGCAAATCCTATCCCAGCCACGACGTCTATTGCGGCACAAAGTTCTTCGTGCATGCGGTCAGCGAAGGGGCGAGGCGCAACATGGCGCCCTTCGACGTGCGCGTGATGGTGGTGTCTCCCGGACTTACCGAATCGGAAATCGACAAGACGATGCTCAACAAGGCCGCGCTCGAATTCTGGAGCACCGGCAAGAAGGCGGTAGGCGCCATCGCCGCCGAAGACGTGGCCAGCACGATCCTGTTCGCCTATCAGATGCCGCAGAACGTCATCCTGCAGGAGTTGACGATCACACCGACACGGCAGGAATACTAGCATTCCAATGATCCCCACCATAACGGCCTTTGAACGGTCGCCCGATCGCGGCAAGGGACTGGCGCGTGACATGCCCGTCCGCTGGGCGCTTGAAGAAGTGGGCCAGCCTTACGAGGTTCGTCTTCTTTCGTTCGGCGAGATGAAGGAGCCCGCGCATCTCATGCTTCATCCTTTCGGGCAGATTCCCACCTATGAAGAAGGCGACGTCGCCCTCTTCGAGTCGGGAGCGATCGTGTTCCATATCGCGGAGCGCCATGCGGGGCTGCTGCCGGACGATGCGAATGCCCGGGCGCGCGCGGTCACATGGATGTTCGCGGCGCTCAGCACGGTGGAGCCGCCGATCCTCGATCGCGAATTCGCCACGCTCATGGAGCGTGACAAGACCTGGCATGAGGCGCGCCTTCCCATGCTCGACGATCGCGTCCATGTACGGCTGGGCCAGCTTTCGAGCCGGCTCGGCGATGCCGCCTGGCTCGACGGGGCATTCAGCGCCGGCGACCTGCTGATGGTGACGGTGCTGCGCAGGTTGGGCGGATCGGGCCTGTTGGAGAACTATCCGAACCTCTCCGCCTATGTCGCCCGCGGCGAAGCACGGCCCGCCTACAAGCGTGCCTTCGAGGATCAATTGGCGGTTTTCACCGGCAAGCCGCCGGCCGGTTGACGAGCGTCCGCTGCGGTTCAGGAATCGTCGCGGTCGATCTCGAGCGCCTGCAGGCGCGACGGCCGGCCACGACGGCGCGGCGGCGGCAGACGGTCGGCCAGGCTGAAGTCATAGCGTTCGATCCGGATGCCCGGAAAGATCACGATCTCCGCCGGCCCCGAACGCGCTTGCTTCGCCGATTGCCGCAAAAGGTCGCGCGGAAAAGTCAGTATCGTCCCCATCACCCTCACCTTGGCGGGAAGCGCTCCCGAGCCGGTCCTTCCCGTGCCGCCATTACGCTCCGGTGTGGTTAAAAAAGACCTAACCGATCATGGCCGCTGTACAACGGTCGCGCGTCATTCCGGCGCGAGCACCGAGAGACCCGCGGTCCCGGCACGATCCTCGACCTCGACCACCCAGATATCGGGATCGACTTTCGCCAGCCTGGCGATGAAGGCGGACAGATCGGCGGCGGACGTCACCGGCGGCACGACCTCGGCCCACAGCCTTTCACCGGCCTCGTCGATGGCCGACCCCGGCGGCGGTCCCAGCACCATGACGGAGCCGTCGAGACGATTGATGACGACATAGACCGCGCCGGCCTCGGCCGCGCCCTTGCGCAGGACGGCGCCGTAGCGGCCCTGCGCGAAGCAGCGGCGCAGGAAGGCATGGACCCAGATTTCCGCTTTGAGCCGCATCGCGGGCTTGCGCTAGTTGGCGCGGGTGAGGTCGCGCGCGCTCATCTTCTCGAGCTCGGCGATCAGCGTCGGACTGATGTCGCCGGTCGGCGCAATGCCGCGGTCACGCTCGAATCTAAGAATGGCGTCGCGGGTCTCCCGGCCGAGCCGTCCGTTGATCGCGCCCGGCTCATAGCCGAGCTCGGCCAGCCCGACCTGGACGCGCGTCACCATGTCGGCGTGCCGCTGCGGCTCCAGGCGCCGAGGTCTCGCCGGTGTCGCCTCCGTCATGTTCAGGGCATCGGCGATCTGGCGGGTGTAACGGATGTGCTCGACGAGCTGCGGACTGGCGAGGCCGGTCTCGTCGAGACTGTTGGCGCGCTGATAGGCGATGATCGCGATCTTGGTGCGCTGGCCGAAAACGCCATCGACCTTGCCGCTATAGAGCCCGGAAGCGGCAAGCTCGCGCTGCACCGCCTCGACCGTCGGGTCATAGCGCAAGGTGACGGTGCCGCGCGCCTCCTCATGGCCGACATCGACGGTGACGCGCGTCGAGCCGGTGATCGGGTCGCTGTCGGCGGCCGGCGCGCCGTCGGCGAGGCTCATATGCGGCGACGACTGGGTGAGCGCATTGTAGACGATGGCAGCCCCCAGGACGGCTACCGTCAACGCCACGACGATCGTCGAGACGCCCAGACGCGGCGCGTCATCCCCTTCATAGTCACTCATTCGACGCCGGACCCAACTGGAACTGAAAAACCGCACCGGCTCAGTCGCCGGCTCACCCGCATGGCCCGATCATGCATCCCGGATGCTTAATATCGGGTTGTTGCGTCCTTTCCGGGTAACGCGTCATGATTTCCGAATGGTTAACGAAGTCCTTAAAGTTAGACTCGAATTGCTCCGCGGCCTTTCAGCCGGACGAAAGACGATGGCGCTATTGCTCGGACGACGAAGGGAATGGATATGCGTGTTGTCCGTACGATAGTCCTCCTGGCCGCAGCGGCGATCTTCATGCCGTCGCCGCCGGAAGAACAGCTCGAAGCCCGCAGCGGGGACCCGCCGGTCACCGAGCTCGTCTCCGCCGCCGTCTCGACGGTCGCCGACATGGGCGACTTCTGCAGCCGCCAGGCGGCCGTCTGCGACACCGCCCACTATCTGGCCGTCAAGCTCGAAGGCAAGGCGAGATACAGCGTCGAGCTTCTCTATCAGTGGGCGCAGGAGTCGCGAGACCAGGCGCAGCAGGCTCACCGCGACGACGCCGGCGCGCCCCAGGGCCGGACAGCCGCCGCGGACACGGGGAAAACAGCCGGCCGAAGCACCTTGCGGCTCGACGATCTCATCCCCGAGTGGCGGGCGCCCAAAGCCTGACGCCTCACAGCCGGGAGATCACGATCAGCTCCGGACTCCCGGGGCCGACCGGAGAGCGGTCCCAGTTCCCGTACCATGTCTGGCGCGTGAAGCCCTCGTCCTCGAGATGCCTTGCCAGCTCTTCCGCACCGATGAAACGCAATGTGTCGGAACCGACCACCTCGTCCCGGAGCCCGAAGCTGACATGGGTCTCATAGGTGACGAGCTCGCCCGCGACCGATCCTATCGCGTTATGGACATGAACCTGCGCTCCGTCGGCAAGCGATACGGTTTCGCGGCTGAGTTCGGGGACCCACTCCTCCCATTCGCGCCGCGCCGGGTTGCGGGTCTCGAAAGCGAGCCTTCCCCGAGGCTTCAGGTGGCGGGCAAAGCAGCGCAACGCCGCTCTGATCTCGCCATCGGTCAGGAGCTTCTGGAAAGCGTGGCCGGTCATGATGACGAGATCGAAACGGGTGGCGAGCGAAAGCCCGCCGGCATCGGCCAGGACCCAGCGAACCTTGTCACCGCCGGCGCGCCGGCGCGCGATGTCGAGCATGGCGGCGGCGGGATCCGCTCCGGTCACGTCGTGTCCGCGCGCCGCGAGCCTGGCGGCAAGCCGCCCGGTTCCGCACCCCATGTCCAGAATGACCCTGGGCGGCGGGGCGGCGGGGCGGCGAGCTCCAGGTAAAAGCGGTGGTCCTCCACCGCCGGATTGAGAGCGTCATAGACTGCCGTCAGACGCGAATTGGCGTAGTCCATGACGATAATCCTAGATCGGCGGCGCTTGAGATCGCTGCGACAAACGCCTATCTGAACGGCAGCGAAGCAGAGGCTACATGGCGGAAACGATAGCAGCTCTCAAGGAGGATTTTTCCCTCATCGACGAATGGGAGGACCGCTATCGCTATGTGATCGAGCTTGGCCGCGGCCTCGATCCCCTGGCGGATGGCGACCGCAACCCGCGCAACAAGGTGCAAGGCTGCGCCAGCCAGGTGTGGATCGCCGCGCGTGAGGAGAAGAACGGCAAGGAACCGCGCCTCACCTTCACCGGCGACAGCGATGCCCTCATCGTCAAGGGGCTCATCGCCATCATCTTTCGCCTGTTCTCGGGACGCACGGCCCCGGAGATTCTCGCCACCGACGCCGGCGCCCTGCTCGACGAACTTGGCCTCAGGGAACATCTGACCCCGCAGCGCTCGAATGGCGTCGCCTCGATGGTGGCGCGCATCAAGTCGGACGCCCGGGCGGCGCTGACCCACGCGCTCAATTGAACGGACTGTCGCAGTAGCGCGTCCGGCCCTGATAGGTCACGTAGGTGTTGGTCTCCACCTGATAAGAGCGGTAGCGCTTCAGGCACCAGCGCACATGCTCGCTGCGGGCATCTGCCCGGTCGTCGTCGAATGACGGCTTGCGCGCGTCCACCGATGATCCGCCGCGATCGGCGGACGAGCCGAGATCGAAAGGCTCGGCCTTGGTGCCCGAACGGTAGCGTTCCTGGTTGCGCTGATTGTAGATGTCGTTCCACGAGCCATAGCCGCGCCTGGTCACGTCGGGGCTGCGGTCCCGCGGACCGAACAGCCTTTCTTTCGCTCCGGAGGCGCAGGATCCATAGAGGCAGCGGTCGTCCGCTTGCGCATGGCGCGCGACGGCAAGGCTGCCGGAAACGAGCAGCATCGCGGCAAGGATCAGCAGGATCACATGTCTGAGCTTCATGGCCGCACCCTCCGACGGCATCTTGTCCAGATTGAGGAACCGGTCAGGCAGCCCTCGGGTTCCGTCATGCCGGCATAGCGCATGGCGGGCGTCTGAAGCCCGACCAGGAACGCGACGCGGCCGGATCAGCGCGCGGCGGCGAGTTTCTCCTCGATCGAGTTGAAGACTTCCGAGCCCGGCAGGAAGGCGTCGTAGCACAGGATCATGCCGACGCGGTCGCCGCCATGGGTCAGGGGCAGCTTGAGCCAGAACTGGACCAGGTGCTCCTTCTGCGTACGGGGGCCTCTGACGACGCCCTGCGTGGGCTTGCCCTCCTCGGCGATGCGGTGATAGGCGGCGAGCCAATAATCGCGCTTGTCGCCCCAATCGAGCTCGTCGAGATAGAGCCCGGTCGTCTCGCAATCATGGACGTCGCGCAACCTGGTTCCGGCGAGGCGCACGCGATAGCGCTCGCCGGGCATCTCCACCTCGATCAGGCTGATATTGGGAAGAAGCCGCGGAATATGCGCCGGGCTGATGTCGCGCTTGTCGGGCATCGGGCGGCCGGCGGCTTTCTGCAGCCAATATTCATAGAGCTGGCGATGTTCGGGGATGATCAGCTGCGCCTTGAAGGCCGCATTCATTTGTCCCTTCGCCATCTCCCAATCCGTTCCGAATCGCCGGCTCCGGCGCCCGCTCCGTTCTTATGAATCCGTGACGCCCGCGCCGCAAGAGTCCAAAAGCGGAACTGACGGGCCGCAGGCCGAGGCGCGGGCGAGAAAGTCCGGAAATGACCGGCGGGGCCGCCTTGCGAGCCGACGCAAATGTGACCGGCGCTCAGCGTCCGTCAGCGGCGTCCGGCGCGGTTCTGCCCGAGTCCGATCTTCTTGGCGAGGCTCGAGCGCGCCTCGGCGTAGCTCGGAGCCACCATCGGATAGTCGACGGGCAAGCTCCATTTCTCCCGGTACTGCTCGGGCGAGAGGTCGTAGTGGGTGCGCAAATGACGCTTCAGCGACTTGAACTTCTTGCCGTCCTCGAGGCAGATGATGTAGTCCGGCGTAATGGACTTGCGCACCGGCACCGCCGGCTTCAATTCCGCCGTCTCGGCCGGCCTCGTCTCCATGCCGGCGAGAGGAGCCGCGGCGAGCGACTGGTAGACCGTCGCGATCAGCCTGGGCAGGTCGGGCTCGGCAACCGTGTTCTTGCCGACATAGGCGGCCACGATGGTGGCGGTCAGTTCAAGCAGATTGCTTTTTTCCTGCATGGATGCCGAAGCCCGGTTGAGGAAGGGCTTATATTTCATCTATTGCCCGGCGAATCAATAGATCGCCCGGAAAGCCCAGGGCCACGAATTCGGGTTAACGGGCTTTTGGGATTGCAGATTGGGTGATTCCATGGGTGCTTCATTGATTCGGAGCGCTTGCCATGGTCATTTCTGCCCTTGAAGGTTTCGAGAAGCCCCGCTT
>JBFWVM010000001.1:0-434181 GCA_050246735.1 Parvibaculaceae bacterium | reverse complement strand
GCGACCCCAGGTACCCGCGCGGTACGGCAGGATTGTCACAATCGCCTCAATTGGCGGGCTTGTCGGAATGGCGGATGGCGCGTCCTACACAGCCTCGAAGCATGCAGTGATTGGCCTGACCAAACATTTGGGCTGTGCCTATGCGAAAGACGGCGTCGCAGTGAATGCGGTCTGCCCTGGAGCAATCGAAACGCCAATCCGGAGCAATTCACTCAGGATCCTTGGTGAAGACGCTCCGCCGATGGGTGGCGTCGGCGCTGATCCGGAGTGGCTGAAGAGGGCAGTCCCGCAGCAGCGCAAGGGAACTGCCGACGAGATTGCGAACATGATACTTTTTCTGCTCTCCGACAAGGCAACTTACATCACGGGACAGACGCTAGTGGTTGATGGCGGATGGACCGCAAAATGACGGGCGAGCAATTCACTGCGGAAGAAAGCGAAATCATCTGGACGGTCACCCGCTTTGTAAACGAGCGAGTTAGACCCCGCGTCCAACAGCTAGAACGCGAGGGCAAATACCCGCAAGACCTTGTCGACGAGATGATGGGACTTGGGCTGTTCGGATTAGCCGTCCCTGAAAGCTATGGCGGACTCGGCGCTCGCATTCCCGTACTTGCCACAATTTTTGAGGTGCTTAGTAGCGGGTGGACCACGCTAGCTGCCTATGTAAACAGTCATAGCACCGTAGCTTACGCGATCGCAACGCACGGCACCGAAGACCAGAAAGACAGGTACCTTCCTGGATTGGCCACAGGCGAACATCGCGGCTCTCTCTGCCTTACCGAGCCTGGGTGTGGCTCGGATCTGCAGGCAATCAAGGGTTTAGCAAAAGACGCCGGCGACAATTACGATCTGACCGCCAGCAAGACCTACGTTACGAACGGAGCAAAGGCTACCCTGCTTCTCACATTGGCCAAACACCCTATCGTGACAGGAGAAGCGAAGCCCAAGATCAGCCTCCTCATCATCGAGAAGGCCTACCCCAATGTCACCGTTACCTCGACCTTCGACAAGACAGCGTTCCACCTCGTCGATACGGTTCAGATCGAGATGGACGGCGTCACTGTTCCGAGGTCACAATTGCTCGGCGCCGCTGAGGGAAAGGGTTTCGCCCAGCTTATGGATTCACTCGAGATCGGTCGGATCTCGATCGCGGCTAGTGCCGTCGGGCTTGCCGCAAACGCGCTTTCCGAAGCAAAGCGTTATGCGTCCGAGCGCGTTACGTTCGGCGTCACGATTGACAAGCATCAAGCCATTCAGATGAAGCTTGCCGATATGGCGACCAAGCTCGTCACGGCACGCCTGATAACGATGGAGGCTGCCTCGGCGAAAGAGCGTGGCGGACGTTGCGACATGATCACCGCTATGGCCAAAATGTATGCGAGCGACCGCGCGCTTGAGATCGCTCATCAGGCTATCGTTGTCTACGGCGGCGCGGGTTACATCCAGGACAATGTGGTCGAGCGGTTGCATCGCGAGGCGGTACTCTACACGATCGGCGAAGGCACCAACGACATTAACCGCCTTGTCATTTCTCGCCGTATGAAGGGCGAAGAAGAGATGCAGTATCTCGGTTTACTTCCATGACCAGCGTTTGCCTCACGTTCGATTTCGACGCGGTATCGCTTTGGGTCAGCACATTCAAGCAAACTACCGCGACGCCCGTTTCGCGTGGGCAATACGGTGCGAATGTCGGGATCGGGCGGGTTCTCGAAGTCTTGCGAGCAAAAGACGTCAAGGCGACGTTCTTCGTGCCGGCGCATACCGCAGTTTCATTCCCCCTTCAAACATGCCGGATCCTCGAGGAAGGCCACGAAATCGGCGTGCACGGCTACTGCCACGAAACGCCTATCGGCTATACGCGGGAGGTTGAAGCCGATCTCCTAGATCGGTCGATCGCCAAGCTACGGACCGTGCTCGGCGACGATTTTAGGCCCCTTGGCTACCGTTCGCCTGCCTGGGACTTGTCGGCGAACAGCGTCGAATTACTGGTGGAACGCGGCTTTCTCTACGACAGCAGCATGATGGCAGACGACTTCGAGCCCTATCGCGCCCGCCGCGGAGACAAGGTCGACGAAGAAGCATTCGTTCCGGGAGACGTGACGAGGTTGATCGAAATGCCGGTCGCCTGGGAGCTTGATGATTTTCCGTATTTCACGTTCATAAACAGACCATTGTTTGGGAGCCTTCGCACGCCTGACGATGTCTATGACTGTTGGCGTGGCGAATTCGATTACTGCCACAAGGCAAGGGAAGACGGAGTGTTCACTCTAACAATGCACCCTGAGATCATCGGGCGCGGCCCGCGTATCGAGATGCTAGCCCGATTGATTGATTACATGCAGTCGCAGTCGGAGGTGAGCTTCAGAAGTCTAGGAGACGAGGCGCGGCGTCGTGATCTCCTACTGGGCTAAGGTGGCCTGACGGACCGCTAGGACGATTTGGAAGGGCGAAACCGACGTGCAGACTATCGAATATGAAAGGCATGACGGACTGTCGCTAGCGAACCTGCTTCGCACTGGACAAGTCAGCCCGTTGGAATTGATGGATTGTGCCATTTCGTTGGCTGAGGATCGGGGCCAAGCAGTTAACGCCCTGTGCAATCAGGAGTATGAACTGGGACGCCGACTAGCCACCGAAGCCAGGTTTGAGGGAACGTTCGGCGCTCTACCTTTCCTTCTGAAGGATTCTGGACTGGCATCGACGCAGCTTGCGTCAAGCGTAGGGTCGCGCTTGTTTGCTGATTTGAGAGCGAACGTCAATTCGACTCTCAACACACGCTTTGTAGCCGATGGCTTTCTATCCTTCGCGAGGACTACTGTTCCGGAGTTTTGCATGGCGCCGACTACGGAAGCAGTGCAGAACGGCGGTCCTACCCTAAATCCTTGGGACAAGACCCGTTCACCGGGCGGATCGAGCGGCGGCGCTGCAGCGGCTGTCGCTCTAGGCATTGTGCCGATCGCGCACGGCAGCGATGGCGGAGGTTCGATCCGGATTCCCTCCTCGTGTTGTGGCGTCTTTGGGTTGAAGCCCTCTCGCGGCCTCGTACCCTACGGCCCAGCCCGCGGTGAAGGTTGGGGTGGATTGGCTGTCGATGGTGTTCTATCGCGCACCGTTCGCGACTCAGCGGCCGCGCTCGATGGGATCGCCGGCATGGAGCTCGGCCAACCCTACGCCGCGCCCGCGCGCCCAGACTCCTACCTGGAGTTCATTAAAGGCAAATTCAATCGGCCGCTTAAAGTCGCGAAATGGACGCGAGCCTGGAATGGTATCGACATAGCGCCGGAATGCCTTGATGCAGTTGCCTCGGCCGAACGTTACCTAGTGGCTCTAGGCCATCAGGTTACAGAGACACCACTCCCCCAGTTGAAGTACGACGCGTTCGTAGATGCGATCATTGACGTGATGGCGGCGAGCGTGGTCATGACGGTCAACGGCTACCTTCGACTTGTCGGACAAAAGGACCTATCAACTCTCCTCGAGCCGGCAATTCTCGATGCCTATCGCTTGGGCGACGCAATGCGGGCTGAAACTTACGCTTTAGCCATTAATCGCTTTCACTCGGTCGCTCGTCTCATGGAGATGTACCTGGCCGACTACGATGTGATCCTCACGCCGACACTGACGCAGCCGCCCGTGAAGCTTGGAGAGATTTCCATGAACGACGACTTCAGGTCGTTCCGAAAGAAAGCCGGCCGCTACACTACCTTCCTGGCGATCATCAACGCGTCAGGCCAGCCTGCCGCGAACGTGCCACTCCACTGGACTGAGAGTAATTTGCCAATCGGAATCCAGCTGATTGGCCGGTTCGGTGCTGATGCGACACTACTACGGTTGTCAGCTCAACTGGAGAGTATCGCGCCATGGCATGATCGAAAGCCACCGAATTCGTGACTTAGTGGAACTTATGAACTAGCCGCGCTCAATCACGCGCGGCAGCCATCCAAAATGAGATTGGCGTATAAGTCAGCGATTCGGTCCGGTGTCAGAGGGCCGCCAGGCTTGTACCAAGCATGTGTGAAATTGCAGATACCGATGATGCTGCAGACGATGACCGTCGATGGAAGATCCCGAAAAATGCCTTGCTCTACACCTTTCTGATAGACCTGCTTGAACAGATGATCATACTCCTTCTTGCGCTTCGCAATGATTTTCTGTTGCGCGTCCGTCAATTCGCTCTGATCGCGAAAATAGATCGCTGACCAAGCTGCACGATCTATGACGTTGAGTGCGTGTTTTCGGATCATGGATGCGAGCATTTTATCCGGAGGATCGTCGGTCTCAACCAGGGACTCCATGTCCGCCCACCACGCATCGTGGATCTTAGTGAATATCTCCCACAACACTTGGTTCTTGTTCTTGAAGTAGTAGTATACGACTGATTTTGTATACCCAAGGCTCGATGCGATATCGTCTATCGTCACACCTCTGATTCCCCCGTCAGCGAAAAGCTTCGCCGCAGTGGTAAGAATCTCATCCTGAACATAGGCCTGCTTTTTCGCCTTTAGCTCTTCTCGAACGGTCAAATTCATAAAGCCTCACGACATTACATTGCCCTGCAAAGACGGCCCATCATTTGGGTTCGACTCGCCCCCATTTGGAAGTTATAGAAATTTCGACCGGTGCGTCAATAGATTCCTGCCGTCAGTCGAAAAAACAGAAGTTTTGATAGGTCCCAAGCTTATATGCCACCCGGCCCCTTCGAGCACCCAAAGCCATTAGGAACTAAGGACTTTGAAGATGCTCGGACGGAATGCACAGGGCCATGATTAACTTGGCATTTCGCCAGTTTCTTGGCGCCAGATCCAGACATCGTTGCGTCGTCTAAATGTGCCCGGCGTCAGCTGGCTAAAGCAAAGTCTGCCGGCTTTACTGGGTTCTCCTCGCACCAAATCGATAACGACTCTATTGACTGAAGAGAATTTTTTACATACTCTTCGGTCAAATAAGATGTCCGAAGGATATCAAGACCCTTATGATGAATCTTGACCCAGGCACCTTTGAGCTCCCGCCAAAGAAGGCTGTCGGACAACCCGGTAGGCCGATCTTGCGGCTCGAGGCGATCCGCAAACAGTTCGGTACACACGTCGTTCTCGACGACGTAAGCCTTGAACTCAAATCGGGAGAAGTAGTTGCTATCATCGGCCCAAGCGGTTCCGGCAAGAGTACTCTTCTACGCTGCATCAATATGCTCGGCCCGGCGAACAGCGGTCGCGTCGTCGTCGGCGATCTCACCATTGACGAGTCGATCCCGCCGACGGCCCAGCAACTGACCTCGCTTCGGCGTTCGGTTGGCATGGTCTTTCAATCCTTCAATCTATTCCCTCATATGTCGGTTCTGCGGAACGTCAGTCTGCCCCAGGAGCGCGTTCTAGGCCGTTCCCGGATAGATGCTGAAAAGCGATCCCGCGAACTATTGGCCCGTGTTGGTTTGGAAGATAAGTCGGATCAATATCCCGCCAGATGCTCGGGTGGCCAACAACAACGTATCGCAATCGCTCGCGCTCTCGCCCTCGATCCTCAGATTATGCTCTTCGACGAGCCAACGTCGGCGCTCGATCCAGAATTGGGTCTGGAGGTCCTCTTGGTGATGCAGGAACTGGCCCGTTCGGGAATGACCATGCTGGTCGTAACCCATGAAATGAATTTCGCCGAAACGGTCTCTGATCGCGTGATCATCATGGCTGACGGCAAGATCATTGAGGAAGGTCCCAGCAAGGAGGTCATGCGAAATCCTCAAACTGACCGCGCGAAGCGCTTTCTGAAAGCGGTAAAGGACCGATGACAGCTGATATGATCATGGGTGTGGCAACGGGCATCCCTTGGACCCTTGCTGTCACTGCGGCCGCCTTCGTGCTAGGCGCCGCTCTGGGGCTGCCGTTGTGCGCGATGCGTGTATCAAAGTTCGCGCCGTTGCGCTTTGTTGCGCTCACCTATGTCATTCTCTTCAGATCCATTCCGCCACTCCTCTTGGTATTCTTCTTCTTCTTCGGCCTCGGATCGGGTTACTTGCCGATTTCAGCGTTCGAAGGAGCTATCCTTGGGCTCGGGCTCATCACCGCCGCGAACATGGCTGAGATCTACCGGGGTGCGCTCAGCGCAATCCATATGGGGCAATGGGAGGCATCAGAGGCGCTCGCGCTACCCTCATACAGCACCTACCTCGATATCATTGCGCCTCAGCTTTTGAGGGTTTCTCTCCCCTCCTCTGCAAGTTACGCGGTTGGGTTACTGAAAGAGTCCGCGATCGCATCGACTATCGGTGTCGCCGACATATCCTTCAACGCAAACTATATCGCCAAATCAACATATCAGGGGCTAGCCGTATTCGCTATTGCGGCTCTGTTCTACATAACGATTAGCCTACCAATCGCCACGCTTGCTCGCGCCGCCGATCAACAGCTTCGAGCGAGGGTCGCGCTATGAATGACCTCATCAGCTTTTGGCTCGACAGCTTGCCACAGTTAATGGGTGGGCTTGTTGTAAGTTTAGAGGTCACCGTAGCTGCACTTGCCATCGGCCTGCCACTGGGCCTGCTTCTCGCTCTTGGTGTTCAGTCAAAGGTAAGGCCAATTAACCTGATCAGCCTGTGTGTCGTTGAGATTGGCCGTGGTGCACCTGCCCTCGTCGTACTGCAGTTCGCATATTTTGGGCTGCCGCAGGGTGGAATAACTCTCTCGGCCTTTGCTGCGGCAGTCTTCGCCTTGGCATGGAATACGGGCGCCTACACCAGCGAAATCATCCGCGCCGCGCTGGAGTCGGTCCCCTTCGGCGAAGTAGAGGCGGCCTCGGCCATGGGCATGGTACGGCGCGATACTTTGCGCTTCGTAATCATTCCTCAGGGCTTGCGAGTTGCCGCGCCCGCCTTACTCGGCTTTGCGGCAGCGATACTGCAAGCCACTTCGCTGTGCTTCGCAATAGCTTTGCCCGAATTGACCAGCAACGCATACATGATCGGAACAACAACGTTTCGCTATATGGAAATCTTGTCACTCGCAGGAATTCTCTATGCCGCTATCTGCATACCGGCAACGATAGCGGTTGGAGTACTTGAGCAACGGCTAGGTAAACACGCTTTGTAGCCGAGGCAAAACCAAAACGGGATACCCACACAAACTAGCTAGGGAGATCTGACAAATGCTTAAACTTCGACTTATCGTCGCCTCAATGGCACTCGTCGCGGCATCGACAATGGCTTTCGCAGCCGATTGCAAGCCGGCGCATGAATTCAAGACTATCACGCCAGGGAAGCTCACAGTAGCAATCTACAACTACCCACCGTTCTCTATGGTGACCACTGATAATCAGTCTTCCGGCATTGACTTTGAAATGGTCAAAGAGACCGCAAAAGCGAATTGCCTGGAAGCCGTTACACTAAATCTTGCTCCGGCAGCCGTCGTCCAATCAGTCGTATCGGGTAAAGCCGATGTGGCTGTGGGTGCCTGGTATCGTTCTGAGGCACGCAGCAAGGTACTTGGGATTTCAGCGCCGACGTATATAGATCCGATGACTTCGATTTCGAAGGAAGGCCTCGATACGGTGGATGCTATGATGGGCAAAAAGATCGGGACCGTCCAAGGTTATACTTGGAACGGCACACTTCAAAAGGTCTTCGGCACAAGTGTACAATTGTATCCGGACGGCCTTGCAATGTACACGGATCTCGAGGCTGGCCGGGTGGATGTTGCCCTGGACGGGTCCGTGGCCCCTGTGGAAGCCATGAAGGGTGGCCGTCTCAAGGGCTTCCAGACGAAACTCGTTCAATCGGATTCGCGCATACCTGACACCGTGGAGCCGCCGCAGAGCGGTCTCCTCTATACGCTCGGCAATACGGGTCTGGGCGAGGCTCTCGATGACACTATCATCAGGATCCACAAGGACGGCACACTGGCCAAGTGGCTCACGGACGCTGGCTATGATCCCAAGATGGGCGACGTAGGCGAGCCGCGGCTCGTAAAGTAGCACGAGGAAGACCAAGCAGACGCTCGCTAACGTTTCAATCGATTTAGTCGAGCGGCAGAATTTGGACGTCTTGGGGCATAACCACAGGACGTCCAACTAAAGAGGTAAGCCATGAACGAGAACGCAACATTTGGACATCCCCGGCCAGCGCAGCGAGATCCCAAAGCGTCCATTGCCGCGCTATTGGCTCAACAACTCAAAAACTTCAGCCTGCAGCCGGAATTCTATCTGGACGATGAGATCTACCGCCTCGACATCGACAAAGTTCTGATGCCGCATTGGCAGTGCGTGAATCACGTCAGCGCAATTCCGAATGTCGGTGACTACCTGGTCTTCAACTACGATCGCGAGTCCGTCATTGTGGTGCGTGGCGCCGACAACGAGATCCGGTCTTTTGCCAACGTCTGTCGCCACAGGGGTTCACGCATTTGCGACGCCTCGGGTCACGCACGAGGTGGAATGCTTATTTGTCCCTATCACGCCTGGTCGTACGGTCTCGATGGAAATCTTGCCCACGCCCGCATGATGCCGCGCGATTTCGACAGACGTAATTTCGGGCTAAAGCCCCTTCCAACCAAAGTGGCGCAAGGCCTTATCTTCGTGAGCCTTTCGGAGAATCCTCTCGCGTTTGATGATTGCGAAGCCAACATCAATGCCACGCTCGGGGTCTACGGTTGGGCAAACGCTAAAGTCGCCTATCAATCGAGTGTCGTATTTTCTGCCAACTGGAAGTTGGCTTTGGAAAACCAAGTAGAGTGCTACCATTGCGCTCCCGCGCATCCGGAGTTCTCGGTAGTTCATGGGCAATCGACCGCGAGCGAGAAGAAGCTCATTGCCGAGATGGACGCGAAGGCCGAGGCGCAGGGCATCCGCATTAAGACCCGTGACCATTGGGCACTCGCCGCGCTCGATGGGCAGGAGCAGGCTTATTCTAATCGCTATCCGATGACCGCGAACGCCTGCACGGCAAGCAAAGACGGTTCCCCGCTCGCTCCGCTAATGGGGGACTTCAAAAACTACGACAACGGGATGGTGGTCTGTTACATCGGCCCGATGAATCACTGCCTGAGCTACGGAGATTATGGCGCGATCTTCAGATACACGCCAAGGTCCTTATTCGAAACGGAGCTTGCGGTCGTTTGGCTCGTGCGTGAGGACGCCGTCGAAGGAAGGGATTACAATCGCGATGATCTCACTTGGATGTGGAGAGTGACTGCAGGCGCCGATAAGAAGATCGTTGAAAACAACCAACGTGGTGTCTCCTCCCGCTTCTATAGGCCTGGTCCCTACTCGCTCCCGGTCGAGGAAAAGACGGTTCGCTTTACCGAATGGTACATGTCGAGGCTTGCCAACACTCTGACTTCCTAGCCGGCTCTGCGGAGCCGGTGGCTGAACCCGAAAGCCCTGGTCGCCGCACTCGTCGCGAACGTATCGCCAGTGGTGTGTATGGCAACACCCAAGAGGTGAGGATATGGAACAGGCCAACACGACATGGATTGACGTGTGCAGCATCGACGATATCGACGAAGGCGGCATGTACGAGTTTCAACATGAGGAGCGCCGGATCGTCGTCTACCGTTTGGACGATGGCTTTTTCGCTACCGACAATGTCTGCACCCACGAATTCGCGCTCCTGTCAGAAGGGTGGCTCGAAAATGGAACTATCGAATGCCCCCTGCATGGCGCAATATTCGATGTCAAAACAGGCAAGGTCGAACGCGGCCCCGCGGAATGCGCCCTCAAGACCTACGCCATCAAGAGTGAGAGGAACAGGATCCTGTGCTCGATTTGAGCCGCCCGCCTCTGGATTGCGATTGCGCGCCCTCTCGACAGCTCAATGCGCGACAGAATCCAGACCGCATCAAGCTTTAAGAAAGGCATATCATGTCACGGCGCATAAACTTTATTAATCCGTTTGGATCATCGGTGTACGATGAGGTCATCAAGAAAACGCTTGGCCATTTCTGCGCCACTGACACGATGATGGATGTCACCCATCTCAACGCTTGCCCACCCGACATCGACTTCTTCTACTCCAAGCACATGATCGAGCAGTCGCTCTACGAAAGCATCATGGTTTCGGAGGAGCAAGGCTACGACGCGGTAATCGTTGGATGCTTGTACGACCCAGGTGTACGCGTCGCCCGCGAGCTCGTTGATATTCCCGTAGTGGGTCCGCTAGAAGCCTCATTTCAGATGGCAGCCTACTACGGTCACTCGACAATGGTGCTGACCGATCACCGAAAGGCCGTTCCTTACATCTACGACGAAGCGCAGCGCAACGGCCAGGGCAACTCAGTGCGCGGGGTCGATGCGATCGACTGGTTCGTTAAGGACATGATCAACGATCGAGGTGCCGTCGCGCGCGACACGGTGCAATTGTCAAAGGAAGCGGCAAAGCGGTTTGGCGCGGAAACTGTCATTATGGGATGCACGATCATTGCCGCAATCTATCAGGAATACCTGATGGATGGCGGAGAGCCATCTGAGGTCCCCATCATCAATCCCAATCTGATGGCGCTGAAGATGGCGGAAGGCTTAGCTGATCTCCGGCAGAAGGGTGGCTACTCCATTTCGCGCCGCGGGTATTACATGACGCCGACGGGACACTTCGCTGACGAATTTGTACGCGCCCGTAAGATCTGGAACTCGAGCAAGCCCGACTTTAGCGTAATCTGACCTACAGTGCGCTTCTGTGAGCGGACTGTCTGTGATGAGCCGGAAGGAAATCAGTGGTAGAAAAACTTGTCGTCGTTGGGACAGGCCACGCCGCGAGCGCGCTTGTATCCGGTCTCATTAGACACCACTATCAT
This sequence comes from Parvibaculaceae bacterium, assembly GCA_050246735.1. Lineage (GTDB taxonomy): Bacteria > Pseudomonadota > Alphaproteobacteria > Rhizobiales > Aestuariivirgaceae > Taklimakanibacter. The sequence continues at coordinate 423,406 of JBFWVM010000001.1, read as the reverse complement.
GGGGATATCGTCATAATCGGCGATGAAAAGCATCCGCCCTACAATCGGCCGCCGCTTTCCAAAAAGTTTCTGAGCGAGGAAATCAAACCCTCGGAACTGTATTTTCGGAGTCAGGACCAACTCGCCGCGAATGGAATCGAGGTGCATCTCGGCGACGCTGTCGCAAAGATCGACGCGCGCGCGCGGACTATCACTCTGGCCTCCACCCAGTCACTCGCATATTCCAATCTCGTGCTAGCAACGGGAGCTGCACCGCGCGCTCTGCCGATCGATGTCGACAAGACTGGCGGACGCGTGCACTTCTTGCGGAACATCGATGATGCTCTTCGACTCAAGGCCGATCTGACCAAAGCACAGACCGTAATTGTCATAGGTGCCGGTTACGTCGGTCTAGAAGTAGCTGCCTCATGCGCCTTGCTAGGGAAGCAAGTTACTGTCGTGGAGGCCGCTCCTCGCGTTCTCGCACGAGTGGCTGGCAATGACCTGGCGAGCATTGTCCAACGCGCCCACGAGGCCCATGGGGTATCGTTCCGACTTGAGACCACGGTCACGCGCTTGACCTTAGGCGCAGCCGGCCTCGACATAGAATTAAGCGACAACGCTCACCTGACTGCTGATGTCGCGCTCTGCGCGATCGGTGCGGTCCCAAATACAGATTTGGCCGAAGCGGCCAGGCTCGCGGTGAACCGCGGAATAGTCACGGACTCCCGATGCCTAACGATCGACGATCGAGTCTACGCAATCGGCGACTGCGCAACCTTCCCGTGGGAGGGGGCTTTGGTACGCCTCGAGTCTGTGCAGAACGCAACCGATCAAGCGGAGATCGTTGCCCGTCGCATCTGTGGAATGGATGTCGAATATAAGCCTTTGCCCTGGTTCTGGAGCGATCAATACGACCTGCGCCTACAGTCAGTTGGACTCGCGACGGGCGCCGAGGGTTCGATCGTTCGGTCCACGGCCAACAGTCACTCAATTTGGCATCATCGCGGTGGACAGATCATCGCCCTCGATACAATCAACGCTTCGCGCGATCATATGTTGGCTCGCAAGATACTGGCACGCGGAGAACTCCGTCTCAGTACGCTTCAGGACGTCGAGTTCGATCTTTCGCGGGTCTGGGCGCCACCAAAGCAACCTTCGAATACCGTTTCTTCCGAAAGGGTAAGCTCATGAACACCATCGAAAGACCGAAACGCGTTCCTGTCCCCCGCGCAACCGACACGACGCTCTCGCGGGACTACTACGTCTCACAGGAAGTATTTGAACGAGAAATCAAGAAGGTCTTCTTCAGACAATGGACGTTCGCGGGTCATGTATCACAGGTCCCCAACGTTGGTGACTACTTCCTTCATACCTTCGCAGGTGAAAGCCTGATCATCATCCGCGAAAGCGCCGATGCAATTCGGGCGCACTTCAATGTTTGCCGTCATCGAGGCTCGCAGCTGACCAAGGCAAGCAGCGGCAATGTCAAGGTCCTTATATGCCCGTACCATCAATGGACCTATGAGTTGGACGGCGGACTACGACGTGCGCCGATGATGCCAGATGAGGAATGTATCGATTACGACAAGTTGGCTCTTAACTCGGCCGCACTTGAAGTTTGGGCAGGAATGATCTTCATCAATCTGTCGCCGAACCCCGAGCAAACGCTCATCGAAGCACTGGGCGAGCCGCCGGCGGGGCTTCTCAAGCTAGAGCCGGAAAACATCAAGGAGATCCGTCGGGATCAGCTGGTCGTTAACGGCAATTGGAAAACGCTCCTGGAAAACTACCTGGAATGTTACCATTGCGCCGCCTCTCACCCTGAGCTCGGCATAGCGTTCGACATTCAGTCGTCTTACGATCAGACCGCGACCTGGGGCGGCGCCTGTTTCCTTGGCGGCGAACCGGTGAGAAAAGGTCTCGCGACTGTTTCGATGACCGGCACCCTTGTCAGCAAGCCGCTCGGGCGTCATGCGGAAGACACGACACTTCAGCTCGAGGTGGCAGAAGGTCTCGGATTGCTGCCGGTTCTGACGCGCATCCTATTTCACGTCGACCACGCGATCATTCACGTCATGAACCCGCTCTCCGTGAGCGAAGTACAATGGACCACGATCTGGTACGTACGCAAGGATGCCGTCGAGGGCGTCGATTACGAAACCGATCGCGTCGTGGAGGTTTGGCGCGCGACAAATGTAGAAGACAAAGAGCTCTGCGAGCGCAACTACAAAGGGGTTCTGTCACGAGTCTTCGTACCGGGGCCGCTCAATCCCCGCGCGGAAGGCGCAGTCCGTCCGGTCCTCGAGTATTATTTGAAACTGATGGAGTGACAGCGCCGTCTGCAGGTCTCTTTGCGACGGCAAGGCGGGGCGCTTGGTTGACGGCGGAGGGAGACTTTGGTCGGTGCTCGCTGCCCGCACAAAATGAGTGGAATACCTTAGGAAGGAGCCATCCTTGACCAGTCCCGACGCGCGCGTACTAAGCGACGATTGGAGTGATCTTTCCCATATCCGGCCGCTTCCCAATGTCGACCAGGACCGGCTTTACGCCTATCGAACCGAGCGGATACGCGCGTCATTGCGGCACCACCGCGCGGCCATGGTCATGCTCGTCAACCCAATCAGCCTGCGATATGCGCTCGACTATCGAACCTATCCGCTCTGGCAGTCGCATGCGCATACGACCTACGCGTTCGTGCCAGTCGAAGGTCCGATCGTGGCATACAACGTCTATGGCAATCCGCCTGGCGCCGACTATTGCCGCGTCGGTCGGCAAAACACATACTTCGATGGCGGTCCTGAGCTTCCCGAGAACGCCCGATTGATTGCCAAGGATATCTCTGACTTTCTCTCCGAGATCGGTTCCGACAATCGCCGCGTCGCGGTCGAGTACGTAAATCCAAGCCTGACGCAGGCCCTCCTCCAGCGTGGCCTGGAAGTAATAGATGGTGTCGCTGTGGCCGAAGAAGCGCGCATCATCAAATCTACTGACGAAATCATGTGCATCAAATGGGCCGTCGAAGTCGCCGAGCACGGCATCAACCAGATCAAGGCGGCACTCCGCCCCGGAGTCTCGGAGGTCCAGCTTTGGGGACTGCTAAACTACACGAACTTGGCCAACAACGGCGACTGGCACAACGGCCGCATGCTCGCCTCAGGGCCCCGCATTAATCCGTGGCTCCAAGAAGCAACCGACAGAAAGGTCGAAGCGGGCGATCTGGTAGCATTTGACACCGACATGGTGGGCCCGTTCGGCTATTTCGCCGACATTTCAAGGACCCTTTTCTGTGGTCCGGGGCGCCCCAGTGCACGGCAGAAGGAACTCTATCGGCTGGCACTGGAGGAAATCGAGTACAACGCCAAGCTTGTTCAACCTGGTATCACTCTTACCGAAATCCAGGAACGCGCGTGGAAGACTCCCGATCAATACAAGGAAAACGCTTATGTTTGCGTTTTGCATGGCGTCGGCATGACAGACGAGTTCCCCCGCGTGAATCCAATCTATCGAGGCCCCAATCCCTATAACGGAGTCATTCAGGAAGGCATGGTCGTCTGCATCGAGAGCTATATGGGCGCCGTTGGCGAGCGCGACGGCGTGAAGCTCGAGCAGCAGGTACTAGTGACCGCTGGTGGAATCGAGCCGATCTCCACATACCCGTGGGAATCGGAATTCTTGGAATAGCAGTCGGATCAAAACACCCGGCAGTGGAAGACATTGCGGCTTCGATCAGCAATTCGGCCCACATCGCTGCGGTCCTTGAGTCGCTTCACTCGTCTGGGCAAAGTGCACCCCTTCACCGCCGTTTGCACGGCCTACACCTTTCGAAATGAACAGTCTTTCGCCATCTTGATGTGGGTTCGGAGTTCGACGAGGGCATACCCATGAAAATGACACTGGGGGCGAAGCCGTGAAAAGCGATCCCCTCGCATACCCCCCACGCGGTCTCTCGCGCGAGGAAGCTGCCCGATACATTGGCGTGGGTATAACCAAGTTCGACCAGATGGTTGCCGACCGTCGCATGCCGAAGCCAAAGAAGGTGGACGGCCGTGTGATTTGGGATCGCATTAAACTCGAGGCTGCATTTGCCAACCTGCCCGGCGACGATGACAAGAATATCGTCGACTTCCTGTTGCAGGGGAATCACCGAAGAGAGTAGATTCGTTCTAGCAATGACGGACAAACATCCCGGCCTCTCATCCTACACTGATCGCCACGGCAAGCTTCGCTGGCGCTATCGGACGAAGGAGCGTGTGGTCAGTCTGCCTGCACCTGATCAACCTGGATTCAAGGAGGCCTACCAGGCGGCTGTCGAAGGCCGAAAAGTCCATAAGGCACCCGTCATCAAGATGCCTGGCGCCGCATTACCCCGTACTTTTGGGGCAGCAACCCAAAGGCTGAAAGTGTCCGTGAAGTGGCTGGCCCTTGACGAAGCTACAAAGCAAAAGAACGCACGGCTAATCGACGAGTTTCTCAATTTGCGGATCGTCAACGACCATCCGCTCACGTGGCGTGACGTTCCGGTAAAGAATCTGAGGCGCGCCCATGTTGAAGAGCTCCTTGGCCGCTTCGTCGCCACGCCCCACAAGGCGAAGCACCTGTTGGTCGCCATACGCAAGCTGATTTATGTCGGGTTGCGGCAGGAATGGATCGAGATAGATCCGACGGCCTCTGTTGAATGGCGGCCTGCCTACACCGGCTGGAAGGCATGGCCGCCCGAGTCGATGGAACAGTTCGAGCGACGCTGGCCGCTCGGCACCTCGGCACGCACCTGCTATGGACTAGCACTCTGGCTCGGCAATCGTCGTGGCGATGTCGCCGGCCTGCGATGGGACCAGAGGGTCACGCGCCGTGTCTTTGTCGATGGTCTTGAGCATCAATTCGACGGGTTTGACATCGTTCAAACAAAGAACAAGGGAAGGACGGGCGGAAAGCGGCTTTTTGTGCCAATAACGCCCATGCTTTCCGAGATCCTCGATGCCGCCGACAAGCGGGGCGAAACTGTGCTCGTAACCGCATACGGCGAGCCGTTCTCCGCAAAGTCCCTCACCGGCGCGATGGCGCATTGGTGCAGTCTTGCCGGGCTCCCGAAAGGCCTGACGCTGCATGGGCTGAGGAAGTCGCTTGGCGTCTACTTGGCGGAAGCAGAAGCCTCAACCCGGCAGCTTATGGATGTCCTGGGTCACGACGACATCGATCATGCCGAGCTCTACTCGCGTGAGGCATCGCAGGTTCGCTTGGCCGTGCAGGGTATGGATCGCGTCGTGCGGTTGGTCACCCGTAAGCCGCGTCTTGGCGAACCTGTTGGCAAACCGAGTGGCGAACTACCCTATAAGCCATTGATAAATAACGACAATGGTGGGCCCGGAGGGACTCGAACCCCCAACCAGACGGTTATGAGCCGTCAGCTCTAACCATTGAGCTACAGGCCCCACCCGGGGCGGATGGCTACAGCAATTCGGGGCTCAATGCCAGCCCCGGATCGCCTCGCGATTTCCAGGGCTTAGCGGCAGCACTGGCGGAGGAGCGCGCCTCTCGGGCGGCCGTGCAGCCCTTCAGGAACCGGCCGCCCCTGCTTCCGTTGCCGAAGGATGATCCAAATCCTGAGACTGGCGAGCCTCGTTTCAGTCGTGCTCGCGCTCGTGCCGGCGGGCGCCCATCTCTTCGCCCTCGTCAACAAGATGCGCCTCGGCAAGGCGGAGTATCTCGCGGCCCAGCGCGCCTATGACGGCTGGAGCCTGTTCGGCATCGTCATCGCCGCCGCCTTGCTGTCCACCCTGGCGCTCACCTTCGCGCTCTATAGGAGAGGCGAGGCCTGTCTCCTGTCGCTTCTGGCTTTCCTGTGCATCGTCGCGACCCAGGTCGTCTTCTGGGCTTATACGTTCCCGGCGAATCGGGCGACCGCCAACTGGACCGAGCTGCCCGACAATTGGGAGACGCTGCGCGCCACCTGGGAATATTCGCACGCGGCGAGCGCCCTTCTCACCTTCCTGGCCTTCCTCCTCCTGATCGTCAGGACCGGCTAGCGCCGGCGCCCCGCCGGCTACTGGCACCCGGTCATCCATGCTATAGGACCGGCATGAATCGTCCCGAGAACCTGGCCGCGGCGGACTCGCTCTCGCCCGAGGCCGCCGTCGAGCGCCTGATCGCTCTCCATGAGGAGGCCGTCGAGGCACTGCGCCGGGCCCTCGAGCGCTTCTTCGCCACCGGCGTTCCGCCCTCCGCCAAGGAGCGCGCCCGGTTCCGCTATCCCGAGCTGCGCCTCGTCTATGGCTCGGGCCAGACGCAGCCTTCACTGTCGCGCGCCTATGCCAAGTTCGAAAGCCCCGGCATCTATGCCACGACCATCACCCAGCCGCGCGCCTTCCGCGGCTATCTGATCGAGCAGCTCGAGCTCCTGGTGGCCGACTATCCGACCACCGTCGCGGTCAGCAGAAGCGACCAGGACATCCCCTACCCCTATGTTCTCGACAAGGGCGACGAGCTCGGCCGCGACAATGTCTCGGCCGCCGATCTTGCCCGCCACTTCCCCGCCCCGGCGCTCTCGGCGGTCGGCGACGAGATCGCCGACGGCCTGTGGTCGCCGCCCAAGGGCGAGCCCATGCCGCTCGCCCTGTTCGACGCCACCCGCACCGACTATTCGCTGAAGCGCATCGTCCACTATACCGGCACCGACTGGCGCCATGTGCAGCCCTGGATCCTCCTCACCAACTATCACCGCTATGTCGACCAGTTCGTGACCTGGGGCGTCGGGCAGATCCGGAGCGACGGTCCCTATGATGCCCTGGTGCTGCCCGGCGGCGTCGTTCTCGGCCGCGAGGGCATCGCGCTCGCCGAATGGGAGACCGCCGTCACCTCCTCGCCCTGGCATCGCTTCCAGATGCCGGCCTATCACCTGCTGCGCAAGGACGGCCAAGGCGGCGTCAGCCTCGTCAATATCGGCGTCGGCTCGTCCAACGCCAAGAACATCACCGATCACCTGGCGGTGCTGCGCCCGCATTGCTGGCTGATGATCGGCCATTGCGGCGGCCTGCGCCAGTCGCAGCGCATCGGCGACTATGTGCTGGCCCATGCCTATTTCCGCCAGGACCGTATCCTCGACGGCGCCGTGCCGCCCGATATCCCGATACCGGCGCTGGCCGAGGTCCAGGTCGCGCTGCAAGAAGCCGCCGCCAACGTGACGGGCGACCGGCGCGAGGCGCTGAAGGCGCGGCTGCGCACCGGCACCGTCGTCACCAACGACGACCGCAATTGGGAATTGCGCTGGTCGCAGGAGCGCCGGCGCATCAACCTGTCGCGCGCCATCGCCGTCGACATGGAATCGGGCACCGTCGCCGCTCAGGGCTACCGCCTCCGGGTGCCCTACGGCACCCTGCTGTGCGTTTCCGACAAGCCCCTGCATGGCGAGATCAAGCTGCCGGGCGCCGCCAACGCCTTCTACGACCGGGCCGTGGGCGAGCATCTGATGATCGGCCTCGCCGCCGTCGACCTGCTGCGCCGCGAGCTGAAGCAGCTTCATTCGCGCAAGCTCAGGAGCTTCGACGAGCCGCCCTTCAGGTGACCCCTGGCTCGGCTCCGGCGGCCGGGGCCGGGAACTTTCCGCAGGCCCCGCCGTTCTCGTGCATGCGCGCTTATTGGAAGGGACATCTGCGCCTGTCGCTGGTGGCGATCGCGGTCGAGCTGCATGTCGCGACCGAATCCTCCGCCCGTCCCGGCCTCCATCAGATCGACAAGAAATCCGGCAAGCGCATACGCTACGAGAAGATCGTGCCCGGCAAGGGCAAGGTCGCCGACGAGAACATCGTCAAGGGCTACGATCTCGGCTCCGGCAAGCATGTCATCTTGACGCCCGACGAGCTCGAGAAGATCAGGCTCGAGACCAGGCATACGATCGATCTGGCGCAGTTCGTCGCCTATGACGACATCGATCCGCGCTATTTCGAGCGTCCCTATTATCTCGTCCCGGGCGACGACGTGTCGGCCGAAGGCTATGTGGTCATCCGCGAGGCGCTGAAATCGGCCAAGAAGGCCGGGATCGGCCAGATGACCATGCGCGGCAAGGAAAGCCTCGTCGCGGTGAAGCCCTGCGGCGAAGGGCTGCTGCTCGAGACCCTGCGCTATAGCGACGAATTGCGCAAGTCAGACAAGGTGTTCGCCGAAATTCCCAAGAAAAGGCCAAACAAGGACATGATCGACCTTGCCGAGGAACTGATCGAGCGCAAGTCGGGGCCGTTCAAGCCTCAGCAGTTCAAGGACCATTATGGAGACGCCCTGCGCGCCGTGGTCGCCGAGAAGCGCAAGAAGGGCAAGGTCGCCGAAGCCGGGAACGAGGAGGCGCCGCGGCCCAGGGGCGACAACGTCATCGACCTGATGGAAGCGCTGAAGAAGAGCGTCAGCGGCAAGAGCCGGAGCACCGCCAGGCCGCGCAAGGCGGCGCGCAGGAAGGCCCGGCGCTAGACCATGGCCGCCACGTCCCGCAGCGCCCTCGCCTCCTATCATCGCAAGCGCAGCTTCGCCGCGACACCGGAGCCGCGCGGGCGCGTCGGCAGGAAGAAGGGCCGCTCCTTCGTCATCCAGAAGCACGACGCCTCGCGCCTGCATTTCGACTTCCGCCTCGAGCTCGACGGCGTCCTCAAGAGCTGGGCGGTGACCAGGGGACCGAGCCTCGATCCGAAGGAGAAGCGCCTCGCGGTCAGGGTCGAGGACCATCCCCTCGATTATGGCGGCTTCGAAGGCACGATCCCCGCGGGCCAGTATGGCGGCGGCACGGTGATGCTGTGGGACACGGGCGAATGGCAGCCGGAAGGCGATCCCCATGAGGGCCTGCGGAAGGGGAAGCTCAGCTTCATCCTGAAGGGCAGGCGTCTCAAGGGCGGCTTCACCCTGGTGCGCATGCGCAAGGACCGCAGCGGCAGGTCGGCGCGCGAGAACTGGCTCCTCATCAAGCAGCGCGACAAGGAGGCCAGCGCTGCGCTCGATCCGGTCGAGACCTGGCAGCGCAGCGTAACCACCAGGCGCAGCATGGCCGGCATCGCCCGGGCTGAAGGGCGCGGGCGATGAAACCGCGCCGCGCCGCCTTGCCGCCTTTCATCCCGCCCCAACTCGCGTTTCTCGAGGACCGTCCGCCGGAAGGGCCGAACTGGGTCCACGAGATCAAATATGACGGCTACCGCGTCCTCGCCGCCGTCGCCGGCACTGAGGTGAGGCTCTACACGCGCAGCGGCCAGGACTGGACGGAGAAGTTCCAGCCCGTCGCCGACGCCCTGGCGAAGCTCGGCCTCGAGGCTTTGATCGACGGCGAGATCGTCGTCTTCGAGGCCGGCGGGCGCACCAGCTTCCAGGCCTTGCAGGAAGCCTTGTCGGAAAGACGCAAGGCGGATCTGCGCTATGTGGCCTTCGACCTTCTCATGCTCGACGGCGAGGATCTGCGCAGACGACCGCTGGTCGAGCGCAAGAAGCGGCTGAAGAAGCTCCTCGGCAGGACGAAGGCGCCCTTGGCCTATGGCGGCCACCTCGCGGGCGACAGCGACAAGGTCCTGAAGGAAGCCTGCCGGCTCGGCATCGAAGGTCTCGTCTCCAAGGACAGGACCAGCGCCTATGTCTCCGGACGCGCGTCGAGCTGGATCAAGAGCAAATGCCTCGGCCGCTCGGAATTCGTCATCGGCGGCTTCCGGCCGTCCGACAAGAAGGGGCGCAGCTTCGCGTCCCTGCTCGTCGGCGAATATGTGAGGGGCGATCTCGTCTACAAGGGACGTGTCGGCACCGGCTATGACGATGCAACATTGCGGTCCGTCGGCGCCAAGCTCAAGGCCCGCGAGATCGGCAGGTCGCCCTTCAGGGAGGTGCCGCGCGCCATCCGCGGGCGCGCCCGCTGGGTCAGGCCCGAGCTCGTGGCCGAGATCGCCTTTACAGAGAGGACGCGGGACGGCATCCTGCGCCATCCCGTCTTCCTGGGCCTGCGCGAGGACAAGCGCGCCCGCGAGGTGACGGGAGCGGACCGCATGGAGGCCGTCTCATGAGCACGGAGGAAGGCGAGGTCGCGGGCGTCAGGCTGACCCATCCCGACAAGGTCCTCTATCCCGATCAGGGGCTGACCAAGCGCCGGCTCGCCGAATATCTTGCGGGCGTGGCCAGGCACATGCTGCCTTTCGCGAAGCGGCACCCTCTGAGCCTGGTGCGCTGTCCGGACGGCATCGGCGACAAATGCTTCTTCCAGAAGCATCTGACCGCCAGCATGCCCAGGAGCTTCAAGACGGTGAGCATCCGTGAGAAGGATGGCGGCAAGGCCGACTATCTCTATGTCGAGGATGTCGCCGGCATCGTCGCGGCGGCCCAGATCGGCGCGCTCGAGCTGCATGTCTGGGGCGCCTCCAATGACGATCTCGAGCATCCCGACCGCCTGGTCTTCGACCTCGATCCCGACGACAGCGTGCCCTTCGCCGAGGTCAAGGCGGCGGCGGGCGACCTGCGCTCGGTCCTCGACGCCGCCGGCCTCCGGACCTTCCCGATGATCACGGGCGGCAAGGGCATCCATGTGATCGCCCCGCTGTCCGGCCGCAACGACTGGGACGAGGTCAAGACCTTTGCCGCGGGGCTGGCGCGCGGCTTCGCCGATCGCGACCCCGGCCGCTTCGTCGCCACCGCCAGCAAGGCCAGGCGCAAGGGCCGCATCTTCATCGACTGGCTGCGCAACGAGCGCGGCGCCACCGCCATCCTGCCCTATTCGCCGCGCGCCCGCAAAGGCGCTCCCGTGGCCGTGCCGGTCGCCTGGAGCGAGCTTTCCCGCCTCCGGAGCGCGGCCGCTTTCGACACGGTTGCCGTTCTCAAACGGCTGACGGGGCCGAAACGCGATCCCTGGCCCGACTACCGAAAGCGGCAGCACATTGGCAAGGAGACGCTGGATACCGTCGCATCATAACGAATTGGTGCCTGCCACAGCGCCGCCGCAATCGGCCCCCATCTGATGACCGGTTTCCATTGGGAGTCTTTCATGGATCGCCGTTCTCTGGCTGCTCTGGGCCTTGCCGGCCTTGCCGCGACCGCCCTTGCCGCCCCTTCTCTCGCTCAGGAGTCCAAGCCGATGCCCCGCCTCATCTCTCTCAACGGACATGGCGAGGTCAAGGCCAGGCCCGACATGGCGGTCGTCAATGTTGGCGTCACCACCCAGGCGCAGACGGCGCGCGAGGCGCTGACCCGCAACACCGAGGCCATGGAGAAGGTCTTCGCCGGCCTTCAGGCTTCCGGCATCGAGCCCAAGGATATCCAGACCTCGAATTTCATGGTCAATCCGTGCTACGATCATGGCCAGAACAACAACCAGCCGCCGCGCCTTGTAGGCTATGACGTATCGAACATGGTGACGGTCTCGGTGCGCAAGCTCGACACGCTCGGCGCCGTGCTCGACACCGTGGTGAGCGAAGGCTCGAACCAGATCAATGGCGTGATGTTCGCCATAGCCGATGACGAGAAGCTCAAGGACGAGGCCCGCAAGCTGGCCGTCGCCGATGCCCGGCGCAAGGCACAGCTCTATGCCGAGACGGCGGGCATCTCGCTCGGCGAGGTCATGTCCCTGAGCGAGGGCAACTACCAGCAGCCGCAGCCGGTCTTTTACGGCAAGGCGGTCAGGGCCGATGCGGCGCGAAGCGTGCCGATCGCCGAGGGCGAGCAGACCGTGGCGATCGATGTCAGCATCGCGTGGGAGATCAAGTAACGGCTGCAAGCCGTTGATTTGACTCTCGCAGACTGAACCGGCCGGCCTCTGCCGGCCTTGCAGGAGTGTGCAGATCATGGATTTGCGTCATCTGGTCGTCCTGGGAATGCTGGCGGGTTTCGCGCCGGCCGTCCTGCCTGCCGTGGGGGTCGACAAGGCCGAAGCGGCCCAGACCGTCAAGAAGAAGAAAAAGAAGAAGACCGTCACCCAGCAGCCGCGGGTGAAGAAGAACTTCCGGGCACCCCGGCCCGGCGAGCCCAATGCCGGCTGGACCGACGACTGCCTGTTCTATTACCACGTCTATGGCAGGCTGCCGTCCTACTGCGACAAATACGGCCGCAGCTTCCGGACCTGGGACTGGTAGCGGCGAAGGCCGTGAAGCTGTAACCAAAGCGGTTGCTGACCCGTATTGTCAGCAGATTGGTGTACCTCGCTGCCCTGTGCAACGATGCTAGAGTCATCAGATGCCTGTCTGTGAAGCAGACCCTTGGCGCTTGCAGTATTTCGAAGGCATCCCCTGCCCCGCAGACGTCCTGATTCCGACGGAGGACTGCGACGCCTGGGTCTGGTATCCCAGGGTCAGCTGGATCTATGACAAGCTGCGCGTCGCGCAGAGTCAGGGCCTCGACTGCGGTCCGCATGGCGTTGCGCCGAAACGCTTCCCGGTCTTCTCCAAGCCGATCTTCAACCTGAAGGGCATGGGCATCGGCAGCGGAGCCTTGCGCTCGCTCGCCGAATATGAAGCGAGCTGCACGCCGGGGCATTTCTGGACCGAGCTGCTCACGGGCGAGCATGTATCGACGGATTGCGCCATCGTCGACGGTGTCGTGCGCTGGTGGCGCCATACGACCGGCAGGCCTTTCGGGCCGAACGGCATGTTCGACTACTGGATCGTCCATGCCGAGCGCCGTCCGGCGCTCGAGGACTATGTCGGCGCCTGGGTGCGCCGGCATCTCGGTGATTATACCGGCATGCTCAATGTCGAGACGCTGGGCGGGCGGATCATCGAGGCGCATCTGCGCTTCGCCGATCAGTGGCCCGATCTCTATGGAAGGAGCTGGGTCGAGGCGCTGATCCGGCTCTATGCCGAGAAGCGCTGGCACTTTCCCGAGGAAGAGCCCCGCCGCGACGGCTATTCGGTCGTCCTGTTCGGCCGGCACGGCCGGCACTACCGCCATCCGCCGGCGGATCTGCAGCGCGCCTTGCGCGCCATGCCGGGCGTGTCGAGCCTCCAGATCACCTTCCATGAGACCAGGCCGCCGCAGGACCACGCGGCACCTCCCGGCGGCTTCCGCCTCGCCATCGTCAACGCCCATGATCTCGACGCGGGCTTCGCGGCGCGCCGCCTCGTCGCGCAGGCCTTCGCGCCCGGCGACCTCCTCTGGCCCGAAGGCGCCGGCGCTCAGGCGCTGGCGATGACCGCATCGTAGGGTTCGGCCGGCATGCCATGCGCCGCCCTTGACGTCCGTCATATGATGACTATTATAACCATAATAATTGGAAATATGGTCATGACAAATGAAAGGCGGTCGGATAGCTGGACTGTGGCGCAAGCTAAGGCCCGGCTCAGTGAGGTGATCGAGAAGGCACGTCACGAACCCCAATCGATCACCCGCCACGGCAAGAGCGCCGTCGTCGTGGTCGATGCGGCGCTGTGGGAGCGCGTCAAGCGCCGCGAACAGCGGGGCAGCTTCGCCGATTTCCTGCTGGCCTCGCCGCTGCGGGGCTCGGGCCTCGACATCGAACGCATCAAGGACGGCATTCGCGAGATCGAGCTGTGAGCTTCCTGCTCGACACCAATATCATCTCGGAAGGCGCCAGACCCCGTCCCGATCCGAGCGTCATGGACTGGCTGGCCTCGATGGATGAGGAGCAAATGTTCCTCAGCGTCGTGTCTCTCGCCGAACTGCGTCTCGGGATCGAGCGCATGGACAACGGCCGCCGCAAGACAGCGCTCGATATGTGGCTGACCGAGCAGCTGACACCACGCTTCGAGGATCGCCTGTTGCTTGTCGACACAGGCACGGCCGACCATTGGGGCCGGGTCGTCGCCCGGGCGCGGGCAGCCGGCCGCCCGGTCGGTGCGATGGACGCCTTCATCGCCGCCCACGCCCGACAGCACCAGCTTACTCTCGTCACGCGCAACGTCTCCGATTTCGAGACGGCTGGTGTTCGCATCTTCAATCCCTGGACCGAGGGGAAGGCACCATGACCCGGGCGCCGGCCCTGCCTGCCCTCGAGAGCTACACCACCGCCCAGCGGCGCTCCGCCTCGAAATAGACATTGAGCTCGCCCTGCGAGATGTCGAACCAGGCGCCATGCAGCGTGAGCTGTCCCTTGATCTCGCGCACCCTGATCCATGGGAAGGTGCGCAGGTTGTCGAGCGAATGCTCGACCGAGGCCCGCTCGACCGCCGTCACCCGCGCCGCCGCGCTCTCGCCCTCCTCGACGACCGCCGCCACGTCGCGCAAGCCGGCCAGCCACTTGCCGATGAAGTCGCCGGTGCTCAGGGGATCGCCCGCCTCGACGATCGCCTTGATGCCGCCGCAGCGTCCGTGGCCCATGATGACGATGTGCTGGACGCCGAGCTGCAGCACGGCGAATTCGAGCGCCGCGCTGGTCGAATGGTGCCGCCCGTCCGGCTCATAGGGCGGCACCAGATTGGCGACGTTGCGCACGACGAAGATCTCGCCGGGCCCGGCATCGAAGATCGTCTCGGGCGCCGAGCGCGAGTCGCAGCAGGCGATCATCATGATCGGGGGGTTCTGGCCCTCTCCCAGCTTCAGGTAGCGCTCGGTCTCGGCGGCATAGCGCCCGGCGCGGAAGTTCGCATAGCCTTCGAGGAGCCTGGACGGGAAAGGAATGCTCATGCCGCCGCCTCCGCCGCCCGGCTCGCGAGATCGATGAGCTTCGCCTTGGGCAATGGTCCGGCGCCCGGCTGCTCGCGCCAATGCCGGAAGGTCTGGACGCCGCCCGCTTCGCGCACCGACTCCAGCAGCGCCAGATCGAGCCGCGCCGTCACCCATTGCGGCCGGTTCATCTCGCCCAGCGCCACGACGCCGCCCGGTGGGAAGCCCTTGTCTGAGGGCGCGAAGATGCCGGCCGCACCGCAGTTGCTCTCGACAGCGGCGCAGAACGGCGCCGGCCCTACGGTGGGCGAATGAACGGTGTAGACCTGGTTCTCGAGCGCCCGCGCCATGGCGCCGATGCGCACCCGCCAATAGCCGTGCTCGGTCTCGGTATTGGAGGGTGCCAGGATGATGTCGGCGCCGGCCTCGGCGAGCGCCCGCGACAGCAGCGGGAATTCGATGTCGTAGCAGATGAGGAGACCGACCCTGGCGCCGCCGACGTCGAAGACCGCAAGCTCGCTGCCCGCCGCGATCTTCCACGGGTCGCGCTCCCACGGCGTCATCATCAGCTTGGCATAGCGGCCCTTCCGGCCCGAAGGTCCGAAGATGCGCGCTACATTGAGGGTCGAGCCGTCCGCCTGGCGTTCGGGCGCGCTCGCCGCCACAATCGAGACGCCGTGCTCGCGCGCCAGCCGCGCGTGGACCTTGTCGATCTCGGGCAGGCGGCATGATACCGCATCGATGGAGCGCTCGAGGTCGCGCCCGGCCTCCGGGCCGTCGAGAGCGGCAAGCTCCATCGCGCCATATTCGGGAAAGACCAGGAGCTCGGCGCCCTCGCCTGCCGCCTGGCCGACCCAGCTTGCGAGCTTCGCCTCATACGCCTCGAGCGAGGCAAAGTCATCGAGCGGGTATTGTGCGGCGGCGATCGTCAGGCTTCGGCTCATAGGTCCCTCATCCAGAATTGCAGCAGGTGGTCGGTCTCGGCCTGCCCGGCGCCGATCTCGGCCCAGGAATAGCTGGCGGTGACCCCTTTTAAGGGCCGGTATCCCCGCTTTGTCCAGAACCCGTCGAGCGGCCGGTAATCCGGAGGCCGGCGCGGGTCGTCCGGCGCCCTGACCACCGCGCAGAAGGTCGATTTCCCGAGGCCGAGACGGCGGGCATGGGCTTCGCGGGCATCGAAGAAGGCATGCCCCAGGCCCCGGCCGCGATAGGGCGCGGCCAGAACGGATTCGGCGCAGTAGAAGATGGTGGAGGTGTCGAAGCCCCGGGCCAGGAAGGGTATCTTGAACGCCTCATGCTCGCCGTCGAGCGGCAGGCCGGTCGAGGCGCCGACGATCCGCCCGCCGTCGCGCACCACGACGATGATGGCGCCACCGGCCTCCTTGAGCTTGGCCAGATAGCGCCGCTCATAGTCGAGCGATCCCTCATAGAGATAGGGAAAGCTGCGGAACACCTCGATCCGCAGCCGCGCCACGGTGTCGAGGCCGGCATCGAGGGTGGGACCCGTCAATATTTCGGTGGTGATACCGCCCATTGTCTTGCGGGCGAGCTATAGCAAAAGCCGGCCGGCCGCACAGGAAAAAGAAAGCGCCCTTCCCAAGGGGAAGAGCGCTTTCCGGTCCTGCCCCTCGTTCCACGGGCTTACGCAAAGCCGCCCGGGAACGAGGGCTCTCTTGAAACTTGCGCCATCATCGCCGCTCTGTGCGACAGGGCCGTGACGGTTGGACGAAGCCGCTTTCGATTCTGATTTCAGGCTCTTGGCGGCTCCCGTTGAATCGCTTCGTGAACTAGCCGCCGATCGGGCCGCCGCCCTCGCGGGTGATGACGACAACCGAAGGCCGGGGCGGCATCCTGTCGTCGAAGTCGGGCCAGCGCGTGGTGAGCGCCTCTATCGTCTCCGAGCCTTCGGCCGGATGCTGGACCGAGACGAACATCGTCGCGCCGTCGGGCGTGAAGGCGGGCCCCGTGGCCTCGGCATTGGTCGGACAGCAAAACAGCGCCTTGGGCAAGGCCCGCGCCGGTCCGTCCGTGTCGACGGCGAAGATGCCGTCCGCGAGGTCGAAATCGTTCATGCCGTCGGTCGCCACGAACATCCGGCCCTTGGGGTCGAAGGCGATGTTGTCGGGCGTCATGAAGAAGCCGTCGGCGGTCGTGTCGGGATGGAAGCTGGCGCCGATCCCGGGCTTGGACGGATCGCCGCACAGCATGAGGATGTCCCACCTGTACCGCGCCGCCGCATGATCGGCCTCCGTCCCCTCGCCCGGCGGGATCAATTCGACGATATGCCCCCATTTGTTTTCGGGCCGCGGGTTGGCACCGTCGCGATTGCCGGCGCTGCGCTTCTCCGACTTGGTGAGCACCGCATAGACGCGGCCCGAGACCGGGTTGGTCTCGAAATCCTCGGGCCTGTCCATGCCGGTGGCGCCGAGCTTGTCGGCGGCGATTTGCGTCTTGATCAGCACCTCGGCCTGGTCTGCAAAGCCGTTCTCGGCCGTGAGCGGCCCATGGCCATGGACGAGCGGCAGCCAGTCGAGCGTGCCATCGGCCTCGAATTTCGCGACCGAGAGCTCGCCCTCGTTCAGGAGACCCAGATTGGCCTTGCGATCGTTCGGGTCGAACGGCCTGGCCGAGACGAAGCGATAGAGATATTCCAGATGGTCGTCATCGCCCATGTAGACGGCAATCCTGCCGTCCTTGTTGACGACGACGGTCGCTCCCTCATGGCCCATGCGGCCGAGGGCGGTGCGCTTCACCGGCACCGAATCCGCCTCATAGGGGTCGATCTCGACCACCCACTGGAAGCGGTTCATCTCGTTGGGCTCCTTCTCGACATTGAAGCGCTCGTCGAACCGCGCGAAGCCGTAGTAGTCGACAGGCTCGTATCCGATCCGCTCGATGATCTCCCTGTTGGGATTGTCTGCGGGATCGCCGCCGAAGAATTCATAGGCGAATTCCTCACAAGTCAGGATCGTGCCCCAGGGCGTATAGCCGCCGCCGCAATTGGCCATGGTGCCCCTGACCCTGGTTCCGGTCGGGTCGGCCGCGGTCCTGAGCTGCGCGTGTCCCGCCGCCGGTCCCGAGATCGCGATCTCGGTTTCCGCCGTGATGCGCCGGTTGAACGGCGAATTGGCGACGAGCCGCCATGCGCCGTCCTTTCTCTCGATCTCGGCCACGCTGTGGCCGATCGCGGCCTTGAGCACCTCGACCTGCTCCTGGGTCAGTGCCTTGCCGAGAGTGTCGTCGTCCTTGGCGACGAGCGATGGAAACATGATATGCGGATTGGGATATTCGTGGTTGACGCAGAGAAGCCCGTGCTCGGAGGAGTTGGAGCCGAAAGGCAAGGGCAGATAGCCGACGAAGTCGTTGTTGTAGCCGAATTGCCGCGCCTGCGCGGTGGCGGACTGCCGGGCGGGATCGAATTCGGCGGCATCCGCCGCGAGCTTGTCGCCCCAGCGCAGCAGCACCTCGGCCCGGTAGCCCGGCGCCACGTGGTGGGTCTCGTCATAGACGCGCTTGAGCTCGGTGAAGGCCAGGGAGGATCGTGTCCCGCCCGCCATCGCCTCGCCGCCGAAGATCGAGCCGGCGAAGCCGGGCGCCACCGCGCCGGCCGCAGCCGCGGCGCCGCCTCTCAGGAGGTCGCGGCGCGTGAATCTTTCGGCGAGGACTCTGCGAAAATGGGGAGAGGACGTCTTCGAGCGGATGTGATCGGGATCGTGGCGCGTCATCTGCATCTCCTGGGTTCGCGAGCCTCGGTTGCGGCCCAGGCTCGGCCTCGCGCATGGAGACCGGATGACGATCCGGCGACAGCGGAATGTCAGCTCGCAGCGACTTTGCGAATCTGTTTCAACGGGTTGTGGGTCTTCCCTGACTCATTCCGTGAAGCTCAGGCGCCCGCGGCCCGGAAAGGCCGGCTTACGGCGAGATCGCTGCAAGCGGCGCGCGCCCACGCAATATCTCCCGGGTCGGACTCGTTCAATCCCGGGCAAGTTCCTCGACCCAGCGGGTGATGAGTTGCCGCCCCCGGCCGCGCAGCTCGGCTCCATGGCGCTCGGCATCGCTGCGCAGCCGTGAGATGTCGAGCCCGAGCGACCCGAGCTCATGGGCATGGCCGATCAGCCATCGCTCGAAACCGACTTCGCTCGCCTCAGGGTGGAACTGCATTGCCAGCAGGTCTTGCCCCAGGGAGAAGGCCTGGTTCTCGCAAATGTCGGTCGAGGCGAGGCGGGTCGCTCCTGCCGGGAGGTCGAACGTATCGCCGTGCCAGTGCAGGACGGGAAGACCTGCCAGCGCGCCGAGGCAGGAAATCTCGCCTTCCGCCGAGAGCCTGACCGGAGCGAAGCCGATCTCCTTTGCGCAAGCGGGATAGACGCGCGCGCCCAGCGCTCTCGCCGCAAGCTGCGCTCCGAGACATATGCCGAGCGTCGGGCGGCCGGCTGCAAGCCTGGTCTCGATGATGGCGATCTCGCGCCGGAGGAAGGGATACTTGTCGTCCTCGTTGGCGCCGATCGGTCCGCCGAGCACGACCAGAAGGTCGGGCTCCACGGGCGGCACGGCGTCCAGCCGATCGAGACCGACGTCGCAATATCGGACGTCGTAATCGAGATCTCCCAGGATCGTCTCGAACGAGCCGAGGTCTTCGAACGCCACGTGGCGAATAGCTATTGCTGTCCTGGCCATGCCGTCATGCCATCAGGTCGCCGCCGTTCACATGCAGGGTGGCGCCCACCATGTAGCTGCAATCGTCGGAGGCGAGGAATATCGCCGCCGGCGTGATCTCGTGTGTTTCGCCGAACCGGCCGATCGGCATTTCAGACATCTTGCGCTTGCGCCATTCGTCGCTGAGCACATAGAGGATGCCGGTCTCGACCGGTCCCGGGGCAATGGCATTGACGAGGACGTTGAACGGCGCCGCCTCTGTCGCCAGGCTCTTGGTGAGGCCCAGTATGCCGGCCTTGGCGGCGCAGTAATGGGCAAGCTCGACTCCGCCCTTGAGCGCGAGCTGCGAGGAGATGTTGACGATCCGGCCGTAGCGGCGCGCCGTCATGCCGGGATATACGGCTCTCGCCATCAGGAACGTGCCGCGCAGATGCACGCCCAGCACCCTGTCGAACTCCTCGACCGAGATGTCTTCGAAGCGGTGGCTGATCGAGATGCCCGCATTGTTGACGAGAATGTCCGTCGGGCCGTTCTGCCCTTCGGCGAAGGCGACGAAGGCCTCGACCTCGGCGGGGCTGGAGACGTCGCATTCCATCGACACGGGCCGCTTCCCGACCGCTGCCGCCCGCTGTGTCACGAGCACGGCCTCCGCCCCGTCGTTCACATGGCAGAACGCGACCGCTGCGCCTTCGCGGGCAAAGGCCTCCACGATTGCCGCCCCGATGCCGCGGCTCCCGCCGGTGACGATGGCGCGCTTGCCCGACAGCCTCCCCTCTTTTCCTGCCTCTGTCACGTCCTGCCCTCCTCGCTTGCCTGCCTTATGAAATAATAATATGAAAATGTACGATATTGTCAATTCTGCAATTTACATTACATTTGATGCTGATGCGGAGCATACGGAGGTTTTCATGAAGGTCTATCTGAGCGCCGACATCGAAGGAGTGGCGGGGATCTCCGCCTGGGAAGAGCTGGACAGGAGCAGCCCTGAATTCCATCAGTTCAGCGATCTCATGACGGAGGAGGTGGTCGCGGCCTGCTCGGGCGCTCGAGCCGCCGGCACCGGTGAAGTCGTCGTGCAGGACGCCCACTGGCTGGGACGCAATCTTCTGCTCGCCCGGCTGCCCGACTATGTCCGTATCGTGCGCGGATGGAGCGGCCATCCCCTCTACATGCTCCAGGATCTCGACGAGAGCTTCCAGGCCGTGATGTTCGTGGGCTATCACGGAGCAGCGCAAACCGATGTGAGCCCTGTCGGCCACACTTATGGCGGCCGCAACGTGTTCAGCCTGACCATCAATGGTCATGCCGGCTCCGAGTTTCTCATCAACAGCTGGGCGGCGGAGCTGATGAAGGTGCCGGTCGCGTTCATCTCGGGTGACGAAGAGATATGCGGCATCGCCAAAGAGCTCAATCCCGACATACTCGCCGTGCCGGTCAGCCGCGGCAACGGTCCCTCCTCCAGTTCGCTCAGTCCGATGCTCGCGCGACGCACCATCCGCGATATGGCCGAGAAGGCCCTGCGGGGCGAGCTTGCATCCTGTCGCATCGCCCTTCCCGATCACTTCGACATGGAAATCGTCTTCACCAATCCGGGACATGCCCGTCGCGCCGCATGGTACCCCTCCGCCAGGCTCGCAGGCCCCAGGACCGTGCGCTTCTCGACCGGCAGCTATTTCGAGATACTGCGCGCTATCCAGTTTCTGCTCGCCCGATGACGCCGGTCACCACGGCGCCCTGTCCGGAAAGGGTCCGCGAGAACCCTGCGGGATCCACATTGCCGCTGGCGTCGAGCGTGTCGTTGGTCAGCAATGGCGTGCGCGCCGCATGGCCGGCGAGACGATCGGCCGCCGCGAAGGGCGACGCGACCGCCCGTCCTATGCCCGAGGCGGCGCCGCTGATCAGAACGATGCGACGCCTGGATACCTATGCCGACATGCCGCGCGCCTCCCGGTCCCGGTTCGGGCAATTCAAAAATTTTTATAACAATACTTCTCCTATTGATCAAAGTTGAAATATTTGTAATTATGCCCGCCGAGACAGCGGGAGGCGAAGTTGCGGTCCGGTACGAACAAGGCAATCTGGTCCAGGCCATGACCGTCGATCAGGATCAGCGCGCCGACGTCACGCCTCTCGCGGGGCAGTCCTCGCGGACGCTGCCCGGCGCTCCGCCGGCTTCCGAAGGAGCGCCCTCTCCGCCTGCCGGCACGCATGGCCGGGAGGACCCGGCGGACTTCGCATTGGAGGTCGTGCGGGCAAGCCGTGAGTTCGGCGGCGTGGTCAAGGCGCTCGACGACGTCACCGTGCGGGCGCGGCGCGGCGAGTTTCTGACCATCCTGGGCGAAAGCGGATCGGGAAAGACGACGCTGCTGCGCATCATCGCCGGCCTGGACCATCCCACCATGGTGGCGGCGCTGCGGATCGGCGGCAAGGACGTGCTCGGCCGGCCCCCGCACAAGCGCAATGTGACCACCGTCTTCCAGCATTTCGCCCTCTTTCCTCACATGAGCGTCGGCGAGAACATCGAGTATGGCCTCAAGCTTCGGGGCATCGATGCCAGGACGCGCCGCAAGCGTGCGCTGCGGATGCTCGAGACCGTTCGTCTGCCGGGCAAGCACGATCGCCGCATCCACCAGCTGTCGGGCGGCGAACGCCAGCGCGTCGCGCTCGCCCGCTCGATCGTCACCGAGCCGGACATCCTCCTGCTCGACGAGCCGCTGGGCTCGCTCGACGAAAGCCTGCGGCTGGAAATGCAGATCGAGCTCGTCGAGTTGCAGCGCCGCCTCGGCATGACGTTCGTCTACATCACCCACAGCCAGGAAGAAGCCCTGACGATGAGCGATCGCGTCGTGCTGATGAGCCGCGGCCGAATTGCCCAGGAAGGCCCCCCGCAGGAACTGTTCGAGCGTCCCTGCTCCAGCTTCGTGGGCCGATTCATGGGCGTGGAGAATGTTCTTGCCGGCACGGTCGAGTCCATCGCCCCCGGCCGGATCGGGATCGCGGTGGATGGCCATCGGCTCGCCGGGGCCTGGACGGGCGCGCAGCCGCCCTCTCCCGGACAGCGTGTCTCGCTCATGGTGCGTGCGGAAAAGGTGCGGCTCTTCGGCGAGAAGCCGCCACCGGGCGGCATGGCGCTCCGCGGACGCGTCCTCACCAGCGTCTACAAGGGCAAGTACACCGACAACATCGTCGAAACGCCCATAGGCACCATCCAGGCGCGCCTGTGGGACCAGGATCGCAATGTTTCCGGAGAGGTTTTCGTCGCCTGGAATGAAGCAAACGCGACGATGGCGCCGGAAACGGCCGGCCAGGGCCGACCGAAGCTCAATATGTAGAAGGGAGGAAACCGAAAATGAAGGATCGCATGCTTTCTGCGTGCCGCGCGTCTCGAAGGCGCGTTCTCAAGGGCACCGCCGGCGCCGCTGCTGTGCTGGCCATGCCGGGCCTCGTCCGCGGCGCGGCGGCCCAGGAGAACGTGGTGCGGATCATGGGCGTCTCCACCGCAGCGCTGGACGACTGGTCCGACTTCGAGAAGGAAACGGGCCTCACGGTCGAGTTCACCAGCCTGTCGAGCGACCCCGGCGTATTCCGCCAGGAGGTCGTGGCGAACGCGGCCGGCGAACGCTTCGACATCCTGCTCATGGACGGCGGCATAGAAGACGACCTCGGCGTGAAGGGCTTTTTCATGCCGATCACCGGCGATGGCGTCCCGAGCTGGCCGTCGGTGCCGCCGGAGATCCTGAAATCGCCCCTGGCGCTGGCGCCGGACGGCACCCAGTACGGTCTTCCGGTCGTCATGAACGCCGACGGCTTCGGCTACGTCGTCGACGAGATCGGCGAGGACGAGCCTCTCTCGTGGTCTCTCGTATTCGAAAGCGACAAGACCAGGGGCAGGGTCGGCCTCGAGAACACCTGGCTCACGACCTTTCCCATGGCCGCCATGGTCGTGAAGGCCAAGGGCCTGATGCCCATAAAGGACGTCTCCGACATGACGCCAGAAGAGGCGAAGGCGGTGGCCGACTATCTGATCGAGCGCAAGCGCGCCGGCCAGTTCCGGACGCTGTGGTCCACTTGGGAGGAATCGATCGACCTTTTCACACGCAAGGAAGTGATCGTCGCCAACTGCTGGGAGCCGGCGGTGAAGGAACTGCAGCGCAAGGGAATGAACATCCGCTACGCCTCGACCAGGGAAGGATACAACAAGTGGGTGATCTGCGCCTATGTGCCTTCGCAGGTCGTCGACCGCGGCGGCCAGGCGGTCGTCGCAAGGGCGCTGGAGGGCTTCCTCGGCGGCGCCTATGCCGCGCGCATCGCCGTCCTGCGCGGCTACGCGACGGCGCGCTCAGAGGCTGGCATGCAATATGCCAAGGACCACGGCTTCTCGGCTGAGGATATTGAAGCCATCTCGGGCAAGATCGCTCAGATCAATGAACGCTTCAAGGTTCCGGACTTCTGGCAGAATGCGACGCCGACCCATGTGCAGGCGATCGAAGCGGAGTTCGACCGCTTCCGCTCGGCTTGAGGCGAACGGAAGCAGGAGGACGGGAACCGACATGACGAGGGCTCGCTATCTGCTTTGGGCGATCATCGCCCTGTGGGTCGTGGTCGTCCTGATTCCGGTCGCTTCCCTCCTCCTCTGGTCCTTCCTTCGCCTCGAGGACTATCACTTCGTTCTGTCCCCGACCTGGGACGCCTATCAACAGGTCTTCCAGTCCGGGCGCTACAACGTCACCGTCGCCACCCTGCGCATCGCCGCCACCGTCACCGCGATCGAGCTTGTCGTCGCCGTCCCGGTCGCCCTGTGGCTGGCCAAGGGGGTGAGGTCTCCAACCGTGCAGTCGCTGGCCCTGGCGCTGCTGACCATTCCATTCTTCATAAGCCTCGCCGCCCGGACGATAGTCTTCCGGCCGGTCCTCGGGCGCACGGGCTTCATCAACACGATCCTGATCGACCTCGGGCTCGTCGACCGGCCGATCGATTCATTGCTCTTTTCGGAATTCGCGGTGCATCTGGGGCTGCTGGGGCCGGGCTTCCCGCCCATGGTGCTGCCGATCTTCATGGCGATGGCCTTGATCGACGACGACCTCATAGAGGCCGGACGCGATCTCGGCGGAGCACCCCACCGGGTGTTTCAGGACGTCATCCTGCCGCTGTCCATGCCGGGCATCGTCGCCGGCATCGTCTTCACCTTCGTGCCGATGCTCGGCGAGACCGTGGTACCGCAGCTTCTCGGTGGCAGCAACGTCACCATGCTCGGCACGACCATCTCGAGCCTCGTTCAGGTGCTGAACTATCCGGTGGCCGCGGCCCTGTCGGTGATCGTCCTCCTCATCCTCTCGCTGTTCCTGGTCGTCATGCGGCTGGCCGCTCCGCGTCATGTCTCGTTCGGCGCAGCCTTCGAAGGCCTGAGACGATGAGCGTCGACGGCGCGCCGCGACAGTTTCGTTTCCAGGGCGACGCGACGGAGCGGCGGCTCGGCCGCCTTGCCGCCGCGGCGGGGGTCGCGATGCTCGCGCTCTCCTACCTGCCGATGCTGTGGCTGGCGCTCATGTCGTTCAGTCCGGAGCCGCTGAGCGGCATTCCGGGCCGGCCGACCCTCGAATGGTACCGGAAGCTCTTCACCGACCTGAGATGGGTCGATCCGTTGTGGACCAGCATGCTCCTCGGCTGCCTCGTGGGCTTGGCTTGCGCAGTCATGGCCCTCGCGGTAGGAAGAATCATTCCCGCGATGAGGAACCGCGGCATGCCTATCGTGCTGTTCCTGCTGCCGCTCTTCATTCCGGGCGTGCTGATGGGCGTCGGTCTGTTCATCTACTATCGGGTGGCGCTCGGCTTCAGGATGGGCTCCTGGGCCGTCATGATCGGACATTTCGCATGGGCGTTTCCGTTTGCGCTGCTCGCCCTTCTGATCAGCACCACGCGGTTCGACGCGCGGCTGCGCGAGGCGGCGGGCGACCTCGGCGCTTCCCCCTGGCGGGCGTTCTGGGATGTCGAGCTGCCCCTCATCTATCCGGGAGTGGTCGCGGCGGCGCTCTTCGGATTTCTGCTCTCCTTCAACGAATTCTCCCGCTCCATTCTGCTGCGCGGCAGCATCACCACGCTTCCGCTCTACGAATGGGCGCAGGCGAGCGCTCATACCTCCAATGTGCCGCTGGTCTTCTCGCTCTCCACTCTCATACTCGCCGCGAGCCTGCTCCTCGTCTCCACGGCATTCTGGCTGCTGTTCGGCCGGGCGAAGTAGCGAGGGCATGAACGTGAGGAAAGAATCCCGAAACCCTGCATCCGAAAGAGGAGGAGGCCGCGTGCATCGCGAACCGTTCACGATGGTCTGCTATTGCGATTTTGCCGGTCAGATCCGGGGCAAGGGCTTTCCGGCCCGGGACCTGCAAGAGCGCTGGTCGAAAGGCGTCGGCTGGACGCCCACCAACATCATGATCAACTGCTTCGGCGCCATCCCGGCGACTCCCTGGGGAGCAGGCGGAGACCTCGTGCTGCGGCCCGATCCCGCCGGCGAGGTCAGGCTCGATTTCGGCGACGGGAGCCCGATCGAGCACTTCATCCTCGGCGACGTCGAAGAAATGGACGGTAGCCCGTGGGAATGCTGCCCGCGCAGCTACCTCAAATCCGCGCTCGCGGAACTGCGCGACACCCACAAGCTCAGCCTGCGCGTCGCATTCGAACACGAGTTCACCTGTCTCGGCATCGAGCCCCGGCTCGGTGCGGCTTACGGCCTCGACGCCGTTCGCGCGATCGGCGACCTGCCCGAAATGCTCCTCGCCGCTCTGGAGGACGCCCGGCTGGAGCCGGATACCTTCCTGCCCGAATATTCCCCCGGCCAGTACGAAGTCACGCTGCGCCCCGCGCCCGGTCTCGAGGCTGCCGACCGCGCGGTCAAGCTCCGGCAGATCGTGCGCCTCGCCGCCAGGCACAGGAACATGCTGGCGACCTTCTCGCCCATTCTGGGCAAGGGCGCCGTCGGGAACGGCGTACATATTCACTTCAGCCTGGAAGATCTCGATGGCACCCCGCGCTCGTTCGATCCGGACGCGGATGACGGTGTTTCGGAAGTGGCGGGCCGCTTTGTCGAGGGCATCCTCCATCATGGCCGTGCTTTGAGCGCGATCGCGGCTCCGACCGCGATATCGTACGAGCGGCTCCGCCCCAATGCCTGGAGCGCCTCGTCCACCAATCTCGGCAAGCGTGATCGCGAAGCTCTGGTCCGCATCTGCCCGGTCTCCGACCGTCGGGGGGACGACGTCGCGAGCAGCTTCAACTTCGAGTACCGGGGCGCGGACGCCGCGGCAAATCCCTATCTGGCTCTCGGCGCGATCGCGCGCGCGGGCCTCGACGGGCTTGCCCGCGGACGCAAGGCCCCGGTCGCGACCACTTCCGCCGACATGGCCGCCCTTTCGGAGGCGGAACTCGCCCGGCGCGGGATCGCAAGGCTGCCGAAGAGCCTCGGTGAAGCGCTCGACTGCCTCGAGGACGACAAGGGGATTCTCATGCCGGACGCCATCCGCATTCCCTATCTGATGCACAAGCGCGGCGAGCTCGGCCAGGTCGAGAGCTCGGCATTCGACACGCTGTGCACCATGTACTCGAAGGTCTACTAGGGCGCGCTTGGAGTCGGAACATGACAACCCTGGACACGGCGCGCCTCAGCCATCTCGACCCTGCCGATCCCCTGCCCGTCCGTGTCCACGGCCGGAACCGGCGGTCGCCTTTCCTTCTCCTCTGCGATCACGCCGGCAACGCCGTGCCGAAACGTCTCGGCTCGCTCGGCCTGTCGGCCGAGCAGATGCGCATGCACATCGCCTGGGATCCCAACGCCTGGGATCAGACGCTCGAGCTCGCCGATCTTCTCGACGCCACCGCCATCGGCCAGGGCTATTCACGCCTGGTGATCGACTGCAACCGCCTGATAACCACGAGCGACAGCATTGCCCGGGTGAGCGACGGGGTCGTGGTCCCGGGCAATGCCGACGTCTCCCGGGAAGAGCGCCAGCGTCGCATAGCGGCGTTCTTCGAACCCTATCACGAATGTATCGCGGGGGAGATCGATGCGCGAAGGTCCCGGCCCCTGTGCATCGTCACCATGCACACGTTCACGCCGCGCCTCGCGGGCGGCTCGCCCAGACCCTGGCACATAGGCGTCATGAGCGGTTCCGACGGCCGCATGCGCAAGCGCGTCATCGAACGCCTCGCCGGAGCGCGCCGCGACCTGACGGTGGGAGACAACGAGCCTTACATCATCCGGGTCGAGGAGAACTATACCCTGCCCGTTCATGCGGAACGGGCGGGCGTGCCCTATGTGCAGTTCGAATTGCGCAACGACCTGTTCGGCGATCCGGAGAGTCGCGGCGAGATCTGCGCTCTGCTCGCGCGGGTGCTCACCGAATCCTTCGCCGATCTTCCGGCGAGCGGCCGGTCCATCCCGCCGGAGGCGTCTCGATGACCGCCGCCGCGGGACTGCGCGATGCTCCGATCGTCGCGGCCCGAACGGGCCTGCTGATCGTCGATGCGCAGAACGGGACGTGCAGGGCGGCCTCGCGTGAAGACGCTCCCTACTTCTTCGATCGGGTGAACGGCATCGTGATCCCCAATATCGCAACGCTTCTCGACGCGGCGCGGGCCGCTCCGATCGAGGTGATCCATACGGTCATTCGGAGTCTTACGGCCGACGGCCGGGATCGCTCGCTCGATTACAAGCTGAGCGGCTTCCATTTCCCGCCCGGAAGCCGGGAAGCCGAGGTGATCGACGAGCTCCGTCCGGCCGGCGACGAGATCATCCTGTCGAAGACCTCATCGAGCCTGTTCAATTCGACCAATTTTGAGTATATCGCGCGCAACATTGGTCTGGATTGCATCCTCGTGACGGGATTCCTGACGGACCAGTGCATCGATCATACGATACGGGACGGCGCCGATCGCGGATTCAGGATGATCTGCGTCACCGACGCGTGCGGCACCAAGAGCGCCGAGCGGCATACGAGGGCGATCGCGGCCTTCCGCGGCTATTGCCGGCTGATGGTCACCCGGGAGGTCCTTGGCGAGATCGGCGCCGACGGCGCCCAAGCGGATTTGAGCGGATCAATGTCTCGCGGCAAATGAGGTTGCAGGGTCTTCAAGGAAAGTCGAACGGTTGATGGCAAGACAGCGGGCACGATCGAGGGCGGAGAGTGAGGCGGGCGACGCCACGATCGCGGACACGATCCGCGGCCTGACGGACAGGCTGACGCGCACCGAACGCCGTATCGCCCAGGTGCTTTTGTCCCAATATCCGCTGCTCGGCCTCGAGACCCTGGCTCGCTTTGCCGGAGCGGCTCAGACGACGGCTCCCACCGTTTTGCGTTTCGTCACGAAGCTCGGATTCCCGAGCTATCTCGACTTCCAGCTGGCGCTGCGCAACGAGATGAAGCCGCAGTTCCAGTCCGCGCTCAATCGTCATTCGCTGGGCATATCGAAGAAATCGGACGAGCACGACTATCGCCACCAGTTCTGCGACGCCCTCGTCGAGAATGTGAGGCGCGCGCGCGAGATGATGCCCGAGGCGCAGTTCGAAGCCGTGCTCGACCTCCTCGCCGACGTCAACCGGCCGGTCTTGTGCCTCGGCGGCCGCTTCAGCGACACCCTCGCCCAGTCCATGTACAACTTCCTTGCCGAGATGCGCCCGAAAGTCGGATTGGTGCGCGGTCAGACCGAGACGTGGCCGACATACCTGCTCGACGTGGGCAGGCGGCATGTCGTCGTCATATTCGACTTTCGCCGCTATCAGCCGGACGTGTTCCGCTTCGCGGAGATTGCCGCCAGCCAGGGAGCCTCGATCATCGTCTTCACGGACGAATGGATGAGCGGCATCTCCAGATTCGCCCATCACGTGGTCATGGCGCCGGTGACGGTTCCTTCGCTCTACGATTCGAGCGTTGCCGCGCTCGCCCAGATGGAGGCCCTGATCGGCGCCCTCGGCCTGCGGCTCAGCAAGGCCGCGAAACGGCGGATCGGAACGCTGGAGAAGCTGCGCGACAGCTCGGCCTCCCGCCAGCGTGGCAAGACATAGTCCGGGAAGCTCAGGCGCCCGCGACCTGGCGCGTCCAGTCCTTGAGATTGTAGTGCGTCGAGACGCGCGAGATCCGGCCGTTCCTGATCTCGAAGAAGGCGCCCACCCTGAGCTTGTAGCGCTGCCCCGTGGCCTTCGGAAGGCCCGGATCGGTCGCCAGATATCTGCCCCGGAGATCGAATTCGGCGGCGGCCCGTTTTCCCGAAGCGTCGGTCATGACGACGATGTCGGAGAGCGTCTCGCGATAGCTCCTGTTCATGTGGACGAGGAAGTCCTTGAACAGGGCCTTGCCCTTGCGCCTCTCGCCCTGGCTCACCTCATGGACGAAGCCCGGCCCCAGGCAGGCGAGCATGCCCTCGACATCCTGCCGGTTGAAGGCATCGTAATAGGTCTGGACGAGCTTGCGGGTCTGGGCGGCGGTCACGGGAATCTCCTTCTGATGAAGGCCGACCGTTTAGCCCGGCGATCCCGTCAGGACAATGTGATGCCGAAGATGTCGCGGAAGCCTTCGACGCCCTCGGGCGTGAAGATGACGGCCCGGCTGTCCCTGCCGCGCCTGATCCAGCCGAGATCGAGGCACTTCCGGCAGAGCGCCGCGCCGAGCCGGCCCGCGAGATGCGAGCGTCTTTCGCTCCAGTCGAGACAGGTGCGGCAGAGCGGGCGCGTGCTCTTGCCGTCGCCTTCGAGATCGAGGCCGAAATCGCGGAAGAAGCGGTGCCCGGTCTCCGTGACCGCGGCCGCGCCGTCGGACAGGATGATGAGCTTGCGGGCGCTCAGCCGGTCGGCGAGCGCCACGGCGAGCCTGCCGGCCAGATGGTCGTAGCAGGTGCGCGCGGCGCGCAGCGCCTCGTCGCGCGGACCCGTCGGGCGATGGCGCTTCGGCCCGTCGGCCGCGACCAGCATCAGGGCTTCCATGGCCTCGGCGACCTGCGGCGACGCCAGGCGGAAATAGCGGTGGCGGCCCTGCTTCTCGAGCGCGATCAATCGCGCCTCGGCGAGCTTCGCCAGATGGCCGCTGGTGGTCTGGGCGCTCACCCCGGCATGCCAGGCGAGCTCGCCCGCGGTCAGGGCCCGACCATCGGCCAGCGCCTGGAGGATATTGGCCCGCGCCGGATCGCCGATGAGGGCCGCGACCTCGGCCAGGCTGTTGCCGGAAACGAAATTCGTCATGGTCCCGATTATAGGCTCGAGGCGGCGAGCGGTCAGCAGCGAACGCTTCGGCCGCGGCCGAAACGTCAAGGCGGGACGGCGTCGGAACATCCTGTCACAGATGGGCGCCATCACCGGCTCTCAGGATCCAGCCCCATGACCGCTTCCGCTCCATCCCGTCCTCCCGCATTCGAGCTGGCGCTGCTGGCCTTGCTGGCAACGCTGTGGGGCTCTTCCTACACCTTCATCAAGATCGGCGTCGAAACCATTCCGCCGGTGACCTTCATCGCCGGGCGCACCCTTGTCGCCGGACTCTTCCTGCTGGCGGTGCTGCGGCTCCGCGGCCTCGCCTTGCCGCGCGACCCGGCGGGCTGGCGGCTCTTCGCCGTTCAGGCGGCGCTCAACAGCGTGCTGCCGTTCACCCTCATCGCCTGGGCCGAGCTCACCGTCGGTGCCGGCCTTGCCGCCATCCTCAATTCGACCACGCCGATCTTCGCCTTTCTCATCACCATCGCCGTCACCCGGCATGAGCCTGCCGGCTGGCGCAAGGCCTTCGGCGTGTCGGCCGGCATGGCCGGCATCTGCCTCATCGTCGGCGTCGAGGCGCTGAACGGCCTCGGCCGCGAGCTCGCCTCCCAGCTCGCCATCGTCGCCGCCACCATCAGCTATGCCGGCGCCTCGATCTTCGGGCGCAACTTCAGGCATATGGATCCGATGCTGCCGGCGGCGGGCTCGATGCTCGCCGGTGCCGCGATGCTCACTCCCCTGAGCCTCGTCGTCGACCGGCCGTGGACGCTCGCTCCTTCGCCGCAATCCCTCATGGCGCTGGGCGGCCTCGCCGTCTTCTGCACCGCCTTCGCGCTGTGCATCTTCTTCCGCCTCGTCAATACGCTGGGCTCGGTCGCCACGACGGCGCAGGCCTATCTGCGCGTCCCGGTGGGCGTGGCCATCGGCGCCTGGTTCCTGTCGGAGCGCCTGGGCGGGACAGGCTGGATCGGTCTCGCCTGCGTGGTGATCGGCGTGGCGGCCATGACGCTGCCCGCCCAACCGCGCGCGGCGTGATCGCCGGATACCCGCTATTTTTTCTTCCTGGCTTTCCCGGCCGCTTCGTCGTCCTGGAGGTGGAATTTGTGCATCATGCGGTGGAAGAGCGGCGCCAGCGCGATGCCGGCGATGCCGAAGATGACGATGCCGGAGACGATCGCATAGACGCCGGCGAAGATCTTGCCGCCCGTCGTGGCGAGCGTGCCGACCGGCCCCATGCCGGAGAGGATCATCGCCGCATTGACGAAGGCGTCGACGGGACTCATGCCTTCCAGGCCGCCATAGCCGGCCATGCCGATGACGAGCCAGATCAGGATGAAGCCGGCGCTCCACAGCGCGTTGCGCATCAGCCGCAGCGCGAAGCTGCGCGGCGCGGCGAGCCGCTGCGTCTTCGATTCGAATTCGAAGAGATGGCGCATCTTGCGACGCTTGCACGCGCGGCGGGTGGCGTCAATCGCGGGCGAAGGCTAGGATTGACGGATGACGGACGATCGGACCGGATCGGATCGCAGGGTCACGCGCCTCGCCTATGAAGGCGACATGGGCAGTTGGGAGATCGTGCGCGCCCTGCCGCAGGAAGCGCTGAGCCCGCATGTGACCGGCTATTCCGGCTATCGCGAAGCGGGCGGCCGGCCCGTCTGGCGGCGTGAGGTCCCGGGCGGCTTCATCCCGGTGATCGTCAATTTCGGCGCGCCCTTCACGGTGCGCGACGGGCCCGGGAGCGCGGCGCGCCTCGGCAGCTTCGCGGCCGGCGTCTATGACGGACCGGTGATCGTCGGCTCGCCGGGCAGCGCCCATTGCCTGCAGGTGAACTTCACGCCGCTCGGCGCCTTGCGGTTCTTCGGCATGGCGCAGTCGGAGATCGCCGGCCGCACCTTGCCGCTCGCCGACCTCCTGGGACCGGGCGGCGATCTCATCGTCCAGGAACTGTACGACGCCGCCGACTGGCGCCGGCGCTTCGCCATCCTCGACAGGCTGATCGCCGCCCGCATGGCGCGCGCCGGAGCGCCGCATCCTGCGGTGCGCACGGTCTGGCACGGGCTCGAGCGCAGCAAGGGCGCCGCGTCGATCGCCGGTCTGGCGCGCGACGCGGGCATCGGCCGCCGGCATCTCGCCAAGCTGTTCCGCGCCGAGATCGGCGCGACGCCCAAGACCATGGCGCGCATCCTGCGCTTCGAGCACGCCCGCCATCTGGCGGGAACCGCGCCGCGCCGAGGCTGGGCCGATATCGCCTGTGCGGCGGGCTATGCCGACCAGGCGCATCTGGCGCGCGAATTCAGGGACCTGTCCGGCCTCTCGCCCGGCGATCTCTCGCGGCGCGACCGCGCGGACACCGGCGTGCTCGAGCCCGGCCCTTAGCGGGATTTGCTCTGCGGTCACATTTCTTCAATACGCCGGAACCATAAGCTGCGACGATCGCTTCACACTCGAAGGAGACGATCATGGCCGACATGCCGACCACCGCAACCCCCATCCTCTATCCCACCATGACCTATCGCGACGCCGCCGCGATGATCGGCTGGCTCGAGCGCGCCTTCGGCTTCAGGACCCATGTCGCCTACACAGGCGAGGATGGAAAAGTCATCCATGCGGAGCTGGCCCTGGGCGACCGGCTCCTGATGATGGGCTCGGCCAAGGACGACACGGCTTTCGGCAAGCTGGTGCGCCCGGCCCTCGATGTCGGCGCCACGACGCAGTCCGTCTATATCGCCGTCCCCGACGCCGACGCTCTCTTCGACAGGGCCAGGGCGGCCGGCGCCGAGATCGTCATGGAGCCGACCGACCAGCCCTATGGCAGCCGCGACTTCATCTGCAAGGATCCGGAAGGCCAGGTCTGGTGCTTCGGCACCTATGCGCCGAGGATCCCCGCGGGCGATTGAGCTACACCGCCATGCCGGCCTTGAGGCCCTCATAGACCGCCTCCTCGGCGGTGCGCGCCGCCAGGCAGTCGCCGACGAGATAGTGCTCGAAGGCTTCCGCCGTCCGGGTAAGCGAATCCTCCGGCGCGTTGGGACAGGCGAGCACGATGGTGTCGACCTCCTCCAGCACCACGGGCTCCTGCGCCGCCGTGTGGAGGAAATAGGCGGTCGTCGCATCGGCGCCATAGAGCCGCATCAGCGGGATGACCTTGACGCCGAGCCGGTGCAGGCGCGCCAGATGCGCGTCGCGCGTATAGTTCTGGATCGCGATGCCGGCGCTGAGGCCGTTGACGGCGAGGCGCACATCGACGCCCTCGCCGGCGAGCTTCTCGGCGACGCCGAGACCGATCCAGTCGGCGAGCCAGTCATAGATGACGACGCGGCTGCCGGTCTTCTCGCCCTTCAGCACGTCGACCGCATGGATCACATGGGCATCGTCGCCGATCTCGGCCGGCGGACGCTGCGGCAGCGATCCGCAAGCGAGGATGACCGCGTCCGGGGCCTCGCTTTCGAGGAAGCCGGGCGTGACCGTCGTGTTCCTGACGATGCGCGCGCCGGCGCGCTCCGCCTCGCGCGCGAGATTGGTGATGATGCCGCCGAACTCGGCGCGGGCGGGCAGAAGCTGGGCGAGGCGCGCCTGGCCGCCGAGCTGCGCGTCCTTCTCATAGAGCGTCACCTCATGGCCGCGCTCGGCCGCGACGCTCGCCGCCTTGAGGCCGGCGGGCCCGCCGCCCACCACCATCACCCGCTTGCGTCTCGCCGCCCGGGGCTTGTCGCCATAGTCGAGCTCGCGCCCGGTCTCCGGATGCTGGATGCAGGAGATCGAGAGGCCGAGCTGGAAATGGCCGATGCAGGCCTGGTTGCAGGCGATGCAGGCGCGGATGTCGTCGGTCGCGCCCGCTTTCGCCTTGTTGGCCATTTGCGGATCGCAGATCATCGCCCGCGTCATGCCGCACATGTCGGCGGCCCCTTCGGCGATCACCCTTTCCGCCTCGTGCGGCTGGTTGATGCGGCCCGCCACGAAGACCGGCTTGCCGATCGACTGCTTGAGCTTGCGCGCATAGGGCGCCACATAGGCATTCTCGATCAGCATCGGCGGCACGATATGGATGGCGCCGCCTTGCGAGGCCGAGGTGCCGGCGATGACGTTGAAATAGTCGAGGTCGTCCTTGAGCAGGCGGCAGGCAGCGAGGGTCTCGTCCTCCTGCAGCCCGTCGGCATCGAGCTCCTCGCCCGAGAATCTGAGGCCGACGATGAAATCCGCTGGCACCTTCCGGCGCGCCGCCTGCGCCGCCTCGCGGATGAAGCGGACGCGGTTCTCGAGCGGGCCGCCGAAGCGGTCGTCGCGGCGGTTGACCCGCGGGTTGAGGAACTGTGCGGGCAGATAGCCGTGGCTGCCGACGATCTCGACGCCGTCGGCGCCGGCTTCCGCCATGCGCCGCGCCGCCTCGCCGAAGCCGTCGATGATCTCCTCGATCATGGCGAGCGACATGGGCCGGGGCGCCGTGCGGAAGCGCTCCGATGGCGAGAAGGAGGGCGCGAAGGCCGCCTGCGCCACCCCTTCCGGCCGGCCCAGGAGCTCGCGGCCGGGATGGAAGAGCTGGACGAAGACCTTGGTGCCTTCCCTGTGGATGGCATCAATCATCCGGGCGAAGGGCTTGATGCAGCCATCGTCGGTCCCCATCAGCAGGTCGGCGGTGTAGCGCGCCGATTCGTGCACCCCCGTCACCTGCACGATGATGAGCCCGGCCCCGCCCTTGGCGCGCGCCACGTGATAGGCGATGAGCGCGTCGGAGGGCAGGTATTTCTCCGGCAGGTAGGTGTCGTGGCCGGTCGAGAATATCCGGTTGCGGAACTCGGTCGTCTTGACCTTGCAGGGGGTGAAGAGATGCGGGAAGAGCCTGGACATAAAATGAAGCTTAAGCAAAAAGCGGCGCTTTCCGGAAGGGTGCTGCACCTGCTGCTTCTCAGCCGCTCACCCGCTCGAGCAGGATCACCTTGTCCTCCATGAAGACCGTGCGGGCATATTCGCGATAGCCGTTCCTCGCGGCGAGCCTGAGCGAGGGCGTGTTGGCGGGGTCGATGATGCAGACGCTGCGCCCTCTCTTCTGGCCGTCGAGCCATTTGAGCGCCGCGGCGACCGCTTCCGAGGCATAGCCGCGGCCGTGGAAGTCGGGCCCGAGAACCCAGCCCACCTCCGGCACACCGCGGATCGAAGGCTCGATCATGCGATGGAAATCGGCAAAGCCGACATCGCCGACGAAGCGGCCCGAGGCCTTTTCCTCGACCGCCCAGTAGCCATAGCCGAGCAGCGGCCACAGGCCGCGATAGCGCAGCAGCCTGGTCCAGCATTCATCCGGCCGCATCGCCCTTCCGCCGATGTAATGGGTGACCGCCTTCTCCGACCACATTTCCGTAAGGGCGGCGAAGTCGTCGACATCATGCGCCCTCATCCTGAGGCGCTCGGTCTCCAGAACCGGTACGTTCATCCCGGCTGCTTCATGCGCTGCGGCCGTCGAATGTCTTGATCTTCACCTGGTCGGCCTCGAAGCCGTCGACGCAGCGCATGTTGATCGAGGCAATGGCCGCACCGTTCGGCGCCTTGCCCTCGCCGAACGGTCCTATGCCACAGGTCGGGCAGAAATGGTGACGGATGCGGTGCGTGTTGAAGGTGTAGGTGGCGAGATCCTTCTCCGGCGTCTTCAAGGTGAATTTGTCGCGCGGCACGAAGGCCAGCAGATGCGCGCGCTTCGTGCACAGCGAGCAATTGCACTCGATGACTTCCCCGACCGGGGCCTCGGTCTCGAACGCGAAGGCGATCCGGCCGCAATGGCATCCGCCGCTATAGTGCATGACTGTCCTCCTCGAATGCTCAGCCAGGCCCATCATCGCACATCCGGAGGCGGACTTTCCACCGCCGGCGTGGCCGGCCTGAAGCCGCTCCCGTCATCGGCGATCTCGCCGCGAGGCCGCCTCACATCTTCTTTCCCGCGGTCGACGCCGTTTCCGGCACTTTTCGCCCCGAGCGGCGTTGACCGTCCATGGCGAAGAAACCCGTCCCTGCCGCGACCCAGGACCATTCGGGCGCTCCGACGCTGACCGAACTGCGCCGCGAGGCCGCCCAATGCCGCCGCTGTCCCCTGTACAGGAACGCCACCCGGACGGTCTTCGGCGAAGGCGGCGCCCATGCCGCCATGGTCCTCGTCGGCGAGCAGCCGGGCGACCAGGAAGACCGCCAGGGCAGGCCCTTCGTCGGCCCGGCCGGCAAGATTCTCGACCACGCCCTGGAAGACGCCGGCATCGCGCGCAAGGACGTCTACGTCACCAACGCCGTCAAGCATTTCAAATTCGAGCCGCGTGGCAAGAAGCGCCTGCACAAGCGGCCCGACCGCGGCGAGATCGAGGCCTGCCGCTGGTGGCTCAGGGCCGAGATCGCGCTGATCCGGCCGAAGCTCATCGTCGCCCTGGGGGCCACGGCGGCGCGCGCCCTGAGCGGCAAGGCGCTGACCATCGGCAGGCTGCGCGGCACGCCGCTCGAATTCATGGGGCACAAGGGCTTCGTGACGGTCCATCCGTCCTATCTGCTGCGCCTGCCGGATCGCGAGGCGCGCAAGCTCGAATACCGCAAGTTCGTCCGCGATCTCCGCCTCGTCGCGAAGGAAGCGGAGCGCGCGCGACTCGCCGCCTGAGCTAGGCGCCGATCAGATGCAGGATCACCCTGCGCCGGTGCGGCGAGCGACGATGCTCGAAGAGATAGATGCCTTGCCAGGTTCCGAGCATGAGTTGCCCGCCTGCAACGGGGATGACGAGCGACACCTGGGTCAGCGCCGTCCTGATATGGGCGGGCATGTCGTCGGCGCCTTCGCTCCTGTGGGTGATCCAGGCGCTGTCGGGGGGTGCGATGCGGCGGAAGAATTCGAGAAGATCGTGGCGCGCCGAAGGATCGGCGTTTTCCTGGATAAGCAGCGAGGCGGACGTGTGCTGCACGAAGAGCGTGAGCTGGCCCAGATCCATTCCGCTTGCGGCGGCGAACCGGGCCGCATCGGCGGTGATCTCGTAAAGCCCCTGCCCTCCGGTCGTGATCGTGATCTCGTGCCGGGCCTGGCGCATCGCGGAAACCATTGCTGTTGCCGTGGGTTATATCATGGACAGGCAAGGAGGAGGACACCAATGGCGGTCGACCGTCTCAGACACAATGACTGGATCCTGGCCACCGACGGCGGACGCGCCCTGGTCATGCGCAATGACGGGACGACCGACGACCCGATGCTGACGGTGCTGCGCAAGTATGACCGGGACGTGCCGCCGACCCGCGATCTCGGCACCGACAAGCCCGGCCGCGCCCATGCGATGGTGGGCCCGGGGCGTGCATCGATGGAGCCGACCGATCTCCACCAGCAGGAAGAGGACCGGCTGATGACGGAGGTCGCCGCCGACCTCGGCGAGGATCTGCGCGTCCGGAGATTCCAGGCCCTCGTGGTCGCCGCCGCACCCGCGGCGCTGGGCGCCCTGCGCAAGGCCATGAATGACGAGTTGCGCAAGGCGGTGGTCGCCGAAGTGCCCAAGGACTTCACCAATATGAACCTCGTTAAGCTCGGCCTGGCCTTGAGCCAGGCGCTGGAAGCCGCATAGCCGGAGTCCGGGAACAGGGAATTATCAGGGAAAATCGAGCGAATCCCACCAGGGCGCGGTCATCCGGCCGACCGGCAGCCCGCTCCCACAATTTTTCCTCGAAGAAAAAACCGGACCACCCTAGAGCCCCGGACCATGGCCGAAAAGCAGACGCCCGCGAGCTTTTGCTTGCGCGTGCCGGCGCCCGCCGGTCACAGAACCGGCCGGCCGCCGGCGGTGAAGCCCAGATAGGCGAGGAAGCCGGCGACGATGGCGGCGATCCAGCTCGGCCAGATCGGCATGATCTCGCCGCCCACCGCGATCTCGAAGCCCGAGATGGCGCGCAAAAGCTGCAGGAGCGCGACGACGGCAAAGACGGCGGCGGCGAGACGCGAAAAATGCTGGGCAGTCATGAACGCCTCCTTGGCTGCGGACGCGCGCCTAGTCCTTGCCGAACATCCGCTCGCCCTGCTCGTCGATGATCTGCCGGCCTTTCGAGAGCGAGAGGTCGGCCGCCTCCTCGAGCGTCGAGAACCGGTCGGCGCGCACGAATTTATGCTCCTTCGTCTGGCCTTCGATCTCCTTCACGATCGTGCCGGCCGTCTGGTACTGGCCGCCCTCCTTGTAGGGCGTCGCGCGGATGACGAAGCCCTTGTGCTCGGCCTCCTTGGCCGTGGCCGGAGGGCCGCCCGCCTCCTCCTTGCCGCCGCCGAGGCCGAAGAGCGATTTCAGAAAGGACATGGGATTCCTCTTTGATTTGGTTGAGACCAGATTGGACCACTCGTGGCCGGCTTGCAATCTCCTTGCACGGCCCGGAAAATCCACACACGCAGAGATACGCGCCATCTCTTGATTGTTCGAGCATCCGCGCCATGGTACCAATAGATCATACAACAGGAAACCGGCATGAAGAACACTTCGGTCGTGCTCGGCAAGGAGCACACGGCTTTCATCAAGAGGCAGGTGCGCAAAGGCCGCTTCGGCTCGGCTAGCGAGGCCGTGCGTGCGGGCCTTCAACTGCTCGAAGAGCGGGAACTGCGCATGGAGCGATTGCGCCAGGCCCTGGAAGAAGGCGAAGCGAGCGGGGAACCCACCTCCTTCGACATGGAAGAATTCATCGCAGAGAAGAAGAAAAAACACACGCGATGATGCGGCTCCGCCTGAGTGACCGCGCCCTTGGCACGACCTCGCCATCACCGTCGACGGCGCAACTATCACACGACCTTCATCGAGATGCCGGAGGGTGAATGACCATCAGCTATTCAGAGCTTGTCGAGCGTCGCCGAAAACTGGAATTGCCGTCATACAGATCGCTGGCAGATGTCGGCTTTGATGGACCATGGATAACGCCTTACCAGATCACGTCGAGATCCGTTGACGGCCCAGCGCTGGTTGCCCTGCACTGGCTGGATGAGCCATCTATCAATGAGCATCGGGGCACACTGCGAAAATACGGCTATTTGCCCGGACTTCGGTTTAATCAAGTCCTGGACATTGCGCTTGGGAACCGAAAGCTGAAGCGCACGGACCTCTATGTAACTCAGGCATTTCATCTGATTCCGCAAAGCAGGTCCGAAAGAATCCCCGCAGCCGCGATGGACATCTCGTTCAGCGAGATCACGCGCCACGAGTTGCTGGGGCGTAAGGTGATCGCGTTGGGCGGCGATGCAGAACGGACCTGCGCACGTCATGGCATCCAGCACATTGCAACATGCCACCCGAGCCGCCGCGGCTCATCCAATGAGGCAAACGCGGCTGAGATCACTGCCGCGCTTGTCGAACTGGGCTTTTAGATCGGCACTCATTCACTTCATCTCGTCATGGCCGGACTTGACCTGGCTTGACCCGGCCACCCAGCCTGTCCGCTCATGACTGTATCGGCATAGGAACCGGAGGACCGCCTCAAGGGCAGCCATGATGGAATGAGGCAGCGCTCGAACAAGAGGCCGGCGTGAGCAGGCCTTTGCGATCAATTGTCCAAAAAGCTCCGGAGCTTCCTCGACCGGCTCGGATGCTTGAGCTTGCGCAGGGCCTTCGCCTCGATCTGGCGGATGCGCTCGCGGGTCACCGAGAACTGCTGGCCGACCTCTTCGAGCGTGTGGTCGGTGTTCATGCCGATGCCGAAGCGCATGCGCAGCACGCGCTCCTCGCGCGGGGTGAGCGAGGCGAGCACCCGCGTCGTCGTCTCGCGCAGGTTGGCCTGGATCGCCGCGTCGATCGGCAGGATGGCGTTCTTGTCCTCGATGAAGTCGCCCAGATGCGAGTCTTCCTCGTCGCCCACCGGCGTCTCGAGCGAGATCGGCTCCTTGGCGATCTTCATCACCTTGCGCACCTTCTCGAGCGGCATCGAGAGCTTCTCCGCCAGTTCCTCCGGCGTCGGCTCGCGGCCGATCTCGTGCATCATCTGGCGCGACGTGCGCACGATCTTGTTGATCGTCTCGATCATGTGCACCGGGATGCGGATGGTGCGTGCCTGGTCGGCGATCGAGCGGGTGATCGCCTGCCTGATCCACCAGGTGGCGTAGGTCGAGAACTTGTAGCCGCGGCGGTACTCGAACTTGTCGACCGCCTTCATGAGGCCGATATTGCCCTCCTGGATGAGGTCGAGGAACTGCAGGCCGCGATTGGTGTATTTCTTGGCGATCGAGATGACCAGCCTCAGATTGGCCTCGACCATCTCCTTCTTGGCGATGCGCGCCTCGCGCTCGCCCTTCTGCACCATGGCGACGATGCGGCGGAACTCCGGGATCTGGAGACCGGTGGCGGTGGCGAGCTCGTGGATCTCCTCGCGGATGACGCGGATCGATTCCTTCTCGTCATTGGCGAATTTCTTCCAGCCGAACTTGGCGAGCCGGCCGACGCGGCGCAGCCATTCGGGATTGAGCTCCTCGCCCTGATACTCCTTCAGGAACACCTCGCGCGGCACCTTGTAGGTCTCGGCGAGACGCATCAGCCGGCCTTCGAGCGCGTTGAGCCGCTTGTTGATGTCGTAGAGCTGGTCGACCAGCGCCTCGATGCGTGCATTGTTGAGCGACAGCGACTTCACGTCGACGATGATCTCGTCGCGCAGCTTCTTGTAGCGGCGCTCCTGCGACGGCGACAGCGCGGTCTTGTCGCCCACTTCCTGGTCCTGCAGCTTGCGCAGCGACTTGTAGGTCTTGGCGATGCGGTCGAAGGTCTCGAGAACCTGCGGCTTGAGCTCGGCTTCCATGGCCGAGAGCGAGACGCCCGGA
Organism: Parvibaculaceae bacterium; assembly: GCA_050246735.1. Lineage (GTDB taxonomy): Bacteria > Pseudomonadota > Alphaproteobacteria > Rhizobiales > Aestuariivirgaceae > Taklimakanibacter. The sequence continues at coordinate 382,202 of JBFWVM010000001.1, read as the reverse complement.
TCGTCGTCGCCCTCGTCTTCCTCTTCCTCGACCTGCGGCTTGTCGAAATCCTCCGGCGACAGCACGTCGCCATATTCGTCGTCGCGGCGCATGGTCCGGCGCGGCTCGGGCTTCTTGATGGGCTCGGGCTTCTTCGGCTCGGCGAGCTTCTCGTCCGACATCACCGGCTGCTTGTTCTTGGCGTCGGGGCCGGCATAGGTCGCTTCGAGGTCGATGATGTCGCGCAGGAGGATCTTGCCCTCGTTGAGCTCGTCGCGCCAGATGATGATCGCCTGGAAGGTCAGCGGGCTCTCGCACAAGCCCTGGATCATCGCCTCGCGGCCGGCCTCGATGCGCTTGGCGATGGCGATCTCGCCTTCGCGCGACAGGAGTTCGACCTGGCCCATCTCGCGCAGATACATGCGCACCGGATCGTCGGTGCGGTCGGCCGGCGTCTTCTCGGCCTCGACCTTGATGGGGAGGTTCTCGGAAGGCTCGGCCTCCTCGTCCTTGGCGCTCTTGGCGGTGTCGTTGCCCTCCTCCTCGCTCTCGACGACGTTGATGCCCATCTCGTTCAGCATCGACATGATGTCTTCGATCTGCTCAGGGCTCGTCTCCTCCGAGGGGAGGACGGAATTGAGCTCGTCCAGGGTGACGTAGCCGCGCTGCTTGGCGGCCCGGATCATGCGCTTCACGGCCGCGTCGGTCAGATCGAGAACGGGGGAATCCTGGCCCTCGCCCGGGGTCTCCTGGGTTTCCTGCTCCTCGGCCGGCGGTGGGGCTTCGTTCTCTTCGGTCTGCGGTTCCCGCATCTGGGCTCGGGCCATGCGTCGCCTATCCTTCTCGTCTCAACTGATTCGGGGGCCGTCTCGCGGTTCTAGCCGCCGGCCCCTTAACCTGTTCCTAACCATGCGCATGCCCGCTCGCGGTGGTCCATGCGCCCCATTCCGATCCGCTACCGTCAGAGCGCGGTCACGTCGCGCCCCGAGGCCTCGCCGAAGCCCTCGACATGGGCTTCCGTGCCGGCGTGAGATGCAAGCTCTTCGCGTATCTGATTGAGCACGCTGAGCTTTTCCTCCGTCGGATCGGCGGCGAACTGCGCCTCGGCAGCTTGAAGCTCCCGGTCCAGAGTAACGCTTTTCCTATGCAGGGCGAACATCTGACGAAGCGCTGTCCGGGCGTCCGCAGACGCAGCACCGGGGTTCAGGAACCATTCGTTCAGACGTGCCGCCTGGCTGTCGAGCCGGGCCAGAAGAGGCCCAAATCCTTGATCACTCAAGTGGTCCTTGACGGCCGATCCGTCAAGACCTTCCGCCAAGGCGGCCATATCTATGATTTGCCGCTTGAGCGAGTCAAGCTCGCGGGAAGTGAACTCCGCTGCGGCATAATCGTCCAGGAAATCATGCAGAAGCTCGGGGTGGTTGACAATCGCCAGGAGCAGAAGCCGCTCGCGGCGCTCCTGCTCGGGTAAACCAGATATCTCGACTTCCGAGTCCCAAACGTATTGAACCCACAGATATGCCTATCTTCCTAGGCAGCTATCTTCGTACCGTCGCTGAATTGATAGGCCTCTCTAATTGCGATTGCCTCCTCGACCAACTCTCGCTCAAGAGCTGTGAACCGTCCTCGGGTTTCTTCGATATTTCGGATTATTTCAAGTAATTTTGTTTCCACCTCAATTGAGGGTTCTTTCGCAAAACGCTCAACAAGTTCATCACGCTCTCGGACCATTTGTTCAAGCTCCAAATGCCTAAACAGTAAGGTAAAATACCTGAGGACAAATTCGTCATTTGGATGGAATCTGGCAGATGGGAACCGAGCATACAGATTGTGTCCTCGAGGAAGCCCCCGTTCGGGATTCTCCCGGCCATGAACCTGCTCAAGTACCCGATAGAAGTCAGCTCTTATGGAATCATAGATTGATGCCACCGTTCTAACATCCTCCTCCACTAGGAGGCGGACGAGTTCCTGTTGGAATGCCGCATGAGCAGCTAGTCGAAATTCCCACATCTGAAATCGTTCAATATCAGTAAAAACGACATGAGGAAATTCAACTGCCAGGCCCAGAATTTTTCTTTCTGTCTCAACCACACCTTCGTCAGGCAACACCAGTATTCCACGTGGTGACTTTGCTCTTCTAGTTCTGTCATGCTGCCAAAAGAAATCAGCCAAACTAATGCGCATTTTCATGGAATAGTATTTGCGTACATTTTCGTCTGCGATCTTTGAAACAACCTCGTTGATGTGCGCTTCAAGCCCAGCTTTTTGCTCAGGCGTATCAATCTTAGCACCGTCTGTTTCTCTAGACCAAAGATACGCCTGCGCAGTCATTGCTTTATCCAAGCGTGCAAGAAACTCCTCCTTGCGATCCTCGAGCATCAGATCAGCCGGGTCCTTGTCCTTCGGCATAAAAGCAAATCTAAGGGAGTGACCGCTGGTGAGCATCGGAATTGCACGATCCAATGACCGACTAGCCGCTTGCGCGCCTGCCTTGTCCCCGTCAAAACACATCACTGGATCTGGGGCAATTCGCCATAGTTGCCTCAGATGATTCTCAGTAAGCGCAGTGCCCATCGCGGCCACAACGTTTTCAATCCCACTCTGAAACGTCGCAACAACATCCATGTACCCTTCAACGAGTATAATTTTACTTTGCTCGAAAGCTGTTGGGCGAGCTCGTGAAAGATTAAAGAGAACATTTCCTTTGTCGAACAATTCAGTCTCTGGAGAATTCAGATACTTTGCTAGCGCGTCCTTGGACATCGCACGCCCACCAAACGCTATAATACGCCCTCTCACGTCATCGATAGGAAATATGATCCTGTCTCTGAAGCGATCATAAGGTTCAGGTATATCATCGCCCGTCACTAACAGACCAGCAGCAGCCATCTGCTCACTGCTGATACCTCTGCTTTTTAAAAACGAACTAAGACCGGTACGGCTGGGAGGTGCGTAGCCCATTCGAAATTTTTGCAGCGTCGAATCCGTAATGCCGCGCTGCCGCAGATAATTTAGTGCAGAGGAACCTTCAGGCGAGCGAAGTTTTGATTCATAGAATTGGGTAGCGAACTCTATCACATCATACAATGTCGTTCGACGTTTCTCTCGTTCCACTTCTTGAGGAGACGCAACTGGCATCTGCAAGCCAGCTTCTTGCGCCAAACGTTCGACCGCCTCAGGAAAAGGCAGACCTTCCTTTTCTGTAAGGAAGGTGAAGATGTCACCAGAAGCCTTGCAACCAAAACAATGATAGCGCCCCTTCCTGTCATCGACATGGAAGGAGGCCGTCTTTTCATTGTGGAAGGGACAGCAAGCCCAGAAATCGCCTCTACCAAGATTCGATTTACGACGGTCCCACTGCACACGGCGTCCCACAACAGAAGACGCAGACACACGAGCGCGAATCTCGTCTAGAAATGTGGGTGAAAATTTCATTCGTTGGCTCCAAACGTCGATTCGAAGCCGAAGGCCTCCGTGAAAGCGACTCAGTTAAACTAAAAGTAAACAATTACTTATACCACCTGTCAAAACAAATCAAGAACATATAAAAAATACGTTGCAAAACATAGACTTATGGAATGCGTCCTCTTAAAAACTTGTGGATAGGCTTGTGGATATCTATGACGGCGCCGAATCTCAATCTCGCTTGTTGCCACGGCAGGCAAAACGCCAGCGCTCCTTAGGCGCTTCTGGAATATCTACAGTATCAATCTGTTCGTCGGGCAGCTCTTCAAGCTGGGCAAGCATTGCCCACTCCTGCTCGGTAAGTTTCCTCGTCATTGTGCTTCTGTAGGGCGGGCGTTAGGAGAACCTCGCCTCAGCAGCCGCCTAATCGTCCTCACCGCGAACCAGCAGAACAGGACGACGAGGCCGATGGCGACGAAGGGCACCGCGAGCGCGAGCAGCGACACGAGGGTCGCCGCGCCGAGTTCGCCCGTGGCGATGACGGGATTGCCGAGGCCGCCGGTGAACACCGTCGAATTGGCCCGGATCATGGCGGTGACGCCCTGGGTGATGCCGGCGGCACCGCCGCCCGCGATGATGGCGGCGGCCCATTTGACGAGCGGCGGCAGGTCGGCCATGACCGCGGCCGAGACCAGCGTGCCGGCGACGAGTGCGGCCGGCGTCGCGATCGTGTCGAGCAGGTTGTCGACGCCCGGGATATAATAGGCCAGCACCTCGGCCAGCGCCGCCACGCCCAGCGTGATGACCGCGCCCGGCGTGCCGATCCAGGCGAAGCCCTCGCTCACCGGAACATAGCCGCCATAGGTGGCGATGCTGGTCACGAGCAGCGGCAGGAAGATCCGGAAGCCGGTGGCCGCCGCAAGCCCGACCCCGAGCGCGATCGACACGGCAAGATCAAACGGCGTCATGGCCATCGCTCCACACAAATCCGGACGCCAATATAGTGGGTCCCGCACCAAAGTGCACGCAGCGCCCGCAACTCGCCCTCGCCCCGCCCGCGGAAGGACGTGACCTGTGTCGGCATGCGCCCCGCGCATGGTATCCGCTCGAGCTCCGCTCTGGCGTCCGGACGGCCGGTTTGCAACCATCCGCTCATGAAGAGAGCCGACTGGTACTATGACGACCTGACGCAGGTCGGCACCGATTTCGCCGACGGCCGCGAAGTGGCTACCTATGACGAGCGCCAGAATGACGGCACGGGCGAGGACGCAGCGCTTCTCGCCAGGCTCGGGCTCGCGGCCTCGGACAGGCTGGCCGACATCGGCTGCGGCACCGGCCGTCTCGCCTGCGAAGCAGCGAAGCTCTGCCGCGCCGTCCACGCGGTCGACGTCTCAGCGCCCATGCTGGCCGCCACCCGACGCCGCGCCCGGGCGCTGGGGCTCGCCAATGTCATCCCGCAGCAGGCGGGCTTTCTCACTTTTGCGCTTCCCGATGCGGGCCTCGATCTCATCACCACGAAATTCGCGCTGCATCACCTGCCCGACCAGTGGAAAGGCGTGGCGCTCGACCGCATGGCGAGCGCGCTGAAGCCCGGCGGCACCCTTTTCATTCGCGACGTCGTCTTCTCCTGCCGCTCGGCCGAGCTGCCGCAGACGGCCGAGGCCTGGATCGCCTGGATGCTGGAGAACACCGGCTACGACCGTGCCGCCGTAGTCCGCCATCTGCGCGACGAGCACTCGACCTATGGCTGGATCATGGAAGGCCTCATCGGGCAGTCGGGCTTCGATCTCCTGACGGCGGAATATTCGAACGGCGTCTATGCCGATTATCTGGCGCGGAAGCCGCATCCGCGATGACGAGCCTGCCGACTTCCGGCCGGCCGCTCTGGCTCGCGCTCGCGCCGGCGATCTTTCTCGTCCTGTGGTCGGGCGGCTTCAGCGTCGCCAAGCTCGGCATCCGGCATGCCGAGCCCCTGACCTTCCTCGCGCTGCGCTATGCCATCGTCCTCGTCATCCTCATGCCCTTCGCCGCCGCGCTGAAGCCCGCCTGGCCGCGCCGGTTCGTGCAATGGCTCCATATCGCGATGGTGGGCTTCCTCATCCAGGGCGTCTATTTCGGCCTGTGCTATCTTGCCTTCTACGCCAGGACGTCCTCCGGCACCGTCGCCATCATCGTCTGCCTGCAGCCGATCCTGGTCGGACTGGCGGCACCTCATATCGCGCGCGAGCGGGTCAGCGCCATGCGCTGGCTGGGCCTCGCCCTGGGACTGGCGGGCGCTGCGATCGTGATTCTCGCCCAGTCCGCCATCGCGGCCGAGACGGTCATGGGCGTGCTCTACGCCATCGGCGCCCTGCTCGGCATCACCGCCGGCACCTTGTGGGAGAAGCGCTTCGGCGGCGATCACCATCCGGTCGTGTCGAACATGATCCAGTACGCGGCGGGGCTCGTCAGCACCTTGCCCTTGACCTTCGCCACCGAAAGCCTCGCGATCGACTGGACCGCGCCGGAATTTCTCGCGGCACTCGCCTATCTCGTCATCGGCAACTCGCTCATCTCGATGACCTTGCTCCTGGCGATGATCCGCGCGGGCGAAGTGTCGCGCGTCTCCTCGCTGTTCTATCTCGTGCCGCCCGTCGCCACCTTGATGGCCTGGCCGATCCTGGGCGAGACCATGTCGCCTTTTTCCTGGATCGGCATGGCTGTCGCGGCGGCAGGTGTCGCGATTGCGAGCCGCCGGGCGGCGTGAGATAGTTCGTTCATTCCTAAACCCCCAAGGAGGCTTGTCAGATGAAAACAGTGTATACCGCTCATGGAAGCGCCACCGGCGGCCGCGACGGCAAGGGCCGCACCGACGACGGCAAGGTCGACGTGACCCTGTCCGTGCCCAAGGAGATGGGCGGCACCGGCAGCGGCACCAATCCGGAGCAGCTGTTCTCGGTCGGCTATTCCGCCTGCTATCTGGGCGCGATCAAGTTCGTCGCCGGCAAGGAGAAGGTGAAGATCTCCGACGACGCCAGGGTGTCGGCCAATGTCGGCATCGGCGAGCGCGACGACAAGCAGGGCTTCGGGATCACCGTGGCGCTCGAAGTCAGCCTCCCCGGCATCGACAGGGCGAAGGCCGAGGACCTCGTCAGGAAAGCCCATGTGGTGTGTCCCTACAGTCATTCCATCAAGGGCAATGTCGAGGTCACGACCACGGTCGTTTGACGGTCCGGCGTCCCGGACGGCGCAAAGCGCCCTCTCCGCGGGGCCGCGGAGAGGGCGAGATCGGGAGTAAAATTTTCTTCCTTCTGTCGATCGGGCCCCCGGCCGGACGACTATGGTTCGGCGATCGATGGTGATCGCTCATCACGGGATGACGAACCATGAAATACATGCTGCTGATCTATCGCGACGAAAGCATCCATGGCAACCAGACGGGCGGCGAGCACTCCGCGCCCTATATGGCCTATGCCCAGGCGCTGGCCGGCGCCGGCGTGCTGGCCGGCGGCGAACGCCTGCAGCCGGTGACGACGGCGTCCACCGTGCGGCAGGTGGACGGCAGGGCGACGGTCCTCGACGGTCCCTACGCCGATTCCAAGGAGCAGCTCGGCGGCTACTTCATCATCGACGTCCCCGATCTGGATTCGGCTCTGCAGTGGGCGGCGCGCTGTCCCGGCGCCGTGCAGGGCAGTGTCGAGGTCCGTCCGCTTTGGCCGATGCCGCAAGGCAGATGACGCGCGCTCCGGGCTTGCCCGCGGACGCGGTGAGGCACGCCGCCCGCGCCAGCTACGGCAAGCTCGTCGCCTGCCTGTCCATCCGCTGCCGCGACATGGCCAAGGCCGAGGACGCGCTGGCCCAGGCCTTCCTCGAAGCGCTCGAGCGCTGGCCGGCGAGCGGCGTTCCCGAAAGTCCGGAAGCCTGGCTTCTCACCGTGGCGCGCCGGCAGCTCGCCGACGGCGACCGGCGCATGGCCGCCGCCGCGCGCGGCAGCGATCATCTGCGTCTGCTCGCCGAGGAAATTCAGGAGGATGGCGACGCCGAACGGAGCATACCGGACGAGCGCTTGCGACTGATGTTCGCTTGCGCGCATCCGGCCATCGACACGAAGATAAGGGCGCCCCTCATCCTCCAGACGGTGCTGGGCTTCGATGCGGCGACCATTGCCCGGGCCTTTCTCGTGGCTCCCGCCGCCATGGCTCAGCGCCTGGTGCGCGCCAAGGCCAAGATCAGGGACGCCGGCATCCCCTTCCGCGTTCCGGAGCGCGGTGAATGGGCTGAGCGCATCGACGCGGTGCTGGCCGCGATCTACGCCGCTTTCAGCGCCGGCTGGAGCGACCCCCTGGGCGCCGACGTCCAGCGCAAGAACCTCGCCGATGAAGCGATCTGGCTGGCGCGGCTCATGATCGAGCTCGCGCCGGAGGAGCCCGAGGCGCTGGGCCTCCTGTCGCTGCTTCTGCATCTCGACGCGAGGCGCGGGGCGCGCCGCGTCGCCGGCCGCTTCGTCCCGCTCCAGGAGCAGGACACCGCTCTCTGGCACAGTGCGATGATCGGGGAAGCCGATGCGCTTCTCGGCAAGGCGAGCCGCGCGCATTCCATCGGACGCTATCAGGTCGAAGCGGCGATCCAGTCGGCGCATGCGATCAGGCGGCTGAAAGGCAGGCCCGACTGGCCGGCGCTCGAAAAGCTCTACGACCGGCTCTTCGCGCTGACCCGCTCGCCGGTGGTGGCGCTCAACCGCGCGGTCGTCGTCGCCGAGACGCAAGGCGCGCAAGCCGGGATCGCAGCCCTCGACGATCTCTCGGGCGACATGCGGCTGCACGACTATCAGCCTTATTGGGCGGCGCGCGCCGATCTCATGGCGCGGCTCGCCATGGCCGATGCGGCGAATGCCGCCTATCTGCGCGCCATCGGCCTCGAAACCGATCCGGCGGTGCGGGCGTTCCTGGAGGAGCGGCGCAGGCCACTGGCGGCCGGGCCCTGAGCGTTCGCCTCGCGGGTGTCCGTGGCGTCCCCGTCCGGCCGCGCCCGTCGGCTCATCTGAACATGAAGCTTATGCGCGCCAGGACCGACCACATGGTCGTGTCGATCTCATGGTCCGAAAGACTCGGCGTTTCCACACCCTCGAACGTCCGGGTATTTTCGCCGGCATCGAACGATCCGAAATCATAGTAGTTGCCTTCGGCGCCGATGATCCAGTTTTCGCTCAAGGCATAATCGGCGCCGGCACCGATCGTCCAGCCCACCTGCGTCTTGGTCTTCTCGACGAACAGCTCGTTCAAATTGTCCTGGATGCGCCCCGTGACGTCGGCGAAGGCGACGCCGCCTTTCGCGTAGAGCAGGACGTTGTCGAAGGCGATGCCGGCGCGGGGCGTGATGGCGGCGGACCAATCGATGCCCGTCCTGAATCCGTCGCTTTCAGGAAAGAACGGGCTGGTCGAGCGTTCATCGAAGCCGAGCCAGGTGAAGGCTCCTTCCAGACCGAGGACGATATTGCCGGACTGCCAGTTGAGCCCGGCCTGGACGCCGCCGATCAGATCGTCGAGCCGCTCACTGACCCGGGTCCCCTCGCCCTCGTTGAAGAAACCTTCATCTATGGCGGCGAAGTCGTAATCGACGTCGGCCTCGCCGTAACCCAGATGAGCGCCGGCATAGGCGCCGCTCCAGTCAAAGGCGGCCGGCTCGTCGGCCACGGCGCCTGCGGGCAACAAGGTCAATGCCATGGCCAGGAGCAGTTTCTTCACGTGACTTCCCCCAACGATCCCATCGTGCACCAGAACGCCGCCTGCCGCAACGACCCGACGGCAAAAGCGGACGATCGCTCCCGCGCTCCGGCCCCAGACGGTCATGGCGGTATTCCGCTCACATTGCTAGAACCTCCACCGTCCATCCTCAGCCGGGTCCCGGGGAAACAAACGTGCTCTTGCAGATCGCCTTCGACAAGCCGGAACATCTGTCGCTCCTGCCGCTGGTCGAGCCTTTCGCCGATATCGTCGAGATCGGCACGCCGGTGCTGAAGCGCTTCGGCCTTTCGGCCATCGCGACGGCGCGCGAGCTCTGTCCCGATGTCCGGATCATGGCGGACACCAAGACCGTCGATGCGGGCGCATTGGAGGCCGACATGGTGTTCGGCGCCGGCGCCGCCTTCATGACGGTCCTGTCCTGCGCGTCGAGGGCGACGCATGAAACGGTGGGCCGGCGCGCCGAAGCCTTCGGCGCCTCGGTCGTCGTCGACACCATCACCGAATCGGGCAAGGCCAAGCTCCTGCCCCGCGACGCGGTCTTTCCGGAGAGCTTCGGCTATGTCGCCGTCCATTCTCCGACCGATGCGCGCCTCGCCGGCGACAGATCGACCTCGCATATCGACGCGGTGAAGGAGATGCGCCGGCGCGGCTTCCGCGTGTCGCTGGCCGGCGGCATCGGTCCCGACACGCTTTCCTCCGTCATCGCCGCGGCGCCCGAGATCGTCGTGGTCGGCACGGCGATCACGGAATCGGCCAACCCAAGGGAGGTTTCGCAATGGATCCGCGACAGACTGCCCGATCCCGGCCATGGCTGGCCGTGGGAGAGGAAATAGCCGCCCTTCTCGCGCGGGTGGACGCGGCGGCCTTCGCCCGTCTCGTCGACGCCTTCGGCGATCCGGCGCAGCGCTGGTTCTTCTCGGGCCAGGGACGTTCCGGCCTCGTGGCGCAGATGGCGGCGATGCGCTTCATGCATCTCGGACGCAGCGTGCATTTCGTCGGCGAGGTCTCGGCGCCGTCCATCCGGACAGGCGATGGGCTGCTCGTCGTCTCGGGCTCTGGCGAGACCCCGGTCAGCGTCGGCTTCGCGCGCATCGCCAGGGGTGAAGGCGCCAAGGTCGCGACGCTGACCCACAGGCCGGCGGGCACATTGGCGGGCATCGCCGATGTCGTCCTTCCCGTGCCGGCAGGCGGGACGCGGCAGTTCGGCGGCAGCCTGTTCGAGCAGGCCTCTCTCCTCCTGCTCGACAGCGTCGTGGCGTGCCTGGCCGGCGCAACGCCCGACGCGCACCGCACGATGGGCCATCGCCACACCAACCTGCAGTGAGCGCCGGCCTTCTCAGAGCAAATCCCGCCAAAGTTGAAGACTTTGGCGATAAGGATTTGCTCCCAAGATATTGATTTCGCGCCAATCCTTTTCGGCGAAGTGAGTCCACTTCGCCGGGATGCGCGCTAGGCGCCGAGCAGGCCCTTGATCACCGCGCCGGCCCTGGCGAAGTCCATCCGGCCGGCATATTTCGCCTTGAGCGCGCCCATGACCTTGCCCATGTCCTTGACCGAGGTGGCGCCGACCTCCTTGATCACCGCGGCGATGACCGACTTCACTTCCTCTTCCGAAAGCTGTTTCGGCATGTAGCCCTGGATGATCGCGATCTCCTCGCGCTCCTGGGCGGCAAGCTCGGCCCTGCCTGCCTTCTCGTAGATCTCGAGGCTTTCCTGGCGCTGCTTCACCATCCTGGCCAGGACCTCGACGATCTGCGCATCGCTCACCCCGGCGTCGGGGCCCGCGGTGCGGCTCTGGATGTCGCGGTCCTTGATGGCGGAATTGACCAGCCGGAGCGTCGAGACGCGCCTTTTGTCGCCCGACTTCATCGCCTCTTTCAGGCTGTCGTTGATCTCGTCGCGAAGCCCCATGGAACTCTCATCCTCGGCTGAAAGCGGCTGGAATACGCCCTCGGCGGCGCGCGCGCAACCTTGACGGCCCGGAAACGACCCCATAAGAGAACGCAAATTCAGGAGATCGTGAGTCCATGGCCAAGAAAGCCCCTGCCCGGCCGGCGAAGCCGAGGACGGCGAAGACGTCCGCGCGCCCGGCCTTTTCCGACTGGGAACCTCCGCGCGTCACCGGCCTCCTGGTGCTCGCCGACGGCACCGTGATCGAGGGCTTCGGCTTCGGCGCGGAAGGCGAGGCGGCAGGCGAGGTCTGCTTCAACACCGCCATGACCGGCTATCAGGAGATCCTGACCGACCCTTCCTATGCCGGCCAGATCGTCACCTTCACCTTTCCCCATATCGGCAACGTCGGCACCAACGAGGACGACATCGAGACGACCAATCTCGCGGCCGCGTCGGGCGTGCGCGGCTGCGTCGTCAAGGCCGCCGTCACCGACCCCGCCAATTACAGAAGCCACCGCCATTTCAGCCAGTGGCTAAGGCTGCGCGGCATCGTCGGCCTGTCCGGGATCGACACGCGGGCGCTGACCAGCCTCATCCGCGAGAAGGGCATGCCCAACGGCGTCATCGCCCATCATGCGAAGGGCCGCTTCGATCTGAAGAAGCTCAAGGCGATGGCGGCCGAGTGGCCGGGCCTGGTCGGCATGGACCTCGCCAGGGATGTGTCGCTGACCCAGCGCATGGACTGGGACCAGACGACCTGGGACTGGAGCGGCGGTTTCGGCCGGCGCAATGCGGTGCGCCACAAGGTGGTCGCCGTCGACTATGGCCTGAAGCGCAATATCCTGCGCTGCCTCGCCACGGCCGGCTGCGAGGTCACGGTGGTCCCCGCCACCGCCCAGGCCGAGGACATACTGGCCATGGATCCCGACGGCATCTTCCTGTCGAACGGCCCCGGCGATCCGGCGGCGACGGGCGAATATGCGGTGCCCGAGATCAGGAAGCTGGTCGCCTCCGGCAAGCCCGTCTTCGGCATCTGCCTCGGCCATCAGATGCTGGCGCTGGCGCTCGGCGCCAGGACCCGCAAGATGCATCAGGGCCATCACGGCGCCAACCATCCGGTGAAGGACTTCACCACCGGCAAGGTCGAGATCACCTCGATGAATCACGGCTTCACCGTCGACCGCGAGACGCTGCCCGAAGGCGTGGTCGAGACCCATGTCTCGCTCTTCGACGGCTCCAATTGCGGCATCGCGGTCGAGGGCAAGCCCGTCTTCTCGGTGCAGTATCACCCCGAGGCCTCCCCCGGTCCGCAGGACAGCCACTATCTGTTCAAGCGCTTCGTCGAACAGATGGACAAGGCCAGGACCTAGGCCACAACTCGCCACGGCGGGGGCCCCGACCCGGCCATCCAGACTCGATACCTGAGACCTGTTGCGTCCTCCCCCATTCGTCATGGCCGGGCTTGACCGCCTCAAGGGCGGCCATGACGGGTGAGGAGCCGCAGCTATCCGTCCTTCAGCAGGCGCCTGAGCTTGGTCAGCCGCACCTCGGGCTTCTCCTCGTAATCGAGCGTGCCGAAGAACCTGCCCTCGCGGTCCATGAGATAGACGAGCGCGGTGTGGTTCATCGTGTAGTCGCCGCCCTCGGTCGGCACCTTCTCATAGAAGACGCGATAGCGCCGGGCGACCTGCGGCAACTCCTCGGGTGTCGGCCTGAGGCCCACGATGCGCGGATCGAAGCTCGTCAGGTAGCTCCTGAGGAACTCGACCGTGTCGCGCTCGGGATCCACCGTGATGAAGAACACCCGCAAGTCCTTCGCCTCGTCGCCGAGCTTGCCGAGCGCGCTCGACATCTCATAGAGCGTCGTCGGGCATACTTCCGGGCAATGGGTGAAGCCGAAGAACACCGCGAAGGGTTTGCCCTTCAGCCCGGCGCTGTCGACCATGCCGCCCGAGGAAGAGGCCAGCCTGAACGGCCCGCCGATCTCCGCCACCGGAACGGGAGCGGCCTTCTGGCGATCGACATAGAGATAGGCCCCGACGCCGACGATCACGATGGCGACGAGCGCCCACAGTATGATGCGCAGGTCTTTCAGCATGTCACATCTCTCCGTGATCGTGCCCGCCGCCCATCGGCTCGATTCTGAATTCGACCGGCACCTCGCCGACCTTCGCGAAGGTGAGCACCGCCTTGAAGCTCTCGCCTTCCGGCGGCAGCGCCTTGAGGTCCATGAACATCACGTGGCTCGATCCGGACTTGAGCACGACCGATTGTCCGGCCGGAATGACGAGGCCGTCCGCAAGCGCGAACATCTTCATGACGCCGTTCTCGACGGTCATGCCGTGGATCTGGATCCTGCCGGCGATCGCGGCGCTGACCGCCACGAGCCGGTCGTCCTCCTTGCCCTGATTGGTGATCTTGAAATATCCTGCGGCGACCCTGGCGCCGGCCGGCGGCATGGGCGTCCACGGATGGCTGATGACGAGCGCGCCCGCTTTGTAGTCATGCGCCCCGGCGGCGGTCGTCCAGAGTGCGGCGCAGGACAATATGACGGCGGCGAGAAGATGCTTGACGAGTTTCATGGTGGAAAATTCCTTTGTGGGGGTCAGGCCAGGCGCCGCTTGACGCAGGCCTGGAGCATGAGATCGGCGGTGAGCGCTGCGAGGAGGGTCAGCCCGACCAGCGGGAAGACGACGCCCATGACGCAGGCGATGACGAGGATGGTGCGCGGCACGCGATAGTCGTCGGGATATTTCGGAGCGCCGAGGGTGCCCTCGGGACGCCGCTTCCACCACATCACCACGGCCGACACGGCCATCAGGACGATGGCGAGGCAGGCGCCGAGCATCACCAGCTGGTTGATGCGGCCGAACTCCTGGCCCTGATGCACGCTGATGCCGAATTCGATCGTCTTGCCGACCGGGCCCAGCTCCCTGAAGCCGCCGTCGAACAGGGGCTTGCCCGTATACTGGTCGAGATGGACGACGCGCTCGTCCTCGACCTCGTCGGGAAAGACCGAGGCGGAATAGACCCCGGTCGGATCCTTCGGCAGGTCGATGAGATAGCCCTTGCGGATGCCGAGGCCGTCGAAGACGGCGACCGCCTTGTCGATCCCGATCGGCCCGCTCATGGCCATGTGGCTCGCGGGCATCGGCGTGTTCTCCAGCGACCACGAGGTCTGGGTCATGACATGGCCCGCATGCTCGTCCGATTTCGGCACCTCGTTCCAGAACTGCGCCGGATAGCCCAGGCCGTATCGATCGGCATATTTGTTGAGGTTGGCGCCCCAGAAGCCGGACCACGGCAGGCCGGTGGCCGCGAGGAAGAAGATGATCGCGCCGACGGCGGCGCCGGTCACGGCGTGGAGATCGCGCCAGAAGACGCGCGCGCGCGGCGCGGCGCGCACGCTCACCACGCCGCCTTTCTGGCCGCGCGGCCACCACAGATAGAAGCCGGTGACGACCAGGACGAGCGTCCAGCCCGCCACGGTCTCGATGACGCGGTTGGGCAGCCAGCCGAAATAATCGAGACTGTGGATCTTCCTGACGAACGCCATCAGGGGCGTGCGCGCTGGCCCGGAATCGGCAAAGCTTCCGACGACATCTCCCGTGCGTGGATCGACGAAGACCGAAAGCCGGCCCTGCGCCGGGGTTTCGATTCCGACTTCGGCGGAGCGGTCGGCCGCTTCCGCCGGCGCATAGCGGAAAGGCTTTCCCGGGAAAGCGGCCTGCGCCCGCTTCACGATCTCGGAAGGCGGCAGGGCCGGCGCATTGCTTGGCGCGACATAGAGCTCGTCGGCATAGACGATCGCGTTGATCTCGTCCTTGAACAGATAGAGGCTGCCGGTGACGGCGAGCGAGACGAGGAAGGGCAGCACCAGGAGCCCGGCATAGAAGTGCCATCTCCAGACGGCGCGATAGAGCGCCGGAGACGGCGATTGGGCCGCGTATTGCTGCGGCAGCTCGGCGACGGACATGAAGTTCTCCATGAGACATGGCGGACGGCGCAGGGCCTGCGCACGTCATTTGATCACTGCGGATGGAAAAAGGTTCCAGCTTCGCGGGGCACGCCTGTTCAGTGCGCCGGATCGCAGGAAGCCGTCAGGCGAGGCTGGGAGGCCCCCTCGACTGGATATCCGAGACGAAGAGCCGCGAGGCCGGCAGCGCGAAGTCCCGGGGCCCCGGCACGGCGAGGGCGAGGCGGACGAAGAAAGGTTCAGCCGCGGCAGCGGTCGGCGGCGGCAGCGGCGCCGAGGCCCCGGCACAGAGGCAGGCTGCCGGGCATAGAATGCAATCGGGCTGATGCTGCGCGGGCTGGCCGGGTGCGGCACCCGAGCCCGGCATGGCGCAGATCTCCGCGGTCGCGAGATCGCGCAGCAGAAGAAACTCCGCGGTGGGCTCAGGCTTCGGCAGAATGCCGAGCAGGATCGGGAGCAGGAGGACATAGAGCGCGGCGATGGACCAGCTGGCCCGCCCGTGCCGCAAGACCTCGAGGAAGCTTCTCCCTCTCATGTCTTCTCCGCTAACGTGCCGGCGCCCGGCAATGGCGGACGCCTGCCGCTCCAGCCGCCCGCCTCTTCATAGGCGTGGGCGGCGCGCAGCACGCCTTCGTCGTCGAACATCCGCCCGACGATGTGAAGCCCGATCGGCAGGCCCGCTTTGGTGAAGCCGCAAGGCACGCTCGCCGCCGGCTGCTGGGTCAGGTTGAAGGGATAGCTGAACGGCGTCCAGTTCACCCATTTGCCGGTGCCGTCAGTGTCGGCCGGCGACAGTCTGCCGGCTTCGAAGGCGGGGATCGGCAGAGTGGGCGTGACCAGGAGATCGTATTTCTGCATGAACCGGCGCATCTCGACGCCGAGCGCGCCGCGCGCCTTGACCGCGTCGAAATACTCCTCCGGGGTGATCGCGAGCGACTGCCTCACCACATCCGCAAGCCCCGGATCGAGCAGCGCCTTCCTGTCTTCCGGCAGGCGCGCGAGCAGAGCGCGCGCTCCCCACCACCACAGGACCCGGAACGTGGGCGCGGGATCGGCGAAGCCCGGATCGACCGTGTCGACCCTGGCGCCGAGGCCGCGCAGCACCCTGACCGCCGTCTTCACGGCGCCGGCGACTTCCGGATCGACCTCGGCATGGCCGAGCGCCGGGCTGAAGGCGACGCGCAGGCCCTTGACGCCCTTGCCGAACGCCTTGCCATAGTCGCGCGGATCATAGGGCAGCGAATGCCAGTCGCGCACATCGGGCCTGGCGATGACGGTGAGCATGAGGGCCGCGTCCGCGGCGCTGCGCGTCATCGGTCCCGTATGGGAGACGGTGCCGAAGGGCGAGAGCGGCCATGCGGGCACGCGGCCGAAGGACGGCTTCAGGCCGACTATGCCGGAGAAGCCGGCCGGTATGCGGATCGAGCCGCCGCCATCGGTGCCGAGCGCCAGAGGCGCATAGCCCGCGGCGATCCCGGCCGCTGAGCCCCCGGAGGAGCCGCCCGGCGTCCTGGTCACGTCCCAGGGATTGCGCGTGATGCCGGTGAGCGGAGAATCGGTCACGCCCTTCCAGCCGAATTCCGGCGTGGTGGTGAGGCCGACGAGGACGGCTCCCGCCTCGCGCAGGCGCGCGACCGACGGACCGTCCTCATCCCAGGCCTGGTCGCGCTCGACCGTCTTCGAGCCGCGCAGCGTCGGCCAGCCCCTGACGAGGATCAGGTCCTTGACCAGCACCGGCACGCCGTCGACGGCGCCGAGCGGCGCGCCCTTGCGCCAGCGCGCTTCGCTGGCCCTGGCCTGCCTCATGGCCGACTTCTCGTCGACGAGGCACATGGCGTTGAGCCTGCCGTCGTGCCGCGCGATCTGGTCGAGGCAGGCGCGGAGAACGTCGACGGGCGAGAGCTTCCGTTTCCGGAACGCTTTCACGAGCGCGGTCGCGTTCAGCCAGTTGAGTTCGTCCGCCATGGGCACCTCTTGGCGGGGAGACTAGACCAAGTCGCTGCGGCGGGACCGCGCTATCTGGCCGCAGACGGCCCCCGCTGCGAGGCCGGCGATTTGACCGCAACTGTTGACGCAACGTTCAAAAACCTAAACGCAGGATGAATGCGCCGTTCAGGGTCGATTACGGCGCGCCCGGCTAGCTTGCTTGCACGCTAGAGATTCACCCCGGAGGACGAGATGCGCAGATCACCGGCCCCTGCAGTACAGCCCGCCGCCGCGGGCGTCCCAAGTCTCCGTTAGGTTCCCGAATTCCGGAAAGCGGTTGCGCGGTCTAACACCCGCCCCTCTCGCAGACAGCGTATCTGCTTTCCGGAACCTTCCTCCCCAGCGGCTCACTGTCCCCCCGATCCCCTCGCAGAGCCGCTTACCTGGCCCCCCTGAAAAGGGGGGCCTTTTTTCGCGCAGGGACACCGGATTCCCCAGATGAACGGCAGATGAACGGCCCATTCAGGCCGGGTTCGAGGGTGCCATGGCATTAGACTTGCAAGTTAGGCTTGCAATATGTGCAATGTCCTTGAGTGCCGCTGAGAGGGCTTATGAGAACCGCTGTCGCCACCGTGCTCCTGGCCGGTCTGATGCTCAATGCCGGAGCTTTCGCCAGTGACAACCGCGCCTATCTGCGCGCCGAGGTCAGGAAGGCGAACATTACCGTGATGACGAAGAACCAGGCCTGGCCGGCCCGTCATCCGATGACGCTCGAGCCCTGCGCCGAGGATGGCTGCTTCGACGCCTGATCAGGCGAATCGCTTCGCCCCGGCGACACAGACGACAATGCCCAGCGTGACGGCCAGCATGGCGGCGCTCACCTTTTCGTGAAGCAGGAGGGCGGCCAGCACCAGGCCGAAGAAGGGCTGCAACAGCTGCAACTGGCCGACGGCGGCGATGCCGCCCAGCGCCAGGCCCCGGTACCAGAAGAAGAAGCCGACCAGCATGCTGAAGACCGAGACATAGGCGAGGCCGATCCAGGCCGGCACGCCGATCCCGGTCCAGCTTGCGGGCCGCTCATGGACGGCGATCAGCCCCATCACCGGCAACGCCATGACCAGCGCCCAGCAGATCACCTGCCAGCCGCCGAGCCGGCGTGACAGGCGCGCCCCTTCGGCATAGCCGAGGCCGCAGGCGATGATCGCGCCGAGCATCAGCAGGTCGCCTCGAGGGGCGGCCCGAACCCCTTGCGCCAGCGCGAAGCCTACCACCAGCGCGCTGCCGAGCGCCGAGAAGAGCCAGAAGGCCGGCCGCGGGCGCTCGCCGCCGCGCAGCACCGCGAAGAACGCCGTCGCGAGCGGCAAGAGACCGACGAACACGATCGAATGGGCGGCCGTGACGTGCTGGAGGGCGAGCGCCGTCAGCAGCGGGAAGCCGATGACCACGCCCAGGGCGGTCACCAGGAGCGGGACGATATCGCAGCGCCGCGGCCGCTCCTGCCGGAAGGCCAGGAGGACGAGGATCGCCAGCACGGCCGCGATCGAGGCCCGCGCCACGGTGAGGAAGACCGGATCGAAATCGGCGACCGCCGCGCGCGTCGCCGGCAGCGAGGCCGAGAAGATCACGACCCCGGCAAATCCGTTGATCCAGCCGATGAGGGTTTTGTCCATGACCCTTTCCTGGCGCGCCGGCCTTGGCATCTCCAGAGACAGAGGAGTACAATCGGACCGAACTGTATTGATGACAGAACCCATACAGATGGATTATCGCCCGTCCTCAGGCCTGCCTGGGACCCGCGTCGAGCAGGTCATGCAGGCGATCCGCGACCGCATCGCGGCCCGCCTCCTCAAGCCCGGCGGCAGGCTGCCCTCCATCCGCAGCTTCGCCCAGTCGCAGGGCGTCTCCAAGTCGACCGTGGTCGACGCCTATGACCGGCTGGTGGCTGACGGCACCATCGCCTCGCGCCGCGGATCGGGCTTCTTCGTGGCGGGCGCGGCGCCGCCGCTGAACCTGGCCGAGATCGGTCCGAAGCTCGACCGCGCCATCGATCCCCTGTGGGTGTCGCGCCAGTCGCTCGAGGCGGGCGACAGGATGCTGAAGCCCGGCTGCGGCTGGCTGCCGGCGTCATGGCTGCCGCAGGAGGCGCTGCTCAAGGCGATGCGCGGCCTGGCGCGGCGCGGTCCTGCTTCCTGCCTCACCGACTATGGCGAGCCGCGCGGCCTCGCTCCCTTGCGCCAATGGCTGTCGCGGCGCCTGGGCGAGCAAGGCATCGCCGCTTCGCCCGACCAGATCCTTCTCACCGACAGCGCCACGCAGGCCATCGACGTCGTCTGCCGCGTCCTCGTCGGGCCCGACGACACCGTGCTGGTCGACGATCCCTGCTATTTCAATTTCCTCGCCATGCTGCGCGCCCATCGCGCGCGCATCGTCAGCGTCGCCTACACGCCTTCGGGGCCGGACCCGGAGAACTTCGCCCGGATCCTCGCCGAGCATCGCCCGCGCCTCTACATCACCAATTCCGCGCTGCACAACCCGACGGGCGCCGCGCTCTCGCCCGCCAACGCCCATCGCCTGCTCAACCTCGCCGAGGCGCATGGCCTCACCGTCGTCGAGGACGGCATCTTCATGGATTTCGAGCGCGAGGCCGGGCCGTGCCTCGCCGCCTTCGACGGGCTCGAGCGCGTCATCCATATCGGCAGCTTCTCCAAGACGCTCTCCGCCGCCCTGCGCTCGGGCTTCATCGCCGCCCGCGCCGAATGGATCGAGGGGCTCATCGACATGAAGCTCGCCACCTCGTTCGGCAGCGATCCGTTCGCAGCCGAGCTGGTCTTCGCCGTGCTCGGCGACGGCTTCTACCGCAAGCATGTGGACGCCCTCAACCGGCGCCTGGCGCAGGCGATGGGCGAGACGCTGGAGCGTCTGAAGGCCCTGGGCTTCACGCCCTGGCACGAGCCGAAGGGCGGCATGTTCCTGTGGATGAAGCTTCCCGGCGGACTCGATTCGGCCGACCTGGCCCGGCGCGCCCTGGCCGAGAATGTCGTGCTGGCGCCGGGCAACGTGTTCAGCCCGTCGCAGTCGGCGAGGAGCTACATGCGCTTCAACGTGGCGCAGTCGCGATCGCACCGGCTGTTCACGGTGCTCGACAGGGCGCTCAGTTCACGATGACCTTGGCGCCGACCCTGGCGCGGCCATAGAGGTCGATCACGTCCTCGTTGGTGAGGCGGATGCATCCCGAGGAGACGGCGCGGCCGATGGTCCAGGGCTGTGCCGTGCCATGGATGCGGTATTCGGTGGCGCCGAGATAGAGAGCCCGCGCGCCCAGCGGATTGCCGGGTCCGCCTTCCATGAATTCCGGCAGGCCGGGCTGGCGCTCCAGCATTTCCGCTGGCGGGCGCCAGTCGGGCCATTCCGCCTTGCGGCTGATGCGCTCGGTGCCCTTCCAGGTGAAGCCCGAGCGCCCGACCCCGATGCCGTAGCGCAGCGCCTTGCCGTCGGCGAGCACCAGGTAGAGGAAGCGCTTGCGCGTCTCGATGACGATGGTGCCCGGCTTCTCGCTCGTGGCGTAGGCGACTTCCTTGCGATTGAAACGGGGATCGAGCTTGTAGGTGTAGGCGCCGCCGATGAAATTGGTCCTGACCGCCGAATAGGCGCCCTCGCCGCGCTCGGCCATGGCGGGCGAAAATGCCGCAAGCCCGGCCGCAATGGCGACGATGCCGGTTAATCTCAATGATTTCATTTGCATGACGCGCCCCAAAGAACGTTAATACTCCATCAATCGCCGGATGGCCGGCTTTTCGTCAACGATGAACGACGGATGAAGCCCCCGTTCAGCGTCATTTATGCAATGCTGTGGCAAAAGCGTCACGCTGGAGTATCGTCATGTCCGTCCGTCTGCCCGTCCTGATCGCCACCGCCCTGACCTTGTCCGTGTCCCTGGCCGGGGCCGAATCGACGACCCGCAACTTCTTCAACCCGGAAGCCTCCGGCCGGCCGGTGGCGCTGTGCATGTCGGACCGCGCCAGCTGCGGCAAGCCGACCGCCGATGCCTGGTGCCGCGACAACGGCTTCGCCGAGGCCTTGACCTATGAGCGGATGCGGACCGCCGACCGCAAGCAGGTCTTCCGCCAGATCAAATGCATCAACCGCGAATCGGCGGTGGCGGCCGCTCCGGACGACGGCAAGACCGCGACGCCGTAATCCGGCCCCGATCGCGGGCGAAGACTTCGGTCATCATTCCCGGGGGGTGGCCGATGCGCAATTTGGTCCGATCATTGTCCCTGGCGCTTTTGCCGGCGATCGGCAGTGTCCCGGCTTGGGGAATGGATGACGCCAAGCTTTTCGACCGCTGCCTCAATTTCGCATTGGATGACCATGTCGGAGCGGTGCCCCGCAGGCTTCCCTTTGAACGACACCAGGCCCTGGACCTTGCGGGAACGATAGCCCCTCCCGATCTGGTCAAGGAAACATTGATCGTGGGAAACGTGCCCTGGCAGATCAAAAAATTTCAAGGTCAGTGGGCTCTGCGCCTCACGGACAAGTCGTTCCTCTATGCGGCCTTCGTCGAGCGCCTCACGCCCACCGAAATGACGATCGCACTTGTCCTGAAACCTAAAGAAGAGCTCGAATTCGACCCGGCTCGCCTGCGCCAGAAACTCGCATGGGAGGGGACGGCGTTCGTCGGCCGTCATTCCGATCTATTTGCGCCCGGCGAGATCACTTTCATCGTCGGAACAACTCGGTTCGGCGATGTCATGACACTTGCCGTGGAAGACGGCCGGGAAGCACATCTTCTAGGCTGCCTGTTTTCGGAGCGGCGGCCCTGATTTCGGCCTTGCCGGCAGGGCAGGAATCTCCTTGGCTTGGCGGGATTCCCCGTGTAGGGAACCCCCTCGCATGCCAAAACGCACAGACATCAAATCCATCCTCATCATCGGGGCGGGACCGATCATTATCGGCCAGGCCTGCGAGTTCGACTATTCCGGGACCCAGGCCTGCAAGGCGCTGAAGGCCGAGGGCTACCGGGTGATCCTGGTCAATTCCAATCCGGCCACGATCATGACCGACCCGGATCTGGCGGATGCCACCTATATCGAGCCGATCACGCCCGAAGTCGTCGCCCGCATCATCGAGAAGGAGCGCCCCGACGCCCTGCTCCCGACCATGGGCGGGCAGACAGCGCTCAACACCGCGCTTTCCCTCAACCGCATGGGGGTGCTCGAGAAATTCGGCGTCGAGATGATCGGCGCCAAGGCCGACGTCATCGACAAGGCCGAGGACCGCGAGCTCTTCCGCGAGGCGATGAAGAAGATCGGCCTCGAGACGCCCAGATCCATGCTGGCCAACGCCTCGGCTCTCAAGGAGGCCGACCGCGAGGCCTTCGCGGCCGAGGCCGAGACGCTCAAGGGCCAAGGCGGCGATGTCGAGGCCTTCGAGCGCCAGTGGACGGCGACCGAGCCCGAGCGGCTCAAGCGCTACCGCAACCGCGCACTGGTCGAGGCGTTCGAGGCGATGCTCGAGATCGGGCTCCCCTGCATCATCCGCCCCTCCTTCACCCTCGGCGGCACCGGCGGCGGCATCGCCTACAACCGCGAGGAGTTCTTCGACATCGTCGAGAGCGGGCTCGACGCCTCGCCCACCGCCGAAGTGCTGATCGAGGAATCGGTGCTCGGCTGGAAGGAATACGAGATGGAGGTGGTGCGCGACCGCGACGACAATTGCATCATCATCTGCTCGATCGAGAACGTCGATCCGATGGGCGTCCACACCGGCGATTCGATCACCGTCGCCCCGGCGCTGACCCTGACCGACAAGGAATATCAGATGATGCGCAACGCCTCGGTCGCGGTGCTGCGCGAGATCGGCGTCGAGACCGGCGGCTCCAACGTGCAATTCGCCGTCAATCCGCAGACGGGGCGCCTGGTCGTGATCGAGATGAACCCGCGCGTGTCGCGCTCTTCCGCCCTCGCCTCCAAGGCGACCGGCTTCCCGATCGCCAAGGTCGCGGCGCGGCTCGCCGTGGGCTATACGCTGGACGAGCTTGCCAACGACATCACCGGCGGCGTTACGCCGGCCTCCTTCGAGCCCACCATCGACTATGTCGTCACCAAGATCCCGCGTTTCGCCTTCGAGAAGTTCCCCGGCGCCGAGCCCACGCTGACCACCGCCATGAAGTCGGTCGGCGAGGTGATGGCCATCGGCCGGACCTTCCAGGAATCGCTGCAGAAGGCCTTGCGTGGACTGGAAACGGGCCTCACCGGGCTCAACGAGATCGAGATCGCCGGGATAGGCGAGGACGACGACAAGAACGCCATCCGCGCCGCCCTCGCCGCTCCCCGCCCCGACCGCATCCTCAAGCTGGCGCAGGCCCTGCGGCTGGGCGCCACCGTCGAGCAGATCCATGCGGCCTGCAAATACGATCCCTGGTTCATCCGCGAGATCGCCCAGATCGTGCAGACGGAGGAGAAGATCCGCGCCTGGGGCCTGCCCAGGGATGCTGTGAACTTCCGGGCGCTGAAGGCCATGGGCTTCTCCGACCGCCGCCTGGCCGAGCTCATCCGTTCGAGCGAGGACCGGGTGCGCGCCCATCGCGTCAAGCTCGGCGTCAGGCCGGTGTTCAAGCGCATCGACACCTGTGCGGCGGAATTCGCCTCCCCCACCGCCTATATGTACTCGACCTACGAGACGGGCCTTGCCGGTGACGACGGCAACGAGGCCAGGCCCTCGGCGAAGGAGAAGATCGTCATCCTGGGCGGCGGTCCCAACCGCATCGGCCAGGGCATCGAATTCGACTATTGCTGCTGCCATGCCTGCTTCGCGCTGCATGACGCCGGCTATGAATCGATCATGGTCAACTGCAATCCCGAGACCGTGTCGACCGACTACGACACTTCCGACCGGCTCTATTTCGAGCCACTGACCGCCGAGGACGTGCTCGAGATCATCGCCGCCGAGCAGTCGAACGGCAGGCTCAAGGGCGTCATCGTCCAGTTCGGAGGCCAGACGCCGCTCAATCTCGCCCATGCCCTCGAAAGCGCCGGCGTGCCGATCCTCGGCACGACGCCCGACGCCATCGACCTCGCCGAGGACCGCGACCGCTTCGCCAGGCTGCTCAGGAAGCTCAGGCTGCGTCAGCCCCGCAACGGCATCGCCCGATCGGCCGCGGAGGCGCGCAAGATCGCCCGCTCGATCGGCTTCCCGGTCGTCATCCGGCCGTCCTACGTCCTGGGCGGACGCGCCATGGAGATCGTGCGCGACGAGGCGCAGCTCGCCCGCTACATCACCGAGGCCGTGGTCGTCTCGGGCGACAGCCCGGTCCTCATCGACTCATATCTGTCCAACGCCATCGAAGTCGACGTCGACGCCATCGCCGACGGCAGGGACGTCTTCATCGCCGGCGTGATGGAGCACATCGAGGAAGCCGGCATCCATTCGGGCGACAGCGCCTGCTCCCTGCCGCCCTATTCGCTCAAAAGCACGATCGTCCACGAGATCGAGAAGCAGGCGGGCGAGCTCGCCCTGGCGCTCAAGGTCGTGGGCCTCATGAACGTGCAGTTCGCCGTCAAGGACGGCGAGGTCTACATCCTCGAGGTCAATCCGCGCGCCTCGCGCACCGTTCCTTTCGTCGCCAAGGTGATCGGCGAGCCGGTGGCCAAGATCGCCGCGCGGGTCATGGCGGGCGAGAGCCTGGCCAGCTTCAGGCTGAAGCCCAAGAAACTGACTCATGTCGCTGTAAAGGAAGCCGTTTTCCCCTTCAATCGCTTTCCCGGCGTCGATGTCCTCCTGGGGCCCGAAATGCGCTCGACGGGCGAGGTCATGGGCCTCGACAGGAGCTACGACATGGCCTTCGCCAAGAGCCAGCTCGGCGCCGGCATGCGGGTGCCGCTCGCCGGCACCGTCTTCATTTCGGTCAGGGAGGCCGACAAGCCGCGCATCCTGCCCGCCGTCAGGAAGCTCATCGATCTGGGCTTCCGCATCTGCGCGACGGGCGGCACCCAGCGTTTCCTCGAGGCCAAGGGGCTCGCCTGCACCAAGGTCAACAAGGTGCTGGAGGGCCGCCCCAATGTCGTCGACGCCCTGAAGAACGGCGAGATCCAGCTTGTCCTCAACACCACCGAATCGAAGGTCTCGGAATCCGATTCGAAGCCGATCCGCCAGACGGCCCTGCTGCAGAAGGTGCCGCATTACACGACGCTTCCCGGTATCCTCGCGGTCACCAAGGCGATCGCCGCCCAGAAGGCCGGCACTCTCGACGTGCGTCCCTTGCAAGATTATCATGCATGACGTCGGTCGTCGGACGGCCATCCCGACTCTGCCGCCGTGATGCGCAAGCGAGCGGCCTCCGAGGCCGGAATGGGGGGTTCGACAGGCCGGACATCGGGCTCACTAGGCATTCTTAATCCGAAGAGCGTGGTCAAGAACGGTTCGCCGCAAGCGGATGAGAGTGAAGAATGGCATATGGAATAGAATCGCCCCCGCCCGTCGCCGCGCGAGCCGGTCCGGACAGGTCTTCCCTGCGCTACCTGCCGCAGAAGCAGAATATCGCCTTCTCGGCCTTCGCCATCCTGTTCCAGCTGGCGGGACTTGCGCTGACGCCGGTGATCTGGGCGTGGAGCGGCTTGGCTTTCTTCGCCTATCTCCTGGCCTATGGCTATGCCACGGTGATGTGCTGGCTGCTCATCCACGAGGCCATTCACTACAAGCTCCTGCACGGCCGCCGGGCGAACGACCGGCTGGGCCGCGTCCTCGGCGTGCTCTTCGGCTGCCCGTTCCATATCCTGAAGGTCGGGCACATGACGCATCACCGCTACAACAGGAGCGAGCTCGACACGACCGAGCTCGTGCCTGCCGGGACGCGCCATTTCGTCGTGTGGTGGCTGGCCTATTATGTCCGCATCCTGGGCGGCCTCTATGTTTCGGAAGTGCTGGCGCCGCTCCTGTTCTTCTTCTGGAAGCGGGTGAAGCGCGTCGTCCTGGCCTTCACCCAGAACCAGGCGATCGCCATCATACTCGACATGTTCACCCGCCGGATGGTGCAGGCCATCCAGTTCGACGCGGTGCTGAGCGTCGGCTTCATCGCGCTGCAATGCTGGTGCAACTGGCACGACCTCACGCCCTTCGTGCTCCTGTTCTTCTGGCGCGGGCTGATCGTGTCCTTCTACGACAACGCCTATCACTACGGCACCGATGCGCATGATCCCGCGGCGGCGAACAACCTGTCGGTGCCCGCCTTCGTGAAGCCTTTCATCCTCAACCACAACATGCATCGGGTGCACCACCGCCACCCGCTCGCCTCCTGGGCGAGCCTCCCCGACCTTTTCGCCGCCGACCAGGACAGCTTCGCCGGCGCCCTGGTGGAGACCGGTCTGAAGCAGCTCAGGGGGCCCATGCGCCGGCCTCCGCAGCCCTCCCCGGAAACCGAAATTCGCCAAGCTGCTGAGTAGTTTAACGCGACTCTTGAATTCCTCTCCGCCTTAAGCCATCTTTGTGGGCTGTTCCGGGGGATGGCCCGCCCAACCGGCCATCCATCGGGAACGGGTTTCCGCTTACACGGATGCATGTGACCCCGGCGCGGGCTTTCGGTCCCGCCGGAAAGAGTTGAACTGACGGATTTACGACGCCATGGACAAGGTTCCGATGACTGCGGCAGGCCATGCCGCCATGATGGACGAGATCAAGCACCTGAAATCGGTCGAGCGCCCGCGCATCATCCGCGCCATCGAGGAAGCGCGCTCGCATGGTGATCTGTCCGAGAACGCCGAATATCATGCCGCCAAGGAGCAGCAGGGCTGGACCGAGGCCAGGGTCGCCGAGCTCGAGGACAAGATCAGCCGCGCCGAGGTGATCGACATCTCCAAGCTGTCCGGCGACACGGTCAAGTTCGGCGCCAAAGTGACGCTCGTCGACGAGGATACCGAGGACGAGGCCGTCTACCAGATCGTCGGCGAGTTCGAGGCCGACGTGAAGAAGGGCATGATCTCGGTGTCATCGCCCATCGCGCGCGCCATCATCGGCAAGCGCAAAGGCGACTCGGTCGAGGTCGCGACCCCCGGCGGCGGCAAGAGCTACGAGATCGTGAAGGTCCGCTACAACTGACCGCGCCGCGATCCGACGATTGAAAGGCCGGGCGCTGTCCGGCCTTTGCTTTAAGCAGGTTCGGCAAAAGGACCGGATCCCTCACAACCGCCCGGCCTCTCCAGGCTTTCCTGAAGCGGCGCGAACACCTTGATCCATTCGAGGATCCTGAACGACTTCCTGAGGCCCGTCGGCCAGAAGGGATCGGCCTTGACCAGCGCTGCGACCTGCGCCGGGCTTGCGGCGCTCACCAGCCACAGGCCGCCGGCCGGCGTGCCGGCTTCCGCATCCTTCAGGGGGCCGGCGGCCGAAATCTGCATGGCATTCGCGCGCAGGAACGCCAGATGCTCCACCATGAGCTCGGCGCGCTTGTGCGCGTTGCGCTCGTTGTCTTCGAACATGACGACATAATCCAAGGCGGTTCCTCCCGATCCGATGACGGTCATTTCGTGCTAGGATGACACGGAAGGCGGCGAGCGACTGTGATCCGGCTCACAGTCGCTCACCGCAAAAACCGCCAGAAAGCCCGTGGCCTATGCTCAAGTCCGATCCCGTCTTCTCCATCATCGCGCGCACCGAGCCCTTCTCCGAGCTGGCGGCACCCTATGCGCAATCGCTTGCCGGCCTCTGCCGCATGCGCCGCTATGGCAAGGGCGAGGTAATTTTCCATATGGGCGAGGCCGGAGATGCGCTCTACGGCATCAGGACCGGGCGGGTGCGCACGGCGATCGTCTCTTCCGACGGCAGGGAGATGACGCTCAACCTGTTCGGTCCGAAGAGCACCTTCGGCGTGGTCGGTTTCCTCGACGGCGGTCCGCGCATGGCGAGCGCCATCGTGGTCGAGCCGTCCGAGATCTTCCGCCTGCCGCGCAACGCGTTCCTCGCCTTCGTCGAGGCGCATCCCGAGGTCGCGGTGCATGTGATCGCCTATCTCTGCGGCAAGCTGCGCCAGGTCAAGGAGCGCGTCGGCGAGGCCGCCTTGCTGCCTCTGGCGGCCGCCCTCGCCCGCCGCCTGCTCACCCTGTCGGAGGAGTTCGGCGACGAGATCCCCTCCTCCCAGGAGGATCTGGCCGGCCTCGTCAGCGCCAGCCGCGAAAGCGTGAACCGGCAGCTGCAGGCCTGGAAAAAGCGCAAGATCGTGGGCCTGCGTCGCGGCGGCCTCACCATTCTCGACCGGCCCCGCCTCGAGCGGGAGACCGGCGATTTCGGCGCGTGATCGCAGGCGGCGGTCAGGGAAGCCTGCAGATGAACTCTTCGAGCTTGCCGTTGGGCCCCACCGGCAGCCTTTCCCGCGATTGCGTGATCGTGATCCTGAACGGATGGCCTAACGACCGCCTGACGATCTCGATGAGCTGCTCCTCCTGCTCGCGGCTCAGATCCTCGTCGGCGACCAGCCTGAGCTCGATTTCGTCGATTGTATGCTGGATCAGCTGATACTGCCGGATCGGTGCGACCGTATCATAGTGATGGAAGCCGACGAGCGGCCAGTTCCGCGATCCGTCGGGCAGCCGCACCAGATTGCGTTCGCGGCCCAGTATTCTCTTCAGCGTCGGCAGGCCGCGGCCGCAGGGACAGGGCGGGCCGACCTCGGCGTAATCGCCGATATCGTAGCGGATGAGCGGCGTCGCCAGATTGTGCAGGTCGCTCACCACCACCCGGCCGATCTCCCCTTCCCGGCACGGCGCCCAGCGCTCATCGAGGACCTCGACGATCAGCGCTTCCGACATGACGTGATAGAGGCCGCTCGCCCGGCACTGAATGGCGATGGTACCGGCTTCCTGCGAAGAGTAGTTGTCCTCGATCTCGAGGCCGGTGGTCTGCCTGGCGCGCCGACGCAGATCGGCGCTCACGGTCTCGCCGATGGTCTTGAGATGGCGAAGGCCCGCGAGACCGAAGCCCTCTTTTTCCCAGATGGACACGAACGCATCCAGGTTGTTGGGATAGACGATCAGGAGCTCGGGACGGAAGCGCCGCAGCAGCCTCAGCTGCTCGCGGATGTCGGTCGTGATCGGAATGCCCTGCGCCTGGCCGGTCCTGAACAGGTTGCCGACCGGCGCGCCCCAGTCCCTGGCATCGACATATCTGCTGATATTGGCGCGGATCGAGCTCATCCTGAGGCTGAAGGAGCGCTCGTTCCACAGATGGTCGCGCAATGTGAAGGCCGACCAGAACAGCCGGTTGACGGCGGTCTTCCGCACCGCGACCGGCTCGCCGGTCGAGCCCGAGGTCTTGGCGGCGCCGAGCGGCAGATGGTGGCGCGGCACCTGCCTGGCGAAGAACTGCTCGCCCAGGGCCTGCACGGCGCCGCGCGACAGGGGCTCGATGTGGCGCAGGCGCTCCATGGTGTCGACATAGCTCACCCTCGCGGTCTTGAGACGCGCCGCGAAGGCTGGCGTATGGGCCTTGTGGTGCTCGCTGACGACGGCGAGCTGGCGGGCCTGGTTCTCCTCGAGCTCGGCGGGCGTCAGCCATTGGGTCGCATCGAGCTGGGCGAGAAGCGCCGTCAGCACGGCGTTCTCGTCGAGCGCGATGGGGGGCCATGCCACCCCTTCGACATCGGATCTCTGCGGAACGGTCTTCAGACGGGAACGGCCTCAGTTCTTGCGGAAGGTGAGCATAGGACAGCATTCGGCAAGATCATAGCTGCCCGAAGGCGCGAACCGCACGTCGCAGACGCCTTTCGGCAGGGCGTCGAGGAACTCGCGGCGGTCGGGGAACACATAGATGGCGGGCGAGCCCCTGTAGATGTCGATCATGTCGATGATGTCACGGGACCAGCCGGTGTCGCGGGCGAGCCGGTCGCGGTCGGGAAACAGCTCGTTGAAGCGTTCGCGGATGAGCACGACCGGCATCGATGCGCCGACCCTGTCGGCGAGATGCATGGCGAGCTGCCATTTGAAGGCATGGAAATTGAGCGTGGCGCGCCGTGAACCGGCCTCGCGCAGATGGTCCTCGGTGAAAGGCTGCTGCGGGCGCTCGTAGAGCCGGCAGGCGAAACGTCCGCCGGGGGCCATGAGATCGACGACGCGCGTCAGGACGAGCCCGACCTCCCGCAAGGTCGTCACGGCATTGAGGCTGCCGTCGCCGACCACCGCGGCGAAGTGGCCTTTCGGCTCGTCGAGATCGAGCCAGTCGGCATGCAGGGCCTTTCGGGTCGCGGTGTCGCCAGGCCAGACATGGTCGATCATCGCCTTGTTCTTGTCGACGCCGAGCACCGGATCGAAGGCCCTGGCGAGCTCTGGCGTCACGCCCAGCAGCAGGGCTGGACCGGCGCCGCCGGTGAGCTCGTGGATCCTGCCGAGCGTCTCGGCATTGGGCCGCAGCGGCGCTTCGAGCTTGGACCATGCGGCATGGTATTTTTGCCAATGCGTCACGGCCGGTCGGCCCCGCACCGGATCGGACGGCTAGTTGAGCTTGTAGCTTATGCCGATCCGGCCGACGAAGATGTCCTGATCCACCTCGAACGTGTCGGTTTCTTCCTCGTTGTCGACTTCGCCATCCTCGGAGCCGAGATCGAAATATAGCCCCTCGATGCGGACCAGGAGATTGTCGGTCCAGGCATGCTCGATGCCGGCGCCGATGACCCAGCCGAAATCGAGCTTGACGCTCTCCGGGGACAGGTCGAAATCAACACTGCCATGGTCATCCCACGTATGTTTGGCATCCGAGAAGGCGAGGCCGCCGGTCAGATAGTACAGGGTGCGACCCGGCGCATAACCGACTCTGGCGCGCACGGAGCCGAGGAAATCGATCTTGGACGTGATATCGAGGCCTTCGGCGCCGTCGAGGTTTTCACGCTCCCTGGAGTGGAGCCAGGCAATGTCGCCCTCCGCGCCGAATACCCAGTCGCAGTGTTGAAAATTGACACCGACCAGTCCACCCAGCAGGAAGGCGGTATCGTTGAGCGTTTCATCGACCGGCGCTTCGAATTCCTGAATATCCCCGTCGCTGCCGTCCCAGTCCGAGGATGAAAAGCCCACGCCGCCAAAGACGCCGGCATAGACGCCGTCCCAGCCGCCATTGCATTCGTCGATGATATCGGCGGCCCAGGCCGGTCCGCTCAAGCCCAACGCCGATCCCAGAGTCAGGGCGACAGCCAGTTTCCGCATGACCCTCTATGCTCCCCTTCAGACTCCACCGTCTCCTGGACTATGAGGCCCGGCTCACATACCGTCAATCTTTGCCGGAGCCTCGTGGTGCGATTTCCGCTGCCTATGGCAAATCCGCCACAGAACGGCATTCGTTAGGAAATAATCTTCTCCAGCGCCTTGCGGATCTTGGGGCCGGTCGGCTTCGTCCGGCTCGAGAACCATGCCGAGAGCGAGCCGTCGCGGCCGACGAGATATTTATGGAAGTTCCACTTGGGCTGACCTTCGGGTCCGGCCGCCGCGTTCGCCCAGCGATAGAAGGGGTGCGCGTCCTTGCCCTTGACTTCGGTCTTGGCCGTGAGGGGGAAGGTCACGCCATAGGCCTTGCGGCAGAAGGCGCCGATCTCGGCTTCCGATCCCGGCTCCTGCCCGCCGAACTGGTTGCACGGCACCCCCAGCACCACGAGGCCCTTGTCCTTGTACGCCTGCCAGAGCGCCTCCAGCTCTTCATATTGCGGCGTGTATCCGCAGGCCGACGCCGTATTGACGACGAGGACCGCCTTGCCGGCGAAGTCCGCGAGCGCCAGCCTCTCGCCGGTGATCCGCGTGAAGGCGAAATCGTATGCATCAGCCATTGAGCTGCTTCATGGACCGGAGGTGGCGCGCGCCGTGCAGGACAAGTCCGGCGACCAGGCCCCAGAAGGGCGCCCCTACCCCGTAGACGGCGATGCCCGAGGCCGAGACCAGGAAGGTCGCGAGCGCCGCCTCGATCTGCTCCTTCTCCTTGAACATGGCCGTGGCGCTGCCGAGCAGGGGAGCGAAGAGAGCAAGGCCCGCTATCGCCGTGATGAGGGGCTTGGGCAGGCTGCCCAGGATGGCGACGAAGCTCGCCGCGGCGAGTCCCACCAATATATAGAGGACGAGATAGGGCCAGGCGACGAGCCAGCGCTTGTGCGGATCGGGATGGGCTTCGGGTCCGGTGACGATGGACGCGGTGATGGCCGCGAGGTTGAGCTGATGCGCGCCGAAGGGAGCGAAGACGACGGAGGCGATGCCGGTGACCCACAAGGGTCCCCTGACCGGCGGCTGATAGCCCGAGGCCTTGAGCACCGCGAAGCCGGGCAGGTTCTGGGACGCCATGGTGACGAGATAGAGCGGCAGGCCGATGCCGACGATGATCGGCCAGTCGAAGCGGGGCGTGGTCCACACCGGTTCCGTGACGCCGAGCGAGCAGCAGCCGGCTTCGAAAGCGCCCGTCGCGGCGGCGAGCGCGATGCCGGCGGCGACGACCACCGGCACCGCAAAGAACGGCTGCCACACGCGCAGGGCGAAGAAGACGGCGATGAGCGGCAGGACCTGCCAGGGCAGCTCGATGGCCGCACCGGGAACGCCCATCGAATAGCGCAGGAGGACGCCGGCCAGCATCGCCGCGGCGATCGAGGCCGGGATCCGCTCGATGGCGCGCGCCACCGGCTTGAACATCGCGGTCAGGCACATCAGGAGGCCTGCCGCGATGAACGCGCCGATGGCGCCCGGATAGTCGATGCCGGCGGAGGTGCTGGTAGCGATGAGCGCTGCGCCCGGCGTCGACCAGGCGGTGATGATCGGCATCCGGTAGCGCCAGCTCAGCATCAGGGTGGTGATCGCCTGGCCTATGCACAAGGCGGCGGCCCAGGACGCTTTCTCGTCCGGGTTGGCGCCCACTGCGTCGGCCGCCTCCATGATGAGGAGGATGGTCGAGGCGAAGCCCACCACCACGGCGGTCAGGGCCGCCGATGTCAGGCCGAACCAGCCTTTGGCGGAAGTGCCGCCGAACGCGCTCGCGGCACCGCTCATGCGATCGGGATTCCGGGCTCGTATTTTTCCTGGCGCAGGATGAGCGTCGTCTTCACGCTGTCGACATTGGCCGCCGCGGTCAGGTCCTTGATGATGAAGTCCTGCATCGCATGAAGGTCGGGGCCGACGCATTTGAGCATGAAATCGGCCTCGCCGGAGACCGCATAGCACTCGCGCACCAGGGGCCAGCGCCCGACCTGCTCGACGAACTGGGTGAGCTCGCTTTCGGCCTGGGTCTTCAGCCCGACCATGGCGAAGACCATGACTTCGAAGCCGAGCTTCTCGGCATTGAGCATGGCCCGGTAGCCGGCGATATAGCCCGCCTCCTCCAGCGCCCGCACCCGCCTGAGGCAGGGCGGGGGCGAGAGCCCCACTTTTTCGGCTAGCTCGACATTGGTGATGCGGCCGTCGTCCTGGAGGGTCCGCAGGATTTTCCAGTCGATGGCGTCGAGATGCCCCGTGACGGTCATGGCGCTGCACTATAGCAATAAAATTTCAAGAATGCGCAACACACATTGCGGTTACGGCGAGCTATGCACAACCGATAGTCAAAGGCTTGAGAATGCCTCTAAATAAGCTATGCTATGCCGACATATCACCAGAGTGGTTTCCGCCAGAACGACTCGATTTTGGCGGCAGGGAAGCGTTTCAGACTATATATAACCAGTCCCTCTCCGAGGCGGACCAGGGCGGTCCGAATCGGCCGGGGTTCCAAGGAGTGAGACATGACCGACCGTCATGCCCGTGTCGTGATCCTCGGATCAGGCCCGGCCGGATATACGGCCGCCATCTATGCGGCGCGCGCCATGCTGAAGCCCCTGATGATCCAGGGCATCCAGCCGGGCGGGCAGATGACGATCACCACCGACGTCGAGAACTATCCGGGCTTCGCGGACGTCATTCAGGGCCCCTGGCTGATGCAGCAGATGGAGGCCCAGGCGCGCCATGTCGGCACCGAGATCGTCCAGGACCACATCGTCGGGGTGAAGCTCAGGCAGCGCCCCTTCTGGCTCAAGGGCGATTCGGGCCAGGTCTATACCGCGGACGCGCTCATCATCGCCACCGGCGCCCAGGCCAAATGGCTGGGGCTGCCCTCCGAGCACCGCTTCCAGGGCTTCGGCGTCTCGGCCTGCGCCACCTGCGACGGCTTCTTCTACCGCGACCGGAAGGTGGCCGTGGTGGGCGGCGGCAACACCGCGGTCGAGGAGGCGCTTTTCCTCACCAATTTCGCGAGCGAGGTAACCGTCGTGCACCGCCGCGATCATTTCCGCGCCGAGAAGATCCTGCAGAACCGGCTGTTCGCCCACCCGAAGATCAAGGTCGTCTGGGATTCGATCCTCGAGGAGGTGGTGGGGGCGGACGATCCGAAGGGCGTCACCGGCGCGCGGATCCGCAATCTCAAGACAGGCGCCGTCCAGGAGCTCGCCGTCGACGGCGTGTTCATCGCCATCGGCCACAAGCCCTCGACCGAGCTTTTCGTCGATCAGCTGCCGCTCAATGCGTCGGGCTACATCATCACCGAGGGCCGCTCGACCGCGACCGCCATTCCGGGCGTCCATGCGGCGGGCGACGTGACCGACGACATCTACCGTCAGGCCGTCACCGCCGCCGGCATGGGCTGCATGGCGGCGCTCGAGGTGGAACGATGGCTCGCCGCTCAGGAGCACGTAAGGGAAGCGGCCGAGTAGGGAAAACAGCATTGCGCGAAAAAGTGGAGACTGGTTTTTCGCGCCAGCATGCGCAGACTGAACACGCATTGCGGGGATAGGCAATGCAAACCGAAGAAACAGCATTGCCATGGATTGGGACAAACTCAGGATCTTTCACGCCGTCGCGGAGGCGGGGTCATTCACGCATGCGGGGCACGATCTGGGCCTGTCGCAGTCGGCGGTGAGCCGGCAGATCAGCTCGCTCGAGCAGGATCTGAACGTGGCGCTGTTCCATCGCCACGCCCGCGGCCTCATCCTCACCGAGCAGGGCGAGGTTCTCTACCGCACCGCCCATGACGTCTTCGCCAAGCTGGCCGCGGCGCAGACGCGCCTCATGGATTCCAAGGACAAGCCGACCGGCGAATTGCGCATCACCACCACCGTCGGCCTGGGCTCGGTGTGGCTGACGCCGCATCTCACCGAGTTCACCGACCTCTATCCGCAGATCCAGGTGACGCTGATGCTCGACGACCGCGAG
The DNA here is from genome assembly GCA_050246735.1 of Parvibaculaceae bacterium. Classification (GTDB taxonomy): domain Bacteria; phylum Pseudomonadota; class Alphaproteobacteria; order Rhizobiales; family Aestuariivirgaceae; genus Taklimakanibacter. Next base: position 347,118 of record JBFWVM010000001.1, on the reverse strand, counting down.
CTCGATCTGGCGATGCGCGAGGCCGACGTCGCGATCAGGCTGAGGCGGCCGGTGCAGCCCGACCTCATCCAGCGCAAGCTCTTCACCGTGCACCACCACATCTATGCGGCGCCCGAATACATCAAGAAGTTCGGCATGCCGAAATCGGTCGAGGACCTCGACAACCACCGCCTGGTGACTTTCGGCCAGGCGCCGAGCTATCTCACCTCGGTCAACTGGCTGGAGACTGCGGGGCGCGCCGACGGCGACACGAGGCGGCCATTCCTGCGCGTCAACAACGCCTATGGCCTGCGCCGCGTCGTCGAGGCCGGAGTCGGCATCGCTTCCCTCGCCGATTACATCGTCGGCAGCAATTCGAGCCTGGTGCAGGTCAACCTGCCGGTCGAGACGCCGCAATTCGACACCTATTTCGTCTATCCTGAAGAGCTCAAGGATTCGAAGCGGGTCACCGTCTTCCGCGACTTCCTGGTGTCGAAGGCCAAGGAGTGGAGCTTCTGAACGAGCGCCGCGGACGGGCGGCTGCGTTCAACGGGCAGAAACACGATCGATCTCCCCGCTCACTCCTCGAGGCAATGGAACCGGAACTGCATGGCGTCGTCGGCCGGATCGCGCAGCGTCCTGGCGCCGACGCGGAAGATCGCGGCGAGGCGGACGGGGGTCATGATCTCCTCCGGCGCGCCGCAGGCGGCGATGCGGCCCTCCTCCATCACGGCCAGCCGGTCGCAGCCCATCGCCTGGTTGAGGTCGTGCAGCGCGATCACCACCGTCACCGGCAGCCGCGCGACCAGGCGAAGCAGCGCGAGCTGGTGATGGATGTCGAGATGGTTGGTCGGCTCGTCCAGCAGCATGAGGCGCGGCTGCTGCGCCAGAGCGCGGGCGAAGTGGACGCGCTGGCGCTCGCCGCCGGAAAGCGTCGTCCATACCTGCTCCGCCTTGCCGGCCATGCCGGCGGCGGCCAGCGCCTCGTCCACGATCCGCGCATCGGTGGATGAAAAAGGGGCCAGCGGCGACAGCCAGGGCGTGCGGCCGAGCTCCACCGCGTCGCGGGCGGTCAGGCGCTCGGCGGTCTCCGCCTGCTGTTCCACCAGCGCAACCGCCCGCGCGATTTCGCGCCGCCCGAGCACGGCCATCGGGCGCCCCTCCAGTCGCACCTCGCCCGCGGCGGCGGGCAGGATTCCCGCCAGAAGCCGCAGGAGGGTCGACTTGCCGGAGCCGTTCGGGCCGATCAGGCCGAAGGTCTCTCCCGGCTCGATCTCGAGATCGATGCCGGCGACGATGGCGCGGCCGCCTGCCGACCAGCCGAGATTGCGGGCCGACAGCCTCATCCCCGCCTCCGGCTGTGGATGAGGATGAGCGCGAAGCCCGGTGCGCCGACCAGCGCGGTGACGACGCCGATCGGGACGACCTGCCCCTTGATCAGCATGCGCGAGGCGACGTCGGCGGCGATGAGGAACACCGCGCCGGCCAGCGCCGCCGCCGGGATCAGCCGTCCGTGCCGCACGCCGGTGACGAAGCGCGCCGCATGCGGGATCACGAGGCCGACGAAGCCGATCGACCCGACGAGGCTCACCATCACCGCCGTGACCAGCGTCGTCGCTGCGATCAGCACCGCTTGCACCCGCCGCACGGGCACCCCGAGCGAAGCCGCGGAATCGGCGCCGAAGGCGAAGGCGTCGAGCGCGCGGGAGTACCAGAGGCAGGCGAGGAATCCGGCCGCCGCGACCGGCAGGGCGAGCGACACATCCGGCCAGCGCACGCCGGACAGGTTCCCGAGAAGCCAGAATATGATCCCGCGCGCCTGTTCGGCATTGGCCGACCTGGCGATGAAGAACGACGTGAGGGCGTTGAACAGCTGTGATCCGGCAATGCCGGCGAGGATCATCTGCGCCGGACCGCCGCCTGCCGCGCGCGCCAGCGCCGCCACCAGCCCGAAAGCCAGGACGGCGCCGCCGAACGCCCCGGCGGAAATGCCGATCACGCCGCCCCCCACGCCCAGGATCGTCACCGCCACCGCCCCGGTCGACGCCCCGGCGGACACGCCGAGCAGGTAAGGATCGGCCAGCGCGTTGCGCACCAGCGCCTGCAGCACGACGCCCGAAATGGCGAGCCCGGCGCCGCAGCCTGCCGCGACCAGGGTGCGCGGCAGGCGGTAGTTCCAGACGATGCCCGCCTCGATGGGATCGACGGCATGCCCGGCGCCCCACAGATGCTTCGCCAGGACCGCCGTCACCGTTTCGACCGGCAGCGGCGTTTCGCCGACGACGATCCCGGCGACGATCGCCAGGAGGAGCACGGCCGCGCCTGCGCCGGAACGCAGAGCGAGGCCGGTCACGTGCCTGGCGGGGACGGCGTCGGCCGCCGTCACTTCAGGCCGAAGGCCGGCAAGGCGCCGGCCAGCGTCTCGAGCGCCGCGACGTTGCGGATTGACGGGTCCATCGAATGCGCGTCGAGAATCACGATGCGGTCGTTCTTCACCGCGTCCATCTGGCTGGCCACCGGATCGGTTTTCAGGAATTCGAGCTTCTTCTCGTAGTCATCGGCCGGGAAGCGCCGGCGGTCCATCCTGGCGATCACGATGACCGAGGGATTGGCGCGGGCGATGGTTTCCCAGCTCACCGTCGGCCATTCCTCGTCGCTTTCGACGACGTTCTTCAGGCCGAGCGCCTGCATCATGTAGCCGGGCGGGCCCTTGCGCCCGGCCACATAGGGATCGGCCTCCATCTCGGCCGAGGAGAACCAGAAGACGGCCGAGGCGCCGTCGAGGCCGAGTCCCTTCGCCTTCCCGATCGCCGCCGCCTCGCGCGCCTTGAGGTCGGCGACCAGCCTTTCGCCGCGGTCCGCGACGTCGAATATCCGGGCGAGCTCGGTCACGCCGGCATAGATGCTCTCCATGACGAACATGGCGGAGCGGGTGCCGTCGGATCCTGTGGCGTTGTCCTTGTTCCAGCAGTCGGCGGGAAGAATGTAGGTCGGGATACCCACGTCGGTGAACTGCTCGCGCGTCCCGACGATGCCCTGCGGGCCGATATGCCATTCATACTGCGCGGCGACCATGCCGGGCTTCTTCGCCACGACGCTTTCGAAGCTCGGATCGTTGTCGGCGAGCCGCTCGATTCTCGCGTTCACGTCCTTGAACTCGGGCAGGACGTCGGTGAACCATACCGAAGTGCCCTTCACCTTGTCGGCGAGCCCCAGCGAATAGAGGATCTCGGTCGCGGCCTGTCCCACGGTCACCGCGCTGTCGGGGGCCTTGTCGAAAGTGACGTTGACGCCGCAATTCTTCAGGTGCAGCGGATAGGCGGTCCCGGCGGCGGACGGAAGGACGAAGCAGCTTGCCACGAAGAGCGCGGCAAGGACGGTTCTGGTAGTCATCTCATGTCTCCAATCGTGAGGGCGACCGAAGACAGGACGGGAAGGGCCCGCAAAAGCCGCAAGCGAAGCGCCCTGCATGAAGGCGCCCACAGGCTCGGCCTTTGGCGAAAATCCACTTTGCACCTCCCCGGACAACCCCGTCCAGGCCACGTTGCGTAGCGTTTGTCGGCAGGTCTCCTGACTGGCGGATCGTCGCGGGCTGCGGCCTTCCCATGGCTTGCGCCACAGTGGCTCATGCGCAGTCCGCTCACCGCCTACAGTTGCGGGGGCAGTTCCGGTTCGCCGGATTTTCGTCCGACGGCGGATTCCCTTTCAATTCCTTTCGGAAACCGACGCGGGACAGCTAGCAAATGTTCACCATGGCCGCAAGTATTTGGCCGGTTCATTCCGGGAAGGCATGCGCGCGCAATACCCACCGCGACCCGTTGTGACGAAGGTCGGTGAGCCCGAGGGGCGGCGCATCGATATGCCGGAACGCCGACAAAGGCGCTGCCAGAACGTGCACGATTGCCGCGCGCACCACGGCGCCATGGGTCACCGCGATCACATGTCCGGATGCGCCGCGCATCTCGTCAAGGAAGGCTGCTGTGCGTCTCGACACGTCGGCGACGGACTCCCCGCCCTGCTGGGCATAGGCGGGATCCGTCAGCCAGGCCGCGAGCGCGCCGGGCTCCAGGGCTTCGACTTCGGAAACCGCTTTTCCGGCCCACACGCCATGGTCCTGGTCACGCAGATCTTCGCGCACCGTGGCATCCAGCCCCAAGAGGTCGGCGGTCTGGCGAGCACGCAGCGCCGGTGCGGACAGAGCCCGGTCCGCAGCCGCCAGCCGCGGGCGCAGCGAATGTGCAAGGTCGATGGAGCGCTTCTCCAAAGGCCGGTCGAGCGGAAATTCCTGCTTCCGCATGCCCTGTGTGATCCCGCTGCACACGAGCGTCAGCCGCAATGCCTTCATGAATTACAATCCCGTAATCTTCCGCAGTGAAAACTTGTTGCCGAAGGGCTTGGTTTTACTGGTCTTTCGTTGACACGAACAGACAGCCGCCATACTCTTCGAGGCTGCAATGCAAGCGAAGCCGGTGGAATTCCGGCACGGTCTCGCCACTGTGATCAGCCCCCGATGGCTCGGGGATTGCAAGTCAGACCGCTATGCATCGCGTCCAGTCATTTGCTTTGGGACGACGTATCCCAGGAGGCATTCATGTCCGATATTGCGCTGTCACCGGGTGTCCGGCCCGAACCCATTCCCGTGGGCGAATTGCTGCCCTGGGCCCTCTTCGCCGGTCTGTTGCTGCTGCTGGCCATTTACTTCGTCGGAGCGGAGGAAGGCGCGACGTCCCTCATCTCCGGCATGTATGTGCATGAGTTCGTGCATGACGGCCGCCACCTCCTCGGCTTTCCCTGCCACTAGCGCGCATCCCGGCGAAGTGGAATCACTTCGCCGAAAAGGATTCGCGCCAAATCAATATCTTGGGAGCTCTAAGGAGAAACGATCATGGTCGGAAGACTTCTGCTGCGGGGCATGCTTGTCGGGTTGGTTGCAGGGATACTGGCTTTCGCATTCGCTCGCATTTACGGCGAGCCGCCTGTGGACCAGGCTATTGCCTTCGAGGAACAAACGGCCCAGGCCGCCGGCGAGGCGCCGGAGCCCGAGCTTGTCAGCCGGACCACGCAAGCCGGAATTGGCCTTGCGACCGGCATATTGGTCTACGGCGCCGCACTTGGCGGACTCTTCTCCCTCGTTTTTGCTTTTGCCTATGGAAGGCTCGGCTCGCTTGGCCCGCGAGGCACGTCGGCGCTGATAGCCCTCCTCGGCTTTTTGGCGATCATCATTGTTCCAGGGCTCAAATATCCGGCCAATCCACCATCGGTAGGGAATCCGGAAACCATCGGGTACCGCACGGAGCTCTACTTCATCATGATTGTCATCTCTCTGGCGGCCATGATTCTGGCAATCGGCCTGGCGCGGCGCCTGTGGAATCAGATCGGCGGCTGGAATGCGTCGATCGCCGCCGCGCTGGCCTTCCTGATAGCGTTCGCGATCGTCAAATATGCGATGCCCGACATCAATGAGGTACCCGAGCAGTTTTCGGCCGTCGTGCTCTGGAAATTCCGCGTGGCATCGCTCGGCATTCAGCTCATTCTGTGGACGGTCATCGGGCTCGCCTTTGGGGCTGTCGTCGAACGCGAACTTGCCGCCCGCGGCCGACAAAGCCTTTCCGGTAGCTACGCATGACTTCAATCTCCGGGATTGAAGGCCGTGCATCGCTCATGTGAAGGGACAGAGGTCGAGGGCCCGCTTGGCCGAAGCTTGATCGGTGAGGTCCTGTGCCGGCCGTCGTAAATCTTCTCACCTCTTGCCGGTAGGCGGCTCTCATGGTCTAATCATGGTTGCTTTGGGTGCCTGCCCTCGTAGGGCAGGATAATTGGGAAGCCGGTGCGAAACCGGCGCTACCCCCGTAACGGTAAGGGATGCATTGCCGCTCCAATCGCCACTGGGCTTTGGCCCGGGAAGGCGGGGCGGCCGTCCGGCAAGGACAGTCCCAAGCCCGGAAACCAGCCTCGAGCATTGCCGACGGACTGCGGTGGGCGGTCGAGTGGCGATTTGCCGGGCGCGTGTTCCGCATGCCGATCGGCCAAATCTCCCCTCTTCTTCCGTACCTGCACCGCCGACGCTCATGGGTTGCGAGGACGGAACGAGAAGATGACGACTGTTGCACTTCTTCATCAGGACAGACCGGGCGACAAAATCGACCAGTTGATCGCGAGCTGCCGGAGAGGACATGGCCTGCCGCGATCCTTCTATGCCGATGCCGACGTCTTTGAACGCGACATGGAGCGCGTTATCCGCCGCCACTGGCACTGCATCGGCCATGCCAGCATTCTGCCCAATCCCGGCGATTTCGAGCTGTTCAACCTCGAACGCGAGGCGGTGATCGTCGCGCGTGGGATCGATGGCACCATCCGCGCCTTCCTGAATGTCTGCCGCCACCGGGGTGCCGAGGTCTGCACCAGGCCGAAGGGCAATGCCCGTTTCTTCATATGCCCCTATCATGCCTGGACCTATTCCATCGATGGACGCCTCAAGGCTGCGCGCCTGATGCCCAGAGATTTCGACCGCGAGAAGCACGGCCTGCATCAACTGCATGTCCGCGTAGCGGAAGGCCTGGTCTTCATTTCCTTCGCCGATGCCCCGCTGGACTTCACCATCGTCGAGCAGTCATTGCGGGCGAGTTGCGGGCAATATGGCTGGAGCGAGGCCAAGGTCGCGCATCGCGAGACCTATGCGATCGAGGCGAACTGGAAGCTCGCCGTCGAGAACTATGTCGAATGCTATCATTGCGGGCCAGCACATCCCGAATATTCGAAGACTCACGCGCTCGAACAGCCGGCCGAACATATCGCCGATATGAACCGCCAGATGGAAGATCGTACCTGCGCGCTCGGCATCAGCATCACCTCCGGCAATCACTGGCAGAACTCGCTGTCGGGCAAGGAGGCTATCGACGTCTTCCGCTATGCGCTTTACGACGGCGCCTCGAGCGGCAGCGAGGACGGCTCGCCGGTAGCGCCTCTGATGGGCAAGTTCCGCCGGTATGACGGCGGCGTCACCTCGATCCATGTCGGAGGAACGAGCTTCCTCGTCTGTTATCCCGACCACGGCATGATCTATCGCTTCATTCCCAAGACCGTCGACAGCTGCGAGATGGAGCTCATCTGGCTGGTGCGCGGCGATGCGGTGGAAGGGCGCGACTACGATCCCGCCAGGCTGACCTGGCTGTGGAAGGTGACCACCGGGGAGGACAAGAAGATTATCGAGCACGCGGCGCGCGGCGTGCGTTCGCGCTATTTCGTACCGGGACCGATCGCGCCCATGGAGTACAACCAGCTGCGCTATGTCGGATGGTATCTGGAGGAGATCGGCAGGCCATGAAGCATACGCCGGATCGGCTCTCGCAGCAGAAGCCGGAGGACGTTCTCCTGGCCTGGCTGATGCATCTTCCGCCGGACGCGGACGTTGCCACCGCGGCGGCGTGCGAAATAGCCCGCCTCGACCGCAAGGAGGGCCGGTCGGCCGGCATTGCGCGGCTGCGGGAACTCCTGTTGGATGTCATCGACGCTTCCCGTCATTGAGAAGCGAGCCGGCCGCTTTCTGGCCGGCTCTGCGCGCTATTCCACCGCGGCGGTGTCGATGCCGCCGCGCAGCTTTCTGGCCGCCGCCACCATGTTGACGAGAGCTGGCCGCACCTCTTCCCATTTGCGCGTCTTGAGCCCGCAGTCCGGGTTGACCCAGATCTGGTCGGGCGAAAGATGGCTCCTCGCCTTGATCAGAAGCCCCACCATTTCGTCGGCCTCGGGCACGCGCGGTGAATGGATGTCATAGACGCCGGGGCCGATCTCGTTCGGATAGCGATAGGAGACGAAGGCGTCGAGCAACTCCATCTTCGAGCGCGACGTCTCGATCGAGATGACGTCCGCGTCCATCGATCCGATGGCCTCGATGATGTCGTTGAACTCGCAATAGCACATATGGGTATGGATCTGGGTCTCGTCCCTGACGCCGGAGGCGGCGAGACGGAAGCACTCGACGGCCCAGCCGAGATAGCCCTTCCAGTCGGCGCGGCGCAGCGGCAGGCCCTCGCGGATCGCCGGCTCGTCGATCTGGATGATGCCGATGCCGGCATCCTCGAGATCGAGAACCTCGTCGCGTATGGCAAGCGCGATCTGGCGGCAGACATCGCTGCGCGCAAGGTCGTCCCGCACGAAGGACCATTGCAGGATCGTCACCGGACCGGTCAGCATCCCTTTCAACGGCCGCTCGGTGAGCGACTGCGCGTAGGCCGACCAGGCGACGGTCATCGGTTTGGGCCGCGACACGTCGCCGAAGATGACCGGCGGGCGCACATAGCGCGAGCCATAGCTCTGCACCCAGCCGTGCCTGGTGAAGGTGAAGCCTCTAAGCTGCTCGCCGAAATACTGCACCATGTCGTTGCGCTCGAACTCGCCATGGACGAGCACGTCGATGCCGATCTCTTCCTGCCAGCGCACCGCCGCTTCCGTCTCCTTGCGCAGGAAGGCGTCATAGGCCTCCGCCGACATCTCGCCCTTGGCGTGGGCGGCCCGCGCCTTGCGCACGTCCGCCGTCTGCGGGAAGGAGCCGATGGTCGTCGTGGGAAAGGCCGGCAGGCCGAGCTTCGCCGCCTGGACCCGCCGTCGCCGGTTGAACGGATTGAGGCGCAATGTCATCTCGTGCGTCACGTTGCGGGCGCGAAGCTGCGCCACCTTGTCGTGGATCCTGGCCGAGGATTTCCGTTCCTCCGCGGCCTCGTCCGAGAGGGCAAGCGCGGCGGCGATCGCCACGCGCCCCTCGCGCAGTCCTCGTGCCAGCAGCGCGGTCTCTTCGATCTTCTGCGTCGCGAAAGCGAGCCAGTTCCGGATCTCGGGGTCGAGATCGCGCTCAAGCGCGAGATCGACCGGCACGTGCAGGAGCGACGAGGACGGCGCCAGGACGATGCCGTTCCGGCCGGCATACCGCTCGATGCGGGTGAGACTTCGCGTCAGATCGTTGCGCCAGATGTTGCGGCCGCTCACGAGACCGAGCGAGAATATGAGGTCGGACCGGACATCCCTCAGGATCGTCTCGCCCTGTTCCGGCGCGGCGCAGAGATCGACATGCAGGCCCGCGACCGGGAGGTCGAGCGCAAGGCCGGCATTGTCGCCGAGCGCGCCGAAATAGGTGGTGAGCATCAGCTTGAGGTCGGGCACGTCTCGCGCGAGAGCCTCATAGGCCGTCCTGAAAGCGGCGCGCGCCGGCGCTGAAAGGTCCAGGACGAGGGCCGGCTCGTCCATCTGCACCCAGTCGGCGCCCGCCGCGCGGAGCCGGCGCAGGATCTCGGCATAGACCGGCAGCAATCCGGAAAGCAGCGTCAACGGCGAGCCCGCACCGTCCTTGGCCTTGGCGAGAAGCAGATAGGTGACCGGCCCGACGAGCACGGGCCTTGTGTGGATGCCGAGCGCCTTCGCCTCCAGGAACTCGTCGACCGGCTTGGTCGACGCCAGCTCGAAGTCCTGGCCGCTTGCCAGCTCGGGCACCATGAAATGATAGTTGGTGTCGAACCATTTCGTCATTTCGAGCGCCGGCATGCCGGCTGAAGGCCCCTGCCCGTGCGCGCAGGACTCCGTGGCGGCATGGGCCTGGCTGCCGCGCGCCATGGCGAAATAGGTCTCGATCGAGACAGGTCCGCCATGCCAGCCATAGACCGCCGGCACGGCGCCCACCATTGCGCTCACGTCGAGGACATGATCGTAGAGCGAGAAGTCGTTGCTCGGTATATGGTCGATCCCGTGCTTCTTCTGGAGCTCCCAGTTCGCCTTGCGCAGGGCTTTGGCGACGGCGAGCAGATCGCCCTTTCCGCTCTTGCCCGACCAGAAGCTTTCGAGGGCGGATTTCAGTTCGCGGCGGGGGCCGATGCGGGGAAAGCCGAGATTGGCGGTGGCGATGGACATGACGTCTCCTGTTCCGAAGACCCTGGGCTCCGGTTCGTTGTGTTCAGGCTGAAGGGATGTGGCGCGCTATCGCGGCGGACCGCGGCCGCGCCGGTCGACTTTGCCGAATGTCGTGTCGTTGCTCATGGTGCGCACCTTGCCTGGCGCAGCAGCCTATGGATGTGAGGCCGGAGGCTGTATGGCTTCGCAAGCCGGGCCCAGGGCTCTCGCTCCCATGGGACACCCCGCCCTAGAACGTCTGCGTCACGGCAGGTCTCCTGGCTCGCGGGTCCAAGCCCCGATCCCCCTTCCCGGCCCGTGGCCAGTGGATATTCGGATCGGGCTCGCCGCTTACAGTTGCGGGGGCAGCTGCGGATTTGATCCGAGGATCGCACCGCATTCCCTCTTAGCTCCGGATATGAATCCGGAGACCGTAACGCCCGCGATCATGTCTCTTCGCCGCAACAATGTCAACAAACATATAAAGATATTTTTATATCGTCATATCCACTGTGAAGTGTCCAACGATATATTGACGAAGCAGCGACATATCCCACAATATGTAGCGGTCACTGGTCTTCAGAAGCGATTCTGAAGCTAAGAGGGAACCCGGTGCGACGCCGGGACTGCCCCCGCAACTGTAAGCGGCGAGCCGTTTGCCGTATCCGGCCACTGATGCTCAAGGCATTGGGAAGGCTGCGCAAACGGCGTCGACCCGCGAGTCAGGAGACCTGCCTGTGACGCTTGTATCGTCCTCGGGCGGGGTGCTCCGATGGATCGTCGGCCGCGTCTTCCGCCTGTCGCTGGAAGATCGGCGGCGTTCCTTTGCCCTGGCCCCAACAATCTAGGGGTTAGCCAATGTCTCTCACTGCGATCGCCGATCGGCCGGAAAGCCAAGCCGCTCCGGTCCCGCAAAAGCACCCGGCCGAAGCGTCTTCGCGGACGCCCTCGTTCCGGGTGATCCGCCGCAACGCCGCGGTCTCGGCCTTCGATCCGGCCAAGATCGCCATCGCCATGACCAAGGCCTTTCTCGCCGTGGAAGGCAGCAGCGCCGCGGCCTCGAAGCGCGTCCACGAGATCGTCCGTGACCTGACCGATCAGGTGAAGCTCGCCTTGACCCGGCGGTCCGACGCCGACCGCGCCATGCATATCGAGGAGATCCAGGACCAGGTCGAGCTGGCGCTGATGCGCGGCGGCCATCACAAGGTGGCGCGCGCCTATGTGCTCTATCGCGAGGAGCGCGCCCGGCTGCGCGATGCGGCGAAGGCCGCGCACCCTCCCGTTCAGGTCATCGCCGTGACCACGGCCGCCGGCGGACGGCGGCCGTTGGACGAGGCGCGCCTTGCGGGCCTTGTGGCTGACGCCTGCGCCGGCCTCACCGGCGTCCAGCCCGAAGCGATTCTGGCCGAGACCAGACGCAACCTCTATGACGGCATGAGCGAGGAGGAACTCGCGCTCGCCCAGATCATGGCGGCGCGCACCCTCATCGAGACCGAGCCCGACTACGCCTATGCCAGCGCCAGGCTGCTCCTCAACAAGCTGCGCGCCGAAGCCTTGAGCTTCCTGGGCGGCCATGCCGAGGAAGCCGACCAGGCCCGGATGGCGGGACGCTACGCCGCCTACTTCGAGGACTACGTCGATCGCGGCATAGAAGCGGGGCTGCTCGATCCGGAGCTGGCGCGTTTCGACCTGGCGCGCCTCGGGGCGGCGCTCAGGCCGGAGGCCGATCTCAACTTCCAGTATCTCGGCCTGCAGACGCTCTACGACCGCTATTTCCTGCATGTAAACGGCACCCGCTTCGAGCTGCCGCAGGCCTTCTTCATGCGCGTCGCCATGGGTATCGCGCTGCGCGAGGTAGACCGCGAGACGCGCGCCATCGAGTTCTACGGCGCGCTCTCGTCCTTCGATCTCATGTGCTCCACCCCCACCCTGTTCAATTCCGGCACCGTCAGGCCGCAGCTCTCCTCCTGTTTCCTCACCACGGTGCCCGACGACCTCGACGGCATCTTCAAATCCGTCAAGGACAATGCGCTCCTCGCCAAATATTCGGGCGGCCTCGGCAATGACTGGACGCGCGTGCGCGGCCTCGGCGCCCATATCCGGGGAACCAACGGCAAGTCGCAGGGCGTCGTGCCGTTCCTCAAGGTCGCCAACGACACGGCGATCGCCGTCAACCAGGGCGGCAAGCGCAAGGGCGCGGTCTGCGCCTATATCGAGACCTGGCACGTCGACATCGACGAGTTCCTCGACCTGCGCAAGAACACCGGCGACGACCGCCGGCGCACGCATGACATGAACACCGCCAACTGGGTGCCCGACCTGTTCATGGAGCGGGTGGAGGCCGATGGCTCATGGACGCTGTTCTCGCCCGACGAGGTGCCCGATCTGCACGATCTCACCGGCGCCGCCTTCAAGGCGGCCTATGAGACCTATGAGGCTGAAGCCGCGGCGGGGCGGATCAAAGTGTTCAAGCAGATCCGCGCTCTCGATCTGTGGCGGCGGATGCTCACCATGCTGTTCGAGACCGGCCATCCCTGGATCACCTTCAAGGACCCGTGCAACCTGCGCTCGCCGCAGCAGCATGTGGGCGTCATCCATTCTTCCAACCTGTGCACCGAGATCACGCTGAACACCTCCGACAAGGAGGTCGCGGTGTGCAACCTCGCGTCGATCAATCTCGCCAACCACGTCACCGAAAACGGCATCGACCAGGAGCATCTGGTCCGCACCGTCACGGTCGCCATACGCATGCTCGACAACGTCATCGACGTGAATTTCTACACCATCCCCGAGGCGCGGCATTCCAATCTGCGCCACCGCCCGGTGGGCCTGGGCCTCATGGGATTCCAGGACGCGCTCTACCGGCTGCGCATCCCTTACGCCTCAGAAGCCGCGATCGGCTTCGCCGACGCGAGCATGGAGGCGATCTCCTTCACCGCCATCGCCGCATCCAGCGATCTCGCCGCCGAGCGCGGCCGCTATCCGAGCTATGACGGCTCGCTGTGGAGCCGGGGCATCCTGCCGATCGATTCGATCGATATCCTGGCCGGCTCGCGCGGCAGGCTCGACCTCGACCGCTCGGCCCGGCTCGACTGGGCGTCCTTGCGCGAGCGGGTCCTGAGGCAGGGCATGCGCAATTCCAACGTGATGGCCATCGCGCCGACCGCGACGATCTCCAACATCTGCGGGGTCAGCCAGTCGATCGAGCCCGCTTACCAGAATCTCTACGTCAAGTCGAACATGTCGGGCGACTTCACCATCGTGAACGCCGGTCTGGTGCGCGATCTCAAGGAGCGCGGCCTGTGGGACGAGGTGATGATCAGCGATCTCAAATATTTCGACGGCAGCCTGGGCGAGATCGACCGCGTTCCCGGCGACCTCAAGGCGCTTTACGCCACCGCCTTCGAGATCGACTCGAGCTTCCTCATCGAGGCGGCGGCGCGCCGGCAGAAGTGGATCGACCAGTCGCAGTCGCTCAATCTCTATATCGCCAGCCCGTCCGGCAAGAAGCTCGACGCGCTCTACCGGCTCGCCTGGAACCGCGGCTTGAAGACGACCTACTATCTGCGGTCGCGCAGCGCCACCCATGTCGAGAAGTCGACCCTCAAGGGGATCGACGGCAAGCTCAATGCGGTGCCCGCGGGCGGGGCCGCGGCTGCGCCGATCGAGCTTGCGGTGCCCCTGACCTGCCCGATCGACGATCCGTCCTGCGAAGCCTGCCAATAAGCCTCTGGAGAACCCCCATGAACAACCTCGACTGGTCAGAACCCGGAGCCGCCGATCCCGGGCGCGGCATTCATCCGGCCTTCGGCAGGGCGCCGCTGCCGGCGCTCGATGCCACCGGCCTCGGCGCCATCGACCGCGGCGGTACGCGCGTGCGTGTCGACGACAAGGCGATGATCAACTGCCGCGCCGACGTCAACCAGCTCCTGCCGCTCAAGTACCGCTGGGCATGGGAGAAATATCTCGCGGGCTGCAACAATCACTGGATGCCGACGGAAGTCTCCATGCAGGCCGACCTCGCCCTGTGGAAGTCGAAGGATGGTCTCTCCGAGGACGAGCGCCGCGCCGTCAAGCGCAATCTCGGCTTCTTCGCGGCCTCCGAATCGCTGGTCGCCAACAACATCGTCCTTGCCATCTATCGCCACCTCACGAATCCCGAATGCCGCCAGTATCTGCTGCGCCAGGCCTTCGAGGAGGCGGTCCACACCCATACGTTCCAGTATATCGTGGAAAGCCTGGGGCTCGACGAGGGCGAGCTCTTCAACATGTATCGCGAGGTGCCCTCGATCACCGACAAGGCCGCCTGGGCGCTGAAACACACCCGCAATCTCGACGATCCGTCCTTCACCACCGGCACGCCCGACAAGGACCGCGCCTTCCTGCGCGATCTCGTCGCCTTCTACGTCGTCTTCGAGGGCATGTGGTTCTATACCGGCTTCGCGCAGATCCTGTCGCTCGGACGGCGCAACAAGATGGTGGGCATCGCCGAGCAGTATCAGTACATATTGCGCGACGAATCGATCCACCTGAATTTCGGCATCGACGTCATCAACCAGATCCGGATCGAGAACCCGCATCTGTGGAGCAGCGCCTTCCAGGAGGAAATCCGCCGCATGCTGGCGGAAGCGGCCGAGCTCGAGGCGGCCTATGGACGCGACACGATGCCGAGGGGCTTTCTCGGCCTCAATTCGGGACTCTGCGAGCAATATATGCATTTCATCGCCGACCGCCGCTGCGCCCAGCTTGGCCTGGCGCCGGTCTTCGGGGCCGCCGAGAACCCCTTTCCCTGGATGTCGGAGGTCATGGATCTCAAGAAGGAGAAGAATTTCTTCGAGACCCGCGTCATCGAATATCAGAACGGCGGGGCGCTCGCCTGGGACTAGGGGAGCCGGAACGGCCATGTCTTCGGCAGCCGAGGGAATGTCGGTTTTGGCGCCGACAGCGGGCGAAGCCGTGCTAGGCTGCCCATGTTCGAGGTGCCGGCCTGCAGCCATGCGGGCCGGATAATTGGGAAGCCGGTGAGAGACCGGCACTGCCCCCGCAACGGTAAGGCAGCGAAACCGCGGCAATCGCCACTGGGCCGGAAGGCCTGGGAAGGCGCCGCGGAGGCCGGCAAGGCCCGCTGACAAGTCCGGAAACCAGCCTGGAACAGGAGTCCGATGGATCGCGGCGGGCGGTCGGGTGGCAATCACGAGGCGCAGGCTTGCGCCGTGGTCCGCTGCAACCTTCCCCGCAATCCGCCGGTCGTGCAACAGAGCAGCGGGTTGATGCGATGAACAGACGAATGGACATGCTGGCGCGGCTCGAGGGCCGTCAGCCGAACTACAGTCTCCCCCAACCGTTCTATACCGATCCGGACTATTTCCAGATCGATCTCGACGAGATCTGGTACCGCGAGTGGCTGTTCGCCGGCCACGACTGCGAATTGCCCAAGCCGGGCAGCTATTTCACCCTGGAGGTGGGAGCCCATTCGGTCATAGTCGTTCGCGCGAAAGACGGCGAGATCCGCGCCTTGCACAATACTTGCCGCCACCGCGGCTCGCGCGTCTGCACCGCCGCCAAGGGCTCGGCGACGAGGCTTGTCTGTCCCTATCACCAATGGACCTATGAGCTCGACGGCAGCCTCCTGTTCGCCCGCGACATGGGCAAGGGCTTCGATCCCGCGAAATTCGGCCTGAAGCCGGTCCATTGCGCCACGGTCGGCGGCTATGTCTTCGTCTGCCTGTCGGAGGCCGCGCCCGATTTCGAAGCTTTCCGCCGGACTGCGCTGCCCTATATGGCGCCGCATATCCTCAAGGACACCAAGGTCGCGCACGAAACGACGATCGTCGAGAAGGGCAACTGGAAGCTCGTCTGGGAGAACAACCGCGAATGCTACCACTGCGCCGGCAATCATCCCGAGCTGTGCCGCACCTTCCCGGAACGGCCGACATTGACCGCCATTGCCGGCGCCACCAGCGATCCCGAGATCATCGCTCACTGGCAGCGCTGCGAGGCCCAGGGCCTGCCCAGCACCTTCAAGATCAGCGATGACGGACAGTACCGCGCCATGCGCGTGCCGCTGCTGCGCGACACGACGAGCTTCACGCTGACGGGCAGGCCCGCCGTCAAGCGCCCGCTCGGCGCCATCGCCACCGAGCGCATCGGCTCCATGCTGCTCTACCATTATCCGACGACCTGGAACCATCTCCTCGGCGATCACGCCACCACCTTCCGCGTCCTGCCGATCGGTCCGCAACAAACGCAGGTGACTACCAAATGGCTGGTGCACAAGGACGCCGTCGAAGGGATCGACTATGATGTGAAGGAGCTGACCCACGTCTGGAACCAGACGAACGACCAGGACCGGCGCATCGTCGAGGAGAACCAGCGCGGGATCAACTCGCCTGCCTATGAGCCGGGACCTTATGCGCCCGACCACGAAAGCGGCGTCATCCAGTTCGTGGACTGGTACTGCAATGCCCTGGAGCCGCGCCTGAGGGGCGACGTCGTCAGGCTCGACCGGGTCGCCTGAGGCGGCGATGACCGCAGCTCTCCGGCTCAGGCATCTGGACGAGGCGTCGCCCTGGAACGCCGCCGCCCAGGAGCTCGTCTGCATGGCGGCCACGCTCGAGGCGCCGGAGGTGAAGACCTTCACCTTCGAGACGGCCGACAAGAACTGGTTCCGCTACCTGCCCGGCCAGTTCATCACCCTGGAGCTGCCGCAGGCCGGTCCGGATGTCAGGCGCACCTACACCCTGTCGTCGAGTCCGTCGCGGCCCTTCGTCTTGTCCGTCACGGTCAAGGCACAGCCGGGCAGCATCGGCGGGCGCTGGATGATCGACCATCTCGAGCCTGGGATGAGGCTCACGGCCCATGGCCCGGCCGGACGATTCACGCTTCATCATCATCCAGCGTCGCGCTACCTGTTCATTTCGGCCGGATCGGGCGTGACGCCGATGATGTCGATGACGCGCTGGCTGTTCGATCTCGACGGCCGGGCCGACATCGCTTTCATCCACGCCGCCCGCTCGCCCGAGGACATCATCTTCCGCGACGAGACGGAATGGATGGCGCGCCGCATGCCGGCTTTCCGGCTGGCCTGGATCGTGGAAAGCGCATCGGGCGGCTGGGCAGGCTTCCGCGGACGCCTGTCCGCCGGTCTCCTGCCCGAAATGGTGCCCGATTTCGCCGGGCGCGAAATCTTCTGCTGCGGCCCCGGACCCTTCATGGCGGGCGTGCGCGCCATGCTTGCCGCGAGCGGCTTCGACACACGGCACTATCACGAGGAGAGCTTTCAGGCGCCCGCCGACCCGCCGGCGCGAAGTCCTGTCGAACCTCCGCTGCGCCCTCCTGGGAGCGACGCCCCCGTGCTTGTCTTCGCGCAATCGGGCGTGGAGCATGCATGCCAGCCGGATCATACCGTGCTTGCCGCCGCCAGGAGCATCGGCATCAATATTCCGAGCGCCTGCCAGTCCGGTCTTTGCGGCACCTGCAAGATCCGTTGCCTCGAAGGCCGGGTGGACATGCGGCATGACGGGGGCATCAGCGACGACGAGATCGCGGCAGGCTACATACTGGCATGCTGCTCAAGGCCGCTCGGGCGCGTGGCCGTCGAGGTGTGAAGCCATGATCGATGCAAGGCAGATCCGCGAAGCCCGGCCGCAGGTCGAGGGAGGCGCCGGTTCCATCGCCGTTGAGAACCGGGCTCTCCTGGCCGCCGCCCTGGCCGATCGCCGTACGGGCTGGAGCATGGGCTCGTTCGGGGCGATCGCGGAATTCCATACCGATGCCGCGGAGCCGGCGGTGATCGACCGGCCCGAGGAGCTGGTATTTGCCACCCGGCTTGGCGCGATCGCCTTCGTGCCCGCCATCATGGGACGCATGACGCCGATCGCCTATGAGGCGCTCACGCCCGATCCGCGGCGCTGGTCGCAGGGGATTGCGCTCTGCCTCGATCAGGATGCCGCCCGCCGCAACCGGCGTTTCGCCCTGACCGAGCTTGGAAGCGACGCCGACGCGATCCTTCCCGAGCATCGCGGCGACCTGCTCTTCGATCTGGGCCTCGGGCTGCCCCAGGCGGATTTTTGCATACGCACCGCCGATCCCGAGCTGATCGACATTCTCTGCTCATGCGAAGGCCGTTCGCTCTTCGATCCGAACAATCCGGCGATGGCGGAGATCCTCAACCGCCATCCCCATCGCGCCGTCCTGACGAATGTCGGGCGCATCGAGGTGTTCCAGAAGATCGGCGGACCCGAGACGGGCGGCATTTCGCCGGCCGGGCCACACACGCATTTGCTGCCGAAGCTCCTCGGCAGCGGCCGGACCTATTCCGCCAACGTTCCCATTCCCCCCGGCCTGATCCCTTGCGGCTATATTCATCCTGCCCATCCGGCGAGCGGACCGCTCGGCGAAGACATCGCCTTCGACCCGGCCGCCCATGATGGCTTCCAGTCCGTCCTCCTCGCTTTCGGCACGCCGGCTCAGATCGAGGCCAAGGAACGCTTGCGACAAGCCATCGAAACGGGCATGGATCCGCGCGGCTTTCGTCTTCCCGCGAGCCGCCACGGGCGCGCGGCGGCGCGCGTGCTGCTTCGGCAGCTCCGGCACCTGGAAGGGCACCGCGACGACGCGGCGCTCGATGGATGGGAGGCTCTGTTCGAGACGCGCGGCATCAGCGCCGATCAGGACGAAGGAGAAATCCATCGGCATTGAATGCCATCGCGTCAGTGAATGACGGCGGGGCCTTTCGCCGGTACCGTCGCGAGCCCTATTGCCAGCGCAATCTTCTCGCAGACGACCAGACCGCCGAAAGCCATGACATTGACAAGGAGAATTTCTCCGATGACCCGCCACGAAAAGGCATCCGCGCCGCTCGACAGAATGGCGGCCGCCGCAAGCAGGACGATTTCATAGAGCACGAAGGACACCGCCAGCATGACGGCCCAGCGGACGGCGCTTGCCGAGGGAGGCAGGCTGCGATCCGTCCAGAGCGTTCCGGCCAGGGCCGCCAGCGCAGCCATCCCGATTACGCCGCCCCAGGCGAAGCTTTCCGCATTTTGAGGATAGCCGAGCAGCCCGTATCCGACCATCTGATTGATGAGCCATACGCCCAGCACCAGCGCAGCGGCATCCCGACGCTCGAAGGAGATCGCCGCCAGCACGGCAAATGCCGCAAAAGGCGTGGCGCAGGCGAAAACCAGGCTGAAGGCCAGGCTCGACATGACGAGAATGGCGATCCACGTCCAGTGCCGCAGGGGTTTCGGGAGAGATGACAAGCCGGACCTCCGAAAATCGACCCGCTCAGCATAGCACTGAACACCGGTCCATGCACGCCTGCGCAAGCGTGCTCCCGCGTCCCGATCAAGCACTCGAACCTTCGGGACGCCGGCGGGCCGCTGCGGACCGCCACGACGCGATGATGTCGCGAAGCGCCGTGACGCCGTCGGTCAGGGCCGCGGGTCCCGGCTGCAGGATGATCGGCGACTTGACCTCATGCACATGGCCCTCGCGCACCGCCGGCAGGCTGGCGAAGCCCGGCCGCGCCATCAGCCTCTCCGGCCTGAATTTCTTGCCGCACCATGAGCCGATGACGATGTCGGGGGCCGCGGCGATGACCTCCCCGCCCGAGACGATCCGGTCTTTCGCCGCCGGGCATGCGGCCTTGCCGGGAAAGACGTCGTCGCCGCCGGCGACAGCGATCAGCTCCGAGACCCATCCTATGCCGCTGATCATCGGCTCGTCCCATTCCTCGAAATAGACCCTGGGCCGCTCCCGCCGCCGCGCCGTCTCGCCACGCAGCCGCTCCAGGGAGGCCGAGAGCTCGTCGGCGAGCCGCGCCGCCTTTTCGCCGGCGCCGGCGAAGGCGCCGGTCAGTCGGATCATGTCGAGGATGCCGGCGATGCTGCGCTGGTTGAAGGCATGGACCGCGAGGCCGCGCCTGACGAGACCGGCGGCGATGTCGGCCTGGAGATCGGAGAAGGTCAGGACGAGATCGGGTTGGAGCGCGCAGATCTTTTCGATATCGGCCGACGTGAAGGCCGAGACGCGCGGCTTTTCGCGCCGCGCCTCGGGCGGCCTCACGACATAGCCCGATATGCCGGCGATGCGATCCTGGGCGCCGAGCAGATACAGCGTTTCGACGGTCTCCTCGGTCAGGCAGACAATGCGTTCGGCGGGAAACATGGATCGGGCTGGGCTCGTCGCTGGTTGGGTCTTCGGCCCCAGAGTATAAGAAGCGGCGTTACGACGGAATCGCGCAAATGGACCTGCCTCCCGCCCTGCGGCGCGCCATGGACGAGGCCCTCGCGGGCGTGCCGCTCGCCGAGCTGACGCGGACCGCTGCGACCTTGTCCGAACGCTATCGCGGCGAGGCACTGGACGGCGACCTGCATGTGGCGAGCGATATCGCCGCCAGGGCCTATCTCGCGACGCGGCTTCCCGCCACCTATGCCGCGGTCCGCGATGCCATGGCGAAGCTCTCGGCGCTGCGGCCGGACTTCCGGCCCCTGACCCTGCTCGATGTCGGCGCCGGCCCCGGCACCGCCCTCTGGGCGGCGTGCGACTGCTGGCCCGGCCTCGCCGAGGCGCTCCTGATCGAGACATCGCGCGCCATGCGCGCCTGCGGCGAGGCGCTCGGCCGGGACGTTCCGGCGCCACGCGTGGCATGGCGCGAAGCCGACATCTCCAAAGGACTGGCCGCCGCCGCGCCTGGCGATCTCGTCTGTCTCGCCTATGTCCTGAGCGAGTTGCCGGCCACCCGGCGCGCCGCGCTCATCGACGAGCTCTGGCGGCTGACCGCCGACATGCTGCTCATCGTCGAGCCCGGCACGCCGAAGGGCTGGGAGCGCATCCTCGCCGCGCGCGGCCGGCTGATCGCGCAGGGCGCCCGCATCGTCGCCCCCTGCCCGCATCGCGAGACTTGCCCGCTCGCCGCCCCGGACTGGTGCCATTTCTCGCGCCGCCTCGCCCGCTCCCGCCTGCACCGTCTCGCGAAGACGGCCGACGTGCCGTGGGAGGACGAGAAATATATCTATCTCGCCGCGTCGCGGCGCGAAGGCCTTGCGGTCGCGGCGCGCATCCTGGCGCCGCCCCGCGCCGGCAAGGGCCGGATCGATCTCAAGCTCTGTTGTGCCGGTGGCGAGCTGCGTGGATGCACGATCAGCAGGCGCGACGGCGCCCTGTTCAGGACGGCGCGCCGGCTGGGCTGGGGAGACGCCATCGACGAGCCGGATTGCCGGTGAGTCAGGAGCGTGCCGCCTTGCCCTTGAACAGCCGCCGCACGCTGACGAACAGCAACGGAACGAAGAAGACGCCGAGCACGGTCGCGGCGATCATGCCGCCCATCACGCCGATGCCGATCGAGTTCTGGGCGCCGGAGCCGGCGCCGCTCGCCACCGCGAGCGGCGTCACGCCGAGGATGAAGGCGAAGGACGTCATCAATATGGGCCTGAGCCTCTGGCGCGCCGCCTCGAGCGTCGCCTCGACGAGCCCCATGCCCGAAGCCTGCTTGTCGATGGCGAATTCCACGATCAGGATGGCGTTCTTGGCAGCGAGGCCGATGGTGGTCAGGAGGCCGACCTTGAAATAGACGTCGTTGGTCTGGCCGAAGGCGGAGGCCGCCACCAGCGCGCCGAATATGCCGATCGGCACCGACAGCATGACGGCGAAGGGGATGGACCAGCTTTCATAGAGGGCGGCGAGGCACAGGAAGACGACCAGCGCCGAGATGGCGTAGAGGGCGCCGGCCTGGTTGCCCGACAAACGCTCCTGATGGGAAAGGCCGGTCCATTCGTGGGCGTATCCGGCCGGCAGCCCGGCCACCAGCCTGTCGATCTCGTCCATGGCGACGCCCGAGCTCACCCCCGGCGCCGCCTGGCCCAGGATCTCGACCGCGGCCGAGCCGTTGTAGCGTTCGAGCCGGGGCGAGCCATAGGACCAGTGGCTGGCGGCGAAGGACGAGAACGGCACCATGGCGCCCTGGCTGTTGCGCACCTGCCAGCGGTCGAGATCGCCCGGCTGCATGCGGAAATCGGCGGCGCCCTGCACATAGACGGGCTTCACCCGGCCCCGGTCGATGAAATCGTTCACATAGTCGCTGCCCCAGGCGATGGAGAGCGTGCTGTTGATGTCGGCGAGATTGACGCCGAGCGCGCTGGCCTTCTCCTGGTCGATGTCGACGGTGAATTGCGGCTGGTCCTCCTGTCCGTTGGGCCGCGTGTTGGCGAGGAGCTGCGAGGCATTCGCCTGCGCCATGAGCTGGTTGCGCGTCTGCATGAGGGCGGCGTGGCCCGAGCCGTTCACGTCCTGCAGGTAGAAGTCGAAGCCGCTCGACGTCCCGAAACCCTGGATGGCCGGCGGCGCGAAGGTGAATATGCGGGCGTCCCTGGCCGCGCCCAGCGCCTGCATGGCGCGTGCGGCGACGGCGCGCGCCGCAAGCGCCGGCGCGGTGCGCTCGTCGAAGTCCCTCAGCCTGACGAAGGCCAGGCCGACATTCTGGCCCGAGCCGCCGAAGCCGAAGCCCGCCACGGTGAGGACGCCGGCGACCGCCTCCTTCTCGCGGTTCAGGAAATGGCCGGTCACCTGGTCGAGGGCGCGCAACGTCCGCTCCTGCGTGGCGCCCACCGGCAGCTGCACGCTGGCCAGCAATATGCCCTGGTCCTCCTCCGGCAGGAACGAGCTCGGCAGCCTCGCGAACAGCCAGCCCATGGCCAGGGCAATGGCGATGAAGACGAGAAGGAAGCGCCTGCCGCGGCCGATGATCCCGCCGACGGCGCCGGCATAGGCCGTGGTGCTGCGGTCGAAGCCGCGATTGAACCAGCCGAATGCGCCGCGCTGCGTGGCGTGGTCTTTCGGCTTGCGCAGGATCGTGGCGCACAGAGCCGGGGTCAGGATGAGGGCGACGGCGACCGAGAGCACCATGGCGGAGACGATGGTGACCGAGAACTGGCGGTAGATGATGCCGGTCGAGCCGCCGAAGAACGCCATCGGCACGAACACCGCCGACAGCACCGTGGCGATGCCGATAAGGGCGCCGGTGATCTCCCGCATCGATTTGAGAGTCGCCTCACGGGGCGTCAGGTTCTCCTCCTGCATCACCCGCTCCACGTTCTCGACCACGACGATGGCGTCGTCGACCAGGAGGCCGATCGCCAGCACCATGGCGAACATGGTCAGCGTATTGATCGAATAGCCGAAGAACGCCAGGACGCCGAAGGTGCCGAGCAGCACGACCGGCACCGCGAGCGTCGGGATCAGCGTGGCGCGGAAGTTCTGCAGGAAGACGAACATGACGATGAAGACGAGCGCGATCGCTTCGGCCAGCGTCTTGGCCACTTCCTCGATCGACAGCCGCACGAAGGGCGTGGTGTCGTAGGGATAGACGACCTCTATGCCGGGCGGGAAGGTCGAGGACAGGCGCGCGATCGTCGCCTGCACGGCTTCCGAGGTGGTGATCGCATTGGCCCCGGTCGCCAGGTTGACGGCGAGGCCGGCGGCCGGCTTGCCGTTGTAGCGCGACGCGGTGGTGTAGCTGCGCGCGCCGAGCTCGACGGTCGCGACGTCGTCGAGACGGACGAGCGAGCCCTCCGGCGAGCTCTTGAGGATGATGTTGCGGAACTGCTCGGGCGTCTGCAGCCGGCTTCTCGCCGTCACCGTGGCGTTGAGCTGCTGGCCCTCGCGGGCCGGCAGGCCGCCGAGCTGGCCCGCGGAAACCTGGGTGTTCTGGGCGGCGATGGCAGTGGCGACGTCGCCCGGCATCAGCGCGTATTTGGCGAGCTTGTCGGGGTCGAGCCAGATGCGCATGGCGTAGCCCGAGCCGAAGAGCTGGGTGGTGCCCACACCCTCCACGCGCTTGAGCACGTCGTTGAGCGTGCTGTCCACGTAATCGGCGATGTCGTTCGAGGACATCTTGCCGTCGGTCGAGACGAAGGCCGCCACCAGCAGGAAGCCGGTCGAGGATTTCGACACGCTGATGCCGGTGGTCTGCACGATCTGCGGCAATTGCCGGGTGACGAGCTGAAGCTTGTTCTGCACCTGCATCTGGGCGATGTCGGGATCGGCGGCGCTCGTGAAGGTGAGCGTGACGCTGGCCTGGCCGGTCGAGGTCGAGGACGCCGTCATGTAGTCGAGATTGTCGATGCCGGTCATGCCCTGCTCGATCACCTTGGTGACCGAGTTCTCGACCGTTTGCGCATCCGCTCCGGGATAGTTGGCGCTGACGCTGACGGTGGTCGGCGCGATCTGGGGATATTGCGAGATCGGCAGGGTCGTGAGCGCCAGGAGCCCGCCCAGCATGATCACGATGGCGATGACCCAGGCGAAGATCGGACGGGCGACGAAGAAAGCCGACATCGCAGCGCGCCTCAGCGCCGCGCAGGGGCGCCGGCGCCCGCCGCCTTGTCGTTGCCGGCGAATTGCCGTGGCGTCGGCAAGGCGCCCTGCTTGCGCTCCCTGACCTCGCCGGTCGCCTCGTCGATCACGACTTCGACGGCCGTCGCGTCCTGGCCGACGCGGACGAGCTGGTTGCCTTCGACGATCACCCGGTCGCCGTCGTCGAGGCCGCTGTCGACGATCCAGTTGTTGCCGACGCTGCCGCGCACCGCGAGCACGCGCTCCGCGACCTTGCCGTCCTGGCCGACGACCAGCGCCGTCGCGTCGCCTTTCGTGTTGTGGCCGACGGCCCGCTGCGGCACGAGATAGCTGTTTTCCCTGACGCCGGCCTCGACGACGGCGCGCACATACATGCCGGGCAGCAGGAGCCGGTCGGGATTGGGAAACTGGGCCCTCAGGCTGAATGTCCCCGTCGCCTCCTCGACATTGTATTCGAGGAACTCCATCTTGCCGATCTCGCCATAGGTGGTGCCGTTGTCGAGCTTGAGCCTCACCTTGATGTCGGGTCCGGCGATCTTGATGCGGCCTTCCGCGACGGCCTGGCGGAGGTCGAGGAGCTTGGTGCTCGATTCGGTGACGTCGACATTGATCGGGTCGAGCGCGCGGATGACGGTCAGGGCGCTGTCCTGGTTGGCCGTCACCAGGGCGCCCTGGGTCAGCGACGACTTGCCCACGCGCCCGGAAATCGGGGCGGTGATCCTGGTGAAATCGAGATTGATCCGCGCGGATTCGACGGCGGCCGCGGCCGCGGCGACGTCGGCCTTGACTTGCGCCAGCGAGGCGAGCGCATCGTCGAGATCCTGCCTACTGACGACTTTCTGCTTGAACAGCGTCTGCAGGCGGTCGACCTTGGCCTGTGCCGCCGGCAGGGCGGCCTCGGCCTTCTGCTGGCTGGCGAGCGCTCCGTCCAGCGCCGCCTGGTAGCTCGCCGGATCGATCTGATAGAGCGGATCGCCCGCCTTGATCTCGGTGCCTTCCTGGAAGAGCCTCGCCTTGATGATGCCGGCCACCTGCGGGCGCACCTCGGCGACGAGCGAGGCGCTGGTGCGGCCGGGCAGTTCGGCGGTGACGGCGACCGATTGCGGATGCAGCGTCACGACGCCGACCTCGGGCCGGCTCGCCGCGGGCGGCGTCCTGCCGACCTGCTCCTCTTCGCCGCAACCGGCCAGCAGGAGCAGGACCAGGACCGCGCCGGCTCGGGCATGTGCAGGATTTACGACCCGCGCTGTCAGGAGGTTCGGCATGATGGACATTGCTCTCAACAACTCTTGCAGGAACGGGAAGGCGCCGGTCCAAGGTACTATCGTCATCTCATCGGGGGAAGGCTTTTCAGTTGCGCGATCGGGGGATTGATTGCGCCCCGGAAAAAGGGGAGTCTGAAGGTCTTTCAGTCACAAGGAGACTCTCATGCCGGGCCTTACGCTGCCTGCCGCGCAAACCATCATCGCCGAGGCGCTTTCCCTTGCCCGGAAACTCGACTTGAAGCCGCTGACCGTCGTCGTGCTCGACGACCGCGGCGCGGTGAAGGCCGCCGCGGCCGAAGACGGAACGTCGTTGCGGCGTTACGACATTGCTCACGGCAAGGCCTACGGCGCTCTCGCTCTGGGCTCGGGCACGCGCTCGCTCGGCAAGCGAGCCAGGGAACAGCCTTCCTTCGTCGCCGCGGTGAGCCATGTCGTCGGCGGAGCGCTGGTGCCGGTGCCGGGGGGTGTCCTCCTGAGGGACCGCGAAGGGCGTCTGCTCGGCTCGGTGGGCGCATCGGGTGACACGTCCGACAATGACGAAAAGGTCGTCCTTGCCGGGATCGAAGCCGCGGGCCTGGCCGGCGATCCCGGGACCGACTGAAGACACCCGGCGTTCGGGGCCCTATGCCACGGCCGGCAATCCGGCGAGCCAGCGGGCGGTGCGCAACAATCGCGCATCATCGCCTCTCGCCGCGACCAGCTGCACGCCGAGAGGCAGGCCGTTTGCTCCCTTGAGCAGCGGCAGCGAGATGGCCGGCACACCCGTCAGCGTCCAAAGGGTGCAGAATATCGGGCTTCCCGTGGCATCAAGCCCGCGCGGTGCGGGGCCCGCGGTCGCCGGCGTCAATATCGCGTCATGGTCGGCGAAGATCTGCTCGAGACCCTCATAAAAGCGGGCTGCCTGTTCGAGCGCCAGGTTGTAGTCGACGACGAGACGCTTCTGGCCGTCCTCGATCATGCCGCGCAGCATCGGGCTGAGCTTGTCGCGGCCGCGGTCGTATTCGCGCGCAAAGCTCTTGGCGAGATCGGACAGCATGATCACGCTGTGGCAATCGATGGCCTTGCCGAAGGAATCCGGCAGAGCGATCTCCGTTAGGTGGCCGCCGAGCGACTGAGCGAGCCGCATGAACGCTTGCTGCGTTTCCACGGCCGCCTTCGGCCATACCGGTGTCTTGACGAAAGCGATGCGTGGCGGCGTCGGCGGCTGCTGGGCGATGACGTCGCTCATCGCCGTCTTGGCATACGTGATCTGGTTCGGATCTCGGCCGTCGAAGACCGTCAGCTGGTCGGCGATCAGGCCGAGATCCTCGATCGTACGGGCGAACACGCCGATCGTATCGAGCGGCGCGGATTGGGCCAGCGCGCCATGAAGCGAAACCAGCCCGCGCGTCGGCTTGTAGCCGTAGACGCCGCAAAAGGCGGCGGGCCTGATGACCGAGCCATTGGTCTGCGAGCCGATCGCAAGCGGAACCATTCCCGCGGCGACGGCGGCGGCGGAGCCGCTCGAGGAGCCGCCGGGCGTATGATCGGGATCGTGAGGGTTGCGTGTCTTGCCGGGCGAATAGACGGCGAGCTCGGTCGTCACGGTCTTGCCCATGATCACCGCCCCAGCGGCGCGCAGCAAGGCGACCGCGGTCGCGTCCTGCGTGGGCCTCCGTCCGGCATGGAGAACAGTGCCGTTCTCGGTCGGCATGTCTCTCGTGTCGAAAATATCCTTGATGCCCACGGGAACGCCGTGAAGCGGACCGAGCGGAGCCTTGGCGAGCCGCCGCCGGTCGGCTTCGCGCGCCTGCTCGAGCGCATAGGCGGGATCGAAAAAGGACCAGGCGCGAATCCCATCCTCGAGTTTCATGATCCTGTCGATACACTGCTGAACCAGGTCTACTGAGGTCAGTTCGCCCGCGCGGATCGCGGTTGCCGCCTCGCTGGCGCTGAGGGTTGCAGACATTGCCATCATCTCCTCGATAAAGCCGTTCCGGACCTTGTTTCTCCGCGCTCCGCCCGGAAGCCCTGTCGTGGCCTCAGGATGCCTCCAGGACGGCATTCGACGGAGGCCCGGAGCACCACGGCCGCTTCACATAATTTTGAATGCATAATACATTCCTTGATCATGGGCGCAATAAAAACATACTGAAATCAAAGACTAAGGAAGTTCCCTTGTTGAAAGCAAAAGCGCATGTATTATTCAAACCAGAAGGGTAGCGTGGATGTATTGTCACGCCGATCGGCATTTCCTCCAAATTCCAGGTCCGACCAATGATCCGGACCCGGTCCTGCGCGCCGCAGACCGGACCGTCATCGATCATGGCGGACCCCGAAGCAGTTCTGCGCGGAGACGCCCTCGACAGCCTGCGCAGCTTGATAAAGCCGATGAGGTGAAAGCGGCCTGAACATGGGGCGTTCTTGAAGACTGGAAGAATCCGGGGCCTGCCCTCGCAGAGTCCGGACGTGAACTACGACAACAGGAGGAGACAATGGCCTATCTGAACTGGTTTGGCGCAGCTGCCTTTGGAGCGTTGGCTCTGGGGACGGTTGCCGCAAGCGCCGCGGACGTGAAGGAGATCAATTTCGTCGAGGCGGTTCACAACCTCGGTTACATCAATCTCTATGTCGGCCAGCATGCCGGCATTTTCGAGAAGAACGGCCTTAAGCTCAATCTGTCGGCGGCCGGGGGAGACACGCAGGCCTTCGCCGCCGTGCTGGGCAAGAGCTCGCCTTTCGCCATCGGCGACGCCACGATGGTCCAGATGTCGCGCGAGGCCGGGGGACCCGGCATCGTTGTCGGCACCGTCGTGCAGCGGGCTCACTATTTCGGCGTTTCGAAGAACCTTCCGGTCCTGACCGATCCCAAGCAGTTCAAGGGACTGACCGTCGTGACATCGCCTGAGCCCAATACCAATTTCAGCGTCACCAAGAAGCTTCTGCTCGACAATGGCCTGAAGCCGAAGGAGGACACCAAGATCCTCGAAGTCAACCCAGGCACCGAAATCGGCGCCATGCTGGCGGGCCAGGCCGACATCGCGGTCGCCTATCAGCCGAGCGTCGCGGCGGCGGAATCGCAAGGCGCCAAGGTGGTCTTCGACTTCGCCAACTATGTCGGCCCGTTCTGTAACACCGGCATCATGATCCTGCCGGAATACGCCAAGGAAAACCCCGACATCGTATTGGCCTTGGTGAAGTCGTTCGAGGAGGCGGGCCGCCTCGTCTATGCCGATCCCGCCTATGCGAAGAAAGTGGCGCGCCTGGAATTCCCCGATCTGCCGGGTGACGTCGTCGACAAGGCGATCGACGCCGAGATCAAGTATCAGATTCCGGCCGCGACCGTGGTGACGCAGGCCGACGCCTGGAACAAGCTCATGGATATGCAGAAGTTTCTCGGCAACGTGAAATACTCGATCCCGATGGAGCAGGTCGTCGACAATTCCTTCGCCGAGAAGGCGGTGAAGGAGGCTGAAGACGTGAAGGCGCCGCAATAGGGCGCCGGGCCGGCATGAGCCGGATGGCAGCGGACCGGCCGGCGGCGGATTTTCCCGATCCGCCGCTGGTCGTGTCCAATCTCAGAAAGATCTTCGGCGAGGAGACGGATGCCCCGGTCGAGGTGATCGCCGATTTGTCCCTGACCCTCGGACACGGCGAGATCGTCAGCATCGTCGGCCCATCCGGCTGCGGCAAGAGCACGCTGCTCAACCTTCTTTGCGGGCTGTTGCCGCGCACCGCCGGCGACGTCCTGTGGTATGGCGGCGCCAGCATCGGAATGCCCGAACGTGTCGGATACATGTTGCAGAAGGACCTGCTGCTGCCTTGGCGAACCGCGCTCAGAAACGTGACCCTGGGCCTCGAGATCCACAATGTGCCGGTCAAGGAAAGAACCGAGAAGGCGCGCAAGCTGCTCGACATGATCGGTCTCGGCGGCTTCCACGACTACTATCCTTCGGCGCTCTCGGGCGGCATGCGGCAGCGTGCGGCGCTGGCGCGCACGCTTGCCAACGAGCCCGAGGTCCTGCTGCTCGATGAGCCCTTCGCCGCGCTCGATTTCCAGACCAAGCTCATCCTCGAAAGCGACATGGCGCGTTTGGTGCGCAGCGAGCGCCGGTCGCTCCTTCTCATCACTCATGATGTCGAGGAGGCAGTCTCCCTGTCGGATCGGGTCGTGGTGCTGACGCACCGGCCGGCGCGCATCCGGGCCATCCACGAAATAGACATCGACGTCGACCGCACCGACATGATGGCGGCGCGCGAGTCGCCCAGGTTCAACCAGTATGTGCGTTCGATCTGGAGCGAGCTGGAGGTTCGACACAGCGCATGAGCACCGGTCACCATCACCTCGCCGACAAGCCGGCCAGACCGCAGGCCGCCGGGAGGATTGCTCCCGCCACGCGCCGCGGCGGCGCGAGGTTCCGGGCGCTGCGGCACAATACGCTGGTGTTCGCCTGCCAGATCTCGGTGCTCGCCGTCTTGCTTTTCGCCTGGGAGCTGGCCACCAGGCAATCGGCGCTCAACGCATTCCTGTTCGGCTCGCCGAGCGCCGTCTGGGGCTTTCTCGTCGAGATGTGGAAGGACGGCAGCCTCCTGACCGACACCCGGGTGACCGCCATGGAGACGTTGCTGGGTTTCGTCGTCGGCAATGTCCTGGGCACGCTGATCGGGCTTGCTCTGTGGTATTCACGCTTCGTGTCCCAGGTCGTGCAGCCCTTCATCGTGGCGCTTGGATCGATCCCGATCATCGCGCTTGCTCCCATTTGCATCATCTGGTTCGGCACCGGCCTCGCCTCGAAGGTTGCCATGGCGACCCTCTCGGTCGTCGTCGTCGCGCTGATCACCGCCTATAAAGGCGCCATGAGCGTCGACGTCGACCAGATCAACCTGATGCGGACCCTGGGCGCGTCGAAAGGACACATATTCCGCAAGCTGATCGTCCCGGCCTCCCTGGGCGATATATTCGCCGGCCTGAAGCTCACCGTGGGCTTCGCCCTGATCGGCGCGATCATCGGCGAATTCATGTCGTCGTCGCAAGGCCTCGGCCATGCGATCTTCAAGGCGGGCAGCCTCTATGTCATTCCCAAGGTATTCGCGGCGCTCGTCGTAACGATCGCGCTGGCGCTCTGTCTCACCTATGTCGTCGGCAAGATCGAAAGAATGCTCACCCCCTGGCGTCCCCACTGACCGCCGGCGCACCCGATGGTTCCTCGATAAAGGAGAAGATCGATGGCAGGACAGGTTATCCGGAAAGGCGATCTCAAATATGCGCTGGCAGCGACCGATTCGTTCGTCGCCGAGGTCGGCACCGGCGAGATTTTCGAGGTCGAGACCGAGCTCAACATCGGCGGGCATCTGATTCATTCGCTCGACGAGAAGCTCAAGCCATCCGACGTGACGCTGCCTTTTTGCAACCCGGCGACCGGCCCTATCCGTGTCCGCGGCGCCAAGCCCGGCGACATGTTGACGGTCGAGGTCATCGAGGTCGGCGTCCATGGTCTGGGCTTCACGGCCTTGTGGCCGGGCATCGGCATTTTCCCGGACTGGGTCCGGCGCGAGGAATTCGGGATACAGAACCGCAATGTTCGGGTCGAGAAGGGGATCGTCCACTGGAGCGACACGCTGAAACTGGAAGCCAAGCCGATGATCGGCGTCATCGGCGTGGCTCCGGTCGCCGGGGGCGTGCTTACCATCGACAACGGTACCCATGGAGGCAATCTCGATATCCAGGAGGTGACGAACGGCAACAAGGTGATGTTCCCCATCTTCCAGGAAGGCGCCTATCTCTATTGCGGCGACGTCCATGCGCTGCAGGGCGATGCCGAGTGCAACGGCATGGGGGCCATAGAGATCCGCGGGCACTTGCGCCTCAGGCTCGCCTTGAGCCCGGCGCCCAAGCGCCTGGCCTGGCCGCGCCTCGAAACCCCGACGCATATCTGCACCGTCGGCTGCGCCCGCCCGCTCGATGACGCCCTGAGGATTGCTTTCGAGGAAATGGTGTATTGGTTGGAAGAGAGCTACCGGATTCCGGCGCCGGAAGCCTACATGCTGCTCGGTCAGATCGCCGAGGCGCGCTGCACCCAGATGGTCAATCCGAAATACACCTATGTCTGCAAGGTGGACAAACGCTATCTGCCGAAACGATGACCGTTCATCCGTGCCAGAAGGCAGGGACGAGCGACAGCACCAGAAGGGCGGCCATCGTCATGTTGAAGACGCGCAGGCGCGTCGGATCGTCGAGCCAGCGCCGCAGGCCCGTGCCGAACAGGATCCAGGCCGAGCAGCCGGGCACCGCCATCGCCATGAACATGCCGGTGAGCAGCAGCACCGAGAAGGTATGGGCATTGGGGATCGAATAGGTCGTGATGGCGGTGACCGCCATGACCCACGCCTTTGGATTGACCCATTGGAAAGCGGCCGCCTGCAGGAAGGTCATCGGGCGGCTGCCGGACCTGCCCTCGCCGACCGACGCCGTCGTCGCGATCTTCCACGCGAGATGGAGCAGATAGGCCGCACCGGCATAGCCGAGGGCGGTATAGAGCGGCGGATAGAGCCTGAAGACCTCGCCAAGGCCCATGCCGACGATCAGCGTCATCAGGCCGAAGCCGAGCGTTATGCCGGTCATATGCGGCACGGTGGCGCGGAAGCCGAAATTCACGCCGGACGCCAGCAGCATCATCGTGTTGGGACCCGGCGTGAAGGTCATCACGAAGGTGAAGATCAGCAGCGCCCAGAACAGCTCGAAGCTCATGGCGCGACACTGATCAAATTTCACGCGCCTGTCGAGCGTTGCCGTAGAGCATAAAATCCGCCGCCCGGAGGCCGCACGGCCCTCGCAGACCGCGGCGCGGTCACGAAAATTCCCCGCAATTTCGAGAGATTTCCGGAAAGTTGGTTGGACATCCGTCCAAGTTCGTGATGCGCATCGCCATGCGAGTCCAGCATGACACCCATGAGATGTGTCAGCTTGTCTGACATAAGCGAATGGCGCATCTTCGCATTGTCGCATTCATTGGGAATGCACAAGCAGCGGAAGTTACTCCCTCCCCTTGTATCGCTCCGCTGATGTTTCCGGACCACCCTCACCCGGACCGGAAGCGTCCCTTCACCGGGACAAGCCCATATCTTGGCCGGACAGATTTTCGTCCGGCCTTTTCTTTTGGGCAGGAGCGGCGGGCTTACATGAAGAGCTTCTCGCCCTCGAGTCCGGCGTAAAGCGGGGCGACGAACGCGCCATAGCCGTTATAGATTCGTGTGGGAACGCGCTCGCCCGTCCCCAGCACCTGCTCGGTCGCCTGGCTCCAGCGCGGATGCGGCACATCCGGATTCACATTGGCCCAGAAGCCGTATTCGAAAGCCTGCAGCTGCTCCCACATGCCGACGGGGCGCTCCTTGACGAAGCTCACCTTGATGATCGACTTGATGGATTTGAACCCGTATTTCCACGGCACGTGGATGCGGATCGGCGCCCCCATCGATTTCGCGACCGGCTTGCCATAGGCGCCGGTCACCACGAAAGCGAGGTCATGCGTCGCCTCGGCCATGGTGAGTCCTTCGATATAGGGCCAAGGCATGGTGCCGAAGAGGCCCGGCTGCTGGCCCGAGGCCATCTCCGGATCGTTGAAGGTCTCGAAACGCACGTATTTCGCATCCGCCTTCGGCTTGGCGAGCTCGACCAGCGTCTTCATCGGAAAGCCGGACCATGGCACCACCATGGACCAGGCTTCGACGCAGCGATGGCGATAGACGCGCTCCTCCAGCGCGACCTTCTTCAGGAGGTCGTCGATGCCGATCACGAAGGGCTTTTCGACCTCGCCGTCGATGGCGATCTGCCATGGCCGGATGCGGAGCTTCTCGGCCTCTGCGGCGATGCTTTTCGACGTCCCGAATTCGTAGAAATTATTGTAGTTGATATTGTATTTCTCGTTGGTCACGGCCCGGCCGGCATCCTTGAAGGCGGGATTGGGCGGGCTCGGATAAAGGCCCAGCGAGGGGTCGGTTTCGGCATGCGCCGGCCCGGCAAGACCGGCCAGCGTCATGCCGGCAAGGCCCGTGAGCAGCGAACGGCGGTCGAGGAATACCGCCTCGGGCGTTGCCCTGCTTTCCGGTATTTCCCATCCGTGGCGGCGTTTGATCAGCATCTGTATGCCCTTGGTTGTGCTTCGAAGCTAGGATGCGCAACCGGTCATTGCAACACACGTCCCGATCACGGTCCTGAGAGCGGGGCCGGGGCCCTCACTGGTGATGATACGATGCCGGGCCGGCTTGCGTTACACCGGCCAAGGAAAATTCGCCGCACCGGCCCTGCCTTGCCCCGACGGACGGCCACGTCCCGGATCCGGGACCCACCACCCGGCTTGCCGGCATGATCGGCCATCCGGCCCCCGGGCCCTGCGCGCCTGTTGGAAAAGTGATACAGCGGAATGGCCGGAACACGCGCCTGCCGCGAGCGCGATCGGCCGGTCTAGCGGCGCTCCTGGGAGATCATCTTCAGGGCGATGTCGAGGCGCTGGATGGTTCGCAGCAGATAGGCGCGATCGACGAGATAGGCTTTCCGGCAATCGGTGCATCGCGTCGTGAAATGCGTCATGGCCCAGGGAAAGCTCTTGGGCGATGTCGCCCCGCAATGCGGACATGTGATCGTGATCGTCTCGGTATCTGCCATCGGGACAGCCCCTCTCCCGTATTCCGTTCCATCATCGCTGTTAATTGAACTTCGCCGGATCGTCAATTCACGTCGCCCCTCTTCACGCCCATTGGCGCCTGCCTTCCGCTGGAGCGGAAAGCAGGTTCCCGCCGCCTGAAAGCTTACTTAGCGTTCGCTGCATTTCAGCCCGCGAAGTCCGCCTTGCGGTCGGGGATGGCGGCATAGAAAGCGGCCAGGCGCGGATCGATCGGGTCGGACAGGATCGAACATTTTCTTACATTCTCCGCCAGCCGGTCGTCCCGCTTCTGCGCCAGGTCCTGCACCAGCTTCTCATGCGCCGCCCGCAATTCCGCGAAGGCCTGGGACCGCTCCACGGTCTCGTCGCCGACCACGGCCCATATCTGCATCTGGCTCGAGCGGCCGGCCATGGCGACACGGCCCGCCGACAGCACCGCCAGCTTTCGCGTCGCTTCGCCGAGCTCGCCGGCGATGACGACGTCGAACGTGGCGCGCTTGCTGGCGGTCTCGGTGCGCGCCGCGATATTGACCGTCTCGCCGACCGCCGAATAGTCGAAACGCGTCTGCGAGCCCATGTTGCCGACGCAGGCCGGTCCGGTGCACATGCCGACGCCGCATTCCAGCGGCCAGCGGCCACGCTCCCTCAGTATGCCGGCGAAGGCTTCCTCGGCATTGAGCACCGCGGTCGCCCTGCGGATGCCGAGGCCGGCGAGAGCCGCGTGGTACTGGTGATCCGTCTTGCCCATGGGCGCGTTCCAGAAGGCCATGATCGAGTCGCCGATGAACTTGTCGATGGTGCCGCCGGTGGCGATGATGGCGCTGCTCCACCGGTCGAGCAGCGTGTTGATAAGCGACACGAGATGGTCCGGCGGCAGGGTTTCGCTCAACGACGTGAAGCCGCGGATATCGACGAACAGCACGGTGATGTCCTTCACCTCGCCGCCGAGCTCGAGCGAATTCGCATTCTGCTCGATCTCGTGCAGCACGTCGGGAGAGACGAAATGGCCGAAGGCGTTGCGCAGCATGCGCCGGTCGCTGTCGGTGACGAGCAGGCGGAAGGCGAGCGTCGAGAGGAAGGCGAGGACGATGCCGAGGATCGGGAAGGTCGCGTCGACGAGGAGTCCGAGCGACCTGAAGGCGTAGGCCGAGGCGAACGCCATGAGAGCGAGGATCGCCACGCCGGCGGTGGCGCCGGCGAGCGGCGTCCACAGCATGACGATGGCCACCAGGAGAAGGCCGAGAAGGGCGAAGGCGACGATCTCGGCCCCTCCCACCCATTGCGGGCGGACGAGATAGTCGCCGCTCAGTATCTGCTCGACCACCTGGGCATGGATGAGGACGCCCGGCACCGTCTCGCCCAGGCTCGTCGTGCGCACGTCGAGGAGGCCCGCGGCCGAGGTTCCGACGAAGACGATGTTGCCGCCGATCAGCGGCGCCAGCGCTTCGCGCTCGGTCCCCGAGATCACCCGGTAGGCCGACACGTAGGTGGCGGGCGAATCCCGGCGGTAATGCACCGTGAAGCTCGAATCCTCGGCGACCGGCAGCTCGAAATCCCCCACTCTCAGGCTTTCGATGGCATTGTCGGCCGTTTCCGACGCGTTGACGATGATCGTCCCCGCCCCTTGCGCTACTCTCAACGCCTCGAGCGCCAGCCCCGGATAGAAGCTCGTGCCGTCGGTCCACAGCATGGGCACGCGCCGGGCAACGCCCTGCTCGTTGGCGAGGTCGAGATTGATCCCGCCGAAGCCTGCCGCTTGCGCCTCGAGTATGGGGATATTGGCCGCGACGTTCTCGATCGGCGGCGGGGCCTGGCTGGCGTCGTTGCCCGTCTGGGCGAAGCCCGCGACCCGCGGCGGCGCCTTGCGGGCATTGCCGCGGGCGTTGGCGAAGGCGAGCACCACCGGACGGCCCTTGATCGCGGCGGCGAAGATCTCGTCATTGTCGGGAAACGAGGCGGTGATCTCCTGGCGCGC
The DNA here is from genome assembly GCA_050246735.1 of Parvibaculaceae bacterium. GTDB lineage: Bacteria > Pseudomonadota > Alphaproteobacteria > Rhizobiales > Aestuariivirgaceae > Taklimakanibacter. The sequence goes on along the minus strand of JBFWVM010000001.1, from coordinate 311,029 downwards.
GGCGGGGCTGAGCCCCGCAACCAGGTCCGGATCTTCCGCGACGCGGCTCGGCGACAGCCGGTCGGGCTCGGGGAAGACGATGTCGAAGGCGATCGCCGCCGCCCCCAATGCGCTCAGTTCGTCGACGAGCCTGGCCAGCTCCTTGCGCGACCATGGCCACTGGCCGAGCCTGGCGAGCGAGGCTTCGTCGATGTCGATGATGCGGACCGGCAGCTCCAGGCGGTCGCGCGGCCATATGCGCTGGAGCTGGTCGAAGCCGGCATTGCGCATGTACTGCAGGAGCGGCGGGTCGTAGCCGCGCAGGAGCAGGAGGCCGACGAGGACGGCAAGGCCGGTGGCCAGCCCGGTCCAGGTCTTGCGCGCGCCCGCTCCCGTCACCATCCGGACGTCCGGCTGCTGTCGGAAGCCGGCCGACGGGCCGACGCCATCGGGGGCCTAGCTGCCTTCGGGCCCGCCACGAGTGGTCCCACGGTTGGAGTTCTGGCCGCTGCCCTGGGTGCCGCCGCCGAAGAAATTCTGGAACAGGGTGGCCACCGACCGGCAGGACGACGTATCCACCCGGAAGGGCCGCGAGAGCTGGCCCTGATTGAGGACATAGGGCAGGCTCCTGACCGCGCGCCCCTTGGTCCGGCCGCCGAGCTCGTCGACATCGCCGCCGCCGGCGCGGCCGACGCCGCAATGGTCGTCGAGGCTTTCGCACCGGCCATAGGCGCACAGATTGACCCGGCCCCTGTGCACGGCGACGAGCGTCGCCCGGCCCACGGAAAAGTCGAAGGCGGTGCCGCGGATGCCGATCGTCGCATTGGCGGTCTGGATGTCATAGGCGGTCTTGGCGCTGTTGCCGCTGATGAAGCGGAAGGTGCCTCTCAGCGCATCGACCGAGAATTTGCGGGCCTTGTTGCCGCCGCGCATGAGGAAACGGTCTATGACGAGCGTCGAATTCGGTCCGACGACCAGCTTTGTGTTGTCGATGAAGACGATCTGGACGTTGCCGTTGCCGGTGACGACCTTGTCGTCTTCATAGACGGGGCTGCCCGCCGCGAGATTGCGGCTGCCGCCGGGGCCCGAGGCCGAGGGCGATCCGGACTTGGCGAAGACCTTCCCGATCGGGGAAGCTGCCTGCAGAGGTGTCGTGAGGGCGTAAAGACAGATGACACCCGCCCCCGCCAGCCGTCCAACATAAGCCATTCAGGTGATTCCCAGCTTGAACTCAGCGTAACTATCCTGCTCTATACGTGTAAATTGCGCAATATAGTCCGTCGCTTAGGCAGCGCCGGTGATTAGCCCATGACGCCCATGACGAGAAGAGCGCTATTGTCGGGTCCGGCCGAAGGGATTCGGCTGGGAGTTCGGGGAATGCCATGAACAGGCCAGACGACATTGCCAGCTTGGTTCGAGCGGTCCGAGCGCGCGTGCCCATGGATGCGGCGCAGATGCTCGCCAAGGAAACGCCCGAACGCATAGCGGCAGTTCTGGCCGAATTGCCTCAGGGGCTGGTCGAGCGCATCGAGGCCTATCTGCCTTCCGAACTGCATCTGCAGGCCTCGGCGGCCTTGACGGACACCATCGAGAACACGGTCGGCGAGATGATGGACCCGGCGCTGGCCGTGCTTGCGCAGACCACGACGGTCGGTGAGGCCATCGCCTTTCTGCGCAATCACCAGACGCCGCAGCAGATCACCTATCTCTACATCACCGATGCGCAGGACAGGCTCATCGGCCTGACGGTGATCCGCGATCTCATCCTGGCGAGGCCCGATCAGACCTTGGCCGAGGTCATGCTGCCCGAGCCCTTTGCGCTGACGGCGGACATGGATCTCGCCGATGCCGTCAAGGCGGCGATCCATCGGCACTATCCGGTATATCCCGTCGTGGATCATGAGCGCCATGTCATCGGCGTGGTGCGCGGCTGGCGCCTGTTCGAGCGCCAGGCGATCGAGATCAGCGCCCAGTCCGGCCAGATGGTCGGCGTGGACAAGGAGGAGCGCCTTTACACGGGAATCTGGCAGGCCTTCAGGATGCGCCATCCCTGGCTGCAGGTGAACCTCTTCACCGCCTTCATGGCGGGAGCCGTGGTCAGCCTGTTCGAGGGCACCATCACCCAGATCGTCGCCCTGGCCGCCTTCCTGCCGATCCTCGCGGGCCAGACCGGCAATACCGGATGTCAGGCGCTGGCCATCACGCTCAGGGGCATGACGCTAGGCGACATGGACGGTTATCCGGTGGCCAAGCTGATCGCCAAGGAGCTCATCCTGGGAGCGATGAACGGCATATTGACGGGCATCGTCGCCGGCCTGGCGATGTACTGGACCTCCGGGGACACCAGCGGCAACGAAGCGTTCATGCTCGGGCTCGTCATTCTTCTCGCCATGACCGGCGCCTGCATGGTCTCGGGCGTCTTCGGCGTGCTGGTGCCGCTGATCCTGAAGCGCTTCGGCGCCGATCCCGCGACGGCGTCCAGCATCTTCCTGACGACCGGCACCGACATCGCCGGCATGGGGCTCATGCTGATACTGGCGACCATGCTGGTGCTGTAGGCGGCTTCCGGTCCGCCCGGCGCGCGGCGGATGGGCATCGCAGGATCACGCCGCGAGCGTCGCCTTGCGGTTCGTCACCACCTGGTCGGCGGTCCTGCCGGTCAGCTCCGACATGTGATCGTGCTTGAACACGAAGGTGCCGACGCCCGCCGTCGCCGATCTGAGCTCGATGATGAGCGAGCCGATCTCGCTTTCCGGCATATGCGCCCTGACCGTGTCCCAGCCCGGCCAGCCTTCGCGGCTGTCGAAGCCCAGAAGCTGGCCGCGATGGCCGGAGACGATCTGGTTGACCTTCGAGGTCGCATCGCTCGGGACATGCAGCTCCACCGCGACGATGGGCTCGAGCAGCACCGGCGAGCATTGCGGCATGCCGTCGCTCATGGCGATGCGGGCAGCGGTCTTGAAGGCCATTTCTGAGGAATCGACGTCGTGATAGGAGCCGTCCGAGAGATTGACGGTGAAATCCACCACCGGGAAGCCCAGGGGTCCCTGGCCCATCCAGTCGCGGATGCCGGTCTCGACCGCGGGGATGTACTGCTTCGGCACCACGCCGCCGGTTATGGTGTCGGTGAAGGTGAAGCCCGAGCCGCGGGGCAGCGGCTTGATCTCGACGACGATGTCGCCGAATTGCCCGTGCCCGCCCGACTGCTTCTTGTGGCGGCCGCGGATCTGCACCGGCTTGCGGATGGTTTCGCGATAGTCGATCCGTCGCGGCCGCGCATGCGCCTGGACGCCGAACTTGCCCATGAGCCGCTCCAGCGCCACGCGCAGATGCATCTCGCCCTGCCCCCACAGCACCATCTCGTGCGTGCTCGGATTCTGCTCGAGCGACAGGGAAGGATCCTCCTCGATGAGCTTGGCGACGGCGCTCGTCAGCTTCACCTCGTCCTTGCGGTCGGCGACCGAGATGGCGAGGCCGTAGACGCCGGGCGCCACCTCGAGCTCGATGAGCTGCTTCGTCGCGCCTTTGGCGGTGGCGATCGTCTCTCCGGTCGCCATGGCGTCGAGCTTGCCGAGCGCCACCGTGTCGCCGGCCTCGGCCTTGGCGATCTTCTGCGGCGTCGAGCCCATCAAGGCGAACATGCCGGCGATGCGGGAGTCCTGGCCCTTGCCGCCATGGACCGTGGCGCCATCGGCGATCTGGCCGGCGAGCACGCGCGACAGCGACAGCTTGCCGCCATGAGCCGTGTGGAACGTCTTGAGGATCTGCAGGACTGCCCCGCCATTGGCGTCGGCGAGCCCGAGCCGCCCGGCGGTCGCGGCGACGCCCGGCGCCTCGTGGCGCAGGGCCTTCATGAGCCTGAGGATGCCGTTGCCGTTCTCGGCCGAGCCGAACAGCACCGGCGTGACCAGGCCGCCCGCCAGGTCGCGGCTCAGGTCGCCGAAAACGCGGTCGCGCGGCGGCTCGATGTCGGAGAGGAGCTGCTCCATGAGCTCGTCGTCGTAGTCGGCGAGCTTCTCGAGCATGGCGAAGCGCGCTTCCTTCTCGAGGTCGAGCATGTCGGAGGGCATGTCGACGACTTCGCTCGGCGCATGCTCGCGATAGACGAAGGCGCGCTCGAGCGCCAGATCGACGAAGCCGCGCACGATGTCGTCCTTCCAGATGGGAATCTGGCGCAGCAGCAGCGGCGCGGCACTGGCCGGCTGCATGTAGTTCAGCACGTCGCGCAGGCGTCCTTCGCTGCGGTCGATCTTGTTGAGGAAGATGAAGCGGGGGATCTTGAGATCGTCGAGCTGCTTGAGGATGAGCTGCAGCGCCGGCATCTTCTTGTCGTCGGGCTCGCACACGACGACCGCGGCGTCGCAGCCGGCGAGAGCCGCGCGCGCCTCCTGGCCGAATTCGATCGAGCCGGGGCAGTCGATGAAGGTGAAGCTCTCGTCCATGAACTGCACGTTGGCGGCGTTGAGCTCGACGCTCATGCCGTGCGCCCGGGCCTCGGGCGCGGCGTCGCCGACCGTCGTCTTGTCGGCGACCTTGCCCTGGCGCGCGATGGCGCCGAGGCGGAAGAGGATGGCTTCGAGAAGCGTGGTCTTGCCGCTCAGATAGGGCCCCACGAGTGCGATGCACCTGGGACCCTGACGTTCTCTGCCATTTGCGCTCATTTGGGACCTCCCTTTTGACTGCACAACGCCGTCCGGGACCGCCCGTCTGTGCCAAGGAAACCCCGTCGGGGCGGCTCCTCAGGCCCCCATGCTCGCGCCGTTTTGCGGTCGTGACAAGTGGCAATCGCAGGGCCGCGTGCTAATCTGGGACATGAGCGCTCGCGAGATCAGACAACGCGCGTTTTTCGACACTCTGCAGGCTACTCAGTGGCTGCCGAGAACGGAGCTTGAGGCCTACCAGCGCCGGCAGCTCGCCAGGCTTCTCGTCCACGCCGCCGGCACGACGTCCTTTTACAAGCAGCGCCTGGCGCCCGTCTTCCGCAAGGACGGCAGCATGGACTGGAGCCGCTGGCACGAAATCCCGATCCTGAAGCGTTCCGACATGCTCGAACATCAGGACGAGATATCCTCGAACGATGTCCCTCGGCGTCACGGCGACATCACGGTCGTCAGCACGTCCGGTTCGACGGGCATCCCCGTCCAAATGAAATGGACGGGACTGAGCCGGATGATGCGGCGTGTCGCCCGCTGGCGCAGCTACATATGGCACAACTTTGATTTCAGCCGCCCCTATGCCGAAGTCACCGGAATCGGCAAATGGCCCGAGGGCATCGCGAAAGCCGCCTGGGGTCCGCCCTGGACGAAGGGGCCGATGGCGCCCCTCCTTACGATGGAGCTGACGACCTCGGTTCCGCGCCTGACCGAATGGCTTCACCGCAAGAAGGCCGCATATTTTTGCGGCCCTGCCCTGCTGATGCCGGCGATAGCGCAGGAAGCGGCGCACCGGAAGCTCCGACTGGACCTGGCCTGCATGATTGGCCTGGGGATGCAGCCGAGCGTGCTCGACCGCGAGGTGGTCGCCGAGCATCTGGGCATCCCGGTCATCGAAATCTACAGCGCCGTGGATTGCGGTCAAATCGCGCATCAGTGTCCCTTCGGCTCCTTTCACGTCGCCTCGGAGCTGGTTCTGGTGGAGATCGTCGACGAGCATGACCGGGCCTGTCCGCCGGGCGTCGAAGGCCGGGTGCTCGTGACTGTCCTGCACGGATCGGCCCAGCCTGCGATCCGCTACGATCTCGGCGATATAACGTCCTTCGCCGAGCCATGCAGATGCGGCCGCTCGCTGCCGGTGATCGCTCCGATAGTCGGACGATCCAGGCACATGTTCAGATTCAGCGGCGATGGATTGTTCTCGCCCACCGACAGGCAGATCTGCACGATGCTGAAACCGCTCCTCCAGCCGAGTTGGTACCAGCTGGCCCAGACGGGACCTCGATCCGTCGAACTCAGATTCGTCAGCAAGGCGCCGCCGCACAAGGATTACCAGGCTATGCTTCGTGCCGGCATTCCCGCCGTGCTGCGGCGCGCCGATCTTTCCGTCGCCTTCAGGCAATTCGACTCTATTCCGACCCCGCCGGGCAAGAAGCACATTTTGTTCGTCAACGAGTACGAGAACCCATTTTCAGGCTAGCGGCGGGCCGCTCCGCTGTCGGACGTCACGTGTCGTCATCGCCCGCTGGTCGGCCATTTTGCGGAGAAGGTCGGCATGCTAACCTGGGTGCCATGACAGACTTGCTGGAAACTTCTGAAGAGACGCTGCGGGCATTCTATGAGACTTTGCAGCACACGCAGTGGATGCCCGAAGATGAGCTGAAAGCCTATCAGCGCCAGCAACTGGCGCACATGCTTCGCCATGCCGCCCGCACGACGACCTTCTACAAGGACAGATTGGCGCCGGTGTTGAACCGGGACGACAGCATCAATTGGGAGCGCTGGACCGAAATTCCGATCGTCGAGCGCTCTCACATGCAATTGCACAGAAGCGACATGCTGTCCAACGACGTGCCCGATCGCCATGGAAGTCTCCATTCGATCTCGACGTCGGGGACGACGGGCGAGCCGGTCACGATGACGTGGACGTCGCTGACGACGCTGTCCCGCAAGAGCGCCAACTGGCGGATGTTCGAGTGGCACAAGTTTGACTATTCCGGCCACCTGGCGATTACCCGCGGCACCGAGCCTTGGCCGGAAGGCAAGACCTACGATCCCTGGGGACCGCCATGGCACCGCAACCTGGGATCGGTCATGACCCTCGCGCCGGACACGCCCTACCATCGCATAGCCGAGTGGCTGGGCCGCAAACGACCGAAGTATTTTCAAGCGCTGCCTATGTCCCTGCCCACGGTGGCCGAACATCTGGTGAGCCAAAGGATCGACAATCCCATCGGCGCCATGGTCGCCTATGGCGGGCAGGTCGCGCCATTGGTTCGCAAGCTGGTCCATGACGCGCTCGGCATTCCGGTCCTGGAGGTCTACAGCTCGAACGATTGCGGACAGATCGCGCATCAGTGCGAAGCCGGGTCCCTCCACATCCTGTCCGAACTGGCTTTGGTCGAAATCGTCGATGAAGCCGGCCAGCCATGCCCGCGGGGGGTGGAGGGGCGCATTATCGTCACGGTGCTGCACAACACGGTCCTTCCGATCATCCGGTATCAGATCGGTGACGTTGCGGCCTTTGGTCAGCCTTGCCCCTGCGGGCGGACATTGCCTGTGATCGGCTCGATCACCGGCCGGACAAAGAACCTCTTCCGCTTCGGCGACGACCGCCCGGTCGCGCCGTACGACTCCGAGGCTTACAAGATCCTCGCGAAAGTCATGAACCCCACATGGTATCAGATAGCCCAGACGGGTCCCATGGCGGTCGAGATAAGATTCGTGACCAGGGACGAGCTCACGGCGGAGGGCGAACGTTATATCAGGGAGAAGATGCCCACCATCTGGCGCAACGCCAGGCCGGAGATCACCTTCACTCAGCTCGACGCGATGCCGACCCGGCCGGGCCAGAAGCACATCGTGTTTGTGAATGAATGCGAGCCTGGCGTCACCCCGGACTATTCACGAACCTGAGCGCGGTCTCGGCCACGGCGGCAACCGGTTGCGTCCCTCCGAAGGGCGCCAGCTCGTCGGCGAGCTTGCGCGCGGCATCGAAGACCGGCTCGTGCTCCGCAGCCTCGCGAATGGCCGCCGCCAGGCCGCCGGCCGTGAAAGACGACCATTCCAGCATGAAACCCGCATCGCGGCCGACAATGGACTGGGCATAGAGCTTCTTTTCCTGATCCGTGTAGACGATGACCTGCGGGATCCCGCACAAAGCGCCCGCACAGCAGGTATGCAAGCCGCCCTGATGGACGATGACCCTGGTTTTCGGAAGCTCTTGCGACAGGTCCAACAGGCCGAAAGGCGCTTCGATGTTCGCCCTGGCCAGCCTTCTGGCTGTTCTTCTGACCGGAGAGGTAAACACCGCATTGCCCGCCAGTCCGCCGCCTGCGAGCCCCTCGATCAGCCGGTCGTCGAGCTGACGGTTCTCGTAGAAATAAGCGAACAGCAGGGCGCCTGGCGCGTCGGCCTTGACGCCGCCGCCGACCATGGGCGATCCGAGCCAGGGATCCTTCCGTTCGGCTCGGTAGGGATCGAATATCGGATAGGTCAGCAGACAATGCCGGTCGGCGCGATTGATCTGCGCCAGACTTTCGACCGGCTTGCGCTTGTGCGCCGCAAGCACCCTGTTGATGCGTTCGACCGCCTCATGCTCGGGATATTTCACCGGCTGCTTGCTGTCGGCGAGGATGGGAAAGGCGGCGAGGTCGGCGGGCGGCAACGTATACCCGTTGCCCACGGCAATGAGCGGCACGGTGCCGTAGGCTGCGAGCGCAAGGCCTGGCGCATAGTCTGCGATGACGAGGTCCGGACGCTCATCGTCGATGATCCTGCGCCAGACGCGCAGCCTTTCGTCGAGCTCGCCTTCCACGTCCAGAAACATCTGGGCGAATATGTCGCCATAGGTCGCGCTGGTCAGCGAATGTGCGCCATAGCCGGGGCTCGTCTTGAGCGGCCAGCCGGGCCCACGGCGCAGATCCGCTTTCGCGATGCCGACGGCGTCTGCGGCCGACGGCGTGCAGAACACATATGTTGTTCTGCATCCATGCTGAGCGAGCCGGTCCCCGACGGCTTTCAGGATTCTCGCATGCGTCGTTCCCTGACCGAATTCCCAGCAGAGCAGGACATGGGACGTGTGGCCTTCAGACCTCATGATCCGACCGGACGATACGACTCTAAAGACAAAGAGCCGCGGATATCAGCCGCGGCTCTTGACATGCACAGGTATATTTTTGTCTAAAAATTTTCGACCACCGGCGGTCCGTAAGGATTGTTGCCCGAGTCGTGACCCGCACCGTTCAGGAACAGATCGAGCGTGCGGTTGCGCGGATCGTCCTCGCGATGACGGCGGATCAGGCTCTTGTCTTCGCCGCCGAAGTAGAATTTGAGGCCGCCGAGCAGGGTGAAGTAGTCGTTGTCGCCATATTCGGCCTTGCCGTAGAGCGACATCGGCGAGTCGGTGAACTGATACTCGAAGCCGGCGCGCAGGCCCTCATAGTCGTCGACGATCTTGCCGCCCACCGACACGCGGAAATCGTCGGTCAGGTAGAAGGCCGCATCGGCGATGAGGAAGCCCGAATCGTCGCTGCCGCCATGGTCCGGATCGATGTTCAGATAGCCGCCCCAGGCTTCGAGGCTGAAATTGCCGAGATAGAGCTCGACTTCCGGACCGATCGGGATGAGGTTGACGTCCTCGCCGTCGAGCACGCCGCCGGTGATGCCGAACAGATAGCTCTCAGGGTCGCGGATGAACAGATGGGCGATGCCGCCATATTGCGTGTCGTCCAGCTTGTCGGACACGCCGACATCGAGCTGGAGTCCGAGCATGCAGCCCAGGGGAAAGCTCAGCGAGCCGCCCGCCTCGAAGGCGAAATCGCCGTCGAATTCCTCCCGGTCGGCATATCCCGCACCCGCTTCGAGCTTGCCGTTGAAGCTCGATACGGCGCAATTCGGTGCTTCTTCGATGACGTCGGCCGCGATCGCCGAACCGCCGAAAGCGGTGACGGCGAGCGTGCCGGTAAGTGCGGCCCCCGTGAGCCATGCTCTCTTTCTGATCATATTTTCCCCTGCCTCAGGCTATGAACTCAAGCGAACTTTCCAAACGCCGTTCGGCGAGGCTAGCTTAGCTCTGTGCAGGAAGATACGGATTCTGCCCCTGCGTTGGAATTTTTTTCCAGCTGCGGCAAATCGGCAACAGTTTTCCGCTACGGAACCGTCAATGCCGGACGAAATCCAGATAGAGGCCGGCGACCCCGGCCGCGATGTTCAGGCCCGTCTGGACCTGCACGCTAAGCGGTTGCAAGGAAATGGTTTTCTTGAACCCGCCAATGAGGACATTGGCGCCGAGGCCGGCCACGACCGTGGCCTCGGCGGTGGCCCCGACATAAGTTCCTTCGAGGGCCCCTCGCCTGGTCTTGCCCGGGGCGAAGACGGCCCAGGCCAGAATGGTCTGATTCGTGACGCCGATATCCACGCCCAGCTTGCGGATCCGCCCTTCGTAGCGCTCGACGCGGCCGCCGCCCGAGGGCTGGTAGACGCAGTTGACCTTCTTCGACGATACCAGAATGAGGCCGACGCCACCCTCGATCGAGCAGGTCAGCACCCCGATCTTGACCCCCGATTTCGCACCCGCCGCCGGAGCGGAGAGGCCGAGCGCTGCTATGACAGCGGCGGCCAGAGCGAGCTTGCGCATTATATTTCCCTTTTCTTGAAAGCCGTCCGAATCCTAGCGCCGATTGTGTCTCTAATGCGACCCGCCATTGACGCAGCGCGAAGCCGCGGGGCACAAGTCGGACAAGGGAGACGCATGCAATGACGAGCGATGTTCTGATTGTCGGCGCCGGGCATAACGGCCTAGTTTGTGCGTTCTACCTCGCCGCTCGGGGCTTGAAAGTCAAGATCGTGGAGAAGCGTCCCGTGGTGGGCGGTGCGGCGGTCACGGAAGAATTCCATCCGGGCTTCAGGAATTCGGTTGCCGCCTACACGGTGAGCCTGCTCAATCCGAAAGTGATCGCCGACATGGACCTGTCCGGCCATGGCCTGACCGTCGTCGAGCGCCGCGCGGCGAATTTCCTGCCGCAGCCCGACGGCCGCTATCTGCTGACCGGGCCCGGCCGGACGCAGTCCGAGATCGCCAAGTTTTCCGTCGGGGACGCCGCCGCCTATCCGAAATATTCCGACGAGATCGACGCCATCGCCGACGTGCTGCGCGACCTTGTCCTGAAGGCGCCGCCCAATGTCGTCGAGGGCGGACTGATCCACGGCCTGCCGGAGCTCGTCAAGGCGGGCGCGCTGGCGCGCCGGCTCGGCCATCTGCCGCTCGCGCGCAAGCGCATGCTCTACGACCTCTTCACCCAGTCGGCGGCGGACTTTCTCGGCGGCTGGTTCGAGAACGACAGCGTCAAGGCGGTCTTCGGCTTCGATTCGATCGTGGGCGCGTTCGCCAGCCCATGGACGCCCGGCACGGCCTATGTCCAGCTGCATCACTGCTTCGGCGAGGTGAACGGCAAGAAGGGCGTGTGGGGCCATGCGCTGGGCGGCATGGGGGCCATCACCCGCGCGATGGCCGATGCCTGCCGCGCCAGGGGCGTGGAGATCGAGACGGATGCCGCCGTCGGCGAGATCATCGTCGAAAGCGGCCGCGCCCGCGGCATAGTCCTCGCCGACGGCCGCGCCTTGCGCGCCAGGGCTGTCGTCTCCAATCTCAATCCCAAGCTGCTCTTCGCCAGCCTCGTTCCCGAGGCATCGCTGCCGGCCGAATTCCTCGCCCGCATCAGGCGCTGGAAATGCGGCTCCGGCACCTTCCGCATGAATGTGGCGCTTTCCGAGCTTCCCTCCTTCACCTGCCTGCCCGGCCGCGAGACCGGCGATCACCACGCCTCGGGCATCATCATCGCGCCGACGCTCGGCTATATGGACCGCGCCTATCACGACGCGCGCGAATTCGGCTGGAGCCGGCATCCGATCGTCGAGGTCCTGATCCCCTCGACGCTCGATCCTTCGCTCGCGCCGAAGGGCGCCCATGTCGCCAGCCTCTTCTGCCAGCATGTGGCGCCGGAGCTTCCCGGCGGCGCCTCCTGGGACGATCACCGCGAGGAGGTCGCCGACCTGATGATCAGGACCGTGGACGACTACGCGCCGGGCTTCGCCGCGAGCGTGATCGCCCGCCAGATCAACTCGCCGCTCGATCTGGAGCGCACCTTCGGCCTCGTCGGCGGCGACATCTTCCACGGCGCCCTGACGCTCGACCAGCTCTTCGCCGCCCGCCCGATGCTGGGCCACGCCGACTATCGCTCGCCTCTCGGGGGCCTCTATATGTGCGGCTCGGGGACCCATCCGGGCGGCGGCGTCACCGGCGCTCCCGGTCACAATGCGGCGCAGGCCGTGCTCAAGGATTTTCGGACAAAGCGGGTTTGACGGCCGTTTGCACTTGGAATCCGGGCAAGACTCGCTCATATCGGCAGTGTCATGGACTACGTGCTGGCCAGTTCCGTCGCCATCCTTCAGATCATCTGGATCGACCTCCTGCTCTCGGGCGACAATGCCGTCGTCATCGCGCTCGCCTGCCGCTCGCTGCCGCCCAGCCTGCGCACATGGGGCATCGTCCTGGGCGCCGGCGTGGCCATCCTGCTGCGTATCGTCTTCGCCGCCGTCATCGCCCATCTCCTCGCCGTTCCGTTCCTCAAGGTGGCCGGCGGCCTTCTCCTGTTGTGGATCGCGGTGAAGCTCGCCAGGGGCGAAGAGGCGGAAGAGAAGAGCGTCGCCGCCTCCGACAAGCTCTACAAGGCCGTATGGACCATCGCCATCGCCGATGCGGTGATGAGCCTCGACAACGTCGTGGCCATCGCCGCGGTGTCGAGGGGCGATCCCTGGCTGTTCGGCTTCGGCCTCGCCCTGTCCATCCCCCTCATCATGGTCGGCTCGCAGATCATCATGAAGATGATCGAGAAATTTCCGGTCATCGTCTGGGCGGGCGCCGCCCTTCTCGGCTGGATCGCCGGCGAGATGATCGCCACCGACCACATCGTCGCCGACCGTTTCGGCATCGCGCCGCATTCCAATACCGTCTATGTCTTCGCCATCGTCGGCGCCGCGCTGGTGGTGGCCGTCGGCTACTGGCTCAAGTCGCGCGCCGAGCAGGCCGAGGCGCAGGAACGCGGACCCATGTGAGCGAAGCCGCCCACGGGCATTATTACCGCTTGTGGCAATGACGGCTTCATGACAGGATTTCGAGTTCAAACGCGCTTCCGTCATGGGACATCATGCGGCGATGGGACGGCCGCATGTCGACACCGACACAAGTGGAGGAAACCGATGAAACGCAGACCCCTTCTCGCCGGCGCCGCCGCTCTCTTGCTCGCCTTGGGAGTCGGTCCATGTCTCTCATCCGCCCCGGCTTTTGCGCTCGACGAGCTGCGCATCATAGCGCCGGCCGCGCCCGGCGGCGGCTGGGATCAGACGGCGCGCGCCATGCAGGAAGCGGTGCAGTCGGTCGGCGCCATCAAGACGGTCACCGTCGAGAACGTGCCGGGCGCCGGCGGCACCGTGGGCCTGGCCCAGCTCGCCGGCCAGGAAGCCGGCAAGGACAATGTGCTGATGGTCAACGGCCTGGTGATGGTCGGCGCCATCCTCACCAACAAATCCGCGGTCACTCTCAAGAACACCACGCCGATCGCGCTCCTCACCGGCGAATACGAGGTCATCGTCGTCCCGGCCGCCTCCGAGATCAAGTCGCTCGCCGATCTCCTGGCCAGGCTCAAGGCCGATCCGGGCGCCGTCGCCTGGGGCGGCGGCTCGGCCGGCGGCACCGATCACATCCTGGCCGGTCTCATCGCCAAGGCGGCGGGCGGCGATGTGTCGAAGCTCAACTATGTGCCCTTCTCCGGAGGCGGAGAAGCGCTGGCGGCGGTCATGGGCGGCCATGTGGTGGCCGGCATCTCGGGCTACAGCGAATGGGAAGGCCAGATCAAGTCGGGCGAGCTGCGCGCGCTCGCCATCTCCTCGCCGCAGCGCGTCGGCGGCATCGACGTGCCCACCCTCAAGGAACAGGACGTCGATGTGGAGCTCGCCAACTGGCGCGCCATCGTAGCCGCTCCCGGCATCAGCGACGAGCAGAAGAAGGTTCTGCTCGACACGGTCGATGCCGCCGTCAAGAGCGAAAGCTGGAAGAAGACCCTTGTCGCCAAGAACTGGACCGACCTTTATATGTCGGGCGATCAGTTCGCCAAGCTCCTCGCCGACGAGGATGTCCGCGTCACCGAGATCCTGAAAGGCATCGGCCTCGTGCAGTAGGGCGGACGTGGAACGGGGCTCGCCCAGATCCGGAGCCGGTCTTGCGATCGGCTTCGGCCTCATCGTGCTGGGCCTCGTCGTCTTCGTCGACTCGATGCTGATGCAGGTCCCGCCGACCTATGCCCGCGTCGGACCGCAGGCCTTTCCCTATGCCATCGCGTTCGCGCTCGCCGCGGTCGGCGTCTATTTCGTCTGGAATTCCGCGAAGCCCGGCGGCAGGCGCGAGGTCGTCGCCGAAGGCTTCGCCACCGATTGGCGCGCCCTCCTCGTCATCGCCGCGGGCCTCCTCGTCCATCTCAACATACTGAAGCTTCTGGGCTTCGTGATCGCGGGCGTCTTCCTCTTCCTGTGCGTGACCTTCGCCTTCGGCAGCCGGAAGTTCCTGCGTGACGGGCTCGTCGCGGTCATATTGGTGCTGGCGAGCTATCTCGGCTTCACCCACGGGCTCGGCCTGCAGCTGCCGCCCGGCATCCTGGCGGGGCTGCTGTAGGCATGGACGTCCTCGCCTCCCTCCTGCAAGGTTTCGAGACGGCGATCACGCCGATGAACCTGCTCTGGTGCCTGCTCGGGGTGACGCTCGGCACGGCCATCGGGATACTGCCCGGCATCGGCCCCGCCCTCACCATAGCGCTCCTGCTGCCGATCACCGCGAAGCTCGATCCGACCGGCGCCTTCATCATGTTCGCCGGCCTCTATTATGGCGCGATGTATGGCGGCTCGACGACCTCGATCCTGCTCAACACGCCGGGCGAGTCGGGCTCGATCATGACCGCGGTCGAGGGCAATGTGATGGCCAAGAACGGGCGGGGGGCGGCGGCGCTCGCCACCGCGGCGATCGGATCCTTCGTCGCCGGCACCATCGGCACCATCGCCATCACCTTCCTGGCGCCGCTCTTCGTCAAGCTCGCCTTGCTTTTTGGACCGGCCGAGTATTTTGCCCTCATGGTGCTGGCCTTCACCACGGTGTCGGCCCTGCTCGGCCTCTCCCTGTCGCGCGGCATCACCAGCCTCCTGCTCGGACTTGCCATCGGGCTGGTCGGAACCGATGTCCTGACCGGCCAGCCGCGCCTCACCTTCGGGATGTTGGAGATGCTGCGCGGCATCGACGTCGTCGTGGTGGCGGTCGGCCTCTTCGCGGTGGGCGAGGCGCTCTACATGGCATCGCGTCCCGACATGCGGGCCGCCGAGCTCATCCCGATCCGCGGCTCCGTCTTCATGACGGCCGAGGAGTGGCGGCGGTCATGGAAGCCGTGGCTGCGCGGCACCGCCTTGGGCTTTCCCTTCGGGGCCCTGCCGGCCGGCGGCACCGAGATTCCGACCTTCCTGTCCTATTTCCTCGAAAAGCGGATGTCCAAACGGCCCGAGGAATTCGGCAAGGGCGCCATCGAGGGCGTTGCCGGGCCCGAGGCCGCCAACAATGCCGCCGTCGCCGGCGTGCTGGTGCCGCTGCTCACCCTGGGGCTGCCCACCTCGGCGACCGCCGCCATCCTTCTGGCCGCCTTCGAGCAGTATAATCTGAAGCCCGGACCTTTGCTGTTCTCCTCGTCCTCGACCCTGGTCTGGGGGCTCATCGCCAGCCTCTATATCGGCAATGTGATGCTGCTGGTGCTCAACCTGCCGCTCGCCGGCATCTGGGTCCGGCTGCTGGCCATTCCCCAGCCCCTTCTCTATGGCGGGATCCTCCTGTTCTCGACGCTGGGCGTCTACAGCCTCAACAATTCGACCTTCGATCTGGTGCTGCTCTTCCTGGTCGGCCTCATGGGCTTCCTGATGCGCCGCTACGATTTTCCGGTGGCGCCCTGCATCATCGGCCTGATCCTCGGCCGCCTCGCCGAAGCGCAGTTCCGCCGCGCCCTGACCATCAGCCAGGGCGACCCTTCGGTCTTCTTCACCCATCCCCTGTCGCTGGCGCTTCTCATCGTCGCCGCCCTCGTCTTTCTGGGGCCCGTCTTCTATCGCCGGCGGGCGGCGCGCCTGCTGCAGAAGGCGGCCGGATAGACGGGCGGGTCGCTTCGCGACGGCTTCAGGCGGGTCCGCGCGCGAGGAAGTCCGCCTTGCCGATCTCGACGCCATTGTGGCGCAACAGCCCATAGGCCGTCGTCACATGGAAATAGAAATTCGGCAGACCGACACTGGCGAGATATTGGGCGCCCTTGACGGTCACCTCCTTGCCCTGCGCCTTGAAGGTGACCGCCCGTCCGGCGGCCTCGGCGAACTGGTCCTTGTTCAGGCTGCGCAGGAAATCGACCGTCTTGCGGATGCGCTCCTGCAATTCGTCGAAGGTCTTCTCGTCGTCCGCATGGCTGGGCGCCGCCGTGCCGGCGAGCCTGGCACTCGTGCCCTTGGCGAAATCACAGGCGAGCTGGACCTGTTTGGTGAAGGTGAACATGTCCGGAAACAGTCGGGCGAGGAGGAAGGCATCGGGGTCGAGCTTCTTCGCCTGCACATGCGCCTCGGCCTTGCGCAGGAGGGCCGCGAGGCCGTTCAGGAAGTGGATGAAGACCGGTACAGAGGCGTCATACATCATTGCGCTCACCTTAGATTGCCGCAGAACCGCTGGACGCGCCGGCAGGCATCCTCGAGCACGTCGGTCGCCGTCGCGTAGGAGATGCGGAAGAAGGGCGACGTGCCGAAGGCCGCGCCATGGACCGCGGCCACGCCTTCCGCGGCCAGGAGCTCGGTCACGAAATCCTCGTCCGTCCTGATGACATTGCCCGAGGGCGCCGTCTTGCCCATCACCCCCGCGCAGGACGGATAGACATAGAACGCCCCTTCCGGGGTCGGACAGGACAGGCCTTTCGCCTGGTTGAGCATCGACACCACGAGGTCGCGGCGCTCCTTGAAGACCTTGTTGTTGGCGGGGATGAAATCCTGCGGCCCGTCGAGCGCCTCGACCGCCGCCCATTGCGCGACCGAGGAAGGATTGGAGGTCGACTGCGACTGGAGCTTCGCCATGGCCTTGATCAGGACTTCGGGGCCGGCGCCGTAGCCGATGCGCCAGCCGGTCATGCAGTAGGCTTTCGACACGCCGTTCATGGTCAAGGTGCGCTCATAGAGGCCGGGCTCGACCTGGGCCGGCGTGGTGAAGACGAAGTCGTCATAGACGAGATGCTCATACATGTCGTCGGTCAGCACCCAGACATGCGGATGCCGCGCCAGCACGTCGGTGACCTTCCTGAGCTCGTCGCGCGAATAGGCCGCTCCGCTCGGATTGGAGGGCGAGTTGAAGACGAACCACTTCGTCCTGGACGTGATGGCCTTCTCGAGCGCGTCGGGCTGCAGCTTGAAGCCATGCTCGATCGTGGTCTCGACGAAGACCGGCTTGCCGCCGGCCAGCATGACGATATCGGGATAGCTCACCCAGTAGGGAGCCGGGATGACGACTTCATCTCCCGGATTCACCGTCGCCAGCAAGGCGTTGAAAAGAATCTGCTTTCCGCCGGTCCCGACCGAGACCTGCGAGACCTTGTAGTCGAGCCCGTTCTCGCGCTTGAACTTGGCCGCGATGGCCTTCTTGAGCTCGGGGATGCCGTCGACATTGGTGTATTTCGTGTGCCCCTTGCGGATCGCCGCGATCGCCGCTTCCTTGATGTTGTCGGGGGTGTCGAAGTCGGGCTCGCCCGCCGACAGCCCGATGATGTCGCGGCCCTCGGCCTTGAGCGCCATGGCCTTGCTCGAGATGGAGATGGTGGCCGACGGCTGGATGCGGTTGAGCGAGTCGGAGATGAAGCCCATGGGCAAGGTCCCTGCCGGCGCGCGATTCGGAAAGGCGATGCCGCTCACGCGCCAAATTTGATCTGACGGCGCCTCTGGTAGCCGCCCGGCCGGTGGCCCGCAAGAGCTTCCATTGTCACCGGGACATTCTGGCTTACCGCCAGAGCGCGTTCGCGGTCACGGGCGGCGGTTGGCGCAGCGTCTGGTAGACCACGCAATAGCGCTCGGTGAGCTTGATCAGGCTCGCTTTCTGCTCGTCGTCGAGCTTGCCCTTGATATCGAAGGTGAGGCGGATGTCGCGAAAGCCGACCGGCGCCTCCTTGGCGACGCCCAGGGTCCCGCGGAAATCGAGGTCCCCCTCGGCCCTGATGCCGGCATCGTCGATCTTAAGACCAAGCGCCGTGGCGACCGCATTGAGCGTGACGCCGGCGCAGGCGACGAGCGCCTGGAGGAGCATGTCCCCGGAACAGGCATGGACGCCCGAGCCGCCGGTTGCGGGATGAAGTCCCGCCTCGACCAGCGCCTTGGCCGTCGCGACCGAGCATGTGACGCCTTCGCCGATCTTTCCCTCGGCCGCGAGCGTCACCAGCGCCGCCTTGCCGTCCTGCCGGTAGAGCTCCTTGAGGGGAGCCTGGAGAGCCTTGAGTTCCGTTGCCTGCATGATTTCACCTGTCCTTTCCGATGGCCGCTCCCATTTTACGAGATCGGCGTTGGATAGCCACGGGCGATCGGCGATAAGGGACCTGATGGCCATCCATCCGACTCTCATCGCCGGCGGCGGCATCGCAGGGCTTGCCGGTGCGCTCGCTCTCGCCCGCGGCGGCCGCCAGGTCCGCGTGCTCGAGAAAGCCCGCGCTTTCGAAACCGTCGGCGCCGGGCTCCAGATCGGCCCCAATGCGGTCAGGGCGCTCCGCAGTCTCGATGTCTGGGACAGGCTGGCGCCCGCGACCTTCGCCCCGCCCGGAATCGTCATTCGCGACGGCCATGACGGCGCGATCCTGCAGGAGATCGCGCTCGGCGCCCGCTTCGAGCAGCGCTTCGGCGAGCCCTACCGGGTCGTTCACCGGGCCGACCTCCTGGCCGCCCTGGCGGGCCGCGCCGGCGAGGACAAGCGGATCGAGCTGGTGACCGATGCCGAAGTGCGCGACTTCGCCGACCAGGACGGCCATGTCGACGTCACGACCACCGCCGGCCGGCAGCGCGGCGAGGCGCTGATCGGGGCCGACGGCATAAGGTCGCGCATCCGCCGGACGCTCGGCGCCGACGGCGTCCTGCGCAAGCGCGGCCATATCCTGTTCCGGGCCCTGACGCCCTTCGACCGGCCGATGCCTGAGCATCTCGCTTCCGTCACTCTCTGGCTCTGCCGGCTGGGCCATGTCGTCCACTATCCGGTGAAAGGCGGCCGGGCGCTCAATGTCGTCGCCGCCGTCGATGGGCGCTGGGAGAGCGAGGCCTGGTCGGAGCCTGCCGCCCACGACGAGATCATGGCGCATTTCGGCAAGGCCCATGCGGACCTGCTTCAGGTTCTGGCGATCGCCTCGCCCTGGCACAAATGGGCTGCGGCCGACCTGGCACCGGTCCGCAACTGGTCGCGCAACCGGGTGACCCTCCTCGGCGATGCCGCTCATGCGGCTCTCCCCTATCTGGCGCAGGGCGCTGCCATGGCGCTCGAGGACGCCGTCATGCTCGGGCGCTGCGCCGAGGCGGGCGATACGATCGCCCGGGCCTTCGCCGCCTTCGAAGGGCTGCGCAGGCCGCGCACCCGGCGCATTGCCGAGGCATCGCTGCGCCTGGGCCGCATCTATCATGCAAGCGGCTTCTTTCGTCTCGCCCGCAACGCGGCCTTGCGGCTGACCGATACCGACCGGTTTCTGGGCCGCATGGCCTGGATCTACGGCTTCGACCCGCTTAATCATCCGTTAACGGAATAACATCATTTCGCCACAGGCTCGGCGTTAAGCGTGCACAAAGCTTTTTCATATAATCGTCATTGCATCATCCTGGAGCCGGATCGGACGACGAGCATGCGGGCAAGACGGATCATAGGCCGCTATCGCGATTTTGCCGCGCGCACGCATCTGGTGATGGGCGCTTTCGCCCTGGGGCTCATTCTGGCGATCATCGCGCTGATGATCGTCAGCGCCGTTCCCTCGCAGGCGGGTTTCCTCACCGCCGAGGCCAGGAACCTCGTTACCATGGCGCCGACCGGCGATACTTTCCTGGTCGCCACCGTCATCGTTGTTTTCCTGGCCGTCCTGGCGATCAAGATTCTCGATCACCGGAATCCTGCCGAATAGGCCGGTCCGGGCCATTGCCGCAATGACCCGGACCTTTTTCAGGCGATTCTCGGATCAGTTCGGACCGCCGGCGGAGCCGCGGGCATTGCTCCCGCCGCCGCCGCTGCTCGGCCCGCCACGGACGCTGCCGCCGCCATCGTTGCCGCCGTCACCCGGCTTCTCCAGGGAAAAGAGCAGCGCCGGGTCGCGCCAGTGCGGCGGCGGAGGAAGACTGCGCACGATACAGTCGCCGCCCGTGCAGACCAGCCTGTCGCCGCAGCCATAGTTGCGCCTCTTCTTCCAGAAGGGTTCGTCGAAGCGCTCGCAAAAGCGCCGGACTTCCTTGACCGAGGCGTGAAACTTCGAATAGCCGGTCGCGGCATCCACGGGAGCGGCCAGCATGAGCATGCTCGCGCCGCCGAGGGCGGCGAGCGAGAACTTGGAAAGGCTGTGCATTGGGACCTCCAGCAATTGTGATCGTGTCCGATCAGTGGCGGGAGGATGGCAGAGCCGCCGTGACCCTGCCCTGAATGGCGTGTTCATAGGGAATTCACGGGGGCCCGGACCGGCGCCGGCCGCGTCACGCATCCGGATCGCGCGATCACCTTTGCGTATGCCGGCGGGAATCGGCCGCCCGGGAATTTAACTGGGGCCGGAAACGTATTAGTGTCATGTTCCCCCTGGAGGACACACCATGAAAGTTCATCTCGCTCTCGCCACGATGTTGGCTTTGACCCTGGGCGCAGCTTCGTTCACGCCGGCTTTCGCCATGGGCGACGGCGATGGCGGCGGCACCACTCCCGTGAAGAAGTGCAAGAAGGGCGAAGTGGTGAAGAACGGCAAGTGCGTGAAGGCCAGTTCGGGCGTCCTGCCGGACGAGGACCTCTATCAGCAGGGCCGCGCCCTGGCTTTCGCCGGCGAATATGACTGGGCCCTCGAGGTGCTGGGAGCGGTCGCCGACAAGAAGGATCCGCGCGTCCTGAACTATATCGGCTACAGCCATCGCAAGGCCGGCCGCTTCGACGAGGCCTTCGGCTATTATCACAAGGCCCTCGAGATCGATCCGAACTTCGTCCTGGCCCGTGAATATCTGGGCGAGGGCTATGTGGCCGCCGGCCGGATCGACCTGGCCAAGGTCCAGCTGAACGAGATCGCCAGCCGGTGCGGCACCACCTGCGAGGAATATCAGGAACTGGCCGAGCATATCGAGACCGGCATGAACTGAGGTCCTTCAGCTCTCATCGGATCCCCGCGAACGTCGCCCGCCTCCCCAAAATGGGGATTGTGGCCTCTCTCCCGCCGCGTCAGTCTGGCACCCGACCAATTCGTCGGCCTGGCCGTCGTCGCTTCGGGAGCTGCACATGCAAATCCGCCTGCCGCGGCAGAATCTTCTCGGGCTCGGTCGCAGACGTCCCCTGCCGACCGTCGCGCTGATCTGCGCGCTGCTGGCCGTCGCCCACGAGCTCATCGCCCTGCAGCCCGACGGCATCTCGGCTGCCGTCCTCCTCTTCCTGCCTCTGGTGCTCTTCGCGGCACTGGGTGCGGGACGCGAGCTCTCAATGCCCTCTCTCACGGAGCTCGCGTTCTGTTCCTTCACCATCGTCGCGGTGATGGCGATCTGGCCGAGCGCGCGTCTCGCCGCGATCGCCTATGAAGCCGCCGGCATCGTGACGCTCGTCGTCTTCATGGGCTTCGTCTTCGCCCTCGCCGTCTCCTTGGGCGCGGTGGTGGTGAAACTGCTCTCCGGCACGGACGGCGAGACATGATCCTCCCCTGACCTCCGGTCTTCCTCCGGGGGCAGCCTGGCCCTCCATTCCGGTACCGACGCCCGGAATGGAGGGCTTTTTTGCCGGTGATCGAAGGGTCAGCCGCGGCGAAGATAATGTGGCCTGAGCTCCTGCGCGTTGTCGCGCACATAGGCGACGATGCGCCGCCGCTTTTCCTGGCCGCGCCCCCCTTCCCCCTGGACCATCTGCCCGCGGTCGACGAGATCCGGCATGACCTGGATGACGTGGTCGTAGATCGACCGCCAGGTCTGCTTGACGGCGTCGCGCGACACGTCGAGCGTGCCCGCGATCTCCTCGTCGGTCAGCCCGTCGATGGCGCGCAGCAGCATGCGCTGCTCGCCGGCGGTGAACCGGAAGCGCGGCGGCAGATAGGTGAAGACCGCCGAGACCGGACTCGACGGCGGCGTGTCGGCGGCCATCTCGCGCCGGAAGACATAGACCGCCCGCTTGGGCGAGGCCCGGGCAGGCACCGGCTCGGCCGGAGGATCGCTGTCGAGATCGAGCGTCCGGTACAGCCTGAAGCCGGCGCCCAGCGCCATCTGCTCATACATGGCGCCGGCTTCCACGAGCATGGAATTGAGATTGTAGCCGCGATGGATGGACAGGAAGAACGGAAAGAACACCGTCATGATGCGGCGCCCTTCCGGCGAGGTGAAGTCCATGGGCGACTGTATGTAATCCAGCATCACGAGATCGAGCCCGTCGGCGAGGTTGCCCTGCGCCTGCGCCGCGCGGTCGAGAAACAGCTCCGTCCGGCCTGCGAGACAGCGCATCAGCAGCCAGTTCGTCAGGCACGGCCAGGGCTTGTCGAGATAGGCCTGGCGGAATTCGGGTGAAACGAAAGCCGAAAGAGTGGCCGCGACGACGGTTCTGGCTCCGGCCGCGTCATAGTCTTCGATCAGGCCGCCAATCAGCCGTTCTTCCTCCAAAAGCCCGTCGAGAACCCTGGCCAGGCTGCGGTCGAGCTTGTCGTCGAGCGGCGTGATCTTGCGCATCAGGCGGGCACAGGCCTTGCCATCGCCGGGCAGAAGCATGCGCGGCCTGAGCGCGCTGGCGGCCTGTGAGCTCAAGATGTTTCCCTCTCTGCCCCGATTTTCGCCGCGCCGGTCCTCCTGTCAAGCCGGTGCGGCGCGACGACTGCGCCGGGCTCACTCCCGGCGGGTCAGCCATTCGAGCGACCATGACGCACCGTCATCCTGCCGCAGGCGTTCGCAGAGCGCAGGTCCGATGAGACCGAGCTCGTCCGTCAACGGCCAGGGCGGATTGACAAGGACGAGGCCGGAGCCGGCAAGGCCGCCCTCCGCCGCGGGCGCGCGCACCCTGAGCTCGGCCTTCGCCATCCTGGCCAGGTTCAGCGCCCCCGCCTCGGCGACGATCCGGTCCGCCAGGCCGTCGCCCGTCACCGGATACCACAGGGCGAAGGCGCCGGTGGCGAAACGCCTGTATCCGTCGCGCAGCATCCGCACGGCGCGGGGCGCCTCGTCGTCGCGTTCATAGGGCGGATCGATCAGGATGAAGCCGCGCCGCTCGGGGGGCGGCAGATGGGCCTTGACCGCGACGGCGGCGTCGCCTTCGCTGACCTTCATCCGCGGGTCGCGCGCCGCGAAACCGGCCAGCCGGTGGCTGTCGTCGGGATGCAGCTCGTTGAGCAGGATACGGTCCCCCGGGCGCAGGCTGGCGCCCGCGAAGCCGGGCGAGCCGGGATAATGGGACAGGGGCTGCCCGGCCGAATTGACGGCGGCGATCGCTTCGCGCCAGGGCGCAAGCAGGATCTCGCACTCGGCCGCGAGAGGCACCGGCCTGCCCGAAGGATCGTAGAAGCGCCCGACGCCATCCTGCCATTCGAGCGTCTTCAACGCCTCGTCGCCCCACAATGCGTAGAGGCCGATGCCCGCATGCGCATCGAGGAAAAGGAAGGGCCTGTCCTTCTTCTTGAGCAGCGCGAATGCCCGCATCATGACGATATGCTTGAAGACGTCGGCATGGTTGCCCGCGTGATAGGCATGGCGATAGTTCATGCCCGTGCTTCTAGGCTGCCGCCGGGAATTAGGCTAGCGTCCCGCGTCGCCAACGAGGATGAGTCATGACGCAACGATTCACGCGCCGCAAGGCTGCCGGCGCGATCGGTCTCGCGGCTGCGGCGGCGTGGGGCGGACGCGAGGCCTATATGCTGGGCGCGCCGCCCGCGGCGCCCAAGGACTGCGGGCCGGCCGTTCCGGAGACGGCGATTTCGCCGCTTTCTCTGGACGACGGCCTGCCCTGGTCGCAGCGCGCCGGCACTGTCAACGACGTGAGTTGCCTGTCGCGGACCGAGGTCGCGGGCGTCGTCGCGGTCAGGACCGAGCGGGACATCGCCGACGCCCTGGCCTTCGCGCGCGCCCACGGAGCCAAGCTGTCCATGGCGGGCGCCCTTCACTCCATGGGCGGACATGCTTTCGCGCGCCATGGGATCGTTCTCGACATGACCGGCTTCAACGCCGTCGTGGTGAACGAGGAGCAGCGCACCATGACGGTGCAGAGCGGGGCGCGCTGGCACGATATCCAGAACGTCCTGCATCCGCGTTTCGCCGTCAAGGCGATGCAGTCCTCCGACGTCTTCACCGTCGGCGGATCGATCTCCGTCAACGCCCATGGCATGGACCATCGGGTCGGCGCCGTCGAGCGCACGCTGCGCCGCCTGCGCGTCATGCTGGCGGACGGCACGGTCGTCCGGGCGAGCCGGAGCGAGAATGCCGACCTCTACCGCCACGTCGTCGGCGGCTATGGGCTCTTCGGCGTGATCCTCGATGCCGAGATCGAGATCGCCGACAACGTGATCTACCGTTCCGCGCGGCGATTGATCGACATCGCCGATTTCCCCAGGGTTTTCGCCGAGGAGATCGCGCCCGATCCGGCGATCGGCCTGTTCTACGCCCACCTCTCGACCGCGCCGTCGAGCTTCCTGCGCGAGATGCTGGTCTACACCTATCATCGCCGGGACGTGCCTGGCGTCGTCCTGCCGCCTCTGGCCGAGGTGAGCTCGGCGGGCCTGCGCCGTTTCGTCTTCAATCTCGCCAAGCGGGGCAGCCTGTTCGGCGAGGCCAGATGGTATGCCGAGAAAGTCCTCGAGCACCGCTTCGAATCCTGCACCGTGAGCGATATCGCCGCCGCGATCGGAGAGACCTGCCTCGTCTCGCGCAACGAGCCCATGCACGATTCGGTGCCCTATCTGTTCAACAACCTGAAGGACGAGACCGACATTCTGCACGAGTACTTCGTGCCGCGCGCCAGCCTGGCCGGCCTCGTCGAGGCGATGCGCGGGCTCCTCGAGAAAAGCTCGACAGTGCTCCTCAATGCCTCGGTGCGGGTCGTCCACAAGGAGGATATCGCCCTCAACTACGCCCCCGAGGAGGCCTTTTCCGTGGTGCTCTATGTCAATCAGGCTGTCGACGACGCCGGCATCGCGAAAATGCGGGCATTGACCCGCGCTCTCGTCGATCTGGCGCATCGGCATGGCGGCCGCTTCTTCCTGCCCTATCAGCGCCACTATGACGCCGCGCAGCTGCACCGCGCCTATCCGATGATCGCCCAGGTCTTCGCCGCCAAGAAGCGTTTCGACCCGCAAGGGCTGTTCAGCAACGGCTTCTACGAGGCCTATGCGCCGGACCTCTCCACGTCCTCGTGAACAGTCAAACCCTGGAGAACAGCGACCGGCAGGACATCACCACCCGCGCATCGATGACCAGGAGGGCGCCCGTCGCATAGAGCCGCACGGCGAAGCCCGGTTCCGTGGAGCGCGTGACCGCGATGCTGCGGCCGAACCCTTCGAAGGAGCCATGGGCCGCGGCGACGGTTTCGAGCGCCCGTCCGGGAGCGAAGACGGCGAGCGGCGCGCCGGGCGGCAGGGTGAAGGCAAGCCCCGCCAGTATCGCCGTCCACAGGACGAGCACGCAGGCCGCCCCCAGGGCGAAGCGGAGGCCCCGGCGGAGCAGGCTCCTGCCCTCAATAGTCATAGACATGGTCGAGCTGCGCTCCGCTCGGCTCGATGCGGCGGATGACGTCGAGCAACAGGCTTACCGGCACGGAAAGCCCGACCCGCTTTGCGCCGGCACCCGACAGGTTCTTCGTCTCGAACAGCACCGGCGGCACATCCTCGGGCGGCGTCCAGCCTTCCGGTGCCGTGAGCGAGATCAGTATGTTGCTGTTGCCGCCGATCTCGAGGAAGGAAGCATCGGTCTGGCCGAGCTTCCGCACGATCTCGGTGAAGGGCTGGTAGCGCGGCAGCTTGACGAGCTGGGTTCCGTCGCGAAACGTCTCGACGAGCGTGATGCGCCTGTCGATCGGGGCCGTATCGATCGGAAGTCCGCGCATCAGGGCATGGATCTCGAGCTCGGCCGGCGCATAGACGGTTTCCGAGCCGCCCTTGATCAGCCAGCCATAGGCCGCCTTCACCGCGAGCTCGGTCGAAATCGCGAAACGCCGCTCCGCCTTGCGGACCGGGCCGGGCCCTGAGAACGGCACCGTCTCCCAGAATTGCACGAGACGCTCGCCGAAGGCGAAATCATACCATGGCACGGTGTCGAGCCACTGCCCGTAGTCGTCGGCATATTCGCGCGCGAACAGGTCCTCGGGCGTCGGCGGCGTCGGCGCGAAGAGCTCGCTCAGACGCCCTACCGTGTTCTCGTAGATGCCCCTGATCACATATTCGACCGTGTGGCTGATGCCGATCACATAGATCATCGCATGGGTGCCGAAATTGAACTCGTAGCGCGGCGCGACCCATTGGTTGACGGCGCAATAGCTGGTCCAGAACTCCGCCGCAGAGCGGAAATATGCGAAGCCGCTCGGATAGGCCTTGGCGATGAAGCCGGCGAAATCCTGCGAGCTGTAGACGATGTACCATTCCGGAAAGGTGAGATAGGACTTTTCCTCCGGAAAGCGGTAATGCGGCACCGCATCGGCCTTGGCGCGCGCTTCCGGATCGATCACCGGGACGGTCACAGAGCTGCCGACGTCGGACGAGCCGCTGCAGCCGACGCCGATATAGAACGCCGGCGCGGCCAGGAAGACGGCCAGCGCCAGAAGGGCGCCCTTGGTCTTACGCAGCTTCGCCATGATGTTTCGACAATACAAAACCGGCATAGGCGGCGAAACCGCCAATGGCGAGATGCGGCAGATTGGCCAGTATGCGGGTCGTGAGGCCGAGATCGAGGACGCCGTTGATGAAGATGCCGAAATCGAGATAGCCGCTGCCGGTGAACAGCCCGAGCACGCCGTCGAGGAAGTAGAGCGTGCCGAAAAGCTTGAAGTAGACGGCGGCGGCGCGGGTCGAGACCAGGGCGGCGATGCCGGCCCACAGGCCCGAGAACAGATGCAGCGCGTCGTCATAGAGATCGAGGCTGAACAGCCCGAACATCATGCCGTCGGCGTCCTTGAACTGCGGCACATAGCTCATCGCCGCCACGATGACGAACAGCGCGAAATAGGCAAAGCCGAGCTTGCGGACGAGCGGCATGAGTGATCTTCCCCCTTCGCAGAATCGGCAGGAAGCTTAGCCGGTCGGGTTCCACTTGTCGTCGGGCTCCGCTCCTCCTGCCATCGTGCTGTCAGCAACGGCGTCGCCGGCCCTTCCGGCTGGCCTCCCGCGGCATTATATTGGCCGCATCATGGGACATTCACGACAGGAAGGCGGTTTCTCGGAAGCTCCGCAGAAGCCTCTGGAAGGCTACCGGGAAATACCGGCGGCCGATGCCTCGCGCCAGCGGCCGGATCCGCGCGCCGACATGTCGGGTCCCCGGGCCGGGCTCGAAAGCCTGCGGCCGGATTTTGCCCCTCTTGAGACCTTCGTGCCCTATCGCCCGCCGCGGCCGGAGAAATCCGAAGGCGGCCGGCCGCTGAGGATCGTTTCCGATTTCGAGCCGCGCGGCGACCAGCCGCAGGCGATCGGCGATCTCGTTTCCGGCGTCCGGTCGGCGGAGCGCGACCAGGTGCTGCTCGGCGTCACCGGCTCGGGCAAGACCTTCACCATGGCCAAGGTCATCGAGGAGACGCAGCGCCCGGCGCTGGTGCTGGCGCCCAACAAGACGCTCGCCGCCCAGCTCTATGGCGAGTTCCGGAGCTTCTTCCCCGACAACGCCGTCGAGTATTTCGTCTCCTATTACGACTATTACCAGCCGGAAGCCTACGTTCCGCGCACCGACACCTATATCGAGAAGGAATCGTCGATCAACGAGCAGATCGACCGCATGCGCCATTCGGCGACGCGCGCCCTCCTCGAGCGCGACGACGTCGTCGTGGTCGCCTCCGTCTCGTGCATCTACGGCATCGGCGACGTCGAGACCTATTCCGCCATGACCTTCACGGTGAAGCGGAACGAGCGCATTTCCCAGCGCCGGCTTCTCGCCGATCTCGTGGCGCTTCATTACAAGCGCAATGACGGCAATTTCGTGCGCGGCACCTTCAGGGTGCGCGGCGACACTGTCGAAGTGTTCCCCTCGCATCTCGAGGACCGCGCCTGGCGCGTCTCGCTGTTCGGCGACGAGATCGAGGCGATCGTCGAATTCGATCCCCTGACCGGCCAGAAGACGGCCGAGCTCGAGCAGATCAAGCTCTACGCCAACTCGCATTACGTGACGCCCAAGCCGACCCTCGAGCAGGCGGCGTCGCGCATCAAGGAGGATCTGCGCCTGAGGCTCGCCGAGTTCAATGCGGCGGGCCGGCTGCTCGAGGCCCAGCGTCTCGAGCAGCGCGTGCTGTTCGATCTCGAGATGATGATGGCGACGGGATCCTGCGCCGGCATCGAGAACTATTCGCGCTATCTGACCGGGCGCAGGCCGGGCGAGCCGCCGCCGACGCTCTTCGAGTATCTTCCCGACAACGCCCTGGTCTTCGTCGACGAGAGCCACGTGACCATTCCGCAGCTCGGCGGCATGTTCCGCGGCGACTACAACCGCAAGGCGACGCTCGCCGAATTCGGCTTCCGCCTGCCCTCCTGCATCGACAACCGGCCCCTGCGCTTCGAGGAATGGGACGCGATGCGCCCGCAGTCGGTCTATGTGTCGGCGACGCCCGGCTCATGGGAGATGAACCGCACCGGCGGCGTCTTCACCGAGCAGGTCATCCGCCCGACCGGCCTCATCGATCCGCCGGTCGAGGTCCGCCCGGTGAAGAACCAGGTCGACGACCTCATCGCCGAATGCCGCGAGGTGGCGAAGAAGGGCTACCGCGCCCTGGTGACGGTGCTGACCAAGCGCATGGCCGAGGACCTCACCGAATACATGCATGAGCAGGGCGTGCGCGTGCGCTACATGCATTCCGACATCGACACGCTCGAGCGCATCGAGATCATCCGCGACCTGCGCCTGGGTACCTTCGACATATTGATCGGCATCAACCTGCTGCGCGAGGGCCTCGACATCCCCGAATGCGCCCTGGTCGCCATTCTCGATGCCGACAAGGAAGGCTTCCTGAGGTCGGAGACCTCGCTCATCCAGACGATCGGCCGCGCCGCCCGCAACGTGGACGGCAAGGTCGTCCTCTATGCCGATCACGTGACCGGCTCGATGGAGCGCGCCATGGCCGAGACCGGCCGCCGGCGCGAGAAGCAGCAGGCCTTCAACGAGGCCAACGGCATCACCCCGGCGAGCGTCAAGAAGAACATCGCCGACATCATGGCCTCCGTCTACGAGCAGGACCACGTCACCGTCGATTCAGGCCTCGCCAAGGACGGAGCACCGCTCGTCGGGCACAATCTGGAGCGCGTGATCGCCGACATGGAGAAGCGCATGCGCGAGGCCGCCGCCAATCTCGAATTCGAGGAGGCGGCGCGGCTGCGCGACGAGGTCAAGCACCTGCGCGACGTGGAGCTCGCGGTGATGGACGATCCCCTGGGGCGCGATCCCATGGACGGGCCGCGCCGCGGCGCCTCAAATATCAGACCCGCCACCGCCGCCTGGCCCTCGCCCAAGCCAATGCGCCGCGCCGCCTCCAAGGGCGGCAGGCCCGGAACGCGGACCTTCAGGAAGAAGGGTGGCAGGTAGAGAACCCTGCCTGCGACCCTCGCCCTGATGTGCGACCCCGGCCTTGAGCCGGGGGAGCCTCGAAGGGTGGCAGGCGGCAAGCTCTTTGTACCTGGATCATGCTTCGAGGCTCTCCCGGGCCCAGGGCCGGGATCGCACCTCGGCATGAGGATCGACAAGCCGCTGCATATTGAAAACAGCTGCCCGGCGGGTCTAGTCTCTGCCGCTTCGACCAACGAGCGAGGCCCGGATGCCCTCAGGCGCCACCCAGCTGTCGGCCATAGGTTTCGATGCCGACGACACGCTCTGGCAGAACGAGCAGTTCTACCGGCTCACCGAAAGGCGCTTCACGTCCCTGCTCGCCGCCTATGCCGAGCCCGACCATCTGTCCGGCCGGCTGCTCGAAGCCGAGCGGCGCAATCTCAAGGCCTATGGATTCGGCATCAAGGGCTTCACCCTGTCGATGATCGAGACGGCGATCGAGGTGACCGAGGGCCGCGTGCCGGCGAGCGTCATCCGCGAGCTCGTCGATGCCGGGCGCGACCTTCTCAGCCATCCGGTCGAGCCGCTGCCGCATGCGCGCGCGACCCTCGAGCGGCTGAGCGGCGATTACCGCCTCATCCTCATCACCAAGGGCGACCTGTTCGATCAGGAGCGCAAGCTCGCGCAGTCGGGCCTGGGCGAGCTGTTCGCTGCGGTCGAGATCGTGAGCGACAAATCGGCTGCCGTCTACGAGCGGGTCTTCGCGCGCCACGGTGATGGGGCGGAGCGCGCCATGATGGTCGGCAATTCCCTCAGATCCGACATCGTTCCGGCCCTGAAGGCGGGCTGCTGGGGCGTCCATGTGCCGCACAGCCTCACCTGGGCGCTCGAGCAGGACGAGGTCCCGGCGGGAAACCGGCGCTACCGGCACATCGCGCATCTGGGCGAGCTCCCCGACGTCGTCGGCGGGATCGGATGACGGGATGCGGTCCGGACCGGGCTTTGCCCTGTTTTCGCCCTATCCGAACGTCAGTCTCCGCCGTCTTGCCCTCCGGGCGTATCTGTGACACATGCCGCCCGGCAGCGGGGGTGAAGGACTGGGAATGATCGATTTCGCGCGATGGGCTCTGGCCGTCGGAGCCGCCTTGATGATTGCGGGCTGCAGCTCCTCCCCCGACAAGAGCGGCATCAAGTTTCTGAGCGGCAGCCAGACGTCGTCCTCAAATGCCGCCCAGCCGCAGCCGATCCGCATGCTGTCCGCCGAGGAGATCCGCACCACCCTCATCGGCAAGGGCTGGCAATATACCCGCCCCGATTCGAGCGGCTTCGTCACCTACAATGCCGACGGCTCCCTCACCTACCAGGACGACGTCAAGGGCGAGGGACGCGGGACCTGGTCGGCGGTCGAAGGCCAGCTCTGCCAGAGCCTGGCCGGCAAGCCGACCGAATGCAGCGAGTTCAAGAGCACCGGCGACGCCTATCATGCCGGCAAGATGCGCCTCGTCGGCATATAGGGGACGGCATGAAGACGACCATCGATCGGCGCCGCCTTCTGGCGGCCGGAGGAGCGGCTCTCGTCGGGCTCGGCACCGGCCGGGCGCATGCCCTCGACGCGGTTGAGCAGTTCCGTCCGGGCCGCGACTACAACGATCTCGTCACCTTCCCGCCGACCGATCTGAGCAAGGTCCCGAAGAAATTCCGCCGCCGGGTCGTGCCCTATGAAGGCCGCCATTGGCCGGGGACGGTCATCGTCGATACGGCGGAACGCCATCTTTACCTCATCCTCGAGGGCCGCCAGGCCATACGCTATGGCGTTGGCGTAGGCCGCGAAGGCTTCCGCTGGGCGGGTCTGGCCGACGTCGAGCGCAAGGTCATGTGGCCGCGCTGGACGCCGCCGCCCGAAATGGTCGAGCGCGACCCCAACGCCGCCAAATGGAAGGACGGCATGCCAGGCGGCCCGGACAATCCGCTGGGCGCCCGGGCACTCTATCTCTTCCAGAACGGCCGCGACACGCTCTATCGCCTGCACGGCACCAATGCCCCGGGCAGCATCGGCAAGGCCATGTCGTCGGGCTGCATCCGCATGATCAACGAGGACGTGATCGAGCTCTATCGGCGCTGCCCGGTCGGCACGCGCGTGGTGGTGCTGGCGCAAGGCATGTGACCCTCACCGCAGCTCCGCCAGGAACGGATTGCCGCGGCGCTCCTCGCCGATGGAGCTGGCGGGACCGTGGCCCGGCAGGAAGGCGACGTCGTCGCCGAGAGGCAGCAGCTTGTCGCGGATCGAGGCGATGAGCGCGGCATGATCGCCATAGGGGAAGTCGGTGCGTCCGACCGAACCCTGGAACAGCACGTCGCCCATGAAGCAGAACCGGCTCGCTTCGTTGAACAGCACCACCGAGCCCGGCGTATGGCCGGGACATTCGAGCACCGAGAAGCCGAGGGCTCCGACCGTCACCCTGTCGCCCTCGGCGAGCCATCGGTCGGGCGTCACGTCACGCGCCGCATAGCCATATTGCGCGCCGGCTTCGGCGAGCCCGGCGAGGAGGAACGCATCCTCCGTATGCGGACCTTCTATGGCGACCCCGAGCCTGTCGCGCAGTTCCGCCGCCCCGCCGGCATGATCGATATGGCCGTGGGTCAGCAGGATCTTCTCGACCTTGACCTGCGCCTGCCCGATCGCCTTGCGGATCACGTCGACGTCTCCGCCCGGATCGACGACGGCGCCGATGCGCGTGTCCTCGTTCCAGACCAGCGAGCAGTTCTGCTGGAACGGCGTTACGGGAACGATCATGATCTTGGGGCGGGCCATGGCCGCAGTGCATAGCGGCGCCCGCCGCCATGCGCAAGGCTCAGGGCTGCACTTGCGGAAGCGCCGAGGGAACCGCTAGAGGAAGCTCGTGGAGCAACTATTCCTCCCGAGGAAAACAGGCAATGTCGGCGTCTCTGCCATTCGCGCAGCGCTACGGGACGATTGTCGCCGCCCTGGCGACGGTGGGCTGTTGCGACATCGCCATGGGCCTCACATTGCAGCTCCTGCCTTTGCTGATGGAGCAGCGCGGCGTTCCCGCCTGGATCATGGGCCTCAACGCGGCGATGGCGCCGCTCGGCATCATGCTGGGCGGACCGTTCCTGCCGCGCATCGTCGCGCGCTTCGGCTCGAAGCCCGTCGTGTGTGCGAGCATCGTCCTGATCGTCGCCATGCTGGCCGCGTTCAAGCTGTTTCCGAGCATCTGGTCGTGGTTCGCCATCCGCTTCGTCTTCGGCCTCGCCGCCGGCACGCTGTTCACGGTGAGCGAGGCCTGGATCCTGGGCGGCGCCGATGACGGCAACCGCGGCCGGGTCAGCGGCGCCTATACGAGCATCCTCGCGATCACCTTCTCGATCGGCCCCCTCGTCATCCCCCTGACCGGCCTCGACGGCTGGATGCCCTGGCTGATCGGCATGGCCTGCGTGGCGATGAGCGCCATACCGCTCGCCTTGCTCGAGATCTCCGAAGACGCCTTCCGGCACCAGGAAGGCTCAGGGTTCCTCGCCTTCGTCCGCCGCGCGCCCATGCTGCTCTTCGCCGTGGGGACGCTCACCTTCTTCGATGCGGTCATGCTGTCCTTCTTCCCCATATTCGGGCTGCGCTCGGGGCTCGCGGTCGAGCAGGTGACGCTCGTCCTCGGCGTCTCCATCATCGGCAATGCGCTGTTGCAGATACCGGTGGGGCTTCTCGCCGACAGATGGTCGCGGCCCGGCGTCATCACCCTGGCGGCGGTGGTGACCGCGCTGCTCGCTCTGGCGATGATCTGGACGATCAGGTCATGGCTGATCTGGCCGCTCATGCTCGTCATCGGCACATCGGCCTTCGCCATCTACACGATCGGGCTGACGATCCTCGGCGACAATTTCACCGGGCCCGACCTTATCGCCGGCAGCGCCGCCTTCGCCGCCATGTGGGGCATCGGCGGACTCCTCGGCCCGCCGATCGCCGGAGCGGCGACCGACGCCCTGGGCATCGACGCCATCCCGCTCACCATCTGCCTGGTCTATGTCCTTCTGCTTGCCGGTCTCGCTCTCGCGCGCGGAGAGCTCCTGCGCGGCGCGGCCCCGGAGGCCATCCATGGATAGGCAGCGCTGGATCAATCTCTGCGCCGCCATCGCCGCGATCACCGTCTTCGGCTTCGCGCTCGGCCTCATGTTTCCGCTGCTCTCCCTGGTGATGGAGAAGAACGGGGTTTCGCCCGAGGTCATCGGCTACAACACCGCGATGCAGCCCCTCGGCATACTGCTCGCGGGCTTCGTCGTTCCGCGCATGACCCGGCGCTTCGGCACCAAGCCGGTGGCCATCGCCGCCGCCCTCCTCACCGCGGCCCTGATCGTCACCTATCCCTTCCTGCCGATATTCTGGGGATGGTTCGCGATGCGCCTCGTCCAGGGCTTCGCGATCGCGAGCCTGTTCTCCGTCAGCGAGGCCTGGGTGGTCGAGGCGGCGGCGGGACCGGCGCGCTCGCGCATCATGGCCGTCTATGCCAGCGTCCTGTCGCTGAGCTTCGGCCTCGGCCCGACGCTCGTCAGCCTGACCGGCATCGACGGCGTCCTGCCCTTCGGCATCGGGGCTCTCGTCCTCCTCGCCAGCACCGTGCCGATGTTCTTCTATCGTCCGACGGCGGCCTTCGCGCCCGAGGACGGGTCGCGCGCCCTCACCATCTTCGGCTTCGCCCGCGCGGCGCCGATCCTCATCGCCGCCGTCGGCATGTTCGCCATCATCGACGCCGCCAATCTGGGTCTCCTGCCGGTCTATGGCGTCAAGAGAGGCTTGAACCGGGAGACGGCGGCGCTGCTGCTCACCGCTTTCATCGTCGGCAATGTCGCCCTGCAGTTTCCCATCGGCTGGCTCGCCGACCGCTGGAGCAAGCGCGGCATGATGGCGGTCTGCGCCGTCACGACGGCGCTCGGCAGCGCTCTCGTGCCCTGGGCCTTCGGCACCGGGCTCGTCTGGCCGCTGCTGATCGTGACCGGTGCCGCCTCGGCCGGCATCTATACGCTGGCGCTCGCCGAGCTGGGCGAGCGCTTCTCCGGCCACGAGCTGGTCGCCGGCACGGCGGCGTTCTCGACCGTATGGGGGGCCGCCGCCTTTGTCGGCGCGCTGCTCGGCGGCTGGGCCATCGAGCGGTTCGGACCGGACGGCCTTCCCTATTCGATCGCCGCCGTCTTCGCCGGCTTCATCGTGATGATGGCGCTGCGCGCCGCGTTCAGCGCACGAGCCCGGAAGCCGATTTGAGGTTGTCGTAGAGGCGCCGCGCCATGGCGCCCATCTGCGGCATCAGGGGATAGGCCTCGCCGCTGACCCTGGCATAGGCCCCGGCACCCAGCTCGCGCTCGAGAGCGGCGATATAGCCCGGCAGCGATTCCCAGCCGGCCACGGTCTGGGCCGAGAATTCGGCGTGGAACTGGAGGCCGATCGCATGATCGTCGATGGCGATCGCCTGCACCGCCGTCCGCGGCGAGGAGGCCAGCACCGCGGCGTCCTTCGGCGGCTTCTTGATTTCCGCGTGATGCCACTGCATGACCTTGTGCCGTCCTTCGAGCCCCTCGAACAGCCGATGCCCTCGCGCCGCGCCGTCGACCGTGACGTCATGCACGCCGACCTCGCCCTCTTTCGCCAGTCCGACCTCGCCGCCCAGCGCGCTCGCCAGGAGCTGGTGGCCGAGGCAGAGGCCGATATAGGGCTTGCCGCGCTCGGCCACCCATTCCCGGATGGCCTCCTTCTCGCCGGCGAGCCAGGGATTCTCCTCGACCTCCCAGACGTCCATGGCTCCGCCGAGGACGAACATCAGGTCGAAATCCGCAAGCGGCGGGATCTCCTGGCCGGCCCACAGCCTGACCGAGGTCGGCAGGATGCCGTCGGCGATGAAGAAATCGAGGAAGCGGCCCGGCGTGTCGTGGTCCATATGCTGGAGGACGAGCGCGCGCTTCACCGGCTGCCGCCCCGCACCGGCGGCAGCACCAGGCTTCTCGCCCGGCACTGCCGCCGCTCGTTGACGCCGCAGGACCGCAGGCGGCCGTCCTTGCCGAAGCAGATCCGCAGCTCGGCGAGCCGCGCCGATCCGCGCGAATTGCCGCATTGGACCGAGAGCATGTCGCTCGTGAGATCGCGGTTGGTCTTCACGAAGTCGCCGACCAGCTCCTCCGGCGTCGTCATGATCACCGCCTGGGGCGACAGATAGCGCGCCGGTATCCGCAGCGTGCCGAAGAGATCGCGGATCATCTGGAAATAGCTCTGCATGCGCAGGCCCGAGCAGCCGCCGTGCTTCCTCCATTCATGGATGATGAGCTTCTTCGACGGCATGATGTCGAGCATCGCGTCGATGGTTTCGTCGGGCACCCATGTCTCGCGCGAGCGGCAGTTCTCGGGCCAGCCGCGCTCATATTGCGGCCACAGGCCATGGACGACGAAAGCATAGGCGCGGCCGGTGCCGCATTGCTGCCGGTCGCCGCGGCCGGCCTGCGATCCGCAATAGGTCGGCGACCAGGACAGCGAGAGGACGTAATAATCGAAATTGCCGGACGAGGGCCCGCGCGCCGACGCGGCGGCGGCCGCTATCGTGAGACCGGCGAGGGCGAGAAGCCAGGCTGCGAGACGAGCGCGGCGACGGCCGGCCGGGGGGTGAGGAGCGCTTCCGGGCATGTTTGGGCGATTATCTGCCATGTGGGCACATTCTGGTTCATCTGACATTGAGAAAGCTTGCCGAGGATACAGGCGATCTGTCCCTGGGCAAAAACCCGGCCGTTGGCCCGGCAGGTGCAGTTATGCGCCATGGCCTTTCCGACGGGCGCAGCCACCCCGGCCGTCGCCAGGGCGACCATGAAGAGCAAGATGCGGCCTACCCCATGCCACGAGCATAGCACAGGCGGGCGCGTTGCGGAAATCGCCTTTCAGAGCAGCTGCAGCTCCACGGCCTGGGGGCCGCGGCCGCGCTTGTCCGGCTGGACCTCGAAGCTGATCCTCATGCCTTCGTTCAGCTCGGGGATGCCCGAGCGCTGGACGGCGGTGATATGCACGAAAACGTCCTTTCCACCGTCTTCCGGCGAGACGAAACCATAGCCCTTGGCCTGGTTGAAGAACTTGATGGTGCCATTCTGGCGCATGCGGGGAATGCTCCTTGTCCCGTTTCCTCTACTGGCCCGTGCCGGAATATGAATCTCCGGCTACGGGCAGGCACAGCTCGTCAAAACGACGGGAAAGGCAGGTGCGGACGCATGCGCTCATGCGCCGTAGACGACTTCACCGGGTTCGAATGCTTGCCCGACCGACCGGATTGCATTTCTACAAACCGGCGCGGGACTATGGCGCAAGGCCGCTTTCTCGGCAAGGCTCTTTAGCGTGGCAACCAAACCGCGCCTTGGTGCTTGCCGGATCGCAGACCCTCCCTTAACGTCCTGCTTCTACTGCAAGAGGCATCGATGCGGTCAATCATGAAGCTGGCGGTCGGAGCCGTCATTTTGTTGTCGGCGTGGGGTCCGCAGCAGTCGCTGGCGGCACCGGCCTTCACCACCAAATACGTCTACTACAAGGTCTCGGGCGACAGCGCGGCGGGCGTCTATCTCTCCATGCTCAGGCGCGGCCCGCATGTGAGGGGCGAGAAGGCCTATGCGGCGACGACGGCGGAATCTTCCCAGCGCGGCAAGCTAGAGCAGAAGAGCAGCTGCCGCATCCGCGATTATCAATACGCCATCGATTTCGTCATTCGCCTGCCGAAGCTCTCCGGCGAGGCTTCCCTGCCGCCCGCCGCCCGCGCCCGCTGGCGGCAGTTTTCGAGCTTTGTCCGCCGGCATGAAGAGAGGCATCGCGCGATCTGGATGGGCTGCGCCCGTGAGATCGAGACGAAGATAAAAGCACTGCGCGGACGCACCTGCCACGATGTCGACAGGAAAGCGCAGGCGATACGCGAGCGGATTCAGAAAGCCTGCAACCGCAAGCACCGGGCATTCGATGCGACCGAGCAGAAGAAGCTCGCCAAGCATCCCTTTATGAAGCTGGTGCTGGCGCCGATCAGGCCGGGCAAGGCAAGGACGACCCACCTCGCATCCAAGAAGCGCAAGAAGTCCACGGCGCTGTTCAACTAGCCGTGGCGCCTACTGCTGGATGACGTCGTAGTCCGATCCGGCGCCGGCGATCTCGTCTTCCTCGAAGATCTCCTGCGGGTCGGCCGGGAGCACGGTGACGCGCGTGCCGATCGGCGTCATGCGATAGAGCTCGACCACGTCCTGGTTGAGCATGCGGATGCAGCCGGAGGACATCGCCTTGCCGATCGATCTCGGCGCATTGGTGCCGTGGATGCGGAACAGCGTGTCCTTCCCGTTCTGGTAAAGATAAAGAGCGCGGGCTCCGAGCGGATTGGTCGGCCCGCCCGGCTGTCCGTTCGCCCATTTGGCCGCGTTGGGGTCGCGCGCCAGCATCTCCTTGGGCGGGTTCCAGGTCGGCCACATCTGCTTGGCGCCGACCACCGCCTCGCCCGACCAGGAAAAGCCTTCGCGCCCGACGCCGACACCATAGCGGATCGCCTGCTGGCCGGGCAGGATCTTGAACAGGAACCGGTTCTTCGTGTCGACGACGATGGTTCCCGGCCATTCATGGCCCAGATACTCGACCGTCTGCCGGCGGAATTGCGGCGGGATCTTCTTCAGATTGACATGGGGGATCGGGAACGGGTCGACCGTGCCGTCGGTGGTGTCCATGATGCCGTCGTCGGCAAGGACCGCGCGGGCGCCGAGAGCCAGGCCTGCACCCGCCACGAATGTCCGTCCAAGGAATGAACGCCGCGTAATGAATCTGGTCAACTCGACCCCTCCGTCCACGAAATTGTCCGCGCCTTCAACGCGCGAAGACGCCCGATGGTTCAATAGCGCGGGAGAGCGCACGGAATGCGGCTGTCCGATGGCTTTATTTTGACGGGGCTTTGCGCGGATCCTTCAGGCCGGTGCGCCGAGCACGCGGCCGGCCACGGCGTCGAGCTTGCGCAGGAGGTCCGGATCCCGCTCTTCCGGCGCGGTGATGATCGCATGGTCGAGCGCCCGGTCCGACCCGATGGGACAGGGCGGATGCTCCCGCGGGAAGTCGCGCGCCAGCCTGGTCACGAAGCGCCGCGCATTTTCGCTGTTGCTCTTGAGCACCCTCAGGATCGACATGATGTCGACCTCGCCGTGATGGGGGTGCCATGAATCATAGTCGGTGACCATGGCCACGGTGCAATAGGCGAGCTCGGCCTCGCGCGCGAGCTTGGCCTCGGGCATGTTGGTCATGCCGATGACGCTCATGCCCCAGGACCGGTAGAGCTGCGATTCGGCCAGCGTCGAGAATTGCGGGCCCTCCATCGCCAGATAGGTGCCGCCGCGCATGTAGGGAATGGCTTCCGCCTCGAGCGCCGCCTCGGCCAGGTCCTGAAGCGACGGGGAGACCGGATAGGCCAGCGAGACATGCGCCACGCAGCCGGTGCCGAAGAAGCTCTTCTCGCGCGCGAAGGTGCGGTCGACGAACTGGTCGACCAGCACGAAGCGTCCGGGCTCCAGCTCCTCGCGCAGCGAGCCGCAGGCCGACACCGAGATCACGTCGGTGACCCCGGCGCGCTTCAATATGTCGATATTGGCGCGGTAGTTGATGCTCGAAGGCGAGAAGCGGTGGCCGCGGCCATGGCGCGGCAGGAAGGCGACCGGCAGGCCGGCGATCTCCCCGCGGCGCAAGGCGTCCGACGGCTCGCCCCAGGGCGAGGCGATCGCCTCCCAGCGCGCCTCCTCCATCTCGATGTCGTAGATGCCCGATCCCCCGATGATGCCGAGCACGGATTTCGTCATCGAGCCGCCTCCTCGCCGCTGCCGAGGGGGAGCTACCAGAAGGCCGCGGCGGAAGGCAAGAGGCCTCGGCCGCTACGCCGTTCAACCGGCTTGCTTTCCGGCTTTCACGCCCGCATTGCTCCAGATTGCCTCGCGGGACGCGAGCCCGAAGTCGACGTCCATCCAAAGTTTCGGTTTCGGTGATGTGGTGGACGGCGCCCGCCGGCGGCATCTGATGTGCCAAGATGGGTTCCGTTGAAGAATCATCTGAGGGAGCCATCCACCATGACGAACCTTACGACGATCGGGCTTGATATTGCAAAGAACACTTTCACCGCACATGGGTTTGATGACTGCGGCAAGACGGT
Source organism: Parvibaculaceae bacterium (assembly GCA_050246735.1). Taxonomy (GTDB): domain Bacteria; phylum Pseudomonadota; class Alphaproteobacteria; order Rhizobiales; family Aestuariivirgaceae; genus Taklimakanibacter. The sequence goes on along the minus strand of JBFWVM010000001.1, from coordinate 271,218 downwards.
GCTGAGGAAGGAGTTGAAGCGCGGGCAGGTACTGGCGTTCTTCGCCAAGGGTTTCGGTGCATTTAATTCTGGGTGGGGCTTCGGTGACACATTTAATTCTGGAAAAGTTAAATGCACTTTCACCGAAATTGCACCGGGCCGATGGCCAGCCCCACGCCCATGTCAAATTTTCGGCGACGGCACCGAATAGGCGAAGAAGCTGTTCAGAAAGCGGGGCTGAACGCCATTTGAACGGCATATTATTTTAGGCTGCTTTACTATCGCTCGCAGCTATTCAATTGGAAGGCCATTTGTTTGATAGCGCGCCTTTCGTTGAGGCCTGAGTTCGGACACGCAAAAGCGATGAACAGCCAGCCTCCCGGCCAAAGACAAAGGCCGACAATCGGCCGGCCTTCGTTTTCTCCGCAGCGATCGGGAGCGTTCAGTGCTCGACCTTGGCCCAGACCCTCTGCTTGACGAGGTAGAGCAGCACCGCGAGGACGGCGAGATAGATGATGGTGGCGAAGCCGGTGGACTTGCGCTCTTCCATCTTGGGCTCGGCGGTCCAGGCGAGGAAGGCCGAGACGTCGCGCGCCATGTCGTCGACCTTGTTGGGGGCGCCGTCGTCGAAGGTCACCTGCCCGTCGGTGAGGGGCGGCGGCATGGCGATGAACGAGCCCTCGATGGTCGGCGCGCCGTCCTTCTTGCACCCTTCCGGAATGCCGCCGGTGGCGAAATAGGGATTGTAGTGTCCCGTGGCGCTGTCCCCGGCGCAGGCGGGCGTCGGCTCGTAGCCGGTCAGGATCGAATAGACGTAGTCCGGCCCGCCGATGCCGTTGACCAGCTGGTTGAACGTGCCCGTCCAGCCCTCGCGCGACTTGGTGATGAGCGACAGGTCGGGCGGCAGGGCGCCGCCATTGGCGTTGCGGGCCGCCTGCTCGTTGGCGAAGGGCGAGGGGAAGCGGTCGGCCGGGATGCCGGGACGGTCGAACATCTCGCCGTCGTCGCCCGGACCGTCCTGGACGGTGAAGGTCGCCGCCAGCGCCTTGACCTGCTCCTCGGTGAAGCCCGGGCCGCCGTGATCGGCGAGGTTGCGGAAGGACACCAGATGCATCGAATGGCAGGCCGCGCAGACTTCCTTGTAGACCTTGTAGCCGCGCTGCAGCTGGCCCTTGTCGAAGGTGCCGAACGGCCCCTCGAAGGAATAGGCGATGTCCTTGGCTTCCCTGTGGGTCTCGGCGGCGACGGCCGGCAGCGCGGCAAGGAGGAATGCTCCGGCGGCGAGCGTGGTGAAGAGCTTCATGGGTCTGTTCTCCGGATCACTCGGCGGGCACGGCCTTGCCGTCCGGCAAAGCAGGTTTCTTCCTGGCGAGCACGTCGTCGGAGATCGAGGACGGCAGCGGCTTCGGCGTCTCGAGCAAACCGAGCAGCGGCAGGATCACCAGGAAGTGGAAGAAGTAGTAGAAGGTGAGGATGCGCGAGAAGGTGACATAGGCCCCTTCCGGCGGCTTCGAGCCCAGATAGCCGAGACCGATACAGACCGCGATGAAGATCCAGAAGAACACCTTGAACAGCGGCCGGTAGCTGCCCGAGCGCACTTTCGACGTGTCGAGCCACGGCAGCACGAACAGGATCAGGATCGAGCCGAACATGGCGATGACGCCGCCGAGCTTGCTCGGGATGGCGCGCAGGATGGCGTAGAACGGCAGATAGTACCATTCCGGCACGATATGGGCCGGCGTCGCCAGCGGATTGGCCGGCGAGTAGTTGATCGCATGGCCGAGATAGTTCGGCGAGAAGAACAGGAACAGTGCGAAGAAGATGAGGAACACCACGATCGCGAAGCTGTCCTTCATCGTGTAATAGGGGTGGAACGGCACCGTGTCCTGGCCCGATTTCACGCTGACGCCGGTCGGGTTGTTGTTGCCCGGCACATGCAGCGCCCAGATATGCAGCCCGACGAGCCCCGCCAGCACGAAGGGCAGCAGATAGTGCAGCGAGAAGAAGCGGTTGAGCGTCGGGTTGTCGACCGCATAGCCGCCCCACAGCCAGGTGGTGACCGATTCGCCGACGAAGGGGATGGCCGAGAACAGGTTGGTGATGACCTTGGCGCCCCAGAAGCTCATCTGGCCCCAGGGCAGCACGTAGCCCATGAAGGCGGTGGCCATCATGACGAGATAGATGAGCACGCCGATGATCCACAGGACCTCGCGCGGCGCCTTGTAGGAGCCGTAATACATGCCGCGGAAGATGTGGATATAGACGGCGATGAAGAACATCGAGGCGCCGTTGGCGTGCATGTAGCGCATGAGCCAGCCGTAGTTCACGTCGCGCATGATGTGCTCGACCGAATTGAAGGCGAGGTCGGCCTGCGGCGTGTAATGCATGACCAGCACGATGCCGGTGACGATCTGCACCACCAGCATGAGGGCGAGGATGCCGCCGAAGGTCCACCAGTAGTTCAGGTTCTTCGGCGTCGGGAAGTCGAATACCTGGGCCTTCACCAACTCGACGATCGGCAGGCGCTCATGCAGCCATTTCTCCGCGGCGCTCCTGGGTTGGTAGTTCGAATGTCCGCCCATCGCGTGCCCTCTGTTAGCCGATACGGATCTTGGTATCGGAGATATATTCGTATTTCGGAACCGGCAGGTTTTCGGGCGCCGGACCTTTGCGGATGCGCCCGGCCGTGTCGTAATGCGAGCCGTGGCACGGGCACAGCCATCCGTCGTAGTCGCCCTGCTGGCCGAGCGGCACGCAGCCCAGATGGGTGCACACGCCCATCATCACCAGGAACTGCTCCTTGCCGCCGACCACGCGGTTCTCGTCGGTGGCGGGATCGTTGTCCTTGACATTGGCGTTGCGGGCGAGCGGGTCCTTGAGATCGGACAGGGGCACCGCCTTGGCCTCCTCGATCTCCTTGGGGGTGCGGTGGCGCACGAAGACCGGATTGCCGCGCCATTTGATGGTGACGCTCTGCCCTTCCGCGAGCGGCGCCAGATCGAACTCGATCGAGGCCAGCGCCAGGACCGAGGCGTCGGGATTCATCTGGTCGATGAAGGGCCATGCCACCATGGCCGCGCCCACGACACCGGCAGCACCGGTGGCTATATAAAGAAAGTCGCGCCGGTTCGGGTCGGCATGTTCGGCAATGGACACGTGGCAGTTTCCTCTCGCAAGGGACGTCGAGCAGCCCGCGGGGAGCGGGCCGGCACGGGAATTGGTGTGTTTTTGGCATCGGGTCTCCGGAATGTCTAGCCATCAAGTGTCGCAGTGAGACGAAGCTTTGCGTCTCCTCGCCTTCGCGGCTAAGGACCTGATATCCATGATCGAAATCGCCCTCTACCAGCCCGACATCCCGCCCAATGCGGCGACCGTCATACGCATGGCCGCCTGCTTCGGCCTGAGAGTCAGGATCATCGAGCCGGCAGGCTTCACCTGGTCCGATTCTTCCCTGAAGCGGGCCGGCATGGACTATCTCGACCATGTTCTGGTGACCCGCGACGCCTCCTGGACCGCCTTCCGCGAGGCGACCTCCGGCCGGCGGCTGGTCCTCGCCTCGACCAGAGCGGCGATCCCCTATACCGGTTTCGCCTTCGGCCCTGACGACATCCTCCTGATGGGCCGCGAAGGTGCGGGCGTCCCGTCAGAGGTCCACGCGGCCGCCGATGCGCGCCTTGTCATCCCGATGCGCCCGGGCCTTCGCTCGCTCAACGTGGCGGTGGCCTGCGCCATGATCACCGGCGAGGCGCTCCGCCAGCTCGGCGGTTTCCGGCGTGAGGCGTGAGGGCGGAGAAATCCCTTTGTCTTTGTTCCCGTCTTTGCCAAAAGACGGGTCGTGACCGACACTCCGGAGAAAAGGCAAGCCGCCGCGCGCCGCTGGTTCGAAAGCCTGCGCGACGGCCTGTGCGCCGAGTTCGAGAGGCTCGAGGACGATTGCGCCGGCGCGGCCCCGCCCGGCCGCTTCGTCCGCAAGGCCTGGAGCCGCCGGGACCCTGCGGGCGCCGAAGGCGGCGGCGGCGTCATGTCCATGCTTCACGGCCGGCTTTTCGAGAAGGCGGGCATCCACTGCTCGACCGTAGAGGGCGAGTTCTCGCCCGAATTCCGCGGCCAGATACCGGGCGCCGAGGAGGATCCGCGCTTCTGGGCCTCCGGCATCTCGCTCATCGCCCATCCGCGCAATCCCCATGTGCCGGCCGTCCACATGAACACCCGCATGGTGGTGACGTCGAGATCCTGGTTCGGCGGCGGCGCCGACCTGACGCCGATGCTCGAGCGGCGGCGCGGCCAGGACCATCCCGATGCCCGAGCCTTCCATGCCGCCATGAAACGGGCCTGCGAGGCCCATGCCGTCGCCGACTACGCGCGATACAAGGCATGGTGCGACGACTATTTCTTCCTGCCGCATCGCGGCGAGGCGCGCGGCATCGGCGGGATATTCTTCGATTATCTCAATTCGGGCGACTGGGATGCCGATTTCGCCTTCGTGCAGGAGGTCGGCCGCGCCTTTCAGGCGGCCTATCCGCCGATCGTTCGCGCCGACATGAGCGCCGCCTGGACCGAGGCCGACCGCGAGGAGCAGCTCGTCCGCCGCGGGCGCTACGCCGAGTTCAACCTGCTTTACGACCGCGGCACGATCTTCGGTCTCAGGACCGGCGGCAATGTCGAGTCCATCCTCTCCTCGCTGCCGCCCGAGGTGAAATGGCCTTGAGAGCATGGCGGTGATCCGCAAGGAGGAACGACGATGGATCTGCGCAACGGCTTCGACATCAAGCGCTATATCCGGACGATCCCGGACTATCCGAAGAAAGGCATCCTGTTCCGCGACATCACCACGCTCCTCGCCAATCTGCACGCCTTCCGGGCCGCGGTCGACGAGCTCGCCTGGCCCTTCCTCAAGGGCGACATCGACTATGTCGCCGGCATCGAGGCGCGCGGCTTCATCCTGGGCGGCGCGGTCGCCCATGTCCTCGGCCGCGGCTTCGTGCCCATCCGCAAGAAGGGCAAGCTGCCGCACAAGGTCATCGGCCAGGACTATGCGCTCGAATATGGCGTCGACACGATCGAGATCCATGCCGATGCGATCAGCCGGGGCGACCGCATCCTGCTCATCGACGACCTGGTGGCGACCGGCGGCACCGCCAATGCCGCGATCGACCTCATCCGCAAATCGGGCGGCGACGTGGTCGCCGCCGCCTTCGTCATCGACCTGACCGATATCGGCGGCAGCCGGCTCCTGCGCGACAAGGGCGTGAAGATCCACACGCTGGTGTCCTTCGAGGGACATTGAGCTCCCGGGGGCCGGTCGCGCCGGGAGAGGCACCATAGCCCTGCGGGAATGACGCGGCTGACATGCCGATCCGGTTGCGGCGGGGCGCCGGGTTTCGGTGTAATCGGACGGGCATGAGCGAAACCGCCGCCGAAAGCGCCGCCGCGGCCGCGCCGCTGCCGTGGCTCGGCTATGGCTTCACCGCGATCGGCGCCGCCCTCTTCTCCTCCAAGGCGATCTTCATCAAGCTCGCCTATCTGGAGAAGTCCGACGCCGCCCTCATGCTCGCTCTGCGCATGATGATGTCGCTGCCCTTCTTCCTCGCGGTCGGCCTCTATGCGCTCCATCTCCACCGCCGGGCCGGCCGGCCCTATCCCGGCTGGCGCACCGTCGCCGCGGCCGCGGTCAACGGCTTCATCGGCTACTATGTCGCCGCCTATCTCGATTTCGCCGGGCTGACCTACATCACCGCCCAGCTCGAAAGGCTGGTGCTCTTCACCTATCCGGTCTTCGTGATGTTCCTGGGCTGGCTGTTCTTCAGGGGCCGCATCACCCTGCACGGCCTGGCGGGCGCCGCCATCACCTATGCCGGGCTGGGCCTCATCTTCTCCAACGGCATTTCGGTCGACGGCCGCAACGTCGCCATCGGCTCGCTCCTGGTGCTGGCCGCGGCCCTCGCCTTTGCGCTCTACCAGCTTCTCGCCAAGGACCTGATCAGGGTCCTGGGAAGCACCCTGTTCACGGCCATCGCCATGTCGTCGGCAGGCCTCGCGAGCGTCGTCCACTATGCCATCGTCTCGCACGGGGTCGGGCCCGCCGTCTCGTGGAACTATATCGGCCTCGTCGCCGGATGCGCCTTCTTCGCCACCGTGCTGCCGTCCTTCCTCATCAATGCCGGGCTGGGCCGCACCAGCCCGCAGGCCGCCTCGATGATCTCGACCATCTCGCCCCTCTTCACCATCGTCCTCGCGGTGGTCTTCCTGGACGAGGGCTTCACCCTTATCGACGCCGCCGGAACGGCGCTCATCATCCTGGGAGTCGGCTTCTATGCCTGGTCGGACGCCCGCGCGCCCCGCGCCCCGACGGGCGGGACCTGAAGCCCATCCGGCCTTCATTCCGGCACTACCCTTCTGACTCGTACGTTTTTACTTGACAATATACGTTAAAAGCGTATAACGCTCCACAACTGGAGTGACCGAAATGACCGACGAGGAATTCGCCAGACTCTACCCGAATGCCGGATGGCCGCGCAGCCTGGAAGGACGGCATGGCACACGGCTCGTTCCGGCCGGGCTTCCGAGGCTCCAGGCGGGATTTTCCGATCCCCCGCTGACGGCGGACGCTCCGCTCAGGGCGAGCATGGGCTTCGTGCGCGCCCGCACCGCGACTTCGCGCGAGAGGATGCTCGATCTCATAAACCGGGCTCTCTATGGCGACGGCGGCGTCGGCACCGAGGGAAACGAGCGCAGCCGGAGGCTGGCCGACGCCCTCGATCTCACGCCCGTTGGAGTGCTGCACCAGTCTTACGACACCGGCAGGGCGATCGGCGAAGGGCGTCTGGACGACGCCACGCTATCGAGCGGCCTCGCCTTCCTGCCGGCGGTCAGGAAGTCGCCCGTCAACGGACTGTTCAATCCCAAGCCGAAGCCGTTGCGCCATTTCTCGCAGGACTATCCGTTTGGCGGCGGCGCGCCGAACGAGTTCGGAATGCTGAGGCACGATATCGAAGGCAGGCCCTTACGCGCGCCCTACCTGGCGGGAAGGGTGCGGCCGGATGAGCCCGACCACGCGCTGAGGCCGATCGAGATACAGCGCGTCGGCGAGCACGGCACCGAAGGGGATGTGGCGAAGGTCCCGGCCGAGAGCCTCGGACCCGGCAATCTGGGAGAGACCCACCTGCTGCACGGCCGGCCCTGGGAGATCCGTGTCCTCGACAGCTTGCCGAAGGACAAGATGGACATGGCCACCGCGCACGAGGTCGGCCATGTCGTGGATGCCCTGTCCGGCCGGATACCGGCGAAGGATATCGAGGACGAGCTCGATTTCGTCTACAGCGCATTACGGACGGGCGAGGAGCGCAAATATCTCCTGAGCCGGCCGCAGGATTTCGGCTACAAGGGAAAAGCGATCGATCGCGAAAGGATCGCCGAGGCCATCCGCGCCTATATGGTCGATCCCAATTATCTCAAGACCGTTGCGCCGAAGACGGCGGCGCGGATACGGAAATACGTTGCCGACAGCGACGACCTCGCCAATATCATCCAGTTCAACGGTCTCGCGGCGGGGGGCGTCCTGGCGGGCGTCGCTGCGGGACAAGGCGGCGACGCCGAAGCGGGCGAGATGCCGGGCAAGGGAAATATGCCGGGAAGCCTTCCGCCAAGTAATTACGCAACGTTAGAACATCTCGACCGGCTGACCCGGGCCCTGATGCAGCGAGGCCTCTTTCCGCAGCCGCCAAGGAACGAGGCCTTGAGCGGTCTCGTGAATGCCCTGCTCGACCGCCAGGCGCGGCCCTGAGGTGGGCGCCTCACGCCACGCCGTCGGGCAGCGTCTCCTTGCGCTTGGCCATGAAGGCCTTGAGCGCCTCGTCGAGGCCGGCATCGATGGCCGGCGCCTCGTAGTCGCGCAGCATGCGCTTCCAGGTCTCGTTCGCTCTCTGGCTCGTGTCCTTGCCGCCGTCGTCGCGCCACTGCTCGAAGGAATTGTTGTCGGCGACGAGCGAGCGCCAGAAGGCCGTCTCGAAATTGGCCTGGGTGTGGCCGCAGCCGAGGAAATGCGAGCCCGGCCCCACCTCGCGGATGGCCGACAGCGCCTGCCCGTTCTCGGTGAAATCGACGCCCTCCGCGAAGCGCTGGAACATGGTGAGCTGGTCTGCGTCGATGATGAACTTCTCGTAGGAGCTGACCAGCCCGCCTTCCAGCCAGCCCGCCGCATGCAGCATGAAATTGACCCCGCCGAGCAGCGCCGGCCACAGCGTGTTGGCGCTCTCATGCGCGGCCTGCGCATCGGTGACCTTGGCGGCGCACAGGGCGCCGCCCGAACGGAACGGAACGCCCAGGCGGCGCGCCAGCTGGGCGGCGCCGAACAGCACATGCGCCGGCTCCGGCGTGCCGAAGGTCGGGGCGCCCGACTGCATCGAGATCGAGCTCGCGAAGGTGCCGAACACGACGGGCGCGCCCGGCCGGCACAATTGCGCGAAGGCCATGCCGACCGATGCCTCGGCGAGGATCTGCGTCAGCGTGCCGACGACGGTCACCGCCGACATGGCGCCAGACAGGATGAAGGGCGATATGACGGTCGCCTGGTTGGCGCGGGCATAGACCTTGAGGGCGCCGACCATGGTGCCGTCGAAGACCAGCGGCGAATTGGCGTTGATGAGGTTGATCAGCACGCAGTTCCGGTCGACGAACTCCTCGCCGAACACCATCTTGGCCATGGTCACCGAGTCCTCGGCGCGCTCCGGCGCCGTGACCGAGCCCATGAAGGGTTTGTCCGAATAGCGGATATGGCTGTAGACCATGTCGAGATGGCGCTTGGCCACCGGTATGTCGACCGGCTCGCACACCGTGCCGCCCGAATGATGCAGCGAGGGCGACATATAGGCGAGCTTCACGAAGTTGCGGAAGTCCTCGATCGTGGCATAGCGCCGGCCGGCGTCGAGATCGCGGACGAAGGGCGGGCCATAGACCGGCGCGAAGACCGTGCTGTTGCCGCCGACCGTGACCGATCGTTCCGGGTTGCGGGCGTGCTGCACGAATTCCCGGGGAGCGGTCGCGAGCAGCGAGCGCACCAGGCCCTTGGGGAAGCGCACCCTGTCGCCCTTCACGTCGGCGCCCGCCGCCTTCCACATCGACAGCGCCTCGGCGTCGTCGCGGAAATCGATGCCGATCTCCTGCAGGACGGTCTCGGCATTGGCCTCGATCAGCTCGAGCTGGCCGGCCGTGAACGGCTCATAGAGCGGAACGGCGCGGCGGATGAAGCCCTGCTGCCTGGCGGTGCCGGAGCTGCGCGCCGCGCGCCGGGCCTCGGCGCCGCCGCGGGCGCGCCGGCCGCCGGTTGCTGGAAGGGTCTGGGCTTCGGACATCGTCACACCGTTGAATCTGTCTCACCTATCCGGGTGATACGCTCAACAGGGCCGGCGGGAGGGCGCGTTTCCGTCCTGGCATGGCGCGGAAACGACTTGTCACCAGCTGACGCGCAGCCGCACCAGGCCGTGGAAATGATAGCTGTCCCGATAATGCGGCGCTTCCGCCAGCCGCAGGCCCGGCAGGCGCTCGAACAGGATCGGCAGGGCGACGCCGAGCTCCAGCCGGGCGAGAGGCGCCCCGAGGCAGAAATGAATGCCGGCGCCGAAGCTCACATGCGGATTGGGCGCGCGCTCCGGGTCGAACCGGTCGGGCTCGGCGAACCGGTCCGGATCGCGATTGGCGGCGCCGAGCAGAAGTCCCACCATCTCCCCCTGGCGCAGCCTGAGCCCGCCATGGTCGACGTCCTCCAGCGCGTAGCGGGTGAAGAGATGCAAGGGCGCGTCGAAACGCAAGAGCTCCTCGACATGGCCTTCGGCAAGGCCGGGGCTCGCCCGGTCCGCCTGCAGCAGCGCCTTGACGCCGTTGGCGATCGCATGGACGGTCGCCTCGTGGCCGGCATTGAGCAGCAGGATCGCGGTGGTGACGAGCTCGTCCTCGCTCAGTGCCTCGTCCTGCATCTCCGCGGCGATGAGATGCGACAGCAGGTCGTCGCCCGGGCTGGAGCGCCTTTCCCGCACGTAAGCGCGCATGAAATCGCCGAAGGCGGCCGCCGCACCGGCCGCCTTGCGCTCGATCGTTTCGTCGCGGCGCGCCTGGTACATCGCCACCATGTCGTGCGACCAGCCGAGGAGCCGCGGTCCGAGCCCGCAGGGCACGCCCAGAAGCTCGGTGATGACGGTGACCGGGATGGGCGTCGCGAAACTTTCCAGGAGATCCGTCTCGCGCTTCCCCGCGAAGCCGTCGATCAGCTCATGCGCAAGCCGCGCGATGCGCGGGCGCAGCCTCTCCACGGCGCGCGACAGGAAGGCGCGATTGATGAGCCCGCGCAGCCGCGTATGGACCGGCGGCTCGGTCTCGAGCAGCGAATGGCGCTCGACGTCGTAGAACGGCTTCAGATGTTGCGGCGTCTCGCGCGGCATCACATGCGGCATCTGGCGGCCGAAGCGCCGGTCGCGCAGGAGTGCCGCCACGTCGGCATGGCGCGTGAAGCACCAATGGCCATACTGCTCCCATTTGAACACCGGCACCGTCGCGCGCAATTCGCGGTAGGCGGGATAGGGATCGTTGAAGAAATCCGGATCGCGCGGATCGAGGCTGACGCTTCGGCTTGTCCTGTCGATCTTCATATGGTTCTAATCCGGCAGGCAATCTGGAGAAGTGCTGCATGAAAGTCTATATCAGTGTCGACATCGAGGGCGTGGCCGGCATCACCCATTGGGACGAGGCCGAGAAGACGCATCGCGACTATCAGGAATTCCGCGAGCAGATGACGCATGAGGCCGTGGCCGCCATCGAAGGCGCCGAAGCCGCCGGCGCCAGTGAGATCTGGGTGAAGGATGCGCATGATTCCGGCCGCAACCTCGTCACCGCGATGCTGCCCGGCAATATCCGCCTGATCCGGTCCTGGGCCGGCCATCCCCTGTGCATGGTGCAGGAGCTCGACAAGAGCTTCGATGCGGTGATGATGATCGGCTATCATTCGGCGGCCGGGTCCGAAGCCAACGCCCTCGCCCACACGCTTTCCCTCAAGCCGCACCTCATCCGCCTGAACGGCCGCACCGCGTCCGAATTCTACCTCCATGCGCTGGCCGGCAGCATGCTCGGCGTGCCGACCGTCTTCGTCACCGGCGATGAGGGCCTGATGGAGGAGGTGAGATCGACCAATGCCCATATCGGACGCTGCGGCGTCAAGCGCGGCGCCGGCCAGTCGACCGTCACCATGACGCCCAAGGCCGCCATCGCCGCCATCCGCCAGGGCGCCGAGACCGCCCTCAAGCGCGATCCGGCCAAGAGCCTCATCGCCCTGCCCGAGAGCTTCGTCCTCGAGATCACCTATGCCAGCCCGGTCATGGCCTGCCGCATGTCCTGGTATCCGGGCGCCGGCCACAGCGGCGACCGCACCATCCGCTATGAAACGGCCAATTATCTCGACATTCTGCGGATGCTGAATTTCGTCACCTGAGGCTGTCAACGGGGATGACAGGGCGTCCAGTGGCCGCTATTGTCCGCGCCATTCGCGAAAGTCCCCTCATGTCAGTCTCCGGATCAACCCGCACCGGCGCGGAATTCATCGCGCTCGTCGCGCTCACTTTCTCGCTGATCGCCATGTCGATCGATTCGATGCTGCCCGCCTTGGGCGACATCGCGGGCGATCTCGGCGCCGGCGAACCGAACGACCGTCAGCTGGTCCTCACCGCCTTCTTCGCCGGCCTGACCCTGGGCCAGCTCGTCTATGGGCCGGTGTCGGACAGCACCGGGCGCAAGCCCGCGATGTATGCCGGCATCGCCTGCTTCATCGCCGGCGGCCTGATCTGCGGCTTCAGCCATGATTTCACCACCATGCTTCTCGGCCGGATCCTGCAGGGGTTCGGCGCGGCGGGTCCGCGCATCGTCGCCATGGCCATGGTGCGCGACCTCTATGCCGGCCGCGCCATGGCGAGGATCATGTCCTTCGTGATGGCGGTGTTCATCCTGGTACCCATACTGGCGCCCTCGGTCGGCCAACTCATGCTGCTCATCGCCGACTGGCGCTTCATCTTCTACGGTCTGGTCGCCGTCGGCGTCATCGACGTCCTGTGGCTCGCCACCCGCCAGCCCGAGACCCTGGCGCCCCAGGACCGGGCGCCTCTGTCGATCGGACACATCTTGCAGTCGGCGCGCGAGGCGGTCACCAGCCGGATCACCCTCGGCTACACCCTGGCGACCGGCTGCGTCTTCGGCTCCTTCATCGGCTATCTCGGCACCTCGCAGCAGATCTTCCAGGAACAGTACGGGACGGGCAGGCTCTTCGCGGTCTATTTCGGCATCCTCGCCGCCGGCATCGGCCTCGCGTCCATCGTCAATGCCAAGCTGGTGATGCGCTTCGGCATGCGCAACCTGTCGAAATGGGCTCTCAGATCCGCTTGCGTGCTGTCGCTTGCCTGCCTCCTCGTCGTCTGGCTGCTCGGCGGCCACCCGCCGCTCTGGGCCTTCGTCGCCTTCATGACCGTGCTGTTCTTCTTCAACGGCCTCCTGTTCGGCAACTACAACGCGCTCGCCATGGAGCCCATGGGCCATATCGCCGGGGTCGCCGCCGCCGTGGTCGGTTCGCTGTCGAGTCTCGTCGCGGTCGGCGCCGGCACGCCGATCGGCCAGCTTTACGACGGCACCGTCGTCCCGCTCGTCGGCGGCTTCGCGTTCATGGAGATCGCCGCCCTCCTCATCACCGAATGGGCGGAGCGCAAACGCCCGGCGCGGGCGATCGTTCCGGGTTGACGGTTCGCCGATGCCGACGACCGCCCAGGCCCGCCCCGGCGCCGAATTCATCGCGCTCATGGCCCTGACCTTCTCGCTGATCGCCATGTCGATCGACGGCATGCTGCCGGCCCTCGGCGACATCGCCGCCGATCTCGGCGCCGCCGATCCCAACGACCGCCAGCTGGTTCTCGCCGCCTTCTTCGCCGGCCTTTCGATCGGCCAGTTCATCTACGGTCCGATTTCGGACAGCACCGGCCGCAAGCCGGCAATGTATGCGGGCATCGCCTGCTTCATCCTCGGCGGATTCGTCTGCGCTTTTTCGACGAGCTTCACCATGATGCTCGCCGGGCGCGCTCTGCAGGGCTTCGGCGCCGCGGGTCCGCGCATCGTCGGCACCGCGATGGTGCGCGACCTCTATACGGGCTCTCCCATGGCGCGGGTCATGTCCTTCGTCATGGCCGTGCTGTTCCTGGTTCCCGTCCTCGCCCCCTCGATCGGCCAGCTCATCCTGTTCATCGGCGATTGGCGCTCCGTCTTCTACGGCCTCGCCATCGCCGGCGTGATCGACTTCATCTGGCTGGCGCGGCGCCGTCCCGAGACCCTGGCGCCCGCCGATCGCGTGCCTCTGTCCGTCGGCCGCATCCTGCGCTCGGCCCGCGAGGCCATCACCCATCGCGTGACGCTCGGCTATTCCCTGGCAACCGGATTCGTCTTCGGCGCGGTGATCAGCTATCTCGGAACGGCGCAGCAGATCTTCCAGGAGCAGTATGCCACGGGCAAGCTCTTCTCGGTCTACTTCGGAATGCTGGCCGCCGGCATCGGCGTCGCCTCGGTCATCAACGGCCGCCTGGTCGTCCGTTTCGGCATGCGCAACCTGTCCAAATGGGCCCTGCGGTCCGTCTGCCTGCTCTCCATGAGCTTTCTCGCGGCCACCGCCGTGTTCCAGGGTCATCCGCCCTTGTGGCTGTTCATGTGCTTCATGACGGCGCTGTTCTTCTTCAACGGCATGTTGTTCAGCAACTACAATGCGCTCGCCATGGAGCCCATGGGCCATATCGCCGGCGTCGCCGCGGCGATCATCGCGTCGGCCTCTACCCTCCTCGCCGTGGGCACAGGGACGATGGTCGGGCGGTTCTACGACGGGACCGTGCTGCCCCTGTTCACCGGCTTTGCCGGCCTCGCACTGGCGGCGTTGCTCACCACCGAATGGGCGGAAAGCGACAGGACGCGTCGCTAGGGAAGCTGCGCTTCGACGCCCTTAGCCGCGCATGCGTTCGCCTTTGGGATCGAACAACGGCTCACGCTGCGGCCGCGCGCGGTAGCGTTTGCCGATGATCTCGATTTCGAAGCCGTCCTCCTCATCGGCGATCTCCCTGGGCACATAGCCCATCGCCACCGATTTCGCGACATGATGGGCATAGCCGCCGGAGGTGATCCAGCCCACGACCCTGCCCTTGTGCCAGACCGGCTCGTCGCCGATGACGTCGACATCCCTGGTATCGACCGTGAAGGTGAGGAGCCTGAGCCTGCCGCCGGTCTCTTTCTCCTTCAGCGCGGCATCGCGGCCGATGAATTCGCCCTTCTTGAACGATACGAAGCGCCCGAGGCCGGCTTCGAAGGGTCCGTAGATCGGGCGGTATTCGCGCGCCCAGGTGCCCCAGGATTTCTCCAGCCTGAGCGACATGAGCGCCCGGCCGCCGAAATGGACGACGCCCAGATCGCGCCCCGCCTCGACGATCATCTCGTGCAGGGTGGTCAGGTAGTCCGACCTCACCCACATCTCATAGCCGAGATCGCCGGTGAAGGAGACACGCCCGACCTTCGCCGGAACGAGGCCCAGATCCATCTCGCGGAAGGCCATGAACGGCATCGCCGCTGCGGAAACGTCCTGATCGGTGAGCCTGGCGAGGAGATCGCGCGACCTGGGCCCCGCGATCGACAGGCCGGTGAGCTCGACGGTGAGCGGGCGCACGCCGACGCTGCCGTCCTTGGGCAGATGCGCCTCGAACCACCGCAGATGATAGGTCTCGGCCGGCCCCGACCCGAAGATGTAGAAGCGCTCGTCGGTCGCCTTGGCGACGGTGAAATCGGCGATGAGCTTGCCCGCATCGTTGAGCATCGGCGTCAAGGCGAGATGCCCCCTGGCCGGCATGCGGTTGGCGAGAAGCCGGGAAAGCCAGGTCTCGGCGCCGGTCCCTGCGATCTCGTATTTGGCATAGCCGGTGATTTCGATCATGCCGACGCCGTTGCGCACCGCGCGGCACTCGGCGCCGATGATGGGGAAGGCGTTGGAGCGGCGGAAGGTGATCTTCTCCTGCGGCTTCCTGCCCTTGGGCGCGAACCACAGAGCCTGCTCGAGGCCGTAGCCCGCGCCGAAGAAGGCGCCCTGCGCCTTGAACCGCTCGTAAAGCGGGCTGGTGCGCAGCGGCCGCGCCGCCGGAAGCTCTTCGTTCGGGAAGGTGATGCGGAAGCGCCGTCCGTAATTCTCGATGACCTTCTTCGAGGTATAGGCCATGTTGGCCCATGAGCCATAGCGCGCCACGTCCATGGCCCAGATGTCGAAGCCGGGATCGCCGTCGACGATCCAGTTCGACAAGGCGAGGCCGACGCCGCCGCCCTGGCTGAAACCCGCCATCACCCCGCAAGCCAGCCAGTAGTTGCGCAGGCCGCGCATCGGGCCGACCAGCGGATTGCCGTCGGGCGCGAAGGTGAAGGGGCCGTGAACGACGTTCTTGATGCCGGCCTTGGCGAGCGCCGGGTGATGCCGGAAGGCGCGCTCGAGATTGTCGGAAATGTGATCGAGGTCGGGCGGCAGGAGCTCGGTCGAGAAATCCCAGGGCGCTGCTTTCGGCGACCACGGCCGGCCATCGGGCTCATAGGTGCCGACGAGCACGCCGGTCCGTTCCTGGCGCATATAGAGCTCGCCGTCGAAGTCGATGCAGTGCAGCATCTCGCGCCCGCTTTCTTTGTTGAAGGCGACGACCTCGGGGATCTCCTCGGTGATCAGATATTGATGCGCCATCGCGAGCACCGGCAGCTCGAGGCCGACGAACCGGCCGACCTCGCGCGCCCACAGGCCGCCGGCGTTGACCACATGCTCGGCATGGATCGTGCCCTGCTCGGTGACGACATCCCAGGTGCCGTCCTTGCGCTGGACGGTGTCGGTGACCCGGTTCTTGCGGATGACCTCGGCGCCCTGGACGCGCGCCGCCTTGGCATAGGCATGGGTGGTGCCCGAGGGATCGAGATGGCCTTCGAGCGGATGGAACATGGCGCCGATGAACTGCTTCTCGTCGAGCAAGGGCCAGTATTTCTTCGCTTCCTTCACTGGAATCAATTCGGTGCCGACGCCCAGATAGCGGTTGCGCGCATGCGCCATCTTCAGCCAGTCCCAGCGGTCGCGGTTGGAGACGAGCATCACACCGCCGGTCAGGTGGACTCCGGTGGCCTGGCCCGAGATCTGCTCGATCTCCTTGTAGAGGTTGATCGTATATTCCTGCAGCTTCGCCACGTTGGGATCGCCGTTCAGGGTGTGGAAGCCGCCCGCCGCATGCCAGGTCGAGCCCGACGTCAGCTCGTCGCGCTCGATCAGGACGACATCCGTCCAGCCGCGCTTGGTGAGATGATAGAGCACCGACGCCCCGACGACACCGCCGCCGATGACGACAACACGAGCCTGACTGCGCATGGGATTTCCTTGAAAAGACGGGGATAATCCCGAGGCTTCTAGCGAATGCGGGGGAGCCTCGCAACGGCGGCGCCGGGTTTCGCCGGTGAGAAGTTTTCAACCCTGCCCCGAGCTGCGCGCAGCCTGTAGGCTCGCTGGACGATGCGCCGGCTGCTGATGATGATGCTGCTCCTCGGGTTGAGCCTGGCTCCCGAAAGCCGGGCCGCCGGTTCCATTGTGGATCTCGAGCTCGTGCTCGCGGTCGACGCCTCGGGCAGCGTCGACGACGCGGAATACAAGCTTCAGCTTGCGGGTATCGCGTCGAGCTTCCGCGACCCGGCCGTGCGCCGGGCGATCCGCTCGGGGCCGGCCGGGGCGATCGCGGTCAATCTGCTGGTCTGGGCGGAGCCGCAGGTGCCCAAGGACACGACCGGCTGGTTCATCATCGCGTCGGACGGCGACGCCGAGAAATTCGCCCGCAATGTCGAGGCTTTCCCGCGCCGGCAGACTGGCGCGACCGCCATCGGTGAAGGCATCGCCAGCGCCTTGCGCAGCCTCGAGGCGAACAACATCGAAGCAGTACGGGAGGTCGTCGATGTCTCGGGCGACGGGCGCGAGTCTGTCGCGCGCGACTTCACCGTCCTCGTCGGCCAGGCCCGCGCCATGGCGGTCGGTCGCGGCGTGGTGATCAACGGGCTCGCCATCGAGAACGAGGTCGCCGACCTTGCCGACTACTATCGCGGCAACGTGCAAAGCGGTCCCGGGAGCTTCGTGATGGCGGTGAAGGCCTATGAGGATTTCGGCGAAGCCATGCGCCGCAAGCTCCTGCGCGAAATCGAATACCGTCCGCGGGTCACGCGCCTGCTCCCGCTGTCGGGCGGCGGCCAACAAGCACCACCTGATGGTTTATCAACACGATTTCGTCCATCTGATTGAGTACGTGGCAGCGCACGGTCACCGATCCCCAAACCTCATCACGCGATCGGCATTCCATCAGCCTCATCTCCGAGCGGACAGTGTCTCCGTCGTAGACTGGTTTCAGATATCTGATCCGGTCGTGCCCGTAGTTCAGGCTGAATGCGAGCCGCAACCCGATTTCGGACGCGAAGAACGCATCCGAGACGCTCAGCACCAGGACGCCCTGTGCGCAGGGCCGGTCAAAAACAGGATGGCGCTTGCAATATTCCGCATCGGTGTGATGAGGATGGTCATCGCCGGTTGCGCCTATGAAAAGGCGAATGTCAGCGCCGGTTATGGTTCTTCCACGGCTGAAATATTCGGTGCCCGGCACCAGGTCCTCAAAATAGAGCTTGTCCGTCAAAATCCATGCCTCCCTTGTCTGTCGAACGGCCAATTGCGAACTCGCCGGGACCGGACGAAAACCGGTCGCCTGGGACTAGCGCCACCCATCCGTCTTCGGCGGCGCGCAGGAATCGCGCAACTGCAGACGTGCTTCGACGCGCAGATTCGGCCGGGGAGCCTCATCGCGAGGCGCCCCTTTGTCTACAACGACGCGCATCAGCGCATCGACAGCAAGATTGGCTATGGCCTCAGCATTGTTGTCGACGATGCTCACGGCGGGTTTCTGCCATTTCAGCCACGGAATGTCTTCGTAGCAAATGAGCGACAATTCATCCGGAATCCGCTTGCCCATCTCCGCCAGTGTCTTGATGACTCCCATGGAGGCTTCATGATTCGTCACGAAAAGCGCGGTCGGCGGCACAGGCAGCGCCATCAGCTCCTCGCAGCCCCGCGTTCCGGTTTCCGGCGCATAAGGACCCGATACGATCAGCGACGGATCGATGTCGAGGCCGGCTTCCTGGAAGGCCCGCCGGTAGCCCGCCTTGCGTTCGCGGCCCGACGTCGTATCGTCGCGCCCGGCGATGCAGCCAATGCGCCGGTGACCGAGCTCAATGAGGTATTTGGTGGCCACATACGCGCCCTCGGCATCCGCCTGCAGAATGGTTTCCAGCTCGACCTCAGGATGAGATCGAATTGCAGCCACGATGGGGATACCTATTCTTGTCACCCGCGACAGCAACTCGCTGTTCTGGCCCGTCGGTACGATGATAAGCCCTTCGACGCGAAAATCCTCGATCGAGGTCAGGAAACGCGCCTCCTCGACCGGATTGTCGCCGGTGATGCCCAAGATCACCTGGAAACCCGCAGCGGCAAACCGTTGCTGCGCAGTTTCCGCAAGAAGACGATAGGACGTGGCCATGAGGTTGTGCACGAGCACGCCGATCAGCCGTGACCGCTGCGTCTTCAGGCCGCGGGCCAGAGTGTTCGGCCTGTACTGCAGCGCGGCGGCGGCATCCTTCACGAGCTTCTCGGTCCTGGCGCGGACCAGGCCCGCTCCGGAAAGGGCGCGTGAGGCCGTGCTGACGGACACGTTCGCCAGCTGGGCGACGTCTTTCAGCGTTCCCCTCGATGTGATGGTCGGACGCTCGTCCACTGGGTCTTCGTTCATGACGGACCGGTCGTAGAGGATCGTGGCTTACTGCCTTCCGGACGGGATGCGGGTACACCCACCACTTTCTCCCGGATGAGACTCTCCTGATCGTCCTTCGAATACCCAAGCTCGTCCAGTATCGCAATACTGTCGGATCCGGGGTCAAGCGGCATCGTCCGTGTTTTCGGCACCTTCCCGTCATATCGCAGTGGATGGGTGATCAATGTCGTCCTGGTTCCCTTCACATCGATCTCCTCGAACACGCTGTTATGAAGAGCTTGCTGATCTTGCAGGAGATCCTCGTAGTCCTGAATGCGCTGAAACCATATCTTGTGGGCATTGAAGACGCCCGCCACGTCGGCAAACTGCATCTTCTCAAGGATGGCCGCAACCGCGGTGGCGTATTTCTCGCGATGTTCATAACGGTCCAAGCCGCTCAGGGAGCGCAGCTCGGCACTGTCCAGCGCATCCGCCAGGTTGTTCGGATCGTTCATCGACAATGCTATGCTGGCGTCCTGGAGCCGGTAGACGCCATAAGGCGCATCATGATACCAACTGCCGACGTTGCGCCCGCGCTTCAGCCGCCCGCGCCTGTTGGGAGCCGCGAAGTATTTGGTGAGCGCCTCGACCTGCAGGTCGATCGCCGCCGAGAAGAGATTGGACTCCACCCGCGTCCCCAGGCCCGTGCGGAGCATGTTGATGTATGCCGCGAGTATCCCCATCGCCAGGAGCGCGCCGCCATGCTGGTCGACAATCGCGGCTCCAACCGCCACGGGAGCGCAGTCCCCCCCGCCCGTGACCGCGGCCAGCCCGGAGCGTGCCTGCATGAGCAGGTCCTGGCCAGGGCGCGAAGCGTCCGGTCCGTCCCTGCCCAGCCCGGAAGCTGATGCATAAACGATCCTCGGATTGATCGATTTGACGGTCTCGAAGCCCAGCCCAAGCCGATCCATGACCCCGGTGCGATAGTTTTCAACCAGGACATCGGCACGCCGCACCAGGTCCAGAGCGATTGCCTTGCCCCGTTCGTCCTTCAGGTTCAGCGCGATGCTGCGCTTGTTGCGATTGACCGCCAGAGAGAACATGCTGACGCCATTCACATAGGAGTTGCCACCGGACCAGTGACGCTCGAAGGCCCCCGAAATAGGCTCCACCTTGATGACGTCGGCGCCCATGTCCGCCAGATACTGGCTGCAAGCCGGCCCCTGCAGGTAATGGCAGAAACTGACGACCTTCAGTCCCCAGCCGGCAAACGCACCATCGCCGCCTTTCGGGGTCATGCCCGATGCTCCAGGGATGAATCGACTTCGGCAAACCCTCTGGCCTCTATCCAGCGCCGCGTCTGCTCCACCCCGACCGGGGTCAACGGCGCATCGTTGACGCGCAGCGAAGGTACTGCACGAAATTCGAACTCGATCTGGGCGGCAATGTCGCGCTGAGGATCGATGCCGGCAACGACCTCGACGAGAAGCCATCCGCGGCGGTCGAGTTGGAAAACTCCGCGTTCCGTCACCAGGAACACATTTTGTCCCCGCTCGAGCGCCTGCCGCCCGTTGAAGGTCAGGTGATCGACCGCCTTGACCAATTTGCGAACGCGGCCCTCCCGGGTGACGCTCAAGCCCTGCGCGATCATCGCGTGGGCGGTACCGCCGGCGGTCAACGTCCCACAGAAAAGGATCGTCCGCGTGCGGTGGGTGATGTCAATGAATCCGCCGCATCCCATGAGACGCCCGGCGAAGCGGCTGACATTGACGTTTCCTTCCGCATCGGCCTGCGCCATGCCAAGCAGTGTCGCGTCGAGCCCCCCGCCGTCATACATGTCGAAAACCGACGGAGGATCGAGGATGGCTTCCGGATTTGTGTGCGCACCAAAGAGCGGCAGCGGATTGGGAAAGCCATTGATGCCGCCGTGTTCCGTGCTCAGAGTCAACTCGTCGAGAAGGCCGGATTCGGCAAGCAGGATGGGCAGGTTGGCCGGTGTTCCGACGCCCAGATTGACCGTCCAGCCGCGCCTGAGGCGCGCGGCGGCGGCAAACATGATGGCGCGCGTCGCCGGATCATCGAGACGCTGTCGCGGCAGCACCGCGCGCGTTTCGCCGGTAATGGCGGGCTCGTAGCGCCCGGTTGACGACTGCGGCGCGTCCGGCGCAAGCACGACGGCATCGACCAGATTCCCCGGGACCACGACATTTTTGGGGTGGATACTGCCGCGTGCCGCAATGCGCTCGACCTGGGCGACAACGATGCCGCCGTTGTTCTTCGCCGCCAGCGCCAATGACAGTGCGCCCAAGGTCAGGGGTTCCCTCTCGAAGCCGAGATTGGCCTTCTCGTCGGCCGTGGTCGCCTTCAGGAAAGTCACGTCGATCGCCGGCGCCTTGTAGAACAGGTAGTCCTTGTCCAGCGACAGACGCATGACCAGATCCTCGCGCGTGGCGGCGTTCATTCGGCCGCCACCCATCGCCGGATCCACATAGGTTCCCTTGCCGACCTCCGTCAGCAGCCCCGGACGTCCTGCGGCCGCATCCCGCAGCAGCGCATAAAGCACACCCATGGGAAAATTGTACGCTTCGATCTCGCTATCGAGAATCATCCTGGCCAGGGGTGAGCCGTCATGGATCGGGAACGCCGAAGCGATATAGCGCTTCAGCAGCCCCTTATGGGCAAAGCGGTCAACTCCCGTTCCCGGTCCCAGGCCTGCATTGCAGGGCAGATAGGCGGTCAATCCCTGCGGACGCCCTTCCGCGAGGAACCGCTCCTCCAGCGCAGCGAGCAGGCGATCGACGACCAGCATGCTGGCGTTCCCGGGGATCGAAATGGTGGCGCCGTCGGGAACCAGCCGTGCCGCCTGTTCGGCCGTAATCAATTTCTCCATCAGCGAGGCTCCCGGACCGGCAGAGTCTTCTCGACGAAGGCCGCCATCCCCTCCTTCCAGCCATCCTCCTCGAAGACCTTCGCAAGATTCCGCTGCTCGAGTTCGAGACCCTCCTCGAGCGACAGCCGAATGCCACGATCGATCGCGTCCATGGCCATCGCCACTGCAAGACGATTCTTTGATGCAATACCCGCGGCCACCTCCACCGCACGGTCTATGGCCTGGCCGCTCGGCACGACTTCCGTGACCAGACCGAGCGCGAGCGCCTTGCCGGCATCGACGCGCTCACCGGTCAGGATCATGCGTTTGGCTGCGCCTGCACCGATGGCGCGTGGCAGGCGCTGCGTGCCACCGTCTCCGGGAAACACGCCAAGGCCGGTCTCGGGCATCGCGAAGACGGCATCATCGCCGGCGATCGCGAAATCGAACAGCATCATGAGCTCGCATCCACCCCCGAATGCATAGCCGTTCACGGCCGCAATGGTCGGCTTCTTCGCACGCTCGATCCTTTTCCAATGGGAAAGCCGCGCCTCCGAAAAGACGTGGCCCACGCCATGCCGATGCTGCTCGCCAATGTCCGATCCCGCACTGAACGCCTTCGCATCGCCCGTGATGACGACGGCTCCGATGCCTTCGTCCTGGTCGGCGCCTTCAAGCGAATCGGCAAGCTGAGCGAGCAACGGCACGGTCAGGGCGTTACGCTTGCTCGGTCGATTGAGGCGAACCAGCAACACGCCTGGAGCCGGTGTGGACCGGACGACGAGATTGTCCGCGCCTGCGGGGGTGCCGGAGATCTGCCCGCTCATGATGAATGCTCCTGCAATGTGACGGGGAAGGCCCGCGCGCTTTCGGCGTTCCAGCCCAGCCTGATCGTTTCGCCCTGGCGGACGCGCAGCTCGGTTTGATGTTTCGAGACCTTGGCGAAGAAGTCGCTCTGTCCCGGAACGCTGAAGCGGACGCGCAGGTGATCTCCGAGATAGATCAACTCCTCTACCCTTCCGGTCACGGAATTGGAGTACGGCTCGGCCGCCTCGGCCATGATCACATTTTCCGGGCGGATCGCGACCGTCACGGCATCGCCTGCCCTGACTCCGACCGGGATGGCCGTGACGGCGTCGCCTCTTCCACGATCGAGCCTTACCCGGCAATGCGCGCCCTCGACCTTTTCGACGACGCCCGCCAGCGCGTTGTTTTCGCCGATGAACTGAGCGACGAAGAAGTTTGCCGGACGCTCGTAAAGGTCTTCAGGGGCCGCCACCTGCTGCAATTCGCCGTCATGAAACACCGCGATGCGATCCGACATCGTCAGCGCCTCCGATTGGTCGTGCGTGACATAGACGACCGTGAGCCCGAGCTGATGGTGAAGGCGCTTGATCTCGAGCTGCATTTCCTCGCGCAGCTTCTTGTCGAGAGCGCCCAGAGGCTCATCCATGAGAACGATCTTCGGCTTGTAGATCAGCGCCCGCGCCACGGCCACGCGCTGTTGTTGCCCCCCCGAAAGCTGCATCGGCCGCCTTTTTTCAAACCCCGTCAGCTTCACCATCGCCAGAACCTCGCTGACGCGCTGCTTTACTTCGGCGCCGGAGAGCTTGCGGACCTTGAGCGGAAAGGCGAGGTTCTCCTCCACCGTCATGTG
This sequence comes from Parvibaculaceae bacterium, assembly GCA_050246735.1. GTDB lineage: Bacteria > Pseudomonadota > Alphaproteobacteria > Rhizobiales > Aestuariivirgaceae > Taklimakanibacter. The sequence continues at coordinate 247,865 of JBFWVM010000001.1, read as the reverse complement.
AGGAAATAGCGCATAGTTCTGGAATACCATGCCGATGCCGCGGCTTTGAGGTGACAGATCGTTGAGCTTCTTGCCTGCAAGGAAGACCTCGCCACCGCTTATCGCCTCGAACCCGGCAAGCATCATCAGACAAGATGTCTTGCCCGAGCCGGACGGTCCGAGCATGGTCAGGAACTCGCCCTCGTGGATGTCCAGATCGAGACCTTTGACAACGAGGGTTTCACCGTCATAGCTCTTCTGCACGTTGCGGAAGCGCACGACCGGCTCGCGGCTTTGCAGCTCGGCCTTCAGCTCTCCCCTGTCGTTGCAGCCTTCCATCCCACATGCTCCGTTCTCGATATTCCCGGGATGGCGGGACTTGCCCGCCATCCCGCGTTTCAACCCCGCCGCGAGAGGGCGCGGCCGGTCGATGCAGGCGACTATCAGGATTGGCAGATGCCGATGCCGTCAGGGACTTCGTATGGAGGCGGATCGAAGCCCGTGTCGTAAATCTCTATCCCGATGGGCTTTGTTTCTTCCTGCTTCTCGTCAAAGTGATAGCTGCCGGACGCGCTCGGGCAAATCGACGCCGCAACCAGCGTATCCATTTCGGCATAGAACTCCATGTAATCTCCCGGCTTGACGTCGGTCACCTCCCACGGATGCAGCCCTGTTTCGTGATCGATCCAGCATTTCATGAAGAGGTTCATGTTGCCGTGCAGGTCTTCGGACTTCAATCCGAAAGGCTTGATGGCGCGGGTCAGGTTGCAATAGCAATTGTACCGGCGGACGAAGGGATGGTTGCGATCCTTGGTGACCGAATACCAGAGCGGGGGATTGCAGTGGGCTCCGATGACATAATGATGGCGCGCACCCGGATGGATCGGCTTGTTGACCACCGTGTCGGCGATGCAAGTCACCATCGGACGGAACTTGGGCATGTTGCTCCACAACCGCGTGTAGGGTGCGATCCAGATGCCCTCGCGGTTCAATGTCATGTGGGCCCACAGGCGCTCCTTGTAGTCGTTCGCGTTCCACAGGCAAACGTCCACGATCTGCGCCCCCTCCACGCAGATGACGCGGAAGCTCTGCCCTTTCTTCACGACGAACGCCTTTCCGGCCTCCTCGACGGGAATGGTGAATTTCTCCGACAGGCGAAATTTCGGCCTGGCGGCTATGAGTTTGTCAAAGAACTCTTTCGGAAAATCCGGCTTCGGGTGCTTCCATTCCTCAATATCGGTGATCAAGACGTTCATCCTTTTTGTTGAGAGATTCGAGAGACGTTCGGTCGGCCTCCCATCCGGGCAAACGAGCCATGCTCAGGTCCGCCTCGCGTGTTGAAGGCCGCGCTGGCGCAGGCCGCGGCGGCGAAGGATTTCGACCGCGGCCAGAACGAATGCCGACATGAGCGTTATGATACAGGCGACTGCCAGGATTTCGGGAGTGATGTTCTCGCGCACCGTCTTCCACATTGCCCGCGGCAAGGTCTGCTGGTTGGGCCCGGCAATGAAGAGCGTGAGGACGATCTCGTCGAGCGAGGTGACAAAAGCAAACAGGGCCCCCGTGACGACGCCCGGAAGGATCAGGGGCAGCGTCACCGAAAAAAAGATGCGCAGCGGCCCCGCCCCCATGCCTGCCGCGGCCCTCGACAAGTTGGTGTCGTAGTTGGCCAGCGTCGACAACACCGTGATCACGACGAAAGGCGTGGACACCAGCATGTGGGCGAGAATCAGCCCCCGGTAGGTGCCGATCAGCCCGAACAGGGCAAAGAAGAAGTAGATGCTTATCGCCGTCACGATCAGCGGGACGATCATCGGGGACAGCAGGATCGCGACGACCAGGGTACGCAGACGGAAGTCGTGCCGATGCAGACCCAGAGCTGCCAGCGTGCCTAGGACCGTAGACAGGCTCGCCGTGCAGACGGCGACGAAGAGGGTGTTTGCCGCCGCTTCGCGCCACTCTGCAGACGACAGCACCAGCTCGTACCAGCGCAGCGACCACTCCCTGATCGGGAATATCAGAACCGATTCAGCGTTGAACGACAACGGCACGATGACCAGCAAAGGCGCCATCAGAAAGACAAGCGCCAGGCCGGCGGCTACTCTGGTCCCAATATGAACGGCCTTTTCGAAAGGGCCTGCATGAAGCGGAAAGCTCATGTCAGTGCGCCTTTCCGATCACGATGAAGCGTCTAAGGCTTGCAAACAGCGCCAGTATGACGATCAGAAGGATTGCCGAGAGGGCCGACGACAAACCCCAATTCAGATATTCGCTCGTGTAAGAGGCGATCACTCCGCTGATCAGCTGATCCTGCGGAGCGCCGATCAACTGCGGCGTGATGTAGTAGCCGATGGTCAGGATGAACACCAGGGTCACCCCTGCCCCGATGCCGGCATAGGTTTGCGGCAGATAGACTCGCCGAAAGGCCGTCACTGCGTGTGCGCCCATCGAATAGGCGGCACGCATGAGGTTCGGATTGACGCCTCTCATGACGCTGTAAAGCGGAAGCACCATGAACGGCAACATCACATGCACCATGGCTATGATCACGCCGATCCGATTGAAGAGAAGCGTCATAGGCGCATTGATGAGACCCGACCACTGCAGGAGCTGATTGATCGGCCCCTCGCGCTGCAGGAGCACGATCCATGAGGACGTCCGGACCAGGATCGATGTCCAGAAGGGCAGCAGGACAAAAAACATGAGCACGCTGCTGACACGCGGGCTGACCACCGCCAGAAGATGCGCGAGGGGATATGCGATGACGAGGCACAGGGCGGTCACGATCGCTCCCATGAGCACCGACCAGACGAAGATCGACAGGAAGATCGGCTCATCGGTGCGCACGATCGAGGAGTCCGCCGTGCGCTTCAGGTCGAATGCGGAAAGGAAATAGAAATCGGTAAGCTTGTGCGCGTTTCGCTGAAGCGCACGCCAGTATTGCGGTTCACCCCAGCGAGAATCCGCTTCGATCACGGTTTTCTTGTAGGGCTCCGTCACCGTCTTGAATTTGTTGGGCGCGGAAAGAACGAGGGAACGGAACCCATCCACCTCGAGGTTCAGCCGCCGCGCGGCATTGCCCAGAACGGAACGGTCTTGCAGAGCCGCCGCCCGTACGTCGAAGACGAGCGCCCGAAAAGCGGCCTCGTCGGGCAGCGGCGCATCGGTCCATGAGCGCAGGGTCTCGACGGTCGTGGGAAAAGCCTTGGACACCTCGCCGTTGTCGATGCTGCGGAACAGCATATTCGCGAGTGGAGCGACGAAGAGGAGGCCGGTCATGACGAGCAGCGGCGCAAGCATGGCCAGCGAGATGAGCGTAGCCCTGCGGCGCACCCGCCCCAGGGCTGCTCTAAGCGGAGTTGTCCGTTCGCTCACAGTTGCCACGGCCATTTTCGGGGATCGACTCTGCTAACAGCCCGAACCGTTTACCATCAGCGCACCGGTCTGGAGGCTGCCGGTTATTGACGCAGCCAAGCCTGGAACTGCTTGCCAAAGCTATCGAAATGGCTGGCCCAGAATTCCACATCCATCGGCATGGGATTCTTGGAATAGTCGACCTTGGAAGCAATCTTCGAATCCATGAATTTCAGAGCCGACTTCCGCGATGGCGGCGCCACGAAATCGGTGGCGAGCGCACCAAGCCGCTCGGGCTGCATCATGAATTCGAGGAACTTCATCGCATTGTCTTTGTTCGGGGCGTCTTTCGGGATGAACCAGGTGTCGTACCCATAGGCGAACCGCTCCCAGGTAGTATCCCAGTTCCTGTTGTCGTTGAGCACTGCGTTGAAGTAGCGGTTGATGGGGACCATCGAATACGCGACCTCGTGGTTGGTCAGCGTCGTCACTGACAATTGTGCCGGATCCCACCAGACAATCTGGTCCTTCATGGGTTCCAGGACCTTGAAGACGCGCTGCAGACCGTCGGGACTGCCCAGCACCTTATAGATCTGATCGTTTGGAACTCCGTCAGCCATCAGCGCATATTCGAAAGTCGTGTACATGCGAGACGTCAATGCGCGTTTTCCGGGATATTTCTTGATGTCGAAGAAGCCTTCGAGCGAGGTCGGGGGATTGGGCGTCCGGTCCTTGTCCCATGCGAAGGTGATGGTGAACATATGGGTCCCGATCCCGCATTCCAGCACGGAACCGTCCTGCATGTCGCTCATATCGCCCAGGAATTTGGGATCGATAGGCTCGAGTATTCCCTCGCTGCATCCGGCCGCGGCATCCCATGGATCGCCGACGAACAGGTCTGCGGTGATGTTGCCGGCCTCCACCATCGCTCTCACCTGTGCGATCTTCAGCGTCCATGTGTCCAGGACCACATGGATCCCGGTCTCTTTTTCGAAGTCGTTGACGACGCGCTCCTTCAGGAAGTCCTCGTAGGATCCTCCGAATGTCACGATCCGCAGCGTTTCCTCCGCCCAAGCTGCCCCGGAAACGGCCATCCCCATCCAAACGGCGGCCGCCGAAGCCATGATGCGTCCGAGCCTTAAACCCCTCATTGATCACTCCCTTGCTGTGTTTGTGTGCGCGGGCATGACCATAGGTCTGTCCGGTAAGACCAGTTTAGCATCACAAACCAGCCGAGACAAGAAGAACTTGTGCATGAGGCAGCAAGGCAGGACCGCCCGGCGCCAGCACGCCGGAAACGGCGGATGTCCGCCGCTCGCACCTACCGGGAATGGCTCATGATCTGAACCCCGCGCCGCGAAGCTTCGCCCAGGACGTGACGCCTGACGGCACGATAGGCACCGAACGCGTCGCGAAATTCCAGGGCCTCGACGATCGCTTCGAATTCACCAATCTTCTCTTCGAGGCGCGCCGGCGCTTCCTCGGGAGCGTCGGCGGCCGCGGAATCGACGCCGGTGATGAACCTGTCCAGTTCGGCCAGAAGATGCGGGGATATGGCCTCACGCAGCATGGCGAAGAAGGCATCCTCCGTCTCCTTGGCCTTTTCGGCATCACCCTCCCTCAACTTCGAGACGATCCGGTCTTTGAAGTTTTTCAAGCCCTTGAGCTCATTCCCTCCGATCACCTGCGCGGCAAGGGCGGCGATCTCGGGCCGCAGGCTCAGCCGCGCCGAGAGCACCTCGCCTATGCCGGGAACATGCATTGATTGTCTTTGCTTGCCCGGCCACTCGCCGTCCTGGGGTTCGCACACGAAAACGCCGCGCCCCGCGGATGCCTTCACGACTCCCAGCATCTCCAAGGCGGAAATAGCCTCTCGCAGGGCCGGCCGGCTCACATTCAAGGTCGTGGAGAGATGACGCTGACTGGGCAACTTCTCGCCGGGCCTGACCTCGCCCGAAGCGATCATCCCGCGAATGACCTGTATTGCATATTGCGGCGCCGCGATGTCGTTGCGTTCCATTGCCAGGCCCAGAAATCACTACGGGCTCCATATCATAGGCACCGTGACGAAGGCGAGAAGCGCTTTCAGCCAAACAGGACTTGACGAGATCACTCTTACTGGTAAGACCGGACAGATGTCTTAGAACCTGGAGAGCGGGCCAGGAGTTCCATTTTCGCAATCGAGGGTCAAATGCAAGTCACCTTCCTTCATATCGTGCGGGTCGATGTCGACTCGGAGGTCGAGGAGGCATTCAACGAATGGTATGACCGGGTGCATATTCCCGCGATTTTAGCATGTCCCGGCTGGCTTTCGGCCAAACGATACGTTTCGATCGATGACGGACCCAAATATGCGGCGGTCTATGAGGTGGCAGGCACCTGGGCCTACGAGACGCCGGAATACGCCAAGGCGAAGGGCTTCCACGAATTCACGCCCTCCGTCCACAACTTCATGCGGCAGCGCCTGCAATATCTGGGCGGTCCATCCGACGACTGAGGCGAACGCCGCTGATCATCATCCCTGACACATGGAAGCACGTCCGGGCCGCGGCTTCCAAGCCACGGGATCCCTCATCCAGTCCGGCCGCGCGGTCGAGGCGCGATAAAACAGGTTTCCGGCGACCAGATCGCTGTCCGCGGCAAGGTCGACGCCGCGGATCAGCGACTGATAGAAGATAACGTTGCCGGCGGGCGTCGGACGCTCATGCGCCTCGGAAAGGATGTCCAAGGACCGGTCCAGGCAGCGGTCCAATGCTTCACTTACGAACAGGCGCATGATCGCAAACTGTTCCGAGCTGACGAATCCGCCGTCGAAGACTTCGGCGGTCGAGAGGGCCAATGTGCGGGCCGCCAGGATATCGGCGGCCATTTCAGAAAGCTTGCGAACGCGCCGCGGGGCCTGCCTGCCGAGCAGCACGCAGTCAGCCAGCAGCCGCTTGGCGGCGCCTAGCGCGAAACCTATTTCCTTCATCAGCCCTGCGCCGCGCTCTGCGTCCTCGCCCGACACCCGCACAGCACCGTCCAGACCGGACCGCTGCGCTCCGAACAGCGGACGGAATACCGCTTCGATCACCATCGGGCTGGTGCGCCCGAGCTGCTCCGCCAACAGCACCAGCATCGTCCACGGAAGCCGCTCCGGATGGTCGCAAAGCAGCCCGCAACAGTCCACCACGCAGCCGGGGGATTTCCGCCTGAGCTCGGCGATCGTGCGGTCGGACAAGGGTTCTCCCGGCCTTACCCGTTCCTCCAGGGGAATGAGCTCGAGACTGACGAAGCTTTCCACATGAGCAACCGTATTTTCTAGGAATAGGCCCTGCCGGGCGGCGCCGTCATTGTCGTGGAAACCCCGTCTCAAAAAGGCGGGTTGCCGCTCACCATCCGACTGGCCCTGCGCGAGAGCTGAAATGTCGTGAAGACCCTGGATAGCCATGTCGAGCCTCTTTTGCAAACGTTTCCATTATTATCACATCACGACTCTGGCTCATTGTCCATATGACTTCGTAGGAAAAAGATTTCTATGCAAGAATGGTCTTTGCAAACGTTCTCTTTCAGCCGATGCCCCGCCGGTCCCTGCGACCGCGCAAATTGGACCTTGACAAACCCCATTGTAACAACTTACCGGTCTGTCCGGTCAGTCCTGTTATTGCGATATAGGCGAATGGTCGACTTCACAGTTCCTGCGGAAACGCGCCTTCTCGTCGAAACCGTCGGACGGTTCGTGCGAACTCAGTTGCAGCCGCTCGAGGAGATCGTCGAGGCGCAGGCTGCCGTCCCGCCTGAAGATCTTGCCCGTCTCAAGCAGCAGGCCAAGGATCTCGGCTTCTACGCGATGAACATGCCGGCCGAGGTCGGCGGCGGCGGGTTGAGCACAGTCGATCTGGTTTACGTGGAGGAGCAGCTGGGCCAGACGTCCGATGCCCTGATCCGCAGGGTATTCGGCCAGGTCTACGAGATGCTCCTCTCCTGCCAGGGCGACCAGCGGGATCGCTATCTCCTGCCCTTGGTTCGCGGCGACAAGATATGCTGCATGGCGATCACCGAGCCTGGCGCCGGCTCGGATGCGGCCAGCATCGGTACCTTCGCCCGCGAGGACGGCGACGATTTCATCCTCAGCGGCCGTAAGCACTTCATCAGTGACGGCGATATCGCCGACTTCGCCGTCGTCATGGCGCTGACGGATCGCGAAAAGCGCGCGCGCGGCGGTATCACGCTTTTCCTGGTCGACAAGGCCACACCGGGTTTCACGGTGGGCAAGAAGCAGCCGATGATGGGGCATCGCGGCTATGGCCACGCGGAGCTGGTCTTTGAGGATTGCCGCGTTCCGCGCTCGCAGATTCTTGGCGAGATCGGATGGGGCTTCCGGCTGATCATGGGATCGGTGTCGAAGGTCCGGCTGCATCACATAGGCGCGCGCTCGGTGGGCATGGCCAGCCGGCTGCTGTCCATGTGCACCGACTATGCAAACCAGCGGGTTCAGTTTGGGAGCAAGATCGGCGATTTCCAGATGATCCAGGAAAAGCTGGCCGACATGGCCGCCGAAATTTATGCCACGCGCAGCATGGTGCTGAACGCCGCGTGGGAGCTGGATCAAGGCAACGAACGCCGTGACAAAATGTCGATGGTCAAGCTTTACGCCTCGGAGATGCTGGGGCGCTGCGCCGATCGGGCGGTGCAGATCTTCGGCGGAATGGGATTCTGCAAAGAGATGCCGATTGAGCGCATCTACCGGGACTGCAGGGTCTTGCGGATTTTCGACGGCACTTCCGAAGTGCATCGCATGCTGATTGCACGATCACTGCTTAAGAATGGTTGGCAGCTTGACTGACGCCGCAGGGCGATTGCCATCTCAACTGGTCTCAATGGAGGAAAGACGATGAAACCGATCACCATCACCGACGTGACCGTGGCGACCGTCGTTCCATTCACCGAAAGTGGCGGGATCGATCGCGACGGCTATCGAAACGTCCTGGAATACTGCACTCCGCCAGGCGTTGCCGCCGTCTTCGTGAATGGCCATGCCGGTGAAGGCGCCGCGCTCACCGATCGCGAACGCCTCGAAATCCTGGAGCTGACGCGGCGCCATGTCGGGGCCGAAAATCCGGTGATGTGCGGCGTCATTTCTTTCTCGACCGACGATGCGATCCGTCAGGCGCGCGATTTCGTCAGCGCCGGCTGCGATATTCCGGTTCTGTTTCCGCCACCGTCCTTCGCGGCGGGCGGCGCCCTTACGCCAGACGCGCCGGTCGCGTTCGTGAGAGCCGTGGCCGAGGCCGTAGATGCGCCGCTGTCCATATTCCAGTATCCGGTGCAATCGGGTTGCGGCTACACCACGGACACCCTCGTCGCCATGTCGCAGATTCCGAACGTGATGGCCATCAAGGAAGGCAGCGACACCATCTTCGCCTATGAGGAAACCTGGCGAAAGGTGAAGGCTGCACGTCCCGACGTAGCCGTGCTGCCCTCCAATTTTGACTGGTTCTTGCCTCAGCTCGCCATTGGGGCGGATGGAATCCTGTCCGGCCTCGCCAGCCTCACACCGCATCTCCTGGTGGAGCTGTGGCGGGCGGCCGAGGCGGTCGATCTGAGAGCGATGCGTGCCGTCTCCGACCGGCTCTATCCGATTGTCCGCGGCATTTACGGCCGTGCTCCGCGCATGGACATGCACACCCGCATCAAGGAAGGGCTGCAGCATCTCGGCATCATCAAATGCGCCAAACCGCGTGGGCCGCTTTTGCCGGTCAGCGACGAAATCCGCCAATCCGTACGGTCCGCCGTCGATGGCGCCGGCTTGCGCGCCTACGCCCGCTGACGCATCGACGTGCAAGCGGATTCTCCGATGCGGCTTTCCCATTCCGGCTCCACGCGAACTAACCCTTGCGCAATCGCGCAAGACGGCGCGGAGACCGGTTTTCAGCTTCAGGGGGTATCATGACCGCAGCTACCGGTCCCACCGTCGCGGTATTTCGGAAGACCATGACGGTCGCCGAACAAGCCTTCTATACCGGCATCAGCGGCAATCTCCATCCGCTCTATGTAAACGCCCTGCATGCCGAGGCGGCCACCGGCGGCGCAATGGTCGTCTTCGAACTGGCGCTGGCTTCGCTGGCAACGACTGCTCTCGCCTCTTTGGGCGGCCCGGGCCGGTGCATAACTTCGATTTCGCTGCGTTTTCCGTCGCATGCCGAGGTCGGCGACACCATCGAGGCCCGTGCCGAGATCCTTGCCGTCGACGGCTTACGCCTTTCGGCCTCCATCCGCTGCGCGAAGCAGGACGGCGTCGTGGTGGCGGAGGGCGAGGCAGAGCTCGGGCCGCCGGGCGGAGGAGCGCGCTGAATGTACCTCGCCAAGTATCTCGACGAGATCAATGTCGGCGATAGGGTCAAAATAGCCAAGACCGTAACCGAGGCCGACGCGGCGCTCTATGCCGCGTCGACGGGCGATTTCGGCCCAGTGCATTTTGACGAGGCCTATGCCGCCGAAACGCGCTTCGGCAAGCGGCTGGCGCCCGGCATCATGGTCGCGGGTATCGCAACGTCGGTGCTTACGAGTCAGCTTGTCGGCATCTACGGCGTATCGATCGAGGACCGCTTCTGGTTCACCGGGCCTGTCGCCTATGGTGATACTCTCACGGTCTCGATCTGGGTTGCCGGCAAGAACGAGGCGGATCGTACAGTTCAGTGGCAGGCCAGCGCCGTGAACCAGGACGGCAAGGAAGTCCTGCGCGTAGAGGCCGTGCTGAAATTCCCCCGCGCCGCCGCCCATCGCCCTGGCAATGGTGGATCCGCGCCGGCGGGAAGCGGAGTCTAATGTGAGCGAGGGACCGCAGCGTGCGCGTCCCGTCGCCGCCATTCTGCTGATCATCCTGGCCAACAGTCTCATTCCCGTGGTCGACGCCATGGCGAAGGTGCTGGTCCAAAGAGAATATTCGGTATCCGAGGTGATTTGGAGCCGTTACTTCTTCCACCTCGTCCCCCTTCTTGCCTGCATGCCGTTTGTCGGCTGGAGACGGATGATCGTCAGCGGCCGGCTCGGCCTTCAGATCGGGCGCGCCGCCGTCCTCGCAGCCGGAACAGGTCTGTTCATCCAGGCGATAAGCCTCGTTCCGCTTGCCGAAGCCTATGCGGTGAGCTTCGTTTCACCGCTGATCCTCACCTGCCTCGCGGCATGGTGGCTCAAGGAACGGGTGGGGATCGACCAATGGCTGTCGGTCGGGATCGGTCTCGTCGGAGTGCTGATCGTCCTGCAGCCCGCCGCCGGCGCGGTTTTCCAAGCCGCGATGCTGCTGCCCTTGGGAATGGCGACATGCTGGGCCCTGTTCCAGGTGGCGACACGCTCCCTCAGCTTTACGGATGGAGCGTGGACCACGCTGTTCTACACAGGGCTGGTCGGCGTCCTGGGCTTCCTGCCGACCGCCGCGGCGGCATGGCGGATGCCCGCCACGGAAGGCGATCTGGTGCTGCTTGCAGCGCTTGGCATAATCGGACTCTCCAGCCATGTTCTGATCATCAACGCATTTCGCCTTGCGCCGGCATCGGTCCTGGCGCCATTCGTATACGTTCAACTGATCTTCGGTATCCTCTTCGGCTTCTTCTTCTTCGCGGAGAGCGTGGATTTGACTTCTTTTCTAGGAATGGCCCTGATCGCGCTCACCGGCCTCTACTGTGTCTGCCGACAACGAGTGCCCGGCGCCGAGACGTCGTGAAAGCCGGCGTCATCAGCGGTTCGTGATTCGACTTGCGATATGCTTTCATATTGAAAGACGGCAAATATCCCCGAAAGTGCTCGATCGGGAACATACGGCATCCGTCTCGCATCGAATAAAGGCGCCAGGAGCCCGGACAGGCCGTACATTCAGAGAAGGAAAGGACCATGAAACACCGTAAGCTCGGCGCCGACCTCACCGTTTCCGCCATCGGCCTCGGCTGCATGGGCATGACCTATGCCTATGGCGGCCAGGAGGAGACGAAGTCCATCGAGACATTGAGGCGCGCCGTCGATCTCGGCGTCACCTTCTTCGATACCGCCGAAGTCTATGGTCCTTTCGACAATGAGATCCTGCTCGGCAAGGCCCTCGAGGGCCTGCGCGACAGGGTCGTGATCGCGACGAAGTTCGGCTTCACCTTCGACGGGAGCCGCGGCGGCGCTTCGCCCATCACCGGCGTCGACAGCCGGCCCGAGCACGTTAAGGAAGTCGCCGACGCCTCGCTGAAGCGGCTGGGGATCGACGTGATCGATCTCTACTACCAGCATCGTGTCGATCCCAAGGTACCGATCGAGGAGACGGTCGGGGCCATGGCGGAGCTGGTCCGGGCCGGCAAGGTGAAGGCGCTCGGTCTGTCGGAAGCCGGTGCCGCGACCATTCGCCGGGCGCACAGAATCCATCCCATCGCCGCCGTCCAGAGCGAATATTCGCTATGGACGCGTGATCCGGAGGCGGACGTGCTCGCGACCTGCCGCGAGCTCGGCATCGGCTTCGTGCCTTACAGTCCCCTCGGCCGTGGCTTCCTTGCAGGCGCCATCCGCAGCCCCACGACGCTCGGCGACAATGACTGGCGCCGCACCCAGCCCCGCTTCCAGCCCGAAGCCATCAAGGCGAACCTGTCATTGGTGGAGACTCTCGAGGAGATCGCCCGCCGCAAGGGCGTGACGGCCGCGCAGCTCGCGCTCGCCTGGGTCCTGCATCAGGGCGATTTCATCGTGCCGATCCCGGGCGCGCGGAAGGTGAAGCATCTCGAGGAGAATGCCGGCGCCGTCGACGTCGCGCTGAACGCCGAGGAGCTTGCCGCCATTTCGGCGGCCGTTCCGAAGGATGCCGTCGCCGGCAAGCGCTACACCGAGGAAGGTCTCAAGCTCGTCAACGCCTGACGCCCGGCATATTGCTATGTGGCGGCAAATGGATTGATGATCCTGAGCCGGCGCTCGATCATCAATCCATGATGCATGTCTTCCGACCACAGTGTTTCGCATTCGGCCGCGAGAGCGGCGGCGACGATCATGGCGTCATAGATCGACAGTCCGTGACGTTCCGCCAGCGCGAGACCGCTGACGTGAAGTTCCCGGGTCAGCGCACGAACGTCGAGAAGCGAGCATATCGTCGACAGGAGCAGGCGGAGCTCATCCCACGGGAGGCCCATCTTCCGGCGTGCGACATTGGCGAGCTCATTCAGGACTTGCACGCTTGTCGCTCCACCCGCCTCGATGAGCGCCTCGGCGCGATCAGCCTTCGCCTGATTGCCCGATACCAGATAGACGATGACATTGGTATCGAAGAAGCTACCTGGCATTCGCATCGTCGCGATCGAACTTGAAGTCTGCCGGCAGACGGCCGCGCAGCGCGCGAAGCCGTTCGAGCAGATCCTTTCGGCCGGGCTTGCGTGCTATATCAAAGACGCGGGCATCCCTGACGTGAATCTCGATCTCATCGCCCTCCTTGATCTCCAGGGCTTCGACAACGGCAGCAGGCAGGCGGACTGCAAGGCTGTTGCCCCATTTGGCGACTTGCATGACATTCCTCCATGATATACATCATATAAATGTATATCATACCCTCGCCGTTCAAGCCATGCTGGATCTTTCCGGCTTTGGCTAATAAAGCCGGCCGCCATCGGGCACTTTCCGATCGATGGCGGCGAGGACCACTTCGCCCTCGCCGTCCGGAAAGCCGAGGGTGAGCACTTGCGACATGAACTTGCCGATCTGACGCGGCGGGAAGTTGACCACCGCGGCGACCTGCCGGCCGACCAGGTCTTCGAGCCGGTAGTGCCTCGTGATCTGTGCGGAGGATGTCTTGATGCCGACCTCCGGGCCGAAATCGATCTTCAGCTTGAAAGCCGGTTTGCGCGCTTCCGGGAAAGGCTCCGCCGCGACGATGGTCCCTGCCCGGATATCCACTTTCAGGAAATCGTCGAAGGTGATCGATGCTGGCTTGTCAGTCGGCTGTGTCATGGGCTCGTGCCTTGGCGGACGTCCGTTCTTCTCTGATGGTGCGGACGACCCGGGCGAAGCCGGAGCACAGGGCGATCGGGGTTTCAAGCCGTTTCATCAGCGCCTCGCCGTCCCTGAGCTTGCGGTCGAGCGCCGCCATGGTGCGCGCCAATCCGGCATCGTCGTCCGCGAGCCAGATGCGCAGCGTGTCGACCGCGATCTTGGCCAGCCCCAGCTTGGCGACGTCGCCCGCGAGTCCCCTGACATTGATGTCGGCGGCGGCCAGCATCCAGCCTTGCGTCACCAGCGACGATGCCAGGAGGTGCAGCCATTCGGCGGGCCCGTCGGCTGGAGTGTTGGCGATATTGGCGATCGCCGCCTTGTGCGGCGTCAGCATTTCGAGCCGGCGCAGCATGATGTCGGACAGCCGGTCATGTGCGTCGCCTTCCACGGGATCGTCCGCCAGCGAGGCAAGGAGCCGGCCGTCCATCCGGCGGGCGAAGCTTTCGAGGATCTGGGGCTTGCCCGAGACATGCCGGGCAAGCTCGGCAAGGCTCACGCCGGACGCCGCGGCGATGTCCGCAAGGCTGATCTCCGGCCATGGCCTGTCGGCCGCCAGGCGCAATGCGGCATCGACGATCCGGTCGCGCAATTCGTCGCTCATGAACGAAGCTTAGCGCAACAGGAGAGCGGCGTCAGCTTGCCAATTCGCGCGAGCGCCGGGTTGCCGCTTCGATGGCTTTCGTCATAAGAGGCGCAAGCCCGTCATCGGCCATCAGCACCTGGAGCGCCGCATGGGTCGTGCCCTTGGGTGAGGTCACATTCTTCCGGAGCGTCTCGGCCGGCTGTCCGCTCACCCGCATGAGTTCCCCTGCCCCGGCGACCGTCGCGCGCGCCAGCTTGACCGCGACGTCCTCGGGCAAGCCGGCGGACACACCGGCAGCCGCGAGGCACTCCGTGAGATAGAACACATAGGCCGGACCCGAACCCGAAACGGCGGTGACCGCATCGATCAGCGATTCGTCGGCGACGGTGACGACCTCGCCGATGGCCGACAAGAGGCCGGTCGCCAAAGCGAGCTGGGCGTCCGACACATGGGCATTCGCCGCCATCGCGGTTATTCCCCGGCCCACCGCCGCCGGTGTATTCGGGATGGACCGGATGATGGCGGCATCCGCGCCGAAATGGCGGGCGAAGGAGGCTATCGTCTTTCCGGCCGCGACCGAGATGACGAGAGGCCGCGACGCCTTGAGGCCCGCAACTCCCGGGAGCACGTCCTCCATCACCTGCGGCTTGACCGCGATGATGACGACCTTGGCCTCCTTTACCGTCGCCACGGCCGGATTGTGCCGGATCCGGTGCTTCCGGAGGATCGCCAGGGTATCGGGCGGCGGCGCGGGATCCAGCGCGACGACCTGTTCGGGCCTCAGGCCGCTCTTGAGCCAGCCTTCGAGCATGGCCCCGCCCATCTTGCCGGCGCCGACCAGAACCAGAGTACCCTTCAACGAGATATTCATGCCTCTCCCATCGTGTCGAGAAGGCTCGCCTCCAGAGCATCCTCGGCGCTCTTTCCGGCCCAGATGACGAACTGTAGGGACGGGAAATAGCGCTCGCAAGTCTCGATGGCGATGCGGATCAGCGCCTCGCATTGAGCGTCGTTGGCCCGGGCGCCGCCGCACAGGATGAGGTTGTTGCGCAAGAGGACGGAGCCGTCCTGGCGCCAGATGTCGAAGTGGCCGAAATAGAGCTGTTCGTTGATCAGCGTCACCAGCCGGCCGATCTCCTCGCGCCGGTTCGCCGGCACTTTGAGATCGTAGCTGCAGGCGAGATGCAGGCTCTCGAAATCCTCGCGCCAATGCACGCTGACGCTCATATCGCCCCAATTGGCGGAGACGATCAGGTTGACCTCGTCTTCCGCCGATCGGTCGAAGAACCATTCATGGCCATGCGCGATCTGCTCCACGCGATCGAGCGGGTTGGACGTGTCATTCAGGAGCGATTGCAGGCCCGCCATTCAACAATTCCCAGCGACAGATGCGACGAATCAAGTCGTCAACCCCTGGACGGACCGTGCCCAAGGCTTTGAGTCGCTTCAAGCCGCGCGTTAACCATGGAGGTGATTCCTCCACAATTTAGGAAAGGAGGACGGCGTCAGTGAGTCGCAGGATCGGCGGGCGATTCGCTCTGCTGCCGGCTCGGAGAGGGCGTCACGCCGAGGCGCGCCTCAAGCACCGCGAGGCGCTCATGAAGACGTTCGTTCTCTTCGCGCGCCTTCTGGGCCATCTCGCGCACGACGTCGAAGTCTTCCCGCTTCACGACGCCCACGTCGTTCAGGACCCTCTCGACCTGGGCTTTCACCAGCGTATCGATCTCGCGTCTCACTCCCTGCGCCGCGCCGGCGGCATTGGTGGCGAGCTTGGCGAGTTCGTCAAAGAACCGGGATGATGTCGTTGTCATGGGCGGCACTCCTGCGCCCTGAAAATTAGGTATGGGAGCGATGCAATTCAAGGACAATTGCTTGACCCCCGGCCTGTCCCTAAGGTTCTGCCGTCATGATCGAATTCCCCAATATCGATCCCGTTGCCTTCTCGGTCGGTCCCTTCGCCGTGCGCTGGTACGCCCTGGCGTATATCGCCGGCCTTCTCTTCGCCATATGGTACGCCAAGCGGGTGGTCGGCACTCCGGCCTTGTGGGCGGATCGCACGCCCACCATCACGCCCAGGCAGGTGGACGATCTTTTCGTCTGGATCGCGCTCGGCGTCATCCTGGGCGGCCGGCTAGGCTACGTGCTCTTCTACAATCCACTGCATTTCCTGGGTAATCCGGCCGATATCGTCAGGATGTGGGAAGGCGGCATGTCCTTCCATGGCGGCTTTCTCGGGGTTGTCGTGGCCTTGCTCATTTACGGCAGGCGGCATGGCGCCACGCTCGACCGCCTCCTCGATCTGGGCGCGGCCGCCACGCCCGTCGGACTCGGTCTCGGCCGGCTCGCCAATTTCATCAATGGCGAGCTCTACGGCCGGCCCGGCGATGTGCCATGGGCGATGATCTTCCCCAACGATCCGCAGCAGGTGCCGCGCCATCCGAGCCAGCTTTACGAAGCCATTCTCGAAGGCCTCGTGCTCTTCCTCATCGTCCGCATCGCCACTCATCGCTTCCAGGCGCTGGCCCATCCCGGCCGTGCTTCCGGGCTCTTCGCCCTGGGCTACGGGCTGTCGCGCATCATCGTCGAATTTTTCCGCGAGCCGGACGCGCAGCTCGGCTACTTCCTGGGCTTCATCACGATGGGCATGATTCTCTCGCTGCCCCTCGTCGCCGTCGGCATCTGGCTGCTTCTGCGGTCGCGCCATACATGAGGAGGCAGACACCGCTCGAAAGCCTGATCGTCGCGATGATCCGCGAGGACGGGCCGATGCCGCTCGACCGCTACATGGCGCTCTGCCTCGGCCATCCGCTCCATGGCTATTACATGTCGCGCGATCCCTTCGGACCGGAGGGCGATTTCATAACCGCGCCCGAGATCTCGCAGATCTTCGGCGAGCTTGTCGGCATCTGGTGCGCGGCCGCGTTCCAGGCCCTCGACGCCCCTCGCCAATTCAACCTGATAGAGCTCGGGCCGGGTCGCGGCACGTTGATGAGCGATATCCTGCGGGCGGCATGCGTGATGCCCGGCTTCTGCGAAGCGGCCCGCATCCATCTCGTCGAGACGAGTCCCACCCTGCGCCGGCTGCAGGCCGGGAAGCTCGGCGCCGCGGCGACCTGGCATGAGGCCGTCGAAAGCATTCCCGATGGTCCCTCGATCATCATCGCCAACGAGTTCTTCGATGCCCTGCCCATCCGGCAGTACGAATTTCATCAGGGCCGATGGATGGAGCGGCGCATCGGCTTGAGCGCGGATGACCGGCTGGTGATCGGGCGCACGGCATTCCCGCTGGCCAGACCGCCGGGCGCCGAGGGCGCCATTTTCGAGACCGGCCCCTCGCGCGACGACATCGCCCATCTGCTTGGCGCCCGCCTCGCGAGATCGGCCGGCGCCGCCCTCGTCTTCGACTACGGCCACGCGGCTTCCGCTCTCGGCGACACGCTGCAAGCGGTCCGTCGCCACGAGTTCTGCAGCATCCTCGATCGGCCGGGTGAGGCCGATCTCACCTCGCATGTCGATTTCGAGGGCCTTGCCGACGCCTTCAGGCGAGGTGGCGCAGTTCCTCACGGACCGATCACCCAGCGGCAGTTCCTGCTGGCCATGGGCATCGAGACGCGCGCCGCGCTGCTCAGCCGGAAAGCCGGCCCCGCAGAGCGCCGGGTGATGGACAACGCTACGGAACGGCTTGCCGGAGAAAATCAAATGGGTAACCTGTTCAAGGTCATGGCGGCCACGTCGCCCGGACTGGCAACCCCCTACCCCTTCGGCGCATCATGATCGAAGCACTCGAGCTCCAATCCGTAAAATCACTCCGCCACGGCTTCTTCACCCGCCAGGGCGGCCATTCGACGGGACTGTTCGCCTCGCTCAATTGCGGCTTCGGGTCGGGCGACGACAAGCCGACGGTGGCGCGCAATCGCGCCGCGGCCGGCAGACGGCTCGGGGTCGCAGATCACGGCCTTCTCACCATATGGCAGTGGCACAGTGCCGACGTCATCGTCGCCGACGCGCCCTGGGACGTGCTGGCGCCTCCCAAGGGCGACGCCATCATCACCACGAAGCCCGGCCTCGCCATCGCCGTCCTCACGGCCGATTGCGCGCCCATTCTCTTCGCCGACGCCGAAGGAGGAGTTATCGGCGCGGCGCATGCCGGCTGGAAGGGCGCCCTCGCCGGCGTAAGCGATGCGACCGTTGCGGCCATGGAAGAGAGGGGCGCCAGGCGCGAGCGCATCACCGCCGTCATCGGTCCGACGATCTCGCGGAAGGCTTACGAGGTCGGTCCCGATTTCGCCGCCCGGTTCATCGCCGAAGCGCCGGACAATGCGGACTTCTTCACGCCGTCCGAGCGTTCCCGCCACCACATGTTCGATCTGCCGGCCTATCTCAGGCGCCGCCTGACGCGCCGGGGCGTCGGCCGGGTGGTGGACCTCGGCCTGTGCACCTATTGCGATGAGGATCGCTTCTACAGCTACCGGCGCGCCACGCATCGCAACGAAACGGACTACGGCCGCCAGATTTCGGCCATCGTGCTGTCACCCTGAACCAGGCAAGGATATCGAGTGAGGTCGCATGGCTCTGCATTTTGACCGCAGCGAATACAAGGCCCGCATCGCCAAGGTCCGCCGCGCGCTCGCGGCGGAAGGATTGGACGGCCTGCTGATGTTCCAGCAGGAGAGCATGTACTATCTCACGGGCTATGACACCTTCGGCTTCTGCTTCTTCCAGTGCCTCTATCTGGGCGCCGACGGCAGGCTCGCCCTGCTGACGCGCGCCCCCGACCTGCGCCAGGCGCGGCATACCTCGATCATCGAGGACATCAGGATCTGGACCGACGCGGCGGGTGCGAAGCCCGCCGATCAATTACGCGACATGCTCGTGAGCCTCGGCGCCAGGGGCAGGCGTCTCGGCATCGAGACCAATGCCTACGGCCTCACGCATTTCAACGGCAAAGCCGTCGATCATGCGCTGTCAGGCTTCTGCACCCTCGCCGAGGCCACCGCTCTGGTCGACCGGATAAGGCTGGTGAAATCGCAAGCCGAGCTCAGATATGTGCGCAAGGCCGGCAAGCTCGGCGACCTGGCGCTTCGGGCCGGGATCGAGGAAGCGCGCGCCGGCGCCGATGAGGGCCGCATCCTGGCGGCTCAGCAGGCCGCTATCTTCGCCGGCGGCGGCGACTATCCGGGCAATGAGTTCATTATCGGCTCCGGCCGCGATGCGCTGCTCAGCCGCTACAAGTCCGGGCGCCGCAGGCTCGCCAGGCGCGACCAGCTGACCCTCGAATTCGCCGGCGTCTATCGTCATTACCATGCAGCGCTCATGCGCACGATCATCATCGGCAAGCCCGGCAAGGCGCATGAGAAGATGGACGAGGCCTGCCGGGCCGCGCTCAGGGCCTGCGAGGGGGTCCTGCGTCCCGGCAGGAAAGCTGGCGACGTGTTCGACGCCCATGCCCGCGTCATGGACGAGCACGGCATGAAGGCCCATCGCTACAACGCCTGCGGCTATTCGCTGGGCGCCAAGTTCACCCCGAGCTGGATGGACTTTCCGATGTTCTTCACCGGCAACCCCGTCCGCCTGGCGCGCAACCAGGTCTTTTTCCTCCACATGATCCTGATGGACAGCGACAGCGGCAGCGCCTTCAGCCTGGGCAGGACTTACATCGTCGGCCGTGATAAACCTGAACCCTTGTCAAAATATCCGCTGGGGATGATCCTGCGCTGAGCCATGGGTGACGTTCTGACCATAGGCCCGGCCCGGTCGCGACACGGCGCAGTCCTCATAGTGACGTTCCTGTGCCTGCTTTTGCTGACCGCCTGCGCCGGCGGCGGTTCGAAACCCTTCGCCAAGGGTGAAGGAACGCCGGGTCCGAGCGGCAAGACCGTGCCGCCGATCGCGCTCATCGAGGTATCGGGCCTGCCGGGATCGAAGCTGCCGCAACTGAAGGACGCGCTCGCCGTCGCTGCCGGCAAGCGCGACATGGCGATCGTCGACAGCAAACTCGACAGCACCACGCTGACGCTGACCGGCAGCTTTCATATCGCGCCGGATCCGGCGGGAGCGAAGCTCGCCTACAATTGGACCCTGAGCGATCCGGCGGGAACCGTGCTTCATACGATTTCCGCCGAAGAGCTGGCCCCGGGATCGCCGTCGGGCGACCCCTGGCTCAAGGTGACGCCGGCGGTTCTGCAGCGCGTCGCCGCCTATACGGCCGAAAGCCTCTCGAGCCGGCTTTCGCAGCTCGGCTATGCGACCGAGATCGGCGGCATCCCGCCGCCGCTCGATACCTATGCCAGGGCCGGCCCCGATGCCGACAAGGACATCGACTACGAAACGCTCTACGGACCGCTGAAGGCGCCCGCGGCAGTGGCCGGGGTCCATCCGCCGCTGGAGGGCAAGGCCGTGGCGCAAGCCGGCCAGGCCGGCGACAAGGCGCTGGCCGCGGTCAAGGCCGAGCCCGCCGAGGACAAGGTGGTCGCGGCCGCGGCCGAGCCCGCCAAGACCGGCGGACGCAAGCAGATAAACGCTGTCGCCGTCCTGCCGGTGAGCGGCGCGCCGGGCACCGGCAATGCCGATCTGACCAGGGCCATGCGCCAGACGCTGGCCGATGCGGGATGGCCGGTGGTGCAGTCCCCGCGCGAGAATGCGCTAACCATTCTTGGACATGTGAAGCTTGGCCCCAAACGGGCCAAGGACCAGAATGTGGCCCTCGCCTGGACGGTCAAGACGCCGGATGGGCGGACGCTCGGCACGGTCAGGCAGGCCAATGACGTGCCTGTCGGCTCGCTCGAGGCCGGTTTCGGCGAGAATGCGCTCTTTGCCGCACAGGCGGCAGCCGGTGGCATCTACGATCTGGTGAAGAAATACCGCTGATTCCGCCCCTCTTCCGGCTGTGGACTGTTAAGGAAAACCCACCGCCCGCCCTTTGCGCGAAGGCTGGCCTGTTGATATAGAGCCGCCGAGAACTCCCGCCACAGAGGGCCGGCCCTGCATGAAAATCATCAGCGGAAACAGCAATCGGCCGCTCGCCGAAGCCATTTCCTCTTATCTCAACCTGCCGCAGGCGAAGGCGGTGGTGAAGCGTTTCGCCGACATGGAGATCTTCGTCGAGATCCAGGAGAATGTCCGCGGTCAGGACGTCTTCATCATCCAGTCGACGTCGTTCCCGGCCAACGACCATCTGATGGAGCTGCTCATCATCATCGATGCGCTGCGCCGTTCTTCCGCCCGGCGCATCACGGCCGTCATCCCCTATTTCGGCTATGCCCGCCAGGACCGCAAATCCAGTCCGCGCACGCCGATCTCCGCCAAGCTGGTCGCCAATCTCATCACCAACGCCGGCGCCGATCGCGTGCTGACGCTCGATCTCCACGCCGGCCAGATCCAGGGCTTCTTCGATATTCCGACGGACAATCTCTTCGCCGGCCCCGTGCTCGTGCGCGACATCAAGGATCACTATGATCTGCGCAACACCGTCGTCGTGTCGCCCGACGTCGGCGGCGTGGTGCGCGCCAGGGCGCTCGCCAAGCGTATCGGCACGCCCCTGGCCATCGTCGACAAGCGCCGCGACCGGCCGGGCGAATCGGAGGTCATGAACATCATCGGCGACGTCAGGGGGCACTCCTGCATCCTCATCGACGATATCGTCGATTCAGGCGGCACCCTGTGCAACGCCGCCGATGCCCTGCTGGCGCAAGGGGCCAAGGATGTGGCGGCCTATATCACCCACGGGGTGCTGTCGGGGGGTGCCGTGGCGCGCGTCACCTCATCGAAGCTCAAATCCCTGGTCATCACGGATTCGATCCAGCCCACGGAAGCGGTGAAAGTGGCCCGCAACATCAGGGTGATCTCGATCGCCCCCCTGATCGGCGAGGCGATCGGACGCACCTCGCGCGAAGAATCGGTCTCGAGCCTGTTCGACTGAAGGGACGGGTCCCCGTCATCTCCCCCGATCAGGAGATTAATCCGGTCCGGGCGGGTTGCGCTTGCCGGGGCAAGTCTGTATATCCGCCCGCGCGCCGACGCCGGTCACCCCTGGAGGAAGGTCTGCGCCAGGCTGGTCCATGAGGACCGGCCCGTCATCAATCGGAGTTGAAAATGTCCAAGATTATCAAGCTTAAGGCCACGGCGCGTGGCCGGGCCGGCAAGGGGGCCGCCCGGGCAGTCCGCCGCGAAGGCCGTATCCCCGGTGTCGTCTACGGCGACAAGAAGGAGCCCCAGAACGTCTCCTTCGCCTATAACGACCTGCAGCCCTATGTGAATACCGGCCGCTTCATGTCGACCCTCGTCGATCTCGAAGTCGACGGCACGGTCGTCCGCGCCATTCCGCGCGACGTCCAGTTCGAGCCGGTGCGCGACTTCATCAGCCATGTGGACTTCCTGCGTCTCGGCAAGAACGCCCGCATCCATGTGGAAGTCCCGGTCCACTTCAAGAACCACGCCGACTCCCCCGGCATCAAGAAGGGCGGCGTTCTCAACATCGTGCGCCATGAGATCGATCTCTATTGCCCGGCCGATTTCATTCCCGACGAGATCACGATCGACCTGACCGGTCTGGAGATCGGCCACTCGATCCATATCAATGCCGTCAAGCTGCCGGAGAACGTGACCCCGGCCGTGCGCGAGAGGGATTTCACCATCGCGACGATCGCCGCTCCGGCCGGCCTGAAGGAAGAGGAAGAGGCGACGGCCGCAGCCGAAACGCCGACCGCGGAAGTCCCGGCGACGGCCCAGAAAGTGCCTGCCGCGGCGCCCGGTGCCGCACCCGCCGCCGGCAAGGACGCCAAGGCCGCCGCAGCGCCCGCGGCCAAGGACGCCAAGGGCGGCGACAAGAAGAAGTAACCCTGCTCTTCCCATCCCCAAACGGGGGGAAAGATTTGGGAGGGCGGAATGCTTCTTCTGGTCGGGCTCGGCAATCCCGGGCCGAGATATGCGGCCAACCGGCACAATATCGGTTTCATGGCGGTGGACGAGATCGCCCACCGCCATGGCTTCGCGGCGTGGCGCAAGCGCTTCCATGCCGAAACGGCGGAAGGCCTGCTTGGCGGCCGGCGCACCCTGGCGCTCAAGCCGCAGACTTACATGAACGAGTCCGGACGCGCCGTCGGCGAGGCGATGCGCTTCTACGGCCTGACCCCGGACGACGTCGTCGTCCTTCATGACGAGATCGACCTGCCGCCCGCAAAGGTGAGGGTGAAGACCGGCGGCGGCAGCGCCGGCAACAATGGCATCCGCTCGATCGACGCCCATATCGGCAGCGACTATCACCGGGTGCGGCTCGGCGTCGGCAAGCTCGCGGTCAAGGGCATGGCCCATGTGCATGTTCTGGGCGACTTCAGCAAGGCCGACCGGCTGTGGCTCGCTCCGCTCATCGCCACGGTCGCCGAGAACGCGCCGCTTCTTGCGGCACACGATTTCGCGACGTTCCAGAACAAGGTGCATTTGGCGCTCAATCCGGAGTCAGAGAGACCTAAGCCCGCGACGAAGGAGAAGGAATGATGGGTTTCAAATGCGGCATCGTCGGCCTCCCTAATGTCGGCAAGTCGACCTTGTTCAATGCCTTGACCCAGACCGCGGCGGCGCAGGCGGCGAACTATCCCTTCTGCACCATCGAGCCCAATGTCGGCGACGTCGGCGTGCCCGACGAGCGGCTCGACAAGCTCGCGGCGATCGCCAGGAGCGCCCAGATCATTCCCACCCGCCTGACCTTCGTCGACATCGCCGGCCTGGTGCGCGGCGCCTCCAAGGGCGAAGGGCTCGGTAACCAGTTCCTCGCCAATATCCGCGAGGTCGACGCCATCGCCCATGTGGTGCGCTGCTTCGAGGACGGCGACGTCACCCATGTCGAGGGAGGCGTCGATCCGATACGCGACATCGAGACGATCGAAACCGAGCTGATGCTGGCCGATCTCGAGAGCCTCGAGAAGCGTGCGAGCAGCCTGGAGAAGCGCCTGCGCGGCGGCGACAAGGAAGCCGGTGAGCAGTTCGATCTCGTCAGGCGCGCCCTCGCGCTTCTGCAGGACGGCAAGCCGGCAAGGCTCGTCGACCGCAGGCCCGAGGAGGAAAAGAGCTTCCGCATGCTGGGCCTCCTGAGCTCGAAACCGGTGCTCTATGTCTGCAATGTCGAGGAGGCGTCCGCCGATCTGGGCAACGAGCATTCCGCCCGGGTCTTCGCGCGCGCCAGGGAAGGCGCCGAAGCGGTCGTCGTTTCGGCAAAGATCGAAAGCGAGATCGCGGTCCTGCCCGTGGCCGAGCAGAAGGATTATCTCGACACCATCGGTCTCGCCGAACCCGGATTGAACCGCGTGATCCGCGCCGGTTACGAGCTCCTTCATCTCGTCACCTATTTCACCGTAGGGCCGAAGGAGGCCCGCGCCTGGACGATCACCAGGGGCACCAAGGCGCCGCAGGCGGCGGGAGTCATCCATACCGACTTCGAGAAGGGCTTTATCCGCTCCGAGACCATCGCCTATGACGATTACGTCGGTCTCAACGGAGAGGCGGGCGCCCGCGACGCCGGCAAGCTCAGGCTTGAGGGCAAAGACTATATCGTGCAGGACGGCGACGTGCTGCATTTCCGCTTCGCCAACTAGGTGCGCGATGCCCGGTCTTCTCCATTACGAGGACTTCACCGTCGGAGAGAGCTTCGACCTCGGCGACCATCGGGTGACGGCGGACGAGATAAAGGCCTTTGCGCGCGAATTCGACCCGCAATTCTTCCACCTCGACGAGGAGCGCGCCAAATCCTCCGTCCTCGGCGGGCTTTCGGCCTCCGGCTGGCACACCTGCGGCATCCTCATGCGCCTGATGGTCGACGGCTATCTGGGACGCGCCGCCGGCATGGGCTCGCCCGGGCTCGATGAGGTCAAGTGGCTCAAGCCGGTTTATGCCGGCGAGACGCTGCGCGGAAGGATGACCGTCATGGCCAAGCGCCGGTCCAGGAGCCGGCCGGAAATGGGCCTGGTCACCATGCGCTGGGAAGCCCGATCGCTTCAGGGCGAGGCCAAGATCGACATGACCGGCGTCAATCTCATCAAGGTGCGCGCGCCATGATGGGACTGTATTATGACGAGGCCCATATCGGGCAGAAATGGCGGCTCGGCTCCTATCATTTCACCCGCGAGGCGGTGCTGCGCTTCGCCCGCGCCTATGATCCGCAATGCTTCCATGTCGATGATGCGGCCGCCGCCCGCAGCCATTTCGGCCGGCTTGCGGCGTCGGGCTGGCACACCGCATCGGCCTGGATGCGCTGCTATGTAGAGGCCGACGATGATGCCTGCCGGCAGCGGATCGCGCGCGGCGAGGCGCTTCCGGAGCACGGCCCTTCGCCCGGCATCACCAATCTCAAATGGATCAGGCCGGTCTATCCCGGCGATACCGTCACTTACTGGATGGAGATCATCGGCAAGCGCGAAATGGCGTCTCGGCCCCGCTGGGGCCTCGCCACCAAGCACAGCGAGGGCTTCAACCAGGACGGTGAGCTGGTCTTCGCCTTCGACGGCAAGGTCATGATTCAGCGCAAGAGCGCCTGACCGTGTCTTTTGGAGCAACAGGTCGCGAAAGCCGTGCTGGCGTCTCTCGCCGACCCCGACATGGAGATGGATCTTGAAATATGCTCCGCATCGCGAGTCGAGCCCGTTGCCCTTTTCCCCGTTCAAGAGCTGCACGGTTCCCCGCCCCATAGGCTGGCTGTCCAGCGTCGGCGCCTCGGGAGTGGAGAATATCGCGCCCTACAGCCAGTGGCAGAACCTCACCTTCGATCCCCCGATGGTGATGTTCTCGGCCAATCAGTATCCCGACGGGCGGCGCAAGGATACCGTGGTCAATGCCGAAGAGACCGGCTGGTTCGTCTGGAACATGGCGACCTACGATCTGCGCGAGGCGGTCAATATCAGCGCCATGGCCTTGCCGGCGCATGAAAGCGAGTTCGACCGTCTGCATGTGACGCGCGAATATGCCGACAATGCGCGCATTCCCATGGTGCGTGAAAGCCCGGTCAAGTTCGAGTGCAGGTACCTCAGCACGCATCGACTGAAGGGGAATTCGCCGGTGGCATCGGTCGACATCGTTTTCGCACAGGTCGAAATGATCCATATCGACGACGCGGTGATCCGATCGGACGGGCGGCTCGACGTCGCCGCGATAAGGCCGATCGCCCGTCTCGGCTATTTCGATTACACGGTCGTCGACCATATTTTCGAGATGCGCGTGCCGGGAGCGGACATGGCGGCACAGGCCGGGCTCGAAGGCCGCAGCGATTTCAGATGACCCGTCATCCGCCTAAACCGGGATTTCCACCACCGCCCGCAAGCCGCCGAGCGGGCTTTCCTCGAGCCTGATGTCGCCGCCATGCGCGCGGGCGATGTCGCGCGCGATGGCGAGGCCCAGTCCGGTTCCGCCTTCGTCCTGGTTGCGGGCTTCATCGAGCCGGAAGAACGGCCGGAACACGTCCTCGCGCATGTTGGCCGGAATGCCGGGGCCGTTGTCGTCGACCGTGATGCGCAGGCGGTTGCGTTTGGTCCGCACCGTCACGGCGATCGTCTCGCCGTAGCGCGCCGCATTGGCGATCAGATTGACGATAAGCCTGCGGAATGCATTCGGCTTGACCTTGGCGACCATGTCCGGCGCCACCTCGATCTTCATTTTCGAATGCGGACGGGCGCCGGTCTTGACCGCGCCGGCGATCACCTCGGCGATGTTGCTGGCCTCGGCCTTTTCACCCCCGGCACCGCGGGCGAAGTTCATATAGGCTTCGAGCATCGTCTGCATTTCCTCGACGTCGCCCTTCAGCGCCTTCACCTTCGCGTCGTCGCCGAGAAAGGCAAGCTCCAGCTTGAAGCGGGTGAGGATGGTGCGCAGGTCGTGGCTGACACCGGCCAGCATCGCTGTGCGCTGCTCGACATGGCGTTCGATGCGCTCTTTCATGTTGAGGAAGGCCTGCGCGGCCTGACGCACTTCCGCCGCACCGCGCGGGGCGAAGTGGCTGACGTCGTGGCCGAGACCGAAGCCGCGCGCCGCATGCGCGAGATCGAGAATGGGCTTGATCTGCTTGCGCAGGAACATGATGGCGACGGCAAGAAGGATAAGCGAGGAAACGAACATCCAGAACAGGAGCTGATTGGTGTTCGCCGCATAGGCCCGATCGTCGTCGGCGAGGAAGCGGAAGATCGTGCCTTTCTCCGCTTCGACGCGGATCTCGACGAAATTCGGATTACTGCTGCTGTCGATCCAGAACGGGCGGCCGGTCTCGTTGTCCAGATAGCGGTTGAGGCGGGTGTCGACCATCGACAGCCAGGGCACCGGCACCGGGGGCGGCAGCTCGGCGTTGCGCTCGACGCTGAGCCGCAGGCGCAGCCGGTCGTTGGTCATCGCCTGCAGATCCTCGACCGCGCGCGGAGTCTTGTCGGAGCGGTCATAGAGACCGATGACCATGGAGATTTCCCGGGCCAGCGAGCGGGCCAGCACCTTGGTCACGCTGTCCCAGTGGCGATCCAGTATGATGCCGACCATGATGCTCTGCATGAGCACGATGGGGACCACCACGATCAGCAGCGAGCGCTGATAGAGCCCGGCGGGCAGATAGCGCTCGAGAAAGCGATTGAACTGCCAGTAGAGCGAATGCTGCTCTATCTTCCGGTGGGGCTCGGTGACGGCGCTCATGACGTCCTGCTCTCAGTCCACATGCAGAGTATAGCCTGCCCCGCGCACTGTTTGCAGATAGACCGGATTGGACGGATCCTCCTCGATCTTCTGGCGCAGCCGGTTGATCTGGACGTCGACGGTTCGAGCATTCTCCTCCGCTCCATCGGGTGCCAGCTCGGCGCGGGTGATCGGCCGTCCGGCATTCTGGATGAAATGCCGCAGCAATTCGCGCTCGCGCGTCGTCAGCTTGATGAGTTCGCCGTTCTTCCGGAGCTCGCCGCGCGGCATGTTGAACAGGCAGACGCCGAAGCGCACATCGACCCGATGATCGGTGGGCGGTGCCGCCCGGCGCAAGAGGCTCTGCACCCGAAGCAGCAACTCCCGGGGCTCGAACGGTTTCGGCAGGTAGTCGTCGCTGCCGGCCATCAGTCCGTTGATTCTGTCCTCGATCTCGGAAAGCGCCGACAGCATGAGAATGGGAATGCGCTCATCAGCCCCGCGCAGCGATCGCGCCAGGGTGGTTCCGCTCTCACCCGGCATCATCACGTCGAGGACGAGAAGGTCGAAAGCCAGCCCGCGCATCTTGTCGCGCGCGGCGGCGACGGTCGGCGCCACGCTGACCCTGAATCCGTTTTCGGCGAGATAGGACTGCAGCAGCTCGCGGATGCGCCGGTCGTCGTCGATCACCAGGATATGCGGCCTGTCGTCGGTCATTCCCGCGCCTGCAATCTGCGGCTCCTCAGCCATTCGCTGACCCCTGGGCGATTCTCCGGACTGATCAGGTGATAAAGCACCTTGCGATAGCCGGGTTCCGTCTCGTCGCCCGCCTCGCCCAGCGCCCGGATGATGCGTTCCGCCTGCGGCGCCATCAGCCCGAGGCGCAGGCTCTCGCCTTCCTCGGTCAGGAACAGGAGTCGCTGCCTGCGGTCGAGATCGCCGGGGCGCTGATAGACGAGGTCCTTCTCGATCAGGTCGCGCAGGACCCGGCCGAGACTCTGCTTGGTGATGCCCAGGATGCCGAGGAGCTGCGCCACGGTCATCCCCGGATTGCGGCCGACGAAATGCACGACCCGGTGATGCGCCCGCCCGAAGCCCCATTCGGAGAGGATCGCATCGGGATCGGAGGTGAAATCGCGATAGGCGAAGAACAAAAGCTCGATCAGGCTGACGACGTCCTCATCCTCTACATCGCGGTCGGAAATTATGTCAGCCATATTGACGTATTTTCCAAGGTTTGTTATAAGACATCACAATCGCAGGAAAGCTTGTTGCGTCATTGTGGCCGAATATTTGGACAGCCGTAATGACATATAGGCCGAACCGTCTCCGCGTGCAAAAATGCGCGACAGACGAAAATTGGGAGAACAGCATGTCGATCGTTCCTTTTGACCAGCGCGAAGGTGTTATCTGGATGAATGGCGAGTTCGTGCCGTGGAAGGATGCGAAGCTCCATGTGTTGTCCCATGGTCTCCATTATGCCAGCGCCGTCTTCGAGGGCGAGCGCGCCTATGGCGGCGAGATTTTCAAGCTGACCGAGCATACCCAGCGCCTGTTCGATTCGGCCGAGATCCTCGACATGAAGATCCCCTATACGGTGGCCGAGATCGACGCCGCCTGCCGCGAGACGCTGAAGCGGCAGGGTTTCAGCGATGCCTATGTCCGCCCGATCGTCTGGCGCGGCTCGGAAATGATGGGCGTCGCCGCCCAGAACACCAGGATCAACGTCGCCGTCGCCATCTGGCAATGGCCGGCCTATTTCGATCCGGCCCAGCTCGAGAAGGGCATCCGCCTCGATATCGCGGAATATCGCCGGCCCGATCCGATGACGGCGCCGTCCAAAGCCAAGGCGGTCGGCCTCTACATGATCTGCACGATCTCCAAGCACAAGGCCGAGCGCAAAGGCTGTGCCGACGCCTTGATGCTCGACTGGCGCGGTCAGGTGGCCGAATGCACCGGCGCCAACATCTTCTTCGTGAGGAATGGCGAGATCCATACGCCG
This sequence comes from Parvibaculaceae bacterium, assembly GCA_050246735.1. Taxonomy (GTDB): domain Bacteria; phylum Pseudomonadota; class Alphaproteobacteria; order Rhizobiales; family Aestuariivirgaceae; genus Taklimakanibacter. The sequence continues at coordinate 218,328 of JBFWVM010000001.1, read as the reverse complement.
ACGCCGGATTGCTTCCTCGACGGCATTACCCGGCGCACCGTCATGGGCCTGGCTCAGAAGCGCCAGATCAAGGTCATCGAGCGCGCCATCATGCCGGATGAACTCGAGAGCTTCGAGCAGTGCTTCATCGTCGGGACCGCCGCCGAAGTGACGCCGGTCGGCGAGATCGGCCCTTACAAGTTCAAGGTCGGCGATCTCACTCGTGCTCTGCGCGCCGACTATCTCGACGAAGTGCAGCCGAAGAAGAAGGCCGCCTGATCGGATTTGCGCCGCGCGTGGCGGCATCGAAATGCGCCGGGGCCGGCGGCGGTCAACCCTCTTTCCGTGGACGGCCGAATTGGGCGCGCAATTCGTCCTTGGCGCGCTCGAGCACGCTTTTCTGTGACTTGAGCAGGTCCTTGCCCCCGCGATTGACGTAAAAGGTCAGCATCGACATGGCGGAGCGGAAGGCGTTCGACTTCCGCTTGCGGCTGTGCTCGGCCGAGCGCTTGAGCGAGCTCGCGATGCGCTTTGGGTTCTTCCAGGTGAACACGCCCTTGTCGAGGTCGAGCGCGTCGCTCTTTTCGGTCACCTCCCGCGACCAGCGTTTCTTGTGAGCGGTGGCCATCGCAAACCTCCTCTGTTCCATGCCGACAACCAGGATCGGCGGGAGAGGTTCCCCTTCAGCCGCCCGTGACCGGCGGGAAGAAGGCGATCTCGCGCGCTCCCGAGATCGGGGCGTCGAGCGGCGCATGGGCCTGGTCGATGGCGGCGCGGACGATGCGCGGATCGGCAAAGGCCGACATATAGGCATCGTCGCGATCCTTGAGGAAATCGATCAGCCGGCTGACGGTCGTGACGTCGGCCGGTATGGCGATGTCTTCTTCAGCCTTGCCGATGATCTGGCGCAGGCGCGCGAAATAGAGAAGGCGGGTCATTTGTCGTCCATGACGCGGCCGATGCCGGCGCGGAAATAGTCGTAGCCCGTATAGAGGGTGAGGGCGGCGGCGATCCACAGGCAGAACAGGCCGAATTCGCTGACATAGGGCACGATCTTGTCGCCGGCCGGGCCGGCGATGAGGAAGCCGATGGCGATCAGCTGGACCGTGGTCTTCCACTTGGCGACCTTGGTCACCGGCACCGAGACGCGCAGTTCCGCCAGGAACTCGCGCAGGCCCGACACCAGGACCTCGCGCGACAGGATGATGATCCCGGCCCACAGATGGGCGCCGTCGATCGTCCGGTCGGCGGCGAGCACCAGCAGCACCGCCGCCACGAGCACCTTGTCTGCGATGGGGTCGAGCATGCGGCCCAGCGCCGACTGCTGAGCCCAGCGCCGGGCGAGATAGCCATCGAAGAAATCGGTGATCGCGGCACCGATGAAGAGGGCGAGAGCCGTCCAGCGCGCGCCATCGCCTCCCCAGAGGATGAGGCCGGCCACCACGGGGACCGCGACCAGCCGCCCATAGGTCAAGAGGTTGGGCAGGCTCAACGCATGCCGCTGGCTTTCCTGCTGGGCCAGTTTGGTTACTGCATCGCTCATGGACCGCCCTCGTGGAAGTGGTCATAGATAGCCTGAGCCAGAGCGTAATTCACCCCTTGGACCTTTGCCAGATCGGCAAGGCTGGCCCGCGCCACCGCCTTGGCCGACCCAAAGGCCTGCAACAGGGCCTTTTTGCGAGTGGGTCCAATGCCGGCGATCTCATCGAGCGGATTGAGCGCGATCGCCCTGGCCCTTTTGGCCCTGTGGCTGCCGATGGCGAAGCGGTGCGCCTCGTCCCTGAGGCGCTGGACATAGTAAAGCACCGGATCGCGCGCCTCGATCATGAATGACGGCCTGTCCGGCACATAGAAATGCTCCCGTCCGGCATCCCGGTCTGGCCCTTTTGCGACGCCCGCGATGCACAGATCGGCAATGCCGAGATCGGCGAGCACGGCGCGCGCGGCATTGAGCTGGCCCTGGCCGCCGTCGATGAGCACCAGATCGGGCCAGGCCTGCGGCTGGTCGGGACTGGTCTCGCTGGCCGGCTCGCGCTCGCCGTGCTCCTTGAGCAGGCGGGCAAACCTGCGGGTCAGGACCTCGCGCATCATGCCGAAATCGTCTCCGGGCGCCAGGTCCTCGGTCCTGATGTTGAACTTGCGATATTGCGATTTGAGGAAGCCCTCGGGACCGGCCACGATCATGGCGCCGACCGCCTGGGCCCCCTGGATATGCGAGTTGTCGTAGACTTCGATGCGCCGCGGCGGCTCGGTCAGACCGAAGACCCGGGCGACGCCCGCGAGAAGCTTGGCCTGCGAGGAGGATTCGGCGAGCTTGCGGCCCATGGCGTCGCGCGCATTGGTGACGGCGTGATCGACCAGCGCCTTCTTCTCGCCGCGCTGCGGAACCGCGATCTCGACCCTGTGTCCGGCATGGGTGGCGAGCGCCTCTTCGAGAAGCTCCCTCTCCTCGATCCGATCCGACAGCAGGATCAGCGGCGGGATGGGCTTGTCGTCGTAGAACTGCGCCAGGAACGAGCCCAGCACTTCCGCCACCGGCAGCGACTTGTCGGCGCGCGGGAAATACGGCCGGTTGCCCCAGTTCTGGCCGGCGCGGAAGAAGAACACCTGTATGCAGATCTGGCCGCCCTCTTGCGCGAGGCCGAAGACGTCGGCCTCGTCGACACCTTGCGGGTTGATGCCCTGCTCCGAGGTGACGAAGCTCATCGCCTGGATACGGTCGCGGTAGCGCGCGGCGCTTTCGAAATCGAGCTTCTCGGAAGCCTCCTCCATCGCCCGCGCGAGCTCGGCCTTGACCGTCTTGCTCTTGCCGTTGAGGAAAGCCTCGGACTCCTTCACGAGCTCGCCATAGGCCTCGAGCTCGATCTCGCCGGTGCACGGGGCCGAGCAGCGCTTGATCTGATAGAGCAGACAGGGCCTGGTGCGGTTCTCAAAGACGCTGTCGCTGCAGGAGCGCAGCAGGAACGCCTTTTGCAGCGCGTTGATGGTACGGTTGACCGCACCGGCGGAAGCGAAGGGCCCGAAATAGCTGCCCTTGTGCGAGCGCGCGCCGCGATGCTTGACGATCTGGACGACCGGATGGTCCTTGCGGATCAGAATATAGGGAAAGGACTTGTCGTCGCGCAGCGAGACATTGAAGCGCGGCCGCAATTTCTTGATCAGATTGGCTTCCAGAAGCAGGGCCTCCGCTTCCGTCCCGGTGGTCACGAACTCCATATTGGCGGTCAGCGAGATCATCGCCGCGATGCGGTTCGTATGGCCGCCGAGCCGGACATAGCTCGCCACCCGGTTCTTCAGACTGCGCGCCTTGCCGACATAGAGGACGTCGCCCTTGGCATCGAACATCCGGTAGACGCCCGGCCGGTTGGGCAGCGTCTTCAGATGGGCACGGATGATATGCGGCCCCGGGCCTTCGCCCACGACCTCCTCGGCTCCATCCACAGCGATGCCTTCCGGTTCGTCCATAGGGCCCAATATCGTGATTCTGGCGGGCTTCTGCAAATACCACGATGGGCTGCCCGGAACCGTCAGGACGTGGCGTCAGGCAGCCGCCTGCCCCGTCCTGGCCGCATAGACACGGTCGACGAGACCCCAATCCTGGGCCTCTTCGGCCGTCATGAAGAAATCCCGATCAAGCGTGCGCTCGACCTCCTCGGGCGCGCGCCTGCAATGACTGGCATAGAGCCCGATCATCCGCTTCTTCATCTTCACGATGTCCTGTGCGTGGCGTTCGATATCGGACGCCTGGCCCTGGAAGCCGCCGGAGGGCTGATGCACCATGATGCGCGCGTTCGGCAACGCGATGCGCCGGCCCGGCTCGCCCGCCATCAGGAGGAAGGAGGCCATCGAGGCGGCAAAGCCCATGCAGACGGTCGAGACGGGACATTTGATGTATTGCATCGTGTCGTAGATGGCGAAGCCGCTCGTCACCACCCCGCCCGGCGAGTTGATATACATGGCGATCTCCTTGGCGGGGCTTTCAGCTTCCAGGAACAGGAGCTGGGCGCAGACGAGCGCCGACACATTGTCGTCGATCGGGCCGTTGAGGAACACGATGCGCTCGCGCAGGAGCCTGGAGAAGATGTCGAAAGAGCGTTCGCCGCGGCTCGACTGCTCGACGACGATGGGAACGAAATTGGTCATGCCGCCCTCATCATCGGGGTGGCGACGTTGTCGTTGGCGGCCGACGCCGCAACGAAGCCCTCATGGACGATGCGCAGATGCGTGCCGCCCGTCCGGGTCGGGCTGAGCTCGAAGGTGACCACCGTGTCCAGCCTGTTGCCGAGAGCATCATGCTCGCCGCTGCTCCAGGCGCAGCGCAGGAGCCGCTCGGGCTCGGCCTCTATGATCCGGCAGTCGACATCCTCGGGCACCAGCCATCGGCCGGCCAGTTCGGGCTCGACCAGCGCCCGCCAGACCTTGCCCGGACGATCGTCGATCTCGCATTCCGTGACGATCGCATTGTCCGCCTTGATGTCGCTGCTCATGGATCCATTCCTTTCAGCACGTCTTTCAGCTTCTCGATCCGCTCGGGCCAGAAGGTACGGTAGCGCTCGATCCAGCTCAGCAGCGGCGCCATGCCTTTCGGGTCGACCCGGTAATAGGCGAAGCGGCCCTGGCGTCTTTCCCTCACCAGTCCGGCTCCCCTGAGCGCGGCCAGATGCTGCGAAATGGCGGGCTGCGAGACCGCGAAATGGCCTTTGAGCTCGCTGACGCTCATCTCGCGCGCCGCCAGACGCTCGAACACGGCGCGGCGGGTCGGGTCGGCCAGGGCCCGGAAGATCTCGGTCTCGATCATGAGAATCATATAAGCAGATACTTATGCAAAAGCAAGCCATCACGATCCGGAGAGGCCCGCCCTTCCGCATTGCGGCGGGAATGCCACGCATTAAGGTGCTTCGGGGCCGGCTCGTGGAGGAACCGCATGTTGAGACAAGCGACAGCCATTTGCCTGTTCGTCCTCGCCGCGACCCTTGCCGCTTCGGCCCATCATGGTTGGGGCAGCTATGATTCGACGAAGAAGCTCACCATCGAGGCGCCGATCGAGATGGCCGCCTGGCAAAACCCGCACGCCCATGTGATGCTCGAATATGAGAACGCGACCTGGGAAGTGACCCTGGCGCCGATCACGCGCATGCAGCGCCGTGGCCTGAGCGAAGCGATGCTGAGGACCGGGACGGTCATCCGGGCAGAGGGCTATCCCTCGACCCGCCGCGAGCATGAGATGCGGGCCGAACGAATCACGGTCGCAGGCAAGGTCTATGAGATGCGTTAGTTGGCCCTGATGTGGGATGGCTTTCTCCAGGGATTGGAGTTCTCCACCTTGGGCTTTGCCGCGCGCGGCTCGCTCTGGCTCTATCCGCTCGCCAACCTGACGCATGTCGTCGGCGCGTCATTGCTGGTCGGTGCCGTCCTCGTCTTCGATCTCCTGCTGCTGCGCAGCCGGTTCGAGCTTGCCGCCGCGATCTCGCCCGTGGCGCTGGGTGTTTCAGCCACAGGTCTGGCCCTTCTTCTCCTCAGCGGGCCGGTGATGTTCAGCGCCGAGGCGGCGGCTTTCGGGCGCAATCCGGTCTTCATCGCCAAGATGGTCCTGATCGTCGTCGGCTTCGCCAATCTGGCAATATACCATTGCGCCAGGAAGCGGGCTTTGCTGCATCCGCCGGTGCCGCCGCGGGCTCGCTGGCATGCCGGGGTTTCGGCCGGCGTGTGGATCCTGGCAGTCATCGCCGGACGGTCCATCGCCTATTTCTGACTTGAATCTCTTCACGAGCCGCCGGCCGTAAAGCCTTCGCGGGATTCGTGAAATTCCACCCGTCAGCGCTCTTCAGCGTCTTCGTATCGATACGCCATGAACAGCGTATCGCCCGGCAGGTCGGGCGAAGAGAGGGGAACGAAGCCGAGGTTTCTATAGAAGGCCTGGGCGGCGGAATTCTTCGGGTTCACCTGAAGATGGACGCCGGGCGAACCGTGCCGCGCCAGCTCTTCCATGATCGTCTGCATCAGGTGGCGCCCGATGCCCTGCCCGCGTGCTTCGGCCAGGAGATCGATGTGAATATGCGAAGGATAGGGTTTGAGGACCGCAGGGACTTCGAGGAACGGATGATGCACGAGATGGCGCACCCAATCGCTTCCCTGCCATTGCCCGGAATCCTTGCCCGGATCGACGTGAAGCTTCTGCAGCCTCGGGAGCCATTCGGTCTTGAGCCGCTGGTTGAAGTCCTTCGTATCGAGCGCGCCCAGGACATAGCCGGCGGGTCCGCGTGCGCCCTCGAGGGTAAAGGCGAGATCAGGCTCGAACATGACATAGGGCCCGACAAAGACCTCTCCCAGGATATCCGGATCATCCTGGAGACAGGTCGCATCCTTGCCGGCATCGCCCGTCCTCAGGCAGACGCGATAGAGCGCCGGAAGGTCATCGGGCGTCGCCGGACGCAGGCGATAAGATTCGAGACTCATGGGTAAGATATCCATTGCGGTCACACTGTGTGATGGGAGGGTGACGGCGAGGCTTGGCAGAGGTTTTCGGCAGGCGAGGCGAAGCGCGAGACAAGCGCCGGCACGACGAAAGCAATTCCCGTCGCACCGGCTCTCATCGCTCCTGTCGCACTTTTGGAGTTCGCTGGTTGGCTTCTGCGGCCGCTCACGGCTTGTGCAGTTCCTTTCACCGGGGTCTTTGGACGATGGGTGATGTCTTGCGACGTCACATGTGCTGGCAATGCCGCCGGAAGGCGGTCGCCCAGCGGGAAGAGCGACGAAAGGCCGTCCGCGCTCTTTTCCTGGGCTCGATCAATCTCCGTGCTGGTATGCTTTTGGCATGCTATCGGAAGAGCAATGATTAGTCCAGAGGCTGGCGGCTTCTTTTCACAAGTTCTGCCCTTACGGTAAGTAAAGTTATCGCATTGTTATATCTTGGGTATTTAGAATTTACCATGCAATATCACGACCTTACCCGTCGGTAGCTGCATTCCAAAAGCATACCGGTATTGTCATCATCACCAGATCACCTTATGGTGAGCGGAGTCTCCACGATCCGTGCCCATGACCCAGACTCAGGAAATCCGCCGTCGCATGGACAATCTGACCGGCCCGCTCGGCGTGAGACTCGTCATGGCGATGACTTCAGCGATCGAGGACCGCACTCTGGGCGCCGGTCAGCCTTTGCCGCCGGAGCGGGAATTCGCCGGCGAGCTGGGGGTTTCGCGATCGACCCTGCGCCAGAGCCTGGAGCAACTGGCCAAGGACGGCTATGTGGCGACACGTCCCGGCGCCGGCACCTTCATCGCCAACCGTATCTTCAAGCCGATCACGCGTCTGACCGGTTTCACCGACGACATGCTGAGCCGCGGCCTCAAGCCCGCTTCGCGCATTCTGGATCTCAAGGTGATGCCGGTGCCGCCCGACATCTCGTTCCGCACCGGCCTCCCCTTCGGCACCCAGGTGATGGCGCTCACCCGCCTGCGCCAGGTGGATGACGACGTGATGGGGCTCGACCGCTCGATCTTTCCGCTCCAGGCGGTCGGCGCCGACTATGACGGGACCGGGTCGCTCTATGCCCGCATGGATGCGATGGGCGGGCGGCCTCGGCGTATCATGCAGAGCCTCAAGGCGACCGAGGCGCCGGCAGACATCGCCGGGCATCTCGGCATCAAGGCCGGGGCCGCGGTGCTGGCCATCCACCGCATCGGCTACGCCGCCGCCGGCAACGCGATCGAGGATGCGATGAGCTGGTATCGCGGCGACCGCTACGAATATATCGCCGAGATCACGGAATGAGCATCGACGGCGGGATGATGCTGACCGAGGAATATTGCGACAGCATCACCGCCATGCTGCGGGAGCTGGTTTCGTCGCAGCGCGACAAGCTGGCGCTGGCGCAGGGCTGGATCGCCGATGTGCTGGCGCAAGGCGGCCTCGTCTATGTCACCGGCAGCGGCCATTCCCACATGATCGCGGAGGAAGTGTTCTACCGCGCCGGCGGGGCCGCCCCCGTCCAGGCGATTCTCGATCCCGCCCTCATGCTGCATCAGGGGGCCCACCGCTCGACCGTGCTCGAGCGCCTCGAAGGCTATGCCCGCATCGTACTGGAGGACTATCCGATCGGTCCCCGGGACGTCGTCCTCATCGCCTCCAATTCCGGCCGCAACGCCTTTCCCATCGAAGCCGCCCTGTTCGCGCGCGAAAAAGGCGCCAGGACCATCGCCATCACCTCGAGCGAGAATGCCGCCCGCGCCGCCTCCCGTCACAACAGCGGCCGCCTGCTGCACGAGGTCGCCGACCTCTTCATCGACAACCGCGCACCCTATGGCGACGCCTGTCTGACCATTCCCGATTCCGACAAGCGCATGGGCTCCACCTCGACGATCTCCGGCGCCTTCATCGTCAATGCGGTGATGGCGGAAGCCGTGGCGAGCCTCGCCCGGCGCGGCATCGACGTCGATATCTACCGCAGCGCCAATGCCGGCGACGGCGAGGATGCCGACGAGATCGTGAAGCGCTGGCGAGCCCGCATCCGCGGGCTTTAACCGCGCAGCCGCTCGATCTCCACTCCGACGCTGCGCGCATTGGCAATGACGTCCGGCTTCTCGATGCGCACTCGTGCCGCCATCACTCTCCTGTCGCGCAGGCATGCCGCCGCGATGCGCTCGGCCAGGGTTTCGGCAAGTCCGACATGGCCCGCCGCCACGATCTCCTCGACCTTGCGCACCACGATCTCGTAGCTCACCACATTCTTGATGTCGTCGCTCAAGGGATCGCTGCCTTCCTTCACCGAGAGATCGATATTGACGACGATCCTCTGCGGCGTCGTCTTCTCCTCCGGGTAGATTCCGAGCAGCGCGTCGATCTTGAGGTCCTTGACGAAGACATGGCGCAGGCGCGCCTTGCCGCTCGCGACATGGTGGGTGATCTTGGCTTCGCCGCTCGCTTTCATCGTCTATTCCTTCACATCCGTGACATCGCGCGTCTGCCATAAGAGATGCTGGCCGCCGTCGAGGACGATCATCTGGCCGGTCATCGCCGGCGCCGACAATATGTATCTGACCGCGGCCGAGATTTCTCCCGGCGACGTGCCGCGCTTCAGAAGCGTCAGCCGCGCCTGGCGGGCGAAATCCTCCTCGTCCATGCGCACATTGGGCAAGGCGGGACCCGGACCTATCGCATTGACCCGGATGCGCGGCGCCAGCGCCTGCGCCAGCGTCCGGGTCACCGTCCACAGCGCCGACTTGCTGGCGGTGTAGGAAAAAAATTTGGGCGTCAGCTTCCACACCCGCTGGTCGATGATGTTGACGATATTGCCTTGCGCCGCCTCCGGCAGTTGCGCGGCGAAGCTCTGCGACAGGAAGACCGGCGCCCTGAGATTGGTGTCGAGATGCGCCGCCCAGCTCTCGGGCGTCACCGAGCCCGCTTCGTCCGGCTCGAAGCGCGAGGCGTTGTTCACGAGACAGGTCAGGGGCCCCAGCGCCTGTCCCGCCTCTGCGACGAGCCGCTCCGGGACCTCTGCCCGCGCCAGGTCGCCCGGGACGATCACGCTCCGCCCGCCCGCCCGTTCGATCTCGGCTCGCAGCGTCTCGGCATCGGCAAGCGAGGTGTTGCAATGTATGGCGACGGCCCAGCCGTCGCGCGCCAGGTCGAGAGCGATGCACCGCCCGATGCGCCGCGCCGCGCCGGTGATGAGTACGGATCTGGTCATCCGGCCGCTTCTATCAACTCCGCCGGCCGGTTCAAGGCTGTTCGCCGAGCGGCGCGCATTCGGTCTGCAGGAGATCGGGATAGATGTCCAGACCGCGTATCAGGAACTTGATGCGCAGCCCGTACGAGGTGATCTTGCAGCGGCTGACGGCGACCGGCACCGAGGCCGCGACATAGTCCGGGTAGAACAGCCCGCGCCCGCTCAGGATCGACCAGATCTCATTGAAATTGTTGGCCCGGATGCGGAAATAGATGCTGTTCTGATCGGTGCAGGGAAGCGCGTGGCAGCCTTGCACCGAATGTTCGTTCTCGTGCGGCATGATCTCCTGAGAATTCGTCAGGTAGACGATCTCGTCGCGCTTGACCGTGCTGAAATAGAGGATCGTCTGGCAGAAGAGCACGACGGCCGGGACGAAGGCATACCAGGCGAAGCCCGCCGAGAGGAGCAGGAAGACGCCGGCGCGCGTCTTGGACAGCCGACGGTTCTGATAGGCGTCCTCATAGTGGACGGCCCAGTCCCACAGCCGGCGGTAGAGGCGCCACAGCCAGGCCGCAGGCCTCAGCAGAACGCGGGCGGCGGGCCTCACGATATGTCCGTGGAGGCCGCCCAGGGCGCGCCGGAGATGGGCGAGGAACCCGCGCAGGGCGGCCAGGTCGTATTGCGTGCGGCCGGCCCATGACCGGGCGTGGACCTTGCCTTTTTCGTACGCCTCGTCCGCGATCTTCTTCCTGAGCGCCTCCACCTCGTCGCGTAGCGTGCTCATGCTTGCCTGATCTCGAAAACCGATCGCTCCGGATTGTAGGCGAGGTCGAGCTTGCCGCGCTTGTCGCTGTCGAGGATCATATTGACGATGATCGGCTCGATATTCGCCTGGATGAAGCCCGGCAGGCCGCGCGCGCCGATCGCCGGATCGTAGTGCGTCCTGCAGAAAGCCTTGAGATCCGCCTCGGCGATCGTGACCTTGATGCCTTCCTGGGCATAGGTGCGGTCGATGCTGTCGAACTCGCGCCGCACGATCTTCTCGATCGAGGGGAGATCGAGCTTGTTGAAGCAGATGATGTTCTGCCGGCCGGCGAACCGGTTGAGGAATTCGGAGCGGTAGGTCTTCTCGATCTCCCTGACCGCCGCGGCATTCGCCTCCTCGGCGGTGAGCTTCGGATCGAGGAAATGCGGCTGCCCGATATTGGTCGTCATGATGATGATCGAATCGGAGAACGAGACCGTGCGCCCAACGTTGTCGGTGAGCCGCCCGTCCGACAGGATCTGCAGGAACACGTTGAAGACGTCGGGATGGGCCTTCTCGATTTCGTCGAACAGCAGGATGCGCAGCGGATTCTTGCGCATGGCGTTGGTCAGTATGCCGCCGGCCTCGAAGCCCTCATAGCCTGGCGGCGCGCCGATCAGCCGCGATACCGCGTGCTTTTCCATGTATTCCGACATGTCGAAGCGGGTGAGCGCCTTCTCGTCGTCGAGCAGGCTCGCCGCCAGCGCCTTCGCGATCTCGGTCTTGCCGACGCCCGAAGGGCCGAGGAAGATGAAGGCGGCTTGCGGCCGGTCCTGGTTGCGGCGGCCGACCCTGGCCGTCTTCACCGCGTTGGACAGCATGCGCACGACGTGATCCTGGCCGAATATCCTGAGGTTGAGCTCGTTCTCCAGGTTGCGCAGCTTCTCGCGCTCGTTCTCGTTGAGCTTGCTGACCGAGATGCCGGAAATCTGGCTGAACTCGCCGAGCACGATGTCGCGCGTGAGCTCGAGATAGTCGTTCAGCTCCTTGGTGAGCGCCTCGAAGGCCGTCCGGTTGACGGCGATCTCGTCCTGGAACTTGCCGATGCGCCGGCGCAGGTCGCGGATCGCGTCGGACTCGATGCCGGCGCCGGTCGCCAGACGTGCGAATTTCGCGATGCGGCCGGTGATCTCGCCCGCCTGGCCGTCGGACGGCTGCCGCGCCGCGGCTTCCGCCTCGATCTGCCTGTCGAGCTGCTCCTCGAGATCGAGCACGGCGATCTCGCCGTCGCGCTGGCGCTTGTACAGCGCCTTGATCTTCTCCTGGCTCCCGGTCCAGCGCGCGTTCAGCTGCGCCAGCCGCGCGTCCGCTTCGGCCTCCTGCGTCCCGCTCTTCGCCGCCTTCCTGGCCGCTTCCGCTTCGGCGAGGCCCGGCGGCTGCCGATGGGCGCCGAGCCGGTAGGTCGCGAGCGCCCGGTCGAGCAGCGAGACGCTGCGCTCGGGCTGCGCGCGCGTCATCCCCCCGTCGCGCGAGCGGTATTTCGAGGTGAGCTCGATCGCCGTGCGCAGGGCGCCTTCGGCGATCCTGATGCGGTGGAACGCATGGAGATGCTCGGCCCGTTCGGCGACGATCTTGAACAGCGCCTCGCCTGTCGGCTCGGGCACGTCGACCAGGGTGAACAATTCACGCAGGTCCGAATGGCTCTTCAGGATGGGGTCGAGATCCTCGTCACGGGCCTCGAGGATGACTTGCGTCTTCTTCGACTTGATGGCGAGGCAGAGCGCGTTGATGAAATGCAGCGTGCCGACGTTGCGGGACGCTTCGATGAAGTCGCGGGTGTCCTCGATGATGAGCACCGAATCGGGCGTGCGGTCGAGCGTGCCCATCATCCGCTGGAAGGTATCGCGGATGCTGACCGGATCGCCGGACGAGAACAGCGCGTCGGTGTCGAGCCAGAAGAACCTCTTGTTGACGATGTCGAAAGGGGCGTCGGGATCCTTCTTGATCGCCTGCAATCCCATGCACAGGGCGGTGCAGCCGACGCCGCCCTGACCCACCAGGAGGATGGAGTTCGCCATGTTCCTGACCAGGATCGATGCCAGTTTTTTGAGCTCGGCTTCGCGTCCGACCAGGCGGAATCCGGGCGTCCCGGACAGATAGTCCTCGCCCCGGGTGAGGAAGTTCACGGCGCTTCGGCCCTGGCCGGCGGTCAATGCCGGCCGAGCTTGAACGGCGACGGCGTCGGTGCCGGTCCGCCCCGCTCCGCCGCGGCCGGCCTTCCTTGCGGCCGCGCCACGTCGGCATTGACGGCAATGGCGTCCTGCACGTCGCCCTGAACGTCCTCGGCGAGGCGCTTCAGCTCGTCCAGCTTGCTGCGCATGTCGGAGAGGCCCTCGCGCGTGATGCTGGTGGCCGCCCGGACCACCTCGCCATAGGCGCCGAGATCCTCGATCGCCTTGGACAGATCGCTGTTCTGATCCTCGATGCCCATGGCGGTGCGGATGCTCTCCTTCTGCGCCACCTTGTTGGTGTTCTGCGCCATCTGCTGCAGCGTGTCCTTGGCCATGGCCGAAGCCTCGCCGAGGGCGGCGGAAGACACGGCCTGGAGCACGACGCTCAGGCGGTCGGCCACCCCCGAAATTCCCTGGCTGTGCATGGTGCGGGCCCGGATCGTCTGCTGGTCGACCGCGTCCTTCATCGTCTTGATGCGGATGGCGCCCGATGTCAGGTCGGCGTAGGTCGCCATCGTGTCGGCGGCCGAGGCGTCGAGCATCGTGATATGCTGCTCGACCGCCATCTTCTTCTGCTCGCGCGCCATCTGCGCGATCATGTCCTCGCCTCCGGCGGCCGGGGGGGCGAGCTCGTCGCGGATATGCTGATTGCTCTCGGCGGCCGTCCTGATGCCCTCGTTCATGATGGCATAGACGGTGCCCATCATGTTGTTGGCGTCGAACAGGTTCTCGACCTGGTCGTTCATCTGGCCCAGATGCTCGCGCACCGAGCCGATCCGCGTCTTGGCGGCGTTGACGAAATTCACCGCCGCGTCGACCAGGTCCTTTTGCCGCTGCTTGTGATCGGCGGCGCTGATATCGAGGAGCTCGCGCAGCTTGTTCTTCTGTTCGGCATATTCGCCGAGCTCGCTTGCGGTCGGTGTCTGCCGGTCGAGCTCGGCAAGCTCGTTCGAAAGCCCGCCGAGGCTGTCGACGACGTTTTTCAGCTCTTCGTTCTTGCGCGCGATCGCGACGCGGGCCTCTTCCTTGATCCCGCCCAGGCCGAAGAAGCTGCGCTGCTCGCCGAGCGCCGCGATATCGGAGTGTATCCGCTCGACCGAAGACTTGAGCTGGCTGAACTCCCGCTGCTTGGCCTCCTTCAGGCGCACCAGTTCCTCCTCGCGTTTCCGGTCGCGCAGGATCTCCTGGAAGGCTTCGAGAGTGAGGCCGTTGGTGCGCAGCGTGTAGACCGCATCGATGATGTCGGTCAAAGGCTGCATCTTCTGGTCGAACTCGACCAGCGATCTGTTGAGGTCGTCATAGACCTGCTTCAGCTCGGCGAAGGTGCCGGTGTCGGTAAGCCGGATGATCTCCTGGGCCATCTCCTCGCGCTGGCTCTGAAGATACTCCTTGAACAGCTCGAACTCCTTGATCCGCTCGCGGTTCTGCTCCTTGGTGCCTTCGAAGGTCAGCAGTCTCGCGACTTCCGACCGCTTCTCTTCGGGCTTTGTGTTCTCGGCGAACATCACTTTGAAGAAGGCGTTGGCGGCGATCTCGGCGAAGCGCGGATCGGCGCTCGCCTCCCGGCGGGCGGCCTGGCCCTGTGACTCGCGCTGCCGGACCGCCTCGGTAAGCACTTCCGAAACGTCGGTTTTCACATGAAGTTTCGGCTTGGGAGCATCGGCCATGAAGTGGTCTCTCCTGGGCGGAACGTATCGTTGCGGCAGATATACGGGGGAAGGCCCGGCCCGTCCAGCGCCGCCGGCTTCCTGAATTCCCCGCGGCGCCGGCGCTTCCTTCCCCGCTTACGGCTTCGGCATGAGGATCACATAGTGCTTCCTCACCTTTTCGACCGTCTCCCATGTTCCCTTGAAGCCCGGCGGAATGAGGAAGCCGTCGCCCTTCTTCAGGGTCCATTTCTTCCCCTTGTCGTTGGTGAGAACCGCCTTGCCTTCGATGAAATGGCAGAACTCCCATTCCTTGTAGTCGACCTTCACCTTGCCGGCGGTCGATTCCCAGATTCCCGAGAAAAGACGCCCGTCTTCTCCCGTGAAATGATTCCAGGTCTTGGTCTTGTAGGGTCCCTTGATGAGGCTCTCGCCCTCTCCCTGCCCCGCTTCGGCCTCGGGCGCCGATTTGCCCGTGGTCTTCATGACGATGATGTCTGCCATTCGCTGCTCCCGTTGTCTTTAGCCTGATGCTTCCGGATGACGCGCCAGCTATCCCTCTTCCTCGTCGCCGATGTCGAGCTTGCCCAGGAGGCTCTGCTTGTCGGCGGCGAAGTCCGAAGCGATCCACCAGTCCTCGAGGCGGCCGAGCTCGCGCCCGAAGGCCGGTCCCGGCCTGAGGCCGCGCGCCATGAGGTCCTTGCCGGTGAGAGGAAAATGCGGGACCGGCCACCGGTCGGGGAAGGCCAGGAGGTCCCGCCATTTGCCGTTTGCCGCGCCGGCCCTCGACTGCGCCCAGGCGAGCCGGACCGTATCGCGCCAGGCCTCCTGCCCCAGATGATAGAGCACCACCCGGCGTTCGCGCTCGCGCAGGCCGGGGGTCGGGCCGGCATGATGGGCGATCGCCTCGAGCCTGCGCGTCTCGGCATTGGTGAGGCGCAGGCGCTCGCGCAGGGACAGGGCATCCTTGGCCACCAGGGCCAGACGCAGCAAGGCGTCGGGCCTCAGTCCGAGCGCCTCGTCGGTCTTCGCCATCCGGGCGATGAGGCCGAGATCGGCGGCCGGCGCGAACAGCACCTTCAGCACATGGCGTTCGCCCATCAGCCTGATCGTGTCGGGCCCCCCTCTCGCCTCGAGGAGCTTGAACAGTTCCTGGCGGACCCGCTCGCCCGAAAGAGTCCTGAGCCGGGTCTTGTGCCGGACGCAGGCGGCGAGTCCGTCACGGTCCGGCGCCCCCGCGCCATAGCGCGCGTGAAACCGGAAGAAGCGCAGGATGCGCAAGGCGTCTTCCCTGATGCGCTCGGCGGGAGATCCGACAAACCTGACTCTCTTTCGCAGGATGTCTTCATAACCCTTCGCAGGATCGTATATTTCTCCATCCGGAGAACAATAGAGTGCGTTCATGGTGAAGTCGCGCCTGAGCGCGTCGGCAGCCCAGTCGTCGGTGAAGGCGACGCGCGCCTTGCGGCCGAAGGTTTCGACGTCGACACGCAAGGTCGTGACTTCGAACGGCCTGCCGCCGACGACCAGCGTTACCGTGCCATGATCGATGCCGGTCGGATGCACGCCGAGACGCGCCTTCTCGCCCGCCTTCATGATCCTCTCCGGCGTCAGGGTGGTGGCGATGTCGATATCGTTCACCGGCTCGCCCATCAGCGCGTTGCGCACTGCTCCTCCGGCGACGCGCGCCTCGCCGCCCGCCGCCGCGAGCGCGTCGAGCACGCGCCTCAGCGACCTGTCATTGAGCCAGCTTTCTGAACCGAGCGATGGCGGGGTCTTCATGCGCGATAGAGGCGGTCGTAGAGGTTCATGATCATGCCGGCCGTGGCTCCCCATATATAGCGCTCGCCATAGGGCATGGCGTAATAATATCTCTCCTTGCCCTGCCATTGCCGGCTGTGCCGCGCATGGTTCTCGCCGCTCATCAGGAAACGGAGCGGCACCTCGAATATGGCGGCAACCTCCTCTTCGTGCGGCATGAGCACGAAGCCGGGGCGCACCAGGGCCACCACGGGAACGATCTCGAAAGAGGTGCGGGTCAGATAGGCGTCGAGGAAGCCTATGGGCTCGATATAGCTCTCATCCAGCCCCGTCTCCTCCCTGGCTTCGCGCAGGGCGGCGGCGAGGGCGTCCCCGTCGTCCTGGTCGATCTTGCCGCCCGGAAAGGCGACCTGTCCGGCATGGCTCGCCAGGTGGTCGCTCCGCTGGGTGAGGAGGACCGTGAGCTCGGGTTCGTGCACGACGATCGGGACGAGGACAGCGGCGGCCCGGCGCGGAACGGGCGGATCGCTCGCCGCCCAGTCGGGATTGAGGTCGTCGTCGCTGCGCGCCACCTTGTCCGGTGCCCTGTGCAGCAGACGGGTCGCCGCCCTCTGGCGAAACTCCGCCTCGTCGAACCTGAAATCCGTCATTGCGCAACGGCGCCGATCTCGGCCGCTCGCTGCATCGACCAGAACCGGCCCGCCGACCACACGCCGAACCATTCGCCCTCGACGACGCCGAGCGCCACCAGGTCGTAGAAGAGTGCCCGCGAGACGAGGGCTTCGAGGCGGCCGCGCACCAGGACATAGGGCTTGAGCCCGCCCGTCCCCTCTTCGACCGCCACCCGCATCGGATGCTCAGCGTCGACTGTGACAATGTCGTCGGTGTTGGTTTCGAACGAGATGGCCTGGCCGCGGCCTTTGCCCTCGACGCTCATGCGGATCGCCAGGAAGGGCGCGTCGTCGACGCGGATGCCGCATTTCTCGACCGGCGTGACGAGATAGTATTTGCCGTCCTCGTCATGGCGCAGCACTGAAGCGAAGAGCTTCATCAGCGGTTTGCGGCCGATCGGCGAATTCAGATAGTACCACAGCCCGTCCGGCGCGATGCGCATGTCGATATCGCCGCAAAAGGGCGGGTTCCACAGATGGACGGGCGGCAAGCCCTTCTTTCCGGAAGCCTTTTCCGCCTCCTTGAGCCCGGCCAGCGGGTTGCCCGGATCGCGTACCGGCTTGGTCATGATAAGGCCATGCTTGTTCACAAGGATTTCATTAACGGAATCGGGATTTGGCCCACCAGATTAAGTTTCGCAACCGGCCAGGCCCAAACTATAGTGACCCCCATGGCAAGCATCAACGAAGCTGACAAGCACATCGTTTCGGAACTCGATCAGATGGCCGGCCGCCTGGAGAAGGTGCGCGAGGCCATCGCCAAGGTGATCTTCGGACAGTCCGAGGTCATCGACCTGTCGCTCACCGCCATCCTGGCGGGCGGCCATGGGCTGCTGGTAGGCGCGCCTGGCCTCGCCAAGACCAAGCTCGCCACGACCCTCGGCCGTGTGCTCGGCCTCGAGGAGAAGCGCATCCAGTTCACGCCCGACCTCATGCCGGCCGACATATTGGGCTCGGAAGTTCTCGACGAGAGCGAGCATGGGCGCCGCCAGTTCCGCTTCGTCCCCGGTCCCGTCTTCTGCCAGCTTCTGATGGCGGACGAGATCAACCGTGCGAGCCCCCGCACCCAGTCCGCTCTGCTGCAGGCCATGCAGGAGCATCACATCACCATTGCCGGCGTCCGCCACGACCTGCCGCGGCCGTTCCATGTGCTTGCGACCCAGAACCCGATCGAGCAGGAAGGCACCTATCCCTTGCCGGAAGCGCAGCTCGACCGCTTCCTGGTCGAGATCGACGTGCCCTATCCGGCACTCGATGCCGAGCGGCGAATGCTCTTTGCCACCACCGGCACGGAGGAGGACGAGGCGCCGACCATCCTCACGGGCGGCGAGTTGACGAAGATCCAGCATCTCGTCCGGCTGATGCCGGTCGGCGAGCAGGTCGCAGACGCCATCCTGGCGGTCGTGCGCGCCGCGCGTCCCGGCACCGGCGCCGACGACTTCGTGAACAAGACGATCGGCTGGGGCCCCTCGCCGCGGGCCAGCCAGGCCCTGATGCTCGGCGCCCGGGCCCGGGCCCTGCTCGGCGGACGGCTTTCGCCCTCGATCGACGACGTTCTCGCTCTTGTCGGGCCGGTTTTCCGTCACCGCATGGCGCTGACCTTCAGCGCGCGCGCCGACGGCGAGACGATCGACAGCGTGATCGACCGCCTGAAGTCGCGGTTGGGCTGAAGGAACTGAATGCAGGACCGGGCCGCACTTGCGCTCAACGACCGCGCCGAAACTCTGGCGAGCGCATTGCCGGCGTTGCTGGTCGAGGCGCATCGCATCGCCGCGACCGTGATCATCGGCGTCCATGGCCGCAAGCGCTCGGGTCCGGGCGAGACTTTCTGGCAGTACCGCCCCTACTCCTTCGGCGACAATGTGCAGCAGATCGACTGGCATCGCTCGGCGCGCTCCGATCGCGTCTTCATCCGCGAGAATGAATGGGAGGCGGCCAATACCCTGTGGCTATGGGCATCGCCTTCCGTTTCCATGACCTTTCAGTCGCATCTGGCTTCGGTTGCCAAAGGCGAGCGGGCGAAGCTGCTCGCCCTGGCGGTCGCGAGCCTCGCCATCCGCGCCAATGAACGCGTGTCGCTTTTAGGAACGAATCTCGTGCCCGCGCATTCACGTCCGGCCCTCCTGCGATTGGCGCAGACCTTGATCGCGGCACCGGTGTCCGACGACCTGCCGGGGGCGGTCAAGCTGCCGAGGTTTTCGACGGTGCTGATGTTCGGAGATTTCCTCGAGAAACCTGAGCGCATCGCCCATTCCCTGGGGGCGATTGCCGCCGATGGCGTCGCCGGCCACGTCGTGCAGATATGCGACCCGGCCGAAGAGACCTTGCCCTATGCCGGACGGGTCCGCTTCGAGGAGATGGCCGGGCCTCTGGCTTATGTCGCCGGCAAGACGGAAAGCCTGCGCGAGGCCTATCAGGCGAAGTTCCAGGAGCAGCGCGCGCGGGTGCGCGACATCGCCCGCCGCATCGGCTGGAGCTTCGCGGTCCATCGTACCGACGAGCCGCCGCTCAGGATACTGCACGCCATGCATGGGCTGATCGGCGGCGAGAAGAGCCGCGTCGGCCGGGCGAGACCGTTCTGATGCTCCAAGGGCTCACCTTCCTCACGCCATGGGCCCTCGCCGGGTTGCTGGCCTTGCCGGTCATCTGGTGGCTCTTGCGCTTCACGCCGCCCAAGCCGCAGCATGTCCGCTTTCCGCCATTCAGGCTGCTGCTCGATCTCGTCCCGCGTGAGGAGCAGCCGGACAAGACGCCCTGGTGGCTCATGCTGCTGCGTCTGGCGCTTGCGGCCTTGCTGATACTCGCCGTCGCTCACCCCTTCCTGTCGCCGAACGACGCGCCGCGCCTCGCCGGCAATCCGTTGCT
Organism: Parvibaculaceae bacterium; assembly: GCA_050246735.1. GTDB lineage: Bacteria > Pseudomonadota > Alphaproteobacteria > Rhizobiales > Aestuariivirgaceae > Taklimakanibacter. The sequence goes on along the minus strand of JBFWVM010000001.1, from coordinate 198,763 downwards.
GGTCGTGGTCGACGACAGCTGGGCGGCGGCCAAGGACTGGGACACCCGCCTCGCCGTCCTGCAGGATCTGACGGCATCGGCCCAGCAGGCCGGCGTGCCGGTCGCCGTCGCCTCGACCGCTCCCCGCAGCCGTCCTGCCGACCTGGCGCCGCAGACCGCCGCCGACGCCTTGAGCCGGATCACCGCGCTCGAGCCCAAGGCGCTTCAGCCCGACCGTTTGGACCTCCTCGAGCGTCTCAGGCAGGCCTATCGGGACAGCACGGGACTCAGCATCGTATGGCTCTCGGACGGTCTGGATCACGGCTCGGCAGGCGCATTCGCACAAGGGCTGCTGGGGCTCGCCGGCGGCCGCGCGAGCCTCGAGGTGATTGCCGCGCCGGCCGCCGGCCTGCCGCTGGTCCTTGCCGCGCCCCAGATCGAAGGCGGTCGCCTGAAGATTTCCGTGTTGCGGCCGACCGCGGCGGGGGAAAGGAAGATCGTGGCCCGGGCCCGGGCCGGCAATGGCCGCAGCCTCGCGGAAACCACACTCTCTCTCGCCGCCAACGCGCGGCAGGCCGAGGGCTTCATCGACCTGCCGCTGGAGCTTCGCAACGAGGTCGAGCGCATCGAGCTCGCGGGCGAGCGCAGCGCCGCCTCGATCTATCTTCTCGACGACCGCTGGCGCCGCAAGACCGTGAGCCTGATGGCCGGCACCACGCTGGAATCGGCGCAGCCGCTGCTCTCCCCGCTATATTACGTCTCGCGCGCCCTCGAGCCTTACACCGAGATCTCCGTGCCCAAGCAGCCGGCCGATCTCAAGAACCAGCTCGATGCCGGGCTCTCGGTGCTCGCGCTCGCCGACATCGGGGTGCTGCCGCAGGACGAGCAGGACATGATCGGCGCCTGGATCGAGCGCGGCGGCCTGCTCCTGCGTTTTGCCGGTCCGCGCATGGCCGCGGCACAGGACCCGCTCATTCCGGTAACCTTGCGCGAAGGCGGCCGCGCGCTCGGCAGCGCTCTGTCCTGGGAGACGCCGCAGACACTCCAGCCTTTCGCCGACACCACTCCTTTCGCCGGCATCGCCCTCGATACATCGGTGGTCGTCAACCGCCAGGTGCTGGCCGAGCCCGCCGCCGATCTGACGCCGAAGGTCTGGGCGAGCCTTGCCGACGGCACGCCGCTCGTCACCGCCGAGCGCCGCGGCAAGGGCATGATCGTCCTCTTCCATGTCACCGCCAACGCCGACTGGTCGAACCTTCCGCTGTCCGGCATGTTCGTGGAGATGTTGCGGCGCATACTCGATCTCGCCCCGAGCGCCGGAAGCGGCACGGCGCCGGGCGGCCGCGAGGTGACGAGCCGGGCGGCCTTCACCCCGCGACGTGTCCTGACCGGGACCGGCGATTTCGCCGATCCCTCGCCCGACGCTCAGCCGATCGCGGCCGGCCAGATCGACACCGCGCAGCCCAGCCCGAAGCATCCGGCCGGCCTCTACAATCGCGGCGGGCTCGAACGCGCCATCAACCTCACTTTGCGCGAAAGCGATCTCGCGCCCATGGGCGCGCTTCCCGCCGCCGCCCGATTGCGTGGCCTGGAGCGCGCGCCGGCGCTGCCGCTGACACCCTACCTCTTCGGGCTCGCCGCCCTTCTCTTCCTGATCGACTGCGTCGCCGCCCTGTGGCTCGCCGGCAGCTGGCAACGGCTCGGGACACGGCGGATCGGCGCCTCCGTCGCCATTCTCATGGTCCTTGCCGCCCTGCCGCCCGACATGGCCCGCGCCCAGGACACCGCAGCCGACCAGTTCGCCTTGAGCAACACTTTGCAGACGCGCCTCGCCTATGTCGAGACCGGCGATGCGCAGGTCGACGAGGTCAGCCGGCAAGGTCTTGCAGGCCTCGGCAACGTGCTGAACGAGCGCACGTCCGTCGAGCCTGGAGAGCCTGTCGGCATCGATCTCGACCGCGACGAGATCGTCTTCTTTCCGCTGATCTACTGGCCGATCGTGCCCGATGCCCAGGCGCCCTCGCCTGCCGCTCTCGCCAAGCTCAACACCTATATCAAGAACGGCGGCACGATCTTCTTCGACACCCGCGAAGACGGCGCCGATCTCAACAGCCTGATGGGCGAAGTATCGGGGGCGACGCTCGCTTTGCGCCGCGTCGTGGAGAAGCTCGACATCCCGCCGCTCGAGCCCGTCCCTCCCGACCATGTGCTGACCAAGGCGTTCTATCTGCTCCAGTCTTTTCCCGGCCGCTACGACCGCGGTCAGCTGTGGGTCGAGACGGGCGAAGGCGGCCCCGCGAGTTCCGGCAACGCCGACGGCGTGACCTCGGTCATCATCGGCGCCAACGACTATGCCGCCGCCTGGGCCCAGGACGGCCGCGGCCAGCCGCTTTATGCGGTGTCGCCGGGCGGCGACCGTCAGCGCGAATTCGCCTACCGCACCGGCGTCAACATCGTGATGTATGCCCTGACCGGCAACTACAAGGCCGACCAGGTGCATGTCCCGGCGCTGCTCGAAAGGCTGGGCCAATAGCATGACGTGGGATTTCACCTTTTCGCCCCTGTTCGCCTGGCCGTTGCTCGCCGCACTCCTGGCGGCGGGTCTCGTCTTCATCGTCGTTACGGTGCTGACGCGCGGGCGCGGCTGGCTCCTGCGCAGCCTGGCGCTCGCGCTGCTGCTCCTGGCGCTCCTCAATCCCAGCCTGCGCAACGAGGATCGCGAGAGCCTGTCCGATATCGCGATCGCCGTCGTCGACCAGAGCCGCAGCCAGACCTTCGGCGAGCGCACCCGGCGGACCGAGCGGGCCCTCGACGACCTCAGGCAGGCCGTCGCGCGGCTGGGCAATACCGAGCTTCGCGTCGTCTCGGTCACGTCGAGTGTCTCGTCCGACAGCGACGGCACCCGGCTGTTCACCGCGCTCAACGAAGCTTTGTCCGAGGTGCCGCCGGAACGCTTTGCCGGCGCGGTCTTCATCACCGACGGCCAGGTCCACGACGTCCCCACCGACATGACGCGGCTCGACGTCACTGCTCCGCTGCACGGGCTCATCACCGGCAGCCGCAAGGAGATCGACCGCCGCATCGTCATCGAGCAGTCGCCGCGCTTCGGCATCGTCGGCAAGGAACAGACCATCCGCTTCCGCGTCGAGGAAACCGGCAATACGCCGGGACCGATCGGCGTCACCATTCGCCTCAACAACGGCGAGGAGCACAATGTCGAGGTTCGGCCGGGCCAAAGCGTATCGGTTCCCGTCCTGGTCGATCACGGCGGCCAGAACATCACCGAGATCATCACCGATCCCTTGCCCGGCGAAATCACCGAGCAGAACAACCGCGCCATCTCCATCATCGAAGGCATCCGTGATCGTCTCAGGGTGTTGCTCGTTTCGGGCGAGCCGCATCCGGGCGAGCGGACCTGGCGCAACCTCCTGAAGGCGGATGCCTCCGTCGATCTGGTGCACTTCACGATCCTGCGCCCGCCCGAGAAGCAGGACGGCACCCCGATCAAGGAACTGTCGCTGATCGCCTTCCCGACGCGCGAGCTCTTCGTCGAGAAGCTCGACGAGTTCGACCTCATCATCTTCGACCGCTATCAGCGGCGCGGCGTCCTGCCGATGATGTATCTGGCCAATATCGCCGACTATGTGAAGCGGGGCGGAGCGGTGCTGATCGCCGCGGGACCCGACTTCGCCGCCGAGGATGGGCTCTACAACACGCCGCTCAACGCCGTCCTGCAGGTGGTTCCGAGCGGCCAGATCCTGGAAGGCGGATTCAAGCCGCATGTCACCGAGCGCGGCCAGCGCCACCCGGTCACCCGCGGCCTGCCCGGCGGCGACACCGCCACGCCCAATTGGGGTCGCTGGTTCAGGCTGGTCGATGCCGACGCCGAAGCGGGCGAGGTGGTCATGTCGGGCCTCGACGACAAGCCGCTTCTCGTTCTCTCGCGCGAGGAGCAGGGCCGCCTGGCGCTCCTCCTGTCCGACCATGGCTGGCTCTGGGCGCGCGGCTTCGAAGGCGGAGGACCGCAGACCGAACTGCTGCGCCGGCTGGCCCATTGGCTGATGAAAGAGCCCGATCTCGAAGAGGAATATCTGAGCGGAAAGCAGGACAAGGACAATATCGTGATCGAGCGGCGCACCATGGCCGACACCGCCGATCCGGTGACCGTTACCTTGCCGTCCGGCGCCACCAGGCAGGTCGCTCTCCACTCGGTGATGCCGGGTGTCTGGCGGGCCAGCCTGCCGGTGACGGAGCCCGGCATCCACCGTCTTGCCGACGGCAAGCTCACCGCGGCCGTCGCCATCGGCAGCGCCGATCCGAAGGAGACCGCCGATCCCGTGGCGACCGATGCCAAGCTGGCCCCGGCGGCGCGGGCCTCGGGTGGCGGCGTTTACTGGCTGGAGGATTATTCGTCCCTCCCGCGCATCGTCAAAGCCAATGCCGGGCGTCAGATGGCCGGCTCGGGCTGGCTCGCTTTCAAGGCCAATGACGCGCACCGGGTGCGCGCCGTGCACGAATTGCCGTTATTCTCAACCCTGGGCAGTCTGGGCCTGCTGCTGATGGCTTTCGCGGCCATGTGGTACCGCGAGGGCCGCTGACCGCTCTTCGAAGCGATGCGGCGGGAGTACGAGGCCCCGCGCCGGCGCCAATGCCCCTTCGGTCAGCTCGAGATAGAGCAGCCTGTCGGGATCGACCGGCCCCGGCAGTTCGATCCGGTCGCAAGGAATGCGCCTGAAGCCCACTCTGGCATAGTAGGGCTCATCGCCCACCAGGATGACGAGCCGATGCCCGAGCGCCGCGGCCTTGCCAAGTCCGCTTCGCATCAAGGCCCGGCCGATGCCGATATTCTGCCGCTCCGGATGGACCGCGAGCGGTCCGAGCAGCAGGGCATCGGTGCCCGCCCTGCCGATCTTGAGCGGCCAGAAACTGATGGCGCCGGCGAGCCCGAAGCCCGCCTCGCGCGTGACCAGAGACAGGCCGGCAATGGCGGTATTGCCCTCCCGCAGGCGATAGGACGTCTTGGCGTGGCGGCTGAGGCCGAAGGTCAGGTCGAGCAGGTGTTCAATTTCAGGCTGGTCGGCCGTGTGGGCCGCCTCGACGGGAATGGGGGACATTGTGTATTCCGGTGGCTGGGACTGCGTGGCTCCAGCCCGCGGATCAGCCGCGGCCGGAGCGGTTCAGGGGCGCAAAGGCGCCGACCGGTCTCGTCGTCGCAAGCCACAGGGCATATGGAGCACCAGCTTCATGATCCGCGCCTTATCACGAACGCGCTGCCGCGTAAACAGACAACTCATTCACCAGAGGGCGGACGCCGCCTTGCCGGTGACGATCTCCTCGATGCGGCGCCGGGTGCCTGCGGTCGTCCCTTCCGGCAGGCCGGTCACCGGAAAAAAGGCGGCTTCCTTGATCTCGACGCCGGGCTTCCACTCCCGTCGCGTGAAGCGGCGAACGACGAAGCAGGCGACATGATCGCCGCGGAATTTCGCCTCGTTGGAAAACAGTCCGTGGAACAGCGGCGGACCGTCGAGGATGATGCCGCCCTCTTCCTCCATTTCGCGAGACAGGGCGTCGTAGATCGTCTCTCCCCTCTCCACCCCGCCGCCGGGAAAAAGCCACCCCGGCGCGTAACCATGCCGCACCAGGAAGACGCGTCCCTCATCGTCGAATATGGCGGCGCGGACCCCCAGGGTCATGCCGCGCCGCAGCCTGAACCAGGGCTGCATCATCAGGAGAAGGAAGCGGCTCATCGCATGGCTGTCCTTGAGTCGGGCCGGCAATCACAGTAAAGCCAACCGCACATGAAACAGGTCCTACGTATCTTTTTTTCGGCCGCCGAAACAAGGCCCTGGGGCGTCCTGTTCTGCCTCATTCTCGCCGGTTTCGCCGAGGCGGTCAGCGTCACGGCGCTCGTTCCGACGATCCAGGCCATTTCCAACGGCGCCGGCCAGGCCAGACCTCCCTCGCCGGTGATGACCTTCATCCATGAGACGATGGCCGGCCTGGGCCTGGAGCCCAGCCTGCTCAATCTCATCATGATCGTGGTGGTGTTCTTTTCGCTGAAGGCGTGGCTGTCCTTTCTCGCTCTTTCCTACGCCGGCCTGGCGATCGCCCGGGTCTCGACCGGCCTGCGCCGCAGGTTGATCACCGCGCTGTTCGATGCACGCTGGAGCTTTTACACGCAACTGCATTCCGGCCGCGTCGCCAACAGCATGAGCGGCGAAGCCACGGCGGCCGGCAATGCGTATTTCGTCTCGGCCCAGGTCGTGGCCTTCGGGCTTCAGGGCCTCGTCTACTGCATCGTCGCATTCCTGATCGATTGGCGGCTGGCCCTGCTCGGCCTGGGCGTGGGCTTTCTCATCTCCGCGGCGCTCAACTGGCTCGTCAGGGTCTCGAAGCGCGCAGGATACAAGAGAGCCGGCCGGACCTCGGACCTGACCACCTTCGTCAGCGACCTGATGAACAACATCAAGCCGTTGAAGACGATGGACCGTTACGACAAGCTCGTCGCCCAGCTGAGCGTGATCTTGCGGCGCCTGCGCAAGGCGCTCGCCACGCGCGAGATTGCCCGCCAGGGCCTCATCCAGGGCGGCGAGTTCCTCATCACCGTCACGCTCGGCATCGGCGTCTATCTCGCGGTCACCGTCGCCAAGGTATCCCTGGCCGAGCTCATCGTCCTCGGCATCGTCTTCTTTCAGGTCATCTCCATCCTTGCCAAGCTCCAGAGGCTCCTTCAGCAGGCGGCCGAGAATGAAAGCGCCTATGTCCGCACCGAGCGGCTGATCGAGCATGCCAGGTCCGAGAGAGAGAACCATCCGGGCACGCTCCCGCCGGTGCTGACCAGGGAATGCCGCTTCGAGAACGTCACCTTCTCCCACGACAAGACCCCGATCGTGCGGAATGCGAGCTTCGTCATTCCGGCCAATGCGATCACCGTGCTGCAGGGCTCTTCCGGCGCCGGCAAGACGACGCTGATCGATCTGCTGATCGGCCTGCACACGCCGAGCAAGGGCACGATAAGCCTGGACGGCGTTTCGCTGGCCGAGATCGACATCAGGCAGTGGCGGCGTTCGATCGGATATGTGCCGCAGGAATTGAGCCTGCTGCACACGACGATAAGGGACAACATCGTGCTCGGCGACGACGCCATTCCCGAGAGCGACATCGCGGCGGCGCTGGAGCAGGCGGGCGCCCGCGACTTCATCATGGCGATGCCCAAGGGGCTGGATACGGAGGTCGGCGTGATGGGATCGCGGCTCTCCGGCGGTCAGCGGCAACGCATCGCCCTGGCTCGCGCCCTGGTGACCAGGCCCAAGCTTCTCATTCTCGATGAGGTGACGAGCGCCCTCGACCCCGAGACCGAGAAGGAGATATGCCAGAATATCGTTGCGCTGCGCGAACAGTACACGACCGTCGCCATCACTCACCGTCCGATCTGGGCCGAGATCGCGAACCATCTCTACAAGGTCGAGCGCGGCCATGTCAGCGAGGTCGCGCCCGGATCCGATCCCAAGGCCGCGGGTAAGCCGGCGCGCGGCGCGCGCAAGAAGGTCGGGACATGAGCATCAGGATCGCCGAGGCGGCTGGCGCGGCGGACCGCGATGCCTTCCTGCGCGTGCCGCGTCTGGTTTTCGCCCGCGATCCGCACTGGGTCGTCCCGCTCGACCTCGAGCGCAGGGAGCACCTGGATCCCGCGAAGAACCCGTATTTCCGGCATGCGGAAGCCCGGCTTTTCGTGGCCTATGACGGCGACAGGCCGGTCGGCCGGATTTCCGCGCAAGTGGATCGCCTCAGGCTCGAGCATCATCCCGATGCCAGGGGCCAGTTCGGCTTTCTCGACGCCGTGGACGACCCGCGCGTTTTCGCAGGCCTTCTCGACGCCGCCGAAGCCTGGCTGCGCGGCAAGGGGCTTGCGGCGCTGCACGGCCCGTTCAGCTTCTCGATCAATGACGAGATGGGCCTTCTCGTTTCCGGTTTCGACACGCCGCCGTCGATGATGATGGGGCATGCCTTGCCCTATTATGCGGGGCATCTCGAGAGCCGGGGCTACCGCAAGGCCAAGGATGTCCTGGCCTATGACTATGACGGGTCGAAACCCCTGCCCCGCGCCATGCAGTCCATGGTGGACAAGGTCAAGGCCGCCGGCGAGCTCACGCTCAGGCCGCTGAGCAAGAAGCATCTCGACCGCGACATCAACATCATCATCGACATCTTCAACGATGCCTGGTCGGAAAACTGGGACTTCGTGCCGATGACCCACGAGGAAATCGCGGCATTGGGCAAAAATCTGAAGATGCTGGTGAGCGATGAGTACATCGCCATCGCCTCCTGCAGGGGCGAGCCCGCCGCGATGGCCGTCACTCTCCCCAACCTGAACGACTGGATCAGGGATCTCGACGGCAGGCTCCTGCCTTTCGGATGGGCCAAGCTCGCCTGGCGGCTGCTCGCCAGGCCGCCGCGCTCGGTGCGCATGCCGTTGATGGGCGTGCGCCGCAAGTTCCACGGCACGCCGGTCGGCTCGGCGCTGGCCCTTGCCGTCATCGATGCGGTCCGGTCCTATCATCTCGGCCGCGGCACGAAGCATGCCGAGCTGTCCTGGATACTGGAGGACAACATGCCCATGCGCCGCATGATCCAGGCCTTGGGTGGAATCGAATACAAGACCTACCGGATCTATGAGAAGCGGCTGACGTGACCGCTCCCCGCTGGAACGCGCTCGTCCTCGCGGCCGGTCGCGGGCCGGACGATCCGATGGCGAAAGCCTGCCGCGTCACGCACAAGTGCCTCATCGAGGTCGGCGGCGAGCCCATGCTGAGAAGGGTCGTCCGCACGCTCCTCTCCGCGCCGGAAATCGCCGCGGTCGCCGTTTCGATCGAAACGCGGACGCTTCTCGACGACGCGCTCGGCCCCTTGGCCGGCGACGTCGCATATCTCACGTCGCGCGAGAGCGCGGCGCGCTCGAGCCTGGCGGCGATCCCGGACACCGGCGAGTTTCCCTGGCTGATCACCACCGGCGACCATCCTCTCCTGACTCCGGAGATGTTGCATTATTTCCTGGCCGAGGCGACGCGTTCCGGCGCCGATCTGTGCGCCGGCCTGGCCAGCGCCGAAACGATATTGACGCGCTTCCCCGAAGCGCGCCGGACCTTTCTCAGATTCGGGCCCGACCGCGTCTCCGGCTGCAATCTTTTCGCCCTGACGTCGCCGCGCGCGCGCAAGGCTCTCGCCTTCTGGCATGACCTGGAAAAGGTGAGGAAGCGGCCGTGGCGGCTGGTCGGCGCGTTCGGGCCGATGGCCCTGCTGCGCTTTGTCACCGGCACATTGACGCTCGCGGGCGCCTTCGACCTGGCCTCGCGCCGGCTCGGGCTCGTCGCCCGCCCGGTGCTCATGCCCTTCGCCGAAGCGGCCGTCGACGTCGACAAGCCCGAGGACAGGGATCTCGCGGAAAAAATCCTCCGGGAAAGGCCGGCGCTACCAGCTTGAGACGAGCTGACGCGCCTGCTGCAGGTCGACGGGAAAGTCGACTTCACACCATTGGATGCCGTCGAGCGCCACGGTGTGCACCGGGACGCGCTTCGCCAGCATGCCGATCGCCGCCGGAAACCACTGCTTGAGACCGGACGGCTCGCGCATGGCCCGGTCGAGCGTATCGGCATAGGCCTCCGCACCTTCGGCGCGGAACACGTAGAAGCCGATGGCTTCGGCGTCGACCGTCTCGGACGGCAAGGTCTTGCCGATTTCGGTCAGCCGCTCGCCGTCCATCATCACTTTCATGTCGTCCGCGTCATAGGCCGGCTTGTGGTTGATCGCGACGGTGACGGGGGCAAGGGGCGCCTCGAGCAAGACCGTGACCAGGTCGGCCTTGAACAGATTGTCGCCGTTGACCTGGATGAACTCGCCCTTCATTTCATGGCGCGCCATCCAGCAGCTGGCGAGATTGTCGGCCACGGCATAGAACGGATTGAATATGGTCTTGATGCCGACCTGCTTCTCGCGCGCCATCTGCGCCAGGGCTTCTTCCATGCGGCCGGCGCCATAGCCGATCACGACGACGAATTCCGTGACGCCGCACGCCGCGAACGCGTCGATCTGGCGTCCGATGAGCGGGCGTCCGCCTATATCCAGAAGGGCTTTGGGGATTTCGGCCGTGAGCGGCAGGAGGCGCTTGCCCTGTCCTGCTCCAAGAATGACGACTTTCACGATGCTTGAACTCGCTGAATACCGGTAGGCCGCGACCTCCATTGCATCCGATTCGACGGAAGTCAACGAAACTATCCTGGTGCGCTCGAGGCGAGGTTCCTGCTATCACGCCGCATGCATTTTCCATGAATTTCGTGCTCGTGGCACGTTCCGGAACGAAGGCTTCATGTTCACCCTCGCCCATCTCTCCGACGTCCATATCGGCCCGTTGCCCCGGGCCGACTCGTGGCGCGACTATCTGGGGAAGCGGGCGCTGGGCAAGATCAGCTGGCATCGCCGGCGGCGCTTCCTCCACGATCCGGCCATCGCCATGGCGATGATCGCCGACATCAAGGCTCACGCGCCCGATCACGTGGCGCTGACCGGCGACCTCATCAACATCGCGCTCAAGCAGGAATTTGTCGAAGCGGCCCAATGGCTCAAGGCTTTCGGCCCGGCCGATTGGATCACGCTGGTCCCCGGCAATCACGACGCCTATCGCCCTTTCCCCTGGATTCAGGGCGCCGGCCTCTGGTCCGACTACATGACCGGCGACATCAGGCTGGCCCGGTCGCCCGATCCGGCCGATCCCGACTCGTTGTTTCCGTTCGTGCGGCAGCGCCGCAACATCGCATTGATCGCCCTTTCCAGCGCGGTGCCGCAATCGCTGTTCCGCGCCGGCGGCAGGCTGGGAGCCGGTCAGCTGGCCCGCCTGCCGCCCCTCCTCCACGATCTGCGGCAGCGCGGCTTCTATCGTGTGATCCTCATCCACCATCCGCCGCTGCCGGGGCTCACCTCCCGGCGGCGCGCCCTCGACGACGACAGCGAGTTGAAGGGGATCATCGAGGAGCACGGCGCCGATCTCGTGCTTTATGGGCACAATCACCGGCATGGACGCGGCAAACTGCAAACGCGCTTCGGCATCGCCCATGTCATGGGCGCTCCGTCCGCCACGTCCCCCGGTCGCGGGACTTACGATGCGGCGGCGTGGTATCTATATGACATCCGCCGCCAGGACGGCGTCTGGACCACGAACGTCACGGTGCGCCGATGGGAAGGCAGCCAGGGTTCTTTTGTAGCCGATGCCGGCTTTACCCTGTAGAAAATCGGGAAACCGGCTACCTTATGACCTAAGGGCATGTTACAGATCATGTCGAACGCCACGCTCGTCAAATTTGGCCTTCCCGCGACCTTGATCGCCGATTACAAGCACTGGACTGTGCTGCTGCGTCCGGCGCAGGTGACCCTGGGGTCCCTGATCCTGGGGGCCAAGGGAGACTGGACGGCATTCTCCCAAATTCCGCCGCAGGCCTTTGCGGAATTGGCTCACGTAACGCATTGCATCGAGACCGGTCTGAGGAATTTCAGCGCCTATGACAAGATCAACTATCTCATGCTCATGATGGTCGACCCGCATGTGCACTTTCATGTCGTTCCGCGCTATGCGCGAGCGCAGCGCTTCGCGGCGGCGGAATTCCCCGATGCCGGCTGGCCGGGCCAGCCCGATCTCGCCCGGCCCACGGCCCTGTCCGCCGAAGCGCATAACGGCCTGCGCGACGCTATCCGCCGCCACTGGCCGAAAGACTGAGCCGCCGTGTTTCGCATCGTAGACCGGTACGTATTGCGCCAGCTGGCAAAGCCGTTGGTGACGTCGATCACCATCGGCCTCGTGGTGCTGCTGGCCGAGCGCATGGTGCGCCTGCTCGATACGACGCTCGGCAAGAAGAATTCCTTCGGCGTGGTCTTCGAGATGCTGGCCTATCTGGTGCCGCATTATCTCAGCCTGGCGCTCCCGGCGGCCCTTTTCCTGGGGCTCCTGTACAGCTTCAACAAGCTGTCGCGCGACAGCGAGATCGACGCCTTTCTCGCTTCCGGCATCGGCCTTCATCGTCTGGCCCAGCCGGTGGCGATCCTGTCGGTCATCCTCGCCGCCTTTTCTTTCCTGATCGTCGGCTGGCTGCAGCCGCATACCCGCTACGCCTACCGCGCCGTGGTCTTCGACGTGCAGAATGTCGATGTCTTCTACCTTGCCGAAGAAGGCATCTTCATGGAGGCGGGCACCCGCACCTTCATCCTCGACAAGCTCGACCGGTCCGCCGGATCCTTCGAGCGCATTTTTCTTTTCGACAATCGCGGCGCCGGCGGGATCGAGACGGTAACGGCGGCCAACGGCCGGCTGATCGAGAATCCCAATGCGCCGCTGCCGGTGCTGCGTCTCGAGAACGGACACAGCCTGAAGATCGATCGCATGCCCAGCATGGATGCCAACCAGACGCCGCCGGCATCGACAGTGAGCACCTTCGACGTGGCCGACACGCCGCTCGGGCAAGTCGCCGACAAAGCCTTCAGACCGCGCGGCGAAGATGAGCGCGAGCTGACGCTGCCCGAACTCATCGCCCGCCAGGACCATCCGCCCAAGGGCACGACGCTCAACGAGATGCGCTCCGAGCTGCACAAGCGGCTGATCGTGATGCTGACCTTGCCGATGCTGCCCTTCCTCGCCGTGCCCTTCGCGCTGGGCCGGCGCCGCAACCAGCGGACCTATCGTTTCGGCATCGCCCTCGTGCTGCTCGTGGTCCTCAACGAGATCATCGAGCAGGGCGCCATCGCCACCAAGGCGCATGGCACATCGCCGTGGCTCACGATGTGGCTGCCCTTCCTCGCCTTCACCGCCTTCGCGGCCTGGCGCTTCTGGGCCACCGCCTTCACCCTGAGGTCGGACAGGCTGGAGGGCTTCATCGACCGCTTCGCCGGAGTCATCCGGCGGTTCTTCCACCGGATCATGGTGCGCATACTGCATGGAGATCCGGCATGAGGATTCTCGGCTGGATGCTGACGCGTATGCTTCTCATACGCTTCGTCTTCATTCTCTTCGGCATCTCGATCTTCGTCATCACGCTCGACGTCGTGACCTATGCCCATGAGATCCTGGCGCTGCGCAATGGCGATTTCAGCATCATCTTCTCCTATTTCCTCATGCGGGCGCCCGGCACGCTGGCGACCTTCCTGCCGATCAGCGTGCTGATCGCGCTGCTTCTCGTCCTGATGGAATTGAGCTACCGCAACGAGATGCCGGCGATCTGGTCGGCCGGCGTGTCGCCTTTCCGCATCGTGCTCCTGCTCCTGCCTTTCGCCCTTTTCATCGGCGGGCTGAACTTCCTCATCACCGATCGGGCGGTGCCATGGGCGGCGCCCACTCTGCGCGACTGGGGCATCGGCGACTATGGCGAGAAGAAGCTGAAGGCCGGGGGCGAGCGCGATCCGATATGGATGCGCGCCGGCCGCGACATCCTGCGCGCCGGCAGCGCCAACGCCCAGGCCACGGAGCTCGAGGACGTCATCATATTCCGCCGCGACGAGAACGGCCTTCTGCGCGAGCAGGTCATGGCCAAGACCGCGGTGCTCAACCAGGATCGCTGGCAGCTGTCGAACGTGCTGGTCTATTACCGCGACAATCTTCCGCCGAACCGTCTCGACCGGATGATCTATTCCGGATCCTTCCGTCCCGCCGCGGCCGGCGCCCGCTCGGGCGATCCGGAAGAGATGACCATGAGCGATCTCGGCTATTTCATCGAGAATTCCGGCTTCGGCATAAGGCCCACCTGGGTCTACCAGACCTGGTGGCACAAGCGGCTGACGCTCTTCGTCACGGCGCTCGCGATGATCGCCCTCTGCACCCCCCTTGCCGTGCGGTTCCGGCGCGGCGGCGGCATCGGCGTGATGTTCGCCATCGGCATAGGCGCGGGCTTCCTATTCTTCATCCTCGACGGCATCTCCCTCACCATGGGCGAGCTCGGCTTCGTCACACCGTGGTTCGCGGCCTGGGCCCCGGTGCTCGGCCTGGCTGCCGTCGCCGGCGTCGTTTCCTTCCGCACCGAACACGTATGACGGCGCAGCGAGAGGCAAAAGCGGGCGGCCCCGAGGATGATGCGGCTTCGCGTGAAGCGACGGCCCGGACCCCGAAACTTGCGCTCTGCTTCATAGGAGGGAGCGGCGACATCAGCTTGTGGTCGCTGACCCCGGTCGAACGCCTGCGCCGGCAGTTCGCGCGCGAGACGGAGGTCGAGGAGATATCGCTCGCCGAGGCGGAACGCCGCGCCGGCCCGGTGATCTTCGTGCGATCCGACGCGGTGCTGGACCAGCCCTTGATCCCCCTGCTCGCGAAACGGCCCGATCTGCTGCTCATCGGCGGAACCGTGCAGGAGCCCGTCCCGCTGGCTGTCCAGACCCAGGGCCGGCATGGCCGGGCGATCGCCGGCATCCTGCGCGACGGCCGCGACCCGCCACCCGGCCTGTCCTTGCTGGCACGCACGCCCGACCAGCTCGACGTCGAATTTTGGAAGGCGTTGCGCAAGCGCGAGACGCCATACGCGTTCAAGCTCGACGCGGCCAACCGGCGGCAGGTCGAATGGCGCATGTTCATGGGAACCTACAAGGGCGCCACCGATCTCGTCACCAAGCATCTGTGGCCACGGCCCGCTTTCATCGCCACCCGCTGGCTGGCGCCGCGCGGCGTGACACCCAACATGGTTACGCTCGTCGGCGCGCTTCTGGTCTTCCTGGCCTTCTGGCTGTTCCTGGAAGGCCGCTTTGGCCTGGGTCTTGCAGCGGCATGGCTCATGACCTTTCTCGATACCGTGGACGGCAAGCTGGCGCGCACCACCCTCACCTCCAGCAAATGGGGGGACGTCTTCGATCACGGGCTCGACCTCGTGCATCCGCCCTTCTGGTACGTCGCCTGGGGGCTCGGCCTCGCTCATGCGGGCCGGGCGCTCGACGATCAGACGTTCTGGATCGCGATCCTGGCGATCCTCGGGGGCTATGTTCTCCAGCGGATGATGGAGGGCATCGCCATCAAGTGGCTCGGCCTCGAGATCCATATCTGGCGCCCGATCGACACGCACTTCCGGCAGATCACCGCCAGGCGCAATCCGAATCTCCTGATCCTTACCGTCTTCACCCTGGCGGGCCGTCCTGACTGGGGTCTGCTGGCGGTCGCCTGGTGGACCGTGATCTGCCTGGTGCTGCACGGCCTGCAACTCGGCCAGGCGCTGATCGCCAGACGGCGCGGGCCGCTGTCGTCGTGGATGACGCAGCACCGATGACCCGCGGCCTCATCGTCAATCCCCGATCCGGCAAGGCAAGTGGAAAAGGTCTCAGGCTTGCGGCCCTACTCCAGGGCGACACGCATGTCCTCGTCCGGATTCTCGACGACTTCTCGAAGCTCGACACGTTTCTCGACGAGATGGCGCGCGCCGGAGTGAGCGAGCTCTTCATCAGCTCGGGCGATGGCACCATCCAGGCCATCCAGACCGAGATTGCCGAACGCCACGCCCCGGGCTTCGTGCCGCGTCTCGCTTTGCTGCCGCATGGCACCACCAACATGACCGCGGCCGATCTCGGATTCCGCAACCGCAACGTCAAGGTCCAGGCGGATTTCATCGCCAACAGGGAGCCGCGGCTCCTGGCCGGGAGACCCACTTTGCGGGTCGCCAATCCGAAGGACGGCAAGGTGCGGCACGGCATGTTCCTCGGCACCGGGGCGATCTGGCAGGCGACCCTGTTCTGCCAGGACGCGGTTCACCGCGTCGGCCTGAAAGGCGACCTGGCGACCTTCGCGACCCTGGCCGCCGCCCTCGGCAGATCCCTTTTCACCCCCGCCAACCCGAACGATCCGACGCGCATCGATCGTCCCTATGAGATCGAGCTTCGGCAGGCGGGCGAGACCGTGCTGGCCGACTGCCATCTGCTGCTGCTCGCGACCACTCTCGACCGGCTCATTCTCGGCGCCAGGCCGTTCTGGGGCGGCAAGACCGGGCCGATACGGGTCTCGACCATTCCCTATCCCGTTCCCTCGATTGCGCGCTGGCTCCTGCCCTTGATGTACGGGCGCGAGGACCGGACCGTCCCGCAGGGCGCGCGGAGCCTGTCCGGGGAGGCCTTCGAGATCGCGACCAGGACCCCTTTCGTCATCGACGGCGAATTCTTCGAGGCCCCGGCCGACGCGCCGCTGCGGCTCGAAACCGGCATCGAATTCACCTATGTTTGCGGCTGATGGACAATCGGACCGCGCAGATCGCCGCCCTCGCCGCCCAGAATCTTGATCGTCCCCTGTCATCCGACATCAGGGCCATGGCGGCGCATGTCCTGAAGCGGCATGGGGCGGCTGCAGCCGTCCTGGCCTACGGCTCGTGCCTCAGGGGCGTCGGCACAGCGGAATCGCTGATCGATCTCTACGTCTTGACCGAGCGCGAGGAGGACATCAGCGCCAGCCGCATCTCCCGCCTGATGGCCCGTCTCGTGCCGCCCAATGTCTACTATGCCGAGACCGAGCATGACGGCCGGATATTGCGTGCCAAGTATGCGGTCATGACCCTCGCCCAGTTCGCCCGGCGCGTGAAGACCACGACCGCCAATCCCTATTTCTGGGCGCGTTTCGCGCAACCCGCCGCTCTTGTCCATGTCGCGAGCGATAGGCATCGCGAAAGCGTCGTCATGGCCGTCGTCGATGCGGCCACCACCATGTATCGCGCCTCCCTCGCCTCGGGCACGCCCGACGGCACGCCTTCGGACATCTGGGCGCGCGGCTTCGCCGAGACCTATCGCACCGAGCTGCGCCCCGAGGCGCCCGGCCGCGCCCGTGAGATCGTCAACGCCAACGCGTCGTTCTACGAGAGCATAGCCGGCATTCTCGGCAGGCCGGACGTGCCGGCGATATCGTGGCCGCGGCGGAGATGGGCGGGCAAGGCCTTGTCCCTCGCGCGCCTTGCCAAGGCGGCATTCACGTTCGAGGGTGGCGCCTCCTATGCGGCATGGAAGATCGAGCGTCACAGCGGCAGGAAGATCACGCTTTCGCCCTGGCAGCAACGCCATCCGGTCCTCGCCGGCCTCCTGCTGTTGCCGCGGCTTCTATGGCGCGGCGCGATCAAATAGCATTGGGGGCCGGCTCATCGGGGTTCCCGGTCAGGCCTCACACCGCCTGCTTGTAGTGCCCCTCAGCCACCACCTCGCCGAACAGCGCGATGATCCGGTCGATCTCTTCGAATGTATGCGCGGCCGAGACCGAGCATCTGAGCAGGCATTGCCTGCCGGGCGTCCCCGGCGGCAGCGCGATATTGACATAGACGCCGGCCTTGAGCAGCGCGTTCCACATCGCAATGGTCGACACCTCGTCAGGACAGTTGACCGCGACGATCGGGCTCACCCGGTCGCAGCCGAGCGTCAGGCCGAGGCTCTTGAAGCCGTCGAACAGTCGGGCGGAGTTGACGGCAAGCCGCGTGCGCCGCTCGGGTTCCGCCTTGAGCTTGCGCACCGCCGCCAGGGAGGTCGCGACGGTAGCGGGTGACGGCGAAGCGGTGAACATGTAGGGACGCGAGGCATAGCGCAGCATATCGAACAGCGGGTGGTTGCCGGCGCCGAAGCCGCCGATGGCCCCGATGCTCTTCGAGAAGGTGCCGACGACGAAATCGACTTCGTCCTCGAGTCCCGCCTCGTCGGCCAGGCCTCTGCCGTTCGGGCCGAGAACCCCGAAGGAATGCGCCTCGTCCACCAGGAGCTGGAACCCGTGCTTCTTCTTGACGGCGACGAAATCGGCGAGCGGCGCCCTGTCCCCCAGCATCGAATAGATGCCTTCGAGGACGACGAGCCGGCCGCCCTCGTCTTCCGACCGCGCCAGGCGCTTGTCGAGATCGCTCGCGTCATTGTGGCGGAAGCGCACGAGCCTGGCGCCCGACAGCGTGCAGCCGTCATAGATCGACGAATGCGAATCGGCATCGAGATAGATCGTGTCCTTGGGCCCCGCCAGCCCCGCCAGCATGCCGAGATTGGCCTGGTAGCCGGTGGTGAACATGATGCAATGCTTGCGGCCGAGGAAGCCTGCGAGCTCGCGCTCGAGCTCGCGATGCATGGCATAGGAGCCGTTGGCGATGCGCGAGCCCGTCGTGCCGGTGCCATAGCGGGCAAGCGCCTCCTGGCCGGCGGCGATGCAGTCGGGCTCGAAGGTGACGCCCATATAGTTGTTGGTCCCGGCGAGGATGGTCTCCCGCCCGCCGATGATGGCTCGGGTGGGCGTGAGGATGCGGTCGTTGGTCAGTCCGACGGCATTGACGCCGAGGGCGAGCATGCGCTCATGACGCTCGGACAGAACCCGATGCTTTTCCAGCAGGTCGGTCATGCGATCACCCCTTTGCCAGACGATCGTCGACCACTTTCGTGAGGTCTGCGATCGATCGCGTTTCGGAGAGGACGTTGAGCGGAATGTCGATATTGAAGTGATCCTCGACCTCCATCACGAAGTCCATCACCGACACGGAATCGATATTGAGGTCGGCCGAAATGTCGGTCTCCGGCGTGAGCGCGATCCTGGCGGTGTTGAACGGCTCGAGCAGCTGACACAAGGTCACGAATGTGTCTTCGCTGGCGGTCATTTCGTCGTCTCTCCATAAGCTTTGGCTTGCTGCCTTCTATCGGCGCCGGCATTGCCGGGCAACCATCCTTGCTCGCGATACCAGGCGACCGTGCGGCGAAAGCCTTCGGTGAAGTCGACGCAGTCCTGTGCCTTGGGCGATGTCGGGCGCGCGACCCAGTCGGGATGATAGAGCTCGCGCACCTTTCCGGGCGTCAGCGGCACGCGCAGCTTGAGGACCGAGCCGAGGAGCGCCGCCGGCCAGGCCAGGGTCCCGATCAGCCACTGCGGGACGTAGACTGCTTTCGCGGCGCGGCCCTCGCTCCGTCCTGCCATTGCGAGAAGATCCGGCCAGCCATAGCCTCCGCGGCCGTCGTCGATCTCGATGAGGCCTTCCGCATCGTCGGCAAGGCGGGCCGCGAGGAACTTCACCAGATCCTCGACATAGAGCAGCGAGAAGCGTGCCTTGGCGCTGCCGGGAATGAAGGCCGTGCCGCGGGCAAGCTGGGCGAAAAGCGGCAGCGTGGCGCGATCGCCCGGCCCATAGACGACCGGCGGCCTGACGATCAGCAGCCCCTTCGGCTTGAGGGAGAGAAGCGCTTCCTCGGCTGCGCGCTTGCTGGCGCCATAGTCCGAGAGCTGCGGCTCGCGCGCCGCGAGGCTCGAGACGTGAATGAAGCGCGGCACATCGGCGGCCATCGCCGCCCTGGCGATCTTCTCGGTGCCCCGGCTGTTGACGGCGAAGAAGCTTTGCCGGTCGGGTGCGGCGATCGCGCCGGCGAGATGGATGACGGCGGCGCTTCCGCCGACCAGTTGCTCCAGGGCTTGTCCGTCGTCAAGACCGCCGACGACCGTCTCGGCCGAGCCAAAGCCGCAGTCGCGCGGCGCTTGTCTGGCCAGCAGGCGGAGCGCGAAGCCGGCATCGGACAGAGCCTTGGTGAGGTGCCGGCCGACAAAGCCGGTGCTTCCGGTGAGTGCTATTGGCCCCTTCATCGGTCCGGGCCGGTGCGGAATCTACTGGGCTGCTTCGAGCCGCGCTTCATCCGGCCGATGATGCGGCAAGAGCGCCAGCGGCGAAACTTCGGCGATGGCTCCGGCGAGATAGCCGTCCTTGGCGCCGGCGCGGGAAAGCTTGCCCGAAGACGTGAAGGGCAGGCTCTTCGGCGGCACCAGGACGATAGTGCATTCGACGCCCGCCGTCTGATGGACGACGGCGGCAATCTTGCGCCTGAGCTCTTCCATTTCGGCCGGGCCGGTCACACGGCAATGCACCAGCACCACGACATTGTCCTCGCCGTCATCGCCCTCGACCGCGAAGGCTGCGGCGTCGCCACTGCGCAGCGGCTCGACCTGCTCCGCCGCCCATTCGATGTCCTGCGGCCAGATGTTGCGACCGTTGTGCAGGATGAGGTCCTTGGCCCGGCCGGTGATGACGAGCTCGCCCTCGAGCCAGTAGCCCATGTCGCCCGTGTCCATGAAGCCGTCGACGGTCATGATCGCCCGCGTCGCCTCGGCATTCTCGAAATACCCGGCCATCAGGCTCGGGCCCTTGAAGAGGATATGGCCGATCTCGCGTTCGCCAAGCTCATTGCCCGCATCGTCGCGGATGACGACCTTGTGGCCTGCGATGGGCTTGCCGCACACCACGAAGCTGCGCACCCGCTCCGGACTGGCCTTGAGGTCGTCGCCCGCCGGCACCGCACGCTGCGCCAGCTTGTACTGGAGGCGGTCCACCGTATCGACCCGCACCGGCCTGCCGGGATCGGCGAAGGTGATGGCGAGCGTCGACTCGGCCATGCCGTAGCTCGGCGTGAAGGCCCTGGCGTCGAAGCCGGCGACGGAAAGCTTCTCGGCGAAGAGATCGAGGACGTCGGCGCGAACCATGTCGCCGCCGATGCCGGCGACGCGCCAGGCCGACAGGTCCAAGGTCGCCGCCTCGCCATTGATCCGGCGCGCCGCCAGATCGAAGCCGAAGGACGGAGAATAGGCGATGGTGCTGTGGTTCTCCGACATCAGCTTGAGCCAGAGCGCCGGACGCCGCGCGAAGGCCGGCGTCGAGAGATAATCGACAGTGACCTGCCCCATCATCGGCGACAGGCAGAAGCCGACAAGCCCCATGTCGTGATAGAGCGGCAGCCAGGAAAAGGCGCGATCCTCGTCGGTGATGCCGAGTCCGTCGCGCAGGATGCCGCGGGTATTGGCGACGATCGCCTTCTGGGTGATCAGCACGCCTTTGGGACTCGAGGTCGAGCCCGAGGAATACTGGACATAGGCGACGTCGTCGACCTCGAACGGCCGGAGCTTCTCGATGCTTTCCGGCTGCGCCGCGAGCTCGTCGAAGGTCTTGACGATTTCCGTGCCGGCGATCCCCGCCGCTTCGCCGATATGCGAGGCGAGATCGCCCGTCATGATGACGGCGCTGGCTCTCGCCGTCTTCAGCATCCCGGCGATGCGCGCGACATAGGCGTCGCGACCGCCGATATACATCGAATAGGGCATGGGGCACGGAACGAGCCCGGCATACTGGCAGCCGAAGAACACCGCCATGAAGTCCGGGCTGGTCTCGGCGACGACCGCCACGCGCTCGCCGCGCCTGAGACCGGTGGCGAGAAGCTTGCGCGCGGTCTTGAGGGCGCGCAGACGCAGCTCGCGATAGGACAGCACATGCTCAAGCTGGCCGCGCGGCGAATAGAAGTTGAAGCCGGTGACGCCGCGCGCCGCATAGTCGAGACCGGCCGTCAAGGTGGCAAATCCCCCGAGCACTTTCGCCAGCACCGGATTGCGATGCGGCGTGGGCTTCAGGACAAGATCAACTCCCTCTTGCCTCAAGGCGCTTTTGGCGATCGTTCCGTGCAAAACCCAACCCTCTGATTTTACTAAAGTTTCGGAAATCTCACCCGCAATGGGCAGGATTCGCCGAACTCCCCTTATCCCTAGCTAACAGCGGACCTGGGAACCTTAAAATCAAAAGGTATTTCAGAATATAACGAGGCCGGTCTGTCGTTCACCCGTTGAGCCGGGCCAGCAGGACCCCGGCCACGAAAAGGGCCAGCACCCCGATGGAAAAGCCCGACAGCCAGGCCAGGATGAGGGCGCTGGTGGAATGGCCGGTGAGCCTGGGTCTGGGCTCGCCGGCACCGGTCTTCTCACGTTCGCGGGCGATCAGGCGGTGGGCAATATGCTGTTTCACCCGCTCGATCATTTCCCGGCTGTCGGCTGTCTCGAGCAGGGTCAGGCGGCCGGCCTGGCCGTCCTGGACGAGCCGATAGGTGCGCGGATCCGGCGCCATCACGATCGAGGTGATGAGGTCGATCCACAGGCGCGGCGGATCGCCCGGCACCAGGGCCAGGTCGACGAAGGATGCGGCCTCGTTGTGGGCGAGGACGAGCGGCGCAAGTTCGTCCTTGAGGACCTGGAGCCTGAGCGTCTGGGCGTCCCTGATGTCGAGCACCGCCTCGAAATGAGCAGCCTCGGCCAAGCGGGCTTGACGCAATGCGCCGCTTAAGCCTTGATCTCCCGGCACTCTTGTCGACAGGGGGGAAACCACTAAAAAACTCCCGAACTATGAACAAACTGTGCCAAAACGGGCCGCAAGCGACTCGTCGCCCGAGGCCTTCGACCCATCTTGCAACTCCCGCACCAGCAACGCCAATGATCGATTCGCAAAATCCACTGCCTTCAAGCGCCCAGCGCGTCGCTGACGCTGCGAAACACCTCGGCCTGGAAACCCGGATCGTAACCATGGCCGACAGCACCCGCACCGCCGAAGAGGCCGCCGCGGCCTGCGGCTGCGAGGTCGGCCAGATCGTCAAGTCCCTTGTCTTCCGGGGCGCCAGTTCCGGAACTCCCTATCTGCTGCTGGTTTCCGGCAAGAATCGGGTCGACGAGCGCAAAGCGGCAAAAGCGATCGGCGAAGGTCTGGTCCGGCCCGATGCCGCCTATGTGCGCGGCACGACCGGGTTCGCGATCGGCGGCATACCGCCTTTCGGCCACGCCCAACCGCTCAAGACCTACATGGATTCGGATCTCCTGGCCTATGCCGACGTCTGGACCGCGGCCGGCACGCCCCATTGCGTCATGCGGCTCAAGCCGCAGGATCTGCAAGCCAAGACCCGGGCTGTGACGCTGGACGTCCGCTGAGTCCTTGCGGGCGCCGCATTGCGGCAGAACGGCGACACGAAGCCTTCAGCTTTGGCGGGACTTGCCATATCGCTCGATCAGCGATTTCAGCCAGGCGCGCAGCACGGCAAGGCCGACGCCCGTTGCGCTCAGTCCCTGGGCGGCGCCGATCTCCCGGCCGGCCAGCACGCCATCGCATGTCGTGGCGAACTGGGCGAGGATATGGTCGGCGAATCCCGCCACCAGCTCCGGCCGGTTGAATTGCGCCAGCCGCCCCTGGATCTCGAATCTAAAATCCACCTCGACCGCGGCGCTTGCAGGCTGGGGTCCGGAGAGGATCCGGTAGTCGAGCCGGCCACGCACCTGCGACCGGCCTTGCCGGTCCTCGCCCCGACCCTCGAAGAAGCCGGATCTGCTCTCGCCGTGGTTCTCGAACACGCCCGTGCCGCCGATGCTGGCCTTGATCAGGCCGAAGCGCACCTCCACCGAACCGGCGAAGGTGTTTTCCGTCACGCTGTCGACCGACGCGCCCGGCACGCAGGAGCCGACCTTCTTCATGTCCGAGAACAACGCCCACACACGCTCCGGCGGATGCTCCAGCACGAAGTCGCGCTGAACCACCGTCCAATTGCCTTCGGCGCGGACTCGCGCCGCGCCGGACCCCGGCCGTGGCGGCGCGGACTTGCGGCGCGCCGCTTCGAACGGCGTGAACCCCTTGCGCGGGACGGGAAGAGGAGCGGCCGCCGCTTCGGCCCTCTCGCCCAGGCCGTTGCGTTCGGCGATGACGTCGAGGATCGCCGCCACGATGCCGACATAGCCGGTGCAGCGGCACAGATTCCCCGCAAGCTCGCGGCGGACGGTGCTTTCGTCCGGATCGCCGAAACGCGCGACGATGTCGCGCGCCGTCACCAGCATGCCCGGCGTGCAGAAGCCGCATTGCAGGGCGTGATGGCGCGAGAAGGCCGAACGCAGGCGCTGCATCGTCCTGTCGTCCGCAAAGCCTTCGACGGTTTCTATCCTGACGCCGTCGCAGCTTCCCGCGAAAGCGATGCAGGAGCGGATCGGCTTGCCGTCGGCCATGACCGTGCAGGCGCCGCATACGCCTTGCTCGCAGCCGAGATGCGTGCCCGTGAGATCCAGCCGGTCGCGCAGGATTTCGGCAAGCTGGGTTCGCGGAGAGGCCTCGACGGTAAAGCGCTCGCCGTTGACGGTCAGCGTGATCGGTGCGTTCATGCTTGCAGCGCCTGTGCGATCGATCGCTGTATGGCGACCGTGAGTTGGTGAAGCTTGACCGCATCGAAGGCGATCCCCGAGGCGCCGAGCACGTCCTTGATGCGAGTGCCGGCGGGCATGGCGGCGGTTCGCGCCAGCTCCGGCGCCAGATCGTCCAGCACCAGCGGTGCGGCACCTGTCGAGCCGGCGACGATGCGGCAGTAGCCCCGCGCCGGATCGGCGACGACGGCGCCGATCGCGTCGGCGAACTCCCCGAGCTTGCGGCATATCTTGTAATAGCCCCAGCGGGCCTCGCCGGAATATTTGGGAATCCTCACCGCCCGCACCAGTTCGCCCGGCTCGAGAGCGGTCCGGTAGGCGCCCACCATGAATTCGGTCATCGCGATGTCGCGGCGACGCCCGGCGGCTCCGGCAACGACGATCGAAGCGTCGAGCACGGTCATGGCGCTCACCCAGTCGGCGGCGGGATCGGCGTGGCACAGGCTGCCGCCGATCGTGCCCTTGTTGCGCACCGCGCGATAGGCGATGCCGGCCGCCACATGGCGCAGCATGCCCTCTATCGGCTGGGGCGAGCGGCCGTCCTCGATCTCGGCGTGAGTGACCGCGGCGCCGATCTCGACATGCCGAGCGTCATCGCGCGAGACGCGCAGGTCGCCGAGCCGGCTTACATCGACGAGCTTGCCCGGCCTGGCGAGCCTCAGATTGAGCATCGGCCCTAGCGACTGGCCGCCGCCGATCGGCCTGGCCTCGCCGCCGGCGGCGGCGAGATGTTCGAATGCCGCCGCCTGTGTCTCGGGCCGGACGTAGTCGAACGGAGCCGGCTTCATCAGGCCGCTTTCCGGCGCTCTCGCGCCTCGAGCAGCGCCTCGAGGATGCGCGCAGGCGTCGCCGGAATCCGCTTGATCTCCACGCCGAGCGGCTTCAGCGCGTCATTGATGGCGTTGACGATGGCCCCCGCCGGCGCGATCGCAGCACCCTCGCCGACGCCCTTGATGCCGTGCCGCGTATGAGGCGACAGGGTTTCCTTGTGCAGCAGCCTGAAGCCCGGCAGCTCTGCAGGCCCCGGCAATATGTAGTCGGAAAGCGTCGAGGTCAGCGGCTGTCCGGTGCCGTCATAGATCACCTCCTCGAACAGCGCCGTGCCTATTCCCTGGGCAGTGCCGCCATAGGCCTGTCCTTCGAGGATCAGCGGGTTCACTCTCCTGCCGCAGTCCTCGAAGATCACATAGTCCGCGATATCGACCCGTCCGGTCTCGACATCCACCTCGACGGTCGCGGCATGGGTGGCATAGGTGAAGACGCCGGTGTCGATATCGGGCTTGTAGCCTTCCGTCACCTCCAGTCCCGCCGTGTCGACGTCGTCGGGCAGACGGTCGGGGCGCAGATACCAGGAGCGGGCGATCTCCGCGAAGGACACCGCGGCCCCGCCGGCGAGAGCATGGCCGTCGGCGAGCCGCACATCGGCGGCCGAGCATTGCAGCAGATGCGCCGCATGCCGCTTGATCCGACCGGCCAGGACTTCCGCCGCCTTGGAGACGGCGCCTCCCGCCATCACCATTCCGCGCGAGGCATAGGCGCCGGTCGAATAGGGCGTGGTCCCGGTGTCGCCCATGGTGACGCTGATGCTGTCCACGTCGAGCTTGAGCCACTCGCTGGCGACCTGGGCGATGGTCGTTTCGAGGCCTTGCCCGAAACTGTGATTGCCCGATCTCACCTCGACGGAGCCCGAGGGCGTGAGCTTGACCATCGCCTGCTCGTAGCCCGGCACCAGGGGCAGGCCCCAGGCGGCGAAGACCTTCGTCCCGTGCGCCGACTGCTCGGTGAAGGAGGAGAAGCCGACGCCCAGATAGCGCCCCTCGCCCAGCGCCTTCACCTGCTTCCTGCGGAAGCCTTCGAGATCGATCGCCCGCGCCGCTTCGACGACGCTGCCCGGATAGTCGCCGCTGTCGTAATATTTCCTGGTCACGTTGGTGAACGGCATGCTCTGCGCCGGCACCAGGTTCTCCCGGCGCACATCGGCGGGTTCGCGGCCGACCGCCCTGGCGATCGCATCGATCGTCAGCTCCATCGCGAAGCATACGCCCGGCCGCGCCACGCCGCGATAGGGCGTGAAGGCCGGCTTGTTGGTGGCGACCGAATAGGTCTTGCATCTGTAGGTGTCGAACGCATAGGGCCCGGGCAGGTTGCCGCCGGCCTGCGCCGCTTCCAGGCAGGCGGTGAACGGCCATACGGAATAGGCCCCGACATCGACGATGATCTCGGCATCGATGCCGAGCAGGCGGCCCGTCCTGTCGGCATAGGCGGTGATCTTGTAGTGATGCTGGCGCGTAT
The DNA here is from genome assembly GCA_050246735.1 of Parvibaculaceae bacterium. Lineage (GTDB taxonomy): Bacteria > Pseudomonadota > Alphaproteobacteria > Rhizobiales > Aestuariivirgaceae > Taklimakanibacter. The sequence goes on along the minus strand of JBFWVM010000001.1, from coordinate 172,521 downwards.
TGGCGCCGGCGACGAGATGCTCGCGCCGGTCTTCCGTCCAGCGGATCGGCCGGCCGGTCTTCAGGGCGGCCCAGGAAACCGACAGTTCCTCGGGCTGGAGCACGCATTTGTAGCCGAAGCCGCCGCCGACGTCTGGCGCGATGACCCGGACCTTGCCCTGGTCGAGCTGCAGGAATTGCGATATCCCCGTGCGGATGAGATGCGGCACCTGGGTGGAGGTATAGACGACGAGTTGGCCCGCCTTGCCGTCCCAATGGGCGAGCGTGCCCTTGCCCTCCATCGGCATCATGCATTGCCGGGCGGTCTCGTATTCGCGCTCGATGACGACGTCGGCCTTCTCCTTGAGCTTTTCGATGTCGCCGTCGAATGTCGTGGTCAGGAAGAGATTGTCGCCCCATTCCTCATGCACCAGAGGCGCCCCCGCCGTCATCGCTTTCCTGGCCTCGACCAAAGCGGGCAGCGTCTCGAACTCGACCTCGACCAATTCGGCGATGTCCTCGGCTTCCGCCCTGGTCGGAGCGACGCAGAGCGCTATGCACTCGCCGACGAAGCGGACCTTTCCGGCCGCCAGTGGGTGCTGGTCCGAGGCCTTGTAGCTGGGCAGCGACGACTCCGCCCGGATCGGCAGCACATCGGCGAGATCCCGAGCGACAAACACGCGGCTCTCCAGCCCCGCGGGCTTGGCGATCCTCGTGATTCTGCCATGGGCGATCGGACTGCGCACGAAGGCCGCTTCCCACTGGCGCGGCATCTTGATATCGCCGACGAATTTCGCTTGGCCGTCAAGCAGGCGGCGGTCTTCCTTGCGCAGCACACGCGCGCCGATTCCCGTGCTCATCGCCGTTCGTTTCCTCTCGCCGGCGGCAGTCGTGCCCTGTCGTCTTCGCGCAACCGGCCGTGAGGCAAAGCGCGAACCGCGATATCCGGTTGCCACGCCCGCATAAAAGGAGTATACCTCATAAATCGAAGCACGCAATGGGCTCACCCCTGACGGCGGACGAGACTATGATCTCCGGCGCTTTCCGTGCCGGGGAGTATTTGCGAGGCACACAACAGCGCGATGAGATCCGGCGGCAACAAGAAGAAGACGGGCCTCTCCCTCAGGAAATCGAAAAATAGAGAATATCGCGATCTCTGGACCCGGCCCGGCTATCTCATTCGCCGTCTGCATCAGATCCATCTCGGCCTGTTCGCCGAGGAATGCGGCGGCGAGGACATTACGCCGGTTCAGTTCGGCGTGCTCACCGTCCTGCAGGGCGGGGATGAAATGGATCAGCTCACTCTGTCGGCCTCCGTCGGCATCGACCGCACCAGCGGCGCCGACGTCTTCCGGCGTCTCGAGCGCAAGGGATTGCTGACCAGAAGGCCTTCCGACACCGACGGCCGGGCCAAGCTCATCAAGATCACCGACCAGGGACGGAAGTTCGTGAACCGCGTCCGCCCGATCATGGCGCGGGCCCAGGACCGGTTCGTTTCCCCGCTGAGCGAACCCGAGCTCGAGGAATTCTACAGACTGGTGGCCAAGCTCATCGATGCCAACGACGCTTCGAGCCGCGCCTCGCTCCGCTTCGGATAGGCATTCCCGTGGATTTTGTTCCGGACGATCTGATGATGAGGCCTCTTTCCCAAAAAGATTGTATTCGCCGAAAAACGAAGTATACTCCCTAACATCTAGCCGGAGAAGCCAGACAACGGGAGGGATATGATGCCGGAGGCGGAAAGCTCGGCCGCACGGTTCAGCCGCCGCGCCACAGGGCCGCAGGCGGCGCCGTGACGCTCTTCGCCCAATATCTCGTCACCGGCATCGTCACCGGCTGCTTTCTTATCCTGGCGACGATCGGCTTCTCTTTGACGCGGCGCGTCGAAGGCTTTCTCAATATCGCGCATGCGGAGCTGCTCGGCATATCCGCCTTCCTGACCTGGGGATTGACCAACCTCGCCGGACTGCCGGTCGTCCTGGCGGCCGTCATCGCCATCATCGCGACCGCCCTTCTCGGGCTTGCCATCGGCCGCGCCGTCTACGATCCGATCCGCCGGCTCGGACCAGCGGTGCTGCTGATCACCTCCGTCGGCGTCGCCTATGTGCTGCATGGCGCGATCGACGCAGCGATCGGCACCGGCATCCGCACGCTGGATATCCCCCTGGCGACCGGCTACCGGATCCTGGGTGTGCGCATCACCAATTATCAGCTCATCGTCGTGGCGCTCGCCGCCCTCACCGGCATCTCGCTGGCGATGTTCCTCAGCAGGACCAGGACCGGTCTTGCCGTCAGGGCGATGGCGGCGAATCCGGAGCTCGCGGCATCGCGTGGCATCGACGTGCGCCAGACCTCGCGCGTGACCTGGCTGATCTCGTCGGGCCTCGCGGGACTGGCGGGGGTGGTGCTCGCGATGGTCGCGACGCTCTCCACCGACATCGCCTTCGCGCAGATCCTGCAGATCCTCGCCGTCGCCATCCTGGCGGGACTGGGCTCTCTCTATGGCGTCATCGTCTCGGGCCTGATCGTCGGCATCGCCATGGACGTTTCGGTCTATTGGATACCTGCCGGCTACCGGCCGCTCATCGCCTTCGCCGTCGTCATCGTAGTGCTCCTGTTCCGCCCGCAAGGCCTCGCCGGAAAGGCGCCGTCATGAGCCTGGCGCAGATCATCCCGGCCGTCGTCATGTTCGGCTGCCTGTTCTCGGTGCTGACGCTGTCGCTCAATCTGCAATATGCCCGCGCCGGCATGATCAATTTCGGCATGGTCGCCTATTTCGCCGCCGGCGCCTATGCCTATGCCATCGTCACCCAGGACCCGCCGCAGGTGCTCGATCAGTATCTGTTCGGCTTCGGCGCGCCATGGTGGGCGGGAGTCCTCGCCGCCGGCCTCGCCTCGATGGCCTTCGCCGTGCTGACCGGCTGGCCGACGCTGCGCCTGCGCGGCGAGTATCTGGCGATCACCACTTTCGCCTTCGCGGAGGTCCTGCACTCCTTCCTGCTCAACGAGCGCCGCATCGGCAACGGCAGCCTCGGCCTGACGAACGTCCACCGCCCCGACACCGGATGGCTCGGCCTGCCCGACAGTTATGTCTATGCCGGGGCGGCGCTGCTCCTGATGCTCGCCACCGCCTGTGTCTGCCGCCGCATCCTGGCTTCGCCCTATGGCCGCGCCATCGATGCTGTGCGCGACGATGAGCTGGCGGCCGAGGCGGTCGGCAAGGACATCCAGCGGATGAGATTCGAGGTCTTCGTCATTTCGGCACTCCCTGTCGGCTTTGCCGGCGCCCTCTATGCGATGATCACCACCCTGGTGAGCCCCGACCTGTTCACGGCGGAAGTGACTTTCTTCGTCTGGATCGCGCTGGCGCTCGGCGGCGAGCGCACGATCCTCGGCGCGATCCTGGGCACGGTGGCGCTCGTCCTCTTCCAGGAGGCCGTCCGCGCCATCCCGTTCGAGACGGTGCGCTCGGCGCAGATCGCCGCCGCAGCCGAGCACATGCTGACCGGCATGCTGTTCATCCTGGTGCTGCGCTGGCAGCCTTTCGAAGCCTTCGCCAGGAAGTGGAGGCGGATATGAGCGAGATCCTCCTCGTCGACAGGCTCACCAAGCGTTTCGGCGGGCTGAAGGCCGTAGGCGGCGACAAGGGCCTGAGCTTCCGCGTCCGCAAAGGAGCGTTCCTCGGCCTGATCGGACCGAACGGCTCCGGCAAGTCCACCACCTTCAACCTGATCTCCGGCGTCATGAAGCCGAATGCGGGATCGGTGATGCTGGAGGGGATCGACCTTTCCCGCATCCCGGCTTCGCGCATCGCCTCGCACGGGCTCGGCCGGACGTTCCAGACGCCCCGCGCCTTCCCCTCGCTCTCGGTGCTCGACAATGTGATCGTCGGCGCCGACAGCGCCGGCGAGACCATCGGCGCGGTTGTCTCGGGCCGCTGGCGCGAAAGCGAGAGCGAGTTGGCGGAGCGGGCGAAGGACGTGTTGGAGCGCGTCGGCCTTTCCGGACGCAGCCGCGAGACCGTGGCCAACCTCTCCGGCGGCGAGTTGCGAATGCTGGAGGTCGCCCGCCAGTTGGTCCGCCAGCCGCGCATCCTGCTTCTCGACGAGCCGACGGCCGGCGTCGATCCCAGCCTGCAGAAGAAGCTGAGCAAGGTCCTCGTCGATCTCCACGGCGCCGGGACGACGCTGATCGTGGTCGAGCACAATCTGAGCTTCCTCCTGCAGATCGCCGATTCGGTGGTGGTGTTGCAGAACGGCGAGCTCCTGTCCGAGGGGACGCCACAGGAGATCAAGTCCGACAGGAAGGTGATCGGAGCCTATCTGGGAGCCGGACATGCAGCTTGACGTGAAGGGCCTGAAATCCGGCTATGGCAAGGTGCAGATATTGCACGGCATCGATTTCTGCGTGCCCCCCGGCGAGATCACGACGGTGCTCGGCCCCAACGGCGCCGGCAAAAGCACGCTGATGAAGACCATCGCCGGCCATCTGCCGGTCATGGAAGGCGACATACGCTATCGCGGCAGCTCGCTCGCGGGGCTGGACGCGCCCGGCGTATGCCGCGCCGGCATCGGCTACGTGCCGCAGGAGCGCAACGTCTTTGCCGAGCTGTCGGTCAGGGACAATCTGCGCGTCTCGTCGCTGGCCTTCGCGAACGCCGGCGAGCGGGTGGGCGAGGTGCTGCGCCGCTTCCCGATCCTCGGCGAGCGCGGCGATCAGCTCGCCTCGACGCTGTCCGGAGGAGAGCGCCAGACGCTGGCCATCGCCACCGCGCTGATCGCCGGGCCCGACGTGCTCCTGCTCGACGAGCCCACGGCGGGGCTCGCGCCGATCTTCGTGGACAGGATCGTCGCCTGGGTCAAGGAACTCGCGGAAGATGGAATGGGCGTGGTCTGGGTGGTCGAGCAGGATCCCGAGAAGATCCTCGCGATATCCAGGACCACTTATGCGATCGACGCCGGCAGGAATGCCGGCACGATGGAGAGCGAAGGGCTGCTCGAGACCGGCCGCCTGGAGAAGGTCTTGTTGCAGGTCTGACACCTTAATCGGCAAAACCAAGGGAGGTAAGCATGATGGTGACGAACGATAAAAGGAGTATGCTTCGCAATGCATTGATGGCGGGCACGCTGCTTGCCGGCATCTCGGCCGCGCAGGCCAAGGACGTGACGATCGGCATCCTGGTCCCGCTGACCGGCGAGCTGGGCGAGTTCGGCGAGATCGTCGCCAATGGGATCAAGCTCGGCGCCGAAGAGATCAATGCCGCCGGGGGCACGAAATGCGGGACGATCAGGACCGTGATCGCCGACACCGGCGGCAATCCGGAAGTCGCGATCCGCGAAGCCTCGAAGATGATCGAGGCGGAAGGCGCCGTCGCCATACTCGGGCCGTCGTCGGGCGAGATGGTCGCCCTCGTCGACCTGGCGAAACGCTCGAAGACGGTGATCATGTCGCCCTATGCCGGCACGATCACGCTGAACAAGCTGGGCGGCGACTATGTCTACCGCACCGTCTCCTCCGATCTCGCCGACGGGGAGGCCTCCGGCCTGTGGCTGACCGACCGCGGTTACAAGAAGGTGGCCTTCCTGGTCCAGAACGAGGAATCGACCATCTCCCCCGCGCAGGTCGCTCGCACCAAGCTGGAGAAGGCCGGCATCGAGCTGACCGATTATGTCGTGTACAATCCGGGCCAGCCCTCCTACCAGGCGGAGCTCACCTCGGTGCTCGCCAACCCGCCCGACGCGATCTATCTCGCGGGCGGCCAGGAATCGGGTGTCACGGTGATCAAGGAGGCCGCCGCCGGCGGTTTCGAAGGCGAGTGGCTGTTCACCGCCGACTTGGCCGTGCCTGAGATCTTCGCCGCCGTCGGCGCCGGTCTCATCAACGGCCGTGCCTATGTCGAGCTTGCCGACGCCGACAAGAGCCTTCCGGCATACAAGGCCTTCGCGGCCCTGAACAAGAAGAAGGCCGGCGCGGAGCCCGGCCCCTTCGCCGCGAACTCCTTCGACATGATGAATGTCGTGGCGCTCGCTCTCGAAGCGGGCGAGGGATGCACCGGGGCGGCCATCAACGCCGCCCTGCGCACCGTCGCCGCCGATGGCGAGAAGGTCATGGGCTTCGCCGACGGCAAGAAGGCGATCGCGGCCGGCAAGGACATCGACCTCGAGGGCGCCTCGGGTCCCCTGACCTTCGACAAGACCGGCACGGTGCCGGGATCCTATTCGATCCAGGCGGCCAAGGACGGCAAGTGGGAGAACGCCAAGTTCTATCCGGCGAGCGCGTTCGAATAGAACCGTCCCGGGTCGCGATCGCCCGGGCCTGCAACATGAACCCCGAACCCTGGCGGCTCGGGGTTCGTCCGCGAATGGACGCCGGCGCCCGGATGCGTGATCCCTGCTCTTTTTTGAGGCTTGCCACGCCGGCTTTATGGAGTATACTCCCTATCGTGCCGTAGCAATGGAAGCGGCGCATCTCCGGTGCAATGCGGGGTATACGTCTTAAATGCCCCGGCTTTCCCCGGCCGCGCTGCGAGAGGTAGCGAAGGAGCAGAATGATGGCCGACATGAGCGTGGACTTCTGCGGGGTCAGGTTCAAGAATCCCATAATCGTCGCCTCGCTGGAAACGACCAACAGTCCGGACCTGATGCGCCAATGCTTCGACAATGGCGCCTCCGGCGCGATCATCAAGACCCTCACCGATATCGAGGACATGGCGCGGCTCACGCAGAACTCCAAATACTGCGTGATGAACTCGAAAGGCGACATCATCCGCGGCAAAGCGGCGCGCGACTTCGTCTTCTACAGCCGCTCCGGCTATTCCAGCACCTATTACAAGGACTGGATCCCGGCACTGGTCGAGACGCAGAAATATGCCGCCGAGCGCGGCGCGCATCTGATCGGAAGCGCCGGCGCCAAGGACGTGAACGGCTGGAAGGATATCTGCCGCACCGTCGAGGATTGCGGCCTCCCGATGGTCGAGTTGAATTTCGGCTGCCCGCATCCGGCGATGATGCCGGGCGTGCATGGCGGCTCGATGATCGGCCAGGAGCCGGAAGTCGCCTTCGAGGTCACGCGGCATGTCTGCGAATCCGTCGATATTCCGGTGGTCATCAAGCTGACGCCCGACCAGTCGAGGCCGCTCGAAGTGGCCAAGGCGGTGCGTGAGGCGGGCGCCGCCGCGGTGACCGCGACCAACCGCCATACCGGCTTCGTCGTCGATATCGAGACCGGCCGGCCGCGCATCGGCGGCCCTGCCGGAATCGGCGGAACCTGGGTCAAGCCCCTGTCGCTGCGCTGGGTGCATCGGATCCACGAGGCGCTGGGCATGCCGATTTCCGGCTCGAACGGCATTTTCGATCATCGCGACGTCATCGAGTTCATCATGGCGGGAGCCGGCATCGTCCAGGTCGGATCGGTCCTGATGATCAAGGGCATCAAATGGCTGCCCAAGATCATCGAAGGCGTCGAAGACTTCATGGACGAGCACGGCTACAAGTCGGTCGACGAGATGATCGGCATCGCTTCCCGGAGCTCGGTCAAGGACTATTCGGAGCAGTTCTCCAAGAACCGCATCCATGCCGCCGTCAATGAGGAGACATGCAAGAATCCGACCTGCAATGTCTGCATCCAGGTCTGTTTCTACGAGGCGCTGTCGCAGAACCCGGCCGGCAAGATCGACGTCCACGCGGACAACTGCATCGGATGCGAGCTGTGCCTGGATGTCTGCCCCTTCGATTCTATCGAGATGCGGGAATCATCGCCGCTCCAGCTGTCGAGCGGGTTTTTCGATATTCCGCCCGGCGTCTTCGAGAAGGACAAGTTCACGACCCGCCGCAACAACATGGAGACCATTCACAGGGACAGCCCGAAATTCGCCAAAGAGCCCGCGGAATAAGGAGAGCACAAGGTGGCGGTCAACAAGCAGCATCGTGAATTCTATCAGCTTGATCTCGACGACGGCTGGGAGACACCGAAGGGCTATCCCGCAGGCATCAAGCAGAAGATCCTGTCGGGCAAGCTCGACATGGACAACCGGCGCGGCGGACATACGCGCCTGCTCAAATTCGAGCCCGGCACCTATACGACCGTGCCGTTCGAGCACGATTACTGGGAAGAGGTGTTCGTGATCTCCGGCGACATGTGGGTCGGCAATGACGGACCCGGGGGCGGCGAGCGTTTCGGTCCCTTCACCTATTGCTGCCGCCCGCCGCATGTCGCTCACGGGCCTTTCCGCTCGGAGACGGGCTGCCTGCTCCTCGAGCAGCACTATTACGATCCGCAATGAGGCGAGTCAGGGCCTCGCGGCATGAACCCGAGGCCCGGCCCTTGCCGAGCTCATCCGGCCCGCCAATGCTTCAGAACATCACGGATCTGTCGAGAAAACTGGCAAGCGGCAAGATCACCAGCGAGGGGCTGGTGAGCGAAGCCTTCGAGCGCATCGATGCGCCGGGCGGCCAGGGCGGCCTGGTCTTTCTCACGACCTATCGCGATGCGGCCTTCGCCCAGGCGCGGCTGGTCGATCAGGCGCGCCGGGAGGGCGTTTCGGTTCCGCCACATGCGGGCATTCCGATCGCCATCAAGGATCTCTTCGACGTCAGGGGCGAGGTGACGCGCGCCGGCTCGCACGTTCTCGATCATATGCCGCCGGCCGGCGAAGATGCCGAGATCGTGCGGCGGCTGCGCCGTGCCGGGTTCGTCGTGGTCGGCAAGAACAACATGACCGAGTTCGCTTATTCCGGACTGGGCGTCAATGCCCATTTCGGGACGCCGCGCAACCCGCATGACGGGACGGTCGAGCGGATTCCCGGCGGCTCGTCCTCGGGCGCGGCGGTGGCGGTGGCGGAAGCCATGGTGCCGGCCGCCATCGGCACCGACACCGGCGGCTCCTGCCGGATACCGGCGGCCTTCTGCGGCATCGTCGGGTTCAAGCCGACTTCGGAGCGCGTGCCGAAGACGGGTTCGGTGCCCCTCTCCACGACGCTCGACTGCATCGGCCCCCTGGCCTCCAGCGTTTCCTGCTGCGCCGTTCTCGATTCCATCCTGTCGGGCGGCGTCGGCAGCGACGTCGATTCGCATCCCGAAGGCGGCCTGAGGCTCGGCGTTCTCGAGGGCTACGCGACCGACGAGATGGACGCGACCGTCGCCGACGCCTATCAGGCGGCGCTGACCCGGCTTTCGCGGCGCGGCGTCAGGCTGACCCCGGTCACGCTTCCGGAGCTGGCCGAGCTTCCCCGGATAAACGGCAAAGGCGGCTTCGTCGGAGCGGAGGCCTATGCCTGGCACCGCGAGCATCTGGAAGCGAGGCCCGAGCTCTACGACCCCTGGGTGCGCCAACGCTTCGATGCCGGAAAATCGCAAAGCGCCGCGGACTATATCGGCCTCGGCGAGCACCGGCGGCGCATTCGCGCCTCCGTCGCCCGCAGGCAGCAGCTGTTCGACGCGCTCATCCTGCCCGCGGTGCAGATCGCGCCGCCCGCCCTGGCGGATCTGACGGATACCGCGCAATCCAGCCGCATCAATCTGCTTTGTCTCAGGAACACGGCGATCGGGAATTTCCTCGACCTGCCGGCCATCTCGATACCGTGCCACGGCGCGGGCTCGCTTCCCGTCGGCGCGATGCTCATGGGGGAAAGCGGCGCCGACCGCCGGCTGCTGGCGATAGCGCGCGGGCTCGAGCATGTCGTCCGCGGACACTAACGGCAAGGGAGACAGGCGCATGCGGCCCGAGATCGAATTCGATGCCACTTTCGTTTCCGACGACGGGGAAATCCCGGCCAGGGTCAGGATCGCCAAGGTCGTGGTCGGCGGCTGGACTGGGCGCGACAGGCACGCCTTGCAGCACCATATCGACGAGCTGGCGAAGATCGGCGTGCAGCCGCCACACCGGACACCGATGTTCTACCGCGTCGGCGTTTCACGTCTGTCGACCGCGGAGGCGATCGAGGTCATCGGTGAGGGCTCGAGCGGCGAGGTGGAATATGTGCTGCTCAAGCACGCCGGCGACATCTGGGTCGGGGCCGGATCCGACCACACCGACCGGACGGTGGAGAAGAGCGGCATCACCGTCGCCAAGCAGCTCTGCGACAAGCCGATCGCGCGGCGCTTCTGGCGCCTGGCGGAGATCGAAGACCATTGGGACCGGCTCACCATCAATTCCCATATCGTCGAAGGCGGCAAGGAGGTGCCCTACCAGTCCGGAAGCGTGGCCGGGATGCTGTCGCCCGGCGAATTGCTGCGGCACTACGAATCGGAAGGCGAAGCTTTCGAGGACGGCACGCTGATGTTCGGCGGGACGTGCGGCGTCATCGGCGACGTCCGCTTCAGCCCGAGCTTCCGCATCGAGCTGACCGATCCGGTCAGGAACCGCACGATCGGGCATTCCTATGCCGTCATTTCCGTGCCCATCAACGGATAGTTTTTTGTCGCCGAGAAAGGAAGTATACTCCCTAACTGAGGAAGCGCCATGACCTATGTCGTCACCGAAAACTGCATCAACTGCAAGTTCCAGGACTGCGTCGCCGTATGCCCGGTCGATTGTTTCTACGAAGGCGAGAACTTCCTGGTCATCCATCCCGAGGAATGCATCGATTGCGGCGTCTGCGAACCGGAATGCCCGGCTGACGCGATCAAGGCCGACACCGAGCCGGGCCTCGATGAGTGGCTCGCCATCAACGCCAGATACGCCCTTGCCTGGCCGAACATCTCGGCGAAGGGCCCCGTCCCCGCCGACGCCAAGGAGTGGGACGGCAAGCCCGGCAAGGCGGCGCTGCTCGTCACCGGCGAGGAGCCGGCCGAACCCCACGCGAAGAAGCCCATCTATGATCCTGGAGCCGGGCCTGAGACCCCGCCGCAATCCGAGTTCGAGGTGGAGGGCGCCAGGATAGGCTTTCCCGAGCCGCGGAAGGGCGAAGTCATGGTCTTGCTCGAGCCGCGTCCGCAAGAGGAGACCGACGGTTTCGAGATAGACGGCCTGCGCGTCGGCGCCGGCGAATGATCCAACGAACACCATCATGGAGATCCGGAAATGCATGCTGCTGAACAAGCCACGCTGAGCAGGCCGCGCATCGCCGACGGCCAGTCCGTGCTGAGCGTGCGCCACTGGGACGACCGGCTGTTCTCGTTCCGCCTCACCCGCCCGGCGAGCCTGCGCTTCCGCTCCGGCGAATTCGTCATGATCGGCCTGCCCGGTGAGAACGGCAAGCCGATCCTCAGGGCCTATTCGATCGCCTCGCCCTTCTGGGACGAGGAGCTGGAGTTCTATTCGATCAAGGTGCCCGGCGGACCGCTGACGTCGAAGCTGCAGAAGATCGAGGCGGGCGATGAGGTGATCGTCAGGACGAAGCCGACCGGCACGCTCGTCCTCGACGCGCTGCGGCCGGGCAAGCGCCTGTGGATGATCTCGACCGGCACCGGAGTGGCGCCCTTCGCCAGCCTCATGCGCGATCCCGAGACCTATGAAAAATTCGAGCAGGTCGTCCTGACCCAGACATGCCGGACGAAGGGCGAGCTGGCCTATGGCGCGCATCTGGCCGGGAGCCTGGCGGCCGATCCGCTGGTCGGCGAAGAGGCTTCCGGAAAATTCATCCGCTATGCGACGACGACACGCGAGGCCTCGCCGAATATGGGCCGCATCACCCGGTTGATCGGCACCGGCCGGCTGTTCGATGATCTGGGCGTGCCGCCGTTCGATCCCCGCTTCGACCGGGTGATGATCTGCGGTTCGAAGGGTCTCAATCTCGATCTCAGGAAGACCCTGGAGGAGAAGGGCTTCAGCGAGGGCGCCAACAGCCAGCCCGGCGAATATGTGCTCGAACGCGCCTTTGTCGATTGACGCAAACTAGATGCCGGTGTTGCCGGGCGGCGGCGCTCTCCTGCGCAAGAGATAGGCGGTGACGGGCGGCACGACCAGGCTCATGGCGAGATAGCGCGCCAGCTGATGGGCTCCGACATAGGCGGGGTCGAGATTGAGAGCAAGCGCGATGACCATCATCACGTCGAGTCCCCCCGGCGCGAAGGCGAGAAGCGTCTGGGCGAAGGACAGGTCGCCGATGAGGCTGGCCAGCACGGCGCCCGCCAGCGAGACCACCAGGGCGATGGCGAAGCCGGCGATGCCGTCGCCCAGCGTGTGCAGGAGCTCGCCCAAGGTGAAATCCTGGAAGCGGCTGGCGAGCGAGCTGCCGATGATGACGTTTGCCAGGATGAGGATCGGCGCCGGCAAGGCGCCGTGCGCGATGTCCCCGATATAGAACAGGGCGCTCGGCACGATCGAGCCGACGAAGAGACCGGCGGGGACGCGCAGCCTCTCGAACAGGAGTGCTACGGCCGCACTCGCCGCGACGACGAGCGCGATCTCCCACCACACGGATGTCTCCGGCAGGGCGAGCGGCTGGCGATGAGCCGACAGGCTGTTGATGACGAGAGGCAGCGCCGCCACCAGGAAGAACAGCCTGATGCTCTGCGCGATGATTACGCGCCGCATGTCGGCTTTGGCGTCGTCGGCCAGCGCCACGACGAGACCGAGCGCGCCCGGCAGGCTCGAGAACAGCGCATCCCCCGCGGGCCAGCCGCGCATCCGCCGGTAGAAGAGATAGCAGGCCACGGTCACCGCCGCGACCGTGACCACGAGCATGACCAGGCTCAGCGGCCAGCGCGCCGCCGTGACCAGCGTCTCGACGGTGACGCTCGAGCCGATCTGCACGCCGAGGATGATGTAGGCGACGTTTCTGAGCGCATCCGGCATCCACAGCTTCAGGCCGAGAAGGACGGCGAGGATGGCGGCGATCATGCTGCCCGCCAGCCACGGTGCCGGAAAACGAATGGCGGCGAAGACGGCGCCGCCCGCGACGCCGAGAGCGAGTGTCAGAAGAAGGCGGATCAGAACAACGGCCTCAGGGATGTGAACAACTGGCGGTAGCGCCGATAGGCATTCTCATAGGCCGCGCGATTCCGGGCAAGCGGCAAAACCGTCCGGGCGACCGGATTGAGCTCGACCACCGTCTCGCCGATGTCGGCGACGAGGCCCGAAGCCTTTGCCGCCAGCACTGCGGCACCGATGGCCGACGTGTCGAGATGGCGCGGTGTTTCGGCGGGAAGCCCGGCGACGTCGGCGCGGATCTGCGTCCACAGGGCGCTGCGGGCGCCGCCTCCGACGACGCGCAAGGCCCGGCATTCGACGCCGAGCTCCCTCACCCTGTCGAGCACGTCGCGCATGGCGAAGCTCAGGCCTTCGAGAAGCGCCCGCGCCAGATGCGAGACCCCGTGCGATGGGGCGATGCCGTAGAAGGCGCCGCGCGCCGAGGCGATCCATTCGGGCGCCATGGCGCCCGAGAGCGCGGGAAGGAAGGTAACACCCTCAGCGCCGGGCGGCGCCTCGCCGGCAAGGGCGGTGAGCTGCTCGAAGCTCGTGAGGCCGAAAGTGTCGCGAAACCAGACCAGGGCGCCGCCCGAAAGCCAGCCCGGATTCTCGATATAGTAGTGACCGTCCATGAAGGCATGCGTCTCGACCAGCCGCCCGCGGTCGATGACCGCTTCGCGATGGAGCGCGCCGGTCACCTCCGCGGTGCCCACGACGTCGATGAAGCGGCCGGGCGCGACCAGGCCCGCGCCGATGGCGGAAGAGAAGTCGTCGCCGGTGCCGACCGCGACCGGTATGCCGGGGGCGAGGCCGGTGAGCGAAGCCCCTTCGTCCGAAAGGCGGCCCGCCGGCGCCGCGGCGTCCAGCGCGGCCGGCAGTTCCTCCGCGCCGATGCCGAAGGCCGCCAGCAGCGCCGCGTCATAGGTCTTCGCCGCGAGCCCGTAGACCATGCTGGTCGAGGCCGTGGCATGATCGATGACATGCGCGCCCGTCACGCGCGAGACCATGTAGGAGACCGGCACGAGGAACTTCGCCGCGCGGGCCACCGCCGGCACGTTCCGTTTCAGCCACCTGATCTTGGCGGCGGAATGCGTCGCGTCGAGGACGACGCCGCAGGTGGCATGGACCATGTCGGCATCGATGCCTTCGACGTCGGCGCGCCGGTCCATCCAGATCAGGCAGGGATGCAGCGGCCGGCCTTGCCGATCGATGGCGATGCAGCCGTCGAGCTGGCCGGCGAAGCCCAATGCTTTCACGTCTCCGGGCGCGCAGCGCGCGTTCTGCACTGCACCGTGGATGGCGGGACCGAGGGCGTCTTCCCACAGCTTCGGATCCTGTTCGGCCCAACCGGCCCGCGGAAAGCTCGGGCGGTAGGCGACCGCATGCTCGCCGAGAACCCGCATTTCCGGCGACAGGACGAGCGCTTTCAGGCTTTGCGTGCCGATGTCGACACCGACGATCATGCAGCGAAGCCAGCCTTCCCCTGCTCGGCCACCCGCAATTCGACCTGTGCGCCCGCGAGCGCGCGCGCCAGCGCGTCGTCGGGCCTTCTGTCGGTGATCAGGCCGTCGAAGGCGTCCCAGGAGGAGATCGTGGCATATTGCGTGATGCCCGCCTTGGTGTGATCCGCCAGCAGATAGACGCGCTCGGCCCGGCCGATGACCTTGCGCTTGACCGCCACCGCCGCCGCGTCCGCGTCGCTGACCTCGCTCGCCGTGAACCCTCCGGCGCCGACGAAAGCGAGATCGGCATGATAGCGGTCGAGGAAATCGAGGGTCTCGGTGCCGAACACGCCTTCTTCGGTGAGCCTCAGGTCGCCGGGGCACAGTAGGACCGAGGCGGTCTCGGAATGGCCGAGGACGCGCGCCACGCCGATCGAATTGGTGATCGCCCTGAATGCGATGGGAAGCTGGGCCAGGACCTTGGCGAGATGCGCCGTGGTGGAGCCTGCATCGATGATGAGGACGTCGCCCGACTTCACCAGGCGGGCCGCGGCGAGCGCGATGCGCTCGCGTTCCCCGACATTGGTCTGGGCGCGCGTGGCGATGCCCGGCTCGTCGGTGAGCGCCCGCATCGCCGCGCCGCCATAGGTGCGGGCGAGCAGGCCGCGCTCGGCCAGTGCATCGAGGTCGCGCCGGATCGTCTCCGTGGTGACGTCGAACTCCTCGGCGAGATCGGAGATGCGCACCGCGACCGTGGTGTTGAGCCGGGTCAGGATGCGATCCTGTCTTTCGCGCTTGGACAGCCTATCCATGGTGAGCCTCCAGCAGGGCCTGCGCCAGTTCGGCAAAGCCGTCGCCGCCCTCGGCGCGCGTCACATAGCGCGGCAGATGGGTCATGATGGTCCTGTAGGGCGCGACATTGGCGACACCGACGGCGTTGGGAAAGAAGGCGAACATCGGCGCGTCGTTCGGGGAATCGCCGGCATAGACGATCCGCTCGCGCTCGCGGTCCGCATCCAGGCCAAAACAGTCCTCCAGCATGCGCCGGGTCATGGTGAGCTTGTCGTGCCTGCCGAACCAGGCATTCACATGGATGGAGCTGACCTTGGCGACGGCTCCGGCGGCCTCGAAGGCGTGGCGGATATTCTCCGCCGTCGCCAGCGGCAGAGGCGGCACGTCCTCGCGGAAATCGATCGCGATGTCGATCTCGCGATAGGCCTGGTCGGAAGCGATGGCGGTGCCGGGGAAGTCCTCGAGGATGCGCGCCCCGAGGGCCTCCAGTCTCTCGCGGTTGGCCTTGCGCTCTTCGGCCGGCTGCCCATAGACGCGCTGCATCCTGCGCGCCTTGTCGTCATAGCGGAAATAGAAGGCGCCGTTCTCGCCGACGATGCCGTCGACCGGCCACATCCTGGCGATGTGGTCGCACCAGCCGGCGGGCCGCCCGGTGATCGGGATCACGATGAGACCCGCCCCATGCAGGTCTTCCATCGCCCTGTAGGCGCTGGCCGGCAGCCGCCCGTGCAGGGTCAGCGTATCGTCGATATCGGTGAGGACCGCCTTCACCGCCTTGCGATCGGGACGGGCGAAGGAGGACAGGGGCGAAAGCGTTTGCGTCAATCGATGAGACTTTCCGGTTCGAGCAGGCCGGAATCGGCTGCAAGATCGAGGAAGGTATAGCGGTTCCGGATTTCCCGCGCATGCAGGATCGCATCCTTGAAGGCATTGCGCGAAAGGCCGATCGCGGAATAGCGGCGCGGCGCTTCGACCTTGGCGAGCGCCGCATCGACCTCGGCCGCCGGACGGCGCGCCGGCTCGATCTCGCTTCTGAGATGCGGCCATATCGTCTCGAGCCTCTCGTTCAGGCGCGACGCCCGCTCATCGTCGGCGAGCTTGGGCTGGATGTCCGCCCAGCAGGTGGAGCCCACCTCCTCGCCGAAATGCGATTTGAGCGCGCCGGCGCTGACCTTGCTGGCGCCGAGCCGCGGCGGCGACTCGCGCGCCAGGATCCGGTCCTGGAGCCTCGCCATGACGAGCGTCGTCACCGCGATCTGCTCGCCGTGCAATGCGGGCTCCCAGCCGGCGGGCGGCATCATCTCGATATGGTGGCTGATCAGATGCTCGCCCTGGCTCGCCGGATAGGAGCCGCCGCAGATCGTCATGCCGAAGCCGGAGAGCAGCAGGATCCGGATGAGGCGGCTCAAGGCGGCGCGATCGCCCCTGAGCAGGGCCGCCGGATCTGCGATCAATTCGTCTTCGAGATCGGCGATGAAGGCGAAGGGCGCGGCGCGGTAGGGCTGCCCCAGAAGGCGGCCGGCGAGCAGCCAGTCGGCCTGCGCCGTCGTGCGGCAGATCGCATCGCCGAAGCCCGCCTGGATGAGGCGCCTCGGCGCCTTGGCGAGGACGTCGAGGTCGACGAACACGCCTTCGGGCGAGACGGCGGCGAGCGACTTCTTGTGCCCCTGGACGGTGATCGCGGCGTTGACCGAGGTATAGCCGTTCATCGACGGCGCGGTGGCGAAGACGGCGCAGCGCTTGCCCTGCCGCGCCGCCGCATATTTCGCGAGATCACAGACCGTCCCCGATCCCACCGCGACATAGGATCCCGCTTTCCCGCCCTCGTCCATGACGCGTTCCGCCGTCCTGTCGTCGGGATGGGGCCTATGGCCCAGCCCGATCGCGATGGGATTGCCCAGCGACCCGAGCGCCGCCTCGACCCTGTGGCCGAGGGCCCTGTGGGTGTCGTCGTCCGAAAGGACCGCATGGGGCGTCGGCAGATCGAGCGCCTTGACGAGCTCGGCCTCGCATCCGGCCAGGCTCGGCTGGATGACCAGCGATTTCACCGGGACATGGAGGCGCTCGCCCGTGTCGCTATCGCGATAGTCTCCGTCGAGCAGCGTCCGCAGCACGTCCATCGGTCATGTCCCGACCGCTCGCAGCACGGCCTTGCACTGATCGCGGACACCCTTGACGCCCTGTGCGAAGGCGTCTTCGAACACCGCCGAGCCGATGGTGAAGGCATCGGCGCCGGCCGCCGCCACCGCCTTGATGCGCTCGGGAGAATCGATGCTGCCGGCGACGATGAGATAGCCTTTCTCGCCCAGACCGCGGCGCGCCGCGCGGATCAGGTCGATCGGATCGGCCTCGGTCGCGCGATAGGCCAGGAGATCGACGCCCGGGCAGCCCGAGCCCATCGCGCCGCGGCAGTCGGCCTCGACCTCGTTCGCGGTGCCGCCGAGCCTGGTCGGATGGCCCGTCGGACGGCCCGGAAAGGGATAATAGGTCGGACCGCCGTGCTTGAAGGTCGCCATGGCGAGCGCGATGTCCTGCCCGCCCAGCACCCGGTCGACGCCGAGCTCCGCCGAGGCCTGGATCGATTGGCGGATGGTTTCCGGCGTCTGGCTCACCACCTCGACATAGGCGACCGAGCCGTCCGCCTTGATTCGCCGGGTGAGCTCCTTCAGCGTCGCCTTGTCGGCACCCACATCCTTGAAGCCGACATGCCGCAGGCCGATGCCCGAGAGGCAATCATAGACGTCAAGACAGTTCTGGACGGTCTTGTCGTGATGCGTCAGCATGAAGATGAAATCCATGTCGCCTCTCAATGTTGGAACTACAACAAATATGTTGCATACCTGACATGGATGGCGCAAGCTGAATCCGCCGACACGGCGAAGAATGGGACGCGGATTTTCTGCTCGACCTGGCATGAGGGGCGCGCCGAAACATTCGTCTCGGGCGGGCTCATGACCATGATGCGGTCGGAGGAATAAAAGGAAGGGAGAGTGTCAAATCGAGAAGCTCAAAAGTCAAGAAGCTGGAACGAAACCACATTAGTCTCGACGATCGGGAACGTCCGTATAAGCCCGCTCTCGCAGGAGCGGCGGGCATAAAAGCCATGGAGGAAGTCGCATGCTGAAAACACCCTTGTCACGCCGGAATTTCATGCAGCGGTCGGCCGCTTTTGCCGCCGCCTTTGCCGCCGGCACGAAATTCACCACCGACCGCGCCTTCGCCGCGCGCGAGAAGGAGCTCAACATCCTGTGCTGGGAGGGCTACAACTCGGCCCAGGTGC
Source organism: Parvibaculaceae bacterium (assembly GCA_050246735.1). GTDB lineage: Bacteria > Pseudomonadota > Alphaproteobacteria > Rhizobiales > Aestuariivirgaceae > Taklimakanibacter. Next base: position 154,179 of record JBFWVM010000001.1, on the reverse strand, counting down.
TCGATCCGTTCCGCGAGGCGAAAGGCGCCACCGTCAAGGCGGAATCCCTCACCAATGATCCCACCATGATCAACCGGCTGCGCGCCGGCGAGACGAATGTGTGGGACCTCATCAACGTCAACAATCCCTGGGCGCGCAAGATCATGCTGCCGGAAGGCCTGATCAAGCCGCTCGACCGCGCCACCTTCGAGCCCTATTTCGAGAAGATGCTGCCGGCCTTCAAGCCGCCCTATAAATGGGCGATGGACGACAAGGGCGAGCAGCTCATCGGCATGGCGCAGCGCTTCGGACCCTATTCCTTCGTCGTCAACACCGACAAGGTCAGCCGCCAGGCGGCCGAGGACCAGGGCTGGGACCTGTGGAACGATCCGGCCAACGACAAGAAATACGGCATCCTCGAATCCGACGACTGGAACGTCTTCGATCTCTGCTGCATCGCAGGCTTCGACCCGTTCAAGGATCATACCGAGGACCAGGTCGCCAAATTCACCGAGACGGCGAAGCGCGTCTTCAAGGGTGCCAAGGCGGTCGGCGACATCGCCACGATGAACCAGGCGCTGGTCTCGGGCGAGATCGACTTCCATCTGACCGGCGGCACCTATTCGGCTTCGCCGGCGCGCGCCGACGGCGCCAAGAACATCCGCGGCATCACGCCGAAATCGGGCCCCATGGAGGGCGGCAAGGGCGGCATCGCCTGGATCGAGATCACCTCGGTGGTGAACAATCCCAACCTCTCGCCGCTCGCCGCCGAATTCCTGAAATACGTCCAGGAGCCGAAGAACGCCCACACGGTCGCCTTCGCCGAAGGCACCTTCAATCCCGTCACCCAGATGGGCAACAAGGAATGCTTCGACCTCTTCACCAAGGACGAGCTCGACACCATCCAGTGGGACTCCCTCGATGAGGAGATGGCGCGCTCGGTCGAGTACGACATCGTTCCGGACTATGACAAGCTCCTCGACATCATGACCGCGGCCAAGAAGGAAGCCTCGGCCGGTTGAGTGTGATCCGTCTCGATCCCTCTCTCCCCGGCGAAGCAGCGGGAGAGAGGGAGCTTCGACGACGGGCGAGCTCTTCGTCTCTTCCGCGCCGCGTGCGCAAGAAGGAAATTTGATGGAGAGGGGTTCACGCCGCCTCCCAAACTCCTTATGCATCGGGATTGCATGTCAAAGCGCCAGCCTATCCTCGAACTCAAGTCCCTCTCCAAGTCTTTCGGCACCTTCAATGCCGTCGACGGCATCGATCTCGTCATCGCCGAAGGCGAGTTCTTCACCATCGTCGGGCCTTCCGGCTCGGGCAAGACGACGCTCATCCGCATGCTGGCCGGCATGGAGCAGGCTTCGGGCGGCGACATCCTCCTGAGCGGCGCCAGGATCAACGACCTTCCCGCCAACCGGCGGCCGACCTGCATGGTGTTCCAGTCGCTCGCCCTGTTTCCGCACCGCACCGTCGGCGAGAACATCGAATTCCCGCTCAAGATCAGGGGCATCGCCGCCGCCGAGCGCCGGAAGCGGGCGCTCGCCCTGCTCGATCAGCTCCGCCTGCCGCAGGACTACTACGGAAAGTCGGTGCTGCGCTGCTCGGGCGGCGAGCGCCAGCGCGTCGCCCTGGCGCGCGCCCTGGCCTTCGACCCGCAGATCCTGTTCTTCGACGAGCCGTTGTCCGCCATCGACTACAAATTGCGCAAGACGCTCGAGAAGGAGCTCAAGGACATCCATCGCGAGACCGGCAAGACCTTCGTCTACATCACCCACTCGCTCGAGGAGGCGATGGTGATGTCCGACCGCATCGGCGTCATGCGCGCGGGCCGGCTGGTCCAGGTCGGAACCCCGAACGAGATCTACTCCGCGCCCCGGGACAAGTTCGTCTCGGAGTTCATGGGCGACGTCAATGTCATCCCGGTCGCCATGAACGGCAGCCGCAAGATCACCGCCGAGGCCTTCGACAGGACCTTCGCCGTGGCGTCCGTTCCGGACGCCTTCACCGAGGGTCATCTCGTCATCCGTCCCGAATTCGTCCGCTTCGTCGCCGGGCCGCAGGACGCCGACAACGTGCTCGAAGGCAAGCTCTACAATGAATACGCGCTGGGCTCGCGCATCCAGTATCAGGTCCGCGTCGGAGAGAACGTGTTCATCGTCGAGAAGCTGCGCCAGCAATCCGCGAGCCTCCAGCTCGACCAGACCGTCCTCATCGGCTGGGACGCCCGGGATTCGATCCTGGTGACCGGCTGATGGCGGCCATTCACGACAGCGGCAAGGGTCTGTCCCAGGGCGCCCGCAATGCCCTGCCCCTGATGCTCCTCCTGGCGGTGGGTTTCGCCGCCCCCCTACTCGCGGTGATCGCCTACAGCTTCATGCCGCCGCGCTCCTTCGGCCTCATGGATCCGCCGACGCTCGCCAACTATGCCGAGATCTTCAGCGGCAACAGCTACATCTCGTTCTTCTGGTCGCTGCTCTTCGCCACGCTCACCGTCGCCATACTGGCGCTGGTCTGCTATCCGATCGCCTATGGACTGGCGCGCGTCTTCGGGCGCTGGTCGGCGATCCTGACGCTTCTCTTCACCCTTCCCCTCTTCGTCTCCGAGAACGTCCGGCTCTATGGCTGGATCCTGTTCTTCATCAAGAACGGCGTGCTGCTCGGCACCCTCAAGGCCTGGTTCGGCCTCGAACTCGACAGCTGGCTGTTCACCCACGGCATCGTGCTGCTCGGCATGATCTACGTCTATCTGCCGTTCATGCTGTTCCCGATGACCCTCGGGGTCTCGATGGTCCCCAACGACACGCGCGAAGCGGCCTTCGATCTCGGCGCCTCGCGCTGGCAGATCTTCCGCGAGATCGAGCTGCCCCTCTCCATGCCCGGCATCATGATCGGCCTGCTCTTGACCTTCGTGCTGGCGGTCGGCGCCATCACCGAGGCGAAGGTGCTGGGCGGGCAGACGATCATCCCGATCACCCAGGATATCGAGATCGCCTTCACCTATGCGCAGAACTGGCCCCTGGGCGCGGCACTCGCCGTGCTCCTGATGCTCGTCGTCGGCACGCTCGTCCTCATGGTGCTCAAGCGCTTCGACCTCGACGCCATCCTGGGCAGGAGGTGAGCCCATGACCGAACGCACCCGCCATGCGCTGATCTGGGCCTGGACGCTGGCCGTCCTGATCTTCGTCTATGTGCCGGCGCTCTGCATCCTGCTCGCCTCCCTGACCGCGAGCCGCTATTTCCTGTTCCCGATCCAGAAATGGGGTCTCGACTGGTGGCGCAAGACCTTCGATTCGATCGAGATCCATCAGCTCTTCGAGACCTCGATATTGATCGCCCTGTGCGTCACCGCCGTCGCGGTGGTTGTCGCCTTCTTCGGCGCGCTTGCCTTTGCGCGCTACAACTGGAAGGGCCGGACCCTGTTCCAGAAGATCGTGCTGTTGCCGATCTTCTTTCCGCAATCGGTGCTGGGCCTGGCCCTGCTCCTCTGGTTCAACGCCATCGGCTTGCAGATGTCGTGGATGACGGCGGTCTTCGCCCATCTCGTCTGGATCATTCCGGTGGTGACGCTCGTGATCTCGATCCAGGTCTACAGTTTCGATCCGGCGCTCGAGGAGGCGGCCTTCGATCTCGGCGCGTCGCGCCTGCAGGTCTTCCGCGAGGTGACCTTGCCCGTCCTCCTGCCGGGCATCGTCTCGGGCGCGCTTTTCGCCTTCCTTCTGTCCTGGGGCAATTTCCCCCTGTCGCTCTTCACCACCGGCGCCGACACGACCATTCCCGAATATCTCTACGCCAAGATGGTGGCCGGCTACACGCCGGGGGTCCCCGTCCTCGGCACGGTGTCGACCTTCGGTGCCGCCATCTTGCTGTTCGGCGGCTACTGGCTGGTCACGCTTCGCCGCCGCGAGCAATCGTGAAATCCATGCATCAAATGAGAGAGGGCACGCCATGTTTACATCGCTGAAAGGCAGATCCGTCCTGGTCACCGGCGGCAGCAAGGGCATCGGCAAGGGCATTGCCCGGGTCTTCGCCAAGGCCGGGTGCAAGGTGCTCATCGTCGCGCGCCACGCGGACAAGGCCAAGGCCGCGGCCGACGAATTCGTCAAGGCCGGCGGCACGGCCGCCGCTTTCGGCGCCGACGTCACCGATTTCGCCGCCATGCGGAAGGCGGCCGACTTCGCCGTCGAGGCGCATGGCGGGCTCGACGTGCTGTGCGCCAATGCCGGCATCTTCCCGCAGGTGAAGATCGAGGACATGTCGACCGAGACCTGGGACGAGACGATCGACACCAACCTCAAGGGCACCTTCCTGTCGGTGAAGGCCTGCCTGCCGGCGCTCAAGAAGAGCGGCGAGGGCCGCATCATTCTCACCTCCTCGATCACCGGCCCGGTGACCGGCTTCCCCGGCTGGACGCATTACGGCGCCACCAAGGCCGGCCAGCTCGGCTTCATGCGCACCGCCTGCATCGAACTCGCCAAATACGGCATCACGGTCAATGCGGTCATGCCCGGCAACATCGCCACCGAGGGGCTTTCCGATCTCGGCGGCGACTACGAAAAGACCATGGCCGCCTCGATCCCGCTGAAGCGTCTCGGCACCGTCGAGGACATCGGCTATGCCGCGCTCTATTTCGCCACCCGGGAAGCGGGCTATGTGACCGGCCAGACCATCATCGTCGACGGCGGCCAGATCCTCCCGGAATCGCTCGAGGCCATCAATCAGGCATAGGCGCCCGATCCGAAAGGCGCCCCTATTCCCTGCCTCTTTCCGATTGGAGGCCGGAGTCGGCCCGGTTTTTTCCTCGATGAAAAAATCGACCGGCCCCGGTTCGGAACAGGAGAATTTCCCCGCAATGCCCGATCTGGCGCCGAGGCACGGTGCAGGAACGGGGATTATTTCAGAACAGGGATTACAGGGCTTAACAGGGAATTTTGGCGGTGGGCCGGCAACGGAAAATCAACGGATCAGGCAGGTCCGGGAAAAGAGAGCAGGGAATTTCGGATTTCCCAAGGGCAGCCAATCCACTGTCCAGGACGAGCGCGGGCGGCACCTGCACCGCGAATTTTTCCACGATGAAAAAATCAGCCCGTCAACGACAAACGCCCACGAGCCTGGCTCGCGGGCGCACATCATCCGATCCTGTTATTCTCCAAATGGCATATTCGCCGTAAAATGTCAACAAAATAAACGTACAGCACCTCCCGCCGCCTGGCTTGAAGCGCGCATCGCGCCGGAACAACTGGCTATCGTGACGATCTCGCTTGCCGGCTTCAATTCCTTGGTTTTGGACCGCTTGTTGAACTCGTGCTCGCCCATATAGGTGCGCGGGTCAGGATGCGGTGAACCTGACCAATGCAGCAGTGTCCGCGGTCACGGGTGAAGATGCGGCGGCGATGTTCCTGACGCCCATCTGGCCGGTGGTGCCGTCGCCTTCCAGCGCAAGGCGATAGATCAGCCGCACGGTGTCAGCGTGGAGCGGGTCAGCTTTTTCTTGACCTTGGCGGGCGCGCAGCGGCACATCAAACCGGACGGAACCGAATGGCTCGGCCTATGTGCGCCTGCGCAGCGTTCCCGTTATTCAGCGGCCTCCCTGATGGTCCCGACGATCCATTCATTCAGGCTCTTGCCCGCTGCTGCGGCGGCGATGACTGCTGCGGCATGGTCGTCAGGAGTGAGGCGGACGTTGAACTTGCCGGAGAACTTCCGGCGCGGCTCGATGCCCTTTTCCCGACACATTTCGAGATAGACGGCCAGCGACTTGCGACCTTCTTCGATCAGTTCGTGGACGCTTTCGGCATAGAAGTCAGCCCCACCATTCAGGCCGACAAACTCGCCACGCAGCATCTGAATTTCGGGATCGAAAGCGATGACCGCCTTCTCGCCATTGATTTCGACAACATTGTTCATGGCTTTACTCCATGTTCGTCCAGCCATTTACGGACGCTGGCAACCGCACCTTTGTCCGTATCCGGTGACGGATGCGGACGATGAAAAACGCGCACCTCGCCGAACAGGAACACGCCCACTCGTGAACCTTCCCGTTCGCTGATCTCCGCCCCAAGGGCCGCAAACAGCGCCTCGATGTCGGCCCAGCGGATCGAACCGTTGACAGGACGGGCGAAGATCAGTTCCAGCGTGGCTCTGTGACGCCTTTTCATGGAGCATATAGTATCATTGTTTAGTACCATTTTCAAGTTCTATTTCGGCCCCGGTGGTGGGATCCTCAGGTGTCGGGGCCGAACATTTCATCGAACAGGTCGCCAAACCATTGCTCGAACACCTCGATCTCGGCTTCCGTGACGGAATGAGGATCGGGCCAGTCGTCGGTCATGGTCCATGTGCCGAGGTCGTGCCTAGGCGCCCTGCCGGGGAACGGCTACGGATAGCCCAGCAATTCCTCAAGCTGCTCCGACGCCGTGGGCGCTCGCTTGGCGTGCCGGTTGGCGGAAACTACCGATGTCGGAAAGCGGGAGGTGTGGGCCAAGCGCAGAGCCGCGTTCTTTCAACGGCGGTCGCGGCGATCTGCTCCGGGATCCGAGCGCGACGGCGGCGGCCCTCCAGCGCAACCGGGCAGCGAGCAACCGCCATCAGGCGGAACGGGTGCGGCATGATATGCGAGGCTGGCAGGTCAACGCCGCAAGCGCACGCGGCATGAGCCGCTTGCCCTTCCCGCGGTTTCTTCGCATCCTCACAAAAGCATCATCCGCGCCCCTCGACTGTCTTCAGCATCGCGACGATGTGGTCGCGGGCCTTCTCGAGCTCACGCTTCTCGCCCGCCATGAAGAGCCGCCCCGACGCGCCGATCATCTGGCAATCGACCAGGGTGGCTCCGGGCGCGACCTTCTCGGCCTCGTTCGCCGCATGCGCCGCGAACAATGCCGGCACCATCTCGATCAGAAGGAGCGATTCGCCCGGCATGATCATCGACGCCTCGCGGTTGCGGTTGAGGATGACGGCGTGGCTGTCGGTCACCTCGCTGACGATCTCGGCGAAGAGCAGTTGCGGCTTGAGCTGGTCTTCCGCCTTCCGGCCGATCGCCTTGAGCACCGCCGCACCGGCCCGGTCGACATGCGCCATGTCGAAGGAATGCAGTTCGAGGATGCCGTATTGCCGCTCGGTATAGAGGATGCCGGGCTCGGCCTCGGGCACGGTCTTCAGCGCCACGTCGCTCACATGGTGGATGGCGAGCGCCGGCGCTATCTCGATGATGAGCGAGTGCATGCCCTCGAGGGGCACATAGCCCCTGGCGCGGGTCGGCGATCCCATATAGGCGGCGAACTGCCGCCTGAGGGATTCGAGCTTGAGATAGACGCGTAGCTCCGCCACGGCGGACGGTTACTTCGAATTGCCGAAATGCTTGACCACGTCGGGATGGGGCCTGGGGATCACATGCACCGACACGACCTCGCCGACATTGCGCGCGGCTTCGGCGCCCGCCTCCGTCGCCGCCTTGACCGCGCCGACGTCGCCCTGCACCTGCACCGAGACGAGGCCGGCGCCCACCTGCTCGCGCCCGACGATCGTCACATTGGCGGCCTTCACCATGGCGTCGCCGGCGGCAAAAGCCGCGACGAAGCCCCGGGTTTCGACAAAACCGATTGCGTTAGACATCTTGTCCTCCTTTTCGCAAACCTGACTGGATCAACTTCTCTTCGCCGCCTTGGCCGGGCCCTGCTCGTCGAGAATGCCGATGACGAGCGCGTCGACGACGGCGTTACCGTCCTTGAACCACGCCTTGGCGACCGAGCCTTGGGTGACCAGCACCCGCTCGCCTATGCCGGCGCCCAGGGGATCGAATGCGACCGTGCGGTCGTCCTCGTCCTCCTCGCCGGCGATCTCGAGCAGGGCACCGCCCGGCAGCTCGGCGAGCCGTTTCGTCGCCCATACTTTTCCGACCACGATCCCGGTTCTCATGTGCGGTCCCTCACGATTTCAAGCTTCACCTCGCGCGCCCTGTCGCGCGCCAGCGGGGTCACGACGACGCCCTTGCCGATGACCAGGCGGTCGCTGGTCTTGCCGATCTCGGCGATCATCGTCTCCGTCACCACGCCCTTGGCGATCTGATGGGCGGCGCGGGACGGCATGGGCGCCGCCGGGCCGGCGCCTGGGGCGCGTTGCGCCAGCGCCAGCGCGATCTTGCCGGAGAGGATACCGGCCCTGACCTCCTCCGGCGCCTGCAGGAGGTCGCGGGCAAAGGCCGCGAGGTCATGGGCATCGTCGATCCTGACCTCGACGCTCGCGCGCTTCGGATCGGCGAGCGCCGCCCGCAGGCGCGACAGGAGCGCGCCGCCGGCCGTCTCGCTTCGCGCCCGGGACGTGGGAACGAGCTCGCGCAGGGCTTCGCGCACCAATTGCCGGATCTCCTCGGAGGATATGCCGCTCATGCCGCCATCCTCGCTTCGAGCGCATGTTCGGCGGCGCGCGCCGCCGCCCTGATGTTGCTCTCTTCGCCCGAGAGATAGACGCGGCCGGTCGCCCCCATCATGCGGTAGTCCACCACCTTCACGGTCGCCGCCTTCTCCGCCTCGTTGGCGGCGAGGATGGCGTAGGCCGCGGGCTGCATCTCGAGGACGAAGAGCGATTCGCTCGGCAGGATCATCGAGCCCGACTTGTTGCGGTTGATGAGAAGCGCATGATAGTTGTCGACGCGCTTCACGATCTTGGAGGCGAGGATCTCTGGCTTGAGCGCCTCGTGCTCGCCGGAGCCGAGCTCGGCCAGTATGGCGTCGCCCGCCGCCCTGACCGCGGCGGTCGAATGCGAGTGGAATTCGAGATAGCCGAATTGGCGTTCGACCACCAATATGCCGGGCTTCACGTCGACGGTCTTCACCGCGACGTCGGTCAGGGGCTCGATGTCGAGCCCGGGCGCCACCTCGATGACGATCGCCGCCATGTTGGCGCGCGGCAGGAAGCCGCGGCAGAAGGAGCCCAGATAGCACATGGTTCCCGGCTGCAGCTGGTCGATGAAGATGTAGGAGCGCAGCTTCGCCATCAGCGCGCGAGCTCCCTCAGCTCTTCGAGGATGATGCGCCTGATCTCGGCGCGGATGTCGTCCACCGCCTCCGCGCCGGCGGGCGTACGCGATGCGGCGCCCGGCGGATGGTTGCCGAAGTCGTAGTCGATCTCGCCTCTGGGCGGCGTCCCGATGCGCGGCTTCTCCAGGCGGCCGGCCGCGGCGAAGGACGGCATGGCGATCGCATCGTCGCTGTTCCAGGCCATCTTCACCCATTGCACCAGGTGCTGCGGCCCGACATTCTCCGAGACCGAGCTGCGCCCGAAATAGCCGGTGCCGATGGTCATGGTGGGCGCGAGATGTGTCTCGAAGCCCGAGGCGCCCAGGCTGTTGCCGACATTGACGCTGACGCGCAGCACGTTCATCTCTTCGCCGAAGCGCAGGATGATGTCGGCGTCGCGCGCATGGATCGCGGCGGAATGGCCGCCGCCCGAGCGCCGCGTCATCGCGCGGCAGGCGATCATCGCCGCTTCGCGCGTCGCCGCCACATGGAGGCCGAGCACCGGGCACAGCTTCTCGCGCGACAGCGGATAGTCGTCGCCGATGCGCTCGAGCGGCGCCACCAGGACCTTCGTGCGCGCCGCGACCCGGATGCCCGCCTTCCCCGCGATGAATTCGGCGGATTTGCCGATGAGCGCGATATCGAACTTGCCGTCCGGAAACAGCGCCTTTTCGAGCTGGTCGCGCTCCGCAGCGCTCAGGATATGACAGCCATTGCGCCTGAGCTCCTGCTCGAGAGCCTGGGCGACGGCGCCATGGGCGATGATGGCACTCTCGTTGGTGCACAATATGCCGTTGTCGAAGGCCTTCGATTCGGCGATCGCTTTCGCCGCATGCGCCACATCGGCGGTCTCGTCGACATAGGCCGGCACGTTGCCGGGTCCGACGCCGATGGCGGGGTTGCCCGAGCTGTAGGCGGCGCGCACCACCGGCGTTCCGCCCGTCGCCAGGATGACGTCGATGCGGTCGGACTTCATCACCGTCTCGACGATGGGCAGCGAAGGCCTCTCGATGACCTGGATGACGCCGTCGGGCGCCCCCGCCTCTTCCGCCGCCCGGGCGAGCAGCCTCGCCGCATCGGCGCAGCACGCCTTGGCCATGGGATGGGGCGATATGATGATCGCATTGCGGGTGAGCAGGCACAGCATGATCTTGTAGAAGACGGTGGCCACCGGATTGGTCGACGGCGTCAAGGCGAAGACGACGCCGGCCGGCCGCGCGATCTCCAGGATCTTGCGCTCGGCGTCGAGCCTGGTGCCGGTGAAGTCCCGGTCCTGGTAGAGCTCGTAGAGACCCCTGGAGCAGGCCTGGTTCTTGATCAGCTTGTGTTCGACGACGCCGAAGCCGGTCTCCTCGACCGCCCATTGGGCATAGCGCTGCGCCTGGGCATGGCCCGCTTCCGCCGCCGCCCTGGCGATCCGCAGGACCTCCGGCCGGCGATAGCCTGAGAAGGCTTCCGCCGCCCAGCGCGCCTTCTCCACCATCTGCTTCGCATGAAAGCTGGTGAAGCCGCGATCTTCGAGAAGGGGATGTATGGCCATGGGCCGAACCCTAGACCCGACCGCGCCTGCCGGCTTGACAGCACATTCCGCCGGCTTGACATCAGCTCCGCGCCCTTAAAAAGGGGACAACTTGAACCGAGCGGCGCGGAAGGGAGTGAGGTCGATGCTCGCGGGCCTGCCGGCCGCGAGCTCGGCGATGAGCCGGCCGGTCACTGAGCCCGCGATCAGCCCCTGATGGCCATGGCCGAAGGCGAAGAACACGTTGCGGTGATGTGGAGACACGTCGATCACGGGGATGCTGTCTGGCGTGCCGGGGCGGTGCCCCATCCAGCGCCTGACCTTTTCGGCCTTGAGCTGCGGGAACATGCGCAGGCCCTGGCGCAGCAATATGTCGGCGCGCGCGAAATTGGGCGCGGCCTCGAGCCCGGCGATCTCGACGGTTCCCGCGAGCCGCAGGCCCTCTTCCATGGGCGCGGCGACGAACTTGCGCTCCGCCGACAGGGTCTGGATGCGCAGCCCCACATCGGCGCCTTCGACCATCACATGATAGCCGCGCTCGCTGTCGAGCGGCACATGCGTGCCGAGCTTGCGCGCAAGCCGGCCCGACCAGGCGCCGGCCGCCACCACGACGCGCTCGACCGGCCGTTTCCCCGAATCGGTGAGGACCGCGACCGGGCCGTGGGCGCCGATCTCGAAGTCAGTGACCTTGGCGCGGACGAAGCGCGCCCCCCGACGCGCCGCATTCTCGGCAAGTGCCGCGACGAGGCGGCCGGGGTTCTTCGTCTGTCCCTGATCGGGCAGGTACACCGCCCGACGGTAGATCGGCGCCAGCGCCGGCTCGAGCTGGCGGAGCTCGTCCTGGTCGAGAACCTCGACATTCACCCCGCGCTCGCGGCGCAGCCACAGGCCGAAGGCGCCCTTCTCGGGCCCCTGCGGATCCTCATAGACGAAAAGCTGGCCGCGCCTGGCGATGAGATCCTCGCAGCCGGCCTCGCGCACCAGCGGCTCGTAGCATTCGAAGGTCAGCCGGTGCAGCGCGCGCATCGCATCGGCGATCTCGATGACCCGATCCTTACGCGCCGACGCTATATAGCGCAGGAGCCACGGCAGCGCCTGCGGCAGATAAGAGAGCCTGACGAAGAGCGGGCCTTCCGGATCGAGCAGCCATCTGGGAATGTTCTTCGTCAGTCCCGGCATGGCATTGGGAATGCAGGCGCCGGGGCAGATGCCGCCGGCATTGCCATAGGAGCACTGTCCCTCGGACCCCGGCGGCACCGGATCGATGACCTCGACGTCGAAACCTTCACGCAGCAGGTAATTGGCCGAGCATATGCCGATGATGCCGGCACCGATGACGGTGATCCGCCGCGCAGTGGTCATCGTCGCCGCCTCACGGCACCGAGGGATCGGGTGCCCCTGCCCGAAGCGCCGCAAGGCTCTTCGCCGCGATGGTCTGCAGCATGCGGAAATCGCTGAGATAGGAGACGAAGCGATAGCCGGCCTCGACCATCTCGAGACCGTATTTGACCGAGCCGACATGGATGCCGGCGGGGATACCGTGCTTCCTCGCCATTGCGGCGACATGCCTGATCGCTTCGAACACCTTCGGGAAGCGCGGATCGAAGCCGGCGCTTTCGCCCATGCTCACCGCGAGATCGGACGGACCGACATAGATGCCATCGAGGCCGGGCGTGGTCAGCACCTCCTCGACATTCTTCAGCGCTTCGGCCGATTCGATCATGGCGATGGCGAGAATGGTGGAGTTTGCATGTTTCACATAGTCGGCGCCCGCATAGAGCGACGCCCTGAGCGGACCGACGCTGCGCATGCCGAGCGGCGCATAGCGGCAGGCGGCGACGAAGGCCTCGGCTTCCTTGCGGCTGTTCACCATCGGGCAGATGATCCCATAGGCGCCGGCATCGAGCGACTTGCCGATGATTGCCGGGTCGAACCACGGGATGCGGATGAGCGGCGTCGTATCGGTGGTCGAGATCGCCTGCAGCATCGGCAGCGCATCCGTGTAGTCGATGGCGCCGTGCTGCATGTCGATGCAGATGCTGTCCCAGCCCTGCTTCGCCATGAGCTCGGCGGAAATGGATGACGGAATGGCCAGCCAGCCATTGATCACCGTTCCGCCCTCGGCCCAGATCTTCCTTACCTTGTTCTCTCGCATGTCGTATCTCCCGGCATTATGGATTGAGGATCAGGTCGGCGGCCTTCTCGGCCATCGCGATCGTGGTGATGTTGGTGTTGGCGCTGACGATGGACGGCATGATCGAGGCATCGACGACACGCAGGCCCGCCACCCCCCTCACCCGGCACCGCGGATCGAGCACGGCGAGCGGATCGTCAGCGGCGCCCATCCGGCAGGTGCCCGACACGTGCCAGCCGGACCACACGGAAGACTTGACCCAGTCGGCGATGGCCTCGTCGTCCGCGGCCATGGCGTGGATCTTCTCCGGCGTGCCGAATTTGAGGCGCAGCACGATGTCGCGCGTGAGCGGCGTCGCGTCGAGCAGGAAGGCGGCCGCCGCCGTCCTGAGCCAGTTGGACGGCGTGCGCACGCTCATCGCCCGCACCTCGTCGGTATAGCCGGCGAGGAACCAGGTATTGAGCAGCGGCTTCACCTGCGGCGATTCCATGATGCGGTAGAGCCGCTTGAAACCATCGACCAGGCGGGCGAGATCGCGTCCGTCCGAAGCGAGATTGAGATCGATCTCGGGCTCGTCCTGCGGCGCGGCGCTGCGTAGCCGGACCGTGCCCTGCGAATAGGACCGGTTCACGCAGACGTTCAGCGCGCCGATGCCGCGCCCGAGCGGATGCCATCCCGACCTGTTCACCGGCATGATGAGCATGTCGCCCTTGTGGCAGCCATCGGCATTGGACGAATAGCGCACGCCGAGAAAGATATGGCGGCGCTGGCCCCGCCGCAGGCGGGCGGCAGGCTTCAGATGCGCGGCCACCGCCAGGTGAGGATGGTCGGTGAGATTTTCTCCGACCCCCGGCACGTCGGCCGTCACCTCTATGCCGTGCTGGCGCAGATGCGCGGCCGGACCGATCCCCGAGCGCATCAGCATGGCGGGCGAATGCAGCGCGCCCGACGACAGGATGACTTCGCCCGCCCCGACCCGCTGGCGCCGGCCGTCCAGGACGACATCGATGCCCGCGGCCTTGCGGCCGTCGAACGTGATCCGCTCGACGAAAGCATGAGCGAAGATCGCCAGATTGGGCCGCTTGCGCGTCTCGGCATCGAGATAGCCGACGGCCGTCGAGACCCGCCGGTCGTTCTCGTTGGAGAGCGGCATCGGGAAAGCGCCGTCCTCGAAGCTGCCGTTGTAGTCCGGCAGATAGCGGTGTCCTTCGTCCGCGACGCTGGCGAGCACCGCTTTGGTGAACCCGGCCCACTCTTCGGGAAAGATGCGGCGGATGGGAATGCGTCCGTCCTTGCCGTGCATCGGGCCGTCGAAATCGAGGTCGCGCTCGAGCTTCTTGAGATAAGGCAGGAGGCCAGGATAGTCCCAGCCTTCCGCGCCCGAGGATTGCCAGTCGTCATAGTCGGCGGGAAGCCCGCGCACCGCGAACTGCCCGTTGATGCTGGAGCCGCCTCCCATCACTTTCGCCTGCTCGAGCTTGGACGGCCTTGCCGCGGCGCTGTTGAGTCTGGGCGAGCGCGTATAGACCTTGAGCTCGTTCCAGTGATAGCGCGGATCGAAATAGGACAGGCCCGGATAGCTGTCGGCGATGATGTCGGGAATATCGTCGGGCGGCGTGTCGGGGCCGGCCTCGAACAGCGCCACCCTGTTGCGGCTCTCCGCCGACAGCCGGTTGGCGAGCACCGCCCCGGCGGAGCCGCCGCCGACGATCACATAGTCGAATTCCATCTTCCGCCGCTTACTGCACGTAGTTGACCCAGACCGCTTTCTTGCGCAGATACGCCTCCATGCCGGCCCGCCCCATGTCCTTGCCGTAGCCGGAGGACTTGAAGCCGCCGGCGGGCGAGGTGAACTCCGGCGCGCGGCCATGATGATTGACCCAGACCGTCCCGGCCTCGATCCGGTCAGCGGCATGCAGCGCCTTGCGGATGTCGGTCGTATGGACGCTCGCCGCGAGGCCGAAGCTCGGGTGATCGGCAAGTGCGACGCCTTCCTCGATGTCATCGAAGCGATGCACCGAAACGACGGGGCCGAAGAACTCTTCGCGGAAACCGGTCATCTCCTCGCTCACCCCCTCGAGCATGGTCGGCGCATAGAACGCGCCCGCGTTACGGCTTTCGAGGAAGTTTCCGCCGAAGCGGATGGCGGCTCCTTCCTTCACCGTCTGGCGCACCAGCGCATCGATGCGATCCGCCTGCCTGCGGCTGATGATCGGCGCGAAATCCGTCCTGGCGTCCCAGGTCGGGCCGGGCCTGACAGCCTTGCACCGCCGCTCCACCCGCGCCAGCAACTCATCGGCGATCGCGTTCTGCACGATCAGACGCGAGCCCGCCGTGCAGACCTGTCCGGCATTGGCCATGAAGGCCGCGGCGACGCGCGCCGATACAGTGTCGAGATCCCCGGCATCGGCAAAGACGAGCTGCGGACTCTTGCCGCCGAGCTCCAGCGTCAGCGGCTTGATTCTGGCTTCACGGATGATGGCGAGCCCGGTCCCGCTCGATCCGGTGAAGGAAACCTTGCGAATATCCGGATGACGCACGATGGCGCCGCCGGTCGTGGGGCCGAGACCGTTGACGACATTGAAAAGCCCGGCCGGGAGGCCTGCTTTGCCGGCAAGCCCGGCGAGCGCCAGGAGCGAATGCGGCGTCAACTCGGAGGTCTTCATCACCATGGCATTGCCGGCGGCGAGAGCGGGCGCGAATTTCCAGGCCGCGGTGATCATGGGGAAGTTCCATGGAACGATGGCGCCGACGATGCCATAGGGCTCGTTGCGAACGAGGCTCAGGCTCCCCTCTTCCGTCGCGGTGACCTGGCCTTCGAGCTTGTCGCAATATTCCGCGTAGAACCGGATCACCTCGGCCGCGCGCACGACGTCCCCCGTCGCCGTCAGCGAGATGAGGCGGCTCGATCCGGCCGCCTCGAGGCGGGCGAGGTCCTCTCGCGCCTCATCGACGAGATCGGCCCAGCGGCGCAGCACGCGGGCGCGCTCGCGTGGCGCGACGCGCGCCCAGCGGCTCTCCTTCAGCGCCTTGCGGGCGGCGGCGACGGCGAAGTCGACCGCCGTCTCGCCGCCATCGGCGATGGCCCCGAAGGGCTGGTGGTCGGACGGACGCAGCACCTCGATGTCGTCGGGGCCCAGGTGAACGAATTCTCCTCCGATATGGTGGCCGGAGGGAACGGCGATTTCCGCCGGATCGAACGTCAGCGACATTTTGCTTCCTCTCACGCGACCTTGAGATAGGCGGTGCGCACTTCACTGTAGAAGTCGATGACGGGCCGGCCCTGCTCCTTGATGCCGAGGCCCGACGCCTTGGTGCCGCCGAACGGCGCCTGCAGTTCGACCCCCGCCGTCGGCAGGTTGACCGAGGTCACGCCGGCCTGCGCCAGATCGAGAAACTTGTGCGCGCTCCGCAGGCTGGCGGTGCATATCGACGCGCTGAGCCCATGCTCCGTATCGTTGGCGAGCGCGATCGCCTCATCGAGAGTGCCGACGGTGAACAGCGCCACCACCGGTCCGAAGACCTCCTCCCTGGCGATCCTGTCATCCGGCTTCACCCTGTCGAAGATCGTCGGCGCGATGAAATAGCCGCCCTGGCCGTGTCGGCTGCCGGCGCCCGTCAGGCGCTCGGCGCCCTCCTCCCGGGCCGTCTCTATATAGGAGCGGATCTTCTCGTATTGCCGGGCGTCGACCACCGGCCCGACGAAGGTCTTCGGGTCGCGCGCGTCGCCGACGGTGAGCGCCTCGGCCTTCGCGACGAAGGCCTCGGTGAAGGCTTCCTTGATGCCCTTCTGCACGATCACGCGGCTGGTCGCGGTGCATTTCTGCCCGGCATTGCGGAACGCCCCTTCGACGGCGGTCGCAACCGCCAGATCGAGATCGGCGTCGTCGAGCACGATCAGAGGGTTCTTGCCGCCCAGCTCGCATTGCACTTTCGCCCGCCGCGCCGAGGCCGCCTGATGGACGACGAAGCCTGCCTTCTGCGAGCCGGTGAAGGAAATGCCGGCGAGATCCGGATGATCGACGATCGCTCGTCCGACATCGGGACCGTCGCCATGCACGAGATTGACGACACCCGCCGGCAGGCCGGCATCGACGAGCGCCTGAGCCATCGCCAGCGAGGTATGGGGCGCCTGGAGGCAGGGCTTCCATACGACCGTGTTGCCGGTCACCAGCGCCGGACCGATCTTCCAGGCCGGGATCGACATCGGGAAGTTCCACGGCGTGATCTGCCCCACGACGCCGAGCGGCTTGCGCAGCGTATAGGCGACGACTCCCGGCCGGCCGGACGGCAGATTGTCGCCGATGAGGCGGGGGCCTTCGCCGGCATAGAATTCCCACACCCGCGCCGAATAGAGCGCTTCGGCGCGCGCCTCCTCGATCGGCTTTCCGACTTCTCGGCTCGCCTGCTGCGCGACCGCTTCCGACCGCTCGCGCAGGATGGCGGCCGCCTTGCGCAGGATCTCGCCGCGCGCGATCGGCGTTTCCGCCGCCCAGGCCGGCGCCGCGCGCCTGGCCGCGGCGACCGCATCCTCCACGTCGTCGATGCTGGACAAGGCATAGTCGGCGATCAGGTCGGATATGTCGGACGGATTGACGGCGCGATGGCGGCCCGCGCCGCGGGGCGCGACCTGCCTGTTGTCGATGAGGTTGTGAACGGTCATGCGTACTCCTAGTTCGTGACGGTCTTGCCTTCGAGGAACGGGCGCAGCAGGTCTGCCGTCTCGTGGAAGCGGCCGACGAACTGCTTGAGGCGCGGATGGTCCGGATGGAGCAGGACCTCCTGCGGCGGCCCTTCCGCCGCGATCCGCCCCTGATCGATGAAGATGACGCGGTCGGCGATTTCGAGCGCGAAGCCGAGCTCATGGGTGACCACGACCATGGTCATGCCGCTGCGGGCGAGCCCGCCCATGGCCTTCAGCACCTCGCCGACGAGCTCCGGGTCGAGCGCCGAGGTCGGCTCGTCGAAGAGCATCACCTTGGGCTCCATGGCCAGCGCCCGGGCGATGGCCACGCGCTGCTGCTGGCCGCCCGACAGCTGCGCCGGGCGCTTGTCGACATGCGGCTCGAGGCCCATCTGGGCCAGCAGCGCGCGGGAGCGGGCTTCGACCTCCGCCTTGTTCTGCTTCTTCACCGTGACCGGCGCCTCCATCACGTTCCGCAGGGCCGTCATGTGGGGGAAGAGATTGAACTGCTGGAACACCATGCCGGTCTGCGAACGGATGCGGTTGACCTCGGCGCCCCTGAGCCGCGCCCGGTCGGTGCCGTCCTCGGCAACGTCGAACAGCGTCTCCTCGTCGATGACGATCGATCCCGAGGACGGCGTGTTCAGGAGATTGATGCAGCGCAGGAGCGAGGTCTTGCCGGAGCCCGAGCCCCCGATGATGACGACGACCTCTCCCTGCCTCACCGTGAGATCGATGCCGCGCAAGACCTCGATATCGGCGAAGCGCAGGCGGATATTGCGCAGCTTGAGGATGTCCGCGGCTGCGGACGTCGGCAGGGACGGCGCTCTCATTTCGCCACCATGCCGAACTTCTCGAGCTTGCGCGACAGGAGCGTCAGCGGCACCAGCACCATGACGAAGATGAGGCCGATGGCGGTGTAGATCTCCATCGGACGATAGGTGAAGCTCGAAATATAGCTGCCCTGGTAGAGAAGATCGGGCACGGTGATCATCGACAGCAGCGTGGTGTTCTTCATCTGTATGATCGACTGGCCGGCAAGCGGCGGCACCATGCGGCGCAGGGCCTGCGGCAGGATGACCCGCCGCATCCTCTGGCCATAGGACATGCCGAGCGCAGTCGAGGCGTCGGTCTGGCCGGGGTCGATCGATTGCACGCCGGCGCGCAGGATCTCGGCATAGAACGAACCGACATAGAAGCTGAGCGCGAGGAAGCCGGCCCATCCCTTGGTGATGTTCACGCCGAGGAAGATGGGGAGCGCATAGTAGGCCCACAGCACGATGACGAGCAGCGGGATGTTGCGGAAGAATTCGACATAGAAGCGCCCGAGCCAGACGAGCGGGCGCAGCGGGCTCAACTGGATGAGGCCGATGACGAGGCCGATGACGAGCCCGGCAAGGATGGTGGTGACGGTGTAGTAGAGCGTGATCAGGAAGCCCTGCCAGAGCAGATGAGCATTGGCGGTTACGACGGTGATATCGAAGTTCATGGCACGACCTCAACCGGTTGCCGGTCCGCCGGATCGAGCCGGCGGACCGCACGTCTTGCTAGGCGCGATTCAGAAGCTGAAGCCCGCGGGCAGGATCGACATGTCGATGCCGCGCGCCTCCCACGAGCGCATGAGCTTGCCTTGCGCCAGTCCCAGAGAACGCTGCTGCAGGACCCAGTTGGTCAGGAAATTGATATAGCCTGAATTGCCGGGCTTGCGCGCCACGGCAAGCGTCGCCGGATTGCGCAGGATGGGCTCGGGCAGCGAGACCTCGCCCAGCCCCTGCTCGTTGACCTGGAGCGCGTCGAAGATCGCCAGGACGACCGCATCGGCACGTCCGGCCTGGAGCTCGAGCAGTGCCAGGTTGCGGTCCTCGACCGGGGTGAGCTGCGCCTTGGGAAGCAACGCTTCGGCCACGACCTGCATCGTCGAGCCTTTCTGCGCGACGACCTTCTTCGCCGGATTATTGAGCTCGGCCCAGGTCTTGACCGGCTTGCCCTTGGGCGTGAGCACCGCCCAGGCGTCGGTGAACAGCGGCTCCCACAGATAGTCGACCACCAGGCCGCGCTTGGGATTGGGATTCACGCCGATGGCGATGTCGATCTTGCCCGACTGGAAGTCGGCGGCGAGGTTGCCCCAGGTGGTCTCGACCGGCTCGATCTTGACCCCGAGCTCCTGGGCGATCTCGCTCAGGAACTCGACATAGAATCCGCTCCATTCGCCGGTGTTCTTGTCCTTGATATAGCCCGGCTCCTCGCCCGTCATCACCGGGACCCTGAGGACGCCGCTGGAGCGGATCTGGTTGAGCACGGCAAAAGGATCGTCGTCGGCCGATGCGGCCTGAGGCGCGATGATCGCGAAGCAGAGCGCCACGAGCGCCGCCAGCGTCTTCCAAGTGAACGATTTCATTCCTTACTTCCTCCTTCTCGTTGTTGCGCAACCTCCCCGCCGGCGGCATCGCTACCGGCAAAGGAACCCTTCGGCGATCGGATCGCCCGCCTCGAGCACGATCGTCGAATGTGCCGTGATATGGGCGCTCCCTTCGATCTCGGCGACGACGGCGGCGAAGCCGCCGACATGCGTCCGCCCGACGACGCGCGCCGCGAAGGGAATGCCGAATATGTTCCGCGCGCGGTAGATGCCGTCGCCGCCGAGGCGGTCCTTCCGCGCGAGCTGCGCCAGCCTCGCCGCGGTGCCGGTGCCGCAGGGCGAGCGGTCGAACTTGTTGATGTCGAGGACGAGAAGATGCGTGCTCTCGTTGCTGCCGTGATCGAGATAGAAGAGGACGCTCGGCGCGGGATCGCCGCCGATCAGCGCATTCCCGCCGAGAGCCTTCCTCACCTCGCTCTTGATCGCGCTGCCGAGACGCAGCAATTCGCCGACATTGTCGGGCCCGAGAGAGAGGCCGAGCGGTCGGGCGTCGACCAGCGCGTACCACATGCCGCCGTAGCCGATGTCGGCCGAAACCGCGCCCAGCCCCGCGACATCGACGCGAAGATCCTCGATCGCCAGATAGCTCGGCACGTTCCGCAAGCGCACCGAGGCAAGCTCGCCGTCATTGCTCCAGACGAGGCCGACGGTCACGACGCCCGCCGGCGTCTCCAGCGTGAAGCTGTCGCCGGCGGCGGGCGAGATCTGTCCCGACGCTGCGAGCGTCTTCGCATAGCCGATGGTGCCGTGGCCGCACATGTCGAGATAGGTGTAGGAGGAGATGAAGAAGGCGCCGTGATCGGCCTCCGCCGAGGGCACCGGCACCAGGCCGACCATCGCGGCATGGCCGCGCGGCTCATGCAGGAGGAGCGGGCGCAGGTGATCGAAGCGGTCGCGGAAATCGTCTCGCCGCGCCCGCACCGTGGCGCCCAAGAGCCTGGGCACGCCGCTCAGGATCACGCGCGTCGGATGACCCGCCGTATGTGAATCGATGACCGCAAAGGAGGACGCGATGCGCGGCATGGGCGATCACTCCTTGCCGAACTTCTCGGCGATGGCGCCGCGCATGAATTGCCAGATGTAATGGATGATCCGCTCGGTGAGGTCCTTGGCGCGCCGCGCGTCGCCCGAGACGATCGCATCATAGATCTCCGCCGTGTCCTGCATGGCGATATCGACGATCTGCGGATTATGCGCATAGCCGATGAAGCGGTAGCGCAGCGCCTGCTTGTCGAGGCTCGCGAGCAGCCGCTTCAAGGTGCGGTTCCCGGCGAGATCGTAGATCAGGGCCGACCCGCGCACGTCGGTTTCGAAGAATTGCCGGCCGTCGCCCAGCGCATGCGCCGAGCGCAGTTCGTCGAGCAGGCCCGCGAATTTCCTCTTCTTGCCGGCATCGTCCGCCATCGCCGCCTGCTCGGCGGCGATGCCCTCGAGCTCGATGCGGCAGGTATAGATCTCATCGAAATCCTTGAGCGACAGGGGCGCCACCCAGATGCCGCGCCTTGCCGCCCTGAGCACCAGCCCGTCGCGCTCGAGCAGCCGCAAGGCTTCGCGTACCGGCGAGCGGGATACGCCATAGCGGCCGGCGACCTCTTCTTCGGTGAGCCGCGCCATGGGCGGAAGCTCTCCGAAGACGATCTCCTTTTCGAGAAGGGCGGCGAGCCCTTCGGGAATGGCGACGGACAGGTTGGGACGCGGGATATTCATCTGTACACTCTGTATGGTGTATACACCGTACAATCTGCTTCCGCAGACTGTCAAGTGGCCGAGACGGCTCGTGCCGGCAAGCTATCTCATCATGTCCCCGTTTTAAGGAATCGACCCCGGCAAAGTTGCTTCCCCGAGCTTTCCATGCAAGGCTTCCCTCTTCAGCAGAAGGCTCCCGCATGCAGCCTGGGGAAGACAGCGCCCATCCCGGCATCCTGGCGTCGGCCGCGACCGGCATCGCCGATCATCTCGTGCGGCTGGGCGGCGACATCGACCGGGTCTGCGGCGAGGCCGGCGTCGACCCCGCGACGGTCGGCCAGCCGACCTTGAGCCTGGAGCTTCAGGCCTTCTGCTCGCTCTTCGAGGAAGCGGCCCGCGATACCCGCAACGGCAATTTCGGCCTGTGGTTCGGCAACAGCTTCAAGCCGCGCGACCTCGGCCTCATCGGCTATACCGCCGTCTCCTCGCCCACTCTCGGGGCGGCGCTCGAGAATTTCGTCGGCCTCTTCGCCCTGCACCAGCAATCGACCCATATGGCGATCGCCGATGCCGGCCAGGGTCTCGTCCGCCTCGAATATCAGATCCGCATGCCCGACATACTGGCGCGGCGCCAGGACGCCGAGCTCTCGCTCGGCATGTTCCTCAACATCATCCGTGAATGCCTGGGCGCGTCCTGGGCGCCGGAGGAGGTGCATTTCGAGCATCCGCGGCCCGAGGCATGGCGCGAGCACGAGAGCGCCTTCGACGCGCCGGTCTATTTCTCGCAAGCGACCAACGCGCTCGTCTTCCGGCGCGATCTTTTCGCCCGTCCCATGCCGGCCCCCGACCTGAAGCTCCTGTCGATCACCCGCATGTGCCTGATGAGCGTGGGCACCAAGCCCATGCCGCGCCAGACGCGCAAGGACCAGATCAGGTCGGCGATCCGCGCCCGCCTCGCCGAAGGATACCCGGCGCTCGAGGCGGTGGCCGAAGCGGTCAGGGCGACGCCGGCCGCGATCCAGCGCGAGCTCGCCCGCGACAACCTGAACTACAAGGACCTGGTCGAGGAGACCCGCCGCGACCTGGCGCTGGTCTATGTGCGCCAGCGCGAGCTGCCCTTCTCGGAGATCGCCTTCCTGCTCGGCTATTCCGAGCTCTCGGCTTTCTCGCGCGCCTTCCACCGCTGGACCGGCACCTCGCCGCGCAGCTACCGGGCGCAGCGGACGAGCTGACGGCGCCCTCGGGTAGGCCCCGACTTTTCGTCGGGGGTCACGGAAGGAGAATCCCGCTCTAGCCGAACTGCCCGAGATAGGTCTCGCACAAGGGGACGGTATCCTGCGTGTAGCGGACCCCCATCGACCTCGCGAGATCGGTCTCGGCATGCGACCCGATCCAGGCGACGAGCAACAGGCGGCGGAACAGGACGAAGGTCGGGATCTCGCGCTCGTCCTCGGCCGCAAGCGGTGCGACGGCGCGATAGCCCTTGACCCAGGCGTCGACGAGCTGCGGGACGTCGGGCCGGTGCTCGATGAAGGACAGCGCCGTCGCGCAGTCATAGAGATACCAGCTGAAGCCGCAATCGTCGAAATCGATGACCTTGGTCTGACCGCCGTCGATGAGGAGATTGGCGAGCCGCATGTCGCAGTGGATGAGCCCGAAGCGCTCGCGGCCCTTCCCGAAGCGCTCGAGCCGCCTCTCGATGAGATCCACGGCGCGCTGGAAGAGCGCGACCTTTTCCGCATCGAGCCCCATGCCGTCGCGCCACGAGCCCCAATGCCCGGCCGGTCCGAAGGCGCCGTCGAAATCCCAGGTCAGGCGCTCGAAGGCGTCGGGCCGCGTCCATCCGCGCGAATGCCGGTGCATGCGCGCCGTCGCCGCCCCCAGCACCTCGAACGGTCCGAGGAGCTCGGCCTCAGACGGCTCGGCCCCCGTCTCCCAGTCGAACAGCACCACATGCCGCGCCGGCAGCCCGGGCAAGGCCACGATCTGGATGAGATCGCCGTTCCGGCCCCGTCGCGGGACCGGCGTGACGGCGGCGCCGTCCCGGCGCAGGGCCTGGATCCAGGCGAGCTCCGAGGCGATCGCCTGCTTCGAGTGATAGCCCTCGCGGTGGACGCGCAGCGCCCATTTCCGGCCGGCGGCGTCGATGCGGTAGGTGGCGTTCTCCGACAGGTTGATCATCGTCGCCGAGGCCCCGGGCGCCATGTCGTAGAGCGGCAGCGCCGCCTCGGCGATGCGCTGCAGCTCCTTCAGCTTCTCCTCGAGGGCGGCGTCAGGCGAAGGCATGCATCAGGCCGCCGACTGCCGCGCGTAGGAGGGTCTGGCGCCGGTCATGACGCTCCGCGCCCGCCCGCCGAAGACCTCCGCCTGCGCCTGGGCCACGGCGGTGTCGAGCCGGGTCAGCATCTCGTCGCACATCTCGCGGTCGATAAGGAGGCCCGGCTTGTATTGCAGGACGCGCTTGTCGAGGGTGGAGAAGATCGCCCAGACGCCGTTCTGATAGAGATGCTTCATCACGAAGACGGCGCCCTGGTCGTGGTTGAACTCGAGTCCCATGACGATGCCGCGCTGCCGGATGCCGGTGAAGAAGTCGGGATAGTTGCGCTGCACCTGGCGCAGGCCGTTGGCCAGATAGGCGGAAATATAGTGGACCTGCGAGCGCGTTTCGGGGCGCGAGCAGATCTCCAGCACCTTGGCGGCGGCTAGGCAGCCGAGCTCGGCCCCGCCGAAGCTCGACATATGGCCGAAGCCGTCCTCGCTCAGCCACTTGCCGGCCTTCTCGTTCACCACGACGGCCGCGATCGGATAGATGCCGCCCGACAGGCCCTTGCCGGTCACCAGCATGTCGGGAACGACCCCGTAGGTCTCGATGCCCCACATCTCGCCGGTGCGCATGAGGCCCGTCTGCACCTCGTCGGCGATATAGAGCGTGCCGGCCTTCTCGCAGGCCTGCTTGATGGCGGCGAGATAGCCGGGCTGCGGCATCGGGAAGCCGTAGGTGGCGGGGATCGTCTCCATGATCACGCAGGCCGCATCGCCGACGGCGATGGCGGCCAGCATGTGCTCGAGGTCGTTGAACGGCACCTTGACCACTTCGCTCGAAGGCGCATCCGACAGGAACAGCTTGGAGAACCGGTCGTCGCCCACCTGCACCGCGAGGCCCGTATGGCCGTGATAGCAGCGCTCGATGCAGATGATCTTGCGCCGCTTGGTGGCGTTGCGCGCACTCTTGAGCGCGATGTCGATGGCCTCGGCGCCGCCCGAGGCGAAGATCGTGCGGGTGAGGCCTTCGGGCGTGTGCTTCGCCAGGAGCTCCGCCACGTGGGTGCGCATGATCGAGGGGAAATGATGGTTGCCGATGTCGAAATAGGCCATGCCCTCGCTCACCGCCTGGACGACTTCCGGATTGCGGTGGCCGAGCGAGTAGGTGCCGCCGTTCAGATGCACGTCGATGAGCCGGCGGCCGTCCATGTCCCAGAGATAGTAGCCCTCGCGCCGGTCGATCACCAGATCGACCCCCATGCGCTGCCAGTCGGAAGTCTTGCCGGGATTCCAGAATTGTTTCGAGCGGGCGAGGAAATCGTCTTTGGCCTGGCTCATCGGCGGCACTCCCATGGGATCTGTTCAGGTTGATCCTAGAGGGAACGCCCCAGGGCGGCTTGACAGAAGAGCCACGCGATTTGACAGGCCCGGCTTGAATCCTTTTCTCAGCCCGCCTGGGCAACCTCTTGTTCCGATTCGATTTTCTCTGGAGACTTTTCTCCCGCCAGGCGCCTGATCACTTGCGCCTGGCGCGCCAGTTCCTCGTCCGGCATGGTATCGTAGCATGGGACGACGACGAGATCGCGCATGACCTGGGCCGCGGTCCGGGGCTCAAGCTCGGGCCGGTCCTTGGGCGCGGCGATATGCTGCGAGCGCGGCAGGTCGGCGGCGTCGAAGCCCTCGGCCCTCAGGCCGTCGATGAACCTGCGCGGCTCGTCGACGATGAGTGGGAACACCCAGTAGTCGTGATGCGCATTGGCCTGGGCCGGCAGGGCGACCGCCGAGCCGATCATGTCGCGCAGTTTCTCGCCCTTGCCCGTCCTCGCCCGGATCGCCTGGATGTCGAATTCCTCGAGCCGCCGGCAGAGCAATGCCAGCATGGCGGTCGAGGGCTGGAAGCGCAGGTTCTTCGCCGACTTGAGCGGCGCCACGTCGCGCACCCGGTCGGCCAGCGAATCCTCATAGTCGCGCCCGCGCGCATGATAATACCGGTAGATGGCGCCGAGGACGGGACGCGAGGTGATGATCTTCAGGCCCATGAACTGGAGGATTCGCTTAAGCTGCTTGCGGTCGGACTGGACGGGATAGGTTGCTTGGATGGCCCGCATGCGGGCGCGCAGCGCATCGTCCCGCACCCGGATCAGCGCCCCGCCGAGGGCGGTCGAGGTCTTGATCGGGCCGAAGGAGAACATGCTGAGGTCGGCCGCCGGGCTGCCGGGATAGGCGCGCCCGTTGAAGGCCTGGGCGCAGTCTTCGACCGCGATGATGCCCTTGCTGCGCGCCAGCGCGAAGAGCGGATCGAGATCGAGCCTGGTTCCGAAGAGATGGGCGGCGACGAAGACGCGCGAGCGGGGCGTGACGGCCCGTTCGAGCTTCTCGGGATCCGGGCCCATGGAGCCGGGATCGAGGTCGACCGGAACCGGGACGAGGCCCGCATCGCGCACCACGCGGACCATGCCTTTCACATTGAGGGCGGAGAAGATCACCTCGTCGCCGGGCTTGAGATCGAGCGCCTGGATCATGAGATCGAAGCCCGAGCGCACCGAGTAGGCCACGACCGTGTCGTCGCCGTCCGAGAAGAAGCCCTCGACCGCGCGCTTGAGCGCCTCGCGGTCGCGGAACCTGAAACAATTCCAGGCTCCGGCAAGGAGATCGAGCCATCCGATCTTGAGTTGCGTCCTGACCCACATTTGCCTAAATACCCTCTTCAAACGGATATCCCATAGCGCCAGAGCCAGCCCTAAGCCAGCCCGCGCCGGCTTCCGTTGCGCAAGAAAATTTGCAGATCCTGCGAAGCGCCGTCAGGCGCGAAGCAGGATGGTTGAGAGGATGAGATGGCCAACACCGAAATGACGCTGGGCCAGAAGCGCAAGAAGAGACGCCGGAAGAAGATCAAGAAGTTCGGCCAGAGGGTCATCCGGGGGCTTGGCGATTTCATCGGCCGCCAGTCGCTGGTCGGCGACATGCCGATCCACGACATCGACGATTTTCCGGCGCTCAAGCCTTTCGTCGACAACTGGGAGGGCATCCGCGCCGAGGTCGTCGAGATCCTGAAGCATCGCGAGGCCGTGCCCCTCTTCCAGGACGTGTCTCCCGACCAGATGCGCATCGCCAAGGGCAACAACTGGCGCACTTTCATCCTCTATGGATTCGGCACCAAGCTGGAGAAGAACTGCAGCCAGGCGCCGCTCACCACGCGCATCCTCGAAAGCGTGCCCAATCTGCAGACCGCCTGGTTCTCGATCCTGGGTCCGGGCTATCACATTCCCGCCCACCGCGGAGTCTCGAAGGGCATCTTGCGTTCGCATCTGGGACTCCTCATCCCCAAGGACGCCGAGAAGTGCCGCATCCGGGTCAGCGACAGGATCCAGGTCTGGCGGCCGGGCGAGATCTTCGTTTTCGACGACACCTACGAGCACGAGGTGTGGAACGACACCGACGAGGAGCGCGTCATCCTGCTGTTCGATTTCGACCGGCCGATGAAATTCTGGGGCCGTACCATCAACAAGAGCTTCATCTCGCTTCTCAAGCTCACCGCCTACTACCAGGAGCCGAAGAAGAACATGCAGTCCTTCGAGGAGCGCTTCGAGGCGGCGACGCGGCGCGCCGACCAGAACCTGGAAAAGCTGTCGCATACCGACAACTGAACCACCATTGTCCGGCGAAAGGCCGGCCCGCCGTTTTCTATACTTCCCTCATGGCCGATGATGCGATGATGGGAAAAGCTCAGACCTCGTCTTTAGTATGACAAATAGGGCCGGCGGCCGCGAAGCCGCTCGACAAGCCCTGCGAAGCCATGCAAAATTCCAACCGGTTTCGCAAAGCACGCCGCCAGAGCCTGCACGAAGGGAGGAGCCCCGATGGCCTTGCTCAGGCTCAGGAGCATCACCAAGTCCTTTGGCGCCATCCATGCCCTGAACGGCGTGGATGCCGAGATTCATGCGGGCGAGATCGTCGGTCTCATGGGCGACAACGGCGCCGGCAAATCGACGCTGGTCAAGATCATTGCCGGCAATTTCCCGCCGACCTCGGGGGAGATCGTGATCGCCGACGAGACCGTCCATTTCACCCAGCCGCTCGACGCCAGGGCCAAGGGCGTCGAGATCGTCTATCAGGACCTGGCCTTGTGCGACAACCTCACCGCGGCGGAGAACCTGTTTCTCGGCCGCGAGATCCGCAAGGGCGTGTGGCCGTTCCGCGTCATGAACTACGACGCCATGTTCAGGAAGGCCGGCGAGCTGTTCGAGGAATTGCAGTCGGAGACGCGGCCGCGCGATCTCGTGCGCCGCATGTCGGGCGGCCAGCGCCAGGCGGTGGCCATCGCCCGCACCAGGCTCTCCGAGGCCAAGATCGTGCTGATGGACGAGCCGACGGCGGCGATCAGCGTGCGCCAGGTCGAGCAGGTGCTGGCGCTTATCCGCCGGCTCAAGCAGCAGGGCATCTCGGTCGTCCTCATCAGCCACCGCATGCCCGACGTTTTCGCCGTGTCCGACCGGGTCATCGTCATGCGCCGCGGCGCCAAGGTCGCCGACAAGGCGATCAAGGAGACCTCGCCCGAGGAAGTCACCGGGCTCATCACGGGAGCGATCCGTGCCGCCTGAACAGACCGACACCGCGAATGTCTCGATCCAGGACGTCGTCGGCATCCGCGAGACGACCTTTCTGCAGAGGCTGCTCGCGAGCCAGCCCTTCTGGATCACCGTGGCGCTCGTCGCCATCATCGTCTTCATGAGCTTCTACGAGCCCAACGCCTATCCGACCGAGCGCAACTTCTACAACATAACCCGTAATTTCGCCTTCATCGGCATCATGGCCATGGGCATGCTCGCCGTCATCATCACGGGCGGCATCGACCTGTCGGTCGGCTCCATCATGGGCTTCGTCGGCATCGTCGCCGGCGTCATCCTGGAGGCGCATCTTCCCTGGTGGATCGCGCTCCCGGCCGGGCTCATGGCCGGCGCCGCCCTGGGCGCCGTCAACGGCTGGCTCATCGCCTATGTCGGCCTGCCGCCTTTCGTGGTGACGCTCGGCATGCTCGCCGCGGCGCGCTCCTTCGCCCAGATCCTGTCCGGCAACCGCATGATCACCGATTTCGGCCCCGACAAGACGATCGTCCTCGAGATCGGCGGCGGCGAGATCATGGGCATCGCCAATCCGGTCTGGGTGCTGGTCGTCCTCACCTTCGTCTTCGGCTTCGTCTTCAACTACACGCCCTGGGGCAGACGGCTCTTCGCCATCGGCGGCAACGAGCAGGCGGCCCAGCTCACCGGCGTCCCGGTCAGGCACATGAAGTTCCAGGTCTATGTGCTCTCGGCCTTCACCGCCGCCCTGTCCTCCATCCTCATCCTCGGCTGGCAGGGCTCGGCCATCAACGCGCTCGGCGTCGGCTATGAGCTGCGCGTCATCGCCTCGACCGTCATCGGCGGCGCCGATCTCATGGGCGGCGCGGGCACCGCCTATGGCGCCTTCATCGGCGCGGCGCTCATCGAAGTGATCCGCAACGGCCTCTTGATGGCGGGTGTCGACGCCAACTGGCAAGGCGCCTTTGTCGGCCTCTTCATCGTCCTCGCGGTCTATCTCGAGCGGCTGCGCGGGCACTCACGTGCGTGACTAGCCAAAGACAAGACAGCAAGGAGGAACGTGCATGACCAAGTATCTAATCGGAACGGCCATCGTCGCGGGACTGATGGCCCTGGGGGCGGTCGGAGCCGATGCCGCCGACAAGCTCACCCTGGCGCTGGTCCCCAAGAACATGAACAACCCGTTCTTCGACCAGGCGCGCGACGGCTGCAAGAAGGCGGAATCGGAATCGAACGGCGCCTTCGAATGCATGTATATCGGACCCGGCGAGCATGGCGGCGGCGAGGAGCAGGTGCAGATCGTTCAGGACCTGGTCGCCAAGGGCGTCGACGGCATCGCCGTGTCGCCGTCCAACGCCGCGGCCATGGCGGGCGCGCTGCGCGAGGCCAAGGGTGCCGGCATTCCGGTGCTCACCTGGGACTCCGACCTCCTGCCGGAGGACAAGGATCTGCGCGTCGCCTATGTCGGCACCAAGAACTATGACATCGGCGTCAACCTCGCCAAGATCGTGATGCAGATCAAGCCCAAGGGCGGCACGATCTGCATCCAGTCGGGCGGTGCCGCCGCCGCCAACCACAATGAGCGCATGCAGGGCATCCGCGACACGCTTTCCGGCAAGCAGAGCGCCGCGGCACCCGGCGACCGGCTCAATGGCGAGAACGGCTGGAAGGAAGCGGACGGCTGCCCGCTCTACACCGACGACGATTTCCCGCGCGCCGTCGCCCAGATGGAGGACACGCTGGCGAAATATCCCGATCTCGACGCCTTCGTGCCGACCGGCGGCTTCCCGCAATTCGTGCCCGAGGCCTATCGCAAGGCGGCCGAACCCTACAAGGACAAGATCGCGTCGGGAGCGCTGGCCCTCGTGGTCGCCGACACGCTGCCCGTGCAGATGGAGCTGATGAAGGACGGCCTCTCCAAGGGCCAGGTCGGCCAGCGTCCCTTCGAGATGGGCTATATGGCGATGTTCTTCCTGAAGGACCTCAAGGACGGCAAGACGGTCGCCGATCCGACCTATACCGGCCTCGACGTCTGCACGCCCGAAACCGCCGACAGCTGCATCGGCAAATAGCCGGCCTTCCTTCCCGGGCAGGCGGAAAGCGATTTCCGCCTGCTTTCCGTTCTCGAAAGCACTCCGACATGACCGACCGCTTCTCTCTCGATGGCCGCGTCGCGCTGGTGACCGGCGCTTCGCGCGGACTTGGCTTCGCCATGGCCGAGGCCCTCGCCGGGCACGGCGCCACCGTCGTCCTCAATGCCCGCGACGAGACGCCTCTGGCCGCCGCGGCGCGGAAGCTGAAAGCGCACCATCTCGCCTTCGACGTCGCCGATCCCGAGCGCTGCGGCGCGGCGCTCGCCGAGATCGCGGCGCGGCACGGGAAGCTCGACATCCTCGTCAACAATGCCGGCATCCAGCACCGGCGTCCGCTCGCCGAATGGCAGGATGCCGATTTCGATCGCGTCATCGCGGTCAATCTCGCCGCCTGCTTCCGCCTGGCGCGCGACGCCGCGAAGCTGATGCTGCCCAACAAACATGGCCGCATCATCAATGTCGGGTCGGTCGCGGCGATCCTCGCGCGCCCGACCATCCACGCCTATGTCGCGGCGAAGGCCGGCCTGCACGGCCTGACCCGCTCCATGGCCGCCGAGGTCGGCCGCCACGGCGTGACGGTCAATGCCATCGCGCCCGGCTATTTCGCGACCGAGCTCAACACGGCACTTCTCGAGGACAAGGCCTTCACGGCCTGGGTCGAGAGCCGCACGCCCGCCGGCCGCTGGGCGATGCCCCACGAGCTCGGCGGCGCCGTGGTCTTCCTCGCCTCCGATGCCGCATCCTATGTGAACGGCCACGTGCTCGCCGTGGACGGAGGCCTGTCGGTCAGCCTTTGATGCCCGCGGCAGAGGGTATCGATCAGAACTTCACGTTCGCCGCGCCCTTGAGATCGAGCATCTGGCGGGCCTCGTCGGGCGAGGCGACGTCGATGGACAGCTCCTCGAGGATGTGGCGCATCTTGGCGACGAGCTCGGCATTGGACTTGGCGAGCCTGCCCTTGCCGATGAAGAGATTGTCCTCGAGCCCGACGCGCACATTGGCGCCCATGGTCGCGGCCATGGTGCAGAAGGGCAATTGGAAGCGCCCCGCCGCCAGGACCGACCAGTGATACTGGTCGCCGAACAGGCGCTCGGCCGTGTCGCGCATCACCAGCACGTTCTGCGGGTCGGGACCGATGCCGCCCAATATGCCGAAGATCGTCTGCACGAAGAGCGGCGGCTTGACCAGCTTGCGGTCGAGGAAATGGGCGAGCGTGTAGAGATGGCCGACATCGTAGCACTCGAACTCGAACTTGACGCCGTGGCCCTCGCCCAGCCGCTTCAGCACCTGCTCGATGTCGCTGAACGTGTTGCGGAAGATGAAGTCGCGCGAGCGCTCGAGGTGCTGGCGCTCCCACTCATGGGTGAAATCCTTGTAGCGGTTGAGCATCGGAAAGAGGCCGAAATTCATCGAGCCCATGTTGAGGGAGGTCATCTCGGGCGAGGCGCGTTCCGCGGCGGCAAGCCGCTCGTCGAGCGACATGCCCTGCCCGCCTCCCGTGGTGATGTTGACGATGGCGGAGGTCGCCTGCTTGATGCGCGGCAGGAAGTCGAGGAAGAGCTCAGGCGCGGGCGACGGCCGCCCGTCCCTGGGATCGCGGGCATGCAGATGAAGGATGGCGGCGCCCGCCTTGCCGGCTTCGACCGCCTGTTCGGCGATGTCGCCGGGGGTGACCGGCAGATGTGGCGACATGGACGGCGTGTGGATCGATCCGGTGATCGCGCAGGTGATGATGGCTTTCGACTTGGCCCGCATGAAGTGACGTCCTCGCTTCTGAAAACGCCAGACTTCCCGAATTTTCAATGATTTGTCAAAGCGGACGGAAAGCGAAAGGCTCGCTCCTGAGATATTTCGATCTGGGGAGCGAGCCTTGCCTCAGCTTACGGGACGGCTCCTGCCGCTGAGACTTCGGTTAAACTCGACTCCCGCGGGGATGTTCCAGAAAATTGGATCGTCGGCCGGCAGGGCGGCCGGCCATATATGACGCTAGGTTATCTCTGAGAGGGCAGCAGGCGACTCACCCCTTTGGGTCATGCAAGCCATTGACCGGCAACCCGATTCAAGGGCAACCTGACGTAAATTAGAAGAGGAGAATGGGGGGCATGAGACACGCTCTGCTGGCCGGCGCCGGACTGCTTCTGGTCTTTTGCGGGACCGCCCATGCCGAGATTGGCAGGGCGAGTGCCGGTCCTGGCGAATGGTTCCTGGGGTTCGGCCTGGGTGGTGCTGCCACATGGGGCGCCAAGAGGCAGGCGGCACAACAGGGGACGCAGATAGATCAGCCATTTCATGACCTCGACTATGACGATGGGACTATCCTCACGGGCGGAGTCGAAGTCGGCCACGTGCTCGCGGATCCATCGTGGTTGTTCGACAGGATGGAGCTGAATATCGACCTCTCGACCGTCCTTCGCGATGTGAATGAGGTCGGCCACGCCGCGTCCTTGGCTCAAGTGGGCCACGGCCGTGCCGTAACCGCCGCCTTCGGATCGGACTCGCCCGACGGTGTAGAGGTCGAAGGCGACGACACGCAACTCGACGTCGAGACACGGCTCAGCTTCAAGAGCACCCTGGCAGACGACGGCGCGCGCGTCGTCATCGGCAGCCTGGAGCCGTTCTTCCGCTACCAGGACACCAAGGGTGATACCGACATCCGGTTTGCGGAGTTTTTAGGAGAGTCCTCTACGCTCGGCCGCGAGGACAGCGTGGAAGCCTACTATGTAGGCCTCCAGGTGGCGGCGGAGCTCGAGCAGCCCATTACGGAATCTCTGGATCTGGTGGGCCGTATTTCGGCCGGCGCCTACTATGTCGATTCGGATATTGAAGATCGGCTTTATGTATCTACAGTCGGACAGAAATTCGGCACTGAAGACAGCGACGACGCCCTGGGCGGGCGCTTCGGCGCAGCCCTCGGTTTCAAGGCGCCTCTCTATGCTGAGGGCGTGACGTTCACGATCATAGGCACCGTGGACTACTATACCGACGTCGCCACCATCGAGCATGCGGACGCGTCGGGCGGCCGAACCCGGGCCGACTTCGACGATCGGCTCGACGCGGGCGGCCGGATCGGACTTGTGTTCCCCATCAGGTGACCGCAGGCCGGGACGGATCCGCTGCTGTCACGGATTGACAGGAGCCGGCAGCTAGTCTCGAACGCCGCAAGGCTGTACTCTTTCCCATCACCGCGAACGACTTCACCGGAGAACATCCATGGCCAAGGGCGGAAGCATCCGTGTCGGCATCGGCGGCTGGACCTTCGAGCCCTGGCGCGGCACGTTCTATCCCAAGGGCCTGGCGCAGAAGCGCGAGCTCGACTATGCGAGTCGGCATCTGACCTCGATCGAGGTCAACGGCACCTATTACGGCAGCCAGAAGCCCGAGAGCTTCGCGCGCTGGCACGACGAGACGCCGGAAGGCTTCGTCTTCTCCCTGAAGGGCACGCGCTTCTCCACCAACCGCCGCATCCTCGCCGAGGCCGGTCCGTCGGTCGAGCGCTTCGTCAACAGCGGCATCCTCGAGCTCAAGGACAAGCTCGGCCCCATCAACTGGCAGTTCCTGCCGACGAAGCAGTTCGACCCGAAGGATTTCGAGGCGTTCCTCAGGCTGCTCCCCGCCTCGCTCGCGGGCCGCGCCCTGCGCCATGTGGTGGAAGTGCGCCATCCGAGCTTCCGTTCGCCCGACTTCATCGCCATGCTGCGTGAATACAAGGTGGCGGTGGTCCTGACCGACAAGGAGTCCTTCCCCGAGATCCCCGACGCGACCGCATCCTTCGTCTATGCCAGGCTGCAGCGCGCATCGGAGAAGATCGACACCGGCTATGCGCCGAAAGCGCTGGACGAATGGGCCCATCGCGCGAAATCCTGGGCGACGGGCGGCGCGCCCGTCGATCTGAAGCCCGTCGGCGACGCGGAAAAGAAGCCGCCCGGATCGCGCGACGTCTTCATCTATATGATCAACGGCTTCAAGCCCAGGGCGCCGGCGGCGGCCATGGCGCTGATCGAGAAGCTGAAGGGGAATTCATGACGATACCGGCCTACGACTTCAGCGGCAAGGCGGCCATCGTGACCGGCGCCGGCGGCGGCATGGGCGAAGCCATCGCTCTCGCCCTTGCCGGTGCGGGCGCGGCGGTCACCGCGATCGACGTCAAGCCTTGTCCGGACGGCCTCGCGGCGGCCGGATCGCACGTGGCCTATGCGCAGGGCGATCTGCGCGACGGTGCCTTCGTCGAAAAGACCGTCGCCTCCGCCCATGCGCGCAGCGGCAGGCTCGACTGCCTCGCCAATGTGGCGGGCGTCCTGTGGTTCGGACGCGACCGCTCGCTCCTCGACATGGATCTCGCGGTGTGGGACGATGTCATGGACATCAACCTCAAGAGCATGGTCCTGACCAGCCGCGCCGCCGCGCCTTTCATGCGCCGAACCGGCGGCGCCATGGTCCATTTCTCCACCATCCAGTGGATGCGCGGCGACCTCAAGCCGCAGGACGCCTATCAGGCCTCGAAAGCCGCGGTCTCCGCCGTCTCGCGCTCGCTCGCCATGCAGCTCGCCCGTGACGGCATCCGCTCCAATTGCATCTGTCCCGGCCCGACGCTGACGCCGCTGCAGGCGCGCTGGGACACCGAAGAGCTGCGCCGAGAGGTCGCCGACTTCGTGCCGCTGAAGCGGATCGGCACGGCCGCCGACATGGCCAATGCCGCGCTTTTCCTCCTCTCCGACGGCGCGAGCTTCATCACCGGCATCGACCTCGTCGTCGACGGCGGCGTGCTCCTGCATTGACGAAGCGCAGGACCGTCTCCCCCGGCGGCGGCGGCTAAGCCTGCGTCATGCCGTGGAGCGCGCGGATCTCCTGCGCCACGAGCTTCTGCAGGCGCCACAGGTTGCGGTCGTAGATCCCGGCCTCGGCGAGATGCAGCACGGTGTTGTGGAGATAGGCGGCGTTGGAGCCGAGATGGCCGCAGGCCCTGGCGACGACCGCCGCGACCTTCTCGAGCGGCAGTCGGCGCAGGATGCGCTGGCCGGTGGGACCGGCCCAGAAAGCGAGCGCCGTCACCTGCCCGCCGTCGGTCTCGACGGTGAGCCAGCGCACCGTGCCGAGATCGTGCCTGAAGCTGATCTCGCGCCAGACGAGGCCATAGACGGTCTCGTCGAGACCCTGCTCCGGAAGCTCGTACAGCAGCCCGGCGCAGCTGCCGCCGTGATCGAGCGCCATCATGAGCCCGCGCTGCTCCGGCGTGGCGCGCCACCGGTCGAGCTCGAGGCAGAAGGACCGGTGCCAGCCGCGCGCGGTGCCGCGCTTGTGCCGCACGCTGGTGAAGGTCGGGTTCCAGATCAGGGAGCCGTAGGCGAAGACCCACAAGGGACCTTCGGGCCGCTTTGCCAGCAGCCCCTTCGCGAAGGCCCTGAGCTCGTCATTCTCGGCCCAGCGCGGATCCGCTTCCGGCTCCTCGATCCTGCGTTCGCAGAGCGCCACGAGCTCGGGCGTCAGATCCAGAAGGGGAGAGGTCATGCAGGAGGCCGGTTTCATGGGGCGGGCCGAGGGTGCCTCCCGGTCGCGCTCCCGTCAATCGCAGGCGTTGGCACGGCTGTTGCAGCGTGAGGGCCTGCGAGCCCGCTTCGGGTGAGCACCTGCCCCGTTTCCGTACGGGGCAGAGGCAGGCAGGGTGATGTGTGGCGACAGGCTTCACCCGTGGCCGGCCAAACGCCGCTTCTCCCCCTCGAAGCGGAACAGGGAGACGCTTCCGCAAGCCCCGCATTCCCGAACGGAGGCGTCTCCACTTTCATGGGGCCCGTCACAGGAACGACCGGGCCAGGCTCTCCCATTCCTCATCGAGACCGACCTCGGCGGGCGTCCTGCGGCAGCGGCGATACCAGTAGTCCGCATTGGACAGGTCGCCTTCCTTGCGGTGGAGATAGGCATGGACCCGCATGCCCGCCTCGTCGTCACGCTCCTGGGCGCAGCGATGGGCCTTCTCCCAGTCGCCCCTGGCATCCCACCACAAGGCCTGCAGGGCAAGGCTCAGGCCGCTCGGCGGCTCGGGCTTCTCCAGCGTGGCCCGGAACGATCCCAGATCCATTCACCACCTCTCATTCCTGGACAATGATCATATCGTCGTCAGCCCGCGTCTTGACAATCCATGCCGTTTGTTCACATTTTGTTCCATGGAAGATTCCGCGACCATCCTCCATGCCGATCTCGACGCCTTCTACGCCTCGGTCGAGCAGGTCCTTGATCCGGGCCTGCGCGGCAAGCCGGTCGCGGTCGGAGGCGGGGCGGTGCTCGCCGCATCCTATGAGGCCAAGGCCTTCGGCGTAGAGGGCGGCATGCCGGGCCGCAAGGCGCGCCAGCTCTGCCCGGATCTCATTTTCGTCGCGGGCCGCTTCGAGGAGTATCGGAGGCTGGGCGACGCCGCGATCGCGGTGCTCGGCGATTTCACCCCGCTGGTCGAGCGCATCTCGATCGATGAAGCCTTTGCCGACGTGAAGGGATGCACCCATCTCTTCGGACCGCCCGCCGGGATCGCGCAAGAGATCCGCCGGCGGGTGCGCGCCGAGCTCGGCCTCGCCATCTCGATCGGCGTCGCCTCGACCAAGCATCTGGCGAAGATCGCCTCGCAGGTCGCCAAGCCCGATGGTCTCGTCGTCGTCGAGCCGGGCCGCGAGCTCGCCTTTCTCAGTCCCCTGCCCGTCGAGCATGTATGGGGCGTGGGTCCGGCGACGAAGGCGAGGCTCGGTGCCGCCGGCATCGTCACCATCGGCCAGCTGGCCGGGACGCCCGGATGGTCGCTTTCCCGCCTGCTCGGTCCTGCCGCCGGCGAGAAGCTCACGGCGCTTGCCGCCAACCGCGACCCCCGCGAGATCCGCACGCGGCACCGCGCCCGCTCGGCCGGCGCCCAGTCGGCGCTCGGCCGCAAGCCCGCCGAGGAGCGGATCATAAGGCCTGTCCTGCGCCATCTGGCGGACCGGGTGGCGACCCGCTTGCGCGCGAAATCGAGCTCCGGCCGCACCGTCACGGTGCGCGTGCGCTTCGCCGACATGCGGTCCGTCACGCGCTCGGCGACGCTCGACGCGCCGGTCGCGGCGACCGCGATCCTGGCCGAGATCGCCGAGGACCTGGCGCGCGCGGCGCTCGCCGATCATCCCGGCGAGCGGACCATTTCGCTGCTGGCGGTCTCGGTGTCGCATCTCGAAAGCGGACGCGAATTGCAGCTCGAATTCCCGCTCGGCCTCGCCGACGAGAAGCGCAGGCCCGGCAGCCGCATCGGCATCGCAAGAGACGGCGCCGACCGCGCCGTCGACAGGGTGCGCGGCCGCTTCGGCTGGGACGCCGCCGGCTACGCCTCGGTGACCCTCGGCTCCCGGCGCTCGGTGCCAGACGCGTTCCGCGAGCTTGCGGAGAAGGACCTGTGATACGCCGGGCTACGGCCTGGACATCGCATGAGGAGACGGCCAAGGCCTGACGAGCGTCACCCGAATCTGCCTGCGTCTTCGATCAAGCATTTGATATTATTTGAACATCTGAATGTGCAAATTTTCAATGCGACAAATAAATAAAAGCATTATATATTTGCATAGCGATAATCACAATCAAAGGGAGCTCCCATGAAACGCCGCAACCTGTTCCTCTCCGCCTTCACGGCTGCCGCCATGTTCGCCCTGCCGGTCCACGCCGCCGACCTCGTCGTCGCGACCGACACGGCTTTCGTTCCGTTCGAGTTCAAGCAGGGCGACAAATATGTCGGCTTCGACATCGACATGTGGGACGCGATCGCCAAGGAGATCGGCGTCGGCTACACGCTGCAGCCGATGGACTTCAACGGGATCATCCCGGCGCTGCAGACCGGGCAGGTCGACGTCGCGCTTGCCGGCATCACCATCAAGGACGAGCGCAAGAAGGTCATCGACTTCTCCGACGGCTATTATGACAGCGGCTTCCTCCTGATGGTTCCTGCCGACAGCGCGATCAAGGGCGCCCAGGACCTCAAGGGCAAGACGCTGGCGGTCAAGACCGGCACCTCGGCGACCGATTATGCCAAGGAGCACTTCAAGGAGACCGAGTTGCGCCAGTTTCCGAATGTCGACAACGCCTATCTCGAGCTGCAGACCGGCCGCGTCGACGCCGCCATGCACGACACGCCCAACGTCCTCTATTACGTGGCGACCGCGGGCGGCGGAAAGGTAAAGGCCGTCGGCGAGCAGATGATGGCGCACCAATACGGCATCGGCTTTCCGAAGGGCAGCGAGCTGGTGGCGAAGGTGAACGCGGCGCTCGCCAACATGAAGGCCGATGGCCGCTACAACGCCATCTACAAGAAGTGGTTCGGCGCCGAGCCGCAGAGCTGATCCGGCATCTTCCCCGAGCGTGCCGGCCTGTCCGGCACGGTCTTCTCTGGAGTCCCCCATGGAGTTCGACTGGTCGGTGATCGTCGACGCCCTGCCGGCGCTGCTCGGCGGGGCGAGGCTGACGATCCTCATTGCGCTGGCGGGCCTCGCCGGCGGCCTCGTCGTCGGCTTCGTCGCGGGCCTGATGCGCGCCTATGGCAATGCCCTCGTCAGCGGCGTGGCCTTCGCCTATATCGAGCTCATTCGCGGCACGCCCATCGTCGTGCAGGTGATGTTCATCTATTTCGCGCTGCCGGTCGTCGCCGACATAAGGGTCAACCCGATCACCGCCGCCGTCACCGCGATCATCGTCAATGCCGGCGCCTATATCGCCGAGATCGTCCGCGGCTCGTTCCTGTCCGTCCACAAGGGGTTGCGGGAAGCGGGCTTGGCGCTCGGCCTGCCGATGTGGAAGGTGCTGGCCTATGTCATCGGGCCCGTCGCCTTCCGCCGCATGATCCCGCCGCTCGGCAATCAGTTCATCGTCAGCCTGAAGGACACCTCGCTGTTCATCGTCATCGGCGTCGGCGAGCTGACCCGCCAGGGCCAGGAGATCATGGCCGCGAACTTCCGCGCCGTCGAGATCTGGAGCGCCGTGGCGGTCCTCTATCTCGCCATGACCGGAACGCTGACTCTCGTCCTGCGTATGACCGAAAAGAGGATGCGCATCCTATGAGCATCGTCGAGTTCAGGAAAGTCACCAAGACCTTCGGCAAGGTCGTGGTCCTGAAGGACGTGGACCTCGCCATCGACATGGGCGAGATGGTGGTGGTGAT
Source organism: Parvibaculaceae bacterium (assembly GCA_050246735.1). Classification (GTDB taxonomy): domain Bacteria; phylum Pseudomonadota; class Alphaproteobacteria; order Rhizobiales; family Aestuariivirgaceae; genus Taklimakanibacter. Next base: position 114,658 of record JBFWVM010000001.1, on the reverse strand, counting down.
CGGGCCTTCCGGCTCGGGGAAATCGACGCTCCTGCGCTGCATCAACGCGCTCGAGGAGATCAACGGCGGAGACCTCGTCGTCGACGGCATCAGCGTGAAGGCGGGGCGTTCGAAGATGCGCCTGGTCCGCCAGGAGGCCGGCATGGTCTTCCAGCAGTTCAACCTGTTTCCGCAGATGACCGCGCTCGAGAACGTCGCCTTCGGGCCGCGCCACGTGCGCGGCCTGACCCGCGCCGAGGCGGTCGGGCAGGCCGAGGCGCTCCTCGCCAAGGTGGGCCTCGCCGACCGCGGCCATCACTACCCCTCGGAACTGTCGGGCGGCCAGCAGCAGCGCGTGGCGATCGCGCGGGCGCTCGCCATAAAGCCGAAGCTGATGCTGTTCGACGAGCCGACGTCGGCGCTCGATCCCGAGCTTCGCCATGAAGTGCTGCGCGTCATGCAGGCGCTCGCCGAGGAGGGCATGACCATGATCGTGGTGACCCACGAGATGGCCTTCGCCCGCCAGGTCGGCACCCGGCTCATCTTCATGGAAGGCGGCAGGATCTCGGTCGACGGCGATCCTTCGTCGCTTCTCGCCAACGCCGAGAACCCGAGGCTTCGCGAGTTCCTGCAGCATGTCAACTGACCGGCTTGCGCCGCTTCCCGTCATCGAGATCGCCGGAAGGCCTTATGACGCGGGCGCCGCGCTCGGCCGTCACGCCGCGGCGATCGCCAACGGCTATTTGACCAGGACCCATGCCTGGGCGAGCGTGATGGCTTTCCGGGACGATCCCCGGATCGCCGCCGCCAGGCACATGGTCGAGGCGCGGTTCCCGCGCTACTGGCAGGAGCTGCGCGGGCTTGCCGACGGGCTCGGCCTGGCGTTCGACGACGTCTTCGCCTGGAACTGCCGCGGCGACGTCTGGGCGATGGCTCCGGACGGCTGCACCACGGTGCTGCTCCCGGGCGCGCCGCCGGTTCTGGCGCATAACGAGGACGGTCATGCCGGTCTGCGGAACGGCTGCGCCATCGCCCTGGTGCGCTCCGACGGCGGCAGGCCGTTCGCGGCCTTCCTGTATCCGGCCTCCCTTCCCGGCCACGCCTTCGCCGTGACCGGGGCCGGGCTGGTCCAGACGGTCAACAACATCCGCGCGCAGCGCGCCGGCCACGGGCTGCCGCGCATGGTGCTGACGAGAGCGGTGCTCGACTGCGGCGGCATCGACGAAGCGGTCGGACTGATCCGCGGCGCGGCGCGCGCCGGCGCGTTTCACATCGGCCTGGCCCAGGCCGGCGATCCCCGTCTCGTCAGCGTCGAGTTCACGCATTCTGGCTGCTCGGTCCGGGTTCCCGCTCGGCCGGAATGCCACGCCAACCATCTCGTCCATCCGGATATCCGTTCCGAGGACCAGATCGTCACCGCCTCCTCACGCTCGCGGCAGCGGCAGGGTGACAGGCTCATCGAAGGTTCCGGGGGCCGCGTCCTCGATCCGCTCGCCGTCCTCTGGAACGGGACGGATGCCGCACTTCCGGTCTATCGTGAGCAGCCCGACGATCCGGATGACGAGAACACGCTCGCCACCGTCCTGTTCGAGATCGCGGACACGGTGAGATGGTGCGTCCACGACCGGGCTGATTCTCCGGCCTGCCACGTCTTCGAGGGATTGACGCCTGCCCGGGCGAAGCCGGGGAACATGCATCTGGACAGAGAAACGGTATGAACGAAGCTTCAAGGCCACGGACCATCGACGAGCTGCGCAGCCTCGTGGTCACGATACGCCGCGGACAGGCCGGCATTTCGCTCGGCGAGAAGGCGCTCGACGTCCTGGCGAGGCTCGTCGAGATGCCGGAGCGCGCCGCGGTGCGCACGATTTCCGAGCTCGCCGGGCAGCTCCGCGTCAACGCGTCCACCCTGACCCGCCTGGCGCAGAAGCTGGGCTTTGCCGGCTTCAGCGACTTCCAGAACATCTTCCGCGAAGCCATCACCGACGACGAGCGCTATTTCTACAGCCGGCAGGCCGGACGCCTGCTCTCCACGGTGCCGCCGGGCGTCGAGGAAATCGGCGTCTTCGAACGCCTGGCGCGCGAGACGGCGGCGAATGTGGAAGGCTTCACGGGCCAGCTCGACCCCGAAGCGCTGCGGCGCACGGCCGCCCTGCTCGCCACTGCCGGGCGCGTCCGCGTCCACGGCGTTCGCCAGTTCCATGCCTTCGCGAGCTTCCTGACCTACGGGCTCGGCATGCTGAGAAGCGACGTGGCCTTGCTGGACGCGCCGCGCCTCGGAGCCGCCGAGGCCCTGGCGCAGCTCGACAAGGGCGACGTCGTCGTGGTCGCGAGCTGCGCTCCCTATACCCGCAGCGTCGCCAATGTCGCCGGGATGGCCGCCAGATGCGGCCTGGCGGTGGTGGCGGTGACCGACACGCGCGCCTCCCCGCTCGTTCCGCCGTCGCGCCATGCCTTCTTCGTGCCCCATGCCAGCAGCTTCTTCAGCAACAGCATGGGCGCCTATATTGTGTTCTGCGAGGGCCTGCTCAACCTGGTCGCCCGGTTTCTCGGGCAAAGCGCCATGACCGCGCTCGCCCGGCGCGAGCAGCTCATCACCGACATGAACGTCGAGATGCGCGAGCGCTGACGCCCTCAATCCTTCGCAGGCGAAGCCCCGGCGCGCCGCGGCGGCGCCGCAAGGGCGAGCAGGAGATTGAAGCCGGCCGACACGGCCAGGACGACGGCCATGATGACGACCGAAAAGGCCGCCGCCTGCGACGCCTTGCCGGAATCGTCGAGAAGCAGGACCGAGACCGCGGCCACCGTGTTCCTGGGCGAGACCAGGAATATGACGGCCGACAGCGTGACCATGGCGCGCATGAACAGGAACAGGCCGATATTGAGAAGCGACGGCAGGAGCAGAGGCAGCGCTATCCGCGCCATGGTGCGCAGGAAGGTCGCTCCCAGCATCGCCGACGCCTCGTCGAAGGTGCGGCTGATCTGCTTGATGTTGGTCGTGGCGATGAGGAACGCCTGGGCGTGGTAGTGGAAGACCGTGTTGATGGCGAGGAGCCATACGGTTCCGTAGAGCCAGTAGACGGGATTGGCCGGATCGTTGAAGGCCATGACGTAGCCGAGGCCGAGCACCATGCCGGGCACGGCGGCCGGCAGGACCGAAAGGAAATAGAGCATGCGCGTGAGGGGATGCGGTATCTTCTCGATCATATAGGCGTTGAGCGCCACCAGCGCCGTGCCGAGCATCGCCGCGATGAGCGACATCCACAGGCTCGTCCACAAGGGCGCATAGCCGTTCTGGACGTCGGTCACATAGTGCTTGAGGGTGAGAGTGACGTCATATGGCCAGAGCTTCGCCAGGCTGGCGAGCACGACGATGCCGACGATCAGCAGGATGATGGCGCAGACGAGCGCCACATAGGCGAGCGCGCAGGCATCGCGCAGCGCCGACCTGCGCAGGACGAGCGGCGCGGAGCGCTCGTTGAGAAGCGCCGTGCTGCGCCGCGCCACCAGGCGCTCGACGAACATCGCAAGCGCCGCCGGGACGAGCAGGATGATGCCGATGACGGCACCCAGCCGGAAATTCGCCTGGCCGGAGACCTGGTTGTAGATCTCGGTGGCGAGCACGCTGTAGTCTCCGCCGATGACCATGGCGTTGCCGAAATCGGTGATCACGATGGTGAAGACGACGAAGGCTGCCGACATGACGCCATAGCGGCTCGCCGGCAGCGTGACCGTGCGGAACAGCCGAAGCTCGCTCGCCCCCAGCATGCGGCCGGCTTCATAGAGGCGTCCGTCGGTCACCGAGAGCGCGGTGACCATGATCAGCACCGCATGCGGAAAGGCGTAGACGACGTCGGCGATCAGGATGCCCCAGAAGCCGTAGATGTCGAGACGGATGCCGATGAGGTTGCTGACGAGCCCGTTGCGGCCGAGCAGGAACTGGACTCCCAGGGCCTGCACCAGCGAAGGAGCGAAGACCGGAAGGAGCGCCGCGAAGCGCCACAGGCTCTTGAGCGGTATCGTCGTGCGCACCAGGGCATAGGCAAAGCCATAGGCCAGCACGACGGTGATGGCCGTGGCCGAGACGGCGACCAGCAGGCTGCGCCCGGTGATGACGAGGAAGCGCGGATCGCGGAAGTAGTCGGTGAAGTTGCCGAGCCCCCATGTGCCGTCGGCGAGGATGAGCCCTTCGCGCAGGATCGCCCACAGGGGGTAGGCCACGAAGACGAACAGCACCAGGGCGCTGACGCCCAGCGCACCGGCCCTGAACAGGCGGTCGCCCGTCAGCACCCGGCGCGCGGGGATCGGCGATCCTTCGCTCACGGCGTCCGGCACGCTCATGCCGGATACACGTTGAACGCATCCGGCGGCAGGATCAGGCTGACGCGCGCGCCGGACGAGATGCCGAGGTCGTGAACCGTGCGCGCCGGCACTTCGGCGGTGATCTTCTGCGAGGGGCAGGATGCCGGCGTCAGGGTCAGGAGGCATTTGCCGCCGAGGAATTCGATCCAGTCGACCTGGACGTCGAGGGCGTTGTCGGGCATCGCGCGCGCGCCCTCCTCCGCCGGGCGGGTGATCTCCACCGCCTCCGGCCTGATCGCGGCGACGGCCTTGCCGCGCAACGGCGCGGCAAGCCTCGACCGGCCGATGACGAGTTCATGCCCGGCGAAATCGACGCGGTTCTCGCCGGTCACCGCGACGTCGAGGAAGTTCATGCTGCCGACGAAGCCCGCGACGAAGGGCGATGACGGGCGGTCGTAGACTTCGGCCGGCGGTCCTTGCTGGACGATGCGTCCCTCGTTCATCACCACGACGTGGTCGGCCATGGTCAGCGCCTCCTCCTGGTCGTGGGTGACCATGATCGAGGTGATGCCGAGCGACTGCTGGAGCCGGCGGATCTCGCCGCGCAGCGTGCGGCGCACCTTGGCGTCGAGCGCCGACAAGGGCTCGTCGAGCAGCAGCACATGCGGCTTGGGCGCGAGCGCCCGCGCCAGCGCCACGCGCTGCTGCTGTCCGCCCGAGAGCATGTGCGGATATTTGCCGCGCTGGTCCTCGACGCCGACCAGCGCCAGGAGCTCTCTTACCCGGGCGGCGACCTCCGCCGCCGGCCAGCGCCGGCACCCCGGTCCGTAGGCGACGTTCTCTTCGACCGTCAGGTTGGGGAACAGCGAGTAGCTCTGGAACACCATGCCGAAATTGCGCTCGCGCTCGGGAACGCCGGCCAGGCTCTGTCCCCTGAACAGCAGGCTGCCGCCGTCGGCGGTCTCGAGGCCGGCGATCAGCCTCAGAAGCGTTGTCTTGCCGCAACCCGACGGCCCCAGGAAGCAGACGAGGGTCGAGGCCGGAACGTCGAGATCGACCGAACTGACGGCGACGACCTGTCCAAAGCTCTTGGTGACGGCACGCAGCGATATATCCATCGTGACCTTTCAATCCTTCCGTCGCAGTATGAGCGCCGCGCGCCGGCAGGCAACCGGGAGGTTGGAAGGCCGCGGGCGCCCGCCGATGGCCGCAAGCGGCCAGAGGCGGGCCACGGCGGGACCGGCGCTCAGCGCTCGATCTCGGCCTGCCACTGCTTGAGGACGCGGTCCTTGTTGTTGGCCGACCAGGCGAAGTCCATGTCGAACAGGACCTTGGTCACATCGGCCGGCATGCCGGCGTCGCGGGCGATCTGCGCCTGCTCGCCGCCGGGCACGGAGTTCATCTCGGCGCGTTCGCCGTAGAGCTTGGCGGCGGCGGGCGTCAGCAGCCAGGACAGGAACGTCTTGGCGTCCGCCTTGTTCTTCGACGTCTTCATGAGCCCGCTGGTCTCGATTTCGTAGCCCGCTCCCTCCTTGGGGATGACCATGGCGATCGGGAAGCCTTCGCTGATCTGCTTGACCGCGGCGAAGGCGAATGAGGTGCCGATGACATATTCCCCCGCGCTCGCCATCCGGCAGGGCTTGGAGCCGGACTTGATGTATTGCGCGACGTTCTGGTCGAGCTGCTTCAGGAATTTCCAGCCCGCCTCCTCGCCTTTCATCTGCAGCAGGCTCGCGACCTGGAGATAGCCCGTTCCCGAGCTGGCCGCGTTCGGCATGACGATCTCGCCCTTGTAGGCCGGGTCGAGCAGGTCTTCCCAGGAGGACGGGATCGGCAGCTTCTTGGCCTCCGCCATCGGCTTGTTCACGCAGAATGCCGCGAAATAGCCCGTGGTCGCGAACCAGCGCCCGTCCGGATCGCGAAAATGCGCGTCGACCTTGTCGAGCCCTTCCGGCGAATAGGGTTCGAGCAGTTCCTGTATGCGCGGATCGACCATGTTGGTCACCGCCCACCCCCAGATGATGTCGTGCTGCGGATTGTCCTTCTCGGCCAGGATGCGGGCGCCGAGATCGCCGGTCGAAAGCCGCAGCAGATGGACGTTGATGTCCGGATGCTCGGTGTTGAACGCCTCGATATAGACCTTGGCGTCGTCCTCCTCGAGCGAGGTGTAGACGGTTATGTCGCCCGCCTGCGCGCCGATCGCCAGGGTTGCCAGGAGCGAAAGCGACAGGAGCGATGTGCGGATGAATCTGGTGGCCATGGCATGTCCTCACTCTTTCTGTTGTCATTCACCCTGCCGAGGTCCTCTCGCAGGTTTCCGAAAGGGAAGAATCGGATCAGATATTGGGAATGTCAACAAATTTGTTTGGACTGCAAGCGTAAGAACCACATTTTTCTCACATTGTTTTGGCGAGTGCCACATGCATACTGCTCAGGTGAGACCGCGCACCGGACAAATCCTGCGAGCCGAGCCGTCAGGCGCAGCATGTCTCGAAGGACCGGAATCCGGATAGCGCGGCTTGACTTGCCGCATCAGCAAACCCTATATCGCCCCTCACGATCCTGGGGCGGAGTAGCTCAGTTGGTTAGAGCACGGGAATCATAATCCTGGGGTCGGGGGTTCAACTCCCTCCTCCGCTACCACCGGTCAATGGCCAGGGTCCTCGCCGGCCGACAGCGCATCACCCGCAGATCGCCTGAGAGCTCAAGGCGCCGGCCGCCATGGATTTCGACGGCGTAGGCCCGACCGCCGCTTTCGGCGCTTCGCCTCGGCAAGCACGCCGGCATCCATGTCCTCAAGCGTCTTCGGCTCGCCCTTCCACGGCAGCACGCCGAACACGTCTTCCGACCGCGTCTCGGCGAAGGCGGGCGCGGGCTTCAGCAGCACGCCGTCCGGTGCGTCCTCGACCACGAGCCGCGTTCCCGCACCCCATTCCCGCCGCCGGCGGACGGCGCTTGGCAGGATGACCTGTCTCTTGGTGGAGACGGTGGTGGTGAGCTTTTCCGCATCGGCCATTGGCCCGAACCATTCATGACGTAAGACAAACATAAGATAGCCGCCTATGCGCCGACACTTCAAGGAGCCGATATCGGCGTCAAGCGCGACCTTCACTGCGCGTCCTCGTAAAGCTCATCGCGTGTCCAGCACCCGGCATTGACGATGGGCTGACGCTCGAGGCGCGACAGAAGCGCCGCTCGCGCAGCGGAGACCACGCTTGCGCCTTTGTCGGCGGGAATGATCCGCGCAACAGGCCGTCCATGGCTCGTCACGACATAGCTGTACCCCTCGCGCACGCCGCGCAGGATGATTGAAAATTTGCGGCTGGCATCTGCTGCCGAAACGAACTCTTTCATGGCAAACCCGATCGGTAATCATATTGCCTACAATAGGGGCGAAGCGCCTCGCATGGATGAATGCCCCAAGTTGCCCGGCTTCAACCGCCATGCTGCTGTGGAAAGGCGTGGTCAGAACCTGCCCACAGGTTGGCCATATTCGCTGCCTCCCGGCGCTCGCGTTCATCGGAGCCCTGCGCACGCTGAAGCTCTGAAACTTTCCGCCGATAGGCGTCGATTGATGGCCCGTCGCCTACACAGCATCACCCGGCAATGGCGGCACGTCGGGCGCCTTGTCGAGCAGCCGTGTAAGGTCGCCTCGCGCGGACTTGCCCGCACGCTCCTTGAGAAAATCCTGCGCCGTCTGCACGGCGCCGATCTTCTGCGCGACCGCCGTCACGATCCACTGGTTGAGCGACACACCATCCTCATGCGCCATGCGCGCCGCCGTCTCCTTCAAGGACTGCGGCAGATGCAGCGGGTATTTGTAGCGTTGGGCCTGTGTCATTTCTTCAACTCTCTCACGATATCAGCGGGTGTCGCAATAGTGACTCCCAGTTTGCGGGCCGAACTGAAATCCCTCACATTGTGCGTCACGATGGCGTCGGCATTGCCGTTCAATGCAGCCTCCAGGACCATCTCGTCGGCGGCATCGCTGAGCATGGGCCGGGTGCGAAAGGATATATTGACACCTTCGGCGATGGCCGCAATTGCGCGCATGACCTGCGCGACATCGTCAAGTGTGTGTCCCGTCACCGCCCGCATCTCCTTTCGGCTGAGCACTGCCTCATACTCCAGAAACAGAGCCGTCGAACAAAGCGGCGTGACCAGATCTTGATCGGCAAAGCGTAGGAGCAGGTTGCTTGCGCCGTTTCGGCTGCGGAAAGCCGCGACGATCACATTTGTGTCCAGTACCAATCTCATTGGGAGATATTGTAAACATCCTATAAGATGTCAATAGCGCGTCGATTACAATGAGTATCCCGGGATTTTGCCTCGCCTACGCCCTGGCAGGCTTCGGACTGCGGCGCCAGCCTTCCCTTTGTCCGACCAGGACACATCGCTTGCGGACCGCTGGCCGACCCCCTCAGCGGTCGCTGCGCCGGTAGAGCCACAGCGTCACCGGCGCCAGGAGCACGGTCAGCGCCGCCGGCGCCAGAAGCGCCAGGAGCACCTGGCCCAGGCCGGCATTCCCCGCCATCAGGCCGCGCAGCGCGTCGGTCATCAGCGAGACCGGATTCACCGCCACGAACGCCCGAAGCCATCCCGGCATGGTCTCGGGCTGCACCATGATGTTGGAGGCGAAGACCAGCGGGAAGAGGAAGGTGAAGCCCGCGGTCATCACCGTGGTCGGCGTGCGGATCAGGAGGCCGAGCACGATGAACACCCAGCCCATGCCGAAGCCCACCGCGATGAGGAGCGCGAAGGCGGCGACAACGCCGGGGACGCCGCCTTCCGGCCGGTAGCCCAGCGCCAGGCCGATGGTCAGGATGATGAGACCGGCGATCACATGGCGCAGCACGTCGCCCACCATCAGGCCGGCGAAAGGCGCGAGCGACCAGATCGGCAGCGAGCGGAAGCGGTCGAACAGGCCCTTGCCAAGATCGGTCGAGAGCCCCATGCCCGAATAGACGGAATTGAACACGACGGTCTGGACCAGGATGCCCGGCAGGAAGAACTGCAGATAGGCCGAGGGCGAGCCGGCCAGCGCGCCGCCGAACACGAAGGTGAACAGCAGCGTGAACATGATCGGGGTCATCACCAGGTCGAACAGCTGCTCGGGCACGTGCTTGAATTTGAGGATCGCGCGCCAGCCGAAGACGAGCGCGTTGGAGAACCCCGAGGGTGCCTCGGGACGCGCCGCCATGTCGAGACCGGGCCCGGGCGGCCTCGCGCCGGTATCGCTCATCTGTCGCCATCCTTCTTCGCGGCGAGCCGGCCCGAGCCGCCGGTGAGCGCGAAGAACACCTCTTCGAGGCTGGGCGAGCCCATCGAGAAATCGGCGATCCCGATTCCGCGCGCGATGAGCGCCGCGATGGCCCGGCTGGCCGCTTCGGCGCTGCCCGTCATCACCGACAGCTGCGCGCCTTCGGGGCTGCGCTGGACCTGCCCGTCCAGATGCCCTTCGAGCAGCCTTTGCGCCTCGTCGAGGCGCGCGCGGTCGACGAGCGCCACATGCAGGAAGCCCGAGCCCGTCGCCGCCTTGAGCTCGCGGCTCGTGCCTTCGGCGATCTTCCGGCCCTTGTCGATCACCGCGATGCGGGCGGCGAGCTGATCGGCCTCGTCGAGATATTGCGTGGTGAGCAGGATGGTGACGCCTTGCCCGGCGAGCCCGCGGATCATCCGCCACACCTCCTGGCGCGCATTGGGATCGAGGCCGGTCGTCGGCTCGTCGAGGAACAGGACGCCCGGCGTCACCACGAGGGAGGCCGCGATGTCGAGCCGGCGCCGCATGCCGCCCGAATAGGCCTTCACCTGCTTGTGTCCCGCCTCGGCGAGATCGAAGGCGGCGAGGAGCCCGTCGGCGCGGCGTTTCGCATCGCGGCCGCGGAAGCCCCACAGGCGGGCGAGCAGCAGCAGGTTCTCGCGCCCCGTCAGGTCCTCGTCGAGCGATGCGAACTGGCCGGTCATCGCGATGCTGGCCCGCACCTCGTGCGGCGCCCGGACGAGGTCGTGGCCCATGACGCTGGCCGTCCCCGCATCGGGCATCGAGAGCGTCGCCAGCATCCGCATCAGCGTCGTCTTGCCCGCGCCGTTGGGGCCCAGGATGGCGAAGATCATGCCGCGCGGCACGTCGAGATCGATCCCGTCGACGGCGCGGACCTCGCCGAAGCATTTGACGAGGCCGCGCGCGGCGACCGCGGGCGCCGGTCGCTCTCCGGCAGGCGGCAGATGACTCATGCGCGTCGCATCGTTCATGACGGTCCCGGGATCGTGAAAATGGCGCGCTCATCGGCGCCGGCCTCGCGCAGGTCGAAGATCGGCAGCCCCGACGGAACGGGACGGCCCGCTTGCGCGGCGCGCAACCTCGCATGGCCCGCCGGCTTTTGTCCAGATCGAGCTGCGACGTCACCAAGCGTCATGCTGACAGTCCGGGACGTCAGGCGGCGTCCTTGCGGTAATGCCACACGAAGGCCGGCGGGATATTCGCCATCACGGCCTTGGCGCGGCGGCCGGTCAGGCCGCAGGCCCTCACTTCCGATTCGGCGAGCGGCGGCGCCACGAAATAGCTGAACTGCACCAGCGCCCCCTGGCTGGCGAGCGAGGTGGCCATGGCGCGGGTGATCCCGGCGCGCACCGGCTTGGGCATGCTCCTGAGCGGCAGGCCGGAGAGGATCTTCTGCACCTTGTCGTGCCCCTGCTCCCTCAAGAGCTGCGGCAGCTGCGATGCGTCCCCATGCAGCACGGTGACGCCCGGAAATCTCTGCCGGAGATGGCGCACGAACTCCGCGTCGAACTCGACGAGGAGGAGCCGCGCCGGCTCGACCCCGGCTTCGAGGAGCGCGCGGGTGAAGGGACCGGTTCCGGGGCCGATCTCGACGACCATATCGCCCTGGCGCGGGGCCAGCGTCTCGACCATGGCCCTGGCGAGGCCAGGGCCGCTCGGCGCCACCGCGCCGATCCCCAGCGGGCGACGCAGATAGCGCTGCCAGAACAGCAGGTTTGTTTTCTTCATGCGGAGAGTCGCGTTCGGCACTAGGTCAGTCGTTGGAACCGCAGCAAGGTGAAGAAGCCGAAGGGCTTCAGAGGCCGCCTGTCCTCCAGCTTGAGCCTGCCGCTCACCATCAGCGTATCGACCGGGAAGTCCGGCCGCCAGCCGAGGATGTCGGAGAAGCGCGCCAGGCGTTTCTCGACGACCGCGCGCAGCCCCTTGTCGATGCTGAAGTGATTGACGATGACGACATATCCGCCGGGCTTGGTGACGCGGATGAGCTCGTTCATCACCTGGGCCGGATCGGGCACCACCGTCATCACGAACATCGCCGTGCTGACGTCGAAACTGTCGTCGGCGAATTGGAGCTCCGTCGCATCCATCTCGACCAGCGCCTCGACATGGCGCAGGTTGCGCTTCCTGGTCCGCTCGCGCGCGCGCATCAGCATGTCCGGCGAGAGATCCACGCCGGTGACCTTCAGGCTGTGCTTGTAATGGGGCAGCGACAGGCCGGTGCCGACGCCGACTTCGAGGACCCGGCCGTGATACCTGTTGATGACGGAAGTGGCCTGCTTGACGCCGGCCTCGACGACCTTGCCGAAGGTGGCGTCATAGACGGGCGCCCAACGCCGATAGGCCCGCATGACATCGTGATTGTCGATCTCAGCGAGCGCGCGGCGGGCATTGCCCTCCTGCATGGCTCTCTCCTGCTCCCGTTTCCCGATTATGTGAACATGGACGGCGCTTCTGGCAAGCTCCGATTTGTCCCGGCTGGAAAACTGCGGGCGATGAACCCGCCACCCAGCAGCCGCGCCCCGGGCCCCGGATTTTCATAGAGGACACAGGCCTGTCCTGGCGAAATGCCATATTCTCCCTGCGCCATGCTGACAAGGCTGCCGCCGGGTCCATGCCGGATTTCGGCTGCGGCCGGCCCTCGCGTCGAGCGGATCCTGGCGAAGACCGGCTGCGCGCGCTGGCCGAGCGGCTCGCGGCCCAGCCAGTTCACCTGGGTCAGGGCGATATCGTGGCGCAGGAGCGAGGCGCGCGGCCCGACGACGACGCGCTGCTTCTCCGGCACGATCTCCAGCACATAGAGCGGGTCGCCTTCGGCGACGCCGAGGCCGCGGCGCTGCCCGACGGTGAAGTGCACCGTGCCCTTGTGCCGGCCGAGAATGCGCCCGTCCTCATGCACGATGTCGCCGGGCACGGCCGCGTCCGGCCTGAGCCGGGCGACGAGGTCGCCATAGCGTCCCTCCGGTACGAAGCAGATGTCCTGGCTGTCGGGCTTGCCGGCCACCGCGAGCCCGGTCTCGGCCGCGATGCGGCGCGTCTCGCTCTTGGGCAGGGCGCCCAGCGGGAAGCGCAGATAGTCGATCTGCTCCTGCGTGGTGGCGAAGAGAAAATAGCTCTGGTCGCGCGCCATGTCCGTGGGCGTGAAGAGATCGCGATGTCGAGAGCCGCCGCCGCGCGGCCGGCTCTCGACATAATGGCCGGTGACGAGCGCATCCGCGTCGAGCGCGCGGGCCTGCGCCAGGAGATCGGCGAACTTGACCGTCTGGTTGCAGCGGATGCAGGGCACCGGGGTGAAGCCTGCGGCATAGCTCGACACGAAATCGTCGATCACCGCTTCGCGGAAGCGGCTTTCGAAATCGAGCACGTAATGGGGAATGCCAAGCTGGGCCGCCACGCGCCGCGCGTCATGGATGTCCTGGCCGGCGCAGCACGCCCCTTTCCGCCGCACCGCCTCGCCGTGATCATAGAGCTGGAGGGTGATGCCGACCACGTCATAGCCCGCCCGCTTGAGGAGCGCCGCCGCCACCGAGGAATCGACTCCTCCCGACATGGCGCAGACGATCCGCCTGCCGGCGGGATCGCCGGCAAGACCGATCGAGCGGCGCACCTGCTCGATGAGGGGGTCCGACTGGCTCATGGGCCGATAGATGGCGGCTCGGCTTCTTGTTGTAAACGTCAAATTTGGGCAAATTGTCCTGATTTGACGCAGTTGACGGGGAAGATTTGCAAATTGTTCGGAACTGCTTAGCCCTATTTTAAGTGAACCCGCCTAGTCTCGGCCGGGTCGTGAGTTGTGTACCCCCCAGTCGAGTATGGTGATGAACAACGGTCAGTTGCGTCCCCGCGTGAACTACGTCATTGGGCCCGATGGCAGTCCGTTGACCATTGCGGATTTGCCGCCCCCCGGAAATCAGCGCTGGGTCATCCGCCGCAAAGCGGAGGTCGTCGCTGCTGTCCGGGGCGGGCTGTTGAGCCTGGAAGAGGCCTGCGAACGCTATACCCTCACCGTCGAGGAATATCTGAGCTGGCAGCGCTCCATCGACAAGCATGGCCTGGCGGGATTGCGCACGACCCGGATCCAGCAGTACAGGCAATAAATCCCAAGAAGGCGGGCAGGCATATGCCGGCCCTGCCGCGCGGCGGGCGCCCGCTGTCCGTCGGCAAGCCGGCGAAGCGCTTCTGAAGAGCGGCACCGGTCCCGCGAAGCCCCGCGGACTCCGACGGTATCCTCGTCCCTTGCCGGCCTGCGCCGGCATCCTCTATTCTTTCCGGGCAGATGAAAATTCTCGTCCTCTTCGCCCATCCGCGCCCTTCCGGATCGCATGTCCACCGTGTTCTCGCCCAGGCCGTCCGCGATCTTCCGGGCGTCACCTTTCACGACCTCTATGCCGCCTATCCCGACTTCACCATCGACGTCGCCCATGAGCAGGCGCTTCTCATCGCCCATGATCTCGTCGTGCTGCAGCATCCCTTCTACTGGTATTCGGCGCCCGCCATCGTCAAGGAATGGCTCGACCTCGTCCTCGAGCTGGGCTGGGCCTATGGGCCGGGCGGCGACAGGCTCGCCGGCAAGTTCCTGATGAACGCCTTGTCGACGGGCGGCGTCGAGGCCGCCTATCGCCGCCACGGCCGCAACCGTTTCGAGATCGACGAGCTTCTGAGCCCCTATAACCAGTCGGCGCATCTGTGCGGCATGGCTTATCTCGAGCCCTTCACCGTGTTCGCCGGCAGATGGCTGACGGGCGAAGACCTGAGCCTCAGGGCCAGCGACTATCAGGGCCTCATCGAGGGCCTGCGCGACGGCCGTATCGACCCGATGACGCGCCTCGCCAGGAACTACTCCCTGCCGCTTGCCTTCCAGGGCCCCAGGCCGCAGAAGAAGCGCCATGCAACTTGACGCCTTCCTGCTCGGGGCCTTCATCTATCTCGCCGCCGCCGTCGTTTCGGTGCCGGTCGCGACGCGCCTCGGCATGGGCTCGGTGCTGGGCTATCTGATCGCCGGCATGCTGATCGGGCCCGCGGTCCTGGGGCTGGTCGGCAGCGAGGGCGAGCACGTCCTGCATTTCGCCGAGTTTGGCGTCATCGTCATGCTGTTCCTGGTCGGGCTCGAATTGCAGCCGTCGAAGCTGTGGACCTTGCGCAAGCCGATCCTGGGCCTCGGCGGCCTGCAGGTGACGGGCACCGCGGTGGCGCTGGCGCTGGCGGCGATGGCTTTCGGCACCGGATGGAAGACGGCGCTCACCGTCGGCCTCATCCTCGCAATGTCCTCGACCGCCATCGTGCTGCAGAGCCTCGCCGAGCGCCGTCAGCTCAAGACGTCGGGCGGGCAGGCGGTCTTCTCGGTTCTCCTGTTCCAGGACATCGCCGTCATCCCGATCCTGGCGCTCCTGCCGGTGCTCGCCATGAATGGCGCGGCTCCTCCTCACGGCGAGAGCATGCTGTCGAGCCTGCCCGCCTGGCAGCAGGCGCTCGTCGTCTTCGCCGCCGTCGCCCTCATCGTTCTGGCGGGGCGCTATCTGATGCGTCCGCTCTTCCGCCTCATCGCCATGACCGGCCTGCGCGAGATCTTCGTCGCCCTGGCGCTGGCGCTCGTCGTCGGCATCACCCTCCTCATGGACACGGTCGGCCTGTCGCCGGCCCTCGGCACCTTCCTCGCCGGCGTCCTCCTCGCCGAAAGCGAATACCGCCACGAGCTCGAGATGGACCTCGAGCCCTTCAAGGGCCTGCTTCTCGCGGTATTCTTCATCGCCGTCGGCGCCGGCATCGATTTCGGCCTCATCGCCTCGGCCCCGGTTCTGATCATCGGCGCCGTGCTCGCTTTCGTCGTCATCAAGCTCGCCGTTCTCTACGTCATCGCCCGCCTGGCGCGCATGAAGCCGCCGCGCGCCTCGCTCTTCTCCTTCTCGCTGGCGCAGGGCGGGGAATTCGCCTTCGTGCTCATCTCCTTCGCTACCGGGCTGGGCCTCCTCGCCGTGACGCAGGCCAACATGCTCATCGCCATCGTGGCCGTCTCGATGGCGCTGGCGCCGCTCCTGATGATGATCGACAGCCGCCTCGTCCAGCCGCGCTTCGCGCGCCTGGGGCTCGACCGCGAAGCCGACCGGATCGAGCCGGCCGGCTCGCAGGCGATCATCCTGGGGCATGGCCGCTTCGGCATGACGGTCGGGCGCGTGCTGGCGGCGAACGGCTCGAAGGCGACCGTCCTCGATCACGACGCCGAGCAGATCGACGCCCTGCGCCGCTTCGGCTTCAAGGTCTTCTACGGCGACGCCTCGCGCGAGGATCTTCTCGAAGCGGCCGGCGCGGCCGACGCCAGGATCCTCGTCATCGCCATCGATGACCGCGAGAAGTCGATGCAGATCGTCGCCACGGCGCAGCGGAATTTCCCGCATCTCGATATCTTCGCCAGGGCCTTCGACCGCACCCATGCCTATGCCCTTCTCAATGCCGGCGTCACGCATGTCTATCGCGAGGTCTTCGATTCCTCGCTCAGCATGGCCGAGGACGCGCTGGTGGCGCTGGGCCAGCATCCCTACGAGGCGGCGCACGCCCTGCGCCTGTTCCGCAGGCACGACGAGGCTCTCATGCGCCGCACCGCCCGGCATGCCGGCGACATCGACGCGATCATCGACATCTCGCGCGCCGCCCAGGCCGAGATCGAGCGCGTGCTGTCGGGCGACCAGACCCGCCGGCCCGAATTCTCGCCCGACCGGCCCTGGGGAACGGTGCCCGAGGCGCAACAGGATCCCCGCAGCATGACCGAGCAAGAGGAGAAGGCCGCATCGTGACGCAAAGCTTCGATGTCGATCCGCGCAACGAGGACATCCTGATCTCGATCAACGGCGAGCTCTATCCGCGCGCCAGGGCCATGGTCTCGGTGTTCGATTCGGGCTTCGTCCTCGGCGACGGCGTATGGGAAGGCCTGCGCGTCCATGACGGCGGTGTCGCCTTTCTGAAGGAGCATGTCGAGCGGCTCTATGAAGGCGCCAAGGCCATCTTCATGGACATCGGGCTCGCGCCCGCCGCGCTCGTCGAGCGCCTCTTCGCCTGCCTCGACGCCAACGGAATGACCGACGGCGTCCATGTCCGCCTGATGGTGACGCGCGGCGTCAAGGCGACGCCCTACCAGGATCCGCGCGCCACCGTCTCGCCGGCGACCGTCGTGATCATCCCGGAATGGAAGGCGCCAAGCCCCGAGGTGGTGGCCCGGGGCCTCAGGCTCCATACCGTCAATGTGCGCCGCGGCGCCCCCGACGTGCAGGACCAGAAGCTCAACTCCCATTCCAAGCTCAATTGCGTCACCGCCTGCGTCCAGGCGATGAATGCCGGCGCCGACGAGGCCCTGATGCTCGACCCCCTGGGCTTCGTCGCCACCTGCAACTCGACGCATTTCTTCATCGTCAGGCGCGGCGAGGTGTGGACCTCGGGCGGGCAATACTGCATTCCCGGCATCACCCGCGGCGCGGTCATCCGGGTGTGCCGGGAGAACGGCATTCCCGTCTCCGAGAAGCAGTTCTCCCTCTATGACGTCTATGGCGCCGACGAGGCTTTCGTCACCGGCACCTTCGCCGGCCTCGTCCCGGTGCGCGAGATCGACGGCCGCGGCGTCGCCCATCCGCTCGCGCAAGAGCGCGGCTGGCAAGGGATCGGGCCCATCACCGCCAGGCTGACCGGCCTCTACCAGGCGCTCGCCCGGCGCGAGGCGAAGCGGGCGCTGTGACGCCGCCGGTCACCATCGCCATGTGGTCGGGGCCGCGCAACATCTCGACCGCGATGATGTATGCCTTCGGCAACCGCCCCGACTGCTTCGCCTGGGACGAGCCCTTCTACGCTTTTTCGCTCCTGACCCACGGCAACGACCATCCGTTGCGCGATCGGATCATCGCCGCCTATGACGGCGACTGGACGCGCCTCGTCGCCGCCTGCCTGGCGCCGCCGCCCGCCGGCAAGACCGTCTTCTACCAGAAGCATATGACCCATCACATGCTCAGGGGTTTCGACCGCTCCTGGATCCTGGGCCTCACCAATGCCTTCCTCATCCGGCGTCCGGAGCGCGTGCTCGCGAGCTATGCGCGCAAATGGGCCGACGTCACCCTGCGCGACATCGGCTTCGTCGAGCAGGCCGAGATCTTCGATCTCGTCGCGCAGAAGTCGGGACGCGCGCCGGCGGTGGTCGATGCCGACGACGTGCTGGCCGACCCGCGCGGCGTTCTGACGAGGCTCTGCGCGGCCTGCGGCGTTCCCTTCGATGCGCATATGCTGTCCTGGCCCAGGGGACCCAAGAGCTTCGACGGACTGTGGGCGGCGCATTGGTACAACGCCGTCTGGGAGTCGACGGGCTTTGCCGAGCCCCCGGCGCAAGCCGCCGCGCTCGACGGCGCGCTTTGCAGGATCGCCGATGAGGCACGCCCCTTCTACGAGCGTTTGCGGCGGCATAAGCTCTAGCCTTCTGCAAGCTTTCCGAGAATGTTTCGCGGGAAAGTATAATAGGCCGCGGGACGCAGAACCCCGCCCAGCCTTTCATAAAGCCTCCGCGCCCGGTCATTGCCGCGGTCGGTGGCGAGATCGATGCGGCCGATGCCTTCCGACATGGCGAAGGCGGCTGTGAAGCGCATCAGCTCGCGTCCCAGTCCCCGGCCTTGCAGCTCTGCGCGCACGAACAGATCCTTGACGAAGATCAGGCCGGTCAGGCCCTTGCCCGGGCGCAGCACCGCGAAACAGGCGAGACCCGCCGGCTTGCCCTCGTGCAGGCACAAGGCGAAGCGCGTGCCCTCGCGCCCGGCCATCGTCGCCGCGACCGTTGCGGCATAGTCGGCGAGGTCTGCAAGAGGATCGCCATAATAGGCGTCCATCGCGCGCAGGAGCTGCGCGACGGCGTCGATATCGGTTTCGGCGGCGAAGCGGGTGGTCGGGGCCGTCACATGGGCGGCCGGTTCAGCTCAAGGCCTGGCGCGGCGCGAATCCGGTGGGGGCTCCCCGGCTGGCGGGCCGGTGGTCGAGCTCCTTCTCGGCCAGGAGCTCGAGCTTGCGCAGCTCCGCCTCCTCATCCCGCAGCAGGGCCTGCGCCGCCGTCTGCTGGTCCTTGAGGTCGCCCACGGTCTTGAGGATGTTGTCGCGCCTGGCCCTGGTCGACTTGGCGGCCATGGAATAGTTGAAATGGGCGGGATCGTTCACGCCGGTGCGCTGCTCCTCGATCTTCATCTGGGCGTCGAGATCGTCGTATTTGCGCATGAGATCGGCGATCATCGCCTCGATATCGGCGACCTGCCGCCGTTTTTCTTCGGTCCGGAAGCGGTGCAGCCTGAGAAGCGTCTCTCGTGACGAACGCATAGATCCCTCTTTTACTCGACACACGGCGCCCGGCAAGGCCGTTTCAGGCGTTCCCTAGGCATGAGGGAACGAATCAACTAATTTGAAGATTCGCCCTCCGACGGGTTATCTTGGGCACGTAACCTTAAGACCGGGTAAACCGGGACTTTAGGAATTGAGAGACAATAAGTCTGAATCAGCCGGATTAGATTTTGTTAACCTTTCCGGGCGTATGTTAACGATCAATGTTAACTGACCGTTTCACGGCCAGGGCTGCTTGGTCCCGCCAGCCGGAAACGTCGCAGTCCGGGGCGGATGAAGGGGATACGCATGAGAGTTCTGCTGATCGAGGACGATACAGCGACGGCCCAGAGCATCGAGCTGATGCTCAAGTCGGAAGGTTTCAATGTCTATACCACCGATCTCGGCGAAGAGGGCGTCGATCTCGGCAAGCTCTACGACTATGACATCATCCTTCTCGATCTCAATCTCCCCGACATGTCGGGCTACGAGGTGCTGAAGACGCTGCGCGTCAGCAAGGTCAACACGCCGATCCTCATCCTGTCCGGCCTCGCCGGCATCGAGGACAAGGTGCGCGGCCTGGGCTTCGGCGCCGACGACTACATGACGAAGCCCTTCCACAAGGACGAGCTCGTGGCGCGCATCCACGCCGTGGTGCGCCGTTCCAAGGGCCATGCCCAGTCGGTCATCACCACCGGCGACCTGCTGGTCAATCTCGACACCAAGACCGTCGAGGTCGGCGGCCAGCGGGTGCACCTGACCGGCAAGGAATACCAGATGCTGGAGCTGCTCTCGCTGCGCAAGGGCACCACCCTCACCAAGGAGATGTTCCTCAATCATCTCTATGGCGGCATGGACGAGCCGGAGCTCAAGATCATCGACGTGTTCATCTGCAAATTGCGCAAGAAGCTTGCCACCGCCGCGGGCGGCAAGAACTTCATCGAGACGGTGTGGGGACGCGGCTATGTCCTGCGCGAAGGGGCGCCGCAGGAAGACGACGACATGCGCGAGAGCGCTTAGGTCAGGGTTTCGCCGGGGAGCAGAAGGGTTGAAGGATCCCGGCGCCGCGCGGCGCCGGGATTGTTTTTTGCCATGGACCTGTCCGGCGCCGGACGGATGAGCGTCCCGCCGGCGGCCTGACGAGATCAGGACGGATCGCCGGCGGCGTTGGGGAAGAACAGCTGCTGGCCGTCGATCCTGTATTCGGAGATCGCCTTCTGGCCTTCGTCGGACACGAGATAGTCGATGAAGCTCTGGCCGAGATCGGCCTTCACCGTCGGGAATTTTTCCGGATTGACCAGCATGACGCCGTACTGGTTGAACAGCCGCTTGTCGCCCTCGACCACGATTTCGAGGTCGCCGCGGTTCTTGAACGACAGCCACGTCCCACGGTCGGAAAGCACGTAGGCGTTCATGGCGCTCGCCGTGTTGAGGGCGGCACCCATGCCCTGGCCGATGTCGCGATACCATTCGCCCTTGGCCTTGTCGATGTCGATGCCCGCCGCCTTCCACAGCTTGAGCTCGGCGCTATGGGTGCCCGACCTGTCTCCGCGCGAGACGAACGGCGCCTTTTTGGCGCGTATGGCCTCGAAGGCGGCGGTGATGTCCGTGGTGCCCTTGACGCCGGCCGGATCGCTCTTCGGCCCGACCAGCACGAAGTCGTTGTACATGACGTCGTAGCGCTTGACGCCGAAACCCTCGCTCAGGAACTTTTCTTCCTGCGCCTTGGCGTGGACGAACACGACGTCGGCGTCGCCGCGCCGCGCCGTGTCGAGCGCCTGCCCGGTCCCTTGCGCGATCACCTTCACATCGATGCCGGTCCTGGCCTTGAACAGCGGCAGAAGATAATCGAACAGGCCGGAGTCCTGCGTCGAGGTGGTCGAGGCGACCACGATCGATTTGTCCTGCGCGGCGGCGGCGAAGCTGCCCGCAACCAGGAGCGTCAGCGCGGCGAGCGCGGAAAAGAAGCGACGGTTCAACAATGCAAACTCCTATGTGCTGTCTAGATGACGAGGTCGCCGCGCACGAATGCCGCGGCCTCGCTGGTTGAAGGACGATCGAAGAAGCCGGGAGGGCTGGCGCGCTCGCACAAACGGCCGCGGACGAGGAAGACCACCTCCCCGGCCAGCCGGCGCACCTGACCCAGATCATGCGATGCCATGACGACCTTGATGCCGGACCGCGAAGCCATCCCTATGATCTCCTCGACCGCCCGGGTGGCGGCAGGATCGAGGCTGGCCGTCGGTTCGTCAAGCAGCAGGAGCTCCGGCTCGCGGGCCAGCGCGCGCGCCAGCGCGACACGCTGCTGCTCACCGCCCGAAAGACGTCTGGCGGGCCGGCTTGCGAGCTCCAGCAGACCTACGCGCGCGAGCACCTCCTCCATCCGGGCAATGCGCTGCCTGCGCGACAGGCCGGCCCTGGCAAGGCCGTAAATGACGTTGTCGGCGACCGACCGGCGCAGCATGACCGGCCGCTGGAACAGCATGGCCAGGTGCCCGGGACGAAAAGCGTCACGTCCGCCCCAGGTGATCCTGCCCGCCGAGGGCGCGGACAATCCCATGCACAACCGGAGCAGCGTCGTCTTGCCCGACCCGTTCGGCCCGATCACCAGGGTCGGCGCGCCCGGTTCGATCGACAGGGTCACGTCGTCCAGAACGGTCGTCGAACCGGCCCGCAGCGAGACGCCCTCGAGGCGGACGGGAAGATCGCTCGACGGGGCTCCCATCTCAGCCGGCCCGCTGCTCCGACCAGACCCGCACGCCCCAGGCGACCGCGTTGATCGCCACGATGAGCGCAATCAGAACGATGCCCAGTCCCATGGCGAGCGGCAGGTTGCCTTTGGAGGTCTCGAGCGCGATCGTGGTGGTCATGGTGCGGGTGAAGCCGTCGATATTGCCTCCGACGATCATGACCGTGCCGACTTCGGCGGCGGCGCGTCCGAAACCGGCCAGAAGTGCGGTGAGCAGGCTGAAACGGCCGTCCCACAGAAGCGTCGCCATGCGGCCGGCCGGCCCGACCTTCATGGCCGTCAGCTCGTCGCGGTATTCGTGCCACAGATCCTCTATCGTCTGGCGCGACAGCGAGGCAATGATCGGCACGACAAGCAGGGCTTGGGCGATCGCCATGGCAAGCGGCGTGAACAGGATGCCCAGAGCGCCGAGCGGCCCCGACCGCGACAGGAGAAGAAAGACGGTCAGGCCGACGACCACCGGCGGCAGGCCCATGAAGCCGTTGAGAAGCACGACCAATGCCGTGCGGCCGCGGAACCGGGTGAGCGCAAGCGCGGCGCCCAGCGGCAGTCCCGCCAGCATCGCGATCGCCACCGCCGACAGGCTGACGGCCAGCGACAGCCGCACGATGGCGTAAAGCGTCGCGTCGCCGCTCAAGATCATCTCCCAGGCGCTCAGGCCGTCGGACATCGTCACCTCCAGCCGCGTTTGTCCGCAATCATTCCATTCCTGTCAAATCATCGGGCTCGGCCCGGATATGCATCGGCCGGCCGCGGCGCGCGACGTGGCCACAATCGGACACGCGCTCTTCGGGCCAGCGCTCGTTGTCTCGTCTTTTCAACCACCCTGTTCGTAGTCGTCGCCCGGTCCCTGCGCCGCGTTGCATGACGGCGCGTCTTCGATGCCGCCTCGCGGGGTCGGGCGGGGCGGGACTATGCGGTAGCCGCGATCGGCTTGGCGATGTCGGCGGCGGCGCTCACCACCACATCGGCGCCATCCAGGGCGAGCGAGAGCGGCATGCCGGCGGCTTCCGCGAGCCGCTTCGTATAATAGGGCTGGATCAGCCGTGCATCGATCTCTTCGAGCTGCATCGAGCTGTTGAGCACCTGCTCGGTCTTCTCGAAGATCCTGGCGCCCTCGCCGCTCGCCCTCACCGCGAAGCCGCCATCGACGGCCTCGGCCTTCACCACGCCGCCGCGCGGGATCGAGCCCATGGCGATCAGCATCATGTTGAGCAGGAGCTTGACCTGCTGCTTGGGCCGGTTCTCGCGCGGCACCAGCCACTCGAGCCTGACCTTCTCCTCGCCGACGAACGCCTGGGCGACGTCGCCGGCCTCGCCCATGTCGATGATGGCGCCGGCCGAACCTGCCGCTCCGAAGGCGATGCGGCAGAACTTGAGTTTCGCCGAGGCCTGCTTCGCCGACTTGCGCACCAGCTCCATCGCCATGCCGCGCATCGCCTCGTCGTCCTCGACCTCGAGCAGTTCTAGTCCGTTGGTGATAGCGCCCACCGGCGAGATGACGTCATGACAGACACGGCTGCACAGAAGGGCGGCAAGATCGAGATCGCTCAAATGGCTCGGCTGCATCGGCTGACTTTCCTGGCGGTGATTCGGTCCTCTGTTTTACCAGATCGGCCGCAACAATTCCGCATTGACCGTCGGCGGCCGGAAAGGCATAGCGGGCGCCATCATGACCGCGAAAATCCGTCCCTCGGCGCGCCTGCTGGCCCTGGCCGATCTCGCCGTGGCCGCCGGCCGCGAGATCATGGCCATCTATGCCGGCCCGCTCGTCGCGCATCAGAAGAGCGACCTGACGCCCGTGACCGAGGCCGACGAAGTCGCCGAGACCATCATTCTTGCCGGTCTGAAGCAGCTCGACCCGGCGACGCCGGTGATTTCCGAGGAGGCGGCGGCGGCGGGAATGATCCCCGAGGTCGCCGGCCGGTTCTATCTCGTCGATCCGCTCGATGGAACCAAGGAGTTCCTCAGCCGCAATGGTGAATTCACCGTCAATATCGCGCTCATCGCCGAAGCGGCACCCCTTGCAGGGGTCGTGCTGGCGCCCGCTCTGGGGCGCGTCTTCTGCGGCGAGATGGGCGCCGGCGCCTACGAGGCGCGCAGCGAGCCTGAAGCCGGTGCCGCTTCCCTCGACTGGCGCCTTCTCAGGGCCCGCAAGGCTCCTCCCCTCGGGCCAGTCGTCGTCGCCAGCCGCTCGCACCGCGACGAGCGCACCGAGGCCTATCTCAAATGCCTCGGGGCCCCGAAAGTGGTCTCGGCCGGCTCCTCGCTCAAATTCTGCCTCCTGGCCTCGGGCGAGGCGGACCTCTATCCCCGTTTCGGCCGCACGATGGAGTGGGACACGGCGGCAGGGCACGCCGTCCTCGCCGCCGCCGGCGGGCATGTGGAGACCGAGACGGGCGAACCCCTGACCTATGGCAAGGCCGGGCGCGGCTACGACAATCCGGCCTTCATCGCGCGAGGCGCCTGAGGCGGAAAACGGTCCGCCTTAGCGGCCTGTTAACCAAAAAAGCGCCACTTTGGGCGAGCCTGATCCGCGACTCAAAGCTGCCACAAGCTGCCCCTAGAGTGCGCCGCCATACAGGTGGGATTCAGGCAGTTCGGATGGTGAGGTAGCCGCTTCGCGGAATCTGCCGGTGGCGGGACGTGCTGAGGAGTTTGTCATGAGCAGATTTATCGATCGCCGCCAGGCTTTGCGGCTTGTGGGATTTGGTCTGGCCGCCGGCATGGGAGGCCTCGCCGGCGCCGAAGCGGCCACCGGGCGCAAGGATGACACCTATTCATCCGAAGAGATCATCATGGCCGGGCAGAAATTCTTCGGCAAGACGACGCGCGGCCTCGCCGAAGCGGTCGAATATGTGTTCTCGAGCCAGGGCGAGCCCACCGCCTATATCGTGGGCGAGGAAGGATCGGGCGCGATCATCGGCGGCCTGCGCTATGGCGAAGGGGTCATCTACTACAAGCGCGGCCCGCGCTTTAAGATCTATTGGCAGGGGCCGTCCATCGGGTTCGATTTCGGCGGCAACGGCTCGCGGGCACTCGTGCTGGTCTACAATTCCTCGACGCCGCGTGACATCTACAACGAGCGCTTCGGCGGAGTGGAGGGTTCGGCCTATCTGGTCGGTGGGCTTGGTGTGAATTTCCAGAAGAACAGAGACATTATTCTCGCCCCGATCCGGACCGGCGTCGGAGCGCGCCTCGGCGCCAATGTGGGCTACCTCAAATATTCGAAAGAGCCCACCTGGAACCCGTTCTGATCCGTCCCGCCCTTTGGATTTAGTCGTCGCACTGCCACGATCGGCACGCTATGGTAGGATGGCGGCGGTCTGGCGCCGGCAAGTCGGCGTGATTCCGTCGAACCTTGCCGAGGCAGGATGAATCGCGGCAGCGCACAGAGGGTTCATGTCTCAGCTCGAGACGATCTTGTGGTTTGGCTTGGGCTTCGCCGTGGCGAGCCTGATCGCTTTGTTCCTCGGCCGCGCCGCCTGGCGCTCGGGCGTCAGGCTCGGCGCGCGGCGCATGCAGCGCAAGGTGCCGGGCACGGTCTCGGAACTCCAGACCGAGCGCGACAGCATGCGGGCGGAAAACGCCATGATGGCGCGCAAGCTCGAAGTGCGCATGGGCGAGATGAAGGCCAGGCTTGCCGAACAGGCGGCGGAAGTCTCCCGCCACCGCAACCGCCTGGAAATCATGGCGGCCGATCTGGCCCAGCGCGACAAGCTCGATTCGGGCCTGCGCGCCGAGATCGCCCGCCTCGAGGAACAGGTCGCGACCTATGAAGGCCTGATCAGCCAGCGGGCCGACTCGGTATCGCTCACCCTCGAGAAGCTGCAGGCGCAGGACCGCGAAATCAATCAGCAGGCTGACGAAATCGCCGCCCTCAAGAGCAAGATCTGGAAGCTTCAGGCCAAGACCTTGCCGATCGAGGAAAGGCTCGCCGAGGCCGGCCAGGAGAGCGAGAAGCTCGCCGCCGAGATCCGCGCGCTCGATCAGGCCTGGCCGACCAAGCTCGCCGAGCTCGGCTTCAACGACGCTCCCGCTGCGGCCCCGGAGACGCCGGAAACGGCCGCACCGCCGGAAGCCGGCAGCGCCGAGCCGCAGATGGAGAATGTCGAGACCGAGGCGGTGAACGGGGCGGGACCGGTCATCGACATTCCCCCTGAAGCCAAGCCGGGACGGGCGTCGCAATCGCGCTTTGCCGGCAATGTCATCTCGCTCGCCCAGCGCATCAAGGCGCTGCAGAAAACCATCACGCGCTGAATTTCGGATGCGCCCCGACTGAAGTCGGCTTTTCCCCGTCGATATGACGCTTCGTCATGGCGACGATCGGAAAAACGGCACGCATCGTCCGGGATGCAACCATTTCAGGCCTTGCGCGTTCTCCTCACACTGGCCACCCCCAAGGCCAGTTCCCCTGCCCAAGCATTGGGCACCCCCTGTCGATGGCCCGCAGCGCGCTCCCTCCGCTGCGGGCCTTATCTTGGAAGAATGTCCTAGCGCGCATCCCGGCGAAGTGGAATCACTTCGCCGAAAAGGATTCGCGCCAAATCAATATCTTTGGAGCAAATCCTTATCGCCAAAGTCTTCAACTTTGGCGGGATT
Organism: Parvibaculaceae bacterium; assembly: GCA_050246735.1. Classification (GTDB taxonomy): domain Bacteria; phylum Pseudomonadota; class Alphaproteobacteria; order Rhizobiales; family Aestuariivirgaceae; genus Taklimakanibacter. The sequence continues at coordinate 88,418 of JBFWVM010000001.1, read as the reverse complement.
TGCTCTAGACAAACAAAAGGATAGCGGATGACGCGAATAGCGGGGTGCTAATGCTCTTCCTCATCTGGTGAGGACGGCTTGCCGGGACGATCGTTGCGTCCGACCGACACCGGATCGCTTGCCGGGAATGTTTCCTCGAGCGCCTCGTCGAGCTTGCGGTCGATGTCCTTGTCGGGTTTCCGCTTGCGGGCCATTGATTTCATATCGGCAAGGGGGGCGCGAATAACAAGAAGGCGCGAACACCGAGGTGCCCACGCCTCCCTGTTCAAAGCTGGTCCCTGCCCGTCCTTGCTCACCCGCGAGGATGACCAATTCCGGCGGTCCACCTTGAAGCGACCCGGCGGGCTTCACGTTTTTCAACCAAAGCCGCCTGATCGGCGAACGCCATGAATCTTGCGATCCACGTGTCCGGTCATCGAACGGATAAGCCGCCGTTCATGACGTCATCGGCCCCATGTCGCGCTCCGATCTCAACCTTTCGGCGAGCTCGGCCATGAGACGGCGCCTATGCCTTGGGAGGGTCTGGTTGCGAGCCGGACCACAGCATCGGCGTCGTGAGAAGGAGTTTCCCGCCGATCGGCCGCAAAGTCGATAGGCGGCGTTCCTCCGTCCACAGACGCCATGGCGTCTGTGGATAACCCGCCGCGCCCGGCAAGGAATCCGGTGCGCAAACAAGAACATGGAATGCATCCCCGCATCGAGGACGCAAAAGGGCCGAAGCTCTCGCTTCGGCCCTCGGACAATTCCCGGTTCTTCTGCGGGCTCAGACCATCTTGAGATGGCCGGCGCTCGTCTTGCCGCGCTCGGTGACGAGCTCGTAGCTGATCTTCTGCGCCTCATTGAGGGTCGACAGACCAGCACGCTCGACGGCGCTGATATGGACGAACACGTCCTTCGAGCCGTCATCCGGTTGAATGAAGCCGAAGCCCTTCTGCGGATTGAACCATTTAACTTTGCCTGTCGGCATATGGGTAACCTTTCGAGTTGTGAACAAACCGGCGGACCGTCTCATGTCCCCGTATTCGAACCGCAATGTCTTGAGAAGAGCCCGAAAGGGTCAAACGCCAAGCAAGGCCATAGATCGAACGCGCAACTAGATGGGGTTTTGGGCCCGATTTGTCAACAATCGGGCCGTGTGACGCCGGAAGGCGCCTGCCCCCCTGCCATGGGCCACGATTATCCCCTTGGGGATAAAGTGAATTTTAGCGGTTCTGTTTGCCCTGGCTTAACTTACCGGCCGGTAGAGCCGGACCATGGCAGCGAAACCCACTCCGGACCATCAAGATCAGGACACCGACGCGTCCGGTGACGATTCAACCGTCGAAAAGACCCTTCTCAAGAACCACTTCGTGCGCGCGCTCGGCCAGCTCGAGCGTCTCCATCGCTGCCTGCTCGAGCTCATCAAGCTCGAGCTGGACCGCCAGATCAGCGAGCAGGAGGTGACCAGCGCCCAGGCCGTCTTCCTCTATAATATCGGCGACGGAAAGCTCTCGGCAACCGAGCTTCGGATCAGGGGATATTACACCGGATCGAATCTGAGCTACACCATCGCCAAGCTCGTCGAGGGCGGTTACCTCAATTACGAGCGCACCGTTCAGGACAAGCGTATCGTCCGCCTGAGCCTGACCGAGAAGGGTCATCAGATCAGGTCCATGGTGGCTGCCGTCTATGAGGGGCATGTCCCCGCGCTCGAGGAAAAAGGGGTCACTGCGGAAGATCTCGAGCGCCTCGTCTCCGCCCTCAAGCGCCTCGAGCATTACTGGGCCGAGCACATACGCTACGGCTTGTGAGCGCGGCCGACCGAGAACCCGCTCCTGCGAGCGGGTTCTCGACCAGGGTCATCCGCGCCAGACCTTGCCGGTGCGGGCATTCACGTAGATGACGGCCGCGCGATGGTTCCGCACGCCGCGGAATACATAGGTGGCGCCGTTGCAGTTGCGGGCCACGACATTGCGATAGCCGTGCTTGGCGACGAGGCGGCGCGCCTGGCTGCAGCTCATCCGGGCGGGACGGTACCAGCCATGTCCCTTGCGGTAAACATAGTCGGGTCCCACCTGGTAGCTGTAGTGGGGAAGACCGAGATAGATATTCACCTTGGTCTTGGCCTCGGCGGCGTTCATGCCGCCGAGTCCGAAAGCCACGGGCGCCGCAACGACAAGAGCCATCAACAGTTTCTTCATTTCCTCTCTCCGCGATTGCCATTCCTCAGGAAGGCTCGAATTACCCACTCTCGGGAGGAATGACGGATCAGGAGAGGATTTCCGTCGCGGCGTGCTGCGCCGGTACTGCCTTAACGTAAGAACGCCTCGGGAGGCGCCCTCGTGACGGCTTCGCCTTCATGGCGGACAGCGCGCCCGTGCTCTATTCATGTTCCCATTGCGAGAACACTTCATTGCCGGTCTTGCCGAGACGCACCCTGTCACCGACATCGCTCACCCAGTCGACCGGAATGAAATGATGGTGGCCGTCTCCCGAATCCTCGCGCGTCAACTTGATCTTGTCCGCGCCTTCCATGTGGTCGACGGTTCCGACGTGCTTGCCGTCCGAAGACACGACTTCCATATGCTCGGTGATGTTCGTGACATTGGCCATGAGAACCTCCATTGCTGTCGCTAGACAACGGCAGGGAGATGATGCGGTTCCAGCGCTCAGTGCTTTCTCATGCTTGCCGGCCCGATGAAGGACGGCGGATGTCCGCCAGCCGCGTCTTCGCTCTCGCGTGCCTCCGCCTCTGCCTCCCACCGTCGCGCCATGTTCTCGAAGCTGTGCTTGAGCTCCGGTGAGCCGACATGGTCGGCAAAGGCGCGCGCGCTGGCAGCCGCCTTTCTCAATTCTGCGACGAGCTGGCTCATATGGCACCAGCGTCCGGCGGAAGGAAAGGTTCCGGTGAATGGCAGACGGACAAAGCAGACGGACAAAAAAGTCGGAGCCGCCGGAACGATTGCCGCTCTCGCGAATTGTCCACGCAGACGATAATATTGCGAAAGCGATAAGATCGTCGAGAGAAAGCCCGACTATTCAACTGGTCGGGCTTTCTTGCGTCGGAAGACGGGTTTGCCTGAGTTCCGGTCTGATCTATGCTGCTCTTCGCGAGTTGAGGGGGAGCGGCACGTGAGCGAGACATATCGACAGGGCCTGGAGCGAAATCCCGCCAACTACACGCCTTTGTCGCCCCTCTCCTTCCTCGAGCGAACGGCGCTCGCCTATCCTGACAAGGTCGCCGTCATCGACCGCGAACGCCGCCTGACCTATCGCGAGCTTCACCGGCGAGCCCGGCGGCTGGCTTCGGCGCTGACCAGGCGCGGCATCGGAGCGGGCGACACGGTCGCGATCATGGCGCCCAATATTCCGGCCATGATCGAGGCGCATTTCGGAGTGCCCATGACGGGCGCCGTTCTCAACTGCCTCAATATCAGGCTCGATGCGCCGGCCATGGCGTTCTGCCTTTCCCATGGCGAGGCGAAGCTCGTCCTGGTCGAGCACCGGTTTCTCGATCTCGTTGTCACCGCCCTGTCGCAGGTCGCGCGCCGGCTTGCGGTCGTCGTCATCGGCGAGCCCGACACGGAGGCGACACAGTTCCAAGACTATGAGTCCTTTCTCGCCGGCGGCGATCCCAACCATGAGCCGCCGGGCCTCGCCGACGAGTGGTCCCCGATCAGCCTCGGCTATACGTCCGGCACGACGGGCGATCCCAAAGGCGTTGTCTGCCATCACCGCGGCGCCTACCTGAACGCGCTCGGCAATGCCCTCGAGGCGCGGCTCGATCCAACGAGCGTCTATTTGTGGACCCTGCCGATGTTTCACTGCAACGGATGGTGCTACATCTGGGCGGTGACGGCGGTCGGTGGCACGCATGTCTGCCTGCGCCAGGTCGAGCCTGCCGCGATCTTCGCGGCGATCAAGGACCATGGCGTCACTCATTTTTGCGGCGCGCCGATCATCCTCAACATGATCGCCAGGGGCGAGCGGCCGCCCGGCTGGCGGCTGGACCGGCCGGTCGACGTGCTGACCGGCGGTGCCGCGCCGCCGAGCGCGGTCATCGCCGGCATGGAAGAGCTCGGCTTCCGCATCAAGCATCTCTATGGCCTGACCGAGAGCTTCGGTCCCGCCCTGGTCTGCGCCTGGCACGAGGAATGGACGCCGCTTCCGCTCGCCGAGCGCGCCTCGCTCACCGCCCGCCAGGGCCTCAACCTCATTACGCTCGAGGCGGTGAAGGTCGCCTCTCCCGAAACCGGAGAGGAGTGTCCCGCCGACGGGATCGCGATGGGCGAGATCATGCTGCGCGGCAATACCGTGATGATGGGCTATCTCAAGAACCTCGAGGCCAGCGCCAGGGCATTCGCCGGCGGCTGGTTTCATACCGGCGATCTCGGCGTGCGCCACCCCGACGGCTATGTCGAGGTCAAGGACCGCTCGAAGGACATCATCATCTCGGGAGGCGAGAACATTTCCTCCCTCGAGATCGAAGAGGTTCTCTACCGCCATCCGGCCGTCCTCGAAGCCGCCGTCGTCGCCGCCCCGGACGAGAAATGGGGTGAGCACCCCTGCGCCTTCATCGATCTCAAGCCGGGCAAGTCGCTTGCGCCCGATGCGGTCGTCGAATTCTGCCGGAGCAACATGGCGCATTACAAGGTCCCGCGCACGGTGGTCTTCGGCCCCCTGCCCAAGACGGCCACCGGCAAGATCCAGAAATATGCCTTGCGCGAGCGCGCCGCGGCTCTGGCGTCGTCGGCCTGTCCGGATCCCATGGGCGGATGACGGGCGGCGCAACCGAAATGTAGCTCGCCAGAAACATGGCGAGAGACACGGGCGGGGAGCTGAGCTTCGGATCCATCTCGATCGAAGTGGCGCGGAAGGCCGCTCGATGGTAGCGCAGTTTTGAACGGAACCATCCCCGCGACACCGGCTTTTTGAAAAGAAAGATGAGGCGGGCCTGCGGATTATATGCCAAGATATGGCCGGAGATCGCCGGGCTTATTCCTTGCTTTTGATTGTATGTAGAGTCGAGGGCGGCAAATGCGGGATTTGATAGGCAAAATCCTTATCGCGGCGACCATTGTCGCCGGCCTTTGTTTGTCCGCCTCGGCCAACGCGGCGGAACGCAGCCGCCGGGCGCCGGAATGGCAGACGGCGGAGAACTCCTTTTTCGATTTTTTCCGCCGCGACCGGGTAAAGAAGAGGCGCTCCGACCACTCCTGGAGCAGGAAGCGGAAATTCGGCTTCGACGACGACGATTACTTCGCCCGTCCTGTCCGCAAGAAGAAGGTCAAGCGCAAGCGCCGTCTTCCGCCGGTCCAGGTCGTCGAGGAGCGTCCGGAGCCGCCTCTGGTCTATGAGCCCGAGAAGCTCGAGATACTGAAGGCCGCCGAGTTGCCCGAGGCTCGACCCGCCGGTCCGCTGGCGGCAGCCGTCTATGACGAGCTGAGAAGCCGGAAGTCGCCGATCCGCGTGACGGCTGCGGAAAAAGCGGCGATCGTCGATTTCTATCGGCAGAACGGTTTCAGGCCGCTGTGGGTCTCGGTACGGGGTCTGGGCGAGCGTGGCCGCTCGCTGTTGCGGCTCTTCCAGGCCGCCGCCGAGGACGGCATGTCTCCCGACGACTATCTGCCCTCGAGCCTGGCGCGTTTCGATGACGACCTGACCCTGATCAGCGACGATCCCGGGCGCCTTGCCCGGCTCGACCTCGACCTTTCGGTGCAGGCCCTGCGCTATGCGCGCCATGCCTCGGGCGGACGCATCCTTCCCAATCGGCTCACCAAGTATCACGACATCACACCGGAAACGGTCGACCTTGCGGGCGCCATGCGCGCCATGCTCCGCAGCCCGCGCCCGGCCGACTATCTGAGATCCTTGCAGCCGCGGCATCCGGCCTATGCGGTGTTCAAGAAGACGCTGGCGGCGCTGCGGGAGCTGCGAACGGAGCCGGGATCGGGGACGATCGCCCCCGGCAAGCGCGTGAGCGTCGGCGAGAGCGACACGCGGATCCCGCTCCTGCGCCGCCATCTGCGGCTCTTGGGCTATGCCGGGGCGCGCGCTGCAACCGACGATGCGACCCGTCTCGACGAGGGGCTGTCGGAAACGCTCGAGGTGTTCCAGACGGATGCCCGGATCAAGCCGACCGGCATGCTCGATGCGCCGACGGTCGTGGCGCTCAACGGCCAGACCGGCAGCAGCGCCATCGCCCGGCTCGTCTACAATATGGAGCGTCTGCGCTGGCTGCCGAAGACGCTCGGCGACCGCCACGTCTTCGTCAATCAGGCGGCCTATATGCTGAAGGTCGTGGATCACGGCCGCGAAATCTGGCGCAGCAAGGTGATCGTCGGCAAGCCGAACACCCAGACAGTCGCCTTCAGCGACGAGATGGAGAAGATCGTCTTCAATCCGTCCTGGGGGGTGCCTCCCTCCATCATGAAGAACGAGATGATCCCGAGGCTGCGGCGCGATCCGGGCTATCTCGATCGCATCGGCTATCGCGTATTGACGCCGGACGGCAAGAAGATCATCCGCTCGCGATCGGTGCCCTGGTGGAAATACAAGAACGGCAAGGTGCCCTACCTCATTCAGCAGCCGCCGGGCGACGACAATGCCCTGGGCGAGGTGAAATTCCTGTTCCCCAACTCGCACAGCATCTACATGCACGACACGCCCACGCGCAATCTGTTCAAGAAATCGGTCCGGGCCCTGAGCCATGGTTGCGTCAGGGTGGAGAATCCGCGCGAATTCGCCGAGATACTCCTCGGCGTCGGCGCTTCCGACATTGCCGAGCGGATCGACAGCGGCGTCAGCCAGTCGACCAAGGTCACCCGGGCGACACGGGTCCATTTGACCTATTTCACGGTATGGCCCGCGAATGACGGCCGCCTCCTGACTTATGACGACGTCTATGGCCGCGACCAGCGCATGGAGCGCGCCTTCTCGACCGTCGCCGTCGCCTCCCGCTGAGGCGTGATCCGGAAAGACGGCCGACAAGTCCCCCCAGCGCATCGTACGGTTTCGTACCATGACTAGGTTTCCGCCTCGGCCAATGATCTATTGGATCGAGGGGAAGCATCCATGCCGATCTATCGTCTTGAACCAATTGAAGACTTTCTCTGGGAGCAATCCTGGCGGCACAGTCTGGTCAAGGCGACCTGCTGGGCCAGGGCGGCGGATGAGGACCGGGCCCGCCTTGCCGTCGCAACGGCGATGGCCACGGTAGCGGCCAACCCAACCGATATACTGGAGTCTCCCTGGTTGAGCCCGGTTCTCGCCATGTGCATCGAGGAGAGCTCAGCGTTCCTGATGGAACCCGAGATCGCCGTCGACGTTGACGGAGTAGCGCAAGCTTGGACGGCTCCGCTTGAACGCTGACATCCCTGAACAGTGGTGGTTGATGACACGTTCCGCACCATACCGGAAGGCTTTTGATCGTCGATCGCCGGCTACCGGACGCCCCGCAGCGGCGATGGCGGGAGCGCCGGCCCAGGCACGAAGCTAGCGGGCGCCATGGACAACCCGCGCCAGCCCGCCGACCGGCCGTTCCGCAACCATCTGCTGGCGACGATGGCCGCCGAGGACCACGCCTTCATCGCGCCGCATCTCGAGCTCGTCCCCCTGCCGGTCGGGCACGATGTCGAGATCCGCGGCCGGCGCGCCGAAAGCGTATATTTCGTGGAGAGCGGCATCGTCTCGCTCGTCGCCGCCAACGGCATCGGCAAGCAGATCGAGATCGGCCTCATCGGCCGGGAAGGCATCACCGGCATCTCCGTCATCCTCGGCGACGACGTCGCCAACCACTCGGCCTACATGCAGGTCGAGGGTCATGGCTACAGGCTGCCGGCGGCGGTCATTCTCGAAGCGCTTCGCCGCAGCAGCGGCCTGCGTATGCGGCTTTCGCGCTTCGCTCACACGCTGATGATCCAGACGGCCCACACCGCGCTTGCCAACGGCCGCGCCAATCTGGTCGAGCGCCTGTCGCGCTGGATATTGATGGCTCACGACCGCGTGGACGGGAATGCCATACCGATCACGCACGAATTCCTGGCGCTCATGCTGGGTGTCAGGCGTGCCGGCGTGACCGTCGCCCTGCACGAGCTCGAGGGACGCCGCCTGATCAAGGCGGTCCGGCGCCAGATCACCGTGCTCGATCGGGCCGGGATCGAGAAACTGGCCAACGGCTTCTACGGCGAGCCCGAAAGCGAATATCTCCGCCTGGTCGCGACACCGCTGACGCGCCGCCTGCAAGCCTGAGTCCCCCGAAAGGTTCTTCGTCACCCATCGGAATAGCACCCCGCCGGCTTTATCAGCACGGTGCCGCGCAGGCTTTGCGCGGGCTCCAGCACATGAACGCCATGACATGGAGCGCCCAATGCCAACCGGTTGAAGCCGTCATTGGCGTTGCTCACCGGCTCTATGCAGATATAGGGATAGTCCCAGGCATCGTAGATCTGAAGCTTCCGCAGTGCTCCATCTGCCGCGATCGCCACGCGTCGGCCATCGGCATATGCCAGCTCGGCCTTGCCGCCCCAGCCTTCGTAGCAGCGATCGAGCACCATGGCCGACACGTCGCGAGGCTGCGTGAAATCCAGACCGGGAAGAAGCGGCCCGCAGGAAAGTCCCACCGATTCTTCCGAATCGGGCGGCCACAGGCCGGTCGCGTCGAAATGCATCATCGTTCCCGGCGACTTCGGAAAATAGGGATGGAAGCCGATGCCGACCGGCATCGGGCGATGGTCGCGACAGCTCAGGATGATGCCGATCGAAAGGCCGTCGTCATGCAATGCGAAAGTGATCTCGCCGCGGAACGCAAAGGGAAATTCGCCGTCGGCCGGATGGTGGTCCATGCGCAGGACGAGCCGATCGGCGTCCTGGACCACGGTCTGCCAGGGTCTGATCCAGGCTTCGCCATGGGTCGCCGTCGGCTCTTCGGGGACCGTGCGCCCGAGGGGAAAGAATTCGCCGTTGAACCTGAAGCCCCCGCCGAAGACCGGACCCGAATAGGGCAATAGCGGAAAGCCGGCAAATTCGTAGCATCTGCCTGATCTCAATCCCGAGGCCGAGGCCGGCCGCAGGATATCCAGGCCGCGCATCGTGAACGAGGCGATGCGCGCGCCGCAGGCGGGCGCAACGGCAAGCGCCATGTCGCCCCGCGCCAGGGTGACGAGCGGACCGGCGGAAGCTGGCACATCGAAGCGCATCAGGGGTCCGGCAGGTCGATGGCGCCCGAGAGGAAGCGCAGCGAATGCCCGCTGATGATCACGTGATCGTCACGCAGCGTGCACCAGAGATTGCCGCCGCGCGGCGAAAGCTGCTCGCTGTGGAGCTCGGGCCGTCCGAGCCGTCCTGCCCAATAAGGCGCGAGGATACGGTGCGCTGTCCCGCAGACCGGATCTTCGGGCAGGCCGAGCCTGGGCGCGAAGACGCGCAGCACGAAATCCGACCTGTCGCCGCGCGCCGTGGCGATGACGGCACCGCGCTCGAGCCGCGCGACGGCCGCCTGGTCGGGATCGAGGGATCCGACCTGACCGGGATCCTCGAAGACCGCGACATAGCCGAAGGGCGCATCGAAGGTTTCGAGCGGCATCGACCGCAAGGCGGCGCCGAGCTCCTTTCGCTTCTCGATCGCATGGCCCGGCATCAACGGCCACGGCACCGAGATGCGCCGCCCCTCGCGTCTGATGGTTCGTCGCGATCCGTCCGCCATGAGAAAGGTGAGCGCCGTCTCTTCCGGCGTCGCTTCGAAGCCGACATGCGCCGCCGCCATCATGGCGTGACCGGCGCCGCCATGGCGGCCGCCGGGACTGTGGAAATGGAGCGATCTCAGGCGGCCGTCGGCGGGACGCAGCGACGCGAGCACCGGTTCGCCGAGCTGCCCGGCCAGCGCCTGCATCGTTTGGTCGGGCAATTCGTCGGCCAGCGACACGACGAAGGCCGGATTGCCACTGAAGGCCTCCTCGGCGAAGGTCACGATCTGATGGATCTCGGCGCGCATCGTCAGCCCTTCGGCAACGGCTTGTAGGCGATGACCTTGATCTCGATCTTGACGTCGAACATGAAACCGATCGGAAAAACCGAGCGCACCGGCGGGTCCTTGGTAAAATAGGTCCGGTAGATCTCGTTGAAGCGGACGAAATCGCGCGGATCGGCCAGCCAGACCTGGCAGTCGACGACATCGTCGAGGCTGCATTGGGCGGCGGCCAGGGCGTTCCTGACGAAGCCGAATGTCCGGTGCACCTGGTCGTCGAAAGGCACGTTGCGATTGTCGGTGCCGTCGGAGAGAATGCGGCCGTCCGCATCGAAGGTGACCTTGCGCGGATCGAAGGTCCATGGGCCATAGGCGGAGGTGAAAACGAAATCGCCGGCCCTGATGGCCTTCGAGATGGGGACTTCCGGATGCGCGGGATAGGCCTGCTTCGTCATGATGTCTCCTTCAATAGCCGCGCGCCATGATCGGCCACTCGTCGACCACGTCCTCGCCGCGCACGACGACATAACGGGCATGCAGGTTGACGGTCGGATCGCAATGCGGAGTCACCAGTTCGATGACCGTGCCGACCTCCGGCCTCGGCGCGCCGGCACCGAAGTCGATCGCCCCATGCTCGTCGCCCATGAACCTGTAGGTGGCGTCCTGCGCCATCCCGCGGCTGACCGCCGGCTTGCCCGAATCGGTCGCCAGCGCCTTGAAGCCGGCATTGACGATGACGCAGTCATGCCGGTTTGCCGTCACCACCCCCGCCGCGACGAAAAGCGCCGGCGTGAACGGGTTGCCGGCCGGGGTCAGCGGCAGCGCCCGGTAGCAGGAATCGAGGAAGAGGAAAGAGCCGCCTTGAAGCTCGGTGAACGTCCGGTGCTGGACGTCGAGCCAATACGTTCCGGTGCCGCTGCCGGTGATGATGGCGGGGCGGGAGCCGGCCTCGGTCAGCGCCGCAACCAGTTGGCGCAGTCTTTCCATGCTTAGCGCCACTTGCGTCTTTCTTTCGTCGAACGGCATCACGTGCTGCAGGTGGCCCCAATAGGCCTGGACGCCGGCGAAGGAGAGCCCCGTGCGCTGCGCGATGCGTTTCGCCAGGGCGACTGCATCGGCGATCTCGATGCAGCCGGTGCGCTTCTGGCCGACATCGAGCTCCACCATGACGGGAAGCGTGCGGCCTGAGGCCTCGGCGATCCCGGCGAGCGCATCGACATTGCGCGGATCGTCGGCCACGACCATGACGTCGGCGGCGCGGACGAGGAGCCGGCCGAGCCGCGTCAGCATGTCGGACGTCGTCATCGGCGAGGTGATGAGGAGGCCCGGAATCCCGGCCGCCGCGAGGTCCTCCGCCTCCGCTATGGTGGCGCAGCTGGCGCCGAGCGCGCCTGCCCTCAGCAGGCGGCGTGCGATATCCGGCGATTTGTGCGACTTGGCATGCGGCCTGAGCGCCACGCCGGCGTCTCTCGCCCATGCCGCCATGACCGCGATATTGCCGTCGAGGCGATCGAGATCGAGGATCAATGCCGGCGTCTTGATCTCGTCACGTCGCATCGAGGCACCTCATCGCGGCGTCGTTCCAGCTCAATCCCACCCGCTCGCCGGCCTCGGGCAGCGCCGCCGGCAGCCCCTCGGGTATGTGCACGGCGATCTCCTTGCCGTCGTCGAGCACGACGACGACCTTGGTGAAGGCGCCGAGGAACACGCTGTCGACGACCTTGCCGTGGACGCGGCCCGTGCCGTTGAGCCGCAGGGCCTCCGGACGGATGATCACATTGACCGCGCCGTCGGCGCCCGCCGAGGTGAAGCTGGCGCCGCAGCCCAGCCTGACGACGCCCCGCTCGCGCCGGCCTTCGAGAAGATTGGCGTCGCCGATGAAGGTGGAGACGAAGCGCGAGGCCGGCTGGCGGTAGATCTGCTGCGGGTCGCCTTGCTGCACGATCTTTCCCGCTTCCATGACCGCGATGCGGTTGGCGAGGCCGAGCGCCTCCTCCTGGTCGTGGGTGACGAAGACGAAAGTGCCGCCGAGCGAGCGGTGGATGCGTCTGAGCTCCGCCTGCATCTGCTTGCGCAATTTGAGGTCGAGCGCGGCGAGCGGCTCGTCGAGCAGGAGGACGGCGGGCCGCATCACCAGAGCGCGCGCCAGCGCCACGCGCTGCTGCTGGCCGCCCGACAGCTCGTTGACCGGGCGCTCGGCGAGCTCCTCGAGGTGAACCAGTACCAGCATGTCGGCGACGCGTGCTCGAATCTCGTCCGGCGCCACGGCCCTGAGCTTGAGTCCGTAGCTTACATTCTGGCGGACGTTCATATGCGGGAACAGGCCATAGCCCTGGAAGACCATGTTGGTCGGCCGCTTCTCGGGACCGGTCTGCGTCACGTCCCTGCCGGCGATCTCGATCGTGCCGGTGGAGGGCTCGGCGAAGCCGCCCATCATGCGCAGCAGCGTGGTCTTGCCGCATCCCGACGGGCCGAGGACGGCGAGAAAGTCGCCCTGGGCGATGTCGAGATCGAGCGGATGCACGGCGATGCTTTCGCCATAGGCCTTGCTCAGCTTCCGCAGCCTGACCAGCGCCTGCGTCAAAGCCGCGCCTCGGGAAGGATCTGGCCGCCGTCGAGCACCAGCGTCGTGCCGGTGATATAGCTTGCCGCATCGGAGGCGAGGAAGGCCATGGCCTCGCCGATCTCCTCGGGCTTGGCGAGCCGCCCCAGCGGCACGGCGCGCGCCATCGCCTCCATGTGGTCGGGCCCACGCTCGCGCCTGAGATTGGCGGTCTCGACATTGCCGGGCTCGACGACATTGCATGTGATGCCGAAGGCGGCGCCTTCGATCGCCGTCGCCCTGGCGAGGCCGACCAGCCCCGCCTTGCTCGCGGAATAATGCGCATGCTCGGGCCAGGTGACATGGGGGCCGGTGATTGATCCGGTGAGCACGATCCGGCCGCTCCGGTTCTTCTTCATCGCCGGAAAGCAGGCCTGGATGGCGAGGAACGGTCCCTTCAGATTGACCGCAAGCACCCGGTCCCATTCCGCCTCCGGCAGGTCCTCGATCAGGTGATTGGGGTATATGCCGGCGACCTGGCAGAGGATGTCGATACGGCCGCGGGCGGCGAGGACATGGGCGGCAAGCGCCTGCATGTCGTCGCGCCGCGCGATGTCGCCGCGAAAATATTCGCAATGGCCGGCATGGCTCCTCGCCGCCTCTGCCCCGAGTTCCTGATCGACATCGCAGTTCACGACAAAGGCGCCCTCGCGCACCAGCACGTTGACCACACCCTCGCCGATTCCGCGCGAGCCGCCGAGCACGATCGCCGTCTTGTCGTTGAGTCTTCCTGACATCCGCTTCCCCGTTTTTTTCAGGATGACAGCAACAAGGTCAAAGGGTCAACAGTTATTTACCTATTGACAGTTGATCACTTATGCCATGAACTGGCGCCGGAGTGGTAAAACCAGAAACGGATGGAGGATCGTCATGAAGGTATTTCAGGGCTCGACCCTGCCTGTGCTGTCGCGCCGTGAATTGTTGCGGATGACCGCGGCGGGCGCTGCGGTTTCGGCCTTCGGGTCGGCGGCGTCGGCCGGGACCCAGGTCAACTGGCTGGGCTGGCAGGGTTATGACAGCCCACTCAGCACCGAGGATTTCCTCGCCAAGAACGACATCGAGCTTGCCGCGACCTATCTCGCCAACAATGACGAGATCGTCACCAAGCTCGCGGCCCAGGCGCCGATCGACATCGTGACGCCCTATATGGGCTATGTGCCGGGATTGCGCGAAGCGGGTCTCATCCAGCCCATCGACGCCGGCAAGGTGCCCAACCTTTCCAAGGTGCTGCCCATCTTCCGCGACGACGGCAACCTGTTCGTCGACGGCGTCCACTGGTCGGTGCCCTTCACCTGGGGCGGCGGTCCGATGGTGTACGATCCGGGCGCGGTCCAGCCCACCTCATGGTTCGACCTCGAGAAGCCCGAATACAAGGGCAAGATCGCCATGTTCGACGATGCCGTCGGCATGATGTTGACCGCATCCATCATGGTGTCGGGCGCCGAGGTCGCCTCCCTGGTGACGCCGAAGCAGCTCGAGGAAGTCAAGAAGTTCTGCATCAAGCTCAAGAAGGAGCATGCCCGCGCCCTCTTCCCCTCATATGGCGAGGGAGCCGACGCCATGGTGCGCGGCGAGGTCGTGATGACCTTGGGCGGCGCCGAATGGCTGCCCGCCATCGTCGCCGAAAAGAAGAAGCTGGCCTACGCCTATCCCAAGGAAGGCTGCTTCGGCTTCATCGACTCCTATGTCATTCCGAAGTCGGCGCCCAATCCCGATCTCGCGCACAAGATGGCCAACCATATGCTGACCGTGCCGGCGCAGCTCGATCTGACCAAGAACAACTATGCGGTCTCGACCCAGGAGGCGATGGACGCGCTGACCGGGCCGGCCGCCACAATGTATCCGTACAAGGACATGACGAGCTTCGAGAAACTGTGCAAGTTCTTCCCCATGGCGCCGTCCGAAAGCGACGGCACGGTCGCCGCGTGGCCGGAATGGCTTGCCGCCTGGCAGGAAGTTCTCGCCGCCTGACCTTTCCATGCTGACCCGGCGCACCAGCTATCTCCTGTTCCTTCCCGCGGCGGCGATCTATGGCGGCCTGTTCGTCGCCGCCGCGGTTTATTTCTTCATGCTGAGCTTCTGGAGCGTGCGCAGCTTCCGGGTGGTGCCGGATTTCACCTTCGCCAACTACGTCAAGACCTTCACGACGCATCTGGGGTCGGGCGAGCGGACGCTGCTGATCGCCTTCACGATCGCGACCACCGCGACGGTCCTCGGCTTCTACTATGCCTGGATCATCCGCTTCCGCGCCGGGCGCTGGGCTCCCGCCCTTCTCTTCATAGCCCTGATCACGCTCTTCGGCGGCTATCTCATGAAGATCTACGCCTGGAAGACGATGCTGGGCAGCGACGGCGCGGTCAATTCGGCGCTGATCGCGGTGGGGCTCATCACGCAGCCCTTCGAGGCCCTGCTCTACAGCCCTGCCGCCGTGATCATCACCTTGACCCATTTTCTCCTGCCCTTCGCCATCCTGCCGATCGCCGCCGCCCTGCGCGGCATCAATGACGCTGAGATCGAATCGGCACGTGACCTGGGAGCCGGCTCCTGGCCGGTGCTGCGCGACATCGTCATCCCCCGGGCGCGCACCGGCATCATGGCGAGCTTCGCGCTCTGCTTCCTGATCTCGGTCGGCGACTATTTCACTCCGCTTCTCGTGGGCGGCAAGATGGCCATGGTCGGCCAGCTCATCGCGCCGCAATTCGGTACCTATTTCAACTGGCCCCTGGGCTCGGCCATGTCCTTCGGCATTCTCGGCGTGTCTCTCGTCGTTCTCGCTTTCGTCAATGCCGGGCTTTCGCTGGTGGGGCGCCAATGAAGGCCGCCAGCCTGCTGCAGCGCGCCGCGGCCATCCTCTTCGTCGCCGTCCTCCTGTCGCCGCTTCTGCTGGTCGTCGTCTTCGCCTTTTCCTCCAAGGCAGTGTCGAACTTCCCCATCCCCGGCTGGACCTTGCGCTGGTTTCGCGAGATGCTGGCCTTCGGGCCGTTTCCCACCGCCTTGTCCAACAGCCTGCTGGTCGGCGTGTCCGTCGGCGTCGTTTCGGCCCTCATCGGCACGATGACGGCCCTGGGACTCGCCTGCCTGCCCCGGCGCGAGGCGCAGTTCGCCATGCTGGCCCTGGCCCTGCCGCTGATGCTGCCGCCGCTGTTCCTGGCGGTGATGCTGCTCGTCTGGTTTCTCTTCCTCGGCCTGTCGCTCGGCCTCAAGACCGTGATCCTGGCGCATCTCCTCTTCACCTTGCCTTTCGTGGTCGTCGTCCTCTATTCGCGCCTCTCCTCCTTCGATTTTCGCATCATCGAAGCCGCCCGCGACCTGGGGGCGTCGCCCTGGCGAGCCTTCGCCGACGCCATGCTGCCGGTGATCCGGCCGGTGGTGATCGGCGCGGCGCTCATGGCGGTGGCCCTGTCCATCGACGATTTTATCCTGACCAGCTTCGTGATCGGCGGCGGCAATACCCTGCCCATGCTGGTGATGAGCACCCTGCGGACCAGCGTGACGCCCATGACCAATGCGATCGGCACCATGCTGATCAGCCTGAGTATCGTGTCGACCCTCATCGCGCTATATCTCACGCGCTACAGGGGATAGACGATGCACAATGTACCGCGACTGCCGGTCGGACGCCGCAAGAGGGCGCATGAAGTCGCCGAGCACCTCGAGAAGGCGATAGCGACGGGCGAATTCTCCGAAGGCAGCCAGCTTCCCTCCGAGAAGGACCTGATGGTGCGCTTCGGCGTCGGCCGGCCGGCGGTGCGCGAGGCGCTTTTCATCCTGCAGCAGCAGGGCTTCGTCGAGATCACCAGCGGTGCCCGGGCGCGCGTCACTTCGCCGTCGCCCATATTCCTCGCCGGTCAGGTGAACGGCCTCATCAAGCGCCTGTCGACCACCGGGCAGGGTCAGACCCATATGGAGCAGACGCGGCTCCTCTTCGAGGCGGGGGTCGCCTGGCAAGCCGCGAAGCAGGCGACGCCCGAGGATGTCGAGCGCCTCAAGAGGGCGCTCGACGCCAATGCCGCCGCCATGGGCAACACCGCCGAATTCATCCGCACCGACGTCGCCTTCCACTACGAACTGACCGTCATCACCCGCAATCCGGTCTTCGCCGCCATTCACGATGCTCTCGTCGAGTGGCTGATCGACCAGCGCACCACCACCATCCACATGCCGGATGCCGATCGCTTCTCGGTGCGCGACCATACCGCGATCTACGAGGCGGTGGCGGTGCACGATCCGATGCGCGCTTTCCATGAAATGGCAAGCCATCTCCATCTCATCAGCCAGCTCTACACCGAATCGAAACGGCTTTCCGAGGAGATCCTGCGCAACGTCACGCGCGACGTCGCGGCGCGCATCGAGCGCGAGATGGATGAAATGTGGTCCGGCCCGCGCGGCCCCAAGCGAAAGCCCAAGACATGACGAAAGATGCCCTGATGCTCTACGGAACCGACGAGCCCGCCGCGGAAGAGATCGCTCTCGCGGCTGGTCCCCTCACCGCGCTCTTCGTCGGCGGAGCGCTGCGCAACATCCGCCTCCAGGACGTCGAGGTCGTTCGCGGCATCTACTTCCTCATCCGTGACCGCAACTGGAGCACTGTCGTGCCGGAGATCCGCGATCTCGCGGTCGAGCAGTCCGAGGGCGCCTTCAAGATCACTTTCACGGCGCATGGCAGGACGCCGAGCGACGGGCAGGAGCTCGACTGGCACGGCGCCATCGAGGGCTCGGGCGCGAAAGGAATCTCCTTTGCCGCGTGGGCGAAGCCCGAGAGCGACTTCATAACCTGCCGCACCGGCTTCATCGTGCTCCATCCTCTGGAGAAGGCGGTCGGATGCCCGCTGACCATCGAGCACTCCGACGGATCGCGGGAAGAAACGTCGTTCCCCGATCATATCGATCCGCTGCAGTCTTTCTTCGATATCAGGGCCATGACCCACGAGCCCATCGCCGGCGTGAAGGCAACCTGCCGGATGGAAGGCGGCGTATGGGAGACCGAGGACCATCGCAACTGGCTCGACGCGTCCTTCAAGACCTACTTCCGCCCGTTGATGCTGCCCTGGCCCTATACGGTGCCCGCCGGCGAGAAGATCGAGCAGCGCGTTTCCCTCACCTTCACGCCATCGGTCGCGAAGCTCGCCCCGGTCGCGGCCCAGGCGCTCGTCAGCATCGCGGTCGGCGACCGCTCCGGCGGCGTGATGCCGGCGATTGGGCTGGCGGTCGATGCCGACGATGCCGATGCGCCCTCCTCTTCCGTCTCCCGCGTCGCCTCTGCGAAAGTCCAGTCGCTGAGCGTCAGGCTGAGATCCGACGCCAAGGATCTGCCGGGCAAGCTGCGCCGCGCGCTGCGGCTCGCGCGAGGCATCGGCGCCAGGCCCCAGCTCGAGATCGTTCTGGACGGCACCAACGATCCCGAGACCGCGCTCGATCTGGTGGCGGTCGCGGCGAAATCGGCCGGGTTCGCGCCGGCTTCGGTCATGGTCTCGCCCGAGATCGACCTTCATTCCTATCCGCCGTCGGTCGACCGGCCGCCCGGTCCCGCATTGGAGCGCATATATGAGGCGGCGCGGCGCGCCTTTCCCGGAATTGCGCTGGGGGGCGGCATGTACAGCTATTTCACCGAGCTGAACCGCCGCCGTGTGCCCCATCATCTGCTCGATTTCGTCCAGCATGCGACGGCTTCCATCGTGCATGCCGCCGACGACCGCTCGGTCATGGAGACGCTGGAAAGCCTGCCGCACGTCTTCCGATCGGTCCGCGCCTTCATCGGCGCGACGCCCTATCGCATCGGCCCGGCCAATATCGGCATGGCGTTCAACCCCTATGGCAAATCGACGACTCCCAATCCCGACAACCGGCGCATCACCATGGTCACCAGCGATCCGCGCCAGACCGCGCTGTTCGGGGCCGCCTGGGCCGCGGGCTATCTCGCCCGCGCCTCGGGCTTCGGCATCGATCAGGTCACGATGATGTCGCCGGGAGGCCCCTTCGGCATAGCGGACGAAGGTGCGCCGCGCCCCGCCTTCGCCGTGATCCGGGGCTTTGCCGAGCTGGCGGGCGCGGCCCATATCCACACCACGTCGTCTCATCCGCAGAGCGTTCTGGCCGTGAGCGCCGACCGGGCCGGACGGCGCGTGACCTGGCTCGCCAATCTCACGCCGAAGCCCTGCACGCTCGCCGTCGCCGGCATGCGTCCCGCCACGCTCGCCATGCTCGACGCGGCATCGGGCGGCACGCTCGCCGATCGTCCGCTGCCCAAGACGAGCACTCTCGAGCTGACGGCTTACGCCGTTGCCCGCCTGGAGGCCTGATCGATGACCGTCCTCGTCCTGGGCGCCGGCGCCATCGGCATCGCGACGGCCTGGTACCTCAAGAAGTACGGCCATGACGTGACCGTGGTGGAGCGCCGGCCCGAGGCCGCGCTCGAGACGAGCTGGGGCAATGGCGGGGTCATTCATGCGAGCGAGGTCGAGCCCTGGTCGCAGCCCGGCATGCCGCTGAAGATCGTGAAATGGCTGGGCAAGGAGAACGCGCCCCTGCTGCTACGCTACGGCTCCATTCCGCGCATGTGGCGCTGGGGCCTCGACTTCACCCGCAACTGCACGCCGGAGCGCTTTGCCGCCAATGCCCGAGCCAATCTCGACCTTGCCCTCTATTCGCTGCGCTCGCTTCAGGAGATCGGCGGCGAGACCGGCATCGAATATGACCGCGCCACCAGGGGCGTGATGAAGATCTACCGCTCGGGCGAGGCGATCGCGGCGGCGGAGCGCTCCTGTGCCGAGCTGGCCCGTCATGGGCTTCTCTATGAGCGCATCGATGTCGCGCGCGCGCTCGACCTCGAGCCGGCGCTCGAGGATACTTCGGCCACGCTGGCCGGCGCATTCTACTTCCCGCGCGACGAGGTCGGCGACTGCAACAAGTTCACGCAGGGCCTTGCCGCGCGCTGCGCGGCGGCCGGCGTGCGTTTCCGCTATTCGACGCAAGTGCAGCGCGTCGAGACCGCCGGCAACAAGGTTTCGGGCGTTGTCACCAGCGCCGGACGCATTGCCGGCGATCAGGTGGTGGTGGCGCTGGCGAGCTATACGGCGCCCCTCTTGCGGCCTTTGGGGATCCGCATCCCGATCTATCCGGTGAAGGGCGTATCCATCACCTTCGCGCGCTGGCCGACGGCGCCGCTGATGCCGGTCATCGACGACAGCCGGCTGTTCGGTCTGGTGCCGATAGGCGAGCGTCTGCGCATCTCGGGTTCGGCCGAGATCGCCGGATATGACACCGAACCCGCGATGTCCCGCGCCGAAGCGATCATCGCCAATGCCGGCTACACCTTCCCCGAGCTTCACCGCCATCTCGATCTCGCCAAGGCGCGCGTCTGGGCCGGCCTGCGCCCGGTGAGTCCCGCCGGCACTCCGATCATCGGGCCCACCGCCATCGGCGGCCTGTGGATCAATTCGGGTCACGGCCATCTCGGCTGGACCCTGGCTTGCGGCTCGGGACGGGCGCTCGCCGACATGCTTTCGGGACGCGCGCCCGACATCGCATTGCCGCGGCCGCAAGGCGCGGTTCTGGCGCGCGCGGCCTGAACGAACGGTCCGGTCCTCATCGATGGCGAGACCGGTCGCGCGATTGCCCCCGGGCCCGACGATTTTGACACCCCGTCCGGATACGCATGTTTTCTTCCGATCATCGCCGTGGCGGGCCGTTCGACCGCTTCGGCGGCGCTGCCGAGGTGCGCGCGGCGAGTTCATCGGGACCAAGCGGTCGGCATGCACGGCGAGACACTTTTCATCGCCCATGCTATGGATTCGCGCTTTATAGTCAGGAAGGCACCGGCGCGCCCGGCATGAGGATCAGCGTTGAAAGCTTCCCGGAGAGAAGGGGCACACGGGAAAATGTCAGGCTGGAAGAGGAAGCGCTGATCTTGCCTTTCCCTTATGAGGACGATCTGCTGGACACGGACATCTGAATGAAGACCCCGATTTCGTTTGAGGACAAGAACGCCGCGCTGCTGCTGATCGATCTCCAGGAGGAGCAGCGCCGGGACCCGCTTTATTCGGTTGCCGGCTTTGACGATGTGATCGCCAATGCCGCGAAGCTGCTGGCGGCGGCGCGCGCCGCCGGCCGCCTGGTGATCCATGCCGCCTATCGCCGCGATTTCAGCGTCTGTCCGCCTCGCCCTTTCGAGCCGGTCACCGCGGATGGCAAGCCCACCTTCAGCGATGCGCTCGACCCGTTGACGGACATCTGTCCGGAAGTGGCGCCCGCCGGCGGCGAGCCCGTCATCATCAAGAACGATGCCAGCGCCTTCGGCGAGGACGATCTTGCCCCCCTTCTGAAGGAAGCGCGGATCGAATGGCTGGTGGTTTCGGGCGTGTGGACGGAAGCCTGCGTGGCGGCGACCGTGCGCGACGCCACGGCCCGGGGCTTCCGCGTCCTTCTGGTCAAGGACGCCTGCGGCAGCGCCACCGAGGCGATGCACAAGACCGCCGTGCTCAATCTCGCCAACCGCCTCTATGGCGGCGCCGTGGCCGACACCGCGCGTGCCATGGACCTGCTCGACGGCCGAGCGGCCAATGCCTGGATCGCCGAGCGGCCCGTGCCGATCCTGTTCGGCTTCACCGACGCGGCGGACCGCTACGCCGGGCTCTGATCGGCGTAGCGGTCCGAGCGCCGGCGGTTCGCGTCGTAAGGTCTCGTCGCCCGCGCGGCGTTCCCATTGCTTCGCGACGCGAGAGGGGGAAAGCTGCCGGCCCATGAGCAGACGCGATTCTCCCGCGCTCGACTGGCAACGCGGCAACATAAGGCTTCTGCGGGCGCGCTATGAGAAGGCCCGCCACATCGAGCCGAAGGAGTGCGATGAATGGCGCGCCGTTCCCGCCCGCGGACGGCGCATTCGCCTCCTCGTCCATAACGGCCGGTCCCCGGCCGGCCGGGCCATCGTCTATTTCCACGGCGGCGGTTGGATCGCCGGCTCGCCTGCGACGCATGCCGACATATCGGGCGCCCTCGCCGTGGCGAGCGGCCTGCCGGTGATCTCGGTCGACTACCGCCTGGCGCCGGAATTCGCCGCCGAGGCCGCCATAGAAGACGGGCTCGCCGTTCTTCATCATCTGTTCGGCGCGGCGCCGGGCCGATACGGATCTGCGATCCTGTGCGGTGATTCCGCCGGCGGCAGCCTTGCGCTCGCCGTCGAGCGCCGCGCCGCCGGATCTGCGAGCAACGTCCTCGGCGTCGCGAGCTTCTATGGCTGCTTCGGATGCTTCGCCAATCCGGCGCTCTACCGGGCCCCGCATCTCAGCGACGGTCTCGACGCGGCATGCATCCGCCGTTATTGGCGGGCGGCCAATCGCGGCCACGGGCTCAGCCCTTATTCGATCGCATCGCTCGCCAGGGGAGACGGCTGTCCGGTTCATCTGCTCGTCGCCGGGCGCGACCCGCTCTGCCGCGACTCGATCGCGCTGGCGCGCGCCCTGGACCGCAGCGGAAGGGCGGTCACCGTCGATCTTCATCCTTTCGAGGATCACAGCTTCCTGCAGGATCACCGCGCCCGCCGGGCAAAGGCGAGCGCTTATCGCAGGATCGCCGAATGGATCGGGACGCTTGCCTGACTCAATAGCGCCCGACCTGGAGTCCGCCGTCAACGACGATCGTCTGCCCGGTGATGTAGCGCGCCGCCGGCGAGGCGAGGAAGGTGATGACGTCGGCGATGTCCTCGGGCTCGCCGAGCCTGCCCATGGGAATGAGAGGCGCCGCCGCGGCGGCGCCGTCCGGTCCGAGCGAATGCTCCTTCGAGAGAAGCTGCGCCGTCCTGATATAGCCGGGCGCCACCGCATTCGCCCGGATCTGGTCGCCGGCGAGCTCGACCGCGAGCCCGCGCACCAGGCCGATGACTCCGGCCTTGGCGGAGGAATAATGGGCATGCTCATTCCAGCCATAGGTGCTGCCCATGATGGAGGAGACGGCGACGATGGCGCCGGACCGGCGCCGCCGCATGCCGGCCAGAGCCGGACGGATGATGCGGAACACGCCTTTGAGGTCGACCTCGAAAGTATGGTCCCAGCGCTCGTCGGTCAGCTGGCCGAGCGGCACCTTGCGGGCGATGCCGGCATTGGCGACGACGACGTCGATGCGGCCGTGGCGCTTCTCGACGTCGCCGGCCAGCGCATCGGCATCGCCGCTCGAGCGCACGTCAAGCTTGCGGAATTCGGCCGACCCGCCGGCCTGCCCGATCTCGCCGGCGACAGCCTCGCCTTCCTTCTCCAATATGTCGGTCACGACGACATGATCGCCGAGCGCCGCGAAGGCGCGCGCGGTGGCGCGGCCGATCCCGATGCCGGCGCCCGTGACGATGACGACGCGCCCGCTCACGGCGTCACCTGGCCGCAAGCGGCGTCCCTCGCCGCAGGCGACGCCACATGTCCGATCTCGCCCAATCGTTCGTCACTGCTCCAATCGACCAGCCGCGCCATCTCTGACTCACCTCTCTTCAGCTCCTCGCCGCAATCTCGACCTGATCGCCGTTGCCGGTCAAGAGCGGTATCGAGGCCCCATTGGATCTTCGGAAATGCCCGGTCGGCCTCAATGCCGGCGAGCGCCCTTGTCCTTGCTTGCCGTGGCATGACTACGCTCATACTATGTCCGGCAATAGCGGGAGCGTTATGAGCGTTTCGGAACGACCGACCATGGCCGGCCTCGGGGCGAAGCTCCTTGATGCGCGGCGGGCCTTGGCCGCGATCAAGCCCGGCAGCCGCATCTATCTCGGCACCGGCTGCGCGGCCCCGCGCGGCCTGATCGCCGAACTGGAGACTATGGAAGGAGGCCCGGCCGATCTCGAATTTGTCAGCTTCCTGACCACGCTGCCGTCGACCGACAGGACTGCGCCCCCCGCCAATCGCTATCGCCACCGCTCCTTCTTCGTCGGCAGCGACATACGCGGTCTCGCGGGCTCCGGGCATCTCGACTACGTGCCGATCTCGCTCGAGGAAGTGCCTGCTCTCCTCGCCAATGGCAGGCTCTCCATCGATGTCGCGCTGCTGCAGGTCGCGCCGCCCGACGAGCGCGGCTTCGTCAGCCTCGGCGTGTCGGTGGACCTGGCGCCGGCGGTCCTCAATGTCGCCCGCCATGTCATCGCCGAGGTCAACCCCGCGATGCCGCGCACCCATGGCGCGAGCTTCGTCCACGCCGACCGGTTCGATGCGTTCGTCAGCGTCGACACGCCGGTCACGGAATACCGCCACCCGCCGGCCGGCGACACGGCGGACCGCATCGCTCGCTATATCGCCGCCATCATCGAGGACGGATCGACCTTGCAGATCGGCCTGGGCCGCGTGCCCAACGAGGCCTTGCACCATATCAAGGACCGCCGCGATCTCGGCATCCACAGCGATGTCGTCACCGAGGGCATCGTGGATCTGGTCGAGGCGGGCGTGGTGACCGGACGGCGCAAGACGCTGCATCGTGACCGCATCGTGACCAGCTACTGCCTGGGCACCCGGCGCCTCTACGACTTCGTCGACGGCAATCCGCATCTCGACTTCCAGCCGATCGAGGAGGTCTGCGATCCGCGCGCCGTGGCGGCCAATCACCGCATGGTGTCGATCACTCAGGCTTTCGCCATGGACCTGACCGGGCAGGTCTGCGTCGACCAGTTCGAAGGCCAGTTCTATGGCGGCCTCTCCACCCAGGCCGCCTTCATCAGGGGCGCCGCGCGGTCGCAGGGCGGCAAGCCGATCGTCTGCCTCGCCTCGACGACCGAGACCGGCGCCTCGCGGATCAAGCCCTTGCTCGAGACGGGCGACGGCGTCGGCATTACGCGCTCGGACGTGCACTACGTCGTCACCGAATATGGCATCGCCTATCTGTTCGGAAAATCCATTCGCGAGCGCGCCCTCGCCATGATCGAGGTAGCGCATCCCGACCATCGCGAGGCGCTGGTGGAGAAGGCCAGGCAACTGGGCTACGTACCGGGCGAGCAGTATCTCGCCTCGCGCAACGCCTATCCGGTCCAGGAGGAACGCCGCACGACCCTCGCCAACGGGGCCGGGGTGCTGATCCGCCCGGCGCATGCCGCCGATGCCGACGCGCTCAGGGATCTCTTCCACCGCCTGTCGCCGGACGACGTCTATACGCGCTTCTTCCGGCGCGTGCGGTCGCTCTCCTATCGCGATCTGCAGACCCTGTGCAATGTGAACCACGAGACGCAGGTGGCCTTCCTCGCGGTGACCGGCCCGCGCGAGAACGAGGTGGTGGCGGGCAGCGCCTGCTATTTCCTGAACCCGACCACCAATCTCGCCGAAGTCGCCTATATGGTGGCACCGGAATGGCAGGGCCAGGGCCTGGGCAGGGCCTTGCAGGCGCGCTTGCAGGACTATGCCATGGCGCGCGGCGTGCGCGGCTTCATCGCCGATATCCTGGCGAACAACGAACGCATGGTGCGCCTGGCCGCCCATGCCGCGGGCGCCGCCACCACGACGCGCGAGGACGACACGCTCCAGGTGACTATTCTCTTCGCGGATCGCACGGCCCCCGGACCGAAGGCCGACGGCAACCCCCTGACGCCCGAGACGGCGGAGAAGCCGGCGAAGACGACAGCCAGACGCAAGAGCCGGCGCTCGCCGGCAAAGTGACGCGCCCGGACTGAATATCCTGCTTCAGGACCGACGGCCGGCAAATCTCAAATCTTCGTAGGGACGACCGGTCGGCCTTGGCTCAGACCCGTGAGTCCGATATAATATACTAGTATACTTCAGGGAGAAAATCCGTTGGGACCCGGAAAACTCGGAATTGCGCTGATCGGCCTCGGCCCGGCCGCCCAGCCGCATGCCAAAAGCCTTTTGGACCTCGCGGATCGGGCTGACGTCGTCTGGACCGTCAGCAGGAGTGCCGGGCGCGGGCGGGAGTTCGCGCAGGCCTATTCCTTCCCCTTCACCACCGACCTCAATCACGTCCTCGACGACCGAAGAGTGGACGCGGTCTTCATCCTTACGCCTCCCCATACGCATCTCGAAATCGCCACGCTTGCCTTTGCGGCCGGCAAGCATGTGCTCCTGGAGAAGCCGATCGATATTTCGATCGGGCGCGGCGAAGAGATCTTGCGCCGGGCGGAAGCCTCCGGGAGGAAGCTCGGCATAGTGCTGCAGCATCGCTTCCGTCCGGCGAGCAAGAGACTGAAGCGGATCGTCCGGGCCGGTGAGCTGGGAGATGTCCAGGGAGCGACATTGTCGATCCCGTGGTGGCGACCCCAGAGCTACTACGATCAGGGCGGACGCGGCACCTTTGCAAGGGATGGAGGCGGCGTCCTGC
The DNA here is from genome assembly GCA_050246735.1 of Parvibaculaceae bacterium. GTDB lineage: Bacteria > Pseudomonadota > Alphaproteobacteria > Rhizobiales > Aestuariivirgaceae > Taklimakanibacter. Next base: position 62,586 of record JBFWVM010000001.1, on the reverse strand, counting down.
TGACCCAAGCGATCCATGCCATTGACCTGTTCCGGGATCTTCTCGGTGTCAGGCACGTCGACTTCACTCATGTGAGGACCACGCGACTGCACGATATCGAGTCCGAGGATCTGGTCAATTCGATATTGACGCTGTCCAACGGAGCGACCGCCTCGCTCTGGGCGACGACCGCCGCCTATCCGGGCTGGCCGGAAAAGCTCGAGATCCTCGGAACTCTCGGAACGGTTCAACTCGCGGGCGGACGGATGGACGTGCTCTATTGCGACGGCCGGCGGGAAGTCGTGGAGGCCGAGGGCAAGTCGGGAAGCGGCGCCGCCATCATGGATTTCCCTCATGATGCCCATCGCGAGCTGATATCGGATTTCCTTGCCGCGATCGCGGACGATCGCGAACCGCTGGTGAACGGCGGCGAGGCGCTCGCCACTCAGAAGCTGATCGCCGAGATCCTTCGCTCCGACATGTCGGCCCGCCTCCCCTGACGGGCAACCCCACCGCTTCAGCGAATGGCCGCCCCCGCCGCGTCGAACAAATGGGCGCTGGACGCTGGAATATCCAGATGAATGACCTGTCCGTTCTCCAGAAGACGCTGCCCGGGCACTTGCAGAACCACGTTCTGGCCGTCGGACAGGCTGAGATAGACCAGGGTTTCATCGCCCAGCTGTTCGGTGAGCGTGACCTTCGCTTCGAGGCCGGCGGCGTTCCCGGAGATCGACAGGTGCTCCGGCCGGATTCCCAACGTGACGGATGAACCGCTCTCCATCACCGCGGCGATGGGCCCGACCCTGATGCCGTTCCGGCCGGCAACTTCGATGACCGTATCGTCCGGCGTCGCTCCCACGATGCGGGCGTTGATGAAATTCATTCGCGGCGATCCCACGAAACCGGCCACGAAGAGATTAGCCGGCTTGTTGTAGATGTCGAGGGGAGAGCCGACCTGCTCGATACGCCCACCGTTCAGGACCACGATCTTGGTGGCCATGGTCATGGCTTCCACCTGGTCATGGGTGACATAGATCACCGTTGCCTTCAGGCTGCGGTAAAGCTTCGTCAGCTCGACCCGCATCTGAACTCTCAGATCGGCGTCGAGGTTGCTCAAGGGCTCGTCGAAGAGGAATATCCTCGGCTCTCTGACGATAGCGCGTCCGATCGCGACCCGCTGGCGCTGTCCGCCGGAGAGCTGGCGCGGCTTGCGCGAAAGCAGCTCCTCGATGCGCAATATGCGGGCGGCCTCGTGGACTCTCCCGTCGATCTCCGCCCTCGGAAGCTTCGCCGTCTCCAGCCCGAACGCCATATTCTTATAGGCGGTCATATGAGGATAGAGCGCGTATGACTGGAAAACCATGGCCAGCCCGCGCTCGGCCGCCGGCACGTGATTTACCTCCTCGCCGTCGATGATGAGCCGGCCTGAAGATATCTCCTCCAGGCCGGCGATCATCCGCAGCAGCGTCGACTTGCCGCAACCCGACGGCCCGACGAAAACCACGAATTCCCCATCCTCGATGGTCAGGTCGATTCCACGAATGACCTCGACGCTCTCAAAGCGCTTGAAAATGCTCTCAAGGACGACCTTGACCATCGACGGCTGCTCAGGACTTCTTGCTGTTGCCGTGGCCTTCGGCCATCGCCTGCGCCTTGAGCGCCAGTTCGGACGCAAGGAAGCAAAGCTCCTGGTCGTTCGCCGTTTCGGTCCGGTTCACGACGTCGAAGACGAGCTGCTCGCCGAACGGCAAGGGCATGCCCTGGCAATTGACGTAGCGGGTCTCCTTCTTGTCCACGACGATAAGATGATCCTCGCCCGGGCGATGGGCAATGTCCGCGTATTTGCGCACTTCGATGTAGCCCTCGGTGCCCAGCACGATGAGGCGCCCGTCGCCCCAGGTCTTCAACCCGTCGGGCGTGTACCAGTCGACCCGGATGTAGCCGCTGCCGCCGTCGCCCAGGAAATTGGCCTCGCCGAAATCCTCGAGCTCGGGAAATTCGGGATGGGCGTTGTTCGCCACTCTCGCATATTTCACTTCCGCCTTCGTCGAGCCGGTCAGGTACAGGAACTGATCTGCCTGGTGCGAGGCTATGTCCGTCAGGATGCCGCCATATTGCGCCTTGCGGAAGAACCAGTCGGGCCGTTTCGGGGCATTCAACTGATGCGGCCCGAGACCGATCGTCTGGACGACCTTGCCGATCGCGCCCTTGCGTGCGAGCTCGGCGGCGTGGATCGTCGAGGCGCTCTCCAGCCGCTCGACATAGTAGACGGAGTAGATGCGCTTGGTTTCCTTCTGCACCTTTCGCGCTTCCGCGAGCTGCCCCAGGTCGGTGAAGCCCGCCTTGTCGACCAGATAGTCCTTGCCATGCTGCATCACCCTGATGCCGATGGGGGCTCGCTCGTTCGGAATGCCGGCGCCGGTGACCAGCTGGATCGTCTCGTCCTCGAGGACCTCCTTCTCGCTCGAGGCCAGTTTCGCGTCTGGGTACTTCTCCTTGAACACGGCGCGCAGCTCCGGCTCCTTCGCCCAGCAGGACACGAGCTCGCCGCCTCCCTTGAGCAGCGAATCGATCTGCATATAGACGTGATAGTGATTCAGGCCGATGACCGAGAACCGGATGCGGGGCTTTGCTGACATTTTCTCTCCTTGGTTTCCTGGTTTGCTGGTTCGTTGCGCGTGGCTATCCCTTGAGCCCCGACGTTGCGATCCCCTGGATCAGGGACCGCTGGAAAAGCATGAAAAATGCAAATACCGGGACGATCGAAAGCACCGACATCGCGAACAGCGGTCCCCAGGCCGACTGGCTGGTCGAATCGACGAAGCTGCGCAAGGCCAGGGGAACGGTGTAATTCTTGATGTCGCTCAGATAGACGAGCGGACCGAAGAAATCCTCCCATGTCCAGATGAACGAGAATATCGCCGCGGTGGCGAGAACCGGCAGCGACAGAGGGAGAATGATCTTCGCATAGATCCGCCAGATGCTGCAGCCGTCCATCATCGCCGCTTCGATCAGATCGCGCGGGATCCCCCGGAAGAACTGCACCATGAGAAAGATGAAAAACGCGTCCGAGGCCAGGAACTTCGGCACCACGAGCGGAAGGAACGTGTTTACCCAGCCCAGCTTGAGAAACAGCACATACTGGGGGATCAGGGTGACATGATAGGGCAGCATGAGGGTCGCCAGCATCAGCGCGAACCAGATGCGCTTTCCCCTGAACTGCAGATAGGCGAAGGCGAACGCCGCCAGGGAGCATGAGACGACGTTGCCGATGACCGTCAGGATGGCGACGATGAACGAATTCATGAAGAATTTGCCGAATCCGACGCCGAGCCCATGCCAGCCCGTCGCGTAGCTTTCGAGAGTGAACCGGCTCGGCCACAGGGACAGATCCGTGAAGATATCCTGCTCGGGCTTGAACGAGCTGCTCAACATCCACAGCAAGGGATAGATCATGATGAGCGAGAAGCAGATCAGCAGGGCATGAGCCAGGACCTGCTTGAGCGCCGTGCCGGCCGGCGAGGATCTATTTGTGCTCATACTCATAGTGCACCCAGTGCTTCGACAGGGCGAAGGTCATGGTCGTTATGATCGCTATCGCCGTCAGGAGCACCCATGCCATGGCGGAGGCGTATCCCATCTTGAAGAAGGAGAAGCCCTGCTGATAAAGATAGAGCGTGTAGAAAAGCGTCGAATCGATGGGGCCGCCCGAGCCTCCGCTGATGATGAAGGCCGGCGTGAACGCCTTGAACGCCTCTATCGTCTGCAGCACGAAATTGAAGAGGACGACGGGCGTCAGCAACGGCAATGTGATGCGCAGGAACTGCCGCAAGCTGGATGCGCCATCCATCTGGGCCGCTTCGTAGAGGTCTTTGGGGATCTGCCGCAACCCGGCGAGGAAGATGATCATCGGCGATCCGAACTGCCAGACGCTCAGCAGGACGAGCGTGTAGATCGATGTCCTCGGATTGGTTATCCAGCTGGGGCCCTGGACTCCGAACAGCGAGAGAAACTCGTTCGCCAGCCCGTCGATCCCGAATACCTGCCGCCACATCACCGCGATCGCCACGCTCGCGCCCAAGAGCGAGGGAAGATAGAAGACGGCCCGATAGAGCGGCAGGCCCCTTATTCCCTTGTCGAGCATCACGGCGATCGCCAGGGCGAAGACGAGCTTCGCCGGCACCGAGAGGAGGACATAGAAGCAGGTGACCGACAGCGATTTCCAGAACCGGCGGTCGCTGCTGAACATTTCGATGTAGTTGTCGGCGCCGATCCAGTGAGGGGACTGGACCAGGCTGTAGTCGGTGAAGGAAAGATACAGCGAAGCCACCATCGGCCCGAGCGTGAGGCCGAAGAAACCCACGAGCCAGGGCAGCAAGAACAGATATGCGCTTGCGCCCTGGACCCGGAGGAGCCGGCTGCCCGAATTGCGCCGGCGTTCGACATCGGCCCGCATCGACCGAGCTACTTGCGGTCGAGCATCTTGTTCGCCGCGGCGAAGAACTCCTTCGCGGCATCAGCGACGCCGACCTCGCCGAAGCCGATCTGCGCATTGGTCCGTATCAGCAGAGCCTCCACCTCATTCGCACCGGAGGGCGGCGGCGGCGGCAAGGGGCCGACCTTGTCGCCGATCGCCGAGACATAGTCGATGGCGACCTTCTCCACGGGATCGAGGGTGGAGGAGAGATAGTCCCGCATCCTGGCGGAGGGCGGAACGCCGCGCTCGACCTTCAGCACGTTCGCCGCATCCTTGCTTTCGACCAGGAAATTGATGAAATGCGCGCAGAGCTTCTTGTTGGCGGCCGACGGCGTGATGCTGAGCAGCATCGACGGGCCGATCCACTGGCCGTGCTTCATACCGGCGTCACCATGCGGATGCATGGTCATTCCCAGCGGGTTCTTCACGGCAGCCTGAAAGGCAACGTGCTGGTTCGAGCCGGCCGTGATCATGGCCGACTTGCCCAGGGTAAGCATGCTTTCCGTGATGCTCTCGCCGGGATCGAGAGCCTGTACTTCCGCCGGGACGCATCCTTTGCGCTTCCGCAGATCGTCGACGAAGGCGAACCATTCCGCGATGTCCTCCTCGGAGCATCCGAGTTTCTTGTCGCCGTAGAGTTCCTTGCCTCTCTGGCGCATCCAGGTCTGGGTGGCGCGGGAGCCGGCGCCCGGATCGCTGCTGCCGTAGAATCCCTCGGGACTGCCCTTGGTTATCTCGACCGCCAGATCCGCATACTCCTTCCATGTCCAGGTGAGGGCCGGAGCCGGCAGTCCAAGCTTTTCCAGGACCGCCTTGTCGTAGATGAAACAGTCCGAATTGACGCCGAAAGTAACGCCATAGAGCTTGCCGTCGACCGTTCCCGCTCCGAGCGTCGTTTCGCCGAAATCTTCAATGTCCAGCGGATCCGGCCGAAATTCGTCCAGGGGCGCCAGGGCGCCGCGCCGCGCATATTCGAAGATATACTGATAATCCATCTGGACGACGTCGGGAGGATTGCCGCCCGCCACCTGGGTGGCCAGGCGAGCCCAGTAATCGTCCCATCCCATGGATTCGGGATCGATGGAGACGCCGGCGTTCTGCGCCTTGTAGACGTCCACCGCCTGGAGCGTCCGCTTCGCCCTGTTCTCGCCTCCCCACCACAAGAAGCGCAGCCGGTTCTGATCCTGAGCCCATGACGGTCCCGTCTGTGCGCCCAACATCGGCAGCGTCGCAACGGTCAAGCCAAGGAAACCGAATTTCCGTCGAGATATACCCATTTTCTTCCTCCCTGGTACCGCAGAGGTACTCTAGTATATTAATCTATCAGTCGCAGGTCGTCAATGAACCGGGTGCCGCAGTGAGACTGGCTAAACGAGAGTTTTCATCGCGGACCGGGCCCCCCTGGTGATCAACAAACGCAGAGAGTCTGCAAGGCCTCGCCGGAAACGCTCGTCCCGGCCCAGATCCTCTCCGAACACCTCACGAATATTCAAGGCCAGGTCGACGAGCCGCTCGGGCTCGTTCCTGGCCCGCCCCAGCGCGAGCAGCCGTTCCACAAGCGGGTCCTTGACATCGATGCGCCCTCCCCGCTCATCGAATCCCGTCACGTAGCGGATCCATCCGGCGATCGCCATGGCCATGCATGGAGAATCCTCGCTCCTGGCGAGGCGAGCACGGATGGGATCCAGAAGCCGTTGCGGTATTTTCTGCGAGCCGTCCATGGCGATCTGCGCGGTCTTGTGCAGCAGTCCGGGGTTCCGGAACCGGTCGCACAATCTCCGTGCATAGTCGGCCAGATTGAAGCCCGGCGTTTCGGGCACGGTGGTGACCAGCTCGCGATTGAGGAGACGGTCGACGAAGGCGGAAAGATCGGTGTCCGCCATGGCCTCCGATACACTGCGATAGCCGGCAAGGTAGCCGAGATAGGCAATCGCCGAGTGGCTTCCGTTGAGGAGTCTGAGCTTTGCCACCTCGTAAGCCTGCACATCCTTGGTGACGGTCACGCCGGCCAGCGCCCAGTCGGGGCCTTCGCGCGAGCCGGCAGCCTCCGTCACCCATTGGATGAACGGTTCCGTGTCGATGGGACGAGCATCGTTCAAGCCAAGCTGCCGGCAGATCTTTCGTCCGCTGGCCTCGGTGAGCTCGGGAACTATTCGGTCGACCATCGAACAGGGAAAGAGGTCGCTCTGCTCGGTGCACCCCGCAAGATCGGGATAACCGGCGCTCATGAACTGCCCGACCAGTCTGCCCAGCAGCCTGCCATTGGCGGGCAGATTGTCGCACGACATGAAGATAGGCAAGGGCAAGCCGGCCCGTTCTCTCAGGGCGATCATCGAGGCAATCAACCCGATCGCCGATCTCGGTGCGCCGCTCTTCGCGAGGTCGTGCTGAATGTCCGGATGATCGAAATCGAGATCGTTCGACGGGGTCGCCCGGCAATAGCCTTTCTCCGTCACGGTCAAGGTCACGATCTTCACGTCCGCGCTGTTCAGGAGATCGGCGAGCCGGCTCCGGTCTTCGCCGATCACGATATTCTCCTTCAGGCACCCGACGACACGAAGCTCCCGGTCCCGTTCATCGTCGTAGTGAACGGCGAAGAGGTAATCCTGGGGCGCCAGATCGTTGCGGATGGCCGAACGCCGGAACGAGAGGCCGGCGACGCCCCATCTCTCATCGCCCGCATGCAACAGTCTCTCCAGGAATATCGCCTGGTGGGCACGGTGAAAGTTTCCCAGCCCGAGATGGACGACACCCGGCCTTGTGCGGGAGCGCTCGTAGGCCGGAAGGACGACCCCGCTGCGCGCCCGGCGGAGGTTTGCCGCGCAGAGCCGCGGCAGGTCGGCGTCGAAATGGCCATGGCTCATAGGTTGTAGGTTCTCTTGGCGAGCCGATAGGCAAGGTCCACGGCCACCTCGGCCGCGTCGTCCTCGTCAAGGCGGTGTTCGGCCACCAGCCTGGCGAGATATCCGCAATCGATGCGCCGCGACATGTCGTGGCGCGCCGGAATCGACAGAAACGCCCTGGTGTCGTCGTTGAAACCTGCCGTCTTGTAGAATCCGCAAGTCTCGGTCGTCAGCTCGCGATATCTGAGCATTCCGTCGGGGCTGTCGTAAAACCACCAGGCCGGCCCCAGCCGCAGGCAGGGATAGTGCCCGGCGAGAGGGGCGAGCTCCCTCGCATATGTGCTCTCGTCCAAAGTGAATAGAATGATGGTGAGCCGCTTTTCATTGCCGAACCGGTCGAGAAGCGGCTTGAGAGAGTGGACGAAATCCGTCGATTTCGGAATGTCGGCCCCCTTGTCGCGACCGAACTTCCTCATCACGTCGCGATTGTGGTTGCGGAAGGGGCCTGATCGGATTTGCAGCGCCAAGCCGTCATCGAGGCTCATGCGCGCCATCTCGGTGAGAAGCTGTCCCCGGAACATCTCGGCCTCGTGCGCGGTCGCGGTGCCCGACATCGCTCTCTCGAACAGCCGAGCCGCTTCGGCAGCCGGGAGGCTCGCCGTCAGCGCCGACGGATGGCCGTGATCCGTCGCGGTGGCTCCGCGCGATTTGAAATAGGAGCGCCTGATCCTGTGGGCCTCCAGATAGCCGGGATAGGTCATCGACGTTCCCGCCAATGCCACGAACTCCTGGACGTTCAGCGAAAAATCGGGCTGGTCGGGATCGACGACGGCATCGGGCCGGTAAGTGGGCAGGACCCTTCCCTGCCATTGCGATCGCCGGATCGAGTCGTGTGAAGCGAGATCGTCGGTAGCCGCGTCCGTGGTCGCTATCGCCTCGATGTTGAACTTCTCGTACAGGCTTCGCGGACGCATTTCCGGACTCTTCAGCCGGTCGGCGATCATGTCGTGGATGCGGTCCGCATTCGATTCGCACAGCTTCTCCTCGACGCCGAAGACCGTTTCCAGCGTATGCTCCAGCCAGTAGCGGGACGGCGTGCTCCTGAACATCGGCCAATGACGAGCGAGGATGCGCCATATCTTCCTGCTGTCGGTTTCCACGGGTTCTCCGTCCAGCCGTCCTACGCCCAACTCTTCCAGCGGCACGCCGTGCGAGTACAGGAGACGAAACACGTAATGGTCGGGCTTGATGAACAGCGTGGCGGGATCGCTGAATGGAAGGTTGTCCGCGTACCATGCGGGCTCGGTATGGCCGTGGGGCGAAACGATCGGCAGGCCGGAAACGACGCCATAGAGCCGTCTTGCTATTGCACGACAGGTCGGGTCACAGGGAAAATAGCGATCCGGATGCAGCGCCATCCTGTCCTCTGCGCCGCGCAGGCGAAAGAAACACTTTTGTTTTGGTCCGTTGATTCATTTCTAGGGATAATATATTAGTATGTCAATCAGCAGCTTGGAGATCTCAGCAGTGGCGGCCGCAAAGAGCGCAATACCCCATGGTTTCGCTGCGAAATCGCCCGTCGTCGCACAGCTCCCGGCGAAGCGCGTCGCCCGCGGCCAGAGGACCACGACGGCGACGCTGATCTATCGCGAGATTCACAGGGACATCGTGTCGATGCAGGTCAAGCCCGGGGCCGCCCTGAACGAAAAGGCGTTGTCCGAGCAGTTCGGCGTCAGTCGCACGCCGGTCCGGGAAGCTCTCATCCGCCTGGTCGAAGACGGCCTTGTCGACGTTTTCCCGCAGTCGGGGACATTCGTGGCGCGCATTCCGATCGCCGGCATTGCGGAAGCCGTGCTTATCCGCCAGGCGCTCGAATGCGCCACGGTCGAGCACGCCGCCGAGAAGGCGGACCTCTCCGACATCGACTTGCTGGACGAGGTCATCGCCCGACAACGATTTTACGGCGAACGCCGGGATATCAATGCCTTCCACGAGTCGGACGAAAAGTTTCACGAGACCATCGCCGCCATCGCCGGTCATCCCGGGATATGGTCCCTTCTGAAGTCCGTCAAGGTTCAGATCGACAGGGTCCGCCGGCTCACATTGCCGGCGCTCGATCGCTTCCAGTTCATTCTCGACGAGCATCAGACGATCAGAAATACGATCATGGCGCACGCTCCCGCCGACGCAATAGCGGCCATGAAGCGTCATCTCACCGCCGTCATCCCCGACGTGAAAAAACTGCGCGATTCCAATCCGGACTATTTCGTCTGAGTCTTCCGGAACGTGGCCGCAAATCGACTGGAGAACCTCAATGCTGCGTCAGGGATGGAGATGGTTTGGGCCGAAGGACGACGTCTCCCTGGATGCGGTGCGTCAGACGGGAGCTACCGACGTCGTCTCGTCCTTGCATGAGATCCCGATCGGACAGGCGTGGACGCCCAAAGACGTCGAACAGCGCCGCAGCCAGATCGAGTCGGCGCCTCCGGGCAGATCTCCACTGACCTGGTCGGTTGTCGAAAGCATCCCCGTCCCGGACGCGATCAAACGGACCGGAAGACTGGCGAACAGCGAAATCGAGGCCTGGATAGCCAGCCTCGAAGCCGTCGGAAAAAGCGGCATCAAGATCGTCTGTTACAACTTCATGCCGGTCGTCGACTGGACAAGGACGGACCTGAATTTCGTCACGCCCACCGGCGCGACGACGATGAGGTTCGACGAACATCGGTTTGCGGCATTCGATATCCACATCCTGCGGCGCGGCGGCGCCGATACGGACTACACCGACGGTCAGCGCAGCAAGGCCCTGTCGACCTACAGGGCCATGGACCAGGCCGACATCGACGAGCTTGTCGGCAACATCGTGCGCCCCCTGCCCGGATCCACGACCGAGCCCCATACTCTCGATTCGTTTCGTGACAATCTTTCGCAGTACAAACACGTTGACGAGACCAGGCTTCGGATAAACCTGATCGAGTTTCTCAGAAAGGTGATTCCCGTGGCCGAATCGCTTGGCGTCGTCCTGACCCTGCATCCGGACGACCCGCCCTGGCCGCTTTTCGGGCTTCCCCGGATCGCCTCGTCCGCCGCCGACTATGCAAGGATTTTCTCCGCGGTCCCGTCCATTGCCAACGGCATGTGCCTTTGCGTCGGCAGTCTCGGAGCGCGATCGGACAACGACCTGCCCGCCATGGCCCGCCACTTTGCGCCACGCATCGCATTTGCCCATCTGCGTTCAACCAGGCGTGACGATACCGGGCGGAGTTTCATTGAATCATCCCACCTCGAGGGCGATGCCGACATGATAGGCGTGCTGGCTGCCCTGCATGCCGAAAGCCGGCGCCGGCCGGCAGGCCAGTCGATCGTCTTTCGCTCGGATCACGGTCAGCGGATGCTGGACGACCTGAACAAGGTGGGGACCCCCGGCTATCCCGCCATAGGCAGATTGAAGGGGCTGGCGGAATTGAGGGGGGCGCTGCTTGCCATCGAACGCCTGGCGGCCGGCGGAACCGTAAAACAACCCGAAGCGGCTTTGGGCTAGATGCGCCGCCCAACCCGTCCCTGCCGGGGCAGGACGGCTTTGAGAAGAGTCGCTTCGTCCAATTGGCGGGTGCCTTCGATTGGGATTGCAGGTGGACTCGGACTCATTCCGCTCTAGCCTGCCGGCCGCGTCTGTCTTTGCGCATCGTCGGGATCCTCTCCGTCCAGCATCGCCGACACGAGTGAATCGGCGTCGATCCTGCCGACGGGATTGCCCTTCGCGTCGACGACCTGCGCTTCCCGCCGGTCGGCCTGCCTCATGATCCTGAGAGCGCTCTCCAGGCTGGCGTCCATCGGTATTTCCAGATCGCCCGCCGAAGCATTCGCGGCGCGCGTCATTACGGTGGATGCCAGAAGCACCCGGCCGCGATTGACGTGCTGGACGAACCGGCTGATATAGTCGTCGGCGGGCCGCAGCACGATGTCCTGTCCGGTCCCTTGCTGGATGACAGCACCATCGCGCAGGATCGCGATCCGGTCTCCGAGCCGCAGCGCCTCGTCCAGGTCGTGGGTGATGAAGACGATCGTCTTTTTGATTTCCTTCTGCAGATCGAGAAGGATGGTCTGCATGTCCGTCCGGATGAGCGGATCGAGCGCGGAGAAGGCTTCGTCCATGAGCAGGACGGGCGCATCATTGGCAAGCGCCCGCGCCAGTCCGACGCGCTGCTGCATGCCGCCGGACAGCTGGTTCGGATAGTGCTTCTCGAACCCCTTGAGGCCCACCCTTTCGATCCAGCCCATGGCCGCATCGACTTGCCGGGCCCGCGGCAACCCGCGTATCTCCGGTCCGTAGACTGCGTTTTCCAGGACCGTGCGGTGGGGCAGCAGCGCGAATCTCTGGAAGACCATGGCCGTCTTGTGCCGCCGGAAGGCCTGCAGGTCGGCCTGGTTCATCGTGACCACGTCCGTGCCGCCCACCAGCACCTGGCCCGCGCTGGGCTCGATCAGCCTGTTAATGTGCCTTATCAAGGTCGACTTGCCCGAGCCCGACAGGCCCATGATGACCTGGATGGACCCTCCGGGCATTTCGATGTTGATGTCCCTGAGCCCGAGGATCTGGCCGTACTGCTCGTTGAGCTCCGCTTTCGACATTCCCTGCTTCACGAGGTCGAGCGCTGCGGCCGCATTCCTCCCGAAAATCTTGTACAGGGACCTGATGCTTATTTCGGGAGCCTCGCCCGGCTGCTCAGCCATGAACGATCTCCAGGTGCCGCTGAAGCCGCTTTCCGAAGGCCTGGCTGATGCGATCGAAGACGATGGCGATGCCCACGATCGCCAGGCCGTTGAATACGCCGAGCGTGAAATACTGGTTGGCGATCGCCTTCAGGACCGGCTGCCCGAGGCCCTGGACCCCGATCATCGAGGCGATCACAACCATCGCCAGCGCCATCATGATCGTCTGGTTGATCCCGGCCATTATCGTCGGCAGGGCCAGGGGCATCTGGACGTTCTTCAGCTTCTGCCACCCCGATGAGCCGTAGGCGTCGGCGGCCTCCAGGACTTCCTTGTCCACCAGCCTGATACCCAGGTTGGTGAACCTGATCATCGGCGGGATGGCATAGACCACGACGGCGATCAGGCCCGGCACCCTGCCTATGCCGAGAAGCATGACGACGGGGATCAGGTAGACGAAGCTCGGCATCGTCTGCATGACGTCGAGGATCGGGTTTACGGCGTTCTGGATCCGGTCGGAGCGCGACATGAGGATGCCGATCGGTATGCCGAGAAGGATCGAGAGCACCGTGCAGACGAAGATCATGGAGATGGTTTTCATCGTGTCGTCCCACATGTCGAACAGACCGATCAGCATGAGGGTGACGATGGAGCCGAAGACGATCTTCCAGCTCCTGCTGGCGAACCAGGCGATGACGGCGATGATCGCGATGATCACCGGCCACGGCGTGTTGGTCCAGAATCGCTCCGCCTGGATCAGGAAATATTGCAGCGGGTCGAAGAACGACTCGATCGCGTCGCCATAGGCGCGGGTGAATGCGCGGAAGCTCTCGTCGATCGCCTTCTTCAGGTTGCGGATGAAATCGTCGTTGAGATGGGGAAACGTCCAGAGCCAATCCATAATTCAAATCTTCCATTGCCGGCGGCGAAAGTATTTCGGCAATGCCGCCGTCCGTGTTTCCATAATAAAGAAGCGACGGGACATCCCGTCGCTTCGGAGTTTCGTGCCTTGCGGGTTATTTTACGGCGGCCTTGACCTTTTCGGCGACGTCGGCGGGAACCCACTTGGTCCAGACGTCCTCGCTGGTGGCGAGGAAGTGCTTCGCTCCTTCTTCGCCGGTCGCCTGGTTGTCGGTCATCCAGGCCGCCAGCGCATTGACGACGTCGTTGGTCCAGTTGCGGTTCTTCAGGTAGTCCATCGCCGGTCCCGCTCTTTCGGCGAATTCGGTGGTCACCAGGGTGTCGACGTGATCCTTGGGCCACTCGTTCGGCTTCGGATCGGGACAGTCGGCGACCGTGTTGCAGCGCTTCCATTCGGCGGCGTCATAGGGCACGCCATAGTCGAGCTTCACCATGGCGTATTTGCCGAGGATGGATGTGGGCGCCCAGTAATATCCAAGCCACCCTTCCTTGCGCTCGTAAGCCTTGGCCAGCGAGCCGTCGAGGCCGGCGGCGGAGCCGGTATCGACCAGCACGAAGCCGTTCTTCTTGCCCTCATAGGCCTTGAACAATTGCGCGGTGACGAGCGTCCCGCCCCACCCTTGCGGGCCGTTGAAGACCGCGCCCTTGGATTTGTCTTCGGGCGCCGGGAAAAGCTCGGGATGCTTCAGCGCGTCGGGAATGGTCTTTATGTCGGGATGCGCGTCGGCGACGTATTTCGGGATGAACCAGCCCTGGACCGCGCCGTCGGACAGCGCCGGCCCGGCCGACACGATCTTCTTGTCGGCGATGCCGCGATTGACGAGCTCGGGCTGAAGATCGACCCAGCCTTCGGGCGCTATGTCGGGCTCGCCCTTCTCGACCATCGATGTCAGGGTGGGGACTGTATCGCCGGCGACGGTCTCGGCGTTGCAGCCGTAGCCCGTCTTCAGAATGATCTTGTCGATGCTGGCAAGGACCTCGGCCGATTGCCAGTTCATGCTGGCGATGGTGACGTCGCCGCATTCGGCGGCCGAAACGGCCGGGCTGAAGGCGCCGAGCGCCAGGACGGCAACTGCCGAAGCAAGAAGTTGCTTCATTGTATAAACTCCCATTTGAGGTCAGAGATTGTCGTTCACGCGGCCGGATCCAGCCGCTTTGCGTATAGATGCGGTCCGGGAAAAAGAGAAAATAAGATTCACATCACCAGATTGACTCCTCCGCCGGCCGTTATTGTGTGTCCCATTCGTTCGGGCATGAGCCTATATTGGACAATAGTTTGACTTACCGTCCACTGTAAGTCCAATTAAACTCGCCTGCCGTTCCCGGCGTGCATGCATAGCAATTTATAGTTGTGGCTAGGGCGCATGTCGCCGACCCTTTCAGCGGAGGCTTGCCGGACTGAACCGTCGCGCAGATCAACTTATGCGTGCCCGGACGGTGACGGCATGCGTCGATCGCCCGGCCGCTCCGCTCAGATCGCAAGCGCCTGCCGGGCGATCCTCGGATCCTCCAGATCCCGCGGCGACATGGACTTGGTGATCATGCCGCGCTCCATCACCAGGCAGCGATGCGCACAGGCCAGGATCAGATCCAGATGCTGCTCGATCAGGAGAATGGCTAGGCCGCTGTCCTCGTTCAGTCTGCGGCACAGCTCTCCGATCTCGTCGACGATATTGGGCTGGATCCCATCGGAGGGCTCGTCGAGGACGAGGATCCTGGGCTCGCCCATCAGGACCCTCCCGATGGCCAGCATCTGCTGCTGGCCGCCGCTCATCGTGCCGCCGAGCTGGCGGCGCCGCTGCTTCAATATCGGGAAAAGCCCGAACACATGGTCGAAGGATTTCGCGGCCGCCCCGATCGACCGGCCCATGACGAGGTTCTCCTCGACCGTGAGGTCGGGAAATATGCCGCGTCCCTGCGGCACGTAGCCGATGCCGGCGCGGGCTCTTTTCCGGGCATCGGACGACGTCATATTGACCCCGTCGAAGATCACCGAGCCCGCCATTGCCGGCTGCAGGCCGATGATCGTCCTGGCGAGAGTCGTCTTGCCCACGCCATTGCGGCCGATCAGGGCTACGATCTCCCCGTCGCGGACCTCCAGATCGACGTCGCGGTTGACGACCGCACCGCCATAACCGCTCGACACTGATCGCAGGCTCAGCATTCGGACGATGCCTAGAACGCCGGAACCAGGCGGCTTTTCGGATATTCGGCCCCGACCACGTGGTTGATGTTGGCCCTCACCATCTGATAGACGCGCACGCGAAAATCGGGATCGGCCGAGAACCGCATGTAGCTGTCCTTGGGCTTGATTCCGTAGTCTTCCGCCATCCACTGCATGAGGTTGTCGGCGGCGTTGTACACGGCCTGGTCGAGCGGCAGATCGATGCCGACCGCGACGATGCTGTCGGGCTTGACGATCCGGATCCCCGGCAGCTTCTTGTTTTTGATCACGTTGATCTTGAGCTGCACCGTCGCTCTCGTCTCGTCGGCGAGGACGGTGAACTCCGTGTCGCCCTGGCTGCCATGCGCGTCGCCCAGGTAGATGAGGCCGCCCTCGTGATAGCTGTTGATCAGAATGGTGTGCCCGGCCCTGATGTCGCGGCAGTCGATATTGCCGCAGAACTCGCCCTGCCCGGTGAGGGAGCTGTGCACTTCCCGGTCAGGGGCGACCGCGAGGGTTCCGAGGAACGGATCGAGCTTCCACGAGATGCTCCCGTACCTGGCCGAGCCGTCTGCCGTCGTGCCGCTCGGACCGGGCACGTGCTCGATGAGCTGGATATGGGCGTCGCGGCACTCGGCGCCCCACTTTGCCGAATCCCGGAGCGCGCCGTTCCCGGGGACGATCCCGACATATCCCCAGCGCCAAGGAGCGATCGATTCGATTTCCACCGCGACCACGTCGCCCCGTTCGACGCCTTCGACATGGATCGGGCCGACGACCGGATTGAGCTCCGCCGGCGTCCTGCCGAGAAGCCGCTTGCTGACCGGATCGTTGATGATGTCGCGGATCTTCGGATTGTCGCTCTGGTCGGGAACGAGCCCGGTCAGCGCATCGTCGGTTTCGACCTTGAAGCTTTCCCCCGCCTTCACGCGCAGGACCGGCTCGTCTCTCGCATCGAAGAGGTACTTCTGGACGTCGTTGATCTTGATGGTCTTCATGGTCTTCTCCTTAATGGTGGGCCTTCGCTCCGCGTTTGCCCAGATACAGGCGTTGCACGTCCTCGTTGCTCTCGATCTCGGTCCAGGCGCCGGTCATGAAGATCCGGCCGTTGTCGAAGACGGTCGTCGGGACTGAAAGGGCCCTGACGAACGCCATGTCGTGCTCCACCACGAGGACTGAGGTGCCGCTCGCCGCGACGCTCCGGATGAGCTCGACGGTCCTGCCGGTCTCCTCGAACGACATGCCCGCCGTCGGCTCGTCGAGCAGCAAAAGCTTCGGAGCGGTCGCCATGGCCATGCCGAGGCCCAGCCACTGGTTCTCGCCATGCGACAATTCCCTCGCCAGGAAGCTCCTTTTCTCCCGCAGGCCCAGATGGGCCAGGCGATCCTCCAGGAGTCTTTCCAGGGCTCTCCCATTCGCCATGCGCTGCAGGCACAGGCGAAGATTGTGATCGACCGACAGCTCTCCGAAGACCCCGAGCGTTTGCGGCTTCACCGCCAGGCCGAGCCGCGCCCGTTCGAAAGGATGCCGGCGGGTGACGTCGACGTCGCGGAACCTGATGAGTCCCCTGTCGGCGCGCAGTCGTCCCATGAGGAGCTGGAAGAACGTGCTCTTTCCCGCGCCGTTCGGTCCGATGATGCAGTGGGTCTGACCCGCTTCCATCGCCCAGGAGACGTCGTGCACCGCCCGCACGCCGCCGAAGGACTTCGACAGGTTGGCGACTTCAAGGAGCATGTCCATCCCTCGCCAGGGGGCGGGCTTTCCCCCTTTCCAGGCGCGTCCGGTGTGGCGCCCGGCGGATGGATCCGCCGACCGAGATCAGGCCCTCCGGCATCAGCAGCACGGCGATCACCAGCAACGCTCCCTGCAGGACGAGGGCATATTCCCCCTGGAGGGCGAGCGCCTGGGATATCCATTGCAGGAGCACTGCCCCGACGATCGAGGCGGCCAGGCTCTTCCGTCCGGCCACGGCGACCCAGATGACCGGAAGTATGTTCGCCGTGACGCCGAAGACCGACGGCGTGATGAAATTCCCCCAGGACACATAGAGGATCCCGGAAAGCGCCGCGAGCCCGGCGCCGAGGCAGAAGACGACGGTCTGCAGTAGGCGAACGTCGTAGCCGAGCGACTCCGTCCGCTCGGGATCTTCACGGATGGCGGTCAGCGCGATGCCGAAGCGCGAGTTCACCAGCATGCGCAGCCCGAGATAGATCGCCGCGATGAGGACGATGCCGGTGAAGTAGAAGGCTTTCGACGTGCCGGCGAGCTCGAGAGGGCCGAGCGCCAGGCTCGGAAGGTCCTGAATGTCGCCCGAGAAGCGTCCGAGCCCGTTGTTTCCGCCGAGATGGGCCGCCCCTATCGACCATTGCGGACCGGCGGTCTGCGAGAGGAACGTCTCCAGCAGAAGGGCAACGACGAGCGTGATGATCGCGACATAGACTCCTTTCAGGCGGCCGTAGAACATGATCCAGCTCAGCACCAGCGCCGCCGCCAAGGCCGCTCCGATTCCGCAGACGAAGGCGAGGCCTGTCTGTCCGCCGATGCCCGCGAGATTGATGGCGGCGACGCCATAGGCATAGCCGCCGATTCCGAGAAAGGCGGACTGGCCGAGGCTCAGTATTCCGGTGAACCCCCACAGGAGCGCCAGGCCCATGGTCAGGAACGTCATCAGGAGGAACGAGTTCAGGTTGAGCAGCATGTAGCGGCCCACGAAGAACGGCGCCGCCGCCGCGACCGTGAGCAGCGCCAGGGCTCCGATCCAGAAGAGCGGCCTGCGCCCCGGCTCCATGGCGCCGTTGAGCAGTGAAAGCATCGCCCGGTACGCCACACTCAGCGTCCTGCCTGGCGCAGGGCGCTCCGGCGCGGAAGCAGCCATTTGGCGCGCGCCAGGGCCTCGCTGATTCCGTTGGGCGTCGCCCTGATCACCAGGAGCGCGGCGAGCAGCATCGCGACATAGCCGGTGAGGATGTTGACGTTGATCGTGAAGGCGGTCTTGATGAAGGCGAGGATCAGGCAGGACACGACGAGGCCCACGATGATGTTGCGGCTGCCGGCCACGACCACGACGACGAAGGCGATGGGCGTGTAGCTCGCGCCGAAGCTCGGCTGCACTGGCGCCGCGAGCGAGAACAGCGCCCCGGAGATGCCGGCCAGGAAGGATCCGAGGCCGAATGTGAGAATATATATCTCGGTCGTATTGGCCCCGAGCGCTCGCGCCATGTCCGGCCTGCTCATGGTGGCTCTCGCCTGTATCCCGAATGTGGTGAAGCGGAACAGCGCCCAGAGCAGGAAGATCAGGAGCACCGCGATGCCGAAGAGCAGCATGCGGTAGACGGAGAAGCTCAGTTCGCCGATGAAGAAGTTTCCGAAGTTCGTGGGTATGCCCTGGACCGAGGGGCCGAGCACGATCAGCGCGCCCTGGCTGAGGATGAGGCTGATGCCCCAGGTGGCGACGAGCGAATAGAGCAGCCGCCCGTAGAGGTACCGGATGACGAGCCGCTCGAGGATGAGGCCGACGAGCATGGCCGCAAGCCCGCCGGCCAGGATGGCGAGGACGAGCGGCGCGCCGGCATGATGGCTGTAGGCGGCCCCGAAGGCGCCGATCATCATGAGCTCGCCATGCGCCATGTTGATGATGCCCATCATCCCGAAGATGATGATCAGGCCTATGGCGGCGAGGGCGAGAAGCGCGAAGGCATCCGCATATTGATAGAGGAATATGAAGACGTCCTGCATCCGCGCTTCTCTGCGTCGCAAGCCCGCTTATCGCTTGAGGAACTTGGCGAGGTTCGGGTCGTCGCCGGGAAGATACTGCTTCGACTCGCGCTTCTTGGTCAGGTCGACGCCGAGCGACCGCAGCCACCAGGGCTTGACCTCGCCGAGCTCGGCGACGAACTTGATCGAGTGATCGGCCTGCACCTGGGCCATTCTCATCTGCATGGCGAGATGATGCGTCGCCGGATCGAGCGTGACCTTTCCGTCGGGTCCGTTGAAGGAGATGCCGGATTCGAGCGCCTTGATGACGGCCTCGGTCTCGGTCGTTCCGGCCTTCGCCCAGGCGAGCGCCATGAGATTGACGGCGATATAGGCGCACCGGGCGCACTCGTTGACGTATTTCATGTCGCTGTACTTGGCCCGGATGGCGTCGACGAACCTTTTGGCGTCGGCGTTGGTTTCCGCCAGCTCCTCGAGGAACGGCGCCGGCACATAGAGATTTTCCAGCGTCGGGGGCGGGAAGATCTTGTGCTCGTAGCCCTGCTGGAGGTTCACCGACGAGATCGATGGGTAGCGCAGTCCCGCGGCCTGCGCCTGCGGGAAATACTGCGACTGGTTGGAGCCGACCAGCAGCAGGAAGAGGAAGTCGGGCTTCGCCTTCTGGATATTGGCGATCGACGAGGAGAATTCGGAATTCCCGAGCGGGATGAACTCGAGGCCGACGATTTCGGCGCCGTTCATTCCGGCGCTGGCCTGCACCCACTGGGCGCTCACCTGTCCAAAGCCGTAGTCGGCGGCAAGGATGTAGATCTTCTTCCCGTATTTTTTCACCATGTATTCGACGCCGGGCAGGATCTGCTGCTCCGGGATCGGTCCGGTGAAGAACGAATAGTTGTCGGCTATCCCGCCTTCGCCCTGGTTGTTGTGCCAGAAGATGGTCTTGTTCTTGACGGCGACGGCGCGGGCGGCCTCGCGCTCCGAGCTCGTATATCCCGCCATGAGCACATTGACCTCGTCCTCAAGAATGGCGCGCTGCGCGAACTCCTGATGGCGCCGGACGTCCGACTGGCCGTCATAGTGGATGAGCTGGAGTTGGCGGCCGAGCACGCCTCCCGCGCCGTTGATCTGGTCGACCGCCAATTGGGCGCCCTGCGTCTTCGGAATGACCGCGGCCGCGAAATCTCCGGACGCGTCGTCGATGACGCCGATCTTGATCACCTCTCCTTCGGCGCGGACCCGGCTTGCGAGTCCGAACGACGAAACCGATGCGGCGAAAGCCGCGGCACCTTTAAGGACCGACCGGCGATTTGATCTCATCACACCCTCCTGTTCCTCGATTTTTCTAGACGTTTATTCTATTAAACATCCAAAATCGCTAGATATCAACTAGACGATCCTGCTATCCTTTTGCGAATAGGTCAATAGTTTCGGAATCCGGCGTTGCGCATTTTCCTGAGACCGGAAGCCGAAGGAAGAACTAGACGATTCATCTAGATCGTGCTCAAAGGAGCAATGGATCAGTTTCACCAGGCGGCCGATGAAAATTCTCATTGCTGACGACCATTGGGTCGTGAGGGAATCGCTCAAGCAGGTCATCCGCCGCCTGAAAGGGTCGCACGTCACCCTGGAAGCCGGCACCTTCCACGAAGCGATGGATATCCTGAGGCGCAATCCCGACATGGATCTCGTTCTTGTCGATCTGATCATGCCGGGCTTCAGCGAGTTCGACGGCCTGAAGCGCCTGCGCCGCGAGTTCCCCAACGCGCCGGTCGTCGTCGTCTCGGTCCACGAGGATCCCGCCTATGTCATGCGCGCTTTGGAGAGCGGCGTCATCGGCTATGTCCCCAAATCCGCGAGCGGTCCCGAGGTCGAGCGCGCCTTCGAGCTCATCCTGGCGGGCGATGTCTATTTCCCGAGACGCCTGATCGAGAAGCAGGGCCTGGGGGAATCCAGGCCGCTCCGCGCGGCGCCGCAGGCCGACGACCGCGCCGGCGACGTTCTGACCAGAAGGGAGCAGGAAATCGTCGAGCTCCTGGGCCAGGGGCTGTCCGTCCAGCGCATTGCCGAACAGCTCGATCTCAGGGCCCACACGGTGCGGGTGCATCTCGGCAATCTCATGAAGAAGCTCGGCTTGCCGGACCGCTCCGCAGCGATCCACTACGCCGTGAACAGGGCGAACACCACCAGAAGCGGGACCACCTAGAGCTTGGCCGACAGGATTTCGCCGTTCGATGCGGGTCAGGACCGGATACTGGAAGGCCTCGAGGGCCTGACCGGCGGCATCGGGATCTTCGACCGCAATCGCGTCCTCGTTCATGCCAACCGGTCGTTTCTCACCACCTTCGACCTCGATGTCCGCTCGATCGGCCGGCTGACCTACGAAGAGCTCGCGCGCCGCGTCGCCGAATCGAACGAGTTCATCCTCGATACCACGCGTCTGAGGTGGACCGCCGCGCTTTCGGACTTCGGCCTGGAGCAGCAGTTCGACCAGCCGATGGCAGACGGCCGCACCATCCAGATGGTCCACACTCCGGCGCTCAGGGGCGGAATGACGCTGACTTTCCAGGACGTGACCGCCAGCAAGCTGACCGAGCTGGCCTTGCGCCAGGCCAAGGCGGAGGCCGACGCGTCCAGCGAAGCCAAGTCGCGGTTCCTGCGCGCCGCCAATCACGATCTCCGCCAGCCTCTGTCGACCCTGCGCATACTGATCTTCAACTGCATCGGCGAGGCGGACGAGGAGCACCGCAGGGACCTGCTGCACGCCATGGACATTTCGGTCTCGATCATGGAGGACCTGCTTGGCGCGCTGTTGCAGATCGGCCAGCTCGATGCCGGCCAGATCGTGCCCCGCATATCCACGTTTCAGCTGTCGCAGATCTTCGAGCGCATCGAGCTGCAGTTCCGGCATCTGGCGCAGGAAAAGGGCCTGCGCTTCAGGCTCGCCCCGACCCGGGGCGCCGTCGTCTCGGACAAGGCGCTGCTCGAGAGGATCCTGACCAACCTAGTCGCCAATGCCATACGCTACACCGACGTCGGCGGCATCGTCGTCGGGTGCCGGCATTCCGACCGGGCGGTGCGGATCGAGGTCTGGGACACCGGCAAGGGCATCGCCGCGGCGGATCTGGAGCGCATCTTCCAGGAATTCTATCAGGTTCCCGACGAGCGCCGGGTGAAACGGCGGGGCCTTGGCCTCGGCCTGAACATCGTCCAGCGCCTCGCCGCCCTGCTCGGCCATGAGATCAAGGTCCGGTCGGTCGAAGGAAGAGGCTCGGTCTTCTCGGTCGAGGTCCCGGTCGGCGACATCTGGCAGAGCGATGCCGTCGCGCCGGAGATAAGCGAGACGGTGGGCGGCGAGTTCGCCGGCATATCGGTCCTGCTGATCGAGGACGACGAGGTGCTGCGCCAGGCCATGAAGGAGCTCCTGGAGCGCTGGGGGCTGAAGGTGAGAGCGGTCTCCTGCGAAGAGGAGGCGCATCGGCATTTGGCCGGCGGCAGTCAGCCGCCGCAGCTCATCATAGCCGACTACAGCCTTCGCGGCCAGATCGGCACCACGGTGGTGGGCAACATCCGCAAGCTCCTGGGCAGGGAAATCCCCGCCGTCATCGTCACGGCCGACATAGATCCCAAGGTCGTGGCGGATATCGCCGAAAGCGGCCTTCCCGTGCTGATCAAGCCCGTCAGCCCGCCGCGCCTGCGGGTCATGATGCACAATCTTCTCTTCGAGCCCGCCAACTTCGCCTCTGCTCCGAGGGCTCCGGGATGACGAGCGGAGACGACAAGACAGTGATTCCGCTCGGCAGCATGGTTCCCCTGACCGGTCCCTCCGCGGTCGACGGCATGGAGTTCCGCAAGGGCATCCTCCTGGCCGCGGAAGAGCTCAACCAGCGCGGCGGCATCCTGGACCGTCCGATCCGGCCGATCTTCATGGATACCGGGCGCCAGAGCGCGGAGGAGGTCGTCGCGGCCGCCGCACGGCTGATCCAGGATCATGGCGTCCATGCGATCGTCAACGGCTACAATATCGGTCCGCAGAATTCCGAATACGAGATCATCGCCGATGCCGGCATCATCTACATCAACCACAATACGCTGCTTCAGCATCACGACACCGTGCTCAGCAATCCCGAGCGCTATTTCGGCTGCTTCATGGCGAACCCCGCCGAATACTGGTATGGTCAGGGCTTCATTCGGTTCATCTCATGGCTGCGCGACACCGGCCAATGGGAGCCGGAGAGCAATCGCATCGCCATCATTTCCGGGACCAAGCCCTATTCCATCGTCATCGCCAACGCCATGGCGTCGGCGGCCGGAAAGTTCGGCTGGACGGTCGGCTTCGGCCCGCATATCGTATCGACGCCGCGGACCGACTGGCGGGAAGCCATCGCTGAGGCCCAGTCGGTCAAGCCGTCGGTCATCGCCAACACGCATTTTTACGCCAGCGATCTCGCGAGCTTTCAGACCCAGTTCGCGCAAGCGCCGACCAACAGCCTCGTCTATCTGCAATACGGCGCCATGCACCAGGCTTTCGTCGACAAGGCGAAGGAGAGCGCTCTCGGGGTGATCGTGAGCGCGGTCACCGGGCTCCTGCGCGACGAGCCGGGCGAGGATTTCGCGCGCCGCTACATCGCACGCTTCGGGCAGCCCTCCACGCCGCAGATCGGATGCCAGTGCTACAATGCGCTCAAGCACTATGCGATCGCCGCATCGATCGCGGGAGGCACCGGGCGCCCCGGCGAGTTCGCCCGGAACAAGAAGGTCGCGCGCGCCCTGCTGGAAACCTCCTATCGCGGTGTCGCCGGCACGATCCGCTATCATCCGCAATGGCAGGCCGCCGTTCCCTATCCCGACCAGGTTCACGACCCGAGCCTCGGGCTGCCCCATCTCTTCTATCAGGTCCAGAACACGGAAGGGCGGCTGGCGCTGATCGCCCCGGCTCCCTACAATGCCGACAAGTTCATGATGCCCGCATGGTTTGGCAAGCGGTCCGCTATCTGACCCGGTGGCGCCGGGACTTCGCCTTCACGCATGGAGAAGCCCGCACCAATCGGCGGTGAACAGCGCCAGCACGACGGCGACGTCGAGCATACTCTCGATGTCGACCCATTCGTCCACGCCGTGAAAATTGCCTCCGACCGGCCCGTAGCATGTGGCCGGAACGCCGTCATAGATCTGGAAAAAGCGGGTATCGGTGGTCGCCGTGGAGGCAAGCTCGGAGGGCACGCCGCCGGCGACCGTCCTATGCGCCGTTTTCAGCCGCTCCAGGAATTCCGAGCGCGGCGCCACATAGCCCTCGGCCGCATGTCCTCGGAAATTCAGCGTCACACCGATGCCGGCCAGGTCCTCGCGGGCGGCGACTTCGCGCCGGACGGTCTCCTCGACCCGGCGCTTCACTTCCGTCAGGTCCTGCTCCGGAAAGAACGAGACGCGGACCTGCATTCTGGCTCTCTGCGGGACGCTCGACGGCCAGTCGCCGCCCTCGATGACGCCGAGATTGAAATTGATGGGATGCGACGTCTCCCGATAGGCGGCAGGCCGGTTTTCCGGGAGGTTCCACTTGGCCTCGAGCGCGCGCAGAGCCTCATGGATCTTGTAGAGGGCAAGGATGGCGTTCAGTCCGCGCGACGTGTCGAGGACATGCGCCGAGCGGCCGGTGGCCTCGATCTCGACCCACAGCACGCCGAGCTGGGCGACCAGGATCGTCCGGCCGAACGGCTCTGGAATGATGGCTCCGTCGCCGGAATAGCCGCGCGCAAGGCAGGCCAGCGTGCCGAGACCCGTGCATTCCTCCTCGATCACCGATTGATAGGTGACGCGCGAGGCAGGCGCCAGGCCTGCGTCCCTGATGAGCTCGAAGGCCAGGCAATTGGCGACAAGCCCGGCCTTCATGTCGCCGGCGCCGCGGCCGAAGACCTTGCCGTCCCTCACCTGGGGATCGAACGGAGGGCTGGCCCAGCTCGACGGAGCCCCCGCCGGCACGACGTCGATATGGCCATTGAGGACCAGGGACCGTCCGGCCGCGGGAGCGGGCGGATCGTAAATTCCGACCACATTGGGCCGTCCCGCCGAAGAACCGACGACCGGAGCGGCATAGCCGCGACGCGCGGCGAGCCCGGCATAGTCGCAGTCGAAGCGGTCGACGGCGAGGCCCATGTCCTCGAACATCCGCGCCATGATGTCCTGCCCCTCGGCTTCATTGCCGAGAACCGTCTCCGCGCGAACGAGCCGGCACAGCGCGTCGACGGCCCAGTCGCGCCGCTTGGCCGCGAGACCGCGCAAGACGCGGCAAAGCTCCGAAGGCGCCGGAGATTTCGAGTTGTCTGCCATTCGCAATGTCCGGTTTCAGGCGACGCGCCGCGAGGGCATGAGGGTCCGCCGCGTTGCGGTTGCCGTCCTGTCGATCGACCATCCGCCGCCTGGATCCTGCTTGAGGACCACGCCATAGGCGGTCGCCGCCGCGTCCGGCGTCACATAGCCTTCGCGCACGTCCTGCAACACCCGTTCGGGATCGCGCTCGCGCGGATCGCCATAGCCGCCGCCGCCATTGTCGCGGCCCGTCAATTCGAATCCCGGCTCGAGCTGCACGGTCACGAAGTTCGGCAGCCGCTTCGCCATGCCGTCGGGCGAGATCAGCCGCGTCTCGGCCGCCGCTCCCGGCAATCCGCCGCGCACGCCGCGCGGCGGATTTTCCTGCATGTCGCAGGGGATGACGACGGTCACGGGATCGGATTTCGGTGCGAGCGTGATCCGGCATGCCGGGGCCCCGCGGTAACGGCCCGCGCCGCCGGTATCGGCGATCAGCCGCAGCTCCTTGATGTAGATCGGATGCTTCAGTTCGTCGACCTCGATGCTGTCGCGGTACATGATGCCGCCGACGACCGGAAGGCCATACATGATCCAGCCGTCCGACCTCGCCGAGGCGGGACCGCCGTTCACGCCCAGGATCAATTGGTTCACATAGCGCGCCCCGCCGCGTCTGCCGTCGGCTCCGGAGATCACGCCCAGTCCGAGAGCCATTGCGCCGCCGCCCTCCGCCAGGCCGAAGCCGTCTCCGAGCTCCGCGAAGGCCGACTGGGTGAGATTGACCAGCCAGTGCGCCACATTGGTCGTCGCCATGGAGCAGCTGTGCGGAAATTCCGGAATGCCGACGACGCAATTCTGTCTGAGCTTCACGTCGATGCGCCGAAGGCTGCCCGAATTATGCGGGATGTCCGGCTCCAGGCAATTGAAGACCCCGTTCACGGCATTGTTGGTCGACGTCGCCTCGGTCTGGTTGAGGCCGCAATCGACGCAGTCGACATTGTCGCGCAGGTCGACCGTGACCCGCCCGTCCTTGCCGTCGATCTCGAGATCGACCCGGATGGGTATGCCCTCCGCCAGGAAGGGCCGCATCGGGTCGTGCCGGCCTTCGCGCGAAAGACGCCGCGACGGCAGCTTCCGGATCGCCGCCGCCGCGCGGCGCTCGGAATAGTCGAACCATGCCCCGATGAAATCGCGGATCAGATCCCGCCCGTATTTCGCCACCAGCTCCTTGAGGCGCAATTCGCCCACCCGCGCCGCCCCGACCGCCGCCAGATAGTCTCCATACCATTGATCGGGGACGCGGATGCGCGCCTTGCACATGCGAATGATGTCGGGATCGTCCCGGCGGTTCTGCTGGACGCGGACACACGGGAAGATGAGGCTGCCTTCCTCGTAGACGTCCCTTGCCGCTGCGAAATAGGTCGTCGGCTGGCTGTTGCCTATGTCCGCCTGATGGGCCTTGGCGCATGCGGTGAACATGTGCTCGCCCGCGACGAAGACCGGCACCAGAATGGTGTGGTCGGCCGGATGCGAATTGCCGAGATAGGGATCGTTGTGGAGATAGGCGTCGCCGTCGGCCATGTCCTTGTGCAGATCGCACATGGCCTTCGTCTGCAGGTTCATGCCGAAAGTGTGAACCGGCAGCCCTTCCGCCGAGGACAGAAGCTCGTTGCCGGACGTGCAGATGGCGCAGGAAAAATCACGTCCCATATTGATGACCGCGGAACGAGCCGCCCGCAGCAGGGTGTTGGACATCTCACGCACGATGCCGTCCAGCCGGTTGGACAGCACCGCCATCAGCATCGGGCTGAGCTCGCGCGGACCGGCGGCCTCGCCCGCCGCAACCGCGAGTCCGGTATCGACGACATAGTTTCCGGCGCCGGACACCCGCGCGACCATGCCGGGATAGATCACGACGGTCGTCGTCGGCTCGACGATCAGCGCCGGTCCGTTGATCTCATCGCCCGGCCGCAGGCTCTGGCCCTGCCATAGGCGGGCCTCGTGCCGCGCCGGGCCGAACCATGCGCTGCGCGTGGCAGGCGCGCCGACTGCTTCCGCCGCCTCTGCCTGCCGTGCCGCCGGGTGGTCGAGGGCAACCGACAGACGGGCTTTCCAGTTCAGGAACTCCACTTCCTGGCCTTGATCCCGAACGGCGAAGACCCGTTCGTGGGCGAGGTGAAACGCCTCGACCAGGTCTTCGATATCGGCATCGGAGGCAAATCGGCCGGCGCTCACCGGCACTTCCAGCTCCCACACCTGGAACAGGTAGCGCGCCTCGACGATATAGTCGATCCGGCGTTCCGTCTGCACCGGAACTCCGAGCGACTCCGCGAATGCGCTCGCCTTCCCGTCCAACGACCGCAAGGTGGCGTTGACCCTGTCGCGGTCGAAGCTTCTCGACGTCGTGAAGCAGTTTTCGGTGAATTCGGTGACGATGTCCGAGAACTGCCCGCCGCATGCGCTCAGCGCGCCGGCGGTCCGGGGCAGCAGCACCTGCCTGCAGCCGAGCTCGCGCGCGATCGGCAGGATGTTCAGGCCGGCGGCACCGCCCCCGGCCACGACGAGGCTCTCGCCCGGGTCGAGGCCTTCGTTCACGGTGATCTCGCGGATGGCATTTATCATATGCTCGTTCGCGACCGTCAGGATGGAATTGGCCGTCTCCTCTGCGCCGCTCCCCAGCCTGTCCGCCAGGCCGGCAATGGCGGCCTGCGCCGCCGCGGTGTCGAGGCGCATGCGCCCGCCGAGGAAATTGTCGGGATCGAGATAGCCGAGCACGAGGGCGGCATCGGTCACCGTCGGATCAGAGCCGCCCCGCCCATAGCAGGCCGGTCCCGGATCGGAGCCGGCGCTTTGCGGTCCGACCCGCAGCAATCCGCCCGAATCGATCCAGGCGATCGATCCGCCGCCCGCCCCGATGCTGCGGATGTCGACCGAGGACAGTCCGGTGCAATGGCCGATCCATTGCCCGCCGAGCCATGTGTCGCGGGTGAACTTGACGTTGCCGTTGCGGATGAGGGAGACGTCGAACGTCGTGCCCCCGGTGTCGCATACGATGACGTCGGACGAGCTTCCTTCCATGCGCGCATAGTTGAGGCCCGCGACGGGCGCCATCGCCGGCC
Organism: Parvibaculaceae bacterium; assembly: GCA_050246735.1. Classification (GTDB taxonomy): domain Bacteria; phylum Pseudomonadota; class Alphaproteobacteria; order Rhizobiales; family Aestuariivirgaceae; genus Taklimakanibacter. Next base: position 34,356 of record JBFWVM010000001.1, on the reverse strand, counting down.
CCGACCGCACCAGGTAGATCGGACGCTCCACCACGTCCGCCACATGCATGACGCCGCCGAAGGAGGTCGACACCAGCACCTTGCCGCGATAGCCGACACCGCGCAGGTCCTCCTCCATCTCCGAGAGGTGACGTTGCATCAGAGGCTTCAGCGACGCATCGATGACCGCGGCCGAGCAGCGCCGGTACTCCCTGACTACCGGGTTGAGCCGGTGCGAGAGAGTGATCGCCATCTCCGGACAGATCTCGCCCAGAATCTCGCCGACCCGCTCCTCGTGAACGGGATTGTTGATCGACCAGAGGAAACAGACGGCGGCCGCCTCGACCTCGCGGGCGCGCAATTCCGCCCCGATCCGCCGCACCTGCGCCTCGTCCAGCGCGACGACGACGTCGCTTTCCGAGGAGATGCGCTCCGTCACCTCGAAGGTCAGGTGTCTCGGGATGTAGGGAGGCGGATATTCGACATCGAGCTCATGCGGATTGGGCTTGCCGCCCTCCTTCAGGACGAGGATGTCGGGAAATCCCTGCGTGGTGAGCAGCGCGGTTTTCGCGGTATGCCCTTCGACCACGGCATTGGTGGCGCGGGTGGTGCCATAGATGAAAGACGAGGTCCGGGCGAGCAAGTCTTCGAGGCCGAGGTCCAGCTGGCGGGCGCCCTCATCGAGCGCGGATCTGAGGCCGCCGAAGACGCGCTGGGGCGTGGTGAGCGCCTTGGCGAGATAAAGCCTGCCCGCTTCGTCGGAGACGACGACGTCCGTGAAGGTTCCGCCCGTATCCACCGAGATCTTGTATTTCATGGTTCCTCGTTCCGTTGCCCGGCCGCCGCCGGCGCATCAATCCTCGAGCGGCAGAATGTCGCTCGGGTGGAAGCCCAGCCGCACCCGCTCGCCCGCCTTCGAAAGGATCGCTCTGGAGTTCTCGAAGGTCAGGCTCTGACCGTCATCCAGCTCGATGACGACGTCGACCGTCGTGCCCTTGAAGCTCTGCTTGACCAGCTTGCCCTCGAGGACGCAATGATCGCGCTCGATCTGCTCGGGCACGTGAAGCTTCTCCGAGCGCAAGCCCACTTCGACCACGTCTCTGCCCTCCCAGGTCGGATGAAATGGCGCCCGGACGCGCGTTCCGGAAAGCTCGAGCTCCGCTTCCCCGCCGACGCGGCGAAGCGACGCACGCAGAATGTTGCAGCCGCGGAAGAACCTCGCGACGAACCTGGTCCTGGGATGCGCGAAGACCGCTTCGGGAGGGCCGAGCTGCACGGCCTTGCCTTCATGCAGCACCATGATCCGGTCGCTCATGCTCAGCGCCTCCTCCTGGTCGTGCGTGACATAGAGAAAGGTGGTCCCGGTGCGGCGCTGGATCTGCTTCAGCTCCTCCTGCATCTCGCGCCGGATTTTTTCGTCGAGCGCGGAAAGCGGCTCGTCGAGCAGCAGGATCAGCGGCTCCGGCGCCAGCGCCCTGGCCAGGGCGACCCGCTGCTGCTCGCCTCCCGAAAGAGACGCGACCCGCCTCTGGCCGTAGCCGCCGAGACCCACCATCTCCAGGAGCGCCCTCACCTTTTCATTGCGGTCGCCGGCCGCAAGTCCCCTGACCTTCAATCCATATGCCACATTGTCGTGAACCGACATGTGCGGGAAGACGGCATATTGCTGGAACACCATGCCGACATTGCGCCGCCATGGCGGCACCAGGCTCACATCCCGGCCGTTGATGAAGATCGATCCGGAGTCGGGCATCTCGAGCCCGGCGATCATTCTCAGCGTCGTCGATTTCCCCGAGCCGCTCGAGCCCAGGAAGGTGAAGAATTCACCGCTCTCGATATCGAGCGTGAGGCCGTCCGCGACCGTCCTGCTGCCGAAGCGCTTGCTGACGCCGTCGAGCCGCAAGATGGTTTCGCCGGTGGCGACGGACATGGGGTCAGGCATCGGCATGGCCCTCGGCATAGTTGGCGCTGCGGATCGCGGCCACGATCAGCAGCCCTATCAGGATCAGGGTGGCGAAGATCAGGCTCGCCATGACGGCAAACAGCGCCGGCGAGAGGCCGACCTGCAGAAAGGTCGACCAGATATAGGTCTGGATGGTGTTGTACGGCCCCTGCACGAGGCTGGTGCGGACCGTCTCATTGAACGAGATTATCCCCGCGAAGATGGCCGAGCTCACGATGGCGGGCCGCAGATAGGGCAATTCGATATCGAGAAAGGCGCGCCAGGAGCTGGCGCCCGACATGTAGGCGGCCTCGAGGAGCACGGTATTGAAGTTCGACATGGCGGTGAGAACGATGAGGAACGCGAAGGGCAGTGCCCAGACCACCTGGACGGCGATGATGGTCAGAAGGGAGGAGGGAATGCCCACCAGCTTGAAGAAGAAGGCGGTGGACAGCCCCATGGATACGCCCGGAATGAAGAGCGGCAGGATGAAGAGGACGACGATGGCGCGCTTGAAGCGAAGCTCCCTGACCGCGAGCGCGCCGGCCACGGCGAGCATGGGCGCGAGGATGGCGGTGAAGACGGCGGCGATCGCCGTGTTCCAGGCCGACTGCCGGATGATGGGCGTCGTCGCCATCGCCTCGAACCATTTCCATGTGAAGCTGGTCGTCGCCGTCTCGACCGAGTATTCCGTGGTGGCGACGAGCAGGGGATAGACCAGCGGGGCATACAGGAAGAACAGCACGAGGGCCGTCAGGGCCGCAAGGGCGATGGTGCTCGTGCGGGACGACCACATGGCGTTACGACCGCCCCATGATGTGGCCGAGGAAGCTTCGCAGATCCGTGCTGGCGTACCACGCGCCCAGCAATCCGGCCATGATGAGCACGACGACGCTCGACATCGCCGCGGCCAATGGATAGTTCAGGACCGAAAGCGAGCTGGTGATGGTGTTGCCCATCAGTTCGTAGCCGGCGCCTCCGAGTATCAGGGGCACGGCGCTCTCTCCGAACGCTCCCACGATGCCGAATATCGCCGCGGCGAATATCCCGGGGAGCGAAAGAGGAAGCGTGACCTTCCGAAACGTCTCGGCCGGCGTCGCGCCGAGCGTGAAGCTCGCTTCGATCAGCCGCCGATCCACGCCGGAAAGCGAAAGCCAGAGCGGAAACACCATGAACGGCATGTAGCTCGCGATGAGGCCGAGATAGACCGAGAAATTGCTGAAGAGGAGCCAGTCCAGCGGCTGTCCGACGATCCCCGTCGCCACCAGCGTGCCGTTCACCGGCCCGTTGCGGCTCAGGAGATAGGCCAGGGCGAAGTTCCTGATGATGTAGTTGATCAGGAAGGGCACGGTCAGGAGGAGGAACAGCACGCGCGCCGTGCCGGCGCGCGCCCGGAAGGCGAGAAAATAGGCAACCGGATAGGCGAGCGCGAGGCTCAGGCACGTCGAAACGACCGCTACCACCGTGGTCCGGCTCAGCACGAGCGTCCGCACGCCGCCGACGAACTCCTGGTAGGACCGCAGCGAGAATGCCGGAACCATGGTGAAGCCGCTTCTCTCCCAGAAGCTGACGGTGAACATCACCAGGAGCGGGAACAGAACCAGTATCGCCACCAGCAGGAGCGGCGGCGCAAACACGATCTTGGCGTAGCGACCCATTCCGATCATCCGACGTCCGGGTCCGGCGCGCTCCCTTCGCGCCGGACGTCACGGCTCGGGCTCAGCTGGCCTTGAACCGGGCCCATTCGGCTTCGAGCTCCTGCACGTAGCGCGGCCAGCGGAACTGCCAGTAGGTGCCGTTCTCGAACTTTGCCTTTCCGCTCGCGTCCGACTTCTTCGCCTGTTCCGGCTCGCCGGGCTCGAACATGTCGGGGTGCTGTTCGGCGAACGCGACCGCATCGGAGCATGTCATATAGCCGCGGGTCGCGCTGATGCGCGCGCCATACCAGGGGCCGAGCATGAAATTGAACAGCTTGTAGATGGCCTCGGTGCGCTCCGCCGGGCGAGCGGGATTGTTGGTGACATAGCCCGACATGGCCCACAGCATGTAGCCTTCCTTGGGCACGGCATAGACGCAGTCGACGCCCTTCGCCTTCGCCGCGAAGGTCATCGGCTCCCAGCCGTCGAGCACGTAGACTTCCTTGTTCACGAGGAGGTTGACCGCCTGCTCGAAGCTGCTCCACAGGACGCGGAACTGCCCCTCCTTCTTCTTCTCGATGAGGAAATTGACGACCGTGTTGATCTCGCTCGGCGTCATGTCGGTCGGGTTCTCGATCGTGGCCAGACCCGCGGCCTTCAGGTAGATCGCCGTCTTGTATCCGGCCGTCGAGTAATTGTCGTCGAGCGCGACAAAGCCCCGGTATTTCGGATCGAACAGCGCGCCGAAGGAGTCGATCTTGCCCCCCGTGGCTTCCGGCAGGTAGCATACCGATTCGCCCTGGAAGGCGGTCGGAATGCCGTAGAGCTTGCCGTTGTAGTGGAAATAGTCGTAGCCGGGCGTATTGGGCTTTATGTAGTCGGCGATGTACTTGTTCTTATCCCAGTTCGGAAGCTTCGACGTGTCGATCGGAAGGATCAGACCGAGATCGGCGAGCGGCTTCTGCATTCCGCCCACGATGTTTATGGCGTCGTAGCTCTGCACCCCGCCGCCGCCGAGCATGACGTTGATGATGGCGGACGGCGCGTTGCCGATCGCCACGAGATTGACGCCCCAGCCGCCCGGTTCCTCGGTGAAATATTTCCAGGTGCCGGGATCTCCGACGCCGATATCGGCGAGATTGAGCGTATGGGCCGCGTCCTGGGCGCGGGCACGGCTCCATGGCGTCGTGCCGGCGGCCGCTCCGGCGGCAGCCGCCATCATCAGCTTCAGCGCGGTCCTTCGTGAATAGAAATCAAATCCGTCCATCACTTCCTCCTTATTGATGAAGCCACAGGGCTTCGCTCATTATCCGTTCGGTTCAACCCCTCCCGCCCCGGCCGCTTCCTTCCCTGAAACATGGGACACATTGCGGACTCGGCGGACTAAGCCGGATCTGCGGGATAGAGAGCGGGCGAATTTACCCACAATACCCGGCACAGGCTGTTGCCGCTGTTGGCGAAGCGGTGCGGCAGGGTGCTCGGGAAGGCGAAGCTGTCGCCTTCCCTCACCTGATATCTTTGATCGGCGACATAGAGGTCGAGGATTCCGGCGAGGACAAGCCCCATTTCCTCTCCTTCATGGCTGTAGGATTCGGGGCCGGAATTGCCGCCGGGCTCGATATGGACGGCGAGCATCTCGAGTTTCTTCGCGGCCCGGGCGGTGAGCTTCTGCTTGGTCGTTCCGTGCCCGAGATTGAGGGCCTCGCGCTGGTGGAACCGGCGCAGAAATTCGCTTTCCCCGTCGCGCCTTTCGGCATCGAACAGGATTCCCAGCGGCACATCGAGGGCCTTGCATATGTTGCGGATCGAACGCAGCGACGTCGAGCCGATGCCGCGCTCGATCTGGCTGATCGCGCCTGCCGAGAGCTCCGACCGCAGGGCCATCTCCTTGATCGACAGTCCCCGGCCCTGCCGCAGGTCTCTGATCTTCCGGCCGAGGGCGACATCGTCGTCCGCGAGCATCACTGCGGATGCTGACTGGATGGAGCTGCTCATCTCCCGGAAAGGCCTAACACATAATTATGAACCACGCATCAGAATTCTGAACGCCGCCGCAGGCATGCGCCCGCGCACGGCCGCGCGCCGGTTGTCTTGGAACCACGAATGCTCTACTGCGCTGGTCTGGCTTTCTACGGGAATATGCAGGATGAGCGCAGCGCCGGTACTCGTTACGGGATTTGAAGCCTATGGCGGCCGCGGCAGCAACCCCGCCTATGATGTGATGCGCGCTCTCGACGGCCGTAACGTCGAAGGCAAGGCGGTCGTGGGCCGCAGCCTTCCGGTCAGCTTCGAGGGGATCCGCCGCAATCTGGCGCTGTTGCTGGAGGAAAACCGGCCTGCCGCGGTTTTCTGCCTCGGCCTGTGGCCGGGCGAGGCCATGCTCCGGCTCGAGCGCATCGGCGCGAATGTCGCCGATTTCGAAATTCCGGACAATGACGGCCGCCTGGTCAGCGACGCCATGGTGAGTCCGGACGGGAAGGCCGCTCATCATGCCACCTTGCCGCTTCGCGCGATCGAAACCGGGCTTCTCGAGGAAGGCATCCCCGCGCGGATCTCGTCCACCGCCGGCACGTTCCTGTGCAATGCCTGCCTGTTCAGCCTGCTCGACTGCCTCGAGCGGACGAAGCGGAGCATTCCCGCGGGCTTCATTCACGTCCCCTACGTCCCGGAGCAGGTCGCCGCCATCGTGCGCGACACGAAGGAAGCGGCGAGGCTCGAATTGCATCAGCGGGCGGACATCGCGTCGATGGAGTTCAGCCGCATACTGAGAGGCGTCGAAATCGCCATAGCCACCACGATCCGCTCTCTGCGCTGAAGATGTCGTAAGAGCCTGGATGGCTGAACCGTCAGGCGATCATCTCGAGATTCATGCGCGGGCGGGGCGGACTGTCGATGATGCCGACGAGCTTGCGCATTGCCGCTTCGATCTGGCCGAGGGAGAAGGCCGCCCCGAGGCAAAGTCTCACCGCATGGGGAGCATGGTCCCTCTTCACCGCGAACGCATCGGCGGTAATGACCCGCACGCCTTCCCGCAACGCGGAAGTGGCGAACGAATCCATGCGCCAGGCTTCCGGCAGACTGAGCCAGAGATGATATGACGAGGCGGACGTCTTGCGGGCATGCTCGCCGAGCCAGCGATGCGCGATTTCCTGGCGCTCCAGCGCCTGTTTGCGGTGCCAGGCGACGAGCCGGTCCGCCTTGCCGTCGACGATCCACATGGACACGATCTCCGCCAGAAGCGGCGGCGTCATCCAGTTCGTCATGCATCCGAAATCCTGCAGCGCATGCATCATCGTCTCGGGAGCCCGGATGAATCCAACCCTGAGCCCCGGCGCCATGCTCTTCGACGCGCTGGTGAGATAGATCGAACGCTCCGGGATGAGAGCGGCAATCGGCTTCGGCCGGCTGAGGGCCAGAAAGCCGTAGACGTCGTCCTCGATCACCCACAGATCGAACTCCCTCGCGATCTCCGCGATCTCGGCAAGCCGGCGTTCGCTCGTCGTGATGGTCGTGGGGTTCTGCAGGACCGGCATCAGGTAGAGCGCCTTGGGGCGGCGGATGCGGCAGAGCTCACGCAACGCATCAGGCTGTATGCCCTCCTCGTCCATGACGACCCCGGCGAGATTGATCCCCAATTGATGGGCCGCCGCCTTTGCGCCGGGATAGGTCAAAAGCTCGGTGACGATGGTTTCCCCGTGCCTAGCGACCGCCATGAAGCTGAGAAACACCGCGTGCTGGCCGCCGTTGCAGATCACCATCGATCCGGGCTCCGCGTCCAGGCCGAGACGGGCCAGCCATTCCGCCGCCGCCTTGCGATGCGTGTGCATTCCCGCGGCCGGCTGATAGCGAAGCAGCTCGCCGCACGTGGCGCGATCCCGGATTTCGTCGAGCGAGTCGCGCAGCATCGCTTCACCCTCGCCGATGGCCGAGAGATTGAGCCCGAGGTCGATTATCTCTCCCTTGCCGTTGCTCTCCTCGACGACCAACTGGGTCGTTTCCGCCCGCTGCGATCCATAGTCGACGACGAACGTCCCCCGCCCGACCTCCCCCACCACCAGCCCGCGCTCGGTCGCTTCCGCATAGGCGCGCGCAACCGTGCCGATCGTCACCCCGAGCTTGAAAGCCAGATCCCGGTGCGGCGGAAGCTTCTGGCCGGGCTTCAGCCGGCCCGAGACGACGTCCTGCGCGATCGCTTCACGGATTGCCGCGTAGAGCGGACCCTGCCTGTTCCTGATCTGCGGTTGCCAGCCCATGCGCCCCTCGAAATTGAACCTGTGTCAATCCTTGAATTGACTCGATTTGACTGTGGCCACTACGTTGCTCTCAGTTCCGGGAAGGAGTCAATCATTCGCGCACGCGCCATCCCGGAACCGGGCGATGCGAGTGCCTGGCAAAGGGAGGACTTCGAATGGCTTACCCTCGTGATATGGTCGGTTACGGACGCACTCCTCCCCAGGCGAACTGGCCGAACGGCGCCAAGCTCGCGCTTCAGTTCATCGTCGCTTTCGAGGAAGGTTCCGAGAACTGTGTCCTGCATGGCGACGCCCATTCCGAGAATTTCATCTCCGACATCATCGGGGCCCCGCAGCTGTTCGGCGTCCGCAACGTCAACATGGAATCGCTCTATGAATACGGCACCCGCGTCGCGTTCTGGCGCATCTTCGACGAGCTCCGCGACCGCAAGATTCACACGACCGTTCTCGCCAACGGCCTTGCTCTCGAACATTATCCCGGCGCCGGCAAGATAATGCACGACCTCGGCCACGAGGTCGCCAGCCACGGCTGGAAATGGATCGATCATCAATTCATGGGGATCGAGACCGAGCGCCAGCATATGAAGCTGGCCATCGATTCGATTGCCCGGCATACGGGGCAGCGCCCGCTCGGATGGTATACGGGGCGCTGCAGCCCCAATACTCTGGACCTCGTCGTGGAGGAAGGCGGCTTTCTCTATGACGCGGACTCTTATGCCGACGACCTGCCCTACTGGGTGAAAGTCGCGGGCAAGGATCATCTGCGGATCCCCTATACGCTCGAATGCAATGACATGCGCTTCGTCGCGGCGGCGGGGTTCAACAGCGGCGATCAATACTTCACCTATTTGAAGGACACGTTCGACGTCCTGTACAGGGAGAGCGACCGCACGCCGCGGATGATGTCGGCCGGGCTTCATCTGCGCATAGTCGGGCGTCCCGGCCGATGGGCCCCCTTCCTGCGCTTCCTCGACTATGTGCAGAAGCATGACGCGGTGTGGATCTGCCGCCGCGTCGACATTGCGCGGCATTGGCACAAGCATCATCCCGCCGAACGTTAGTCCCGACGGTGCACTCGATGTCCAGCCATGCTTCGCAGACGGACGCCGGATTGCGCATCATGCAGCGCTGCGACGCGCTCGCGGCCATATCGGCGCCGTCGAAGGGCGTAACCCGCCTCTATCTCACTCCCGAGCATCGCCGGGCCGCCGATCTCCTGATCGCCTGGATGACCGAAGCCGGCATGGACGCGCGTCTGGACGAAGTCGGCAATGTCATCGGCCGCTATCATTCACGCGACGGCGCCGGCCCCTATCTCATGATCGGCTCGCATTTCGACAGTGTCGTCGATGCCGGAAAATATGACGGCCCGCTCGGCGTTCTGACCGCCATGGATTGCGTGTCGCGGCTTCACCTGGCGGGCCGGCGATGCCCTTTCGGAATAGAAGTCGTCGCGTTCGGCGACGAGGAAGGAACGCGGTTCTCCACCGCCCTGGCGGGAAGCAGCGGCGTCATCGGTTCGTTCGGCGACGGACTGCTCTCGGCCGTCGACCGTGACGGCGTCAAGCTTTCCGAGGCGTTGAAGCAGTTCGGCCTGGATCCCCGCCACGTTGCCCGCGCCGCTCATGCGCGAGACGACGTCATCGGCTATGTCGAGCTTCATATCGAGCAGGGGCCGGTCCTTCAGTCGGAAGACCTTCCCGTCGGCGTCGTGACCTCCATCATCGGGCAGACGCGCGCGAGAGTGACATTCGACGGATCGCCCAACCATGCGGGCACCGTTCCCATGCGGCTGCGTCACGACCCGCTGCTGGCGGCGGCCGAGCACGCCCTCGCCGTCGAAAGAATAGCGAAGGAGCACGAAGATACCGTCGCGACGGTCGGCCAGTTTCAGGCGTTTCCGGGCGCCATGAACGTCATTCCGGGGTCGGTCGCGATGAGTGTCGACGTCCGGGCGGCCTCTGACGACGTCCGCAATGCCGTTTATCGGGAGGTCGTCCAGGCGGGGCGGGACATCGCCGATGCCCGTGGAGTGACGGTCGGCTTTCAGAAGGTGATCGATCTGCCGGCATGTCCCTGTTCCGAAGCGCTGACGGGTCAGCTGGCGGCGGCGGTGGAAGCGTGCGGCGTGCCCGCCTATGCCCTGCCGAGCGGTGCGGGTCATGACGGCATGGCCATGAGCAAGCTGACCGACATCGCCATGCTGTTCATCCGCTGCAAGGACGGCATCAGCCACTCGCCCGAAGAATCCGTCGACGCTTCCGATGTCCGCGTGGCGGCCGACGCCCTGTTCACCTTTGTCGAAAAATTCGTTCCGGGGAAATCAATTGGCACCGACGCAGACAAGCGCCGCTGAGGCGAGAGCCCACGAGCATATTCACCGCTTCGTGGACGAGCATCGCGAGCCTGCGGTCGCCATGCTTTCGGAGCTCATAAGCGTGCCTTCCGACAATCCGCCGGGAAACTGCCAGCCCCATGCCGATCGCGCCGCCGACCTCTATCAAAGGCTCGGCTTCACGGTCGAGCGGCATCCGATACCGGAGGAGCTTGTCAGGAGCGTCGGAATGATCAGCGCGTCGAACCTGGTCATCCGGCATCGTTTCGGGCCCGGTCCGACGATCGCGCTCAACGCCCATGGCGACGTCGTGGCACCTGGCGAAGGATGGACCTTCGATCCCTATGGCGCGCAGACGAAGGACGGCTGGATCTACGGCCGCGCCGCAACCGCATCGAAGTCCGACTTCGTCACCTACGCCTATGCGCTGCTGGCGCTGAAATCGCTGCCCCAGAATCTGGGGGGCGCCGTCGAAATTCACCTGACCTATGATGAGGAAACCGGCGGCGAGATCGGGCCCAAGCGCCTGCTCCGGGAAGGGATCACCGCGCCCGACTATGCCATTTGCGCCGGCTTCACCTATTTCGTCGTCACCGCCCATAATGGCTGCCTCCATCTCGAGGTGAAGGTGAACGGGAAATCCAGCCATGCGGCGAGGCCCGAGCTCGGCCATGACGCCCTCGAAGCCGCCAACCACGTCCTCACGGTCCTTTTTCGCGAGCGCGTCAAGCTCAGCAGCATCAGGTCGACCATCGAGGGCATCGTGCATCCGACGCTCGTCGTCGGGCTGATCAACGGCGGCATCAATACCAATGTCCTGCCGGATCGCGTGACGATGCGTCTCGATCGGCGCATCCTGCCCCAGGAAAACGGCCGGCGCGTGACCGACGAGCTCATTCGTCTCGTCAACGAGGCCGTGAAGCCGCTGCCCGGCATCACCTGCGACACGCGCACGGTCATGCTCGCCGAGCCCCTCGTGCCATTGCCTCGCCAGGACCGCCTTGTCGCGGCCATCAAGAACCATGCCGACCGCCTGATCGGCGAGCCGATTCCGGCGCTGGGCGCTCCCATCTACACCGATGCCCGCCACTACGGCGCGGCCGGTGTTCCGACCGTCCTCTATGGCGCCGGCCCAAAGCTTGCATCCGATGCGAACGTCCATGGGCCGGACGAACGTCTCAAACTTTCCGATCTGCATCTGGCAACGAAGATCGTCTCCTCGGCCTGCTACGATCTGCTCGCGAAGAGGCCTTAGATGTCCCTGGGGCGGCCAGATGCGCGCCGAAAATTGAACCAGTGTCAATATAGAAATTGACTCATTTGCCTCGACGCTAAAAACTGGCCGTGAGAGAGAGAGATTGAAATTGATCCGCTGGCGCGGTGGGACCAATTCAAATGAGTCAATCCATGGACATCGATCTCGGCTCGACAATCGACGCGATCTCCCGATTCATTTCTTTCAACACGGAAAGCGCCCGTTCCAACCTTCCCCTCATCGATTGGATCGAGCAACGCGTCGCGGCTGACGATGTCCGGTGCTCCAGGACGTTCAACGAGGAAGGGACGAAGGCGACGCTTTGCATAACGGTCGGACCGCGCGTCGACGGCGGCATCGTTCTTTCGGGTCACACCGACGTCGTGCCGGTCGAAGGCCAGGCGTGGACGAGCGATCCCTATGCGCTGAAGCAGGCCGATGGAAAGCTTTTCGGCCGCGGCACTTGCGACATGAAGGCCTTCGGCGCCATCGCGGTCGCGCACGTTCCGTACTTCCTGGCAGCGGACATCAAGCGTCCGGTTCACATCGTGCTGAGCTACGACGAGGAGGTGACGAGCCGCGGCTCGATCGCCGCCATCGAGGAGTTTGGAAGGACCCTGCCGCGTCCCTCCGCCGTCATCGTCGGCGAACCCACGATGATGGGCGTCGCCGACACCCACAAGAGCATTTCGACCTATCATACGACCGTCCATGGACACGAGGCCCACTCCTCCAAGCCTGCGCTCGGCGCGAACGCCATCGCCGGAGCCTGCGAGCTCGTCGCCGAGCTCTACCGTCTGGCCTCCGATCTCGAGAAGCAGGGCGATCCGAACGGCCGCCTCGAGCCGGGCTATTCCACCATCAGCGTCGGGACGATCTCGGGCGGGACCGCGCGCAACATCCTGGCGCGCGAGTGTCGGTTCCATTGGGAGTTCCGGGGGCTTCCGGGTGTTCCGCAGGATCTCGCGCTGCGCCATCTCGAGCGCTTTTCCGCCCGCACCGCCCTTCCGAAACTGCGCCGCTTTACCGATGATGCCGATATCCGGACGACCGTCGGCACCGAAGTGCCAGGCCTGCTGCCGGAGCCGGGCTCGCCGGCCGAAGATCTGGCATTGAAGCTCACCGGGTCCAACGCGACGGTGGCCATGCCCTTTGCGACCGAGGCCGGCCAGTTCCAGGTGCGAGGATATCCCACGGTCCTCTGCGGGCCGGGCAATGTCGACCAGGCGCACCAGCCGGACGAGTTCATTTCGATCGGGCAGGTGAGACGTTGCATGACGTTCATGCGGGGCCTGGCCGAGGAGCTCGGCCGGTGAGCGGCGATCCTTCTGCCGCGCAACTTGGCCCTTGACGCACGCTTTCTGTCTGATAGCATTCTTTAGCTGTCTGACAGCTTTTGTTTCGCAGGCTGACGAGAGGCGAACGGTGAACGGCGTAACCTTGGCTCTTACCGGTGACATTCTTCCGACCCGCGAGCTCTCACCGGTCCCCGAGAGCGCGAAGGAGGTTTTCGACCTCATCGAAAAAGCGGATTTCGCCGTCGGCAACTTTGAGATGCCCTTGACCGACAAAGGCAGCGCAGTCGAGAAGCTCCTGAATATCAGGGCGCATCCCGGGATCGGCGCGAGCCTTCCCGTCCTCGGTCTCGACCTCGTCACCGTCGCCAACAATCACGCGGTCGACTATGGCTGGGAGGGCCTCGCGCAGACCGTCGAGGTGCTGCGCGCATCAGGCCTTCGCGTCGTCGGCGCGGGCAGGAGCGTCGACGAGGCCCGACAGCCCGAAGTGGCGGCCGCCAACGGCAAGAAGATCGGCGTGATCGGGTTTTCCTGCCTTTTGCCCACCGGCATGGCAGCGGCATCGCAGCGCCCCGGCATATCGCCCATTCACGTCGACACGTCCTACGAGATCGATCCCTACTACCAGATGGAAGAGCCGGGCGACATCTCCGTGGTCAAGGTCAGGACGCAAGCGAGAAGTTCCGACGTCGCCGCGGCGGCTTCGGCGGTGAAGGCGCTCAAGCAGCGTTGTGATGTCGTAATCGTCACGATCCACTGGGGCTTCGGCTCCGGAGAGGACATCGCCGAGTATCAGCCGCCCCTTGCGCGGCGCCTGATCGACGCCGGCGCCGACGTCATTCACGGGCACCATCCGCACGCGATCCACGCCGTCGGCTTCTACAAAGGCAGGCCGATCCTTTTCAGCCTCGGGACGCTGGTCGGCCAGCAGGTGTTCCTGGATGCTTCGCCGGCCGTCAAAACGCTGTGGGCGGGAATGTCGCCGGATGGATACATCGCGACGCTCACGGTTTCGGATGAGGGCGGCCTGGCGATCGGGCTCGTTCCGACGACGCTCGACCCCGATCGGCTTCCCGTCCTCGCGACCGGCGCGGACTTCAAGCGCATCGAAGACCGTCTCGTCCGATTGTCGGCGCCTCATGGCGCCGTGATCGAGCGGCACGGCAAGGCCTTGCGGGCGAGGGCTGCGTGAATCACCGGCCGGCGAACCCGGCACAACCCGTTTTGAAATCAATAAAAGAAGCAAGGGAAGGAAAAGCCATGGAAACCAGACCAACCACCATATGCCTGGATGCGCACATGACGCGACGCCTGTTCGCCGCGGGCGGCGTCGGATTTCTCGCAGCTCTGGGGCTCGGCGACCTGTCGCCCGCCGGCGCCGAGGAACGCATCATCGCCATCAGTTTTCCGAATTCCTCGACGATCGGCGCCGTCATCACGTCTCTGGAGCAGGCCAAGGTTCGCGGCAAGGAGCTCGGCTTCACCGTCATCGTCGACGATCCCGGAACCGACCTGAACAAGCAGATCAATACGATCAAGACCTGGATCCAGCAGAAAGTCGCGGTGATCGTCTGCGTCGTGCTGCAGCCGCAGGTCTTCGTGGCGATCGCCAAGCAGGCGCGGGAAGCCGGCATCAAGTGGATCACCTACGGCGAGAAGATCGAGAACCAGAATGCGACCGTCGGCTATGCGCAGTATGACAACGGCCGCGACCTCGGCGAGTATGCGGGCAAATGGGTGAACGAGAATCTGGGGGGCAAGGCGAAGGTCGCGATACTGGGGTATGAAAAAGGCTCCTGGGGGCAGTTGCGCGGCAACGGCATCAAGGAAGGCCTGAAGTCGGTTGCGCCGAATGTCGAGATCGTGGCCGAGCAGGATGCCGTCAACCCGACGGAAGGGCTGAACGTCACGCGGACGATCCTGCAGGCCCATCCCGATATCAACGTCATACTCGGGGTGGAAGATCCCGCGACGGAGGGCGCCTACAAGGCGTGGATCGCGTCCGGCAAGGACCCCAAGGATCCCAAGGCGTTCATCGGAGGGATGGATGGAACACCGCCGGCGCTGAAGCTGCTCCGCGACGGCGGCACCATCTATCGTGCGTCCATGGCGATCCCGCTCAAGGCGGTGGGCAACGCGATCGTCGAGACGGCCGACCGTCTGCTGAAGGGCGAAGAGACGGGCGACACGATCGTGCCTCTGGTCCTGGTCACCGAGAAATCGCCGGACGCCCAGAAATATCTGGACGAGCAAGGCGTTAAGGACTGAGATAGCCGAAACGCCTGACGCGGAGGACAGCCGTGGCATTTGCGGTCAAGAAGCTTTGCAAGGCTTATGGCGGCGTCGATGTGTTGAAGAGCGTGGATCTCGCCGTCCAGGACGGTGAGATCCACGTGCTGCTCGGCGCGAACGGTGCCGGAAAGTCCACGCTGATCAAATGCCTGTCGGGCGCCATCACGCCCGACAGCGGCGAGATCATCGTGGGCGACGAACGGTTTACCGCGCTCACGCCGAAGCTCTCGCGCCAGGCCGGCGTCGCCGTCGTCTATCAAGAGCTGTCTCTTGCCATGTCGCTCGACGTCTCGGACAACGTCTTTCTGGGCCGCGAGCTCCGCTCGGGTCCGTTCGTCAGACGCTCACAGCAACGCGGCGAGACGCGCAAGCTCCTGTCGCAACTGGGGGTGACGCTCGACCCCACCACCGATCTCGCCAAGGTGGGCAACGCGGAGCTCCAGGCCATCGAGATCATCAAGGCGATCGCCGCCCAGCCCAAGGTGCTGATCCTCGACGAGCCGACGGCGTCGCTGTCGGAGCGCGAAGCCGAGCGCCTCAGCCACCATCTCAAGCAGTTGCGCAAGCAGGACCTGCCGGTCCTCTATGTGACCCACCGGCTGAATGAGGTGTTCGATCTGGCCGACCGGGTCACGGTCCTTCGCGGAGGCGAGGTCGTCCTGACCGGCCAGGCAGGCAATCTTTCGCATGACGAGATCGTCCGCGCCATCGTGGGCAAGAACGTCCTTCGCGGGCGGGCCGGGAAAGGCAGCGACGCCGCCGGGCAAGCCCCGCCGCTGCTTTCCGTCAAGGATCTGGTCTCGTCGGGCATAGGTCCGCTGAGCTTCGACGTCTATCCTGGCGAAGTGGTGGGCGTATTCGGCCTTGTCGGCTCGGGAAGAACGGAACTGCTCGAATCGCTGTTCGGCGCTCAGCCGGTTCACTCCGGCTCGATCACCTTTCGCGGCAAACCCTATTCGCCGGGCACGCCGGCGCATGCGGTCGATTCCGGGATGGCCCTCGTTCCCTCCGACCGTCTTCGTCGCAGTCTCTTCCAGTCGCTTCCGGCGGACGAGAACGCCCTGCTGTCGACGTTCCGGCACCTCAGCGCCGGCGGCATCCGGCGGCGAGCCGGCGAGCGCGAGGTGTTCACCGGCATCGCATCGCGGCTGAACCTTCAGCCGCGGCGCATGGATCTCGAGGCGCGGCGCTTCTCGGGAGGCAACCAGCAGAAGCTTGTCCTTGCCCGCTGGCTGAACGACGTGCAGGCCTGCCGGCTGCTGCTTCTCGATGAGCCGACCCAGGGCGTGGATGTCGGCGCGCGCCGGGAGATTTACGACGCGATCCAGTTCGTCGGTTCGGCCCCCGACCGCGCCGCCCTGGCGACATCGAGCGAGCCCGACGAGTTGATGCAGATCGCCAGCCGGGTGATCGTGCTCTCGGGCGGCCAGATCGCCGGGATCGTGACCGGCGAGGACATCAACGAGACCAAACTCCTGTCGCTGGCCCATAGAATCGAACACAAGGGAAAAGCAGCATGACCATGAAGTCACCTTCATCCGCGGCGCAAGGGCTCGGCTCGCGGATCTTCAGCGGCGTCGCGCAAGGCAATTTTCTTGTGAACAACATCCTGCTGGCGACCCTGCTCGCGCTTGTGATCTTCTTCAGCTACCGCAGCAGCGCATTTCTGACCGTCTCGAACTTCACCGTCATCCTGACCAACTATGCGGCCATCGGCGTCGTCGTGGCCGCCATGGCGCTTCTCGTCATCGCGGGCCATGTCGATCTTTCCGTCGGATCGAACATCGCGTTCTCCGGCATGATTACCGCCATCGCGATCACCAAGCTCGGCGCCGCCCCGCCCGCGGCGATCTTCGCCGGCGTCGCCACCGGCGCGCTGGTCGGCGCCGTAAACGGCTTTCTTTGCGGATTCCTGCGCTTCAATCCGATCATCGTCACCCTGGGCATGCTCAGTTTCCTGCGCGGCACGACCCTCTTGATAAATCCGACGGAAGTCTACGGGCTCGGCGATACTTTCTTCTTCATCGGCAATGGGCGGTTCCTGGGCGTGCCGATCCTGCTGTGGATCGTCGGCGGCGCATTTGTCTGCTCCGCCATATTCATCGCGACCACCGTATGGGGACGCTATGTCTATGCGATCGGCGTCAATCCGCAGGCCGCCTTCCTGGCCGCGCTGCCGGTCAAGACGTTGCTGCTCGGCCTCTATGTCGCGACCGGCGCGGCGGCGGGGCTCGCCGGGGTTCTCCTCGCCGCCCGGCTGGACGGCGTCTCGCCCGGCGCTCTCGGCCTCCAGATGGAGCTTCAGGCGCTGACGATCATCCTGCTCGGCGGGGTCGCCTTTACCGGCGGCCGCGGCCGCATATTGGGCGTCGTGACGGCGTGGGTCTTTCTCGGCGTCCTGGAAAACGGGCTGACGCTTTTGAACGTGCCGCCGTTCATCCAGCTCGTCGCCAGCGGCCTGGCCCTGATCCTCGCGGCCAGCCTCGACGCGCTCGGCAGCTATATGGGACCGCGGATCGCGCAACGCCGCAAGATCGCCGAGCAGCTCGAGAAGGCGAAGAGGCTCGAGAACAAGCCGGCCGGGAAGTAGATGAGGCGACGGACCGACCCGGGTCCGCCGCGCTAGTTGAACCTGCGCCGCCGGAAAGCAAAGCGGAAGTGATTGGGGTCGAGCCAGATCCGGCCCCAGATGACCGGACGCCCTTTCACCGTCACGACCGTGGTGTCGAGATACAGCACGGCGTCGCCCTCTTGCCGGTTCAATGTCCTGGCGAGCTTTTCATCGCAGATCCAGGGCTTCACCTCACTGTCGGCATAGTCGACCGCCTGGGTGGGATCCTCGAGCAGGACGTCGAGAACCGATCCGCGGAACTTCCTCTTCAGTTCGTCGGGGTCGATGAGATCGCGGGGCATATGGTCGATCACCCAGGCCGCCGGCTCGTCGTCGACCAGCTTGAGACGTATCGCCATGAGAACCGGATCGCCCACCGGGATGCGCAGCTTGCGGCTCATCTCGGCGTCGGCCGGCACCTGGTCCCAGGCCAGGTCCGCCGTGCCGGCGCGATGCCCGGTCTCGATGGCGAAAGTGTCGATGGAGGCCAGGCGGTCCAGGCCGTGCGGTATCTCGTGCGCGCGGGGCAGCACGACGGCGCCCACGCCGTTGCGGACGCTGATGAGCCCATATTCGTACAGGCTCTTGATCGCCGACCGCACCGTGGAGCGCGACACCCGATAGATCTCGCACAGCTGCGACTCGCTGGGCAGCAGTTCGCCCGCCGCCACCTTCTCGCTGGTGATGAAATCCTTGACGATCTGGCGGCTGACCTCGTCCGGCAGCGACCGTCCGCTGCGCGCTACGACGGCCTGGGTCCTGGAACGGCCGCGCCTCGGGCCGCCTCTCTTGCCTGTCCGGGATCCCGGCGGCTTCTTGCTCGTTTGCTGGTCCATCACGTGCTTCCGATCGCGTCCCCGCGGGCTCCGGCAGGAATCACCCGATTCCCGTGGGGGCGCCATCCACATCTGCACCCAAGTTCCCCCCTTTTCAATACCGCAGATAAGCTATCAGATAGCTAATGCTAACCTACTTGACAGGTTGTCCTGGACGGCTAAACTCAAGGCGATCAGGCTTCATCTCAGGGAGGACGAGCGTGTCGACGGGAACTGCGGAGGCTTGGGACGCCATCATTCGCGTGCCGGAGGGAAGGTTCGACTACGGCAAATGCGCGCTGGTCATCATCGATCTCCAGTACATGACGGCATCGCGAAACCATGGAGCGTTCAAGAAGCTTGCCGATCGCGGGCTTGGCGACGGCGGCGAGTATGCCATCTCCCGGATCGAGAACGTCGTGGTTCCGAATGTTGCACGCTTGTGCGCCGCGATGCGGCGGCGCTCGCTCCCCGTGATCTATGCGCGGGTCGGCTCGCTCAAGGGAGACGGATCGGACCAGACCCGCAGGCACCGGGAACAGGGGCTCACGATCTCCCTCGACCAGAAGGAAGCCCAGATCCTCGACGAGATAGCCCCCCGGGAGGGTGACATCGTCCTCACGAAATCGGGCTCGGGCTGCTTCACGTCGACGAACCTGGATCACATCCTGGGCAATATGGGGATTGCCGATATCATCCTCACGGGAATCTGGACGAACAGCTGCGTCGAGACGACATCCCGCCATGCCGGCGATCTCGACTACAGACAGGTGATCGTCGAGGACGGCTGCGCGGCGATCACCAAGGATCTTCACGATCACGCGCTTGCCTATATGGACAGGAACTGGGCCGACGTCAGAAGCTGCGCCGATGTCCTGAAGAGCCTGGCTTGAACGGCTCCTTCGGCCGCCCGCGCGCCGCGCGTCGATCCTGCGATCATTGGGGAAGAGAATGTCTTGGCGTATAGCGATCGATACAGGCGGGACATTTACCGATGTCGTCGCATTGAACGAGCTGACCGGGCAGCAGGAGGTCATCAAGGTCAACAGCACGCCGAAAGACCCCTCCGTCGCTCTCGTCTCCGGCATCGCCCGGATCTCGGAGAAGGCCGGCTTTCCCCTCGCCGCCATCTCCAACGTCATGCACGGCACCACGGCGGCGACGAACGCCATCCTCGAGAGCGACTATCCGCTCATGGGCCTGATCGTCACCCGGGGGTTCCGCGACATTCTCGAGATACGCCGGCAGGACGTTCCCGGAGACTTCGGCGACATCACCTGGTGGATAAAGCCCGACCGGGTCGTTCCGCTCGAGCTGGTGCGGGAAGTCGGCGAGAGGATCGACTATAGAGGCAACATACTCAGATCCCTCGACGATGACGAGGTGCGTCAGGTCGCGCTTGAATACAAGGAGCTCGGGATCGATGCCCTCGCGGTCTCGTTCATCCATTCCTATGTCTCGCCGCTGCACGAGCAGCGCTGCCGCGAGCTGATCGCCGAAGTCCATCCTTCGTGTTTCGTATCGCTCTCGTCCGATATCATACGCGAGTACCGCGAATACGAGCGCACGCAGGGCACTTGCCTCAATACCGGCCTGATGCCCTTGATGAGCTCCTATATCGGCCGGATCGAGAAGCGTCTCGCAGACGAGGGAATCAAGGCCAGCCTCTACATCATGAAGTCCAGCGGCGGCGTTGCGAAGTCGGCCGAGCTGGTGACGCGGCCCCTGAACTCGGTGCTTTCCGGGCCTGCCGCGGGTGTGATGGCTGCGGCGATCAACGGACCTTTGTCCGGCTTCGAGAATCTCCTCACCCTGGATGTCGGCGGAACCAGCGCGGATATCGCCCTCATCGAGGGCAGCATGCCGCGTATTCTCAACTCGGGCCGGATCGAGGATTATGAGATCAAGGTACCGATGATCGACATGACGACCGTCGGGGCGGGCGGAGGATCCATAGCCTGGCTGGCCGACAACGGAGCGCTGCGGGTCGGGCCCGAGAGCGCCGGCTCGCAGCCAGGACCGGTCTGCTACGGTCGCGGCGGAACCCGTCCCACGGTGACCGACGCCCACCTCGTCCTCGGCCGCATATCTCCGAAGCTTCTCGACGGCTCCATCACGCTCGACGCGGCGGCGGCCGGGAAAGTCATAGACGAGCATGTCGCCCGTCCGCTGGGCCTCAGCCTGGCCAAGGCGGCCGACGGCATACTCGAGCTTGCGGTTCAGAACATGATCGCCGGGATCAGGCTGGTCTCGGTCAGCCGCGGCCGCGACCCGCGCGACTTCACGCTTCTTCCCTTCGGGGGCGGCGGCCCGATGCATTCATGTCTGGTCGCGGACGAGCTCGGCATCACGGGCGTCCTGGTGCCGCCCGCTCCCGGCGCCATGTCCGCCGAAGGCCTGCTTCTCTCCGACGTACGCGTCGACCATTCGATAACGAGTGTCCAGCGGGAAAACCATTTCGATGTCGGCGACCTCGCGGCGCAACTCGCCGCCCTGAAGGAGAAATGCGATCGCGATCTCGTGCGCCAGGGGTTCAAGGGCGCTACGACACGCTACGAGGCCTTCGCCGAGATGCGCTATCTGGGCCAGGCCTATGAGATACGCGTGCCGCTCGCGCTGGATGCCGATCTCGAGGACGCCGCGCGCGAGACATTTTCGAAATTTCACGACGCGCACGAGGACCGCTATGGCTTCTCCCACCGGGGCCAGCAGGAAGTGGAGCTGGTAGGCCTGTCGCTCGCCGCATTCGGCGCCCTTCCCCGCCCGCGGCGTCCGAAGCATGGCCATGACCGGCGCAAGACCTGGCGCGACTTCTACCGCGAGACGCGCCGGATGTTCGACCGCAGGCTCTCCGCCTTCGTCGAATGCGACGTGTACAGGAGACCCTTCGTCGGCGTGGACGGCGCGGTCTCCGGTCCGTGCGTCGTGGAACAGTATGATACGACGACGGTCGTCGATCCGGGATGGACCGCCGCTTCGATGGATGGCGGCACGCTCCTGCTTTCGAAGACGCCGCGCAACTGAGGGTGTGCTCGATGACCCGCAATGACACTGCTCCAACCGCCCGCGCCGGATGTTTTGACGAAACACCCTTCCTGGCGGAGGAGTTCGAGCCTTTCCGCACCATGAGCTTTCCGCGCTCCGCCGAGGACTGGCGGCGCATCGATGCCGCCAAGGACAAGATCGACCCGATCACTCTCGACGTGATCGAAGGCGCGCTCGAAGCGGCCATCAACGAGGCGGAAGCCGCCGTCGAGCGCTCCGCCCGCTCGACCATCATCCGCGAGCAGCACGACTATCGCGCGGCGATAAACACGGTGGACTGCGACAGCGTCACGCACGTCTCCTTCGGCGCGACGGCCGATCCCATCCGGGCATTTTTCGGGATCGACGAAATGGTCCCCGGCGACATCTTCATCTACAACGACGTGTTCCACGCGCATGGAACGATACAGCACCTGCCCGACTACTGCCTGGTCATGCCGATCTTCGCCGAGGGCCGTCTTCGCGCTTTCGCCCAGATCTACGGCCATACCCAGGACGTCGGCGGCGTCGTCGTCGGAAGCTGGCCGGTCACGTCCCGAAGCATCTTCGAGGAGGGCATACAGGTTCCGCCGGTGCGCCTGTGGTCAGCCGGCAAGCGCAATTCGGACGTCTACAGCATCATCCTGCGCAACACGCGTTTTCCCGATGCGCTCTCGGGGGACATCGAGGCGTTTGTCGGCGCCTGCCGGATCATCGCCCGGCGCTTCGAGGAGCTGTGCGGGCGCCTGGGCGCCGATGTGGTCGAAGGCGGCATGTACCGGCTGATAGACCGCTGTGCGGACTCCCTGAAGCAGGTCGCTCTTCCGAAAGTCCCCAACGGGCAGTGGACTGCGGAGGATTTCGTCGACAGCGACGGCATCGACAACGACCAGCCGGTCAAGATCGCCGTCACGCTCATGAAGGACGACGAGAAGATCATCCTCGACTGGACCGGCTCGTCCGAGCAGGTGGCGGGACCCATCAATTTTGCGGCGACGGGCCGCTTCATCGTCAAGTGGCTGGGCGGCTATCTGAAGCAGTTCGCCAAGGGCGTGACGATCAACGAGGGCATAACCCGCGTCATGAGGAGCTATCATCGGCGGGGATCCATCATGGCGCCGCGGCGGCCGGCCGCGGTGGCCAACCGGTCGCAGACCAACCTGCGGAACACCAGCGCCTTCTCGGGGGCCCTGGCGCAGGCGCTCGACGGCCAGATCGTCGCCGATTCGAATACGCTGCAGATCTACGGCTATTACGGCAAGCTCGATGACGGCAGCGACTTCATCCTGCGGGAGGTCTTCGGCGCCGGTTCCGGGGCCAGGCCCTATGCCGACGGCACCGATGCCGTCGACATGGTTCCCAATGCGCGCAACCTTCCGACCGAGTTCATCGAGCAGAACTTTCCGGTCATCGTCGAGCGGACCGCTCTTTTCCCTGACTCGGGCGGCGCCGGCAAGTATCGCGGCGGCCTCGGCTATCTCAAGGAGATCAGGGTCCTGCGCGACGGATTCATCCTCACCTGCTGCGACCGTACGGCCTTCGGCTGCTGGGGCGTCAGGGGCGGTCGGGCCGGAATGCCGGGCGGAACGATCATCAATCCCGGAACGAAGGATGAGCGCCTGGTTCAGTTCTCGCGCGATTCGGTGCCGGTCAGGGAAGGCGACATCATACGGGTCACGACGCCGGGCGGCGGCGGATTTGGCGATCCGCTCGAGCGCGATCCCGAGGCCGTGCGGCTCGATGCGCAACGCGGGCTGGTATCTCTCGAAAGCGCCGCGCGCGACTATGGCGTGGTTCTGATAAGAAAGCAGGCCGGCCGGAGCATCGTCCACGAGGTGGACGACGCCGCGACGCGGAAATTGAAGGAGGAGATCCTGGCGAGGCGCGATCCGCTCCTGCTCATCGAGCGCGGGCCATACGCGACCAGCATGCGCCAGGCCGGGCGGATACAGTACCGGGACATTCCTCTCGCCGGCTAGACCTGTGCCGTCGCCGCCCGCCAGGCGCGATGCGCACGGCCGGACATCGCCTTTTCAGAGCAATGCTTCGATCCTGGCAAGGGTCTCGCCGGCGATCTCGAGTCCTTCCCTTCGGGAGCGCTCGCGGTTGGCGTAGCGCCTGTCGGCCGGGAGCCTGGTGCCCGGCTGCTGGAGGATCCTGCCGAACAGTCTTTCGCCATGCTCCCTCCAGTCGGCCTGTCCGAGCTTTTGCGGCGAGAGGACGATGACGAGCTCGCCGCCTTTCGGAGGCCCGCCGTCCTTGTTGTCGCCCTCCGCCGCTTCGAACGACAGGGCTTCGCCGATGAGAGGGCCGGCGAGAAGTTCCACCATCATGGCGATGGCGGACCCTTTGTAGCCGCCGAAGGGAAGCATGGCTCCCTTGAGGATCTCGTTCGGATCGGTGGTGGGATGCCCCGCGGCATCGATGCCGACGCCCTCGGTCATGCGATGTCCGTCGCGTGCGGCGATCATGATGTCCCCGCGCGCCAGGACGCTCGACGCCTGGTCGAAGATCATGGGCTCTCCGGCTCGGCGCGGCCAGCCGAACGCCATCGGATTGGTGCCGAACAGCGGCTTTGTCCCGCCGGCGGGCGCCACCGACGGCAGATAGCTCGTGAAGGCCATGGCGCAGAGGTCTTCCGCGCAGATCGGCTCGATGTCGGCCCAGAGAGCCGAGAAGTGATAGATATCGACGAAGCTCGCCAGGGCTATCCCTTCCGCCCTGGCCATCTCGATGATCGACGAGCGCGCAAAGCGGTGGGCCGGCGGGGCAAAGCCGCCCTGGCCGTCGACGCGGATGGTGGACGCTCCGGTCCGCGTGAGCCGGGCGGTCGCTTTTCCATCGACCTTGCCGCTGCGCAGCGAGCCGACATATCCTGGAACCCGGAACAGGCCGTGCGAGACGCAGCCGTCGGCTTCGGCGGATACGATCACCTGGGCGATGTCGCGGCTGTTGTCCTTGGAGCAGCCGTTCCTCTCCAGGCAGTTCTCGACCAGACCCATGGCGTCCGCAAAACTGAGCCGGCTCATGACTGCCCTCCACTGGTTTGTAAACAATATCTGACGATCGTGCGCGCGAGGATCACCGCCCCTTCGCGCAGGCACCGCTTTGGAATGCGCTCGTTGCTGCCATTGGCGCCGGATGTTTTGACGTCGGCTTCCCCTGCCCCGAACATGACGGTCGCAATGCCGGCATTCGAGAACCAGCGGGCGTCGGTATAGAGGGTCGACCCTTGCGCCTCGAGCGTCTTTCCGAAAGCCAGCTCCGCCTCGTCCTGGAGCAGCCGCACGAACGCTTTCGCGGAGTCCGCGGGCCGCATCGGCTCGGCCATCCTGACGACCGAGACTTCCGTCCGGACGTCCGTTTGCGCCGCGAGCGCCGTGATGCGGGAAAGAACTTCGTCACGGGCCGCGTCCAATTCCTCGTCGGGAAGGACACGCCTGTCCACCCAGATCTCGACATCGCGCGGCGACATGCCGAAAGCGCTGCCCGCGGTCACCCTGGTGACATTGAGGGTGGGATGAGCCAGGCCCGGTATGCTGCCGGGTCGGGCCGCAAGCTCGTCGGCATGGGCGTACAGGCTTTCGCATATGGCCGTTGCATGACGCATCGCGTCTTCGCGTCTTGGCACCAGGGACTGATGGCACGCCGTCCCGGTCAACTTGATCTTCAGCTGGACGCAGCCATTGTGGGCGATGGTGACGGCATCGGAAACGCCGGCGAAAACCGCCATTCGCGGGCGCAGTCCCAGGGGCTCGAGGAGATGGGCGGCGCCGTGGTCTCCGCCCGAGCCTTCGTCGCAGGTTATGGCGACGGCGACGGAGACGTCCGGCAGGTCTTTTAGAAACTGCCGCGCCGCCTTCACGGCGTGGATGAAGACAGCGACGTCCGATTTGGAAACGACGGCTCCGCGACCGAAAATGAATTCACCGCTGTCCTCCCCCAGCGGATTGCGCGACCAGCCTTGCCCGGGCGGCGAAGTATCGAGATGCGCGCAAAGGAGCATATCCGGCGTGACCGTCCGCCTGCCGCACCAGCCGACGAGAATCGGAAAATGCGGAGCCCCGGCACCTCCGGAGGAGTGGACTTCGACGTCCAGCCCGGCGCTGGCCAGTGCGTCCCGGACGATCGGAACGGCCTTCCGGCACCCTTCGAGACTATCGGTCGCGTGCGCCAGGAGCGCGAGCAGCAGCGCTTCGATGCCGGCTTCGCTTTGCGCAGCCAGACCGTGGACGGCCCCGATATCCGGTTCAGAGATCACGGTCCTTATCCCGATAGCTATCATACTTCATCATTATTGCTATCATACAGGCCTGACGGGCCGGGACAAGCCCTCTTCGTCTTGTCCTGCAGGACGGCGCGTCAGGCGAAGCGGCGCCGGTGGAACGAGAAACGGAAATGCCCGGGATCGAGCCATATCTGTCCCCACAGGATGGGGAGCCCGTCGAAAGTCATCGTCACGGTATCCATGTGAAGCAGCAGTCCATCGGCGTTGCCGGTGAGGACGGACCTCATCTTATCGTCCGCAAGGCAGGGCTTCACTTCGCTGTCGGCATAGTCGAGCCGGTAGCGCTGGTCGTCCAGAAGCACGTCGAGGACGGATCCCTTGAACTTCCTTTGCAGCGACTTCTTGTCGATGAGCGAATGCGGCAACACGTCGATGATCCAGGCGACCGGGACGCGATCCACGATCTTGCTGCGGGTCACGCGCAGGACGGACGTCCCCACGGGGATCTGCAGTTTCCGGCTGATCTCCGCGTCGGCCGCCACGTCCTCCCAGGCGAGATGTCCCGTCTCGACCTTGTGGCCCGCCTGGCGCGCGAAAGTATCGATGGAAGCGAGCCTGTCCAGCCCGTGAGTCACTTCGTTGGCGCGCGGGAGGACGATCGCCCCGACGCCGTTCCTCACGCTGATGAGGCCATGGTCCCACAGGCTCCTGATCGCCGCGCGAACCGTGATGCGGGAGACGCCATAGATCGCGCACAGCTCCGCTTCGCTTGGAAGGAGATCGCCCGCCGCGACTTTCTTGCTCGCGATGTAATCCTCTGCGATCCGGTGGCTGACGTCATCCGACAGCGAACGCTTGGCCGGCGATTTCGCCGCCGGGAAGAGCCTGCCTGCACGTTTCGCCAAATCCACCTCCACCCCGGGCCAGGGGCCGCGCACGAAATGAGGTAACCCACTTTCAAAATGCCGGCAAGACCGAACATCCAACTGTCATAAAGCTATAATACTGGATTGACAACCTATCATATAGCTCGTAAGGTACGGTCCGCAGAAGCGCATGAACGCGCAAAGAAATGTGGGAGGAGCAAATGAGTGCCTTGCAGGGAAAATCTCGTGACTCCATGAAGCCGGCCCGCCGTGAAGTTCTTCGGATCCTGTCGATATTGGGCTTGTCGGCCGTCGTTGCCCCGCTGGCGCCCGGAAATTCGAGCGCGCAGGAGAAGAAGACGATTGCCGTCAGCTTCCCGAACTCGTCGAAGATCGGGGCGGTGATCGTCACGCTCGAGCAGGCAAGGAAGCGGGCAGCGGAGCTCGGCTATGAGCTGATCATCGACGATCCGGGCTCCGACATGAACAAGCAGATCAATACCATCAAGACATGGATCGAGCAGAAGGTCGCCGTCATCGTCGCCCAGGGCGCCAATCCCAACGCCCTCGAGGTGCTCGGCAAGCAGGCGAAGGAAAATGGCATCCACTGGATCACCTATGGCGATCGCCTGACGAACCAGGACGCGACCGTGGGCTACCAGCAGTATAATGACGGCCGCAAGCTCGGGGAATATGCCGGCCAGTGGATCACCGACAATCTCGCGGGAAAGGCGCAGGTCGCGATACTCGGCTTTGCGCCGATGGTATGGGGCCAGCAGCGCGGCAAGGGCATCGAAGACGGCCTTCTCGCCAAGGCGCCGAATGTCACGATCGTCGCGAGGCAGAACGCCGTCACGCCCGTCGAAGGCCTGGACGTGTCGCGCTCCCTGCTGCAGGCTCATCCGGACCTGAACGTCATCCTGGGCGTCGAGGATCCGGCGACGGAGGGCGCATACAAGGCCTGGGTGGCCTCCGGCCGCGACCCGAAGCGCAAGGATGCCTTCATAGGCGGGATGGACGGCACGGTGGTGGCGCTGCGCTTGCTGAAGGAAGGCGACAACGTCTATCGGGCCTCGGTGGCGATCCCCTTGAAGGCGGTCGGCGATGCCATAGCGGAAACCGCCCATACGCTGGTCACGAAAGGGAGTTCGCCGGACAACATCGTCCCGCTCGAGCTGATAACGCCGGGATCTCCCCTGGCCGAGAAGTACCTTGCGGAACAGGGTGAGACCTAGGCATCCCGAACGGTCCGAACAGGAAATGCCGTAGCCAAATCGCAGGAACGACGATGAACAAGACCTCCCCCGAAGTCCAACAGGCGCTGGAGACGATCTTCAACGAGGATTCCTCGCTCTATGCCAATCGCGGATGGAACCAGCGAAGCGGCTACGGCAAGTCGCCGGCCATACTCAACATCGACCTCGCCAACGCCTGGACGCGCCGGGGCTACCGCTTCACCTGCAACGACATGGATGATCTGATCATCCCCGGCACCCAGCGCCTGCTGCAGGCCGCCCGCGCCAAGAACCTGCCCATCATCTACACCACCACCGCCTTCTGCAGCCGCTTCGACATCGGCGCCTTCCCGCTCAAGGGGCCATGGGAAGACCTCATGCTGGGCTCCTCCGCCGTGGAGATCGACGAGCGCATAAAGCCGGTTGACGGCGTCGACACGGTCATCGTGAAGAAGCGTCCGAGCGCCTTTGCCGGAACGCATCTGGGCGGGATATTGCGCGCCGGGGGAATCGACACGTTGATCTGCACCGGCGTCACCATGGCGGGATGCGTCAGGCATACGATCGAAGACGCGCTCGGCGAGGGCTTCCGCACGGTCGTCGTGCGCGAATGCGTCGGCGACCGGGTGCCCGCGGCGGTCGAATGGAATATATTCGACCTGGACATGAAGTACTGCGACGTGGAGCCTCTCGACAAGGTGATCGCCCATCTCGAGGGAAATCAGGTCGCGGTCTACGAATATCCCCGCGCCTAGCCCGGGATTCCGGCATCCGTCGGCAGCAGCAGGAAGGTCATGGCATATCGTTTGGGCGTCGATGTAGGCGGCACCTTCACCGATCTCGTCCTTGTCGACGATGCGGGAAAGACGTTCCACGTCGCCAAGGTCCCCTCGACCTATCCCGATGCCTCGCTCGGCATTATCTCGGGCATCGAGCGCATCTGCGCGACCGCCGGCATCGATCCGCGCGACATCCATCAGCTGATGCACGGAACGACGGTCGCCACCAATGCCGTCCTGACCGGCGAGGGATCGCGCGTCGGATTGGTGACCACCGCCGGGTACAGATACATATTGCAGATCGCCAGGTCGTTCATCCCGGGCGGCCTCGGTGCATGGGTGAACTTCAACATGAAGCCCCCTCTCGCGCCGCTTTCGCTCACCATCGAGGCCGATGAGCGCATCGATGCCTCCGGCAATGTCGTTCTTCCGCTGGACGAGACAGGGCTCATCGAAGCGCTCAGGGGCCTCCGCGCCAGGGGGATCGACGCGCTCGCCGTATCGCTCATTCATTCCTATGCCAATGACGCGCACGAGCGCCGCGTCGCCGAGATCGCGGCGGTCGAGCTTCCGGACGTCGCGATATCGCTTTCGTCCCAGGTGGTGCCCGAGATGCAGGAGTATGAGCGCACGATCACGACCGTCGCCAACGCCTATGTCGGACCGACGGTCGGGCGCTATGTCCGCAATTTCGGCCGGCAGCTCACATCGGTCTGCGGCGACATAAAGCTCAACATACTTCGCTCCGACGGCGGGCTGACGTCGACGCGCGGCGCCGAGAGCTCTCCCGTCAATCTGCTGATGAGCGGGCCGGCCGGCGGGGTCGCGGGCGCCATATGGACGGCGTCGCAGGCGGGCTACCGGGATTTCCTCACCTTCGACATGGGCGGAACGTCGACCGATGTCTGTCTCGTGCGCAACGGCGAGGCCGAGGTGCGGCGGGAAACCATGGTCGGAGAGCTCAGCGTCCGCGCATCCTCGATCGACACGCGCACCGTGGGCGCCGGCGGCGGATCGATCGCCCATGTGCCGGAGCTGACCAGGGCTCTGCGGGTCGGCCCGCAAAGTGCGGGCTCGGCGCCGGGCCCCGCGGCCTATGGCAAGGGCGGGACCGCGCCGACGGTGACCGACGCCAATGTCGTCCTCGGCTACCTTCCGATGCTGTCGCGTCTCGGCGGCGATATGAAGATCAGCCGGGAGCTCGCCATCGAAGCCGTCGGCTCGATCGCGAAGGCCCTGAATTTCGACGTCGAAAGGGCGGCCCAGGGCATCTACGACATCGTCAACGAGAACATGGTGGGCGCTCTCCGGCTGGTATCGGTCCAGAAGGGGTTCGACCCGAGGCGCCTTGCGCTGGTGGCGTTCGGGGGAGCGGGTCCGCTTCATGCCAACGCGGTCGCGGCTCTCATCGGCTGCTGGCCGGTGATCGTTCCCCCGGGACCCGGTGTTCTCTGCGCTCTCGGCGATGCGACCACCTCGGCCCGCGACGAGGCCGCGAGGAGCTTTCACAAGCGCTTCCGCGAAACCGACGTCGCGGAGCTGGAGCGGCTTCTGGACGACCTGGCGGCCAGGGCCTCACGCGGGCTGGACGACGACGGCATCTCGTGTGAGAATCGGACCCTGAGGTTCGAGGCGGACGTCCGATATTCGGGCCAGGTCCTCAACCAGACGATTCCATTCGCCCGGGAGCGCC
This sequence comes from Parvibaculaceae bacterium, assembly GCA_050246735.1. Classification (GTDB taxonomy): domain Bacteria; phylum Pseudomonadota; class Alphaproteobacteria; order Rhizobiales; family Aestuariivirgaceae; genus Taklimakanibacter. The sequence goes on along the minus strand of JBFWVM010000001.1, from coordinate 4,114 downwards.
TGGCGGAGGGCGGGCTCGCATCCCTCGCCGCGCAGTTCGACGACGTTCACCGCAGGCTCTACACCTTTGCCCTCGATGCCGACCATGAATTCATCAATCTGCGCGCCATAGCGGAGTCCAGGCGGACTTTGTCGGGCATCACCCCCCTGCCGGCCGGCGGGCCGGATCCTTCGCCGGCCCTCATCGAGAGCGCGCCGGCCATTTTCGAGAGAAAGACGGTCGCTGCGCCGATCTACGACCGCTCCCGCCTCGAGGCGGGGAACGTCGTCAACGGGCCTGCGATCGTGACCCAGCTCGACTCGACCACATTGATCCTGCCGCGGCATGAGGGAAGCGTCGATCCTCTCGGCAATATCATCATCAGGCCAACCAGACACTAGTCCGAGGTTCCCATGCCGGCGCGGATCATCGAAACGAGCACGACCCCATTCGCGACTGTGGCCGTCGACCCTGTCGATCTCGACATCATCGAGAATGCGCTGCTCAATGCGCGCCACGAGATGGACGCCGTCCTGTTCCGCACCGCGATGTCGCCCGGCATCCGCGAGCAGCGCGACGAGTTCCCGATGATCGCCAACCGCGACGGCAAGATGGTGGTCGGCCAGTTCGGCGCCTTCATCAATCTTTTCAAGAAGGCCTATGACGGCGATATCCACGAGGGCGACGTCTTCCTGACGAACGATCCCTATTCCTGCAACGGCGCCATAAGCCATTCCTCGGACTGGCTCGTCCTGATGCCCATCTACAAGAAGGGCCGCCTGCTCGGCTGGTCGGCGATGTTCGGCCATATGACGGATTCGGGCGGCCGCAGCCCGGGCAGCATGCCGACCGACGCCCAGCAGATCTACGAGGAAGGCATCCTGATTCCGCCCACCAAGATCTACAACAGGGGCGTCCTCAACGCCGAGATCCTGAAGCTCATCCTCCACAACTGCCGGATGCCGCAGTGGAACGAGGCCGACCTCAACGCATTGATCGCCGGCTGCCGCATCGCCGGCGTCCGGGTCGTCGAGCTGGCCGACCGTTTCGGCGACGACCTCTATTGCTCAGCGTTGAACGCCCTCCTCGACCGCACGAAGGAGGCCATGCGCCGGGTGATCCTGCGGGGAATCCCGGAATCCAGGCAGTATTTCGAGGACTATATCGACGACGACGGCACCGGCATGGGGCCCTACAAGATCGCCTGCTCGCTCTGGCGCGAAGGCGAGAAGATGATCCTCGACTTCGAAGGAACCGACCCGCAGTCGCAGAGCTCGATCAATTTCTACTGCAATGAGGAGATGACGAAGATGCATTGCGGCGTCTTCCTCATCCAGCTGGCCGACCCGCAGATCCTCTTCAACGACGGCTTCTACGACCTGATGGACGTCCGCATCCCGCGCGGCACGCTGCTCAACCCGGTCAAGCCCGCCGCCTTGTCGTGCAGGACGCATGGCCTGGCGCGCTGCATGGATGTGCTGGCCGGCCTGTTCGGCAGCGGCAATCCGGAATTCCTGTGCGCCGCCGGCTTCTCCGCCAGCCCGCATTTCCTCTATTCGGGCTACAATTCCCGCGGCGAATGGTTCCAGCTCTTCCATATCGCCTTCGGCGGGGTGGCGGCGGCGCCCTCCGGCGACGGCGCCGACGGCCACGGCATGTGGCCGGACTTCACCAATGTCTCGAGCGAATATCTCGAATCGATCCTTCCCATCCGTTTGGACATCCATGCCGTCATTCCCGACAGCGGCGGCGCCGGACTGCATCGTGGCGGAAACGGCGTCCATACGGCCTATCGCGTCCTGAACGACGGCCATGTCTCCATCCACGACGACCGCTGGCTCACCCATCCATGGGGCGTGAATGGCGGCAAGCCCGCCAGGCGCAGCGCCAAATACATCGTCCGCGCCGATGGCGGGCGCGAGACGCTTCCCTCGAAATGCGACAGGCTGGCGGTCAAGGCCGGCGACGTTGTGCACTTCCTGACCTGGGGCGGCGGCGGCTGGGGCGACCCGCTGAAGCGGCCCATCGCGAAAGTGATGCACGATTACGAGGAAGGGCTCGTCAGCCAGGCAGGAGCGCTGAGCTACGGCGTCGTCATCGACGGCCTGGGCGACGTCGACATGGAGCGGACGAATGCCCTTCGCGCGGAGCTGTCGTCGGAGCGCAGAACGGCGCCGCTGTTCGACCGGGGCGGCACGATCGAGGAGATCCTGGACCGCTGCCACCAGGAAACCGGCATCCTGCCGCCGTCCCCGCCCGTCTTTCCCGATTGGGTCAAGGCGCGCTGCGCCGTCGAGCCGTCAGGTCACTGATCGATACGGCATTCGGTAGCAAACGCGCCAAGCCGGTGCGGGGTTAAGTCGTGAGGTGGTGGGCGGTGTTAGCCGCATTAGCCCAACTTGCGCAGATTCGGGGGTCGGGTGTGGGCAAATCAATGGTTTAGCCGAAAAGTCGTCACTACATTTTTGGTGAAGTTGGGTTAGGCGCCGAGCGCCGATACCAATTCTCGGCAATGTGCAGCTCGCTCGATGGTTCGCATAGCCGCGCTGTCACCAGGATGGCCGCCATCTTCGCCCAGCCGATACGCTCCTGGCCCGCCGGCAGCAAGCGCTCGCACAGGTCCTCGAGTGCTATTTCGGCCGCTTGCGCCGAATGGTCCATGGCCAACACCATTTCGTCAGCCCCGCAGCATCTTCATCAATATGCCGCCCATGCGGCCTGGAACGAGGATCATTGTCGCGTGGACAATGGCGGGCTGGCCTATCGCACTGTTGCACTGGCGCTCGCCCACCCGGTCAGTCTGGAGTGGAAAGGGTATTGGCAAAGATAAAAAGCCGTCCACAACCATATGTGACGGCTTTCCGTAAGGACAAATTTGTGTATTAGTAATGTTGCTACGCAGAGTAGCCGCTCTAGCGGTAGCCTTATCGATCGTGGGTCTTCAATCGAGCGATTCAACATTACTCGAAATGAGGATTTTTGTCGATGGCTGCGCTCCTGCGATCTTCTGATTTCTTACAAGAATGGGAGAAATTCATGGGCGATCTCGGCACTAGGTTGAAGATTAAGTATGGCCTTCCCAATGCGCCGTCGTCCACCGAAATCGAAAGGTGGGCGCAGCTTACGCAGGCGAATATTCGGAATGGCGTGGGTAGAGAAGTGGCTGGCGAGTCAGCCGCCAAGCTGGTCTTTGTCGGCTTTCGGACTCACTTCTACGCAAGCGAAGCAGACACACTTGAGATGCTGTTGCAGGAAGCACTCAAAAAATGACATGGGAGGAAATCCTAAAACTGCTTAAGGACAATCCGGCTATCATGCCCGCGATCACCTTCGCTGTAGGCACCGTGATTGGCTTCTTCATTAGCCGGTTCACGCTGTCAAAATCTGAAAGATTGGATCACAAGCAAAGACTGTATGAAAACGGCTTGGCTCATAAGAAAGAAAAAGAGGAGCGGTATAAGCAATTTACGAATGCCATACAGTCGTACATAAGCAAAAAACAGAAAAAGTCCAAAATAACGCTGGATGACTTCCAAGCAATCTCCACGGCAGGCGATCTCTATTTTGGAGAGTTGAAGTCGATCGCTATTGCTATCCAGGGTGAGAATATAGACAAGGAATCGCGCCCTACCTTCGTAACATCAATTGTGGAAGCGCTTCAGAAAAATATTCTGGTCTACTACAACGTCCTCCAAGCGATTTCCGATAAGATCGATGCGCCATACTCGGGCGAATTTAAACGATCTAACTATGAGTGTTTATTTGAGGTGGCGGAAAAGTATGCTCCCAACGAAGCCCTCCCACCGGTAAAAATCTAGCGCGCAACCTCCCACAGCATATACTGCCCCGGCCCCTTACCGACCGCTAGCGTAGCCGCTTCCTGACGTCCTTGACCTTGCCCGCAATGGAATCGAGCAAGGCCAGATTTGGTCATACTCCATCCCTTGCGTCTGATTATCTCGGCTGCAATTTCGCGATTGGTCGCCAAGTTGGGATGCTCGCGAACTATGGTAACCATCCGCTCAGGACCGCGGGGGATGATGTGCTGCGAATGAGGCCTGAGATCGGTTCAGGCGGCGCGGTCTATACGCGCGAGGCGCCAATTCCACGGCAAGAGCTGTGCGAGATCAGTGAT